>NZ_JAVJSE010000030.1:0-25624 GCF_040219615.1 Thalassobaculum sp.
GATGACGAAGTGAGGGTTGGAGTCGGGAGGGAAGCCGACCAGATCCTCCCCACTTTCGTCATTCCGGAGGGTCTCGGACTTGATCCGGGACGGCTCCGGAACCCACCCGCCGCCGAGAAATGTGTGAATCCCGTAGGTCGCTTCGTGGGATCCGGATCCGTCCGGCCTTCGGCTGTCCGGTCCGGAATGACGGATGAGGATGGCTTCTTCCTTTGTCGTCATTCCGGACGGACGCGCCGTGGCGCGGCCGAGCCGGAACCCACGAAGTGACGCGCGCTTGCCAGTCCACTCCTCCCGCCGCAGATTGGCCCTGCCAATCCACGGAGGAAGCCATGAAGGCCGTCGTGCTGCACGGGATCGAGGACCTCAGGGTCGAGCCACGCGAGGAGCGGCCGCTCGGCCCCGGCGAGGTCCGGGTGCGGGTCGAGTCCGGCGGCATCTGCGGGTCCGACCTGCACTACTTCCACGACCACCGGATCGGCGACTTCCCGGTGCGTGAGCTGTTCGTGCTCGGCCACGAGGGCGCCGGCATGGTGGCCGAGGTCGGCCCCGGTGTGACATTGGTCGCGGTCGGCGACCGGGTGGCGATCAACCCGAGCCATCCCTGCGGGCAGTGCGCCTACTGCCGCTCCGACCGCGAGCAGCTGTGCGCCGACATGCTGTTCCTCGGCTCGTCGCGGCGGTTTCCGCACGCCCAGGGCCTGTTCGCCGAGACCTTCGCCACCCACGAGCGGCAGTGCGTCAAGGTGCCGGCCGGCACCCCGTCGCGGGTGGCGGCGCTCGCCGAGCCGCTGTCGGTGGTGCTGCACGCGTTGAGCCATGCCGGCCCGCTGCTCGGCCGCCGGGTGCTAGTGACCGGGGCCGGGCCGATCGGCGTGATCGTCCTGGCGGCGGCTCGCCTCGCAGGTGCCACGGTCGAGATCACCGACGTCACGCCCGAGCCGCTGCGAGTCGCCGAGGCGCTCGGCGCCGACCGGGTGCACGACGTGGCGGCGACCCCCGGCTCGGTCGCCGACCCGGCGTTCCCGCGCGGCCGCTTCGACGCCGCCTTCGAGTGCTCCGGCCATCCGGCGGCCCTCGCGACCTGCCTCGACCAACTCGCTCCCGGCGGCACCCTGGTGCAGGTCGGCACCTACGCCGACCCGAAGGTCACGCTGCCGATGGACCGACTGATGGCCAAGGAGATCACGCTGAAGAGCTCGTTCCGCTTCGCCCGCGACTTCCCGGTGGCGGTCGACCTGCTCGGCAGCGGCCGCATCGACCTCGGCCCGGTGCTGAGCCACGAGTTCGCGGTCGCCGACGCCATGGAGGCGTTCCGCACCGCCAGCGACCGGCGGCGGTCGATGAAGGTGCATCTCGTGTTCTGAGGGAGCAGACCTGGGTCGCCGTTCTCCCATTCCCTGTCGCCCCGAGGTGCGAGCGCAGCGAGCCACGAAGGGCCGGCTGCCGCTGCTCCTTCGTCGGGCAGGCCCTTCGTGGCCGCGCGGTGCGCGGCACCTCAGGACGTCAGGCGGGGTGGTGGTCCCGGCCGTCTACCGCCCCGCTGCCCTCCTCTGGAACTCCCCCGGCGTCACCTGGAAGGCTTGCCGGAACGCCGCCACGAAGGCGCTGGTCCCGGCATACCCGGACTCGAACGCCACGTCGGTCACCCGGCCGCCGGCCAGCAGCCGCTCGGCGGCCACCGTCAGGCCGAGGATGCGGCGCCAGTCGCGGTAGCTGAGCCCGGTCTCGGCCTGTACCCGGCGGCGCAGGGTGCGGGCGGAGACGCCGAGGCGTCCGGCCCAGTCCTCCAGGCTGGTGTCCTCGGCCGGGTCGGCCTGCACCGCGTCGGCGATGGCGGCGAGCCCGGGGTCCTGCGGGGCGGCCAGGCGGATATGCACCCCCGGCGCCGGGCGCACCAGGGCCAGCGCGGCGCCCGCCACGGTCGACCACGCCCTGTCGAGCCGGTCGCTGTCATAGGTCTCGGCCAGCCAGGTCACCATGTCGGCCAGCGGCGTGCCCTGCTGGACCGCGGTCGGCGCCGTCGGAAGCGCGTCGGCGGCATCCGGGCGGACGTACAGGCTGCGCATCAGCCGCTCCTCGGGCGCCAGGCTGCGGTGCGGGGTGCCGGCCGGCAGCCACAGCACGCTGCCGCGCGGCACCAGCCAGACCTTGTCCGGGGTCTCGACCCGCATCACCCGGGCGAGGGTCAGGGCGAGCTGGCCGCGGCGATGGCGGTGCCAGGGCACGCTGGCGCCGGGCGCAAAGCTGGCAGCGTGGCCGATCACGGCGGCGTCGCTCTCGACATGGCCGCTGACCGGATCCTTGTGTCTCTCGTCCTGTCCGCTCGGCGACATCCGCTGTCCACTGGTCCGGTATCCGATGGCCGTTTCCGGCGCTAGTCTAGCAGGCCGTGGGAGGAAAAAGATCATGTCTGCCCTGAAGGCTCGCATCGGCGACTCCGCGCTGGCCGCCCGACTTGGACGAGAGCTCGAGGGCGAGGTGCTGTTCGACGCGTTCTCGCGCGGCCGCTATTCGACAGACGCATCGATCTACCAAGTCGAGCCGATCGGCGTGGTGGTGCCGCACACCGAGCAGGACCTGCGGGTCGCCGTGCAGATCGCCGCCGATGAAGGCATTCCGATCCTGCCGCGCGGCGGCGGCACCTCGCAATGCGGCCAGACCGTCAACACCGCCCTGGTGCTGGACTGCACGAAATACCTCCGCGATGTCGTCGACTACGACGAGGACACGCAGGAGGTTACGGTCCAGCCGGGCATCGTGCTCGACCACCTGAACGCCTGGCTGAAGCGGAAGGGCCGGCTGTTCCCGGTCGACGTCTCGACCGCCTCGCGCGCCACCATCGGGGGCATGACCGCCAACAACTCCTGCGGCGGCCGGTCGATCCACTACGGCATCATGGTCGACAACGTCGAGGCCATCGACGCCATCCTGATGGACGGCACCGAGGCCCGCTTCGGCCACGTGCCCGGCAACATTGGCGAGCTGACCGGGCCGGAGCGCTACCGCGACCTCGTCCAGACCGTGCGCGCCATCGCCGACCGCGAAGCCGCCGAGATCGACGGCCGAATCCCCAAGCTGATGCGCAAGGTCGGCGGTTACAACCTGGACCGGGTCGTGCAGCGGGACGGCCGGGGTGGCCACAACATGGCGTCGCTGCTGGTCGGTTCGGAAGGCACGCTGGCGCTGTCGCGGCGCATCCGCCTGAAGAGCCATGCGATTCCCAGGCATCGGGTCATGGGGGTCTGCCACTTCCCGACCTTCCGGGAGGCCATGGCCTCGACCCGGCACCTGGTCACCCTGAAGCCCTACGCTGTCGAGCTGATCGACCGCACCATGATGGACCTGGCCCGCCAGATCGCCATGTTCCGGCCGATCGTCGAGCGTTTCGTGAAGGGCGAGCCGCAGGCCCTGCTGGTGGTCGAGTTCGCCGGCGAGGAGCGCGACCCGCTGCTGCAGCGGCTCGACGACCTGGACGCGATGATGGGCGACCTCGGCTTCCCGGGCGCGGTGGTGCGGGCCGAGGACCCGGCGTTCCAGGCGCAGATCACCGAGGTCCGCAGCTCCGGCCTGAACATCATGATGTCGATGAAGGGCGACGGGAAGCCGGTGTCCTTCATCGAGGACTGTGCGGTGCCGCTGGAGGACCTGGCGGACTACACCGACCGCCTGACCGAGGTGTTCCACAAGCACGGCACTGACGGCACCTGGTACGCCCATGCCAGCGTCGGCACCCTGCATGTCCGGCCGGTCCTGAACATGAAGGACGGCACAGATGTGAAGAAGATGCGGGTGATCGCCGAGGAGGCGTTCGCCATGGTGCGCGAGTACAAGGGCTCGCATTCGGGCGAGCACGGCGACGGCATCGTGCGCTCGGAGTTCCACCGCCAGATGTTCGGCGACCGGGTGGTCGACGCCTTCGGCGAGGTCAAGCGGGCCTTCGATCCCAGGGGGCTAATGAACCCGGGGCGGATCGTCGACCCGCCGAAGATGGACGACCGCAGCCTGTTCCGCTATCCGCCGGACTATCGCCCCGCGAATCCGGCGACCCGGTTCGACTGGTCGGCCTGGGGCGGGCTCTCCGGCGCCGTCGAGATGTGCAATAATAACGGCACCTGCCGCAAGCGCGACCCGGCAGTGATGTGCCCGAGCTTCCGGGTCACCGGCGACGAGCAGCACGTCACCCGCGGCCGCGCGAACACGCTCCGCCTGGCGCTATCGGGGCAGCTCGGCCCGGACGGCCTGACCGACCCGGCGATGAAGGCGTCGCTCGACCTGTGCGTCGGCTGCAAGGGCTGCCGGCGCGAGTGCCCGACCGGCGTCGACATGGCCAAGATGAAGACCGAGGTGCTGGGGCAGTACGTCGCGCGCCACGGTCTGTCGCTGAAGGACCGGCTGATCGCCTCGCTGCCGCGTTGGGCCGAGGCGGCGTCGCGCTTCCACTACCTCGCCAACCTGCGCGACACGGTGCCGGGGCTGCCCTGGCTGTCGCAGATGCTGATGGGCTTCGCCCGCCAGCGCAGCCTGCCGGCGTTCTCGCCCGCGCCGTTCCGGGCCTCGGAGGTGCCGGACCGGCGGGCGGTCGAGGGCCGCGAGGTGGTGCTGTTCGCCGACACCTTCAGTTCGTATTTCGAGCCCGGGAACCTGCGCGCCGCGATGCGGGTGCTGGATGCCGCCGGCTACACGGTCCACGTGGTCGACCCGTCGGCCACCGGCGAGGGGCGGCGGCTGTGCTGCGGGCGGACCTATCTGGCGAGCGGGCTGATCGCTCGAGCCGAGGCCGAGATGCGGGCTCTGGTGGCGGCGCTGGCGCCTTATGCCGAGCGCGGCGTGCCGATCGTCGGGCTGGAGCCGTCCTGCCTGTTCACCCTGGTCGACGAGTTGCCGTCGCTGCTGCGCGACGCCGCCGGGGCGGTGCCGGCGCAGGCGATGCTGTTCGAGGCGTTCCTGGTGCGTGAGGCCAAGGCAGGCAGGCTGGAAGGGCTGAAGCTGAGACCGATTGCGGATAAGGCTTTGGTGCACGGCCACTGCCACCAGAAGGCGTTCGCCGCCATGGGTGACGTGACGGCGGCGCTGAAGCTGATCCCGGGTCTCGACGTCTCGGTGATCGAGTCGAGCTGCTGCGGCATGGCCGGGGCCTTCGGCTACGAGGCCGAGCACTACGAGGTCTCGATGAAGATGGCCGAGCTCAGCCTGCTGCCGGCGGTGCGGAAGGCCGAGCCCGACACCCTGCTGGTCGCCGACGGCACCAGCTGCCGCCACCAGATCCACGACGGCGCCGGGCGCACCGCCGAGCACGTCGCCGTGGTGTTGGCCCGGAGCGTGGCGCCGTGACCGGCGCCGGGAACCGCCGGTCAGGTGGCCGGGACGTAGGCCAGGTAGGAGAACATGCCGGCCTCCATGTGGTAGAGGTTGTGGCAGTGATAGGCCCAGTTCCCGGGGTTGTTGGCGTCGAACACCACCACGACGTCGGACAGCGGCGGCACCATCACGGTATCGCGCACCGCCCCGTCGATCTTCTTGCCGGCGATCTCGACGACCTGGAAGACATGGCCGTGCAGGTGCATCGGGTGCGCCATGCCGGTCTCGTTGCGCATGCGGATCGCGGCGCGCTGGCCGGTGGTCACCACGAGCGGCTTGTTGTTCGGGTAGACGCCGCCATGCATCATCCAGACATAGGCCGCCATGTCGCCGGACAGCGTCGACAGCAGCTCGTCGTCGATTGGCCGCTGCGGCAGCGGGGCCGCCGTCCGCAGGCGGGATTCCAGCTCGACGCCCATCGCCCCGGCCTTGGCCTCGGCCTGCTCGGAGACCTTGGCGACCTGCGCGCCCGGTGCCGCCAGGATCAGGCCGGTCCTGACGGTGTCGCCCTCGCGCTGGGCCAGGATCGGCACCACCTGGCCGGCGGCGACGTCGACCAGCAAGTCCAGGCGCTGGGCGATGCCGATCGGGAACACGGTGTCGTCGATCGGCTGTACCGGCTCGCCGTCGACCGCGACCAGGCGGGCGGTCCGGCCGCCGGCCGAGATGAAGAAATTGGTCGACGCGCCGCCGTTGATGATCCGGACGCGGACCTTCCCGTTGCGCTCGACCCTGATGATCTCCGGGTCGCGCAGGGTGCGGGAGTTCGCCAGATAGGCGTCGAAGTCGACGTCGTTCAGGTCGGCCTTCATGCCGGCCATGCCGTCGGCCATCTTCATGGCGCCCCCGGTCTTGCCGGCGTCCGGCATCTTCATCCCCTGGGGCATCTTCATCCCCTGGGGCATCTTCGCCCCGCCCGGCATCGCCATGCCGGCAGGCATCGTCATGGCGCCACCGGCGGTGGCCGTCGCGTCGCCTTTCTGCAGATCCGCGAGAATCGCGTAGGGATCCTTGAAGGTAAAGTCCTCGAGGAACAGCACGACCTCCTGCAGGCCGGCCAGCGGGTCGTCCGGATCCTCCAGGATCAGGGGCATCGCCAGACCGAGCTGCTCCTGGAAGCCGACATGGGAGTGCATCCAGTAGGTGCCGGCCTGGACCAGGGGGAAGTCGTAGTCGGCATGGCCGCCCGGCGGGATCGCCGGTCCCGAGATCCCGGGCACGCCGTCCTGCGCCGGCGGCAGGATCAGGCCGTGCCAGTGGATCAGGGTCTCGGTGTCGAGCCGGTTGGTCAGCCGGACCTCGAAGTCGTCGCCGCGCTTCAGCCGCAGGCCCTCGGGTCCGTCGGGCCCGACCACCGCGAGGCGCTTGACCAGCTTGCCGTTGACTTCGATCTCACGGGTCGTGGCTTCGAGCTGGAGCTTCGGCTTGCGGGCCAGGGCGGCGGCGGGCAACCCTGCCAGCGCGGTGGTCGCCGCGATGCCCGCCAGCACGCCCCGGCGGGACGGCGTTTCGTAGGCCATCGCTCAATCCTCCCTCGATCGCACGCAGGTGGTCGATCCGTGCATCTCCCCGCCTCCGAGGGTAGCCGAACCCCGTGGCGGTGGCAAAAATCAACGGCCGCCACCGGCCGATCCGACACCAGGCATCACGAAAGGTAGGCAACGTCATGAGCGGTCATCGCGCCGGTCCCCACTTCCTGCAGATCCCCGGCCCGTCGAACGTGCCGGGCCGGATCCTGCGCGCCATCGAGCGGCCGACCATCGACCACCGCGGCCCGGAGTTCCAGGCACTGGCCAAGGAGGTCCTGGCGGCGGTGAAGCCGGTGTTCAAGACCGAGCACCCGGTGGTGATCTTCCCGTCCTCCGGCACCGGGGCCTGGGAGGCGGCGCTGGTCAACACCATGTCGCCGGGCGATGCCGTGCTGATGTACGAGACCGGGCAGTTCTCGACCCTGTGGGTCGAGCTGGCGACCCGCATCGGCCTGAAGCCCGAGGTGATCACCGGCGACTGGCGGCACGGCGTCGACGCCGCCGCCATCGAGGAACGGCTGAGCAAGGACAGGGAGCACCGCATCAAGGCAGTGTGCGTGGTCCACAACGAGACCTCGACCGGCGTGACCTCGCGGATCGCCGAGGTGCGCAGGGCGATCGACGCGGCGAAGCATCCGGCGCTGTTCATGGTCGACACCATCTCCGGCCTGGCCTCGGCCGACTACCGGCACGACGAGTGGGGCGTCGACGTCACCGTCACCGGCTCGCAGAAGGGGCTGATGCTGCCGCCTGGGCTCGGCTTCAACGCGCTGTCGCCGAAGGCGATCGAGGCCTCGAAGTCGGCGAAGATGACCCGGTCGTACTGGGACTGGGCGTCGCAGCTCGGCCAGAATCCGTCGGGCAACTTCCCCTATACCCCGTCCACCAACCTGCTCTACGGCCTCAAGGAGGCCTGCGAGATGCTGATGGACGAGGGACTGGACAACGTGTTCGCCCGCCACGAGCGGCACGCCGAGGCGACCCGCCGGGCGGTCCGGGCCTGGGGCCTGGAGATCCAGTGCCAGGAGCCGAAGGAGTACTCGCCGGTGCTTACGGGCGTGGTGATGCCGGACGGCCACGACGCCGACGCGGTGCGCAAGGTGATCCTCGAGAAGTTCGACATGTCGCTCGGCGCCGGGCTCGGCAAGGTGAAGGGCCGGATGTTCCGGATCGGCCATCTCGGCGACTTCAACGACCTGATGCTGGCCGGCACCCTGGCTGGCTGCGAGATGGGCCTGCGGCTCGCGGGCGTACCGATCAAGGTCGGCGGCTTGCAGGCGGCGATGGACTATCTGACCGGGAATGCCTGAGGGCGGCCGGCGCCGAAGCGCGGCGGGTGGGTCCCGGGTCGGCCCGGGATGGCGTCGGATAAAAAGGACGTCATCCCGGCCGGAGCGAAGCGGAGAGCCGGGACCCACGGCACGACGGACGCCGCCGTCAGTCCACGATGAACAGCGTCGCGCCCGTCTCGGTCACCGAGCGGTGCGGGGCGTCGCCGTTGTCGGAGACCTGGTAGCTCATGCCCGGGGTCAGGGTGAACCGCCGGCCGTCCTTCAGCTCGCTCACCAGCTCGCCCTCGACCACGTAGAGCACATGGCCGCGGTCGCACCAGTGGTCGGCGAGATAGCCGGGCGAATAGGTGACCTGGCGGACCCGGATGTCGCCGATGTTCAGGGTGCGCCAGTATGCGGTCCCGGTCTCGCCCGGGTGCTCGGTTGGCTCGACCTTCGACCAGTCGGTGACGGTGAAAGGCAGGGCGGGGATCTTCATGGCGGCACCGTGTGGTTGTGCGGTTGGCTGCCGCGACGGTAGCGCCGCCGTCAGCCGGCCGCCAGCCAGGCCGCCGCGACGATGCAGGCGCTGCCGGCCAGCACCGCCGGCAGTGGGCGGCGCCGGCCCAGCCACCAAACCGTGATCGTCACCAAGACGGCGCCGGCCCGGACCGTCGCCGGCAGCTCGGCGAGCGAGCCGGTCGGCAGGCCGACCAGGCGAACCACCAGCGCCGCCAGCAGGGCGTAGGAGGTCAGGGTGAACCACCGCACCACCGGGCCGTCCGGGTCGACCCGGCCGACCAGCACCGCGCCGAGCACGCGCCACACGAAGGTCGCGGCGGCGGCGACCAGCACCACGACGAAGCCGGGGTGCGGCAGCTCGCTCATGATCGCGGCCGGAGCCGGTCGCCCAGCAGAAAGGCGACGGTGCCCCCGAGCACCCCGGCCAGCAGCAGCGCCATCTCCGGCAGCCCGGCGTGGACCGGCCCGTACAGCAGGGCGCCCGAGGCCACGGCCAGCAAGGCCTGCCGGCTGCGCTGGTCGATCAGCAGCACCATGAAGAAGGCAGCGTTCATGAACAGCAGGCCGAGCGCGAGCGGCTGCGGAAGGGCGGCCGCCCCCAGCCAGCCGGCCAGGGTGGCGAGTGCCGCCGCGGTGATGCAGGTGAGCGCGAAGGCGGTGTGGTAGGCGAGCCGAGCGCGCGGCTCGGACGGCGCTGCGCTGCGCATCAGGAACGCCCAGCTGGTGGCCGACATGAGATGCGACTGGGCCACCCGGCCGGCCAGGCCGACCCGCCCGAAGGTCGGCAGCAGCGCCACCGCCATCGGGAAGAACCGCATGCTGGTCAGGGCCGCCGCGATCGCGATCGCCAGCAGGTCGGCCCCGGCCGCATGTAGTTCGGTCGCGACCACCTGGGCCGGCAGCGCCCACACCACGGTCGAGGCGAGCACCGCCTCCCAGGATGCGAAGCCGATATCGTGGGCGAGCGCGCCGAAACCGAGCATGCCGCCGCTGACCAGCAGCAGCGGGACCCCGATCGCGACGCGGAAGCCGGCGCGGGCGGCGGCGCCGGGGTCGGCCAGGGCCAGGTCTGCCTCCCGCTTCACCGGCGGTTCCCGTTCAGGCGGCCTGCATCGCCCGCCGATAGGCCGGCCTTTCGGTCAGGCGGCCGATATACGCCGCGACATGCGGCTTGTTCGAAAGGTCGGCCTTGAGACGCCCGGCGGCGATACAGGCGTGGCCGGTCATGATGTCGGCGCCGGAGAAGCCGCCGGCGAGATACTCCCGACCTTCTGCCAGGGTCGCCTCGACGGCCGTCAGCATGCGGTTCAGCAGCTTGGTCGCCCGGGCGACGTTGTCGGCATTGCGCCGCTCCGGCGGCAGGAACATGGTCTCGACCACGATGACGTTGACCTGCGGCATCATCATGCCCTCGGCGTAGTGCAACCACTGCAGATAGGCCGGGAATTCGGGCGCGTCGATCGCCGGGCGCAGGCGGCCCTCGCCGTACCGGGCGAGCACGTACTCGACGATCGCCCCGCTCTCGAAAATGGTGCAGTCGCCGTCCTCGAGCGCCGGCACCCGTCCCAGCGGATGCAGCTTCAGGTACTCGGGCGAACGCATGGCCGGGTCGCCGAGCTTGTAGACCTTGAGGTCGTAGGGCAGGCCGAGTTCCTCGAACAGCCAGACGGCCCGCACGGAACGGGTATTCGCAGCGTGGTGGATCAGCATGGGCGGTGTCCTTCGTCCGGATCGTCTGGCGTCAGCCTGACGGCAGCGGGGAAGCATACTCAAGCGGATTCCGGGCGCCGGCCGGAACACCGCCTCGTCGGGACTGCCGGGTTTGTGTGCCGAATTGTATGCAATTCGACTACGGTAACGGTTGTCGTCGGGCCCCGGCATCCGCAAAATGCCTTCGGCCGCCGCGGCCCCGGAGCGGGAGAGGGAGACGTTATGGACGAGAAGCGCCTGATCGAGGTCGAGGACCTCCGGATCCACTTCCCGCTCGAAGACCGGACGGTCAAGGCCGTGGACGGCGTGTCCTGGCACATCGACAAGGGCGAGACCCTGGCAGTGGTCGGCGAATCCGGCTCCGGCAAGTCGGTGACCGCTATGGGGCTGATGCGCCTGACCGACAACGCCGGTGGTCGCATCCCGAGCGGCAAGATCATGTTCCGAAAGCCGGAAGGCGACGTCATCGACATCGTCAAGCAGACCCCGGAGCAGATGCGCTCGATCCGCGGCAACGACATCTCGATGATCTTCCAGGAGCCGATGACCTCGCTGAACCCGGTGTTCACGGTCGGGTTCCAGATCGCCGAGGCGATCATGCTGCACCAGGGCAAGACCGAAGATCAGGCGCTGACCCAGGCGCTGGAGATGCTGAAGCTGGTCCGGATCCCGGAGCCCGAGAAGCAGCTCTCGCAGTATCCGCACCAGCTATCCGGTGGCATGCGCCAGCGGGTGATGATTGCCATGGCGCTGTCGTGCCGACCGAGCCTGCTGATCGCCGACGAGCCGACCACCGCGCTCGACGTGACGATCCAGGCGCAGATCCTCGACCTCATCAAGACCCTGCAGAACGAGATCGGCATGTCGGTGATGTTCATCACCCACGACATGGGCGTGGTCGCCGAGGTCGCCGACCGGGTGGTCGTCATGCTGCGCGGCAAGAAGGTCGAGGAGGGCCCGGCCGAGCACATCTTCCACCACGCGGAGCACCCCTACACCAAGGCGCTTCTGGCGGCGGTGCCGCGGCTCGGGTCGATGCGCGGGCACAAGCTGCCGATGAAGTTCGCCAACGTCGACGTCAACCGCGCCGAGGGCGACGAGGTCGCCGCGGTCGAGGACGTCCCGGAGACCGCGCTGGAGATCCGCGACACGGTGCGGCGCGGCGCCCAGCCGCTGCTGACGGTGAAGGGGCTGACGACCCGGTTCGATATCAGGGCCGGCGTGTTCGGCCGCACCACCGGCCGGATCCATGCCGTCGAGAACGTGTCCTTCGACCTGCTGCCGGGCGAGACCCTGGCCATGGTCGGCGAGTCCGGCTGCGGCAAGTCGACGACCGGGCGCAGCATCATCCGGCTGGTCGAGCCGACCCGCGGCTCGATCAAGTTCGAGGGCCAGGAGGTCGTCGGCCTGTCGTCCGGCGAGATGCGGCCGCTGCGGCGCGACATGCAGATGATCTTCCAGGATCCGTTCGCGTCCCTGAACCCGCGAATGACCGCCGGCGCGGCGATCGCCGAGCCGATGATCGTACACGGCTTGGCCCGCGGCAAGGAGGCCGAGGACCGTGTGATCGAGCTGCTGCGGCGGGTCGGCCTGGACGAGGAGCATGCCAGCCGCTACCCGCACGAATTCTCGGGCGGTCAGCGCCAGCGCCTGTGCATCGCCCGGGCCCTCGGCCTGAATCCGAAGCTGATCATCGCCGACGAGGCGGTGTCGGCGCTCGACGTGTCGATCCAGGCCCAGGTCATCAACCTGATGATGGACCTGCAGGAGGAACTGGGCCTTGCCTACCTGTTCATCAGCCACGATATGGCGGTGGTCGAGCGTATCGCGCACCGGGTGGCGGTCATGTATCTCGGCGAGATCGTCGAGATCGGGCCGCGCCAGGCGGTGTTCGAGAACCCGCAGCACTCCTATACCCGAAAGCTGATGGCGGCGGTGCCGATCGCCGATCCGGTAAAGCGCAAGACCGAGCTGCGGCTGATGACCGACGAGATCCCGAGCCCGCTGAAGCCTGCCGGGTACGAACCGCCGGCCCGCCACTATCGCGAGGTCGAGCCCGGGCACTTCGTGCAGGAAGCCGAGGCCGGGGCGGCGGTGGCGGCCGAGTAGCGATGAACCAGGCGCCGCGATTTCGGGCGTCTATCTCGGATCCCGGCCTGGCCGGGCTGTACGATCTTTGGGATCGCCTGCGGCGTAGACTGGGCCGTCTGCCCCATCGGCGGGAGATCGACCCGACCGAACTTCCGCGCGAGGTTCTGCCGGGCATGCTGGTGCTGGAACGCGAACCCTCGGGGCGGTTCCGCTGTCGGCTGGCCGGCACGAAGCTGACGGAAATCTACGGGTTCGAGCCGACCGGCTGGTATCTGGATCAGGTGATGCCGCCGGAGCCCGCCGCCTTTCGCCTCGCGATGTATGAAGAGGTGCTGCGCGAGCAACGGGCGGTCTTCTGCCGTCTCCGTTTCGCCGTTCCGGGCAGGGAGATCATCGCGAGCGATCGCCTCTACCTGCCGGTCCTGGGCGATATCTCCAACCGGCCCACGGTGCTGTACGGCGCCCAGCGCTTCCTCTATGCCACAGAGGTGGCCGGGGAGCCCGACGAGCACGGCGTGTACCATCTGTGCTACGACGACCCGGCGGTAGGCTAGGGTCCGGGTCGGGAGAGGTCTGCCCGAGGGGGCCCAGCCTCATGCCGGTTCGTTGTCGAGGAGTTCATCGACCGTGGCGGCGATCCGGGAGCGCTCCAGCCCGATGTCCAGCAGATGGTGGTCGCTCAAGGCCTGGAGCGCGCGGATCGTGGTGCGACGCCGGTTCCAGCGGGAGATCGCGCCGGCACTCCGGCGGACCGCCGAATCCAGGCCTTTGACCAGCCGCGAGGCGGTTCCGTCGATCCGGCGTGCGGGCAGCTCGTAGCAGACGGTCATGGAGTCCTCCATCGGGTTCCGGGTTGGTTGCTGTCGGCCGGTCCATGATCTAGATTTTCCAAATCCATACGGTGGCGCCCAGCGCGCCGATCCAGGGTTATCCGGCCTTGAACTCGTGAAGAAATATGCGTGCCCGGGAACTTCAACAAACGAGAAGATCTCCGCCGACGGGTTAGAAAATCTACGGGTACAGGGAATGATGCGACCGCTCCCGCCCCTGAACGCTCTCAGGGCCTTCGAATCGGCTGCCCGGCACCTCAGCTTCACCAAGGCGGCTGCCGAGCTGAACGTCACGCCGGCCGCGGTCAGCCATCAGGTCAAGGCGCTCGAGGATCTGCTGGGCGTGCCTCTGTTCCGCCGCCTGACCCGGGCGTTGCGCCTGACCGACGCCGGCCAGGCGGCCCTGCCGACGCTCGGCCAGGGCTTCGACAAGCTGGCCCAAGCGGTCGAGCAGATGCGCGCCCACTGCGAGAGCGGGGTGTTGACCATCAGCGTCAGCCCGTCGTTCGGCGCTATGTGGCTGGTGCCCCGGCTCGAACGGTTCCGCAGCCGACACCCGGACATCGAGACCCGGATCGACGGGACCGATCGTCTGGTCGACGTGGCGCGCGGCGACGCCGACGTGGCGCTACGCTACGGCCCCGGCGGTTATGGCGGGCTGCAGGTCGACCGCCTGTTCGGTCAGGTCAATACGCCGGTCTGCAGCCCGGTGCTGTTGAGCGGCGAGCACCCGTTGCGCCAGCCCGACGATCTGCGCCACCACACCCTGCTGCATGTCGACTGGAAGGACGCCGACGCGAGCTGGCGCATGTGGCTGCTGGCGGCCGGCCTGCACGACATCGACCCGACCCGCGGGCCGCACTTCACCATGGAGAGCATGGCGGCGCAGGCCGCGCTCGACGGCCACGGCGTGGCCTTGATCGGGGACGTCCTCGTGGCCGGAGACCTCGCCGCCGGCTGCCTCGTACACCCCTTCGACCCGAGCCTCGGCAGGCCGCTCGGCTTCGCCTACTATCTGCTGAGCTCGAAGCAAAGCGCCGGGCAGCCGAAGGTCGCGGCCTTTCGCGCGTGGCTACTCGAGGAGGCGCGCACCTGGCAGGCCAGACCGGACCGGGCGCCGGTCCGGACATGAAAAAGGGCCCCTGCAACGGGGCCCTTTTCCTCGTGTCGAGGCGAACCGCGCTACTGTGACCGCAGCTTCGGGTCCAGCATGTCGCGAACGGCGTCGCCGAACAGGTTGAAGCCGAACACCGCCAGCGTGATCGCCAGCCCCGGGAAGATCGCCACCCAGGGCGCGCTTTCGGCGTACAGCTCGGCCCCGCCCTGCAGCATCAGGCCCCAGGCCGGAATCGGCTCCTGCACCCCGAGGCCCAGATAGGACAGCGAGGCCTCGAGCAGGATCGCCTGGCCGACGAAGGCCGTGATCATGATCAGGAACGGCGCCATCACGTTCGGCACCATGTGCCTTAGCACGATGCGGGTGTGGCTGTAGCCGATCGAGCGGGCGGCATCGACATAGGGCATCTCGCGCACCGACAATGCGCTGGACCGCACGACGCGGGCACAGCGCGGGATGAACGGGATGGTGATCGCGACGATCACCTTGTCGACGCCGGTGCCGAAGATGGCGACCATGGCCAGCGCCATGATGATCAGCGGGAACGACATGAAGATGTCCATGACCCGCTGGAAGATCAGGTCGATCTTGCCGCCGAAATAGGCACTGCCGACTCCCAGCACGAGGCCGATGCCGGCTCCGACGAAACTCGCCACGAACCCGACGAACACCGCGGTCCGAGCGCCGTGGACGATGCGCGAGAACACGTCCCGGCCCATCTGGTCGGTGCCGAGCCAGAATTCCGAGCCGGGAGGTGCGGTGAAGGCGCTGTAGTTCATAGCGGTCGGGTCGTAGGGCGCCACGACGTCGGCGAAGATCGCCATCAGGATGATTAAGATCACGATAAAGCCGCCGGCGACGCCGAGCGGCTGCCGCTTGGCCACGCGCGTGAATTGCTGCCACGCTGTCTTGCGCCGCGGGGCCGCCGTCTCGGCCGTCACCGGGAGTTCCGAGGTCGCCATTCTGCCCGTCCTCCTCAGCTGTAGCGGATGCGTGGGTCGAGCCACGCGTAGAGCAGGTCGACGAAGAAGTTCGTCAGCACGAAGATCAGGGCGACCAGCATCACCAGCGCCTGGGTCATCGTGTAGTCGTGGTTGCTGACCGACTCGACGAACAGCTTGCCGAGGCCGTTCAGGTTGAACACCTGCTCGGTGACGACAAGCCCTCCCATCAGGAAGGCGAACTCGATGCCGATGACGGTGACCACCGGCAGCAGCGCGTTCTTCAGCGCATGCCGGTTGACGATCACGCTCTCGACCAGGCCCTTGGCGCGGGCGGTGCGGACATAGTCCTCGCGCAGCACCTCAAGCATGGTCGACCGGGTCATGCGGGTGGCGACCGCCGAGTATCGGTATCCGGTGGCGAGCGCCGGCCAGATCAGCATGGCCAGGTTCTCCGACGGATTTTCCCAGATCGGCACATAGCTGATCGGTGGCATCCAGGGTTCGCCGTAGAGCGCCTGGCTGCCGATCAGCAGGCCGAGGATGATCAGGATGCCGAGCCAGAACGACGGCATCGCGATGCCGGCGATCGAGAACCCGCGCACGCAGTAGTCGATCCAGGTGTTGCGCTTGACCGCCGAGATGATGCCCATCGGGATCGAGATCACGATCGACACGAAGGTCGCCATCAGGGCGATCTGCAGGGACACCTGAAAGCGCAGGCCGATCTCGTCGACGATCGGCTGGTTGGTCCACATCGAGTTGCCGAAGTCGCCGATGAAGAATCCGCCGATCCAGGAGAAGAACTGGCCGATCAGCGGTTTGTCGAGCCCGAGCTCGAGCTGGCACAGCCTGAGCGCGTCCGGATCGAAGGTCGCGCCGGTACCGGCGAGCCGCAGCTCGCAGACGTCCCCCGGAATTGCGCGCATGAGGAAGAACACGAGGACGGCGGCCCCGAACAGGGTCGGGATCATCATCAGCACGCGCTTGACGATATACTGGTGCATTGGCAGCGGCCTTCAATCTCGGAAGGTCGAAACTCGGGTGCGTCGTCGCCCGCCGTTGCTACGGCGGGCGACGAGCCGAACCGGGACGGTTACTGGTCGAGCCAGACTTCCGACAACTGCTGGTTCAGGTAGTGGCTCGGGCTGACGTTCCAGCCCTTCACGTAGGTGCGGTGCGGAATGATCCGGTACCACCACATGGTGATGAAGCCGAGCGCCTCCTCGTCGAGGATGATCTTCTCCATCCGGCGCATCATCTTGCGCTGCTCGGCGGTGTCGTCGGTCTGGTTCATCGCGTCGAACAGCTTGTCGACCTCGGCGTTGGTGTAGCCGCCGTACTGGCTGCCCGAGCGCTCCTCCGAGATGAACTTAGACACGTCCAGAAGCGGGTTCACGACCGACTGGCAGTTGAAGTCGATCGACACGTCGAAGTCCTGCTTCTTGCGCAGCGTGTCGTAGAACGGACCGGTCGGCTGGACCTGCTGGTCCACCGCCAGGCCGACCTGCTTCCACTGGTCGATCAGCCAGGTGCCGACGATCTTGTAGGGCTGGTCGACGGCCCGGTTGTTCAGGGTGAACTTGAACCCGTCGGGAATGCCAGCCTCCTTCAGGAGCTTCTTGGCCTCCGCGCGGCTCTTCGCCAGGTCCGGCCAGTAGCCGGCGAGCTGCTGCAGTTCCTCCTGCTTGGCGGCCAGCGGGTGACCCGGGAACACGATGCCCCCGACGGTCTTCACGATGGCGATCTTCGAGAGGTACTGCGAGCCGCCCCAGCGGTCGACCGCGAGGGTCAGCGCCTTGCGGACGCGGACGTCGTCAAACGGCTTCTTGCGATGGTTCGGCGTGATCAGCAGCACGCAGTTCCAGTCGCTCTCCTGGACCGTGACGTCCTTGCCGAGCGCCTTGACCAGGTCGTCGCGGCTCTGCGGCGGGAAGCCACGGAACTCGATCGCCGCCCGGTCGCCGCGGATGGCCTGGACGCGCAGCGACTCCTTCTTGGCGAAGATCGCCTCGAAGCCATCGAGGTAGGGCTTGCCCTTCTCGTAGAAGTTCGGGTTGGCGGTGCCCTTGATGAAGGCGCCGGCCTGGCGCTCGAACTTCTGGAACGGACCGCTGCCGAGCACGTTCTTCTCGTACCAGTGCATGTCCTGGGCGAGCTTGGCGTCGTCGTAGATGAAGTTGAACGGCACGGCCAGGGCCGGCACGAATGCCGACGACGGGTACTTCAGCTTGAAGACCACGGTTTGCGGGTCCGGCGCCTCGACCTTGTCGACCATCACGAAGTAGGCCTTGCGGGCCGAACTGACGTCGGCCTGCGGGAAGATGATCTTGTCGTAGGTCGCCTTCACGTCACTGGAATTGACCGGCGAGCCGTCCTCGAACTTGACGCCTTCCCTCAGCTTGAAGGTGAAGGTCTTGCCGCCGTCGGTCGGCTTCGGCATCTCGGTGCAGAGATCGCAGATGATATCCGTCGGATCCATCGAGTTCTCAGGATTCTGCTTGACCAGCAGGCTGTAGAACGGGGCGATCGGATGGACGAGGGCGAAGGTGGTTTCGCGGTGGCCGTCGAAGCTCGGCGGCTCGTCGGGGACCACGAATTTCAGCACGCCGCCCTTTTTCGGCGTCTCGGCCGCCATGGCGCCGCCCAGCCCGAGGCTGAGCGCCGCACCGACGGCGAGCGAGGCCGCAAGTGTCTTAAGTCCTGAACTCATTTGGACGTCTCCTTCCCAAACGACGCGGCTCGGGGTGGTTCCCCGTCCGATCGGTCTCTAGCGCCCGCGACGATCCCTGGCCGGGACCGCTGCAAGCCGATGTACGGAATGGCGCAACTCTTCGGTTGCTGGCCTCCCCGTTCCCTGCGTTCCTGTTCTCCGGCGTTATCGAGACCGCCGGTTGCAGCGCCCTGCAGCGCTTGTATACATTTTCATGCCCCGTACCGGGGGTCAAGAAAGAGCCCGCAGTGCGGGCCGGGAGGAATGTATGGCCGGATCCGTTCCGATGCCGGACGTCAAGGCGCTGGTGTTCGACGTGTTCGGCACCGTGGTCGACTGGCGCAACAGTGTGGCGCGCGAGGTCGAGGCGGTGTCCCGGGCCAAGGGTTGGGCGATCGACGCCTACGCCTTCGCCGACCGCTGGCGCGCCCTGTACCAGCCGTCGATGGACCCGGTGCGCCGCGGCGAGAAGCCCTATGTCAGGCTGGACGACCTGCACCGCCAGAGCCTGGTCGCGCTGCTCGCGGAGTTCGGGCTCGATCCGCTGCCGGCGGACGAGCTCGATCACCTGAACCGGGTCTGGCATCGCCTCGACCCCTGGCCGGACTGCGTGCCGGGGCTGACCCGACTCAAGCGGCGCTTCATCCTGGCGACCATGTCGAACGGCAACGTCGCCCTGATGCTGAACATGGCGAAGCGCGCCGGGCTGCCCTGGGACATGATCCTCGGGGCCGAGCCGGCGCGGAACTACAAGCCTGTGCCGTCGGTCTACCTGACCGGGGCCGACTGGCTCGACCTGAAGCCGTCCGAGATCATGATGACGGCGGCCCACAACGGCGACCTGGCCGCCGCCCGGGCGCTCGGGTTCCGCACTGCCTTCGTGCTCC
The DNA here is from genome assembly GCF_040219615.1 of Thalassobaculum sp. GTDB lineage: Bacteria > Pseudomonadota > Alphaproteobacteria > Thalassobaculales > Thalassobaculaceae > Thalassobaculum_A. The sequence goes on from NZ_JAVJSE010000030.1 coordinate 18,973, forward strand.
GGCCGACCGAGCACGGCCCGGGGCAGGCGAAGGACCTGAAGGCCGAGGCGGACTGGGACCAGGTCGTCAACGGCATGGACGAACTCGCCGACCGGCTCGGCTGCTGAGGAGATGACGATGACCACGGCTCTCGAGCGCTTCGGCACCTTCGCCGCCGGCCTGCGCACCGCCCGACTGGACGACGCGGTCCGGCACCACGCCCGGCGGGCGGTCGTCGACTGGTTCGCCGCGGCACTGCCGGGCGGGGTGATGCCGCCGGCGACCCTGGCGGTCCGTGCGCTGGCCGACCAGGTCGGGCAGGGGCGGGCCACGCTGATCCCGGCCGGCACGCCGGCGGGCGGGCAGGCGGCGGCGTTGATCAACGGGACCGCCGCCCACACCGTCGAGTTTGACGACATCTATCGCGACGGGCTGTACCACCCGGGCGCGCCGACCATCGCGGCGGCCCTGGCGGCGGCCGAGCTGGCCGGTGCCGACGGCGACCGGCTGCTGGCCGGCGTGGTGGCCGGCTACGAGCTGTCGAACCGGATCGCGGTTGCGGTCAATCCGCGCCACTACGACTTCTGGCACACCACGGCGACGGTCGGCTGCTTCGGGGCGGCCGGGGCCTGCGCGGTGATCCTGGACCTGGACGCGGCGCAGACCGCCCATGCCCTGGCCACCACGGCGACCATGGCGGCCGGCCTGCAGCAGGCGTTCCTGGCCGACGCCATGAGCAAGCCGCTGCATTCCGGACGGGCGGCCGAGGCCGGGCTGCTGTCGGCCCGGCTGGCCGCCGAGGGCGTGACCGGCGCGCTCGACGCGCTCGAGGGGCCGCGTGGCTTCGCCGCCGCCATGAGCCGCGGCACCGAGATCGACTGGGACGCGGTGACCGCCGACCTCGGGCGCGACTGGACGATCACCCGCATGACCTTCAAGAACCACGCCGCCTGCGGCCATGTGCACGCCGCGGTCGACGCGGTGAAGGCCCTGACCGACGAGCATGGCCTGACCGCGGCCGACGTCGAGCGCATCGAGGTCGGCTCCTACGCCAAGTCAAAGGAGATCTGCGGCAACCCCGAGCCGGTGACGGTGTTCGAGGCCAAGTTCAGCCTGCCCTACTGCGTGGCCGCGGCGCTGGTGCTGGGGTCGGTGCGGCGGGCGGCCTTCGAGGAGGCGGCGATGGCCGATCCGACGCTGCGCGCGGTCGCCGCCCGGGTGGTGCACACCGTCGACCCCGGCTGCGACGCGGCGTTCCCGAAGGCCCGGTCCGCGCGGGTGGCGATCGTCACCCGCGACGGCCGCCGGCTGGAGCGCTTCGCCCCGACCCGCAAGGGTGACCCCGACAGCCCGCTGACCGACGCCGACTTGGCCGACAAGTTCCGCGAGCTTGCCGGGCCGGTGCTGGGGGCGGTCCGCTCCGCCGAGCTGCTGGCCGGCCTGCAGGCCCTCGGCAGCGCCCGGCCGGTCCGCGACCTGATGGCCGGGGCGGCCATGGCCGCGGCCGCCGAGTAGTCCGCCGGCCGCCCGGGCGGGCGATCGTCACCCGACCATTCCCGTCACCCGACCATTCCCGTCACCGGAGACCACGGCTGATGACATCCCTGTTCGAAGACCTGCTCACCGAGGAGCAGATCCTGTTTCGCGACTCCGTGCGCGGCTTCGCCGAGCGGCACCTCGCCGCCGGCGCGCTGGCACGGGCGCGCGAGACCGCGTTCCCGTTCGACGTCGCCCGGCTGATGGCGGAGCAGGGGCTGTTGGGAATCACCTTTGCGGAGGCCGACGGCGGCGCCGGCGGCACGCTGATGGACGCGATCCTGGCGATCGAGGCGGTGGCCGCGGTCTGCCCGCGCTCAGCCGACGTGATCCAGGCCGGCAACTTCGGTCCGATCCGGACCTTCGCGGAATACGCCTCGCCGGACCTCAAGCAGCGCTATCTCGGCCGCCTGCTGGCCGGCGAGATGGCTATCTCGCTGGGCATGAGCGAGCCCGAGGCCGGCTCGGCCGCGACCGACCTGGTGACCGCCGCGACCCCAGACGGCGACGGCTTCCGGATCAACGGCAGCAAGGTGTTCTCGTCGCACAGCCCGGATGCGGACCTGTTCCTGGTCTATGTGCGCTACGGACGCGGAGTCGACGGCATCGGCTCCGTGCTGGTCGAGCGCGGCGCCGCCGGTTTCACCATGGGCAAGCCGGTTCGCTATGTCGGCGGCGACGAGTGGTGCCAGCTGTATTTCGAGAATGTGTTCGTGCCGGCCGGCAGCGTGCTACTGGGCGAGGGCGGCTTCAAGAAGCAGATCGCCGCGTTCAACGTCGAGCGGCTGGGCAACTCGGCGCGCTCGCTCGCCTTCGGCCGGCACGCCTTCGAGATCGCCCGCGCCCATGCCGAGACCCGCCGGCAGTTCGGCCGGACCCTGAGCGACTTCCAGGGCATCCAGTGGAAGTTCGCCGAGATGGCGGCCCGCATGGAAGCCGCCCAGCTGATGCTGTACCGGGTGGCCTCGCGTGCCGTCGACCGGCTGCCGGACGCCTACGAGACGGCGCTGGTGAAGCTGCTCTGCAACGAGGCCGGATTCCTGGCGGCCAACGAATCGATGCAGGTGCTGGGCGCGCTCGGCTACAGCGACGAGAGCCTGGTGGAGTACTGCTGGCGCCGGGCGCGCGGCTGGCAGATAGCCGGTGGCAGCACGGAGATGTTGAAGAACCGGATCGCCGAGGGGGTGTTCGGCCGGCGGTTCTCGCAGCGCGCGCCGAAGGCCCCGTCGTGAGCGGCGCCATGGCCCCCGCCACCATGATCGAGCCCTGGTTGCAGGCCTTGCTGCGGCCCCGCGTGGTCGCCGTGGTCGGCGCCTCCGACGACCCGAAGAAGGACGCCGCCCGGCCGGTGCGGTTCCTGCGCAAGCACGGCTACACGGGCGCGCTCTACCCGGTGAACCCGCGCCGCGACACGGTGCTGGGCGAGAAGTCCTGGCCGTCGCTGGCGGCCCTGCCGGCGTGCCCGGACCACGTGTATATCGTGGTCGGCGCCGAGCGGGTCGAGGACGCGGTGGCCGAGGCCGCCGGCCTCGGCGTCAGGGTGGCGACCATCCTGGCCGACGGCTTCGCCGAGACCGGGCCGGAGGGCCGCGCCCGCCAGGAGCGCCTGGTCGAGCGGGCGGCAGCCGGCGGACTGCGGCTGCTCGGTCCGAACTCCATGGGCGTCGCCAACATCGTCGACCGGGTGCCGTTCACAACCAACGCCGCGCTCGAGACCGGGACCCTGCTGCCCGGCCGGCTGATGGCGCTGTCGCAGTCCGGCTCGCTGATCGGCACCCTGCTGTCGCGCGGTGCCGCCCGTGGCATCGGCTTCGCGCATCTGGTGTCGGTCGGCAACGAGGCCGACCTGGACGTCGGGGCGATCGGCGAGGCGGCGGCGGGGCTGCCGGAGGTCGACGCCTTCCTGCTGTTCCTGGAGACACTGCGCCGGCCGGAGCGGCTGGCCCGGTTCGCGGCGGCGGCCCATGCCGCCGGCAAGCCGGTGATCGCCTACAAGCTCGGCCGGTCGCCGGAGGCACAGGCGCTGGCGGTGTCGCATACCGGCGCGCTGCTCGGCTCCGACCAGGCGGCCGATGCCTTCTTCCGCGACCACGGCATCCTGCGGGTCGACCAGTTCGAGGCGCTGCTCGAGCTGCCGGCGCTGCTGAAGGGGCGGCGGCCGGATGCGGCGCGGGCCGGCCGGCCGGTGGCGGTGGTCACCACGACCGGCGGCGGCGGGGCGATGGCGGTCGACCGGCTGGGCGGCGCCGGGGTGGCGCTGGCCGGCGCGCCGGAGGCCCTGCGGGCGGCGGTCAGGGCAGCCCACGGCCTCGAGGTCAAGGGCGGCCGGCTGATCGACGTGACCCTGGCCGGCGCCCGCTACGAGGTCATGAAGGCGGTGCTCGACGGGCTGCTCGACTCCGGCGAACTGGCGGCGGTGATCGCGGCGATCGGGTCGTCCGCCCAGTTCCTGCCGGAGCGGGCGGTGCAGCCGATCATCGACTGCACGGGCCACGCCACGCCGTTGGCGGCGGTGCCGCTGCCGCAGGCCGACCGGGCGCTGGAGATGCTGGCGGCCGGCGGCGTGGCGGGCTTCCGGACCGTCGAATCGATGGCCGACGCGGTGCGCGCCTTCCTGGCCTGGGCGCCGCCGCGCGACCTGGCGGCCGGGGCGGTCCCGGCGGCGCTCGGCGAGCTGCCGGCCGACGCCACCCTGGACGAGGCCGCCGGGCTCGACCTGCTGGACCGGCTGGGGGTGCCGACCGTGGATCGCCGGCTGCTCGGCCCGGACTCGCCGGTGCCGGCGGATCTCGCCTACCCGGTGGTGCTGAAGGTGGTCTCGGCCGACCTGCCGCACAAGACCGAGGCCGGGGCCGTGGCCCTGGGCCTCGCCGACCGGGCGGCCGTGGAGGCGGCCCGCGCCGCCATGCGGGGCCGGCTGGCCGAAACCGCGCCGGGCGCCCGGCTGCAGGGCTGGCTGATCCAGGGCATGGCCCGCGGGGTCGGCGAGGCGCTGATCGGCTACCGCCTGGATGCCGAGGCCGGGCCAGTGGTCACGGTCGGGGCCGGCGGCGTGTTCGCCGAGCTGTACCGCGACGTGGCGGTCCGGCTGGCGCCGGTCGACCTGGCGACGGCACGGGCCATGGTCGCCGAGGTCCGGGGGCTGCGGGCCCTGGACGGCTGGCGCGGCCGGCCGAGGGGCGATCTCGATGGGCTGGCGGCGGCGGTCGCCGCCCTGTCGCGGCTCGCCCTGGACCCGCGGCGGCGGGTCCAGGAGGCCGAGGCCAACCCGGTGATCGTCGGGGAAACCGGCGTGGTCGCGGTCGACGCCCTGGTCAGGACCGCCGCAGGCTAGCGGCCGGCGTTGTTGGAGGCGACCACGCGGGCGTCGGTGCGGCCGGCGGCGACGCGGCTGTCGACGCTGGGGATCAGCGCCTGCAGTGTCCGCAGGTCCTTGCCGAGCAGCTGCTCGCCGGCCGGCAGCTTGACGCTCATCGGGTTCACCTGGCGACCGTTCAGCAGCACCTCGTAGTGCAGGTGCGGCCCGGTCGAGCGGCCGGTGCTGCCGACATAGGCGACGATCTGGCCCTGCTTGACCCGGCTGCCGACCCGGATGCCCTTGGCGAAGCGCGAAGTGTGGGCGTAGGCGGTCTTGATCTCGCTGTTGTGCCGGATCCGCACGTAGTTGCCGTAGCCGCCGTTCCAGCCGGCCATCTCCACCACGCCGTCGCCGGCCGCCATGATCGGGGTGCCGTTCGAGGCCGCGAAGTCGGCGCCCTTGTGCATCTTGGTGTAGCCGAGGATCGGGTGGCGGCGGGCGCCGAAGCCGGACGACAGGCGGGCGCCGTCGACCGGGGTGCGCATCAGGGTCTTGCGCACGCTGCGGCCGTCCGGCCCGAAATAGTCGGTAACCCCGCTCGACGGGGTGAACTTGTAGAACGACAGGGTCTTGCCGGACAGGGTCATGGCGGCATAGCGGATCTCGCCGTTGCGGACGCGCTCGCCGAACTCGTCGTCGTAGCCGTCGTACAGTACCTCGAACCGGTCGCCGGCCTGGACGTCGCGCTGGAAGTCGACGTCGAAGCTGAAGACCCGGACCAGGTCCATCAGCACGTCGATCGGCATGTTGGCGGCCAGCGCCGCCTCGTACAGGCTGCTCTCGATGGTGGCGGCGGCGTAGGCGTCGTGCTGGTCGAGGGCGCGCTCGGCCTCCTCGGCCACGAAGCCGCCGGCCTCGTCCAGCTTCACCAGCACGTCGCGCTCCGGCGTCGGCCGCAACGCCATGCCGAGGAACTGGTCGCCCTCCGAGCCCGGCAGGAAGGTCAGCGTGATGTCCTGGCCGATCTGCAGCCGGCGCACGTCGAACACCGTGCCGAGGCTGCGCACCACCTCGTGGGCGCTGCCGCGGTCGACACCGTTGTCGGTGAGAATGCCGATCAGCGTGTCACCGCGCGCCACGGTGACGATACGGTCCTCCGGTCCGGGGCGCTCGGCGAGCGAAGGAAAGGCATGCGGTTCCTTGAGGAGCTTGGGATCGATCCTGGCCGGCTTGCCGGCGCCGGCCGGTGGCGGCGCGGCCTCCGCGAAGCGGGCATCGGACTGATCGGGTTCCCCCAGGGCGATCCAGGCGGCGGCCAGAATCCCGACAACCACCGCGCTCGTCCATCTCATTGGCCCGCGACTCCTCATTCCGACTTGTATCGTGCCGACGCCCAGTCCCCCGGAGCGCAGGCCATATGATCAGCGCTCGACCCTTGGCTGTCAAGGAAAGCCAGCGAATTCAGCTTGTTTTGTCGATTTTCTGAGCCGCCGCATTAAACGTGGCGGCCCGGATCTCCCCCTCACGCGCGTGTACTATTCTGGCGTGAAAGCCCGATCCCGGGGAAGCGGAAAAAAACTTCAAAAAGGTGTTTGACATCGTTTCGAGGCCTTCATATAAACCGCGCCTCGCCGGGACACATCGGGTCGCGGCGACGGACCGGAAGCCCTCCGGGGCGCCCTTCGGGGCAGCGGTCCGCGGCTCTTGTACATTGTGAATTGGAAGGGATGCGCAGGCGGCGGTCTGGCTTTGTTTTTGGCTGGGCGTGCTGGGGCCTGAGAGGGTTCTGGCTTATGGGCCGATCTGTGCATCTGACTGTGCGTCTGAAGGGCGCTTGGC
>NZ_JAVJSE010000031.1:0-136891 GCF_040219615.1 Thalassobaculum sp.
CGGCGAGCGGCAGCATCGACCTCGGCGGCGGCCAGGCCCTGATACTGGCGGGAGTCGGTTCCGCCAGCGGTACTTTCTCGGCGGTGTTCGCGGGCGGCAGCACCAGCATCACGCTGGTGGCCCCGGCGGTGTCGGTGTCGACCGGCGACAGCCTGACCGGGACGGGCGGCGACGACGTGATGTCGGGCGGGGTCGGCGACGACTACCTGGCCGGCCGTGTCGGCTACGACCTGCTGCTCGGCGGCGCCGGCAACGACACGCTGTCGGGCGGTGCGTGGGGCGACACGCTGGCCGGTGGCGCCGGCGCTGATCTGCTGGACGGCGGTGCCGGGACCGATGCGGTCTGGTACCAGGCCTCCGGGGCGGGCGTGAGCCTGAACCTGGCGACCGGCCTCGGCTACGGCGGCGACGCCGAGGGCGACACGCTGGCGTCGATCGAGCAGTTCGCGCTGACGCAGTATGCGGACACGGTCGTCGGCTCGTCGGCCGGCGAGACCATCGGCAGCGGCAGCGGCGACGACGTGTTGTCGGGCGGCGACGGCAGCGACCATCTGGCCGGCAGCGACGGCAACGACCTGCTGTCCGGCGGTGCCGGCAACGACACGCTCGCCGGGGGTGGCGACAACGACGTTCTGTCCGGCGGCGCCGGTAACGACACGCTCGATGGCGGCGGCGGCCGCGACTACTTGGCCGGTGGCGACGGAAACGACGCCCTGTCCGGGGGCTCGAACAGCGACACACTGGTCGGCGGCGACGGCGACGATGCGCTCGTCGGCGGCGGCGGCAACGACTTCCTGTCGGGCGGCGCCGGCAACGACGATCTGCTCGGGGGCTATGGCGGCAACGACGTCCTGTCGGGCGGTGCCGGCGACGACAGCCTGTTCGGGGGCGTCGGGAACGGCAGCCTCTACGGTGGTGACGGTGACGACACACTGCGCGGTATCGACAGCGTGAGCGGCGCCGACGTCCTGGACGGCGGTGCAGGCGACGATGTCCTCATCGGCCGGCAAGTTGGCACCAACCTCATGATCGGTGGGGCCGGCAACGACGCCATGTCGGGCTTTCTGGGCGAAGATCAGATGTCTGGCGGCGATGGCGACGACTGGATGACGGGTGGGGCGGGCACCGACGTGCTGTCCGGTGGCGCCGGCTCGGACACCCTGGCCGGCGGCAGTGGCAATGATACGATCGCTGGCGGGGCCGGAAACGACAGCCTGTCTGGCGGCTCCGGTGACGACTACTTCGTTGCCGGTGACGGTGCCGACCTGATCGTGCTGGTCGACGGCAGCGGCGTCGACAGCATCGCCGACTTCGCCGGCGCCGCCGGCGACGTCATGCAGATCAAGGCGGACATCAACGGCTCCGGGATCACGAGCTTCACCGAGTTGCAGGCGGCGGCGCAGACCGTGGACGGCAACACGCTGATCAGCCTCGGCGGCTCGAACACGGTAACAATGTTCGGGGTGACCGCCGATCAGCTGCAGTCCGGGTGGTTCACCTTCAGCTGACGAGCGGCGCGCGGCCGCTCAGGCGATTTCGCGCCGTTCATCCGACGCCACCACCGCGTCCGGGCTGGCCCTGACCGCCCGCCAGACATCGCCGACGCCGATCAGGACGGGGTGCCCGGGGCTCATCGCGGCGACTCCGTCGGCAAGTTCGCCGAGCGGCCCGGTCCAGCGCCGCTCGTCCGGCCGCGAGACCGCGCCGACCGCGACCGCGGGCGTGTCGCGTGCCATGCCGGCGGCGAGCAGCCGGTCGCGGATCGCGGCGGCGGTGCGCGCACCCATGTAGAACACCGTCGTCGTCGCCGGTTCGGCGATACGGTTCCAGTCGACGTCGTCCGGCAGGTTGCCGTCGCGGGTGTGACCGGTGACGAACCTTACCGCGCGCGCGGAGTCCCGGTGGGTCAGCGAGACCCCGAGCGAGGCCGCCATGGCGCTGGCCGCGGTGATGCCCGGCACCACAGTCGCCGGGATTCCCTCGACCGCCAGCCGCTCCAGTTCCTCGCCGGCCCGCCCGAACACGCTCGGGTCGCCGGCCTTCAGGCGGACCACGTGGCGGCCCTGGCGGGCCAGCTTGACCATCAGATCGTTGATGTCCTCCTGCCGGCAGGAGTCCCGGCCGCCGCGCTTGCCGACCAGCATGCGCCGGGCCTCGCGCCGGGCCAGTTCCAGCACCGCGTCGGACACCAGGGCGTCGAACAGGACGACGTCGGCCGACTGCAGGGCGCGGACGGCGTTCAGGGTCAGCAGGCCGGGATCGCCCGGCCCGGCGCCGACCAGGGTGACCCGGCCGCCCGGCGCGGCGTGCGGGGCCAGGAATGTCGCGAGTGCCGCCTCGTCATGCGCGGTCGGGGCCGGCCCGAAGGCGCGCTCGGACAGCGCTTCCCAGAATGCCCGTCGCGCGGCCCCGGGTGCCAGCCGGTCCATCACCGCGCAGCGCATCCGGGCCGCCAGCGCCGCCCAGTCGGACAGCGACGGCGGCAGCAGCGTCTCGATCCGCCGCCGGATCGCCTGCGCCAGGATCGGGGCCGCCCCTTTGGTGGCGATCGCCACCACCACCGGCGAGCGGTTCACGACCGAGCCGAACTGGAAGGTCCCGAAGGCCGGCCGGTCGATCACGTTGCAGGGGACCCCGGCGGCGCGGGCGGCGTCGGCGAAGCGCCGGGCCTCGTCCCCGTCCGCGGCGTCGGCGACGGCGACCGCGGTCCCGTCGAGGTCGCCGGGCAGCCAGGGCCGCGGCAGGTGGAGCAGCCGTCCGGCGGCGGCGCCCGCGGCCAGCAGCCGGGTCAGCTCGGGGCCGGGGGCCGGCGCGGCTACCCGGACCTCGGCGCCGGCCGCGGCCAGCAGTTCGGCCTTCCAGGCCGCCGCCGGGCCGTCGCCGGCGACCAGCGCCGCCCGGCCGTCGAGATCGACGAACAGCGGCAGCAGGGCCAGCCGGCCGAGCCGCGTGGCTCCGGCGTCAGCCGGCCTTCTCGATCCCGGTGTCCCGGCTTCTCGCATGATCGACGATCCTCTGGATCTCGGCACGGCATGAGCCGCAGTTGGTGCCGGCGTTGGTCGCCGCCCCGATCTCGTTGACCGAGGCGCAGCCCTGGCCGGCGATCGCGGCGACGATCCGGTTCACGCCGACGGCGAAGCAGGAGCAGACGATGGCGCCGGGATCCGGCTGGTCGCCGCCGGCCCGCCCGGCCAGGATCGCGTAGCGCTGGCGCGGCTCGGCGGGGCCGTCGCCGAGCCGCTCGGCGGCCCAGGTCCGGGACACCGCGACGGGGTCGGGTCCGACGAACAGCGCGCCGATCAGCCGGTCGTCGCGGAATGCCGCGAACCTGTGGATGCCGGCCTTGGCGTCGCGGTAGGCCAGGACCTGGACCGCGGGGTCGCTGTCGGCGATGCCGATCAGCGTGCGGATCCAGGCCGCCCAGTTCGACACCGGGGCGGCGTCCGCCAGCTCGAGCTTCCAGCCGTCGCGGGCGCGGGCCAGTGCCCAGTAGGCGGCGTCGACCGCCCGCGGCCGGTCGGCCAGGACCGCGAAGCCGTACCAGGCGGCGGCATAGGGCGTCACCCGGACGGTTGCCGACTTGGAGCCCGGCTGACCCGAGTGTGGGTCGGTGGCGGGCGGGATCACGGCGTCGACCCGGGCGGCCGAGGCGAACCGGTCGGTCCAGTGCATCGGCACGAACACCGAGCCCGAAGGCACCCGGTCGGTGACCAGCGCGCGCACCAGGATCGCGCCCCGGTCGGACTCGATCCGCAGCAGCCCGGCCTCGGCCGCGCCGATGCGCCGGGCGTCGGCCGGATGGATCTCGGCGAACGGCTCGGCGAGATGCGCCGACAGCCGCGGCGACAGCCCGGTCCGGGTCAGGGTGTGCCAGTGGTCGCGTACCCGGCCGGTGTTCAGGACGAAAAACTCGTCCGAGGCCGGCTGCACGGCCGGCGGAACCACGGGAACCAGCCGGCCGCGGCCGGACGCGGTGAAGAACCGGCCGTCGGCGAAGAACCGGCGGTCCGGCAAGGCGGCCTCCGCCGCGGTGCGCGCCGGCCACTGCGCCGGCTCCAGGGCGTCGTAGGCCGGATCGGACAGGCCGGTCAGGCCGCCGATGTCGAAGTCGCGGGCGCCGTGGTTGTCGATCGCCGACAGGGCGGCGTGCTCGCGGAAGATCTCGGCGGCGTTGCGGTACGGGAAGGCGTCGCCGAAGCCCATGCGGCGGGCGACCTCGACCAGCGCCCACCAGTCCGGACGGGCTTCCCCGGGGGCGGCGCGGAATGCGCGCTGGCGCGAGATCCGTCGCTCGGAGTTGGTGACGGTGCCGTCCTTCTCGCTCCAGCCGGCCGCCGGCAGCAGCACGTCGGCATGCCGCGTGGTGTCGGTGTCGGCCATGGCGTCGGACACCACCACGAACGGGCAGGCGTCGAGCGCCGCCGCCACCCGGTCGGCGTCGGGCAGGCTGTCGACCGGGTTGGTGCACATGATCCAGACCGCCTTGACCCGGCCGTCGGCCATCGCCTGGAACAGGTCGACGGCCTTCAGCCCGCCGGCCTCGGGCATGCGCGGGGCGTTCCAGAACCGCCGGACCCTCTCGCGGTCGGCCGGGTCGGCCAGGTCCATGTGGGCCGCCAACTGGTTGGCCAGGCCGCCGACCTCGCGGCCGCCCATGGCGTTCGGCTGGCCGGTCACCGAGAACGGCCCCATGCCTGGCCGGCCGATGCGGCCGGTCGCCAGGTGGCAGTTCAGGATGGCGTTGACCTTGTCGGTGCCGCCGGTCGACTGGTTGACGCCCTGGCTGAACACCGTGACCACCCGACGGGTGTCGCGGAACAGGGCGAAGAACCGCGCGATCGGTCCGGCATCCAGACCGGTCGCCGCCGCCAGGCCGGCGACGTCCAGGCCGCGGGCCGCCGCCAGCGCCTCGTCCAGGCCCTCGGTGTGGGCCGCGAGGTAGGCGCGGTCGAGGGCGTCGGTGTCGGCGAGATGGACCAGCAGCCCGTTGAACAGGGCGGCGTCGCCGTCCGGGCGGATCGCCAGGTGCAGGTCGGCGGCGTCGGCGGTGGCGGTGCGGCGCGGGTCGATCACCACCAGCCGCATCTCCGGGCGGGCGGCGCGGGCGGCGGCGAGGCGCTGGTACAGCACCGGATGGCACCAGGCGAGGTTGGAGCCGACCAGCACGACCAGGTCGGCCTGCTCCAGGTCGGCGTAGCAGCCGGGCACCGTGTCGGTTCCGAAGGCCCGGCGGTGGCCGGCGACGGTCGACGCCATGCAAAGCCGCGAGTTGGTGTCGATGTTGGCCGAGCCGATGAAGCCCTTCATGAGCTTGTTGGCGACGTAGTAGTCCTCGGTCAGGAACTGGCCGGAGACATAGAAAGCAACCGAGTCCGGGCCGTGCTCGGCGATGGTGTCGGCGAACCGGGCCGCCACCAGGTTGAGGGCGTTGTCCCAGTCGGCCGGGCGGCCGTCGACCCAGGGGCGCAGCAGCCGGCCGTCCGGGTCGAGGGTCTCGCCCAGGGCCGCGCCCTTGGAGCACAGCCGGCCGAAATTCGCCGGGTGATCGGGGTCCCCGGCGATCGTCACGCTGCCTGTCTCGTCCACGGTGGCGGCCACGCCGCACCCGACCCCGCAATACGGGCAGGTAGTCTTCACGCACTGCCGGCTCGGGTTCGAGCCATCCGCCGTTCCGGCGTCCTTCCTCCCCACTCGGGCTCCGTCCAACTCGTCCTCCTCCGCCGGGACGGCCTAGGCCGCCCGCTCGGCGACCACACGCAGGCCGAGCGACACGCGGCCTTCGACGACGCGGACCGGAACGGTCCGCGCACAGCCTTCGTCGGCGCCCATGGCGGCGCCGGTCTGCAGGTCGATCACCCAGTTGTGCAGCGGGCAGGTCACGGCGGCGCCGTGGACGATGCCCTGGCTGAGCGGGCCGCCCTTGTGCGGGCAGCGGTCGACGATCGCGTACACCGCGTCGTCATGGGTCCGGAACACCGCGATCGGCCCATCCGGCGTGACGACCTGCCGGGCGCCGCGGCGCGGGATGTCGGCCAGCATGCCGACGTCGGTCCACTCCAGCTTCGCGGTCATTCGGCGGCCTCCTGGAAGGGAATGGTGTTGAGCGGGGCGAATTCGTGGGCGTCCTTGCCGGCGACCCGATCGGCCCAGGGGTCGCTCTGGGCGAAGCGCTGGGAGAACAGGAAGCGCTCGTAAAGCGCGCCGCGGCGCTCCGGATCGTCGACGATCAGCCGGCGCACGGTGTCGACGCCCACCCGGTCGGCCCATTTGTAGACCCGCTCGAGATAGCGGCCTTGCTCGCGGTAGAGCTGGATCACCGCCATGCAGTACTCCAGCGCCTCGTCCTCGGTGGCCACCGTGCACAGCACCTCGGTGCCCTTGACGTGCATGCCGGCGGCGCCGGCGAAATGCAGCTCGTAGCCGGAGTCGACGCACACCACGCCGAAGTCCTTGCAGGTCGCCTCGGCGCAGTTCCGCGGGCAGCCGGAGACCGCCATCTTCACCTTGTGGGGGGTCCACGACCCCCACATCATCTTCTCAAGCTTGACCCCGAGGCCGGTGGAGTCCTGGGTCCCGAACCGGCACCAGTCGGTGCCGACGCAGGTCTTCACCGTGCGCAGGCCCTTGGCGTAGGCGTGGCCGGACACTAGGCCGGCCGCGTTCAGGTCGGCCCAGACCGCCGGCAGGTCCTGCTTCTTCACACCCAGCAGGTCGATGCGCTGGCCGCCGGTGACCTTCACGGTCGGGATCGCGAACTTGTCGGCGACGTCGGCGATGGCGCGCAGTTCCGACGGGGTGGTGACGCCGCCCCACATGCGCGGCACCACCGAGTAGGTGCCGTCGCGCTGGATGTTCGCGTGCACCCGCTCGTTGATGAAGCGCGACTGGCTGTCGTCCTCGTACTCGCCCGGCCAGGCGGCGATCAGGTAGTAGTTCAGGGCCGGCCGGCACTTGGCGCAGCCGCAGGAGGTCTTCCACTCCAGCGCCTGCATGAGCTGCGGGATCGACTTCAGCGCCTTGGCGGCGATCAGCCGCCGCACGTCGTCGTGGCCGAGGTCGGTGCAGCCGCACATCGGCTGCACGGCGTCCGGGTTGTAGGCGTCGCCGAGGGTCAGCGCCATCAGCTGCTCGACCAGGCCGGTGCAGGAGCCGCAGGAGCTCGACGCCTTGGTGTGGGCCCGGACCGCGTCGAGCGAGGTCAGGCCCTTGGCCGTGATGGCCCCGACGATCTTGGACTTGCACACGCCGTTGCAGCCGCAGATCTCTGCGTCATCCGACAAGGCTGCAACGGCCGCCGTAGGGTCCAGCGGGGCGCCCCCGGCGTAGCCCTGTCCGAAGATCAGGGTTTCGCGCATGCCGGAGATGTCGGTGGCGTCCTTCAGCAGCTGGAAGAACCAGGCGCCGTCGCCGGTGTCGCCGTACAGGACCACGCCGATGATGCGGTCGTTCCTGAGCACCAGCCGCTTGTAGACGCCGCGGGCGGCGTCGCGCAGCACGATCTCCTGGCGGTCCTCGGCGTCGGCGAAGTCGCCGGCCGAGAACAGGTCGATGCCGGTCACCTTCAGCTTGGTCGAGGTCACCGAGCCGCGGTACTCGGCGTCGCCGCCCAGCAGGTTCCGGCCGATGGTGCGGGCCATGTCGTAGAGCGGCGCCACGAGGCCGTAGCACACCCCGCGGTGCTCGACGCACTCGCCGACCGCCAGCACGTCGGGGTCGGAGGTGCGCATCCGGTCGTCGACCAGGATGCCGCGGTTGGTCTCGATGCCGGCCGCCTTGGCCAGCGAGGTGCCGGGCCGGATGCCGACCGCCATCACCACGATGTCGGCCGGGATCTCGGTGCCGTCGTCGAGCCGAACCCCGGTCACCCGGTCGTCGCCGGTGATGGCATGAGTGTTGGCGCGGGTGATCACCCGGATGCCGCGGGCCTCGATCGCGCCCTGCAGCAGGTAGCCGGCCGCCGGGTCGAGCTGGCGCTCCATCAGGGTCGGCATCAGGTGAAGGACGGTCACCGTCATGCCCTGGCGCTGCAGCCCGGCCGCCGCCTCCAGGCCGAGCAGCCCGCCGCCGATCACCACCGCGCTGCCGCCGCTCTGCGCGGCCTTCAGCATCGCCTCGACGTCGTCGAGGTCGCGGTAGGTCAGCACGCCCGGCAGATCGTGACCGGGCACCGGGATGACGATCGGCGACGATCCGGTGGCCAGCAGCAGGGTGTCGTAGTCGGCGACGGTGCCGTCGTCGGCGACGACGCGCTTGGCCGCGCGGTCGATATGCACCACCCGGCGGCCCTTGTGCAGGGTCACGCCATGCTGGCGGTACCAGTCGTCACCATGGATGACGATGTCCTCGTAGGCCTTCTCGCCCGACAGCACCGGCGACAGCATGATTCGGTCGTAGTTCACGCGCGGCTCGGCGTTGAAGATCGTCACCTCGACGCCCGGTTGCGCGGTCTCGAACAGCGTCTCCAGCACCCGGCCCGGCGCCATGCCGTTGCCGACGACGACCAGCTTGCGGCTCATCGCGGGCCTCCCGTGGCGGCTGCTACCGCCCCCCTGTCGTCATTCCGGACGTAGCGGGTGGGTTCCGGCTCGGCCGCGCCGGGGCGGCGCGGCCGTCCGGAATGACGACGGAGGGGGGGAGCCGACGGGGAACGTGGGGTCATCGGGACACTCCTGTGGCTCAGGCGGCTTTGGGGCTCAGGCGGCTTGCGCAGGTTTCGGCTTGGCGCCGTGCTCGTACTCCTCGAGGAAGTCGAGGAGCTCCTGGCGGTAGCGGTAGTAGTCGGGGTGGTCGAGCAGGGCGCGGCGGGTCCGCGGCCGCGGCAGGTCGACGGTCATGACGTTGCCGATCCGGGCGTTCGGTCCGTTGGTCATCATCACCACCTTGTCGGCCAGCAGGATCGCCTCGTCGACATCGTGGGTGACGCAGATCGCGGTGACCCGGGTGCGCTTCCAGACGTCCATGAGGACCTCCTGGAGTTCCCAGCGGGTCAGGCTGTCGAGCATCCCGAACGGTTCGTCGAGCAGCAGCAGCTTGGGCGACAGGGCGAAGGCGCGGGCGATGCCGACGCGTTGCTTCATGCCGTTCGACAGCTCGCTCGACAGCCTGTCCCTGGCGTCGGCGAGCCCGACCCGGGACAGGTAGTAGGCGACGATGTCGCGGCGCTCGGCGGCGCTGGCGTGCGGATAGACCCGGTCGACCCCGAGGGCGACGTTCTCGCCGGCGGTCAGCCACGGCATCAGCGACGGCGCCTGGAACACCACCGCGCGGTCCGGGCCGGCCGAGGTGACCTCCTTGCCGTCCAGCACGATGCCGCCGCCCGACACCTCGGTCAGGCCGGCGACCATCGACAGCACCGTCGACTTGCCGCAGCCGGAGTGCCCGATCAGCGAGACGAACTCGCCCCTCTCCATCTTCATGTCGAAGCCGTCGACTACGGTCAGCGGGCCCTTCGGGGTCGGGTAGACCTTGCCGACCCCGGAGAATTCGACATAGCCGCGGGTGATCCCGGAGCGCGCGGCGTCGCGGTAGGCGGCCGGCAGCTTCGGGTCGGGACGCTGGGTGATCGGCGTGACGTCGGGCAGCACCAGCGTGCCGTCGCCTTCGGACGTCCGCTCGACGCCGAGGTCCAGCAGGTACTGGGTGATGCGGGCGCGCAGCCGCTTGAAGGCCGGGCTGGCGTTCATCGCCGTGCGGTCGCGCGGCCGCGGCATGTCGACCTTGAAGGCCGGGCCGAGGGTGGCGCCCAGGCCTGATCTGGCGGGAGCGGGGGTCAGCGGGATGATGCGGTCGGCGAGCAGGATCGCCTCGTCGACGTCGTTGGTGATCAGGATCACCGTCTTCTTGTCCTGCTCCCAGATCTGCTCGATCTCGTCCTGCAGCTTGGCGCGGGTCAGCGCGTCGAGCGCCGACAGCGGCTCGTCCAGCAGCAGGATCTGCGGGCTCATGGCCAGCGCCCGGGCGACCGCCACGCGCTGCCGCATGCCGCCGGACAGCTCCGACGGCCGGCGGTCGGCGGCGTGGGCCAGCCCGACCATCGCGATGTACTTCTCGATGCGCGCCGACCGTTCCCGGCGGCTCTCCTTCGCGAACACCGCATCGACCGCCAGGGCGACGTTGCCGCGCACCGTCAGCCAGGGCATCAGCGAGTAGGACTGGAACACCAGGCCGCGATCCGGTCCCGGGCCGTCGATCGGCTTGCCGTTCAGCAGGGCCTCTCCGGCGTCCGGCCGGATCAGCCCGGCGATCACCGACATCAGCGTGGTCTTGCCGGACCCGGAGAAGCCGACGATCGCGACAAACTCGCCGTCCTCGACCGCCAGGTCGATGTCCTTCAGCACCGCGGTGCGGCCGTCGCCCTCGCCATAGGCCTTGCAGACCTTGCGCAGTTCCAGGATCGCCATGGCCCGGCCCTCAGCGGTTGGTGGTGAAGGTGAAGGCGGCCTGCAGCGCATACATCATGCGGTCGAGCAGGAAGCCGATCAGGCCGATGGTCAGGACCGCCACGATGATCTTGGCGAGCGACGACGAGGAGCCGTTCTGGAACTCGTCCCAGACGAACTTCCCGAGGCCGGGGTTCTGGGCCAGCATCTCGGCGGCGATCAGCACCATCCAGCCCACCCCCAGCGACAGCCTGAGACCGGTGAAGATCAACGGCATGGCCGACGGCAGCACCAGCTTGGTGACCGTCTTCCAGGTCGGCAGCTTCAGCACCCGGCCGACGTTGATCAGGTCCTTGTCGATCGACGCCACGCCGTGCGCGGTGTTGATCAGGGTCGGCCACAGCGAGCACAGGGTGACGGTGATCGCCGAGACCACCAGCGACTTCGGGAACAGGTCGGAGGCATCGACGTAGACCGCCGACACCACCATGGTGACGATCGGCAGCCAGGCCAGCGGCGACACCGGCTTGAAGATCTGGATCAGCGGGTTGAGGGCGCCGTTGACGGTGCGCGACAGCCCTGACGCGATGCCGATCGGCACCGCCACCAGGGTCGCCACCAGGAATCCGAGCGCCACCGTCTTCAGGCTGGTGACGATCTGGTCGAGATAGGTCGGCTTGCCGGTGTAGCCGCGCCACTTGACCTTGTCGGCGTTGCCCTCGGCCGCCAGCTTGGCGTTGCGGGCCTCCTGGCGCTCCATGAACGCGGCTTCCTTCTCGCGCTCGCGCAGGTGGTCGGCCCACAGGCTCCCGGTCTGCTCCCAGACCGCGGCCGGGCCGGGGATTGCACCGAGCGAGGTCTCGACGGTCGGCGCGAGGGCGGCCCAGGCGGCCACGAACGCACCGACGCCGATCAGCGGGATCACCAGCTGCTGCCACAGCTCGCGCAGCTGGTGGCGCGGGCTGTCGCCGGCGGCGATGCGCAGCAGCGGCACCAGCCAGCCGAGCCCCATGACCCGCAGCCAGACGGCGGCCTGCGCGACCCGCGTCAGCCACATTTCCCGGCGGGCGCGGCGTGCCGCGGCGCGGTCGTCGATCACGGCATAGTCGGTGGTGGTGGTCATGGGATCGGTCCTCGACTGGTCCGGTTGCTGCCGTGTTCGCGGGGGAGGGCGGTCAGCCGCCGACGACGCTGCCGCCGTCCACGGTCTGCCGGTCCTTCAGGCCGATCGGGAACTGCTGCAGGTAGCCGTTGGGCTGGCGGCCGTCGAAGGTGACGCCGTCGATGAACTCGGACTGCGGGGCGCGGTAGCCGTCGGTGTCCCAGGGGAAGTCGGCCTTGGCGACCTTGCCTTCCTCGAGCAGCAGTCTGGCGGCTGCCAGGTAGATGTCCGGGCGGTAGACCTTGCGCGCGACGCTGTCGTACCAGCCGTCGTCCTTGGACTCGGCGATCTGGCCCCAGCGGCGCATCTGCGTCAGGTACCAGACGGCGTCGGAGTAGTACGGGTAGGTCGCGAAGTAGCGGTAGAACACGTTGAAGTCGGGCACCGCGCGCTTGTCGCCCTTCTCGTATTCGAAGGTGCCGGTCATCGAGTTGGCGATCACCTCGGGGTCGGCGCCGACGTATTCCGGGCGCGACAGGATGGCGACCGCCTCCTTGCGGTTGGCGTTGTCGTTCTCGTCCAGCCACTTGGCGGCGCGGATCAGCGCCTTGGTCAGGGCCAGCGTGGTGTTCGGGTTCTGCTCTGCGAACCCGGCGGTGATGCCGAACACCTTCTCCGGGTTGTTCTTCCAGATCTCGTAGTCGGTGATCACCGGCACGCCGATGCCCTTGAACACCGCCTGCTGGTTCCAGGGCTCGCCGACGCAGTAGCCGTGGATGGTGCCGGCCTCCAGGGTCGCCGGCATCTGCGGCGGCGGGGTGACGCTGAGCAGCGCGTCAGCCTTGATCTGCCCGGTAATGTCGGTCGGCGAGTAGAAGCCGGGGTGCACGCCGCCGGCCGCCAGCCAGTAGCGCAGCTCGTAGTTGTGGGTCGAGACCGGGAACACCATGCCCATCTTGAAGGGCCTGCCCTCGGCCTTGAACTTGTCGATCGCCTTCTTCAGGGCGTCGGCCTTGATCGGGTGCACGATCTTGCCGTCGGCGCCGACCGCCAGGTGCGGCTTCATCAGCGCCCACACCTCGTTCGACACGGTGATGCCGTTGCCGTTCAGGTCCATCGAGAACGGCGTGACGATATGCGCCTCGGTGCCGAAGCCGATGGTGGCGGCCAGCGGCTGGCCGGCCAGCATGTGGGCGCCGTCGAGTTCGCCGGTGATGACCCGGTCGAGCAGGACCTTCCAGTTGGCCTGCGGCTCGAGGGTGACGAACAGGCCCTCGTCCTCGAAGTAGCCCTTCTCGTAGGCGATCGCCAGCGGCGCCATGTCGGTCAGCTTGATGAAGCCGAACTTCAGCTCGTCCTTCTCCAGCTCCAGGCTGGCGGCGAAGGTGGGAGCGGCGACGAAGGCCGCCAGCCCGATGGCCGTGAACGCGCCGGTCAGAAAGCTCGTGATACGCATGGTCGCCTCACCGTCCGTACACCCGCGGTCAGATGCGGGGACTGCTGGGGAGCGCGGCTCGCCGGGGATGTTGCGCCGGGCGATCGCGCAAACAAAAAAGCCGCCGATCCGATGCCCCCGCGAAATTCGCGGAGAACCAGATCGAGCGGCTTCGCTCTCAGGAAGTCCCGTCGTCGGGACCCGTCCCGGGTTCCCGGCCCCCATTGGCCGCGAACCTTCATACTGCAGTGCAGCGTAGCAGGGCCGGTCGGCGGGTCAAGAGGAAAAGATGAAAACTTGGGCAGAAAAATAAATGCACAAAAAATAAGCAAGTATGTTCGACGGAGAGGCGGCGGCTGGGTTCCGGATGAGCCGCGCGGGCGCGTCTCTCCGGAATGACGAAGAAAATACGCGGAGCGCTCCCCCACCCCGTCGTCATTCCGGACCGGCGCGCCTCGGGCGAGACGTAGCCGGTACCCAGGAAGCGACGGGCGTCGGCCGTGCCGACTACGCCACCTCGTCCGGATCGAACACCGCGCCGTCGCAGAACCGGTCGGGTCCCAGGAACAGCCGGCCGCGCAGCGAGGCGGCGGGCGTCGGGGCCTCGAGCGCGCCTTCCAGCTTGGAGTTGGCGCCCGGCAGGTCGGTCGCGACGGCGGCCAGGGCCTCGCGGTACAGGTCCGGCGCGAAGGTCCGGCAGGCGATCGCCGTCGACCCGGGACTGGCCGCCAGGTGCCCCCAGCGTGCCATCTGCCCGTGGAACCACAGCGCCTGCGAGCGCCAGGGGAAGGTGGCCGAGGCGGCGTGGAACACCATGAACCGGTCGACCCGGGCCTGGGCGCCCCTGGGCGTCAGGGTCAGGCTGCCCGACAGCGCCCGCTCGATCACCTCGGCCGGGGCGTCGACATAGCGATCCGACGCCAGCAGCTCGCTCAGGATCGTCCGGTTGCCGGGATCGGCGACCCACATCGACGCGCGGTACAGGGCGCGCAGTAGCCGATGCAGGTCGTCCCGGCGTTCCTCGACCCAGTCGCGTCGCAGGCCCAGCACCTTCTCGGGTGCCGCCGCCCAGACCGCGCGGCCCGGCAGCACGATCGAGGCCAGCCCGGCGTCGACCGCCACCGATCCCCAGGGCTCGCCGACGCAGAAGCCGTCGACCACGCCGGACCGCACGGCGTCCGCCATCAGCGACGGCGGGATGACCTCGACCCGCACCTGCCGGTCCGGGTCGATCCCGGCCGAGGCCAGCCAGTAGCGCACCAGGTAGTGATGGGTGGAGAAGAAGAACGGCACGCCGATCACCACCGGCCGGTCGAGGGCGTCGCGGCGGATCGCCTCCAGCATCGCCTCGGGTCCCTCGAAGCCGTCCGCCGCCATCCGCTCGAGCAGCCGGGCCGAGGCGCAGATCACGTCGCCGTTCAGGTTCAGCACATAGGGCGCGACGACCTCGGCGCGCGGCCCGGCGAGGCAGAGATTGGTGGCCAGCGCCATGGGGGCGAGCAGGTGCGCGGCGTCGTACAGCCGGACTGCCAGCTTGTCGCGGACATTGGACCAGGAGGTCTCGCGCGACAGCGCGATCTCCAGGCCCTCCTCGCGGGCGAAGCCGATCTCGTGCAGGGCGACCAGCGGCGCGCAGTCGACCAGCGGGATGAAGCCGATGCGGACCTGCGTGCTCAATTCAGGATCTCCGCGGCGGTCACCACGCTGCGCGCGATGTCGCCGATCTTGCGGTTCTGGTTCATCGCGGTGCGCCGCAGGATCTTGTAAGCCTCCTCCTCGTCGATGCCCTTCATCTTCATCAGGATGCCCTTGGCGCGGTCGACCAGCTTGCGCTCGGCCAGCGCCGCCCTGGTGGTCTCGAGTTCGGTGTTCAGCCGCGAGAACGCGTTGAACCGGCTGATCGCCAGGTCGAGGACCGGCTTGATCCGCTCCCGGTGCAGGCCGTTCACGACATAGGCGCCGACCCCGGCCTCGACGGCGGCGGCGATCGAGGCGCTGTCGCTCTCGTCGACGAACATTGCCACCGGCCGCTTGATGCGGCGCGACAGCTCGAACATCTGCTCCAGCATGTCGCGGCTGGGGGCCTCGAGGTCGATCAGCACGGCGTCCGGGTCGATCTGCGCCAGCCGGTCGAGCAGGTTGTCGGTCTCGGCCAGGGCGACCACGTCGGGGAAACCCGCGTCCCCCAGGGCGGCGGATATCATCCGCGCGCGTTCCGGCTGCAGGTCGATGACGACGATTTTCATGAGCGCACGCACCATCGTTTCCCGGCCGGGGTTCGGCCGGCGATGCCCGAAGCGTGCGTTTCCTCGATTGAGATGCTTTTCGGCAGGTTACGCCGGGAGCGGGCCTGCCTGTCAACTCGCGCCGCTACGCAAGCCGCTCCAGAAAGCCGGCGAGCGCCCGGTTGAACGCCTTCGGCCGCTCCAGATGCGGGGCGTGGCCGGCGTCTGCAATCGACGCGACCGCGGCACCGGGGATCGCGCCGGCCAGCCAGGCCGCGGTGTCCGGCCCGTAGAGCTGGCTGCGGGCGCCAAGCAGGATCAGGGTCGGGAGCGCGATCCGGGCGACGTCGGGGCGATAGTCGGCGACGGTGAGCGCCTGCCAGAGGGCGGCCATGGTGTCGGGGTCGCAACCCCGCATCTCGCCGGCGATCCAGTCGAGCAGGGCCGGGTCGCCCGGGCCGTCGGCGGCGAGCACCGAGGGCAGGAAGGCTTCGACCCAGCGCGCCCACTCGCGGCGGATCAACTCGGGCGCGCGCGCCGCCTGCGACGCGGTGTAGCCGCCCAGCAGCCCGAGCCGCCACTCCCGGTCGTTGACCACGCGCGCCGTCATGTCGACCACCACCAGGCCGCCGAGGCCGCCGTCGCCGAACCGCCGGATGTACTCGAAGGCCACCAGGGCGCCCATCGACCAGCCGACCAGGACCGGGTCGGTCAGCCCGGCGGCGGCGACCAGCGCGCGCAGGTCGCCGGCCAGGATCGCCAGGTCGGGCGCGTCGCCGGCTCGATGGGAATGCCGGTGGCCCCGGAGGTCCGGCACCACGACGCGGCAGCGGGCCGCCAGCGCCGCGACCTGCGGGGCGAAATACCCGGCGTGGCAGGCCCAGCCGTGCAGCAGCACCACCGGCCGCCCGGCGCCCCGTTCCTCATAGTACAGGGGGTGGCCGTCACCCGGGTCGAAAAGCGGCATGGGCGGTTCCCGGAGGTCTCGAATTGCCGTTGACAGTCGGCGTGATTGGCCTGAACATGACACCTGACTCATGTTTCATAAAAGAAAAAAATGAACATGCTCGGGGAGAAGACGCCGAAGACGGCACGCGGGAGGCGGACGCTCCGGAAGATTCTGGACGCCGCCGAGCTCGAGTTCGGGGCGCGCGGCTTCCATGAGGCCTCGGTCGCCAGCATCACCGCCAATGCCGGGGTTGCCCAGGGCACCTTCTATATCTACTTCGACAGCAAGGAGCGGCTGTTCGGCGCGCTGGTCGGGGACCTGGGGCTGCGCCTGCGCGCCTACCTGCACGACGCGGTCGACGGCGCCGACAGCCGGATCGAGGTCGAGCGCCGCGGCCTGCGGTCGTTCATCGAGTTCGTGCGCGAGCACGGCAACCTGTACCGCATCGTCATGGAGTGCCAGTTCGTCGACCCGGAGGCCTTTCGGGCCTACTTCATGGACTTCGCCGACGCCTACCAGGACGGCCTCGACCGCGCGGTGGCGGACGGCGAGGTGCGGCCGGGCGAGACCGAAGGCCGGTCCTGGGCGCTGATGGGCATCTCGCTGTTCGCCGGGCTGCGCTACGGGATCTGGGAGCCCGGGCGCGACGTCGCCCCGGTGGTCGACAGCATCACCGACATGATCGACCGCGGGCTGCGCCCCGAGGGGCGGCAGCCGTGACCGGCCGGCGCGAACTGGTTCGGATGGCGGTGGCCGGCGGCGTCGCGACCCTGACCCTGGCCCGGTCGGAGCGGCACAACAGCCTGGTGCCAGAACTGCTGGACGACCTGCTCGGACATCTCGGCGCGATCGAGGGCGACGACCGGGTGCGGGCGGTGGTGCTGGCGGCCGAGGGCCGCAGCTTCTCCACCGGCGGCGACGTCCGGGCGTTCCACGACCAGCCGGCCGCCGCGCTGCACGGCTATGCCTGCGACCTAGTCGGCAAGCTGAACCGGACGATCCTGGCGCTGATGGACCTGCCGCAGCCGGTGATCGCCCGGTTGCAGGGGCCGGTGACCGGCGGCTCGCTCGGCCTGGTGCTGGCGGCCGACCTGGTGGCCGCGGTGCCGTCGGCCTTCATCGCCCCGTACTACGCCAGCGTCGGCTTCGCGCCCGACGGCGGCTGGACCGCGATCCTGCCGGAGCGGGTCGGCGTGCAGCGGGCCCGCGAGATCCAGCTGCTGAACCGGCATGTCGATGCGGCCGAGGCGCATGCGCTGGGGCTGGTCACCGAGGTGGTACCGGCCGACCGGCTGGACGCCCGGATCGCCGAGTGGCTGGCGGTCCTGGGCGGGCATGTCGGGTCGGGCATGGCGGCGGCCAAGCGCCGGCTGATGCCGGACTGGCGCCGGGCCGCCTATGCCGCCGGCCTGGAGGCCGAGCGCCGGGCCTTCGTCGCCCAGGTGACCCGGCCCGAGGTCCGTGGCGGCATGGCGCGGTTCCTGGACCGGCGCGCGGCCGGGTGAGGGGGAGCGGATGTTCAGCATCGTCGACATCGCCGCCAAACGCGCCGCCCTGTCGCCCGACAAGGTGGCGCTGCACGAGGTCGCCGGCACCGCCCGGCTGACCTACCGGGAACTCGACGCCCGCGCCTGCCGGTTCGCCGCGGCGCTGCGCGGCCGCGGGATCGCCCCCGGCGACCGGATCGCGATCCTGGCCCACAACGCCGCGTCGTTCTTCGAGATCCTGTTCGCCTGCGGCAAGGCGCGGGCGGTGCTGGTGCCGCTGAACTGGCGGCAGACCGTCGCCGAGCTGGCGCCGCTGGTCGACGACTGCGCGCCGCGGCTGCTGCTGCACGACGCCGGCAACGCCGGCCTCGCGGCTGGTCTGGCCGCGGCCCGACCCGGCCTGCCGCTGCTGCCGGTCCTGGCCGAGGGCGAGGCACCGGCCGCCGGCAGCTACCAGGAGATGCGCGACGCCGCCGAGCAGCGCCACGACTGGGACCCGGTGTGGCCGGCCGACGGGCTCTGGTACATGCTCTACACCTCCGGCACCACCGGCCGGCCGAAGGCGGTGATGCAGACCTTCGGCATGGCGCACGCCAACTTCGTCAACCTGGCGGGCGCCATCGACTTGACGGCCCGCGACGTCACCCCGAACTACCTGCCGCTGTTCCACACCGCCGGCATCAACCTGCACAGCCTGCCGACCCTGATCGCCGGCGGCTCGGTGAAGGTCATGCCGGGTTTCGACCCGGACCGGTTCCTCGACCTGATCGAGGCCGGCGAACTGACCGCCCTGCTGGCGGTCCCGGCGATCTACCAGGCGCTGGCCGTGCACGACCGGTTCGCGTCGGCCGACCTGTCCGGCGTGCGGTCCTGGTCGAGCGGCGGCGCGCCGCTGCCGCATGCGCTGATCGACCTCTATGCGGCGCGCGGCGTTACCATCTGCCAGGGCTACGGCATGACCGAGACCGGACCGACCACCTTCCTGATGCGGCCCGAGGAAGCGGTGCGCAAGCGCGGCTCGGTCGGCAAGCCGCTGCTGATGACCGAGAGCCGGATCGTCGGGCCCGACGGCCGCGACGTGCCGGCCGGAGAGGCCGGCGAGTTGCTGATCCGCGGCGCCAACGTGACGCCCGGCTACTGGAACCGGCCGGACGCCACCGCCGAGACCCTGGACCCCGAGGGCTGGCTGCACACCGGCGACGTCGCCCGGGCCGACGACGACGGCTACGTGTTCATCGTCGACCGCATCAAGGACATGTACATCTCCGGCGGCGAAAACGTGTATCCGGCGGAGATCGAGAACGTGCTGCTCGGCCATCCGGACCTTCTGGAGGTCGCGGTGGTGGGCGTGCCGGACGGCCGCTGGGGCGAGGTCGGGCGAGCCTATGTGGTGCCGCGGGCCGGTCGCCGGGTCGACGAGGCCGGGCTGCGGGCGTGGTGCCGCGAGCGGCTGGCCGGCTACAAGCTCCCGAAGTCGGTGGCGGTGGTCGACGACCTGCCGCGGACCCCGGCCGGCAAGGTTCGCAAGCACGTCCTGCGGGCCGAGGCGGCGAGCGAGACGGAGGCGGCATCGTGACCGCGATCCGCGAGGACCGGGTGTTCACCCAGACCGATTTCGACCGCTTCGCCGCGCTCAGCGGCGACGACAACCCGATCCACGTCGACCCGGTGTTCTCGGCCGAGACCCGGTTCGGCCGCACCGTGGCCCACGGCATGCTGCTGTATACCGCCCTCTGGGGCCTGGTCCGGCGGCACTTCCCGGGCGCGGTGCAGGAAACCCAGGACCTGATGTTCCCGGCGCCGACCTATGCCGGCGAGACCATGCGGCTGGAGGTCGACCTGCTGGACCGACCGGCGCCGGACCGGCTGGACCTGGCGGTGCGGGTCGTCGCGGCGGCCGACGGCACGGTGACGCTGGACGGCCGGACCCGGGTCCGGCTGACCGGTGGAGAGTTCCGATGAAGGTCGGCGATCGCGCCACCATCACGCGCAGCTACCGGGCGGCCGACGTCGCCGGGCTGGAGGCGCTTGCCGGGGTCGACACGGTCACCGACGGCCACGTCCCGGAGCCGCTGGTCGGCGGACTGTTCTCCTTCCTTCTGGGGCGCGAGCTGCCGGGCTTCGGCACCAACTACCTGAAGCAGGAGATGCGGTTCCTGCGGCCGGTGCTGGTCGGCGAGCCGGTCACCGCGACCGTCGAGATCACCCGGATCCGACCGGACAAGCATCTGGTCGATCTGGCGACGACATGCACCGACGCCTCCGGCGAGGTGCTGTGCGAAGGCCGTGCCCTGGTCCTGGTCAGGGACGTCGGGCACCGGACATCACAAACGCAGACAGGGAGTGACGCGACATGAGACGGCACATCGGTATCGCGGCCGCGACGGCGGCCGTATTGGGACTGCTCGGGGGCACCGCGCTGGCGGCCGAGCCCTACAAGATCGCCCATGTCTACGGCAAGACCGGGCCCTTCGAGGCCTATGCCAAGCAGAGCCATGTCGGCCTGATGATGGGCCTGGAGTACGCCACCGGCGGCTCGATGGAGGTCAACGGCCGCAAGATCGAGGTGATCGAAAAGGACACCCAGCTGAAGCCGGACATCGGCAAGACACTGCTGGCCGAGGCCTTCGGCGACGACGACGCGACCCTGGCGGTCGGCCCGGTATCGTCGGGCGTCGCGCTGGCCATGCTGCCGGTCGCCCAGGAATACCAGAAGCTGCTGCTGGTCGAGCCGGCGGTCGCCGACTCGATCACCGGCTCGGCCTGGAACCGCTATGTGTTCCGCACCGGCCGCAACTCGTCGCAGGACGCGATCTCGAACGCGGTGGCCCTCGGCAATGCCGGCAACTGCGTGGCGACCCTGGCCCAGGACTACGCCTTCGGCCGCGACGGCGTCGCCGCCTTCAAGGAGGCGCTCGGCAAGACCAAGGCCAAGCTGGTGTTCGAGGAGTACGCCCCGACCGACACCGCCGACTTCACCGCCCCGGCGCAGCGCCTGTTCGACGCGCTCGAGAAGGCCGACGGCTGCAAGCGCAAGGTCATCTGGGTGGTGTGGGCCGGCAAGGGCAACCCGCTCGGCAAGCTGAAGGCGCTGAGCCCGGAGGCGAAGGGCGTCGAGCTGGCGTCCGGCGGCAACATCCTGGCGGCCATGGCGGCCTACAAGGAGCTGCCGGGCATGGAGGGCGCCACCTATTACTACTACGAGATCCCGAAGAACCCGGTGAACGACTGGCTGGTCAGCGAGCACCAGAAGCGCTTCAGCGCCCCGCCGGACTTCTTCACCGCCGGCGGCATGGCGGCCGGGATCGCGGTGGTCGAGGCCCTGAAGAAGGCGCCGTCCGGGGAGACCGAGGCGCTGATCGCGGCCATGGAGGGCATGGAGTTCATGACCCCGAAGGGCGTCATGAAGTTCCGCAAGGAGGACCATCAGGCCCTGCAGTCCATGTACCACTTCAGGATCAAGGTCGACCCGGCGGTCGCCTGGGGCATTCCCGAGCTGGTCCGGGAGCTGAAGATCGAGGAGATGGACATCCCGGTCCGCAACAAGAAGTAGCGGGCGCCCGTCGCACCGTGGGTCCCGGGTCTCGCTGCGCTCGCCCGGGATGACGACAAGAGGAGAGCCGGACTGTTTCCCTCCCCATCGTCATCCCGGCCGCAGCGAAGCGAAGAGCCGGGACCCACCCGCCGCCTCACGACGTCAGAACTGGCCAAGACGCGATGACCACCGAACCGCCCGTCCTGCGCACCGAGGAGCTGACCATCCGGTTCGGCGGCCATGTCGCCGTCGACCGGGTGAGCTGCGCCTTCGAGCGCGGCACCCTGACCGCGATCGTCGGGCCGAACGGGGCCGGCAAGACCACCTATTTCAACCTGATCTCCGGCCAGCTCAAGAGCACCGCCGGCCGGGTCGTGCTGTTCGGCCAGGACATCACCGGCCTGACCGCGCCGCGCCGCACCCGCGCCGGTATCGGCCGGGCCTTCCAGCTCACCAACCTGTTCCCGAACCTGACGGTGCTGGAGAATGTGCGGATCGCCGTGCAGGCCCGCCACGACACCGGCTTCGACATCTGGTCGCTGGCGACCCGCCGGCGCGCGCTGATCGAGATGGCCGAGCACCACCTGTCGCGCACCGGCCTGCTGGACAAGATGGACGCGGTCGCCGCCTCGCTGCCGCATGGCGACCAGCGCAAGCTCGAGGTCGCGGTGCTGCTGGCGCTGGAGAGCGAGGTGCTGATGTTCGACGAGCCGACCGCCGGCATGAGCGTCGACGAGGTGCCGGTGGTGCTCGACCTGATCCACCGGATCAAGGCCGACACCGCCAAGACCATCCTGCTGGTCGAGCACAAGATGGACGTGGTGCGCTCGCTGGCCGACCGCATCATCGTGCTGCACAACGGCGCGCTGGTGGCCGACGGCGCCCCCGAGGCGGTGATCGCCTCGGACGTGGTCCAGCAGGCCTATCTCGGGACCGCGGCAGGAACGGGGGCCGGCCATGGCTGACCTGCTGCGCCCTGCACCCCTTCTGCGCCTCGACGGCGTCCACACCCACATCGGCCAGTACCACATCCTGCAGGGCGTCGACCTGGCGGTGCCGGAGGGCGAGCTGACCATGCTGCTGGGCCGCAACGGCGCCGGCAAGACCACGACCCTGCGCACCGTCATGGGCATGTGGCGGGCCTCGGCCGGGTCGCTCGGCTTCGGCGAGACCGACCTGAAGCCGCTGGCCACGCCGGACATCGCCCGGCTCGGCATCGGCTACGTGCCCGAGAACATGGGCGTGTTCGCCGGGCTGACGGTGCGCGAGAACATGGTGCTGGCGGCCCGCGACGGTGCCATCGACCGGGGACGGCTGGACTGGATCTTCTCGCTGTTCCCGGCCCTGCGGAAGTTCTGGGAGCTGCCGGCCGGCAACCTGTCGGGCGGCCAGAAGCAGATGCTGTCGATCGCCCGGGCGATGATCGAGCCGCGCCGGCTGATCCTGATCGACGAGCCGTCCAAGGGCCTGGCGCCGGCGATCGTCGACGCGCTGATCGAGGCGATGCTGGAGCTCAAACGCACCGCCACCACCATCCTGATGGTCGAGCAGAACTTCCGCATGGCCCAGGTGCTCGGCGACGGAGTGGCGGTGATGGACGACGGCCGGGTGGTGCACAGCGGCCGCATGGCCGACCTCGCCGCCGACCCGGACCTGCAGGCCCGCCTGCTCGGCCTCAGCCTCGGAGCACACCAATGACCGACGGAACATCCGATACGGCGATCCCGGCGCCGCCGCTGGCCGACCGGCTGAAGGCGCAGGCGCCGTACTGGACGGTGCCTGGGCTCGCGATCATCGGCCTGCTGCTGATCGCCGACGCCTCGACCTGGGGCACCCTGACCCTGGCCGGCCTCGCCATGGGAATGCTGATCTTCATCATGGCGTCGGGCCTGACCCTGGTGTTCGGGCTGATGGACGTCCTGAACTTCGGGCACGGCGCCTTCATCTCGATCGGCGCCTTCGTCGGCGCCACCGTGCTGCTGTCGCTCGGTGGCTGGACCGGATCGGACTCGCTGGCGCTCAACCTGGCGGCGGTGCTGCTGGCGATCCTGGCGGCGATGCTGGCGACCGGCGGGCTCGGCTGGTTCTTCGAGCGGGTGATCGTGCGCCCGGTCTACGGCGCCCATCTCAAGCAGATCCTGGTGACCATGGGCGGGCTGATCGTCGCCGAGGAGCTGATCCACCTGCTGTGGGGACCGAACCAGATCCCGTTGCCGCGCCCGGAGCTGCTGAAGGGGTCGTGGGTGATCGGCGACGTGATCGTCGAGCGCTACCGGCTGCTCGCGGTGGTGCTGGGCGCCGCGATCTTCGCCGGCCTGCGGTTCGCAATGGTGCGCACCCGGCTCGGCCTGCTGATCCGCGCCGGGGTCGAGAACGGCGAGATGGTCGAGGCGCTCGGCTACCGGGTGCGGCGGCTGTTCGTGCTGGTGTTCGTGGCCGGCTCGGCGCTGGCCGGGCTCGGCGGCGTGATGTGGGGGCTGTACGACGAGATCATCACCGCGCAGATGGGGCTCAACATCCTGGTGCTGGTGTTCATCGTGGTGATCATCGGCGGCCTCGGCTCGGTCGAGGGCTGCTTCATCGGCGCCCTGCTGGTCGGGCTGATGGCCAACTACACCGGCTTCCTGGCGCCCAAGGTGGCGCTCGGCTCCAACATCCTGCTGATGGTGCTGATCCTGATGTGGCGGCCGCGCGGCCTGCTGCCGGCCGGGAAGGGGTGAGGCGCATGAGCGACCGCCCCTGTCCTTCGCGGCCCCGCTGGTGCGGGGCACCTCAGGACGACAGCGGAGAAGCTGGCGCGCTGACGCCCACCCCCGTCGCCCTGAGTCGCGAGCGCAGCGAGCCACGAAGGGCCGGCCGGCCGAAAGCGAGGTTCAGTCGATGCTGAGGACCCTGCTCTCCGAGGACATGCCGCGCAGCCGGGCGCTGACGGCCTTGCTGCTGCTGATCGCGGTCGGCCTCGCCCTGGCACCGTTCCTGTTCCCCGGCATTCGCTCTTTGAATACGGCGGCCACGATCTGCATCTTCATCGTGCTGGTGGCCAGCTACGACCTGCTGCTGGGCTACACCGGCATCGTGTCGTTCGCCCACACCATGTTCTTCGGGATCGGTGCCTACGGGGTGGCGCTGGCGCTGAAGGCGTTCCCGGGATCCTGGGGGGCGGTGGTGCTCGGCACCGGCTGCGGGCTGGTGCTGGCCATGGCGCTGGCGCTGGTGATCGGGCTGTTCGCGCTGCGCGTCCAGGCGATCTTCTTCGCCATGGTCACCCTGGCGGTGGCAAGCGCCTTCCTGATCCTGGCTTCCCAGCTCTCCGGTATCACCGGCGGCGAGGACGGCCTGACCTACCGGGTGCCGCACGCGCTGTCGCCGGCCTTCAGGCTGGCCGACGGCAAGCTGTTCGACGTCCGTCTCGACGGCCGGATCGTCAGCTACTACCTGATCCTCGGCTCGGCGGCGGCGCTGGTGCTGGCGCTGCTGCGGATCGTCAACTCGCCGTTCGGCCGGGTGCTGCAGGCGATCCGCGAGAACGAGTTCCGGGCCGAGGCGATCGGCTACCGGACGGCGTTCTACCGTACCGCCGCGACCTGCCTGTCGGCCGGGGCGGCGGCGCTGGCCGGCGTGCTGATGGCGCTGTGGACCAAGTATACCGGGCCGGACACCACCCTCAGCCTGTCGATCATGATCGACATCCTGCTGATGGTGGTGATCGGCGGCATGGGCACGATCTACGGCGCGGTGATCGGCACAACGCTGTTCGTGCTGGCCAAGAACTATCTGCAGCTGCTGATGGCCTCGGCCGCCGAGGCGACCGCCGGCGTGCCGCTGCTGAGCGACCTGGTCAGCCCGGACCGCTGGCTGCTGTGGCTCGGGATCCTGTTCATCCTCAGCGTCTACTTCTTCCCGACCGGGATCGTCGGCCGGCTCAGGGGGCGGATCTAGGGGAATCCCCGCTGGAGCGCCGGTTCGGAATCATGCGATAACGCCCGCCCAACCGAGACGGCGAGCGATGAGCGGCATGCTGAGGGTCCTTCACGTCGGGTGCGCCAAGGAGCGGGTGGTCGGGCGCAGCGAGTTGTTCCCCGCCGGCAAGTGGGTCGAGACGCGGCTGGACATCGACCCGTCGGTCAAGCCGGACGTGGTTGCCTCGATGACCGACATGTCGCCGGTTCCCGACGCGAGCTGCCACGCGGTGTACTCGTCGCACAACCTCGAGCATCTGTTCCCGCACGAGCTGCAGCAGGCGCTGACCGAGTTCCTGCGGGTCCTCGACCCGGGCGGTTTCCTGTTCGCCCGCGTCCCGGATCTCCAACTCGCAAGCGCCGCGATCGCCAAAGGACGGGCGGACGAGCCTCTGTATGAATCGGCGAACGGCCCGATCACGCCGCTCGACATCGTCTACGGGCACCGCCGGTCGATCGCGAAGGGCAAGGTCTACATGGCGCACCGCAACGGCTTCGTCTTCGACAGCTTCGGCGGCGCCCTCGAGGCGGCCGGCTTCGTCGGCATCCAGGTGGTGCGCGAGCACTACGACCTGGTCGGGCTTGGCTTCAAGGAGTTCCGTCGGGACACCGGCCCGCGCCTGCGCCAGGCGGTCCCGAAGGCGGCGGCCCCGAAAGCGGCGGCCGCGCTCTAGCAGGCGGGCGGGCAACGGCATTGCATCGGCCGGAAACGTCCGGCTTGTGTCATTGAGCCGCCACGGTCGCGGCCCGATGCTGCCCGGGCAACCTGCTGGAGACCCGCCGTGCCGACGATCGTGACCGACGCCCGATCATTCACCGCCGATCGCGCCTGGGGCGCCCGCGACCTGGCGGAGGTCGACGGTGCCAGCGTCCGCCTGCACTGGACCGACCGGCCCTACCGTTGGCACGTCAACGACGGCAACGAGGTGTTCGTGGTGCTCGACGGCGCCGTCGACATGCATTTCCGCGAGAACGGCGTCGAGCGGGTGCAGCGGCTCGGCGCGGCCGACATCTTCGTGGCGGCCGTCGGCGACGAGCACGTCGCCCATCCGGTCGGCGAGGCGCGGGTGCTGGTGGTCGAGCGCAAGGGCTCGGTCTGACGTTCCGCCGGATTTCCTAGCCGGTCGGCGGCCCGGCCCGCCGGTCGACGCGTCGGACGTACAGGGCGGCGGCGAGCCCGGCTGCGGCGCAGGCGAGCAGGACGGCGAGAAGGATCGGAATGGCGTCGCCCTCGGTCAGGATCATGCCGGCCGCCGCCGAGACCAGGCCGCCGCCGGCGGCCATCAGCGCGCCGGTCAGGCCAGCGGCACTGCCGGCCAGGGCCGGGTTCACCGACATGGCGCCGGCACTGCCGCTCGGGATGCTGAGGCCGTTGCCGATCCCGAGGAACACGCAGGGACCGAACAGCGCCGCCGGGTGGACCACGCCGGCGAACCAGAGCACGAGGCCGGCCGCCAGCCCGGCGCAGGCGACCAGCCGGCCGGCGATGACCGTGGTGGTGAGCGCGAACCGCCGGGCGTAGCGGCCGCACAGGAAGCTGCCGAGGATGAAGCCGGCGGTGGTGGAGCCCATGGCCAGGCCGAGGGCGGCCGGCGACATGCCGAACGCCGACCGGGCCGCCAGCGGCGCGCCGCCCAGATAGCTGTAGAACGCGCCGACCGCGAATGCCATGCACAGGGCGTAACCCCAGTACTGCCGGGACCGCAGCAGCTTCGGGAGCGCCCGGAACTGCGACCGGATTGTCGCCGACGGCCGGCGGTTGGTCTCGCCCAGGTCGACCCAGCACAACGCCAGAGTCGCCAGTCCCAGGCCGGCGAAGGCCCAGAAACTGGCACGCCAGCCGAAGACCTGTTCGAGGATGCCGCCGAGGGTCGGGCCGAGCAGCGGTGCGACCGCCCAGGCGGTCGTGACGTAGCCGATCACCCCGGCCGCCTCCTCGGGCGGCGAGGTGTCGCGAATGACCGCCAGCGAGACCGCGTAGCCGGCGATCACCGCGCCCTGCAGGAAGCGGAAGCCGAGGAATACCCGGATGTCGGTGGCCAGCCCGCAGCCGATCGACGCCAGGACGAACACGGCGAGGCTGGCCAGCAGGACCGGCCGGCGCCTGTAGCGGTCCGACAGCGGTCCCAGGATCAACTGCAGGACGGCGCTGCTGGCGGCGTAGCCGGCGATCGACAGGTTGACCAGCGTGAAGTCGGCCCGGAGGTCGGCGGCGATCGACGGCAGCGACGGCAGGAACATGCTGATCGGCAGGATCGACACGCCCGAGACGACGATCAGCGTCAGCAGTCGCGGCGGGGTACGGGCGGCGGCGAGCATCGGGCGCTCCGGTGGCGTGCGCGCACAAAAAAACCCCCGGAATGTCGGGGGCGCGCAGGGTGTCGGCAGGTCGACCGTTACCGGTCCCCGGGTCGACTCCCCGCGATAGTGACTACGCGATACATCGCGCGATGCTAGAGGGCATTCCGGCCGCCCGTCAACGGCGACCGGCCCGATCACGACCTTTGCCGGATCGCCGGTCCGATTGTCCTTCCGCCCGCGCGGAACCCGCCGCACCCTCGACGGACCGAGGCCGGTGAAGGACGGAGGCCGGCCGGGAAGGGGAACGCCATGGCGCTGCAGCTTCGCCCGAACTGCGAGTATTGCGACAAGGACCTGCCGCCCGATGCGACGGACGCGCGGATCTGCTCCTACGAGTGCACCTTCTGCGCCGACTGCGTGGATACCAGGCTGCAGAACGTCTGCCCGAACTGCGGCGGCGGCTTCGTCCCGCGGCCGATCCGGCCGGCGACCGACTGGCGCCCCGGCGTGTCGCGGGCGCACCAGCCGCCTTCCGACAGGCGTGTCCATCTGAAGTACCCGCCGGAGGCGGTCGCGGCGCATGCCGCACGGATCCGGGACGTGCCGCCGGAGCGGCGCTAAGACTCGCTCGGCCGGACGACGGTCAGACCGTCTCGATGCCCGAGCGATCGGCGAGGCGCCGGGCGGCGTGCTCGTAGTGCCGGCGGGTGGCAGTGCGGGCCCGCTCGCCGTCGCGGTCCCGGATCGCCACGAAGACCTCGTCGTGCTCGGCCTGAACCCGGTCGCCGATCTCCGACACCATGGCGTTCTTCACCACCACCGAGCGCAGGTTCTCCATCAGCTTGGCGTCGATCATCTGGATGAACTCGACGAAGTACTCGTTGTCCGAAGCCTCGGCGATGGCGCGGTAGAACGCCGCCTCGGCGTCGACCCGGACCTCGGCGGCGTCCATGCCGCCGCCCATGGAGTCCGCGAATCGCTGCAGGGCGGCGGCCATCGCCGCCAGCTGTTCTTCGCTGCGGCATTGTGCGGCGACGGCCGCCGCGTCGGCCTGCACGCTGGTCCGCAGCGCCAGGAGCTTCACCAGCTGCTGGCGTTTGGCGAAGCAGGACGGGCTGATCCGGAACGAGCGCCGGCTCGAGGCCTCCGACACGAAGGCGCCGACACCCTGGCGGGCGGTGATCACCCCGTCGAACTTCAGCAGGGAGATCGCCTCGCGCACCACCGTGCGGGCCACCCCGAACTGGTCCGACAGGTCCATCTCGGTCGGCAGGCGGTCGCCGGCCTGCAGGTCGCCGCGGGAGATCGCCTCGAGGATCGAGGACGCGATCTCGTCCGGCAGTCGGCGCGGTCGCGAGACCCGCTCGAAGATGTCGCTCATGGTTCCGCCCAGCCGCAGCCCCGTCCGAGCGCCGACTGTAGCACAAACTTCATGCCGCGACCGCGCCGCCGGCCGGCCCCGTCCGGGCGCGGGGCCGGGTTTGTCGGTACGCCGGTTCCTGGTCACAATGCCGACCGACCCGCAGGAGGAGCAGGCGACATGACGATCGGATTCATCGGCCTCGGCGGCATGGGCGCCGGGCTGGTCAGGAACCTGGCGACCAAGGGGCAGGCGGTGCGCTGCTTCGACCTGGATCCGGCCCGGATCGACCGGATGGCCGGGTTCGGCGCCGTGCCGGCGGCTTCGGCCCGCGAGGCGGCCGAGGGAGCGTCGGTGCTGGCGCTGTGCGTCACCACCGCCGAGGCGGTCGAGGCGATCCTGTTCGGGCCCGACGGCGTCGCCGACCTGTTGCCGGCCGGCGCCATCGTGCTGGACCACACCACGGTGAACCCCGGGCATGTCGACCGGATGAACCGGCTGTGTGCCGGGCGCGGCCTGCGCTACGCCGAGGCGCCGATGACCCGTACCCCGATCCACGCCGAGCAGGGCAAGGTCAACGTGCTGTTCGGCGGCGAGGCGGCGCTGCTGGACGAGCTTCGGCCGGTGTTCGCCTGCTACGCCGAGAACGTGTTCCACGTCGGTCCGTCCGGGCACGCGATCCGGCTCAAGCTGATTCACAACTACATCGCCTTCGCCAACGTCGCGGCATTCTGCGAGGGCTTCGCGCTGGCCGCCCGCGAGGGTCTCGACATGACCAAGGTGATCGACATCATCTCGGCGGCCGGCGGCAAGTCCGGGATGATGGACCTGTACGGCGAGAAGACCCTGCGACGCGACTTCGCGCCCTATATGTCGCTGGCCAACGCCCAGAAGGACGTGAAGTACTACGCGCGCTGGCTGGAGGAGGCCGGGTTGCCCGGCTTCATGGCGGAATCGGTACACCAGACCTACGCGCTGGCCGCCGCCCTCGGCCATGCCGACGAGGGCTGCACGGCGGTCATCAAGGCCTATGAGCACCTGTCCGGCGTCGAGGCCCGGCTGCCGGACGGGAACGGTTCCTGAGAGGAGGACGACATGACGGACGCTACCGACCTCGGACACCTGCGGCGCTGCGTCGAGCTGGCGCGAGAGGCGCTGGAGGCCGGCGACGCGCCGTTCGGTTCGGTGCTGGTCGCGGCCGACGGCACGGTGCTGGCCGAGGACCGAAACCGGGTCTCCGGCGGCGACCGCACCCGGCATCCGGAGTTCGCGCTGGCGCGCTGGGCGGCAGAGAACATGACGCCCGGAGATCGCGCCCTGGCGACGGTCTACACCTCGGGCGAGCACTGCCCGATGTGCGCCGCCGCCCACGGCTTCGTAGGCCTCGGGCGGATCGTCTATGCCGGCTCGGCCGCGCAGCTGGTGGCGTTGCGTGCCGAGCTGGGGGTGCCGCCGAGCTCGCCGGTCAGTCCGCTGCCGATCCAGACCGTGGTGCCCGGCCTGCCCGTCGAAGGGCCGGTGCCGGAGCTGGCGGCGGAGCTGCGCGACCTGCACCGTCGCTATGCCAAGGGCCAGCGATAGCCGGAGGCGGCCGCGCACCGAGGCTTCACTGGAAGTCTTCCATCTCGTACAGCGGCCGGATCTCGATCTCGCTGGGCCCCGGCATCGGGTTCGGGCAGCGCTTCACCCAGGCGACCGCCTCGTCCATGTCATTGACTTCCCAGAGCCAGAAGCCGGCGACCAGCTCGCGGGTCGCGGCGAACGGACCGTCGATGACGGTCCGGCCGGCCCCGTCGAACGCGACGCGCTTGCCCTCCGAGGACGGCCTCAGGCCGTCGCCGGCCCGCATGATGCCGGCGGCCGCCAGTTCCTCGTTGTACTTGCCCATCGCTTCGAACAGCTCGGGCGGCGGCAGGATGCCGGTCTCGCTGTCTTCCGTCGCCTTTACGATCACCATCACGCGCATCGTCGCTCTCCTCGGATTGGCCGGTCTCGCCGGCTGGATATCGGAACGACGAACCACGAGGCCGGATGCCGACATCGACGGAAGGTTTTCGGGTGATTGTCGCGCCCGGGCGGACGCCGGACGGCCGGCTCAATACTCCGCGTAGATCTCGATGACGTTGTCCTCGGGGTCGCGGAAGAACAGGGTGCGGTGCCGCCAGGACGGCAGGTCGGTCGGCGGCCGCATGATCGGCACGCCCTTGGCGACCAGTTCGCCGTGGCAGGCGTCGACCGCCGGCGGCGGCACCCGGAAGGCGAGCTGGACGGACGCCGATCCGGGGGTCGCCGGG
This sequence comes from Thalassobaculum sp., assembly GCF_040219615.1. Lineage (GTDB taxonomy): Bacteria > Pseudomonadota > Alphaproteobacteria > Thalassobaculales > Thalassobaculaceae > Thalassobaculum_A. Next base: position 31,027 of record NZ_JAVJSE010000031.1, read on the forward strand.
CCGTCCTCGCCGCCGGGCGAGGCGCCGCGCGGCCGCAGGGTCAGCAGGGTGGCGCCGACCCGGAAGCTGACCCAGGTCGGCGAGTCGTGCTCGACCGGGAAGCCCATGACGTCATCGTAGAAGGCGCGGGTCGCCGCCATGTCCCGGCACAGCAGGATGGTGTAGTCGAGATTGTGGATGTCCTTGAGGCTCATGGCGTCCTCGGCCCTCCGGATCGCAGTGTGGGGAGACCCGGAGCATACCCGACATCGCGGGCGCGCGAACGGCCGGCCGCTCAGACCGCCAGATGGTGCAGCCATTCCTCGTAGCGCCGGTCCGGCCCGTCGTCGGAGGCGCCGTGCCGAGCCGGCGCGCCGCGGTAGCGGACATCGCGCGGCGTGACGCCGTAGCGCTGCCGGAATGCCCGCCCGAAGGTGGTCTCGCTGCTGAAGCCGGCCCTGAGCGCGATCTCGTAGATCGGCAGGTGCCGTGTGGGCTCGTCCCGCAGTTCCAGCATCGCCCGGCGCAGCCGGCGGTCGCGGATGTACTGGGCGATCCCGCCGACCGGCTCGAACATCCGGTAGAGCTTGGCGCGCGACATGCCGAGCCGGCGGGCCAGCCAGTCCGGCGTCAGGTTCTCGTCGGACAGCCGGCTGTCGATCAGGCGCCGCGCCGCCAGCATCGAGACGAACGCGACGCCGTTGCCGGTGGCGGGGCCGTCCGGGCCCGACGTGTTCAGGCAGGCGGCGGTGAGCGCGACGGTCGCCGGCACCAGGGCGGCCGCCTGCGCGGCGGTCATGCGCGGCGACAGCCTGGTCAGCGACAGCATGTGGTCCCGTAGCATCGCCACCATCGGCCCGGTCGCCGGCAGGGTCTGCATGTGCCGGTCGTCGGGCGCCACCAGCGCCTCGGCCAGCAGCCCGCGGGGGATGATCAGCGACAGGTTGGTGAAGGTGCCACTGCGGGCCGCCACCGTGCGCGACAGGTCGTAGACCAGCAGCCCGCCGACCGGCTGCTCGACCTCGATCCTGCCGGCGTTCAGGGTCTGCCCGCCGGTCTCGTAGAGCTGGATCATATAGTGGTCCATGCCGTCGCGGGCGATCGTCGATGACGACCGCCGCCATCGCTGGCCGCGGCTGGTGCTCCTGGCCAGCATGATCGGGCCGAACATGCTGGCGTCGACCGCCGCGAAGAAGTCCTCCCGCCGCGTCTCGACGTCGGCGTCGACGTCGAAGATGCAGGAGATGCTCTCCTTCCAGACCTCGTAGCGCTCACGCGCGGGTATGTCGTTGACCGAGAACACCGCCCGCGGCACCGATGCCTCGGCTGGGTTGTCGTCCTGCACTGCGGCGCCACCTCCCCACCACTTGGAGCCGACCGCAAGCATAGCACGACGAGGCGGTTTCCTGAACCACGGCAGCCGGTTACCGCGATCCAGGGCGCCCGCCGGACCTCATCTCCGGCCGGCCGCGGCATTTGAGATGGAATGTCGAAACTCCGAGACGGACCGCAGAGTGCCGGTCCGTCCGAAAGCCTATGTCGGAATCAAGGCAATCCGACGCGAGCCGGTCCCGGACAGGAATCATGGAGACCGGCCGCGTCAGCCCCGGGGAGGGTGGGATGGCAGGGGTCCGAGGGACCGCCGATACGGCATCGAAAGCCACGACGCGCGCCGAGGTACTGATCCTCGATCCCGGCGTCGAGCACGCCGAGGACCTGATGGCCGGACTGCGGCCCGGGGTCGAGGTCCTGCGGCTGACGCCTGGCGGTTGCGGGCTGGAACAGGCGGCGCGGCGACTGGCCGGCCGCCGCGACGTCGCGACGCTGCACGTCGTCAGCCACGGCGAGCCCGGGCTCCTGCTGCTGGCCGGCGACCGCGTCGACCTGCCGGCGCTGGCGATCCGGCACGGGGCGGTGGCCGACCTGGCGGGGGCCCTGGCGCCGGACGCCGTCGTCCTGCTGTACGGCTGCTCGATCGCCTCCGGGCCGGCCGGCCGCCGGTTCCTGGAGTACATGGCGGCCGCGCTCGGCGTGCCGGTTGCGGCCTCGGTCGGCCCGGTCGGCGACCCGGAGCGCGGCGGCGGCTGGACGCTGCGCCGACCGGACGGCGGCCCGGTCGCCGAACCGGCGTTCTCGGCCGCGGCCTGCGCCGCCTATCGGGGTCTGCTCGCCACCGCCGCACTGACCACCGGCGCCGACGCGCCGACACTGTCGACCGGGGCCGACACGGTGACGGCAAGCATTGCCGGTTCCCTGAACACGGGCGACGCCATCGACGGTCTGGGGGGCGCCGACACCCTGTCGATCTCGGCCGCCCAGACGGTCGCCTTCGGGGTCGCCACGCTGGTCGATGTCGAGACCGTGACCATCACCGCCGGCATCCAGTCGATCACCACCCACGACGCGACGGTGGCCAGCGGCCAGGTCATGAGCGTCGACGCCTCCGCCAGCGGCGACGCGGTGGCCTGGACCGGCTCGGCCGAGACCGACGGCCGCTTCGCCCTGACCGGCGGAACCGGTGCCGACACCCTGATCGGCGGGGCCGGGGCCGACACCCTGTCCGGCGGCGGCGGCCGCGACCGGCTGAGCGGCGGCGCCGGGGCCGACACCCTGGTGTTCAACTGCGCCTGCGACGCCCAGGGCGCGACGGTCGACGGCGGCGCCGGTTCCGACACAATCGTCGTCGGGACCAACGCCAGCGTCGACTTCACGGTCGCCGGGTCGATCGCCGGCATCGAGGCGGTGACGGTGCAGTCGGGCGCGACCGCGGTGTTCGCCGACCTGTTCAGCGGCGAGTCGGTGGTCCTGTCGGGCACCGGCACGCTCTACGTCGCGGTGTCGACGGCCACGACCCTGAACGCCTCGGCCTTCGACACGTCCGGGCTGACCGCCGGTACCGCGTCCCTGCAGCTCTACGGCGACCAGCTCAACGACGACGCCGAGACCATCGTGGGGGCCGCGAGCTTCGGGACGGTGGTCAACGCGGCCGGCGGCGACGACGACGTGTCCGGCGGCAGCGGCTCCGACACCATCAGCGGCGGCGACGGCGACGACTACCTCAGCGGCATGGCCGGCGACGACGTCCTGGAGGGCAACGTCGGCAGCGACTTCCTGACCGGCGGGACCGGCGACGACCTGCTGCGCGGCGGCTGGGACGACGACTATCTGTGGGGCGGCGGCGGCGACGACACGTTGAGCGGCGCCGAGGCCGACGACTACCTGTGCGGGGAGGCGGGGAACGACGCCCTGAGCGGCGGCGCCGGCAACGACACCCTGTGCGGTGCAGCCGGGGCCGATGCCCTGACCGGCGGGGCCGGCAAAGACGCCCTGGGTGGCGGCGACGGGGCCGATACCCTGGACGGGGGCGACGGGACGGACACCCTGAGCGGCGGCGCCGGAGTCGACCGATTCGTGGGAACCGACGGCGATGTCCTGTCGGACTGGGCGGCCGGCGAGGTCCTGCAGGTCGCCTCGACCACGCTGACCGCCGCCGGCATCGCGCGGACCGGCGACGCCCTTGCGATCGACCTGGACGGCAACGGCTCCGCCGACGCCACCGTAACCGCCACCGGGCTGGCCGCCGACGCGGTCTTCGGGGTCGCGATCGCCGGCGGCCGGTCGGAGATCACCTATGGGGTTCCGGCGCCATCGGGCGGCGGGGGAGGCGGCGGGGACGATGGCGGCTCGGGCTCCATCGTCGTCGTCGACGCCCCGACCAGCGGCTCGGCGGCCAGCCGCACCATCACCAACACCGGCGCGTCCAGCGGATCGGCGGCGATCGTGCAGAACACCGGCAACAACGGCAACCTGGTCACCGCCACGCTGCCGCCCTCGACAACGCTCACTGCGACCGGGCCCGACGCCGCCCAGACCGGCGATCAGGCGGTGTCCTCCCTGATCTCGGCGATCGAGGCCCGCAACTCCGTCGGCGAACCGACCCTGGTCGCCAATGCCCGGAGCTATCTCGACACGCTGGCCGCGACCACCGCGCTGGACGTCCGCACCATCGTGCCCGGCACGACGGCGACCGCCCTGTCCGAGCCGATCGTCCTGTCCGGCACGGCTAGCCCCGGGTTGTCCCAGTCGGAGGCCTTCGTGCTCGACGTCACCGGCCTGCCCGCCGGATCGAGCGTGCAGGTCGACAACATCGAGTTCGTCTCGATCGTCGGCAGCGCCACGGTGACCGGCGGCGCCGGCGACAACTTCGCGGTCGGCGACGACCGGGCGCAGTTCATCTCGCTCGGCGAGGGCGACGACACCCTGTTCGGCGGTGGCGCCGGGGACACCGTCGGCGGCGGGGAGAACCAGGACGTGGTCTACGGCAACCTCGCCGACGACGTGCTGTACGGCAACCAGGGCCTGGACACCCTGTATGGCGGCCAGGACGCCGACCTGGCCTATGGCGGGCAGCACGCCGACGTGGTCTACGGCAACCGTTCCGGCGACGTGCTGTACGGCAATCTCGGCGACGACACCCTGTATGGCGGCCAGGGCGCCGACCTGCTGTATGGCGGCCAGGGCGCCGACACCCTGGTCGGCGGCATCGCCGACGACACCCTGCAGGGCGGCATCGGCGACGACCTGATCACCGGTGGTGCCGGCGGCGACCTGATCCAGGTCAGCGACGGCGGCGGCCTCGATACTGTCGCCGATTTCGACGGCGCATCGGGCGACCGGGTCCGCCTGGCGTCCGGCCTCAACGGCACCGCGATCGACAGCTTCGCCGACCTGCAGGAAGCCGCCGTCGACGCCGACGGCGGCGTCATCATCATGCTCGGCGGCGGCAACGCCCTGCAGCTGGCCGGCGTGAGCGCCGGCCAGCTGCAGGCCGACTGGTTCGTGTTCGCCTGACCGCCCCGCGTGCGGCGGCTACTCCGCAGTCGGGCGCGGCTGCAGCGGCGGCTTCACGTCGTCGGGGATCGGGCAGACATAGGGCTGCCGCTCCAGCCGGTCGCGATGGTCCTTCCTGGCGCGCGCCAGCAGCACCTCGTCTGTGAACAGCATGCGCGCGGTCGCCCCCATCACCTGGGCGGCGTAGGTCATGCCCTTGTGCGCCGCCGGGGCCTTGCCCTGGGCGGTGATCTGCCAGGTGTGGCCGGGGGTGCCGATGGCGACGGTGGCGACCCGGGCCTGCACGGTCGGCACCGCCCAGGACACGTCGGCCACGTCGGTCGAGCCCATGATGCCGCCGCCGCGCGGGTCGCGCGGGACCACGTAGTCGCACAGCGGCTCGCCGACGCGCGGCTCGATCCCGGCCCGCTGGTAGCTGGAGGCGATGTCGTCTGCCGACAGGGTGGCCTGGATCTGCCGGGCGTAGGCCCGGTCGGCCTCGTCGAACTCGACCCCGCCGAGGCCGTCCATCACGGACTGCATCGCCTCCTCCAGCGGGGTGTTGCCGAGCAGGTTGGAGACCGCCGAGATCACCTGCGGCCGCACCGTGGTCTCGGTCATCAGCGCGGCACCCTGGGCGATCTTCCGGACCCGCTCGATCAGCGCCAGCATGCCTGGCAGGTCGGTGGCGCGAACGGTATAGCGGACCTTGGCGGTGCCCTGCACCACGTTCGGCGCGGTGCCGCCGGCGTCGAGATAGGCGTAGTGGATGCGGGCCGAGCTCGGCATGTGCTCGCGCATGTAGTTGACGCCGACATTCATCAGCTCGACCGCGTCCAGCGCGCTGCGCCCGAGATGCGGCGAGGCGGCGGCGTGGCTGGTCCGGCCGGTGAAGGTGAAGTCGATGCGGGTGTTGGCGAGGCTGTGGGCGCCGAAGATCTGGGTCATCCCGCCCGGGTGCCAGCTGATCGCGGCGTCGACGTCATCGAAGCAGCCGTCGCGCACCATGAACGCCTTGGCGGCGCCGCCCTCCTCGGCCGGGCAGCCGTAGTAGCGCACGCGGCCGGGGGTGCCGGTCTCGGCCAGCCAGTCCTTCAGCGCGCAGGCCGCCAGCAGGGCGGCCGAGCCCAGCAGGTTGTGGCCGCAGCCATGGCCGGCCCCGCCCAAGACCAGCTCCTTCGGCTCGGCGATGTTGGCGACCTGGCTGAGGCCGGGCAGCGCGTCGTACTCGCCCAGGATGGCGATCACCGGCCCACCCTCGCCGGCCTCGCCCAGCACCGCCGTCGGAATGCCGGCCAGTTCCTCGGTCACCCGGAAGCCCTTGGCGCGCAGCACCGCGGTGTGCTCGGCGCAGGACCGGTACTCGGCATACAGCGTCTCGGGCATTCCCCAGACGTTGTCGGACAGGACGATCAGGTCGTCCCGGTGGCTGTCGATGTGGGGCAGGATCGGCTCGATGTTCTGCATGACGGGTTCCGTGGATGGGGAAGGGCCCCGGGCGGGGCGCGACGTGCGGAGAGGAGGACAGCATTCCACAATTGCAGGGCGCGGGGGATGGGATAATCGCGCGGCGCCGTCGGTGCCGGTGCGGCCTCCCGCCTGACCTATGTCATATCGTGTTCCGGCGTTTCGGCCGATAGACGGGCCATGGAGCAGCTCCTGGCCAGCGACGCGCTATCGGACTCCGGCAAGATCATGCTGGGCGGGGCGGTCGTCGGCCTGATCTTCGGCTACTGCGCGCAGCAGAGCCGGTTCTGCCTGCGCTCGGCCTGCATCGAGTTCTGGGGCGGCCAACTCGGGCCCAAGCTGGCGGTCTGGCTGGCGGTGTTCGGGACGGCGCTGCTGGCCACCCAGGCCCTGCTGGCGAACGGCGGGCTCAATCCCCAGGACGTGCGCCAGCTGGCCACGGTCGGCAGCCTGTCCGGCGCGATCGTCGGCGGACTGCTGTTCGGCGTCGGGATGATCCTGGCGCGCGGCTGCGCCAGCCGGCTGCTGGTGCTGTCGGCGACCGGCAACGCGCGGGCGTTGATCGCCGGGCTGGTGGTTACGGTCGCCGCCCAGGCCAGCCTGTCGGGCGTGCTGTCGCCGCTGCGCGAGGCGCTGAACCGGTTGTGGGTGGTCGGCCCGAGTACTCGCGACATGGCGCAGCACCTGCCGGACGGGACCGGCCTGGCGCTCGGGGTCGGCTGCGTTGCGCTCTCCGGCGCCCTGGCCTGGCGCAACCGGGTTGCGGTCCGGACCACGGCGACCGCGGCCGGCGTCGGATTGGCGGTCGGGCTCGGCTGGGCGTTCACCGCGGCGCTGTCGCGGGTGTCGTTCGAGCCGGTGACGGTCGGCAGCGTCACCTTCACCGGCCCGTCGGCCGACACCCTGATGGCGCTGATCGTCCGGCCGGACGTCGTGCCGAGCTTCGGGATCGGCCTGGTGCCCGGCGTGTTCGCGGGGTCGCTGGCGGCGACCCTGCTGCACCGCGAGTTCCGGCTGCAGGGCTTCGACGCCGGGACCGGCACCCTCCGCTACCTGGTCGGCGCGGTGTTGATGGGCTTCGGCGGCATGGCGGCCGGCGGCTGCGCGGTCGGCGCCGGCGTCACCGGCGGTTCGGTGCTGTCGCTGACCGCCTGGGTGGCGCTGCTGAGCATGTGGATCGGGGCCGGTGCCGCCGGGCTGCTGCTGGAGCGGGCCGAAGCGATCGGCCGGCGCGAGACGGCCCAGTTGTGATCTCTCAATAGGTTGCGGCGCCCGGCCGGCGGCGTATAAGCGGTGGCCGCCTGCATCCCGCCATGCGGTCGCGGGATTCCGCATTCATGAAAGGGACGTGCCTTGGCCGACGGGACCGACGACTACGTCTATGACGAGGCGACCGGGGAGTGGCGGCCGGCCGCGGAACTGGCGGCCGCCGGCGACGCCGATCGCCCGGTGGTCCGCGATGCCGCCGGGAACGCCCTGGCCGACGGCGACTCGGTCGTCCTCGTCAAGGACCTGAAGGTGAAGGGCGCCAACCAGACCCTCAAGCAAGGCACGGTGATCAGGTCGATCCGGCTGACCGACAATCCCGACGAGATCGACTGCCGCCACGAGACCATCAAGGGCCTGGTGCTGCGCACGGAGTTCGTCCGCAAGCGTTGACGCGTCTCCGCAGCGGCCGGCTGGCGGCAGCGTGAATTTTCCGTCCGATGTCTTGGCCTCGTCCGGGACGGCGCGCAGAATGCGGCGGAATAGCCGCCGCCCCCAGCCCCGCATCGAGACGGTGACACCATGTTCGAGTCGAAGCCGGCCGACGGCCGCCCGGAAGCCATGCCTCGAGGGGCCGTGCCGCACAGCGCCCACTGGGGCGCGTTCTCGGCGCGCTGGGACGGCAACGACGTCGCGATCGAGCCCTATGCCGGCGATCCGGCACCGTCGCCGATCCTCGACAACTTCCGCGGCGCGCTGCGGCACGAGGCGCGGATCCGCAAGCCGATGGTGCGCCGTGCCTGGCTGGATAACGGCCCCGGGCCGCAGCCCCGGAAGATCGGCGACGCCTTCGTCGAGCGCGAGTGGGACGAGGTCCTCGACCTGCTGGCCGGCGAGCTGGCGCGGGTGCGCGCCGGCTTCGGCGCGCAAGCCATCTTCGGCGGCTCCTACGGCTGGGCCAGCGCCGGGCGCTTCCACCACGCCCAGAGCCAGGTGCACCGCTTCCTGAATGTCGCCTGCGGCGGCTACGTCCGGTCGGTCAACAGCTACAGCGCAGGGGCGTCCGGGGTCATCCTGCCGCACATCATGGGCTCGTTCGAGGGCGTGTCGCGGCGCAACGTCACCTGGGACCAGATCCGCACCCACACCGACGTGGTGCTGGCGTTCGGCGGCATGGCGATCAAGAACTCGATGATCGCCGGCGGCGGCATCAGCGAGCACATCGAGCCGGGCGCGATGCAGGCGGCGGCGGCGCGCGGCACCCGCTTCATCACGGTCGGCCCGCAGCGCGACGACCTGCCGCCGGAGGCGGCCGCCGAATGGCTGCCGATCCGCCCCGGCACCGACGTCGCGGTGATGCTGGCGCTGGCCCACACCCTGCTGGCCGAGGACCGCCACGACCGCGCGTTCCTGGACCGCTACACCACCGGCTTCGAGCCGTTCGCCCGCTACCTGCGGGGCGAGGCCGACGGCCAGGCAAAGGACGCCGACTGGGCCGCCGGGATCTCCGGCGTCGATGCCGGGACCATCCGCGGGATCGCCCGCGCCCTGGTCGCCGGGCGCAGCCTGATCGTGGTCGCGCACGCCCTGCAGCGCGCCCAGTACGGCGAGCAGCCGGTGTGGGCCGCCGCGGCGCTGGCCGCCATGGTCGGGCAGATCGGCCTGCCGGGCGGCGGCTACAACTACGCGCTCGGCACGCTCGGCCACACCGGCCGGCGTAACAACGCGGTGCCGACCCCGACCCTGTCCCAGGGGAAGAATCAGGTCGAGGCGTTCATCCCGGTCGCCCGGATCTCAGACATGCTGCTGAACCCGGGCGCGGCCTTCGACTACAACGGCCGGCGCCTGGAGTATCCCGACATCCGGCTGGTGTACTGGGCCGGCGGCAACCCGTTCCACCATCACCAGGACCTCGCCCGCCTGAGCCAAGCCTTCGCGCGGCCCGACACGGTGGTGGTGCACGAACTGGCCTGGACGCCGATGGCGCGCACCGCCGACATCGTGCTGCCGGCGACCATGACCCTGGAGCGCGACGATATCGGCGCCGCCGGCACCGACCCGCGGCTGGTTGCCATGCGCCGGGTGGCGCCACCGGTGGGCGAGGCGCGCGACGACCATGCGATCTTCGCCGACCTGGCCGAGCGGCTGCAGGCCGGCGCCGCCTTCACCGAGGGCCGCACCGTCATGGAGTGGCTGGCCCATCTGTACGAGCCGACCCGCCGGGCGCTGGCCGAGGCCGGGGCGGAGGCGCCGTCCTTCGAGGAATTCTGGGAGCGCGGCGAACTCGCCCTGCCGCAGGAGCCGGACGACGGCGGCATCCTGCGCAGCTTCCGCACCGACCCTGAGGCCAGCCCGCTGACGACGCCGAGCGGCCGGATCGAGATCTTCTCCGAGACCATCGCTGGCTTCGGCTACGACGACTGCCCGGGCCACCCGGTGTTCATGGCGTCGACCGAGCAGCCGAGCGCGGCCGCGCCCCTGTGGCTGGTCGCCAACCAGCCGGCCACCCGGCTGCACAGCCAGCTCGACTTCGGCGCCCACAGCCAGTCGCGCAAGGTCGGCGGCCGCGAGGTCGTGCGGCTGCACCCGGGCGACGCGGCGGCGCGGGGCATCGCCGGCGGCGACGTGGTCCGGGTGTTCAACGACCGCGGCGCCTGCCTGGCGGCGGCCGAGCTGACCGATGCCCTGATGCCGGGGGTGGTCCAGCTGCCGACCGGGGCGTGGTTCGACCCGGCGCCGGACGGGTCGGGAGTCGGGGCGGGCGACGGGGCGTTCTGCGTCCACGGCAACCCCAACGTCCTGACCCGCGACGTCGGCACCTCGCGGCTGGCCCAGGGCTGCTGCGGCCAGGTCACGGTGGTCCAGTGCGAGAAGCACACCGGCCCGGCCCCGGCGGTCCGCGCCTATGCGCCGCCAGTGGCGGAGGAGGCGCAGGGGCTCGGCCGGCGATGAGCGAAGCGGATCCCAGGATAGAGGCGTTCTTCGCGAATGCCGGGAATTGGAAGGCGGAGCTCGCGGCGCTGCGGGCGATCCTGCGCGATTGCCCGGTGGCCGAGGAGTTCAAGTGGCGCTCGCCGTGCTACACGGCGGCGGGCGGCAACGTGGCGACCGTCTGGGGCCTCAAGGACGCCTGCGCGCTGTCGTTCTTCAAGGGCGCGCTGCTGAAGGATCCCGAAGGCATCCTGGTGGCGCCCGGCGAGAACTCGCGATCGGTGCGCATGATGCGGTTCACCGGGGTGCCGCAGATCGCCGGTCTGAAGGCCGTCATCGAGGCCTATGTCCGCGAGGCGGTCGAGGCGGAGAAGGCCGGCCTGAAGGTGGACCTGCCGAAGGACGACTTCGCCCTTCCGGACGAACTGGTCGCGAAACTGGACGAGGATCCGGCCCTGAAGGCCGCGTTCGAGGCGCTGACGCCCGGGCGCCGGCGGGGATGGGCCCTGCATTTCTCGCAGCCCAAGCAGTCGGCGACCCGGGTTTCGCGGATCGAGAAGGCCGCACCGCGGATCCTCGACGGCAAGGGAATGCACGATCGCTGAGGCCGGGCGGGCCGGACGCCGCCGCCCGACCCGGTCCGAGACGGCCCTATCAGCCCTGCAGCTGCTCCCACATGTCCAGGTCGCGCTGGGCGGTCCAGATCCGGGGGGTGTCGATGCCGCGGGCCTCGTCGAAGGCGCGCGAGACGTTGAACGGCAGGCAGTGCTCGTAGATCGCGTAGTCCTTGAACTTTGCGTCGCAGGCGTCGCGCACCGCGTCCCACGCGTCCTTCAGGCTGCCGCCGCGGGCCGCCACCTGCTGCGCCGGCCGGTAGGTGCTCTCAACGAAGTCGCGGGTCGCTTCCAGGGCGGCGTCCACCATGTCGACCCCGACCAGGGCGTCACCACGGCCCGGGGCGATGGACTTCGGATTGTAGGCCTTCACCGCGTCGAGCGTGCCGCCCCAGTCCTCGAAATGGCCGTCGCCGCAGTAGCAGGCGGAGTGGTACTCGACGATGTCGCCGGTGAACATGACCTGCTCGTCCGGCACCCAGATGACGGCGTCGCCGGCGGTGTGGGCGCGGCCGACCTGCCGGATCTCCACCTTGCGGTTTCCGAGGTAGACGGTCATCGACTCCGAGAAGGTGGTGGTCGGCCAGGTCAGGCCGGGGATGCTCTCGTGGCCCTCGAACAGGCGGGGGAAGCGCTGGAACTCGCTGTCCCAGTCCTCCTGGCCGCGCTCGACCACCATGGCGCGGGCCTTGTCCGACATGATGATCTGCGGGGCGCCGAAGGCGCTGGCGCCCAGCACCCGGACCGCGTGGTAGTGGGTCAGCACCACATGGGAGATCGGCTTGTCCGTCACCTCGCGGACCTTCTCGATCACCTTGTTCGCCAGCCGGGGCGTGGCCTGGGCCTCGACGATCATCACGCTGTCGTCGCCGATGATGACGCCGGAGTTCGGGTCGCCCTCCGCCGTGAACGCCCAGAGGCCCTTGCCGACCTCGACGAAACTGATCTTCTTCTCGGTCAGGTCGTTCTGCGACGCGAATTTCTTGGCCATGCCGTTCCTCTTGGATTCCTAGTGTTTGCTAGCGGGCCCAGTCCGGCTGCGCGACCGCGGGCAGCAACTGCCCGCTGCACTCGCCGAAGCCGATGCGGTACCCGTCGCCTTTAGCGGCGCCGCGCAGGACCAGCGTGTCGCCGTCCTCGACGAAGCTGCGGGTCGCGCCGCCGGCCAGCGCGAACGGCTCCTTGCCGCCCCAGCTCAGCTCGAGCAGCGAGCCGCGGTTCTCCCGGTCCGGCCCGGAGATCGTGCCGGATCCCAGCAGGTCGCCGACCCGCATCGGACAGCCCGACGTGGTGTGGTGGGCCAGCTGCTGGGCCGACGAGTAGTACATCTCGCGGTAGTTCGTGCGGGCGATGACGGTCTCGGTCCCGCCTTCCGGCGTCAGCCCGATCTCCAGGTCGATGTCGTAGAGCCCGGGGCGCGACGGCGTCAGATACGGCAGCAGCGGCCGCTCCGGTTCCGGGGTGGCGGTGCGGAACGGCTCCAGCGCGGCCCTGGTCACGATCCAGGGGCTGATCGTCGTGGCCGTCGCCTTGGCCTGGAACGGGCCGAGCGGCTGGTATTCCCAGGCCTGGATGTCGCGGGCCGACCAGTCGTTGAGCAGCACGTAGCCGAAGATCATCTCGTCGGCGGCGGCGACCGGGACCATGCCTTCCGACGGCTGGCCGACGATCGCCCCGATCTCGAGCTCGATGTCGAACCGCGCCGACGGCGCGAACCGCGGCAGCTCGTCGTTCGGCCCCTTGACCTGTCCCCAGGGCCGCCGCACCGGGGTGCCGGAGACCACCACCGAGGAGGCCCGGCCGTTGTAGCCGATCGGGATCGACAGCCAGTTCGGCGGCAGCGCGTTCTCGGCGCCGCGGAACATGGTGCCGACATTGGTCGCGTGATGCCTGCCGGCGTAGAAGTCGGTGTATTCCGACACCCGGAACGGCATCAGCAGCCGGGCGCCGGCCATCGGGACCAGATGCGGCTCGACCGCCGGGCGGTGGGCCGCGTCGGACAGCAGCTCGGTCAACCGGGCACGCAGCGCCGCCCAGACCGCGGGTCCCGCCGCCATGACGGCGTTCCAGGCCGGCTCGGCGAACAGCGTCGGGTCGAGGCCATGGTGCACCTTGCCGACGTCCAGGATGCGGTCGCCGATGGCGACGCCGCAGCGGGCTCCACCGCCGTCGTCGAACACGCCGTAGGGCAGGTTCCGGATCGGGAAGTCGGTGTCGCCGTTGGCCGAGTCCAGCCAGCTTCGTGTCGCGCTCATTTCACCCCCGGCGTGCCGTCGAACTTCTTCTCGAGATCGACCCAGCAGTCGATGTAGTCGTCCTGCAGCGGCGCCTCGTTGGCGGCGAAGGCCGTGAGATGCTGCGGGAAGCGGGTCTCGAACATGAAGCTCATGGTGTTGTCCAGCTTGTGCGGCTGCAGCTCGGCATTGGACGCCTTCTCGAACGCCTCGCGGTCGGGCCCGTGCGGCAGCATCATGTTGTGCAGGCTCATCCCGCCCGGCGCGAAGCCCTGGGGCTTGGCGTCGTACTGGCCGTAGATGTTGCCCATCAGCTCGGACATGACGTTCTTGTGGTACCAGGGCGGCCGGAAGGTGTTCTCCATCACCATCCAGCGCTCGCGGAACAGCACGAAGTCGATGTTGGCGGTGCCCGGCACGCCGGACGGCGCGGTCAGCACCGTGAAGATCGACGGGTCCGGGTGGTCGAACAGGATCGCGCCGATCGGGCAGTAGTTCTTCAGGTCGTATTTGCAGGGCGCGTAGTTGCCGTGCCAGGCGACCACGTCGAGCGGGCTGTGGCCGATCTCGGTACGATGGAACTGGCCGCACCACTTGACGGTGACAGTCGACGGCGTCTCGCGGTCCTCGTAGGCCGCGACCGGGGTCTTGAAGTCGCGGCGGTTGGCCATGCAGTTCGCGCCGATCGGCCCGCGGCCCGGCAGTTCGAACTTCTGCCCGTAGTTCTCGCACACGAAGCCCCGGGCCGGACCCTCCAGGACCTCGACCCGGTAGACCAGGCCGCGCGGGATGATCGCGATCTCCTGCGGCTCGACGTCGATGATTCCGAGTTCGGTGCAGAACCGCAGCCGGCCCTCCTGCGGGACCACCAGCAGCTCGCTGTCGGCCGAGTAGAAATACTCGTCCACCATCGAGGCGGTCGCCAGGTAGACGTGGCTCGCCATGCCGACCTGGGTGTTCACGTCCCCGGCCGTCGTCATGGTGCGCATGCCGGTCAGCCAGGTCAGCGTCCCGTCGCCGTGCGGAACCGGGTTCCAGCGATACTGGCCGAGCGAGATCACGTCGGGATCGATGTTCGGCGCCGACTTCCAGTACGGCAGGTCGATCTTCGCGAAGCGGCGGGTGTGCTTGACCGACGGGCGGATGCGGTAGCACCAGGTCCGCTCGTTCTGGTGGCTGGGGGCGGTGAAGGCGGTGCCCGAGAGCTGCTCGCCATACAGGCCGTAGTTGCACTTCTGTGGGCTGTTCATGCCCTGCGGCAGGGCGCCCGGCAGCGCCTCTGTCTCGAAGTCGTTGCCGAACCCGGGCATGTAGGCGTCGGTGTGGCCCGCGCTCGCAGGGCCGACCGACCGGCCTCGCACGATCTCCTGGTGATTCATGAGACGCGTCCCTTCCTTCGAAGCTCGTATTCATTCGAAGCTCGTATTCAGGCGCCGGTCGCCCAGCGCCGGTATCGGTGCTGCCCTAACCCTATCCGATATCGCTTGCCACAGAAGAGTTGATTAGCTAATGGCGAATTGATTTGCAATATGCGAAATTCAGAAACCGCCGGACCTGGGACGGCGGGTGCATGAGACAGGAAGGATCGAGGATGGCCCGAGAGACCCATGACTGCGATGTGCTCGTCGTCGGCTCCGGCGCCGGCGGGCTGGCGTCGGCGGTGTCGGCCGCCCATCGTGGCCTGAAGGTGCTGGTGGTCGAGAAGGAGCCGGTGTTCGGCGGCACCACGGCGCGGTCGGGCGGCTGGATGTGGGTCCCGAACAACGCCCCGGCGGCGCGCGCCGGCGTGGTGGACAGCCTCGACAAGGCGAAGGCCTACCTGAAGCACGAGACCGGCGCCCATTTCGACGAGGCGCGGGTCGATGCCTTCCTGGAGGCCGGCCCGAAGGCGGTCGAGTTCTTCGAGCAGCAGACCAGCCTGCAGTTCGACCTGGGTCCGACCTTCGCCGACTACCACCCCGGCGCGCCCGGCGGCATGGACGGCGGCCGGTCGATCGTCGCGCGCCCGTTCGACGGCCGCGAGCTCGGCGGCGAGATCAGGCGGCTGCGCCCGCCGCTGTCGGAGATCACCTTCCTCGGCATGATGATCGGCTCGGGCAAGGAGCTGCTGCACTTCTTCAACGTGATGCGCTCGCCGGTCTCGGCGTTCTTCGTGGCCAGGCTGTTCGTCAAGTTCCTGCGCGACATGGCGTTCCATGGCCGGCCGATGCGACTGATGAACGGCAACGCGCTGGTCGGGCGGCTGGCGAAGTCCTGCTTCGACAAGGGCGTGCCGATCTGGACGCGGGCCGCCGTCAGGCAGCTGATCCGGGACGACCGGGGGGCGGTGGTCGGCGCGCTCGTGGAGACCGTCAAGGGCACGGTCGAGATCCGCGCGGCCAAGGGCGTGGTGCTCGCCGCTGGCGGGTTTCCCCAGGATCCGGTCCGTCGCAAGGCGCTGTTCGGTCACGCCGGCAGCGGCCACGAGCATGCCTCGCCGGCGCCGCCGGGCAATACCGGCGACGGTCTGCGCCTCGGCGAGGCGGTCGGTGCCGGCATCGACACGGACCTGCCGAACGCCGCCGCCTGGGTGCCGATCTCGCGCCCGCTGCGCCGGGACGGCACGCTCGGGACGTTCCCGCATTTCGTCGACCGTTCGAAGCCGGGGGTGATCGCGGTCACGCGCTCGGGCCGGCGCTTCTGCAACGAGGCCGACAGCTATCACGACTTCGGCCAGTCGCTGACCCGGCGCATCGCCGAGGAGGGCGGCGAGATCTGCGCCTTCTTCGTGTGCGACCACCACGTGCTGCGGAAATACGGGCTGGGCCATGTGAAGCCGGCCCCGGTCCCCTATGGCCGGCACATCCGGACGGGCTATCTGTTCCGCGGCGAGACCCCGGAGGCGCTGGCGCGCGAGATCGGCGCCGACCCGGAGCGCTTCGCCGAGACCATCCGCGCCTACAACGTCGGCGCCCGCAACGGCGAGGACCCGGAGTACGGCCGCGGGACCACCTCCTACAACCGCTCGCTCGGCGATCCCGAGCACAAGCCGAACCCCTGCGTGGCGCCGCTGGAGCAGGGGCCGTTCTACGCGGTCAAGGTGGTGATGGGCGACCTCGGTACCTTCGCCGGCCTGCGCTGCAACCAGCACGCCCAGGTCCTGGGCGAGGATGGCCGGCCGATTTCCGGCCTGTACGCCGCCGGCAACGACGCCGCCAGCATCATGGGCGGCAACTACCCGGGCGGCGGCATCACCCTCGGCCCGGCCATCACCTTCGGCTACATCGCCGCCCGCCACATGTCCGGCGCCAACGCGTGAGCCGCCGCCGATGACGAGCGACCAGAGGGGCATCCAGTCGGTCGAGGTCGGCGGCCAGCTGCTGCGCGCGCTGGCCGACGGCGACGGGCCGATGATGCTGCGCGACCTCGCCAGGAACGCCGGCATGTCGGCGGCCAAGGCCCATCCGTATCTCGTCAGCTTCATGCGGATCGGGCTGGTCGAGCAGGACAAGGCCAGCGGCCGCTACGAACTCGGTTCGCTGGCGCTGCAGATCGGTCTGGCCAGCATGCGCCGGCTCGATCCCGTGCGGGTCGCGGCCGGCCTCGTGGCCGAGCTGGTCGACCGCATCGGCCAGACCGCGGCCCTGGCGGTGTGGGGCAACCACGGCCCGACGGTGGTCCGGATCGAGGAGGGCGCCAGCGCGATTCACGTCAACATGCGGGTCGGCAGCGTGATGTCGCTGCTCGGCACGGCGACCGGCCGGGTGTTCGCCGCGTTCCTCCCCCCGAAGCTGATCGAGACCTTTCTCGATTCCGGTGTCGGCCGGGCCAGCGTCGGCGACGACGCGGCGGGCCGCATGACGCGGCTGCAGGTCGAGGCGGCGGTGACGGAGGTCCGGGAGCGGGGGCTCGCCCGGGCGGTCGGGTCGCCGATCCCGGGGGTCAACGCGTTCAGTGCGCCGGTGTTCGACCAGGCGGGTTCGATCGCGCTGGCGATCACCGCCATCGGGCCGGCCGGGACCTTCGACGCGGGCTGGGACGGCCCGATCGCCCAAGACCTGCTCGCCTGCGCCCGGACCGTGTCGGCGCGGCTCGGCCATTCGCCGCGGGCGTCGCGGCAGGGCGGTGTTCCCCAGGGCGGCCCGATATAGGGCGGTCCGGTCGGCGCCATTGTCAGTGAATTGCGCCTCTGCTCTTCTGCGGTGCAACTCACCGGCGAACCGTGCCGGTTCGACCACCACAGGAGGGAGGCATGGTCCGGTTGCTTCGCCCGATCGTCGCCGCAGTCGCGGTCATGCTTGCCGGAACCTGGCATCCGGCCTGCGCCGCCTCGCCCCCGGAACAGCGCAACGACGGCTGGGCGGTTGCGACGCCGGAGACGGCAGGTTTCGATCCGGCGGCGCTGCAGGCGCTCGCCGAAGACATCCCGCGTGGCGGATACGGCAACATTCACGCCGTACTGGTCGAGCACGACGGCCGGCTGGTGTTCGAGCGCTATTTCCAAGGATCGGACGAATCGTGGGGACAGCAGCTCGGCACCGTCCGGTTCGGACCTGACCACCTTCACGACCTGCGCTCGGTCACGAAGAGCGTCACCACGCTGCTGCTCGGGGTCGCGCTCGGCGGTGGCTACGACCAGGCGCTCGACGCGCCGGTCACCTCTTACTTCCCGGATATCGAGGGCCGCTTCGGCGAAGGTGCCGACCAGGTGAAGCTGCGCCATGTGCTGACCATGACGGCCGGGCTTCAATGGAACGAGATGAGCGTGCCGTACACCAATCCGGACAACGACGAGGTCCGGATGTCCGGCGTGCATGACCCGGTCGCCCTGGTGCTGGGCCGGCCGGTTCAGGAGCCGCCCGGCACGCGCTGGAGCTACAACGGTGGGCTTACTCAGGTCGTGGCCGGCCTGATCGAGCGGCGCACCGGGAAGAAGCTGCGGGCGTATGCCGACGAGGTCCTGTTCGCTCCCCTCGGCATCGTGACCTATGAGTGGCGCGGCGCACGGAAATGGGGTGTGGGCGGTCCGCCCAGCGCCGCTTCGGGCCTGCGGCTGCGGCCGCGCGACCTCGCGAAGATCGGCTCGCTGGCTCTCAATGACGGCGTCTGGCAGGGCCGGCAGGTGGTGCCGGCCGAGTGGATCGCGCTGATCCGGCAGCGTGCGGTCGAGACTATCCCGTGGGTTCCCGACGGCACCTATGGCTACGGGTTCATGTGGTATTCGGGACGGCTGAAGGACGGGTCGGATCTCGAGGTGTTCGGCGCCAGCGGCAACGGCCAGCAGCGGCTCTACGTCGTTCCGGCCCGGCGCGTCGCGGTGACGGTGCTCGCGGGCATGTACAACCAGCGCTCGAAGGGGGAAGTGGAACGGCTGTTCCGCCAGGTCCTGGCGGCCCAGCAGGTCGTGCGCTGAGCGCGGTGGCACAGGCCGCGAAGTCCGGCCGGCGCCTCTACCCGGAGGCACGCGCCAGGAGCGAGACGTCACATTCCCGCACCGTCCCTGGCGTCATCCGGCCCCGGCGTCCTCCAGGATCATGGCGGCCGCCTTCTCGCCGATCATGATGGTCGGCGCGTTGGTGTTGCCGGAGGTCAGGGTCGGCATGATCGAGGCGTCGGCCACCCGCAGCCCCGCGACGCCGCGCACCCGCAGCCGGGCGTCGACCACGGCGCCGTCGTCCCGGCCCATCCGGCAGGTCCCGACCGGGTGGTAGGTGGTCTCGGCCGCGCGCTTCACCCAGTCGACGATCTCGTCGTCGCGCTCCCGGTCCGCCCCGGGGGCGATCTCGGTCACGCCCAGCGGCGCCATCGCCGGCGCGGTCATGATCGAGCGGGCGATCCGGATCGCCTTCACCGTCAGCTCGGCGTCGACCGGGGCCGACAGGAAGTTGAAGCGGATCGCCGGTGCCGCCCGCGGGTCGGCCGAGGTCGCGTGCACCGAGCCCCGGCTCTCGGGGCGCATCGGATGGGCGTAGCAGGCGAAGCCGCATTGCCGCGACAGCACCGGGCCGTTCGGCCCCGGCTCGGTCAGCATCGGGATCCAGCCGAGCAGCAGGTCGGGCGCCTCGAGCCCCTCGCGCGAGCGCAGGAAGGCCCGCATCGGCGCCCCGACCATGCCCAGCATCCCGCCGCCGTCGAGTGCGTAGCGGATCGCCTGGCGGACCAGGCCGAGCCCGCGGCCGGCATCGTTGTAGGTGACCCCGGGGGCGGCCACCGCCCAGCGGGTGCGCGGGGCGTAGTGGTCGCGCAGGTTCTCGCCGACGCCCGGCAGGTCCAGGCGCACGTCGATGCCGAGGCCGCGCAGCCGGTCGGCCTGGCCGATGCCCGACAGCTCGAGCAGCTGCGGCGAGTTGATCGACCCGGCGCTCAGCACCACCTCGCGGCCGGCCCGTGCCGTGACCGACCGGCCGCCGACCGCGTAGCGCACGCCGCTGCAGGCGATGCCGTCCAGGGTCAGGCCCTCGACCAGGGCGCCGGTCTCGATGCGCAGGTTGCGGCGCTTGCGCACCGGGTCGAGATAGGCGCGGGCCGTGCTCACGCGCCGGCGCGAGGCGATCGTCGCCTGGCTCATGGCGATGCCGTCCTGGCTCGCCCCGTTGTAGTCCGGGTTGTGCGCGATGCCGCGCTGGCCGGCGGCGGCGATCAACGCCCGGTACAGCGGCGCATCGGGCCGGGGGTCGGTCACCCGCAGCGGGCCGTCGCGGCCGCGCAGCGCATCGTCGCCGCCGCCCTCGTAGCGTTCCATGCGCCTGAAGTACGGCAGCACGTCGGCATGGCTCCAGCCGGCGTTGCCCATCTGCGCCCAGCCGTCGAAGTCCTGCGCCTGCCCGCGCACGAAGGCGAGGCCGTTGAGCGCGCTGGAGCCGCCCAGCATGCGGCCGCGCGGCACCGGGATGCGCCGCCCGGCGGTGCTCGGCTCGGGTTCCGAGGAGTACACCCAGTTGACCGTCGGGTCGGCGATCATCCGGGCGTAGCCGACCGGGACATGGGTCCAGGGATGGCCCGCCGGTCCGGCCTCCAGCAGCAGCACGGAAATGCGCGGATCGGCCGACAGCCGGTTGGCGACGACGGCCCCGGCCGACCCGGCGCCGACGACGATGTAGTCGTAGCTGTTCATCTTCCTCGGCGCCTTCCCGACCTGGCCTGCGGGAATTGTTGCAGGGGCGGCGGCGGCAGGGGAAGAGGCGGCGGATCGGGCCGGCACGAGCTCGGTTCCGGCGGGTCGTTCGACGCAGTAGACTCGGTGTCCGTGAGCCACCGGGCCGCCGGTGGCATCCACGCAGGTCAGGCAACCGGACGGTGGAGACATGGGACACGCCCCCTGGTGGCAGCGCGGCATCGTCTACCAGGTCTATCCGCGGTCGTTCCAGGACTCGGACGTCGACGGGGTCGGCGACCTCAAGGGCATCCTGCGCCGCGTGGATTACTTCGGCTGGCTCGGCGTCGACGCCGTCTGGCTGTCGCCGATCTATCCGTCTCCCATGGCCGACTTCGGCTACGACGTGGCGGACTACCGCGGCATCGAGCCGGTCTTCGGGACGCTCGACGATTTCTCCGAGCTGGTGGCCGCCCTGCACGGCCGCGGGCTCAAGCTCATTCTCGACCTGGTTCCCAACCACACCTCCGACCGGCATCCCTGGTTCGTCGCGAGCCGTAGCGGCTGGAGCGACCCCAAGCGCGACTGGTACATCTGGCGCGACGCCGCGCCCGACGGCGGGCCGCCGAACAACTGGCTCAGCACCTTCGGCGGCAGCGCGTGGGAGTGGGACGCGGCGACCGGCCAGTACTACTACCATGCCTTCGCCCGCGAGCAGCCGGACCTGAACTGGCGGAACCCCGCCGTTCGCAGGGCGGTCTACGATGCGATGCGGTTCTGGTTGGACCGCGGCGTCGACGGCTTCCGGGTCGACGTCATGTGGCATCTGTTGAAGGATCCGGCGTGGCGGGACAATCCCCCCAACCCCGCCTATGACGGGTCCCAGCCGGAATTCCAGCGTCTGCTGGAGGTGAACACGACCGATCAGCCCGACGTGCACGAGATCGTGGCGGAGATGCGCGCGCTGATCGACGAGTACGACGACCGCGTGCTGATCGGCGAGATCTACCTGCCGATCGAGCGCCTTGTCGCCTACTACGGCCGGGACCTCGCGGGCGCGCATCTGCCGTTCAATTTTCAGCTCATCCTGACGGCCTGGGACGCCGGCCGTATCGCCGGCCTGGTCGAGCGGTACGAGGCGGCCCTGCCGGCAGGCGCCTGGCCCAACTGGGTCCTGGGAAACCACGACAAGCCGCGGATCGCCAGCCGGGTCGGCCCGGCGCAGGCGCGGGTCGCGGCGATGCTGCTGCTGACCCTGCGCGGCACGCCGACGCTGTACTACGGCGACGAGATCGGCATGCGCGACGTGCCGATCCCGCCGGGGATGGTGCACGACCCCTGGGAGAAGAACGAGCCGGGCATGGGCTTCGGCCGCGATCCCCAGCGCACGCCGATGCAGTGGGACGCCTCGGCGCTGGCCGGCTTCACCACCGGCACGCCGTGGCTACCGCTTGCGGACGACCGCGCGGCCTGCAACGTCGAGGTGCTGTCCAACGACGCGGGGTCGATCCTCGCGCTCTACCGACAGCTGATCGAGCTGCGCCGCACCAGCCCGGCGCTCAGCCTCGGCACCTACCGGACGGTGGCGGCGGAGGGCGGAGTGTTCGCCTACGAACGCCGGTACGACGGCGCCTCGATGCTGGTCGCGCTCAACTTCGGCGACCAGCCGGACCGTCGGATCGAACTGCCGCCCGGCGACCGGCCGGGCCGGGTGCTGGCCTCCACCCATGGCGACCGCCAGGGGGAGACGGTTGCCGGCGCACTGACCCTGCGCCCGGACGAGGGGGTTATCGTGTCGCTGACCGGGTGAACGCGGGCGACGCGGGGCCCTGCCGGCGGCACCGTCGCGCTTGCGGTCAGTCCGCGCCCTCGGGGACCATCAGCGGCGGCAATCCGGCTTCCGCGCGCGTCTGTCGCCAGTAGACGATTCCCTGCGGCGGCATCGGCTGCAGCGTCGCCCCGTCGGGGTTGCGCACGAGGCGGATCGTGGAGGTGTGGAAGGCGTCCAGGCCCGGGCGGTGACCGATGCTCATCACCGTGGATTCGCGCAGTTCCTCGTCGAAGATCGACATCGCGCGTCGCTGGCTCAGTTCGTCGAGCGCCGAGGTCGCCTCGTCCAGGAACACCCACTGCGGGCTGTGCAGCAGCAGGCGGGCGAAGCCGATCAACTGCTGCTGGCCGAGCGAGAGCGTCTTGTCCAGCCGTTCCTCGACGTCGAGCAGCGGCAGAAGCTCGGCCAGGCCGACCCGCTTGAGCACGGCCTCGACATCGGCGCCGTCGAAGCTGGACGGCGGGTCCGGATAGGTGATCGCCGCCCGCATCGTGCCGAGCGGCAGATAGGGCCGCTGCGGCATGAACATCATGCTGTCGGGATCGGGCAGGCGGATCGTGCCGTTGCCCCATGGCCAGAGCCCGGCGACGGCGCGGAACAGCGTGCTCTTGCCGGCGCCCGACTCGCCGACCAGCAGCACCCGGTCGCCGCGGCCGATCTCCACGGTCGCATCGGCGATGACCACGCGGCCGTCGGAATGCAGCACGCTGACCCCGTCGAAGGCGAGCTGCCCGTCGGGATCCCTGACCAGATTGATCCGGTCGACCGTCCTGTCGTACTCGTCCAGCTGGGCGACCGTCGCCCTGAAGGCACTGACGCGGTGCAGGGTCGCGCGCCAGTCCGCGATGTCCGGAAATCTGTCGACGAACCAGCGCAGCGACGCCTGAACCTGGTTGAAGGCGCCGACCACCATCATCATGCCCCCCAGCGTCAGGCCGCCGCTGAAATAGCCCGGCGAGGCCACGACGATCGGGACCACGATGGCGATCCAGCCGTATCCCGAGGTGATCCAGGTGAGCCGCGACAGGGCGCCGGACAGCTGCCGCATGGTGCCCACGACCTGTTCGATGTTGCCCTCGAGCAGGCGGCGCTCGTCCCGCTCGCCACCGAACAGCGCGATGCTCTCGGCGCTCTCGCTGACCCGGACCAGGGCGAAGCGAAACTGGGCCTCACGGGCGTAGCGCTCGGTGTTGAGCGCGATCATCGGTCCGCCGACCCGCCAGGTCAGATACGAGCCGACCGCGGCGTACAGGATGGCGCACCAGACCATGTAGCCCGGGATGGTGAAGCGCATGCCGTCGACCACGAAGACGACGCTGGTGGACAGCATCCACAGGATGCCGATGAAGGCGACCAGCTGCAGGACGGCGTGAAGCAGCCCGACGCCGAGCTGCGCCGAGAACTCCGTGAGCTTGCGGGTGTCCTCCTCGATGCGCTGGTCCGGATTGACGCCGATCTGGCCGGCCAGGCCGAGCCGGTAGGCGCGGCCGTCGACCAGCCACTCGTCGAGAAGGTGGTGCGTCAGCCACTCCCTGAGGCGCACCTTCAGCATCTCCTGCATCCAGGTCTGGCCGACGACGAGCGCCAGCAGCACGCTGACGATGACGAGGAAGATCAGGAGCTGGTAACCGAAGGCGGCCAGTCGCTGCTGGTCGAGGGCGTCGAAGAAGGCGCCGTGCCACTGGTTGAGCCGGATCTGACCGGCCATGTTGGCGCCCAGGATCAGCGCGATCCCGACGGCCAGCAGGGCGATCTGCTTTCGGTACGGCGACCGCCAGATGGCGCGCAGCAGGGCAATGCACTCGGAAAGCGCGCTCCTGCCGGGATAGATCGCGGCGGGCGGCTGGAACCCGTTGGCCGGAGGCGGGCTGGCGCCACCCGAGGAGGCAGGCTTCGCGGTCGCATCCTTGGCCTCGGTGCGCAACGGCACACTGTCGTCCCGGGCGGCTGCATGCCGGCGCCTCGTTGCCAGCATGTCAGCCGCTTCCCGAACAGCGGCTTCGTGAACGGCGCTGGTGCAGCAATGGACCAGCCCTCCCCGAATGTTACAACAAACCCAACCCCGTCCAAAGAATGAGGGAATAAAATTAACAACATGTAAATGGTACAATATTACCACCGGCTCGCACAGGAGTCGGGCAGCACAACGCGATAGGATTTACCGGCGGAAAGACAAGATTATTGGAATTGTCAGGCGAACAGGCGAGGGCTAGTGAAACCAAGGCGTTGCAGTCCCGATCGCACCTCGGCGCAACTCATGAACAGGTCCCACAGCAGGCCGGTGCGGTGGTTCTCGATCATCCCGACGATCGGACCCTGGTCGATCGCCAGGTTGCTGTTCGCAACCCAGCCGCGCGAGCGGTTGAACGCGTCGGCGAACCCGAATCGGCCCCAAAGCTCGTTGCCGAGGTCGTCGTAGTAGTGCCGCAACGCCTCCATGGACTCCCGCGGCGTGTACGGCATCGCCGAGAGTGCCGCGGTCGGCGCGATCACGCCGCGGTCCTGTTCCGGGTTGAAGGCACCGTAGCCGGCGTCGCCGTCGCAGGCGGTGAGCCCCCAGCAGCGCGGTCCGTAGCCGGCATGGCCGTTGGGATTGGCGATGCAGTGGGCCCGGTTGACCAGGGTGTGGGCGCGGTTCTGCTCCCAGTAGTCGGCGTAGCGGTCGCGCAGGCCGCGCGGATCCAGGCCGAGGAAGCTGTAGTGCGAGAAGAACAGCGGGCCGCCGTGAACCGGGCCGAGCGGCAGGGTGATGCCGTGATAGTCGTGGCCGTTGTAGAACTCCGGACCGCCGGTCCAGCCGCGGTGGTAGACCGCCGGCGCGATCGGGTGGGTCGGCGAGGCCGCGGCCATGACATAGGTGATCAGGCACTCGTTCCACCCGATGATGGGATGGTTCATCGCCCAGCCGTGACGCGGGCTCCAGTGCCAGTACAGCACGTCCTGGCCGCCCTGGGTGTGCCAGTCCCATTCGACGGCGTGCCACAACCGGTCGATCGCAGCGCGCAGCCCGGCCTCGGCGGTGGCCGCGCTGGCGAAGTACTGCCGGGCGCTGAGCAGCCCCATCATCAGGTAGGAGGTCTCGACCAGGTCGCCGCCGTCGTCCTGCGGGGAGAACGAAATGGCGGCGCCGGTGGTGCCGTGCAGGAAATGCGGGAACACCCCGTGATGGGCCTCCGCCCGGCCCAGGAACTCGACGATCTGCCGGACCCGGTCGAGAACCGCCGGGCGCGGGATGAAACCGCGTTCGGCCCCGACCAGCATCGCCATGATGCCGAAGCCGGAGCCGCCGCTGCACACGGTCTCCAGGTAGTCGTAGCCGGGATCGGGGTTGCTGCGTTCGCGCGCCAGCCCGCTCACCGGATGTCCGAAGTCCCAGAAATAGGCCAGCGTCTGCCGCTGCACCAGCTCGAGAAGGGCCTCGTCGGACAGGCCCGACTGGATGGCGGGCCGCTGCTCGTCGGGGGTCACGGCCTGCTCTCCGCCGCCGCCCACTCCACGGCGGCGGCCGACAGTGCCCGGGAACTCGCGCCGACCTCGATGACGAACCGTCCGGGTTCCCAGAGATGCTCGGCCTCGGCCAGCCGGTCGGCGCGCCAGAACCGCAGATCGCCGACCGTGATCCGGAAGCTCACGCGGCGTTCCTCGCCCGGCTCCAGGTGGATCTTCCGGAAGCCCTTGAGTTCGCGCACCGGCCGCGACCGGCTGGCCACCGGATCGCCGATGTAGAGCTGGACGATCTCCTCGCCGGCGACCGGCCCGGCGTTGCGCACGGTCACCGAGGCCTCCAGGGTGTCGCCGTCGCCCCGCAGCGCCGTCTTGTCGAGCGCGAGCGGGCCATAGTCGAACCGGCTGTAGCCGAGGCCGTGGCCGAACGGGTAGAGCGGCGTGTGCGGGCCTTCCAGCCGGCAGGCGGTGGTGAACTTGCGGAACACGTTCCGGCCGTCGTGGTCGCGCTCGTCGTCGCCCGCGACGTCGACGCCGATCTGGTCGACCGGCCGCCCGGTCGGCGCCTCGGCATAGTGCACCGGGCACTGCCCGACCGTGCGCGGGAAGCTCATGGCCAGCTTGCCGGACGGGTTGACGATCCCGAACAGCAGGTCGGCGACCGCATTGCCGGCCTCGCTGCCGCCGAACCAGGCGTGCAGGATCGCGTCGGCGTGCCGGTCCTCCCACTCCAGGGCCAGCGGACGGCCGCTCATGGTCACCACCACCAGCGGCTTGCCGGTGGCGTGCAGGGCCTGCAGCAGCCGTCTCTGGCTGCCCGGCAGGCCGAGATCGGTCCGCGTGGAGGACTCGCCGGCATGCTCCTTGGCCTCGCCGACGCAGGCCACCACCACGTCGGCCTGCCCGGCCAGCGCCACCGCCTCGGCGATCATCTCGTCGGGCGAGCGGGGGTCGATCGGGGCGGTCTCGCCGAACACGTCGAGGCGCGCGGCCTGGTTCGGGTCGTCGACGATGTTGGCGCCCGTGGCGTGCAGGATACGGACCCGGTTGCCGGCGGCGGCGCGCATTCCGTCCAGGGCGGTGACGCTCTCCTCCGCCCGGGCGGCGACCGCCCAGGTGCCCTGCATGTTGGCCCGGCTGTCGGCCAGCGGCCCGACCAGGGCGATGGTGCTGTCCTCGCGGGCCAGCGGCAGGACGCCGGCGTTCTTCAGCAGCACGCAGGCCTTCGCAGCCGCCTCGCGGGCCAGGCTTCGGTTTCCCGGGGTCAGGGTGACGGCCCGGCGACGGTCGTCGTCGTCCAGGCCGCGATACGGCCGCTCGAACAGGCCGAGCCGGTGCTTGGCGCGCAGCACGCGGCGGCAGGCGGCGTCGACGTCGGCCTCGGCCACGCGGCCCTCGGCGACCAGTTCGGGCAGGTGGCGCAGATAGGCCTCGCTCACCAGGTCGGCGTCGATCCCGGCGGTGAACGCCAGATACGCCGCCTCCTTGAGGTCGGCCGCCACGCCGTGGTGCACCAGCTCCAGGATGGCGGTGTGGTCGGAGACGATCAGGCCGTCGAAACCCCAGCGGTCGCGCAGCAGGTCGCGCAGCAGCTCGCGATGCGCGCTGCACGGGATGCCGGCCAGGTCGTGGAAGCCGACCATGACCGAGCCGACTCCGGCGTCGACGGCCGCCTTGAACGGCGGCAGCACGACGTTGTGCATGCGATACGGGCTGGCATCGACCGCGTGGTAGTCGCGCCCCGCCTCGGACAGGCCGTAGCCGGCGAAATGCTTGGCGCAGGAGATCACCGCGTCCGGGCGGTCGACGCCGCCCTCCTGGAAGGCCTCGACCGTGGCCCGCGCGAACATGGCGCCCAGAACCGGGTCCTCGCCGGGGCTCTCGGCGCAGCGTCCCCAGCGGGCGTCGCGCGACACGTCGAGCATCGGTGCCCAGGAGATGGCGATGCCCAGCGCGGCGGCCTCGGTCGCGGCGACGCGGACCGTCCGGCGGATCAGGTCGGGATCCCAGGTGCCGGCCAGCGCGAGCGGCAGCGGGAAGATCGTGCGGTGGCCGTGGATCACGTCCATCGAGAACATCACGGGGATGCCGTGCGGCGATTCCTCGACCGCGATCCTCTGGAGCTCGAGCAGATGGTCCGGCTCGAAGCCGCCGCCCAGCAGGCCGACCTCGCCCCGGCGGATGCGGCTCTCGATGTCGACGACCACCGGCCCGACGCCGGTGGTCTCGTCTCCGGTCCCCTTGGGGTGGTTCAGCTGGCCGACCTTGTCGGACAGGTTCATCCGCTGCAGCAGGTCGTCGATCGGATCGGGCATGTCTCGCGCTCGTTCGCGCCGTTCCCCCGACTCATATGCGCCCGGCGTCGGGGGCGTGTCGAGGGAATTGCATGGACAAGGCCGGCGCCGGACCGGTCAGCGGCGCGCCATGATCAGCACGGCCCGCCCGGTCTGCGCCACCATATCGTCCTGTCGGACGATCTCGATTCCAAGCGCCACGGTGCCGCGGTCGTCGTGCCGGCGGCTCGGCTCGGCCTCGACGACCTTGGCCCGCACATGCACCGTGTCGCCGGCGCGCAGCGGCGCCTCGAACGACCACTCGATCGCCTTCAGGGCCAGCACCGTCCCGTCGATCAGGTCGAGCCGGCTCAGCAGGCCGAACGCCATCCCTACCATCATCGGGCCGTGGGCGATCCGGCCGCCGAACATCGACTTCGCCGCGAACACCTCGTCGGTGTGCAGCGGGTTGAAGTCGCCGGTCAGCCCGGCGAAGCCGACGATGTCGGCCTCGGTCAGGGTGCGGCCCGGCGTGCGGTACTCGGTGCCGACCGCGAAATCCTCGAAATGCAGTCCCATTCCCGTCAGTCCTTCCCGGCCCGCTCGGCCGCGTCCAGTTCCCGCAGCGCGACGCGCCGGATCTTGCCGCTGACGGTCAGCGGCATCTCGTCGATGAAGCGGATCTGCCGCGGGTATTCGTGGGCCGACAGGCGCTGGCGCACGAAGCCCTGGATCTCGTCGCGCAGCGCGTCGCTGCCGGCATGGCCGTCGGCAAGGGTGAGGTAGGCCTTCACGACCTCGCCGCGCACCGGGTCGCGCGAGCCGATCACGCCGGCCAGCGCCACCGCCGGGTGCCGCAGCAGGCATTCCTCGACCTCGGTCGGCCCGATCCGGTAGCTGGAACTGATGATCACGTCGTCGTCGCGCGCCTTGAACCAGAAATAGCCGTCCTCGTCGCGCCGGCCGAGGTCGCCCAGCAGGCACCAGTCGCCGACGAACTTGGCGGCGGTCGCCTCCGGCCGCTTCCAGTAGCCGAGGAACATCACCGGATCGGGCCGAAGGACCGCGATGTTGCCCT
The DNA here is from genome assembly GCF_040219615.1 of Thalassobaculum sp. Classification (GTDB taxonomy): domain Bacteria; phylum Pseudomonadota; class Alphaproteobacteria; order Thalassobaculales; family Thalassobaculaceae; genus Thalassobaculum_A. The sequence goes on from NZ_JAVJSE010000031.1 coordinate 59,986, forward strand.
CCTCGCCGACCCCGACCTCGTGGCCCTCGCCGTCGACCACCGCCACGACATGGCCCGGCACCGGCCGTCCCATCGAGCCCGGCTTGACCGACATGACGGCGGCGCAGTTTCCGACCACCAGGTTCACCTCGGTCTGGCCGTAGAACTCGTTGATGGTGAGGTCGAAGGTCTCGCGGCCCCAGTCGATGATGTCGTCGCCCAGCGCCTCGCCGCCGCTGGCGATGCTGCGCAGCGAGCAGCCGAAGCGCCGCGGATCGGCCGCCTGCCGCAGCATGCGCAGGGCGGTCGCCGGCATGAAGGTGTTGCGCACCCGGTGGCGGGCCATCAGCTCGAACACCGCCTCCGGCTCGAACTTGGCGAACCGCTTGGCCAGCACCGGCCGGCCGTGGAACAGCGCCGGGAGCATCACGTCCAGCAACCCGCCGGCCCAGGCCCAGTCGGCCGGGGTCCAGAACAGGTCGCCGGCCTGCGGGAAGAACTCGTGCGGGAACTCCACGCCCGGCATGTGGCCGATCAGCACCCGGTGGCCATGCAGGGCGCCCTTGGGGTTGCCGGTGGTGCCCGAGGTGTAGATCAGCAGCGCCGGGTCGTCGGCCGCGGTGTCGCGGGTCTCGAACCCGTCGGACGCCTGCGCCAAAGCGGCGCGCCAGTCGATCAGGCCCGGCCCGCCACCGTCGGTCACGATGACGTGCTCCAGCGCGCCCAGTCGGTCGCGGACCTCCAGCAGCCGGGGCAGGTTGTCGCTGCAGGTGATGAGGATTCGGGCGGCGCTGTCGGCGAGCCGGTGCTCCAGCGCCTCGGGGCCGAACAGGCTGAACAGCGGCAGCGCGATCGCGCCGGTCTTGTACACCCCGACATGGGCGATCGCGCACTCCAGGCTCTGCGGCAGGTGGATGGCGACGCACTCGCCCGGCCGGGCGCCGAGATGGGTCAGCAGGTTGGCCAGCCGGTTCGCCTCGCCCCGGAGCTGTCCGAAGCTGAGCGTCCGCACCGCGCCGTTGGAGGCCTCGTAGATCACCGCCGTCGCCCCGGGGGTGGCGGCGGCATGGCGGTCGCACACCGCGGCGGCGATGTTGAAGCGCGCCGGCACCCGCCATTCGAAGCGGCCGTAGCACTCCTCGTAGCTGGCCGCCCGCGGCAGCAATCCGCTCATCCGCCGACCCGATTCGGCTGGTCCGGCGCGGAGCAGGGCGTCGCGCCGGCCGACCCGGCGCCGGCGGCGAAACTGTGGTCGGTCTCCATCCCCTCGCGCCTTCTCGGTGTGACTTGCCGCAATTGTCGCAGGGGGAGGGGCGGGACGGGAAGCCCTCCAGATCAGCCGAGCGGCAGGCTGAGGAAGGTCGACACGGTAACCAGGGACAGCACCGTCGAGATCAGCACGACCCGGCCGGTCAGCAGCGCCTCGCGCTGGTAGAACTGCGCCAGCATGAACGGCCCGGTGCCGGTCGGCAGGGCGGCGAGCAGCACCGCGGTGTAGGCCAGGGTCGAGGACAGCCCCAGCACCGGCACCGCCACCACCCAGGTCACCGCCGGCTGGGCGACCAGCTTCAGGAGCACCAGGGCGGACTGGACGGCGGAGCCGGACCCGGCGCTGGAGCCCGCGCCGGCGCGGCTGCGCTCGGTGTTCTCGGCCAGGAACAGCCCGAGGGCGACCAGGGCGCAGGGTGCCGCGGCCCCGCCCAGCAGGCCGAGATAGGTGTCGAGCGTTTCCGGGAGGCGAAGCCCGGACAGCATGACGGCGGCACCAAGCGCCGGGGCCACGAGCAGCGGGTTCTTCAGCAGCGAGACCAGCGTCTTGCGCACGATGTCGCGGCGGCGGGCGCCCGACTGCAGGCCGCTCTCGATCAGGACGATGGCGATCGCGAACAGCACGCAGACGGTGACGATGGTGGCGACCAGCGTGGCGCCCATGGCGGCGTTGCCGAGCACCGCCAGCACCAGGGGGAAGCCGATGAAGCCGGTGTTGGCGTAGCTGGCGTTCAGGGCGTCGATCGCCGCGTCCGCCAGGTCGCAGCCCTGGCGCAGCCGGATCAGCAGGGTCAGCGCGAAGATCGCCGCGCAGCCGGCCGAGAACGCCAGGATGAAGCCGGGCTGCCAGATCTCCGCCGGGTCGGCCTTCGACATGATGTCGAACAGCAACGCCGGCAGGGCCAGGTAGACGACCAGGCGGTTGACCTCGCGCGTCGCGTTCGGGCCGAGGGCGTTGCAGCGCCGCGCCACCCATCCGGTCAGGATCAGCGCGAAAATCGGCAGCACGATGAGGAGATTGGACAGCATGGCTGGGTCTCGGGGCGGAACTGCTGGCTTCGTACAGCCTCCGTTCGATACAATCCAATTCAATCAAGATGCCATATTGATGCCTTAGGAGTATCGATGGACACGCGGCAGATGCGCTATTTCGTGGCGCTGGCGGAGACCCTGCATTTCGGGCGCGCGGCCGCCCGGATGAACATGACCCAGCCGCCGTTCAGCCGGCAGATCGCCAATCTCGAGCGCGATCTCGGCGTCAGGCTGGTGAACCGGACCTCCCGGCAGGTGACGCTGACCCGGGCCGGCGCCCGGTTCCTGGCGGATTCCCGGGCGGTGCTGGCGCGGTTCGAGGACGCCTGCCGCGACGCCCGCCTGGTCGGCGAAGGCATGAGGGGCGAGCTGCGCTTCGGCTTCATGATGCATGCGGCGCATCGGATCGTGCCGCGGATCGTCAGCCGCTACAGCGCCGTCCGGCCGGAGGTCCGGCTCACCCTGTCGGAGACCACGCCCGCCGACATCGAGCACCGGCTGCTGAACGGCGAGCTCGACGCCGCGGTCACCTTCGCCGGCCCGAGCAACGCGCAGCTCGACGGCCACACCCTGCTGAAGGACCGGCTGTGCCTGGCGATGGCGCCGGGGGATCCGCTCGCCGCGCGCCGCTCGGTCGGGCCGCGCGACCTGCAGGACCGGGACCTGATCGCCGCGTCGGCCGGGGTCGCGCCGACCCTGCGCGGCGCGATCGTCGGCTATTTCGCGGACCAGGGCATCGTGCCGCGCTTCCGCTTCGAGCCGCAGCTGCAGAATACGGTGCTGCGGCTGGTGGCGGCCGGGCTCGGGGTGGCGCTGGTGCCGGAGTCGATCTGCGACGGCCGGACGCCGGACCTGCTGACCCGGCCGCTGGTCGACGCCCCGGCCCTGGAGGTCGTCCTGAAGACCCCGCGCGGCCGCGACAACCCGGCGGTCGCCCCGCTGATCGAACTGGTGCGGGGGGAGTCGTTCGGCGAGGCGGCGGGGTGAGGGAGGCTCGTTTCGGGCGTCGGCGACTTCGTCATCAACATCGGCGACATGATGGCGCGCTGGACCGACGGCCGCCTCGCCTCGACGCCGCACCGGGTGATCAACCGGTCGGGCCGCGAGCGCTTCTCGGTGCCGTTCCTCGCGATCCCGAACTTCGACGCCGTGGCCGAGTGCCTGCCGAGCTACACCATCACCGGGGACGTGACAACAGTTGTACCGAAAGACCCGATGTCCTCAAACGAGGCCGCGTGTTCATCGCGATGACAGCATCGCTACAAACATAAATTGTAATGTAGCTCTCAGTGTTTGATCAAATTTACATATTATTAATATCGACTGGAAAGAAAGTGTTTCAGAATTTTGGGTAGGAAGGTGCCACCAAAAGAATCTCGCTTGTGCCCAGCGCGTGCTGTGGCCGTTCAAACCGGGGGCGCTAGTATGTTGATGAAATCCTTCTCGACCTTGGCATTCGAATCCATCCTGCAGGCAGGTTCGCAGACGATGGTGGATGTCGAACAAAATATTCAAAACAACGGCGAGGTCAGTTCGATAAATAGAAAAGAAACTCTCAAAGACATAGGGCTGAACTATCGTAGAGAATCGGTCTCAAAGTTTTTTTGCATTCATGATTAGTCCGCGAACGTAAAGGTAAACAAGAACACGGTTGGCTGTACGCCAATCCAAAAGTGACGTTGTCCGGGGTGAGCGGCCGAAGCTCACCCGCGCCGGGCAGGTCATGAGCCGGATCCGACCCCGGCGTTCGACCGCTGGCCGGGTCCGGTCGGCGGCGGGCCCACACCCGGCTGTTCCCCGCCCCGTACCCGCTCCACCGCCGCCAGCACCCGGCTCGGCGTCGCCGGCGCGTCCAGCTCGACCTTCGCGCCCTTCGGCCCGACGCTCGCCACCGCGTCGCGGATCGCCAGCCAGACCGACAGCGCCAGCATCAGCGGCGGCTCGCCGACCGCCTTTGAGCGCATCACCGTGGCCTCGCGGTTCGGGGCGTCCTCGAGCAGGCGGGTGACGAACACCGGGGGCACGTCGCGGGAGCCCGGGATCTTGTAGGTCGAGGGGCCATGGGTGCCGAGCCGGCCGGCCGCGTCCCACCACAGCTCCTCCGAGGTCAGCCAGCCCATGCCCTGCACGAAGGCGCCCTCGATCTGGCCGCGGTCGATGGCGGGGTTCAGGGAGTTGCCGCAGTCCTGCAGCAGCTCGGCCCGCAGCACCCTGAGCTCTCCGGTGAGCGTGTCGACGGCCACCTCGGCCGCCGCCGCGCCGTAGGTGAAGTAGAAGAACGGCCTTCCGGTGCAGGTCGCGGCGTCCCAGTGGATCTTCGGGGTGCGGTAGAAGCCGGTGGAGGACAGCGACACCCGCTTGCTCCAGCACAGCTGCGCCAGCTCGCCGAAGGACAGACTCTCGTTGCGGGCGAACGCCCGGCCGTCGTCGAAGCTCACGTCGTCCGGCGGCACCCCGAACTGCCCGGCCATCACCTCGGCCATGCGGCCCCTGATGGTCTCGGCCGCCGCCAGCGCCGCCATGCCGTTCAGGTCGGAGCCGGAGGACGCCGCGGTTGCCGAGGTGTTCGGCACCTTGGCCGTGCTGGTCGCCGAGACCCGCACCATGGCGACGTCGATCGCGAACGCCTCGGCCACCACCTGGGCGACCTTCACGAACAGGCCCTGGCCCATCTCGGTGCCGCCGTGGTTCAGGTGCACGCTGCCGTCGGTGTAGACGTGCACCAGCGCGCCGGCCTGGTTCAGGGTCGGCAGGTTGAACGAGATGCCGAACTTCACCGGCACGGTGGCGAGGCCCTTCTTCACGACCGGGCTGGAGGCGTTGAAGGCGTCGACCGCGTCGCGCCAGCCGGGCAGGTCGACGCTGCGGGCCAGCTCGCCGGTGACCCGCTCGATGATGTTGTCCTCGACCGTCATGCCGTAGGGCGTCGTGTCCTTCGCCCCGACGCCGTAGAAGTTGCGGGCTCGAACCGTGTCGAGCGGCAGCTTCAGGTGACGGGCGAGGTCGTCCAGCAGCGCCTCGATCGCGAACATGCCCTGCGGTCCGCCGAAGCCGCGGAACGCGGTGTTCGAGACCTTGTGGGTCTTGCAGGCGAGGCCGGTCACCCGGATGTCGGGGATCCAGTAGCAGTTGTCGGAGTGGCAGAGCGCGCGGGCCAGCACGGCCGGCGTCAGATCGGCGATGTTGCCGGAATCGGCGGCCAGGGTCAGGTCCAGCGCCAGGATCCGGCCCTCGGCGTCGGTGCCGACGTCCCAGCGGATCAGGAACGGGTGGCGCTTGCCGGTGGCGGCCATGTCGTCGTCGCGCGGTAGCCGGAGCTTGACCGGCCGGCCGGACTTCCGGGCCAGCAGCGCGGCGATGCCGGCGACGATGGTGGCCTGGCTCTCCTTGCCGCCGAAGGCGCCGCCCATGCGCCGCACTTCGACCGTCACCTGGTTGAACGGCAGGCCCAGCAGGTGGGCGACGCCGTGCTGCACCTCGGTCGGGTGCTGGGTCGAGGAGAACACCTGCATGTCGCGGTCCTCGCCCGGCACCGCGATGGCGATCTGGCCCTCCAGGTAGAAGTGGTCCTGGCCGCCGCAGCGCACCTCGCCGGACAGCCGGATCGGCGCGTAGCCGAGGGCAGCGTCCGGGTCGCCGCGCAGCATGACCTGCGGCGGCGCCACGAACAGGCCCTGGGCCAGGGCGTCCTCGACCGTCAGCACCGCCGGCAGCTCTTCCCACTCCACCTTCACCAGGGCGGCGGCCTCGCGGGCGATCTCCAGGGTCTCGGCGGCGACCGCCGCGACCGGATGGCCGGCATACTCGGCGACGCCTTCGGCCAGCGCCGGCTCGCCCTTCAGGATCGGGCCGATGTCGTTGACCCCGGGAATGTCGGCGGCGCCGACCGCCGCGACCACGCCGGGCAGGGCCAGGGCCGCGGTGAAGTCGATGGCGCCGATGCGGGCGTGGGCGTGCGGGCACAGCACCAGCGCCGCGTGCAGGGCGTTGGTGGGGAGCGGCATGTCGTCGAGATACACCGCCCGCCCGGTAACGTGGCCGGCGGCGCTGTCGTGCCGCACCGAGGCATGGGCGCCGCGCCGGGGGGAGGCGGGGGCGTTCACGGGGCCTCCCGAGACGCGCCGGAGCGGCGGGTGGGTTCCGGCTCCGTCTCGCCGGCGGCGATCCGGGCCGGAATGACGACAATAGAAGATCGGGGACGGCCAGCCTTCTCTTCTCTCGTCATTCCGGACGGGTGCGCCGGCTCCCTCTCTCCTGTCGTCATTCCGGACGGACGCGCCGCCCCGGCGCGGTCGATCCGGAACCCACGGTGCGACGGGCGCTCCGGCTTGCGCGCCATCACAGCGCCTCCAGCCGGACCGGCGCCGGGGCGTCCGAGGTCTCCATCTGCAGCCGGCGCAGCAGGTTCGCCGCCGCCGCCAGCCGGTATTCCGCGGTGGCCCGCTGGTCGGCGATCGGCTGGAAGTCGCGGGCCACCGCCGCCTCGATCCCGGCGAGGCTGGCCGCCGTCCACGGCCGGCCGACCAGCGCCGCCTCGACATGGCGGGCCCGGGCCGTGGTCGCCGCCATGCCGCCGTAGAACGCCCGCAGGCCGGTCAGCACCCCGTCCTCGACCCTCAACCGGAAGGCGGCGACGACCGCCGAGATGTCCTGGTCGAAGCGCTTTGACAGCTTGTAGGCGACGAAGCGCTGCCCGTCGGCGAGGCGAGGAATGCGGATCGCCGCGATCGCCTCGCCCGGCCGCAGGACGGTCCTGCGGTAGCCGGTGACGAAGCCGTCGGCCGCCACCGTCCGCCGGCCCTCGGCCGAGACCAGTTCGACGGTCGCCTCCAGCGCCATCAGGCAGGGCGGGGTGTCGCCGATCGGCGAGGCGTTGGCGAGGTTGCCGGCGATCGTCCCGAGATTGCGGATCTGCCGCGAGCCGATGCGCCGGACCAGTGCCGCGAAGGACGGGAACAATGCGTCGAGATGCGGCAGGGCCGCGCTGTAGGTCACCGCGCCGCCCAGAACCAGGGCGTCGCCGGCCGCCTCGATCCGCCGCAACTCCGGCACCCGGGCGGTCGAGATCACCGTTTTCGGCCGGGCGCGCCGCTTGATGACGGCGATGCCGAGGTCGGTGCCGCCGCCCAGCAGCCAGGCGTCCGGGTGGGCCGACAGCGCTGCCGTCAGTCCGTCCAGGCTGTCGGGCGCCAGGAACCTCTGCGGTCCGTCGCCGAAGGCGCTGCCGGGCGCCGGCGGATCGCCGGCCGGGAACGCGGCACTGCCGGCGATGCTGCGGCAGGCCTCGACGATCGGCCGGTAGCCGGTGCAGCGGCACAGGTTGCCGGCGAGCGCCTCGTGGATGAGGGCCTCGTCGGCCGGTTCGCCGCCCTGGCCGTAGGCGAACATCGCCATGGCGAAGCCGGGGGTGCAGAAGCCGCATTGCGTGGCGTCGGATTCGGCGAGCGCGGTCTGCACCGGGTGCAGCGACCCGTCGCTGCCGGACAGCCCCTCGACGGTCAGCACCGAGTGTCCGTCGAGCTGCGGCAGCAGCATCAGGCAGGCGTTGACGGCCTGCCATCCATCGCCCGGCAGCGCCACCGCGATCGTGCAGGCGCCGCAGTCGCCCTCGGCGCAGCCTTCCTTGGTGCCGGTCAGGTGCCGCGCCTCGCGCAGCCAGTCGAGCACCGTCGTGGTCGGCGTGCCACCCGTCGCCGCCACCTCGCGTCCGTTCAACCGGAACCATACCGACCCGCTCGTCATGGGCAAAGCTTACACGGGTGCCGTGCGGGCGCCATATGCCCGCCGCTACGCCGCAGCACTCCCCGACGAGCGGAACGCCCAGCGGGTCATCCGGCGCTCGACCAGCGCGAACAGGCCGTACATGGCGATACCCTCGACCGCCAGCGCCATCAGCCCGGCGAATACCAGCGGCATCTGGAAGTTGGCGCCGGCCTGCGCCATCAGGAAGCCGATGCCGGCGTTGGCGGCGATCGTCTCGGACACCACCGAGCCGACGAAGGCGAGCGTGATCGCCACCTTCAGCGAGGCGAACAGGTAGGGCGTGGTGCGCGGAATGCCGACCTTCAGCATGATGTCGAGCTTGCGCGCTCCGAGCGCCCGCAGCACGTCCTCCAGCTCCGGCTCCATGGTGGCGAGGCCGGTGGCGACGTTCACCACGATCGGGAAGAACGAGATCAGGAAGGCGGTCAGGATCGCCGGCACCTCGCCGATGCCGAACCAGATCACCAGCACCGGCACCACCGCCACCTTGGGGATGGTGTTGAAGCCGACCAGCACCGGGTAGATGCCGCGGTAGATCGTGCGCGACCAGCCGACCACCAGGCCGAGCGCGATGCCGAAGGCGACCGCCAGGCCGAAGCCGGCCATGGTGGTCCAGAGCGTCACCAGCGAGTGCCGCAGCACCGGCCGCCAGTACTGCACCAGCGCGCCGAACACCTCGGAGGGGGCCGGCAGGATGAACGGGTCGACCTGCAGTATCCGGCAGGTCGCCTCCCAGACCGCGAACAGCAGGATCGTGAACCACACCGGGGCGAGGCGCTCGAGGGTGGCGGTCATGGCAGGCTTCCACTTTGGAGCGGCGGGTGGGTTCCGGCTCCGTTCCGCCGTCGGCGGCCCGGTCCGGAATGACGGCGAAGGGGGAAGAGGCGCGACGGCGCCATCCCCCTTCCGACGTCATTCCGGACGGCCGCGCCGCCCTCGGCGCGGCGGATCCGGAACCCACGAAGCGACGGGCATGCCCCGCTCATGCCGCCCGCACCTCGGCGATGCGGCCGCGCAGCTCGTGCACCAGCTCGACGAAGGCCGGCTCGAAGCAGACCTCCAGGTCGCGAGGGCGCGGCAGCTCGACCCGGCGGGTGGTGACGATGCGGCCGGGCCGGGCGCTCATCACGTGGATGGTGTCGGCCAGGAAGGCGGCCTCGCGCAGGTCGTGGGTCACCAGGATCACCGTGAAGCCGATGCGCTCCCAGAGATCCCTGAGCACGCACCACAGCTCCTCGCGGGTGAAGGCATCGAGGGCGGCGAACGGCTCGTCCAGCATCAGCAGCGCCGGCTCGTGGATCAGCGCCCGGCACAGCGAGGCGCGCTGCTGCATGCCGCCCGACAGCTCCCACGGGAAGCGGTCGCCGAAGCCGGCCAGGCCGACGGTCGCCAGCAGCTGCTCGGCGCGCTCCCGGTATTCGCGGCGGTTGGCGCGGAACCGGCGGCGGTGCGGCTCGACGATCTCCAGCGGCAGCAGCACGTTGTCGATGACCTTGCGCCACGGCAGCAGGTTGGGGTTCTGGAACGCCATGCCGGCGATCTTGACAGGCCCGGCGACCGGGGCGCCGTCGACCGAGACCATTCCCGCGGTCGGCCGCACCAGGCCGGTGACCAGCTTCATCAGGGTGGACTTGCCGCAGCCCGACGGGCCGACCACGGCGGTGAACTCGCCGCGGCCGACCGCCAGGGTCGTCCCGCTGAGCGCCGTCACGTCGCCGCTGGCGCCGCGGTAGGTCAGGGTGACGTCGTCGAGGGCGACGAAGGGGGTCACCGGCGGTTCTCCACGCCCGTCGCTGCTTGGGTCCCGGGTCCGTTCCGCCTGTGGCGGCCCGGCCCAGGATGACGACCCAATGTTGACGTCATCCCGGACGACCCGCGCGAGCGGGGCGAGCCGGGACCCACTCGCCGCTCCCTCGCTGTCACTTCGCGAGCATCCGCTCGCCCGCCGGCGGCAGGTACTCGCTGGTGAACACGTCCTCGGCCTTGGGCCGCGCCTTGAAGTCGTAGGTCACCGCGATCTGGTCGATCGAGGCGGCCAGCCGCGCCGGGTCGACGCCGCCGAAGCCGTTGGCCAGCACCCAGGGCGTGGCGATGTTGTCCTTGAGCGCCATCTTCAGCCGCGCCAGCTCGATCGCCCGGTCGGCGGTCTCGTTGCGCTTCATGACCGAGTCGATGGCGGTCTCCGGGTCCTTCACGGTGTCCTGCACACCCTTGATGGTGGCGCGCACGAACTTGGCGACCACCTCCGGGTTGGCGGCCGCGAAGTCCGGGTTCACCATGACGGCGTTGCCGTACAGCACCAGGCCGTAGTCGGCCATCAGCATGACCTTGATGTCCGCCGGCTCGACACCCTTGAGCTGCAGGTTGAAGTAGGACGAGAACGAGAAGCCGGTGATCGCGTCGACCTGGCCGGAGGCCAGCATAGGCTCGCGCACCGGGAAGCCGACATTCTCGATCGTCACCTTCGAGGCGTCGATGCCGTTCTCCTTCACGAACGCCTTCCACTGGGCGTAGGCGCCGTCCGGCGCCGGGGCGCCGAGGATGCGGCCCTCCAGGTCCTTCGGCTTGGTGATGCCGGTCTTGGCGGTGGTGACGATCGCGAAGGGCGGGCGGTCGTAGACCATCAGCACCGCCTTCACCGCCTTGTCGGGGTTCTGGTCGCGGAACTTCACCAGCGAATTGATGTCGAAGAAGCCGAGCGGATAGGTGCCGGCGGCCACCCGGCCGATGCCGGCGACCGAGCCCGGGCCGGTGTCGACGGTGACGTCCAGGCCCTCGGCCTTGTAGTAGCCCTTGTCGATGGCGACGAAGTAGGGCGCCGACGGGCCCTCGAACTTCCAGTCGAGCGCGAACTTCACCGCGGTCTCGGCGACTGCCGTCCCGCCCGAGGCCAGCGTCATGACCCCCAGTGTGACCACGGCGGTGAGCGCCGCGCCGATCCGAATTCCACGCATGTCCCTGATCCCTCCTGTCGCCCCGCTTGCGCCGATGTCGTCCGGTCGGGCCCGCCCGGATCCGCAAGCGCCGTGCCAGCGGCCGGACCCGCGGCCCGCCTGGACCGATTTCCCGGCGACGCCCACGGCGCGGGCAGAACCCGGCTCCCGCTGCCCAATCATACGCCAGGAAGCGCCCGGGGCGGCAATGGCCGAAGGCAGACCCGCTTGATCACGGGGCCGTCGGCGGGCGAGGCTGGAGCCGCCGTGGCCGCCCGCTGCCCCGGCGCATCCGAACCCTGACCGAGGCAGCATGACCGTGTACGGGGGCCGCGCGTGATCAGCCGCCGCGCCGTGTGGGCGCTGGCCGTCGCCGAGACCATCGTATGGGCCGGCACCCTGTACCTGTTCCCCGCCCTGCTGCTGCACTGGGAGGCCGATCTCGGCTGGTCGAAGACCACCCTGGCCGGCGCCTTCACCCTGTCGGTGCTGATCTCGGCGGCGGCGGCGCCGCTGGCCGGCCGGCTGATCGACGCCGGCCACGGCGTCAGGCTGCTGACCTGGGGCACGGTGGCGGCGGCCGCGATCGTCGGTGCGCTCGCCCTGGTGAACGAGGTCTGGCAGTTCTATGCCCTCTGGGCGGTGCTGGGCGTCGCCGCCGCGGCCTGCCTGTACGAGCCGTGCTCGGCCTTCCTGGTGCGCACCCAGGGCGCCGACGCCCGGCGGGTTCTGACCATGATCACCCTGGTCACCGGCTTCGCCAGCGCGCTGGCATTCGCCGGCGGCAACGCGGTCGCCGGGCTGTGGGGCTGGCGGGTCGCAGTGCTGGCGTTCGCCGGCCTGATGCTGGCGGTCGCGGCGCCGCTGTTCCTGTTCGGGGGGCGTGCCGCCGACCGCGAATCCGCGGCGGTGCGGAGCGGGCCGGGATTGGCCGGTTCGGGTGCCCTGCACGCGGCCCTCAGGCGGCCGGCATTCTGGCTGCTGGCCACGGCGTTCCCGATGATCGCGCTCAGCCATGGCATCTTGATTACCCATCTGCTGCCGATGCTGGCCGAGCGCGGGGTCGACCACGGCGTGGCGGTGCTGGCGGCCTCCGGCATCGGGCCGATGCAGGTGGTCGGCCGGCTGCTGATGATGTCGGTGGAGCGCCGGGTCTCGATGAACGCGGTCTGCGGCCTGTCCTTCGCGCTGATGGCGGCGGCGGTCGTGGCGCTGATCCTGGCCGGGGCCTCGCCGCCGCTGCTGGCCGCCTTCGTGGTGCTTCAGGGGGCCGGTTACGGCGTTATCGCCATCGCCCGGCCGGTGGTGTCGGCCACGGTTCTCGGCCGCGACGGTTTCGGCGCGATCTCCGGCGCGCTCGCCCTGCCGTTCATCACCGCCAGCGCGGCGGCGCCGACCCTGGCCGCGGTGGTCTGGTCGGCCGGCGGCTACGACACGGTTCGCGCCGGCCTGCTGGTCCTGCTCGCGGTGGCCGCCGTCAGCTTCGCCCTCGCGATCGCCTCCAGCCGGCGACGGTAGTCGTTCCGGCCGGCCGAATTGCCGGGGGCGGTGGTCCTCCGCTAGCCTCACCGCCATCGAGGACGACCTCCGGCAAGCGGGGCACGCGCATGGGAGCGGAACAGGGGTCGCGCATCGCCGCGACGGTGACCGACTGGTTGGGCCGGTTCGAGGCGGCGCTGGCCTCCGGCGATCCGGGCCGGCTGGCGCCGCTGTTCCTGGACGACGCGCACTGGCGCGACGTGCTGGCGCTGACCTGGCGGATCGCGACGGTGAGCGGCGGCGAGGCGGTCGCCGGCGACCTGGCGCGGCTGGGACGCGAGCGCCGGCTGCGTGGCCTGACGATCCATCCCGACCGCTGCCCGCCGCGCATCGTCGCCCGTGCCGGGGTCGAGGTCGTCGAGGCGATGATCGGCTTCGAGACCGACGTCGGGCGCGGCAGCGGCATCGTGCGGTTCCGGCTGGACCGGGGGCTCGACACGCCGCGGGCCTGGACCCTGTTGACCGCCCTCGACGAACTGCGCGGCCACGAGGAGGCGACGGTCCGGGCCGCCCGCGAGGGGCCGGTGTTCGAGCGCGACATGCACGGGCCGAACTGGCTGGACCGGCGGCAGGCGGCACGGGCCTACGCCGACCGCGACCCGGCGGTGCTGATCGTCGGCGGCGGGCATGCCGGCCTCACCATCGCCGCCCGGCTCGGCCAGCTCGGCGTCGACGCCCTGGTGGTCGACCGCATGGCGCGGGTCGGCGACAACTGGCGGCTGCGCTATCACGGGCTGAAGCTGCACAACCAGAAGCACAGCAACCACCTGCCCTACCTGCCGTTCCCGGAGACCTTCCCGACCTACATCCCGAAGGACATGGTCGCCAACTGGCTGGAACTCTATGTCGAGGCCCTGGAGATCAACTTCTGGACCGGGACGGCCTTCGAGGGCGGCACCTACGACGACGAGGCCGGCTGCTGGACCGCCCGGCTGCGGCTGGCCGACGGCGGCGAGCGGGTGATGCGGCCGCGCCACATCGTGATGGCGACCAGCGTCAGCGGCACCCCCAGCCTGCCGGAGATCCCGACCCTGGAGCGCTTCGGCGGCGCGGTCGTGCATTCCAGCGGCTTCGGCAGCGGCGCCGACTGGCGCGACCGCGACGTGCTGGTGTTCGGCACCGGCACCAGCGCCCACGACATCGCCCAGGACCTGCACGGCAGCGGCGCCCGGGTGACCATGATCCAGCGCAGCCCGACCCTGGTGGTGAACATCGAGCCGAGCGCCCAGCTCTACGACGGGGTCTATCTCGGCGACGGGCCGTCGCTCGACGACCGCGACCTGATCAACGCCTCGATGCCGCTGGCGCTGATGAAGGTCGCCCACAGGCTGCTGACCGACGAGGTGCGGGAGATCGACAGGCCGCTGCTCGACGGCCTGGAGAAGGCCGGGTTCCGGTTGTCGTTCGGCGAGGGCGGCACCGGCTGGCCGCTGCTGTACCGGACCCGCGGCGGCGGCTACTACTTCAACGTCGGCTGCTCCGACCTGATCGCGGCCGGCAGGATCCCGGTGGTGCAGTACGCCGACATCGAGGGCTTCGAGGGCGGCGGCACGCGCCTCGCCGACGGCCGCCTGCTGCAGGCCGACCTCGTGGTGCTGGCGACCGGCTACAAGGGCCAGGACCACATGGTCCGGACCCTGTTCGGCGATACGGTCGCCGAGCGCGCCGGCCCGGTCTGGGGCTTCGATGAGGAGATCCAGGAGCTGCGCAACATGTGGACCCGCACCGGCCATCCCGGCCTGTGGTTCACCGCCGGCGCCTTCTCGCAGTGCCGCAACTACTCGAAATACCTGGCGTTGGCGATCAAGGCCGAGGAGCTGGGGCTGGTGTGACCGAGGTGGCGCCCGCCGCATCCGGTGCGGCGGGCGCTCCCGGGGTGGTCAGTGCCGGGCGTAGACTTTGTCGCCGTCGGGGCTGCCGAACAGCACCACCGAGTAGGGCTCGCCGGTCCGCATGTCCATGCCCGGCGCGTCGGCCGGCATGCCCGGAACCGACAGGCCCAGCGCCCGGGGCTTCTCGCCGAGCAGGCGGCGGATGTCCGCCGCCGGGACGTGCCCCTCGACCACGTAGCCGCCGACCTTGGCGGTGTGGCAGGAGGCGAGCCGGTCCGGAACGCCGGCCATGGTCTTCATCGGTTGCACGTCGTCGACGTCGTGTACCGTCACCGCGAAGCCGGCCGCCCGCAGGTGCTCGACCCAGCCCTTGCAGCAGCCGCAGGTGGGTGACTTCCAGACTTCGACCTCCTGCTCCGCCTCGGCGGGTCTGGCGGTCAGCACCGGAGCCGCGAACGCCACGGCGGCGAGGGCGATGATGCCGGCTGCCGCCGGGAACAGTGCCTTCCTGATACGCATCGCTACCTCCAGCCGTTCCCGCCCGCGCCTCACATCATGCCCATCGGGCCGGCGAACAACGCGTCCGCCTTGCCGCGCTGCTCGTCCGTCAGGGCATCGTAGAGCGGTCGCGCCGCCATCTCGACCGCCTTCAGCGCCTCGGCGCGGGCCGCCAGCATGCCGGCCATGCCTTCGATGCGGTCCGGCCAGGGCTTGGCGGCCGGCTGCATCCGCTCGGCCATGCGCTGGTGCATGGACCGCATGGCCTCGGCGTTCCGGCGCAGGGCGGCGGCGAGGGCGTCCCAGGCCGGCTGCTGCGCCTCGGTAATGCCGATCTCGGCCTTCAGGAAGGCGATGCGGCCCTCGACGTGCTCGAACGGCATGCCCATGCCGCCGCGCATCATCCCCATCATCGGCATGCCGCCGGGTCCGCCGTGCATCTGCTGCATCATGCCGGGGCCCATGGCGCCGCCCATCATCCCCATCATGCCCCCTCGGTCCATCCCGATCCCCGCGCCCATGCCGGGTGCCGGCGCCGCCGGGTGGTGCGCCTGGGTGTTCTGCTGCGGGGTCTGGGCCTGCGCCACGCTGGCCGCGGCCAGGAGTGCGAGGGCGGGAAGCGTCGCGCGAAGGAAGCTTGTCATGGCTGTCTCCATTGGGCACGTCGCGCCGGTCGGCGGGCGGCCCGGTTCGCAATCTGCAGGTCGAAGCGATACGGCGGGCCGCAGCCGGCCCGGAGTCATCAGGCCCGCGGTCTCGGCGGGCGCAAGCCCGGCGCGGGTTCGGCTCCGTCGAGCCGGTCGACGAGCGTCGAACGGTGGGGCGCGATGCCCGGGCCGTCGGGTACGGTCGCGATGCGGGGCGGCAGGCCGCCATGCACCGAGAGGCACCGCGGGTCGGCACAGCAATGCCGGTCGGTGCCGAGATCCCGGGCACAGTCGCTGTCTTCGGCGGCCGTGGCATCGGCGCTGCGGCCTGCCTCGCAGGCAACCGGGTCGTCGGCCGCCGAGCACGGCGCCGGTGTCTCGGACCTGTGGGGATCGGCATGGCCGACGGCCGGGGCACCGACGAGGGCCGACAGAACCAGAAGGCCTGCCAGTACCCCTCGTATCGACCTGCCGCAGCGCTGCATCGAATCCGTCCCGTATGTCCAACCTCAGGTGGCCGCTCGCCGACGCTCCTGCAACCCTGCACCGTAACGCCGCCGCCACCTTTGACGCAGATCAAGGGGCGGGCCGGTCAGCTCCCCCGATAGGTCGTGTAGCCCCAGGGCGTGGCCAGCAGCGGCACGTGGTAGTGGCCCTCGGGCTCGCCGACCGCGAAGCGGATCGGCACCACGTCCAGGAACGGCGGGTCGGCCAGCGCCACCCCGAGGCCGGCGAAGTAGTCGCCGAGGCCGAAGCGCAGCTCGTAGCGGGCGATCGGCACCGGGCGGCCCGAGATCAACGGCGCGTCGGTGCGGCCGTCGGCGTTGGTGACGCCGCGGGCCACCGGGCGCCGCTCCTCGCCCCACAGCTCGAACAGTTCGATCTCGACCCCGGCCGCGGGACGGCCGCGATGGGTGTCCAGTACATGGGTCGACAGCCGGCCGGCCAGCGGCAGGCGGTCGGCGGCGGTCACCTTCTGGTCGATCCGCAGGGCGCCGATCCGCAGCACCTCCTCCAGCGCGGCCGCCAGTTCCTGCTCGGGCGTGTGGGCCAGCCGCCGCTCGAAGCTGCGCAGGATCGACTCCTTGCCGTGCCGGCGCACGCAGACGATGAACGGGAAGCCGAACTTCGCCGGGTAGGCGGCGTTCAGTTCGTGGAAGCGGTCGTATTCGGCCTCGGTCAGCCGGTCGAGCCCGGCGCCGGCCTGCTCGGCCTTCGACTCGTCGGTCATGGCGCCGGCCCGCGCCGCCTTGCCGGCCAGGTCAGGGTGGCCACGCAGCAGGGCCAGCCTGCGCTCCGCCGGCGCGTCGCGGACCGCCGCCGACATCGCCGCGTGGAGAAACGCCAGCGACCCGTAGGGGCGCCCGGGCAGCACCGCCTCGGCCACCCAGGGGGCGTTCTCGAACACCCCGCCCAGCGCCGCCACGAAGCCGGCGTCGTCGAGGCGGTTGAGGGCGTCGAGGGCGATGCGGTCGGTCATCTGGCGGCTCCGACTGCCCTTCGCGGCCGCGCGATGCGCGGCACCTCAGGGCGACAGGGGAAGAAGAGCGACCGCCGACCCTGCCCTATCCCTATCGCCCTGAGGTGCCCCGCGAAAGCGGGGCCGCGAAGGGCCGGGTCGGGATCTGCGGCCATCGTCGTCACTCTCTCGGCGCCCCGGCCGCCAGCCAGGCGGCCAGCACGGCGCGCTCGCCGGGCTCCATGCCGGTGACGTTGCCGGGCGGCATCGCCGACGAGCGCACGGCGTTCAGGCCGATCATCGCGGCGTGGGCGTGGATGCGCTCGGGCGTGTCCAGCTTGACGCCCTTCGGGGCGGCCGCGATGCCGTCCCAGGCGGCGTAGTCGCCGTGGCACATGCTGCAGCGGGAGATCACGATCTCCTCGACCGCGGCGAACGCCGGGGCAGGCGTCACCGTCGCACCCAGCAGCTTCTCGCGCGGTCCGGCCGCGGACAGCCAGCCGATCACGGCGAGGCCGAGCGCCGCCACCCCCCAGGTCCACCACGGGCTGGCCCGGCCGGCATGACGCTCGTTGAAGAAGTGCCGGATCACCGGGCCGAGCGCCAGCAGGATGGCGACGATCACCCAGTTGTATTTCGTGGCGAACAGCAGCGGGTAGTGGTTGCTGACCATCAGCAGCACGACCGGCAGGGTGAGGTAGTTGTTGTGCAGCGAGCGCTGCTTGGCCTGGGCGCCGAGGGCGGGGTCCGGGGTCTCGCCGGCCAGCAGCGCGGCGACCGTCCTCTTCTGGTTCGGGATGATCACCACGAACACGTTGGCGACCATGATCGAGCCGATCAGCGCGCCGACCTGGATGAAGGCGCCGCGGCCGCTGAAGATCTCGGTGAACCCCCAGGTCGCGGCCACCAGGAACACGTAGCCGGCCAGCGACAGCAGCGTGGTATTGCGCCCGAAATCGGAGCGGCAGGCCCACTCGTACAGCAGCCAGCCGGCGAGCAGCCCCGCCAGGCTGCAGAACACCGCCTGGAACGGCGTGAACCGCTCGACCGCCGGGTCGATCAGGAACAGCTCGGCGCCCAGGTAGTAGACCAGCGCCATGAGGGCGAAGCCGCTGAGCCAGGTGGTGTAGGCCTCCCACTTGAACCAGGTCAGCTCGTCCGGCATCCGGGCCGGCGCCACCAGGTATTTCACGAGGTTGTAGAAGCCGCCGCCGTGGACCTGCCAGGCCTCGCCCTGGACGCCGTCCGGCAGGTCGTCGCGCTTCCGCAGGCTGAGGTCGAGGGCGATGAAGTAGAACGAGCTGCCGATCCAGGCGATGCCGGCGACGACGTGCAGCCAGCGCAGGATCATCTCCACCCAAGCGACGAGCACCGCGTCCATCCTGCCGTTCCCGCCCTGATTCCCGATGGTCTGACAGCCGACCCGCAACGCTACACGGCGTTCCGAACCGCCAGCAAGCTTCGCGGATGCGAAGCGGCGCGTCATAATCGCCGTGGAACCGAAGGGGACTGCCATGTCAGACGAGACCTTCCTGCGCTGCGCCATCGAGCTGAGCCGCGGCAACGCCGTCAGCGCCGAGGGCGGCCCGTTCGGCGCGGTGGTGGTGCGCGACGGCGTCATCCTCGGCGAGGGCGTCAACCGGGTGACCGCCGACCACGACCCGACCGCCCATGCCGAGATGGTGGCGATCCGCCGGGCCTGTGCCCATCTCGGCAGCCACGACCTGTCGGGGGCGGTGGTCTACACCAGTTGCGAGCCCTGCCCGATGTGCCTGACCGCGATCCTGTGGGCCCGCATCGACCGCATGGTCTACGCCAACACCCGGGCGGACGCCGCCGAGATCGGCTTCGACGACCAGTGGTTCTACGAGCAGGTGGCGCTGCCGATCGACGGCCGGGCGCTGCCGGCGAGCAACTTGCTGCGCGACGAGGCGCGGGCGGTGTTCCGGCAGTGGGCCGACAACCCGGACAAGAACCCGTACTGAGCCGCGATCGCCGATTGCGGCTGCGCTCCTGGCCCGAATGACATAAGAACCGCGTCCATGGGATGGTCGAAGGACGGATCCGGCGGCAAGCGCGGCTACCACCACGGTAACCTGCGCGAGGCGCTGATCGAGGCGGCCCTGTCGCTGATCGCCGAGAAGGGGCCGTCGGGCTTCAGCTTCGCCGACGCCGCGCGCTCGGCCGGGGTCAGTTCGGCCGCGCCCTACCGGCACTTCCGCGACCGCGAGGCGCTGATCGCCGACGTCGCCCGGCGCGGCTTCGAGCTGTTCGAGCAGCGCCTCGACAAGGCCTGGAACGACGGCCGGCCCGACACCTTCACGGCGTTCGAGAACACCGGCCGCGCCTACCTGCAGTTCGCCCGCGAGGAGCCGGCCCACTACTCGGCGATGTTCGAGGCCGGGGTCGACCTGGACGCCGATCCGGAACTGCGCAAGGCCGCCGACGCCGCCTTCGCGGTGATCCGCAAGGCCGCCGAGGCGCTGTGCGCCCTGGCGCCCGCCGGCGCCCGGCCGCCGGCGATGATGGTCGCCCTGCATCTCTGGTCGATGGCGCACGGCATCGCCTCGCTGTTCGGCCGCGGCGACGCCGGCCGCCGCAAGCTGCCGATGGCGCCGGAGGAACTGCTGGAGGCGGCGGTACTGGTGTACCTGCAGGGCCTCGGGCTGCACGCCCCGAAGCGATAGCTGGCCGCCGGTCGGATTCTCGGCGGCGATTTTTCGACCGGGGCGGCTTGAACGGCGCGACGGCATCGCCCATGTGAATGTTACTAACATTTACATGGTGTGTGCAGCATGGGCATCGTGGAAAAGCTCGACGACATCGGAAAGCCGGCATGGATCGGCCTGATGGTGCTCGGTTTCATCGCGTTCTGGCCGATCGGCCTGGCGGTTCTGGCTTATCTTTTCTGGAGTGGTCGCATGGGATGTTGGAAGCGCAGCCGTGGCCAGTGGTGGCACGGCGAGAAGCGGTCGAGCGCGGGTGGCGGCACCGGCAACAGTGCGTTCGACGAGTACCGGGCCGAGACCCTCAAGCGTCTCGAGGACGAGCAGAAGGAGTTCGTCGACTTCCTGGAGCGCCTGCGGAAGGCGAAGGACAAGGCGGAGTTCGACCAGTTCATGGCCGAGCAGCGCGGCCGTCCGTCCGACCGTTCCGCCCCGGAGGCGGCCGGCGCCTGACCCCAACCACCGGGGCGACCCGAAGATCCCCGCCGCCTGCCGGTCAGACGGAAGGCGGCGGGCCCCCGGCGTCGGGAGCCCCGCCGCCGGGGGCCTCGTCCTCCGGCATCAGGCTGGCGTGTTCCAGCGGTAAGGTCAGCACGATGAACCCCAGCGTTCCGGCGTCGCGCGTTCCGATCGGCGCCTCCGCGCGCAGCCAGACCGGGTAGCGCATCGTCTCGCCGCCGGCATAGCGCAGCTCGCCGACGAACAGCCGGGGCTTGCCGCACAGTCGGCGATAGTGCTCGAGGACGATGCCGCTGGTCGGCTCCTGCAGTTCGGAGACCCAGCGATCCTGCATCCGCATGTTGGCCTCGGCGGCGATCAGGTTGCCGTAGATCCGGTAGCGGAAGTCGGTCCCGCCGCGGCCGACCTCGAGCTTGTGGATGTGCCCGAGGTAGCGGGCCAGCCGGTCGATCGGCGTGCCCTGCGGCACCATGCCGTCGACCGCAACGGCCCGGAACCATTCCCTGAAATCGAGCTGCTCGAGGCTCCAGCGATCGTCCGCCTTGTACTCGACGATGCGGCCTCCGGGGCTGCCCGCCGCGTGCGACGGGCTCTCCGGATCGATGTCGTCGAGGTATCGGCTCGGCACGTCGCGACCCCGCCCGCTCCCCAGTGAGGGAGCAAACTATATCAGATACCGGTAGGGCGACCCACCTGGGCACGGCAGCGGCGGCAGGTTCCGCTCATTCGTGCCGGGTCGGCGGCCGTTTTGTGTCAGCATCGCGACGGTCCGGGGATCGGTGGGGTCGCCGGCGGCCTTTCGGGGAACGGCGATGCGTCTGGACGATCAGGTCACGGTCACCTGCACCGACAACGACAAGGAGATGCGCGGCACCGTGGTGCGGCTGCAGGGCGATCGGGCCGAGGTGTCGGTCGGCGAGCTGCTGATCACGCTCCGGCGCAGCAAGCCGGGGCTATGGGTCGGGAATCGGGCCGGGATGGAGTTCGTGGTCCGGGCCAGATGATCGCTGGCGCGCTTGGCAACCAGAGTGACGGCACACTAGGATTCTACCCGGGCAGGGCGACAGGGACACCACGGATGTCATCAGGCACGGCCGGACCGCTCGGCGGGGAACGGCTGTCCGATCTGCTGGTCACCCCGACATGCCGGGACTTCGTCCAGGCCTGGCTGCGGTGGCGCGGCGATGCGACGGTCCCGCGGCGCGGGCAGATCGCCCTGTCCGACATCGCCCGGCATCTGCACTGGCTGAGCGTGCTGGAGGTGAGATCGGCGGAGGAGATGATCTTCCGGCTGGTCGGCACGGCGATCAATGCCAGCCGCGGCCGGGAACTGACCGGCACCAGCCTCAAGGACCTGTCGCGGCCGGAGGACTGGCCGCGCCGATCGCTGATCAACCTGGCTCTGGCCGGCCGGCCGTGCGGCCTGTATTTCCGGGTGCTGTTCGAGTACAGCGTCGGCGGCCCGGTCTTCTCGGAATATGTCTGCCTGCCGGTGTTCGCCGACGAGGAGGGGGCCCCGCCGCAGCTGTTCACGATCCGCCAGCCGGTCGAGAACGTGGCGCTGAAGCTGCCGCAGCTCGATCCGGCCTACAACCGGGTCGGCGACGACAACCGGTTCGTGGACCTCGGTGCCGGCGTGCCGGACAGCGACATGCTGCCGGTCCCGTTGCCGCCGCTGGTGCTGTAGCCGCGCAGCGGTCGTGGGGCAGCGCCCGGGGCAGCGAACGCCGCTGGCGCGCCGCCGCAGGTCGGATCACACTGGCGCCGACGGGTATCTTCAGGGGAATCGCGCCAAATGTTGGCCGTCTTTCGTCGCATGACGCTGGGCGTCGGGCTGGCCGTAGCGCTCGCCTGCGCGTTGCCGACCGCCGGGTCCGCAAAGGGCCAGGAAGAGGCCGCCGACGAGTTCGTGGTCTTCGTCGTCGGGAACACGCTGTTCACGCTGTACCACGAGCTCGGTCACGCCCTGATCGACAAGCTCGAGATCCCGGTCCTGGGCCGCGAGGAGGACGCCGTCGACGGGCTGGCGGTGCTGTTGATGCTGCCGGAGGACGACCAGGAGGACCCGGTCGCCGAGGCGATGATCCTGTCGGCGGCCGACGGCTACAGCATGGCCTACGAGAGGGAGGACGAGGACGACCTGGCGTTCTGGGGCGAGCATTCGCTCGACCTGCAGCGCTATGCCGCCGTGGTCTGCCTGGTCTACGGCAGCGATCCCGAGGGCTGGGTCGAGCTGGCCGAGCTGACGGAGATGCCCGAGGAGCAGCAGGAGCGCTGCCCCGGCATCTTCGCGCAGACCCTGCTCAGCTGGGACGCGCTGCTGGACCGGCACTACCGCCCGGAGGGCAAGGCCGGCGGCGGCCGGATCAGGCTGCTCTTCAAGCGGCCGGGCAAGGGGATCGACCCGAAGCTGGTCAGCTTCCTCAAGGGATCCCAGGAGATCCGGGATGCCGTCGCATATGTTTCCGACCTGTTCCTTCTGCCGGCCGGTTTCGACGTGGTCTTCGAATCCTGCGACGAGGCCAATGCCTACTACGACCCGGAGACCGGCAACGTGAGCATGTGCTACGAACTGGTCGCCTATTTCGCCGAGCTGTACGCGGAATCGGAGCAATGACGGCCGCGTGCCGACAGCCCGGCGGTCAGGCCTCGACCAGCCACCCGGAGCGCAGCGCCTCCGTTGCCGTGTCGGCCTGCAGCAGACCGATCGCGTACCAGGCGACGCCCTCATATTCGTAGCCTGCGGCGTCTGCACCTTCGGCGAAGTTGCCGGTGTAGAGATGGTCCGCCGTCGCGGCCGAGTAGAAGCGATGGATCGCGGTGGTCCCGGGCTCGGCCTCGGCGATGCCGGCGAACGCCACGCCGTCGTAGCCGAAGCCGCTGTCCGCCTCGGACAGCGCCGCGATCTCGGCCGGGTCGGTGGTCAGCACGTAGTCGCTGGCGGTCGCCGAGAAGAACCGATGCACCGCGGTCAGCGCCGGGTGCGACCCTTCGTTCGAGAACGGAACGCCCTCCTCGACATAGCCGAGCCCCAGCGCCGACGTCGCCTCGACGGTGCTGGCGGTATAGAGATGCGTTCCGTTGCCGGGGTCGTAGAGCCGGAACACCACCGGCAGGCCGTCGTCCAGGTCGTAGTCCGAGATCGCCTGCGCGGCGTAGCTGACGGTCCCCAGGTCGTCGAGGCTCACCTCGATCCCGATCCGCTGTGCTGCCGCCGGCTCGGAGAAGATCACGCCCTCGGTCGGCGTGCGCCCGGGGCCGCCGGGGTTGTAAACGTCGGTGTAGCCGCTTTCCGCCGCGGTCGGGATCACGACGGTGGTCAGCCTTGCAACCGCCGCGGCATCGCCCGCCAGGATGATGTCCAGATAGTTGTCGTGGTCCTCCTGGTACTGAAGCGTGTCGATCGCCGACTCGTCCCCGACCGCCGGGCCGAGGTCGGCGATGCCGACCACCCGGACCGTCCCGACGCCGAGTTCGTAGTCGAGCCCGTCCTGGGTCAGCACGACCGTGGAGCCGTCCGCATGCGTCGCCTCCAGCTTGAACAGGCGCCCGAAGTCGGTCGGCAGGAAGCCGCTGACCCCATCGGGGGAGAAGCCGCCGGAGGTGAACAGACGAAGCCGGAACACGGCGTCGTCGCCATAGTAGGCCGCGCCGTCGTTCGGGAACGCCTGGGACAGCGCCGCCGGCGAGAAGTCGCCGGCCGATGAGTATTCGGTCAGCCGTGCGCCCACCAGCTGCGGTCCCGACGCGTAGTGGTTGCCGGTCGCGGCGGTCATTCCGACCAGCGACTCCGGCCCGTCGCGGCCGACCGCCATCAGCGGCGTGCCGTCGTCGACGATGGTAAGCGAGACCGGGTAGCGGGCACCCTCTGTGCCGGGCGCCAGCCGGTTCCCGAAATCGCCGAAGAACACGATCACGTGCCGTTCGTTGTAGTCGTAGTTCGGGTTGAGCGCCGCGACCTCGGGCGTGATCACCTCGCCGGTGTTGAGCGTGACCGCGATGTCGGTCGGGTGGACCGTGCTCGGCAGCAGGGGCCAGCTGAACACCACCGGCATGGCGTCCTGCAGGGTCGGCGTTCCGCCGAAGCCGCCTGCCGCGATCCCGATCGGCGATCCCGACGACGTCAGGTTGCGCAGCGGCGCGGTGGGGTCGGCGGCGGCATAGTCGAGGTTGACGCCGGCACCCGCGAGGACGGCGAGATTCAGGTCGTCGACGGTGAACAGCCCCGGGACGCCCGAAATGCCCTCGAAGGCATAGTCGGCGGACAGGATCCGCACCTGCGACGTCCACAGGTCGGCATTCAGGATGACGTCTCGGTGCAGTTCGACATAGGCCGGCAGCGATGTCGCGGGAGTGTCGGTCATCGGTCCTCTTGCTGCGATCGGAGGGGCATGCGGGCGACCCCAGACGATAATGTCGGGTCGGCGGACCGGCCAAGAGGCGATTTCCGGCCTTGCCGACGGCGGCGGTTCCGTGGCGCCGCCGGACGGTGTAAGGGTCGCGGCACGGGCCGGAGGGAGATGTCGGGCGATGCGGCGATACCTCGACCAGCGGCTGAAGCTCCCGCTCCTGCGGGCCGCCGACGTGATCGCCCAGCACGGCAGCATCTCGAAGGCCTCGAAGGCGCTCGGCGTCAGCCAGCCGGCGCTGACCAAGAGCCTGCGGGAGCTCGAGGACATCCTGCAGACCCGGCTGTTCGAGCGGCACTCGCGCGGGGTCCGGATCACCGCCGCCGGCGAGCGCGTGCTGCGGTCCAGCCGCAAGGTGCTGGCCGAGCTGTCGCGCCTCGAGGACACGCTCGACGAGCTTTCGAGCCCGGAAGGCTGGGCGGTCGCGGTCGGGGCCCTGCCGGTGGCCGCGAGCGGGGTGCTGCCCGGCGTCCTTGCCCGCCTGAAGGACCAGCATCCGGGCATCCGCCTGCGGTTGCAGGAGGGGCGGACCGAGGACCTGCTGCCGCTGCTCGACGCCGGCGAACTCGACGTGATCGTCGGCCGGCTGTACGCGCCGCCGGTCCCGGACGGGTTCGCGCGCGAGCCGCTGTGGAGCGAGCCGATCTCGCTGCTGGCACGGGCCGGTCACCCGATCCTGGGGCAGCAGCCGGTCACCGCCGGGGCAATCGCCGGCTGCGAGCTGGTGCTGCCGACGATCACCCAGCGCGTCGGCCAGGACATCGAGCATTTCCTGGCGCGGCTCGACCTGGCGCCGGTGTGGCCGCTGCGCTCGAACTCCTACGGCTTCATCCGCGAGATGCTGCACAGCACCGACATGCTGTCGGCGATGCCGCGGCTGATGATGGTCGGCGACCTGCTGCGCGGCACCCTGCGCGTGGTGCCACTGGCGATCGCCGCACCGGACCGGCCGGCCGGCCTGATCCTGGCGCGCGACCGGCCGCTGACGCCTCCGGCCCAGGCCTTCGCGACGGTGCTGCGGGACTACATCGCGGATCTCGCCAGGCGGGGCCTGGTGCCGCCGCCGCCCGGATCCGGGGGCGCCGGGGTATAGCCACCGGTTATGCCGGGTGCCGGATTTGCGATGCCATGTCCCGCGGCCGGCGGGTCTATTCAGGTATACTGCGGCGCTCGCCGAAGCGCGCGAGCCCGTATGTCTCGACCTTGTGCCTGGAGACGGCCATGACCGCCGAACCGATTCTCGACGTCGCCCATCTCGGCCACATCGAACTGCTGACGCCGAAGGCCGAGGAGTCCCTGCGGTTCTTCGTCGACGTCATGGGGATGACCGAGAGCGGGCGCGACGGTCGCTCGGTCTACCTGCGCGGCTGGGACGACTACGAACGCTATTCGCTGAAGCTGACCGACGCCGGCACCTCCGGCATGGGCCACGCGGCGTTCCGGGCGCGCAGCCCGCAGGCGCTGGCCCGCCGGGTCGCGGCGCTGGAGGGCACCGAGTACGCGATCGGCTGGACCGACGGCGATCTCGGCCACGGCCCGGCCTACCAGTTCCGCGATCCCGACGGTCATGTCGTCGAGCTGTACTACGAGACCGAGTGGTACCAGCCGCCGCCCGAGCTGAAGCCGTATCTGAAGAACCAGGCCCAGCGGTTCCCGGCGCGCGGCGTCAACGTCCGGCGGATCGACCACTTCAACTGCCTGGCCGCCGACATCCGCGCGAACCGGGTGTTCTTCGAGGACTATCTCGGCTTTCGCCTGACCGAGCAGATCGTGCTGAACGACGGCACCGAGGCCGGCATGTGGATGACCTGCACCAACAAGAGCTACGACTTCGCCTACACCCGCGAGGCGCACGGCATCGGCGGCCGGTTCCACCACGTGACCTTCGCGCTGGACAGCCGCGAGGAGATCCTGCGCGCCGCCGACATCTTCAAGGAGAACGACGTCTTCATCGAGACCGGCCCGCACAAGCACGCGATCCAGCAGACCTTCTTCCTGTACGTCTACGAGCCCGGCGGCAACCGGGTCGAGCTGGCGAACGCCGGCGCCCGGCTGCTGCTGGCGCCGGACTGGAAGCCGTTGGTGTGGACCGAGGAGGAGCGCAAGAAGGGCCAGGCCTGGGGCCTGAAGACCATCGAGAGCTTCCACACCCACGGCACGCCGCCGCTGCCCGACGACGTGGCCGCGGCGGATGCGCAGACCAGGAGGAACTGAGCCGTGACGACAGCCGGGACGATGGCGGGCAAGACCGCGCTGGTGGTCAGCGCCCATTCCGCCGATTTCGTGTGGCGGGCCGGCGGGGCGATCGCCCTGCACGCGTCGCAGGGCGCGGCGGTGACCGTGGTCTGCCTGTCCTATGGCGAGCGCGGCGAGTCGGCCAAGCTGTGGCGCCAGGACGGCATGACCCTGGACCGGGTCAAGACCGAGCGCCGCAAGGAGGCCGAGGCGGCGGCCGAGGCCCTGGGCGTTGCCGATATCCAGTTCTGGGACCTCGGCGACTACCCGATTGCGCTGCCCGACGAGGCGCTTTACCGGCTGGCCGACCTGCACCGGGCCACCCATCCGGCCTTCGTGCTGACGCACTCGCGCGCGGACCCGTACAACCACGACCACCCGGCGGTCAGCAGCTTCGCCCAGCACGCCCGGATCATCGCCCAGGCGCACGGCCACAACCCCGGTGTCCCGGTCGCCGGGTCGCCGCCGGTGTTCCTGTTCGAGCCGCACCAGCCCGAGCAGTGCCGCTGGATGCCGACCATGCTGCTCGACATCACCGCGGTCTGGGACCGCAAGCAGGCGGCGATCGAGTGCATGGCCGGCCAGGAGCATCTCTGGGAGTACTACGGCCGGGTCGCCCTGCAGCGCGGCGCCCAGGCGGCCCGCAACTCCGACAGGAAGGGCATCAAATACGGCGAGGCCTACGAGGCGGTGTTCCCGCACGTCGTCTCGGACCTGCTGCCGTGAGCGCCGGCACGCTGGGCGTGGCGCTTGGGACCACCCAGTGGACCCGGGCGTTCAAGGCGTCGGGTCCGGTCGTCGGCGGCGTGCCGGTCGAGTTCGCCGACGTCTCGCCGATCTACCGGGCGTTCGCGCCGATGGTGCGCGAGCAGCGCTTCGACCTCTCCGAGATGGCGCTGTTCACCTTTCTGCAGGCCCGGGCCTACGACAAGCCGATGGTGCTGCTGCCGGTGGCGGTGGCGGCGCGCTCGCAGGAGCCTTCGCTGTGGTGCCGGGCCGACGACGGCGGCATCGCCGGGCCGGCCGATCTGGCGGGCCGGCGCGTGGGCGTCCGGGCCTACAGCCAGACCACCTGCGCCTGGCTGCGCGGCGTGCTGGCCCAGGATTTCGGCGTCAAGGCCGACAGCATCCGCTGGTCCACCTTCGAGCCGGCCCATGTCCCGGAATACGCCGACCCGCCCTGGGCCACGCGGGCGCCGGCCGGATCGGACATGCTGGCGATGCTGCGGGCGGGCGACCTGGACGCCGTGATCGTCGGCAACGAGCCGCCGAACGACCCCGCCCTGCGCCAGGTGTTCCCCGACCCTGAGGCCGCCGGGGCGCGGTTCCGGGCGGCGCACGGCTTCGTGCCGGTCAACCACCTGGTGGTGGCGCGCCGCGACCTGGTGCTGTCGCGGCCGGAACTGGTGGCCGGCTTCGCCGAGGCGCTTGTCGCCGCCCTGCAGGCCGCCGGCGCCCCGCTGCCGGTCGGCCGCGCGGCGCTGGACCCGGCGATCGAGCTGGCGGCGCGCTGGGCGTTCGACCAGGGACTGTTGCCGCGGGCGCTGTCGGTCGACGAGGTATGGGCGCACTGATCGCCTCGCGCGGTTTTGTCCGATCGCGAGTGTCCGGTTCCTGTCGGCCGGCGGGTCACCGGCGTATCCTTGCGGGACTGCGGCCGCGCGACGGCGGCCGTTTCGGGGAAGGACGGAACCCGATGTTCAGGCGGCGCATCCTCCCGGCCCTTGCGGTCCTGATGCTGCTCACGCTGCCGGCGGCGGGGCAGGAGCGGGTGGTCCTGACCGCCGCCGACGGGGTGCCGGTGACCGCCGACGTCTATGCCGGGCCCGATGCCGGCGCGCCGTGGATCGTTCTGGCGCACATGGCCGGGGCCAGCCGCGGCGAGTACCGCGAGATCGCGCCGCGGCTGAACCGGCTCGGCTACAACGCCGTCGCCCTCGACCAGCGCTCCGGCTCGGGCTTCGCCGGGATCCCGAACGAGACCGCCGCCGCCGGCCGGGCCAGGGGCATGCGCCAGGACTACGTCTCGGCGATCCCCGACATCGAGGCCGGCATCGCCTATGCGCGGAGCCGGACCGGCGGCCCGGTGCTGCTCTGGGGCAGTTCCTACTCGGCGGCGCTTGCGCTGTGGCTGGCCGGCGAGTACCCGACGCTGGTCGAAGGGGTCGTCGCCGTGTCGCCCGGCGAGTATCTGGCAGGCCATTCGGTCGTCGACGCGGCGCCGGGCATCGCGGTACCCCTGCTGATCGTCTCGCCACCGGACGAGGTCGCCCAGTGGCGGCCGATCTACGAAGCGGTGCCGCACGACCGCAAGGCGCATTTCTCGCCGGACCGGGGTGGCCGACACGGCTCCTCGGCGCTGGTGCCGTCGCTGTCGCCCGGCAGCGAGGCGTGCTGGCGGGCGGTCGAGGCATTCCTGGCGCGCTATTTCGGACCCTGACCCGGGCCGGCGGCCGGTCGACTTCCGGCCGGCGCTGCGGCACCCTGGGGCACCCGTTGCCGGAGCCGCCCGATGAGCCTGACCGTCAGCCGTCACATCCCGGTCCGTCCCGACTGGCTGGCCACCTGCCGCGAAGACCCGCTCGACCCCGAGCTGCCGATCGTCGACCCGCATCACCATCTCTGGGACCGTCCGGACTCGCGCTACCTGGCCGACGACCTGCGGGCCGATATCGACGGGTCGGGCCACCGGATCCTGGCGACGGTCTATGTCGAATGCCACGCCATGTACCGCGAGGGCGGCGACCCGCTGGAACGGCCGCTCGGCGAGGTCGCCTTCGCCGCCGGCGTCGGCGAGCTCGCCGAGGCGGAGGGCGGGAACACGGCGCTCTGCCGGGGCGTCGTCGGCACCCTCGACCTGTCCGCCGGCGACCGGGTCCGACCGTTGCTGGAGGCGGCGGTCGCGGTCGGGCAGGGGCGCCTCAGGGGCCTGCGCTGCAGCAGCGTCCACCATCCCGACCCGACCGCCCACGGCTCGATGCTGAACGTCCCGCCGGGGCTGCTGGGGAGCGCGGCCTTTCGGGCCGGCTTCGCGCATCTGGCGCCGCTCGGCCTGTCGTTCGACGCCTGGATGTACCACACCCAGCTGGCCGACGCGGCCGAGCTCGCCGACGCGTTCACGGATACCCCGATCATCCTGAACCATGTCGGCGGACCGATCGGCATCGGCCCCTATGCCGGCCGCCGGGACGAAGTCTTCGCGGACTGGCGGGCGGCGCTGCGCGAGGTCGCCCGGCGGCCGAACGTCGCGGTCAAGCTCGGCGGCCTCGGCATGCGGCTGTTCGGCTTCGACCTGCACGCGGGCGAGCGGGCCCCCGGTTCCGAGGCGGTGGCCGCCGCCTGGCGGCCCTATGTCGAGACCGCGATCGAGGCGTTCGGCCCGGACCGCGCGATGTTCGAGAGCAACTTCCCGGTGGACAAGGGCAGCTGCGGCTACGGCGTGCTGTGGAACGCCTTCAAGCGAATCGCCGCGGGGTGCTCGGCGGCCGAAAAACGGGCGCTGTTCGCGGACACCGCCGCGCGGGTGTACCGGCTCGGGATTTCGGTCTAGGCCGCCTTCGCCGGCACCCGCCGCGCCTCCGCCTCCTCGAGTTCGGCGGCGGCGATCGCCCGCTCGAGGGCGCCGACCAGCGCCCTGGCCGATTCCAGGGTCAGCTCGACCGCGGCGCGGGCGCCGGGGCCGAGATCCGGGTTCACGAAGTCGACGATGATGCCGTCATCGAGCAGCGCGTGGTTCGGATGGTCGTAGGAGACGACGGCCCGGGTGACCGGGAACCAGCCGTCGAAGCTCTTGCCGGCGCCCTCGGCCGGGACGATCTCGACGATCGAGGTGCACATGCCGCCTACCCCTTCAGGTGCTTGCCGAAGAAGGCGAAGATCTTCTCCCAGCCGTCCAGGGTCTGTTCGACCCGGTACATCGGCCGGTGATAGTAGAAGAAGCCATGGCCGGCGCCGTCGTAGCGGTGGAACGCGTAGTCCTTGCCGTGCTTCTTCAGCTCGGCCTCGTGCTGGTCGACCTGCTCCGGGCTGGGGGCGCGGTCCTCGTTGCCGAACAGCCCCAGCAGCGGGCAGGACAGGCCCCTGGTCATCTCGATCGGCGGGACCGGCTGCTTGGCCGGCCGGTCGTCCTCGGCCTGCACCACGCGGCCGCCCCACAGTTCGACCACGGCGTCGATGTCGTTCCGCTGGCAGGCATAGACGAAGGCCTGGCGGCCGCCCGAGCAGCTGCCGATCAGGCCTACCTTGCCGTTGACGAAGGGCTGCGCGCGCAGCCAGGCGACCGCACCGTGGGTATCGCCGACCATCTGGTCGTCGGCGACCCCGCCCTCGGCCCGCGCCTTGGCGGCGACGTCGTCGGGATGGCCCTCGCCGAGCCGGTGGTACAGGTTGTGGCTGACGGCGGCATAGCCGTGATGGGCGAATTTCCGGGTCATCTCCCGGTAGAACTCGCCCCAGCCGGGCAGGTGGTGGATCAGGACGACGCCCGGGAACGGGCCGGGGCCCATCGGCCGCGCCTGGTAGGCTGAGATCGGCTCGTTGTTGTGGCCGTTGATCGTCAGGGATTCGGCGATCATGCTTTCATACGCCATCGTCTTCACCTTCTCGGCACGGGAAACGGAAGCGACCGCCAGGACGGGGCGAGCGATGTCCGAGCCTAGCACAGCCGCCGCCGGTGCCGCATGGCTTGTGGCGGCCGGTGCGGGCCGGCGGTAGGGTTCGCAACGCCATGCGCCTCCGGAAGCCAGGAACGGGAGTCCGCCCATGACCACGACGCCCGAACGGGGCCAGTCCATCCCCGACGCAAGCCACCTGTATGAGGTCGAGCGACGGGCCCGCCACCTGGAGCGGCCGGGCTTCCGGATCACCGAGCTGCAGCTGTCGCCCGACCAGACGGTGCCCTGGCACAGCCACACCCATGTCGGCGACACCTTCTACGTGCTCGAGGGCCGGATGCGCCTGTTCCTGCAGGCACCGAAGGAAAGCGTCGAGCTGGGGCCGGGCGAGAGCTACGCCGTCGCCCCGGGCCGGCCGCACCTGGTCACCAACGCCGGCGACGCCTCCTTGACCTTCCTGGTGCTGCAGGGGGTCGGCGAGTACGACTACGTGCCGCTGGTCTCCCGGGCCTGACCGTGCTCTCTCGATAGGGTGTCCATCCGACCTTGGGACACGGGTTGGGAGTGCCGCTTGAGCGAGACCGCATCCGACGACGGCATCGACTTCGTCGAGCAGGGGGACGGGCCGGCGGTGCTGTTCGTCTCCGGCTCGTTCGGCACGCCGGCCGCCTGGCGCGGCATGTGGAAGCGGCTGCCCGCGGGCTACCGGCTGGTCGCGACCAGCATCCTCGGCTACGGCGCGACCCGGGAGACCCGGACGCCGGCCGATCTCGACATGGCCCACCAGGTCCGGGTGATCGGGAAGGCGGCCGCCCGGATCGGGGCGCCCGTCCATCTCGTCGGCCATTCCTTCGGCGGCACCGTCGCGCTGGCGGCGGCCCTGGCCGGCGTCGCCGAGATCCGCAGCATCGCGACCTTCGAGGCCAACCCGCTGGCGCTGATCCGCGAGCACGGCTCCGAGGAGCTGTACGAGCGCACCCGCGCGATGAGCCTGGCCTTCGAGGCGGCGCATGCCGGCGGCGAGCGGGACGCGGCGGGGCGCATCATCGACTTCTGGGGCGGCGCCGGATCGTTCGCGGCGATGCCCGAGGTCGTGCAGGACTACTGCCGGACGACCGCCGGCGCCAACGTGCTCGACTGGCGCACCGCCTTCGCGTTCGCGGCCTCGAAGGCCGACTACGCGCGTCTCGACATCCCGGTCCTGCTGGTGCGCGGCAGCGCCGCCTGCCAGGAGATGGCGACCATCACCGACGGCCTGGCGGCCTGCCTGCCGAACGTCCGCCCGGCGGTGGTCGAGGGCGCGAGCCACTTCCTGATCACGTCGCACCCGGACGCGTGCGCCGGGCTGCTGGCGGACTTCCTGGGCGACCTGGAAGGCTGACTGTCCTAACGCCGGTAGCCCTTGCCGCGTGCCTTGACCGCTTCCAGGGACGAGAGATCCCCGGCCGGGATCGAATGGCCGCCCGGGAACGGCGGGCCGGGGCGGGCGCCGATGGCGGCGCGCACCCGGTCGTCCTGATAGTAGCTGTCGTACACCCGGAACACCAGGCTGCGGAACGCCTTGGCGTCGGCCTCCGAGAACGCCCGCACCAGCGCGACGCGGCGCTCGAGGGGCAGGCCGGGAAAGCCGTCGTCGAACCGGTCCAGGATTGCGGTCAGTTCGTCCCGGTACTCGGGCGCCTGCTCCGCCAGATAGGCCGGGAAGTCGATCTCCGCCGCACTGGGCATCGTTCCGTCGCCGCTGGCCGGCAGAATGCTGTCCTGCAGGGCGGCGAGGCGGCGGCGCTGGCTGTCGCTGAAGGCTGTCGTCACCGGAATTCCCCTCAGTCGTCGAACAGGTTGGCGAGGTTCGCCTTGATGCGGTCGCCGATATAGAGCGCCAGCGCCTGGATGGTACTGGTCGGGTTCACGCCGCCGGCGGTGACGAAGAGGCTGCCGTCGACGATGAACAGGTTCTGCACGTCGTGGCTGCGGCCCCAGGAATTCACCACCGAACGCTCGGGGTCTGTGCCCATGCGGGCGGTGCCCAGCAGGTGCCATCCGGACGGCCGCAGCAGCGGGGTCTCGATGACCTCCTTCGCGCCGGCCGCCCGCATCACCTCCTTGCCGCGCTCCAGGCCGTGCGCCAGCATCCGCTTGCTGTTCTCGCTCAGCCGGTAGCTGATCTTCGGCGCCGGGATGCCGTCGGAATCGACCAGCTCGGGGTCGAGCGTCACCCGGTTGCACTCCTCGGGCAGGTCCTCGCACACCGCGAGGCACTGCACCGTGTGGTCGAAGTACCGGCTGAACTTCTCGTGGTGCCCAGGGCCCCAGGGAATCGTGCCGGCCGCCAGTCCGCGCATGGCGGTCGCCAGCGGCCCGCCGGCGCCGCGGGTCACCTGCATGTTGTAGCCGCGCACGAAGCCGCGCTCGAGGTCGGTCTCGTAGAACTCCTTGCTCAGGATGCAGCAGCCGTTCGGCCCCTTGTGGGTGTCCAGCCGCTCCTCGAACACGCCGGTCGCCAGCGCCACCGGGTGGAACATCAGGTTCTTGCCGACCAGGCCGCTGCGGTTCGCCAGGCCGTCGGGGAACTGCTTCGACGTCGAGTTCAGCAGGATGCGCGGGGTGCCGACCCCGTTGCAGGCCATGATCACCACTTCGGCCTTCTGGAAGCGCTCGCGGCCGTCGGCGTCGTAGTAGATCACGCCGTCCGCCATGCCGTCGTCGTTCACCGTCACCTCGCGCACCCGGCAGCGGGTGCGCAGCTCGACGCCGGCCCGGATCGCCTCGGGCCAATAGGTGATGTCGGTGCTGCCCTTGGCGCCCTGCGAGCAGCCGGACATGCAGGGATTGAGGTTCAGGCAGCGGTCGCGGCCCTCATAGGGCTGGGAGAGGATGGCTGCGTCGGATGGCCACCAGTGCCAGCCCAGCCGGTCGAAGCCGCGGGCCACGGTCTCGCCGACCAGCCCGATGGGCAGCGGCGGCAGCGGCAGCAGCTTCGGCGGGTACATCGGGTCGCCCGGCAGGCCCGACACCCCCATGATCCGGTCGTTCTGGACGAAATACGGCTCCAGGTCATCGTAGCCGAGCGGCCAGTCGTCGGCGACGCCGTCCAGGGTCTTCACGCGAAAGTCCGAGGGGTGCAGGCGCGGGAAATGGGCGGCGTAGTTGATCGTGCCGCCGCCGACGCCGTTGAAGTTCAGCACGTCGATCGGCGACTCGCTGCCGTTGACCGGATAGTCGGTGTCCCGCCCGCGGACGTTCGGGTCGACGTGCCAGGCCCCGAACTGCTGGGCCTCCCAGTTCTTGGCCGTCGTCGGGTAGTGCGACGACGACATCCAGTCGCCCTGCTCCAGGCACAGGATGCGCATCCTGGTCTCGGTCAGGCTCCAGGCGATCGCGGCACCCGACGCGCCGGCGCCGATGATCAGGACGTCAACCGGATCGTTGCTGGGCGATGCAGCCGTTCGGGCCATCTGTGAATTCCTCCCGATGCGCTTTTGGCGCGCATTGTCGGGCGGCCCGGTGCGAAGGCCAAGCGCGATCTTCCGGCCGGGTTGCGGCCCCGGAGGGTCAGGCGGCGATGGTCGCGGCCGGACCGGCGGCAAGCGTGACCACGTTGGCGAGGAACTGGTCGGTGACCCGGTCCCAATCGAACTTCTCGGCATAGGCCCGGCAGGCATCCGGAGACTTCCCAACGGCGGCGAGCGCCGCTGCGCGAAGGTCGTCGTTCAGGACGCCGTGACCCGCGTCGATCGGCCCGGTCGCACCAAGCGCGTCCAGCGGCCCCGGGACCGGATAGGCGGCGACCGGCACGCCGCAGGCGAGCGCCTCCAGCATCACCAGCCCGAAGGTGTCGGTCCGGCTCGGGAACACGAAGGCGTCGGCGGCGGAGTAGCAGCGCGACAGCTCGTCGTCGCCGTGGCAGACGTGGAACAGCACGTCCGGGTAGCGCTTCATCAGAGCATCGCGGTCGGGGCCGCGGCCGACCACCACCTTGCTGCCCGGCAGGTCGAGGTCGAGGAAGGCTGGGAGGTTCTTCTCGACAGCAATCCGGCCGACATACATGAAGATCGGCCCCGGCAGGTCGAAGAACCCCTTGCCGCGCGGCCGGAACGTCCGGGTGTCGACGCCGTGGCTCCACTCCAGCACATTGGAGAATCCGCGTTCCTTCAGTTCTGCCGCCACCGACGGAGACGGCGAGAACACGCAGCGCGAGGGTCCGTGGAACCGGCGCAGCGCGCCGTAGCCCCAGCCGAGCGGGATCGGGAGCCGCTCCGTCAGGTACTGCGGGAACTTGGTGTGATAGGCGGTGGTGAAGGGCAGCCCCTTGGACAGGCAGGCCGCCCGCGTCGCCCAGCCGATCGGTCCCTCGGTGGCGATGTGGATGACGTCGGGCCGGTCCTTCTTCAGGAAATGCCGGATCCGGCGTTGCGGCGCGATCGCCAGCGGGATCTCGGCATAGCCGGGGCAGGGGACCGAGGCGAACTGGTCCGGCGAGATGACGGTGACGCGATGGCCGCGGTCGAACAGGCGCAGGCGCACGGAGTCGATGACCCGCACCACGCCGTTGATCATCGGGTACCACGCGTCGGTCGCGATCAGGATGTGCACGGCGCCGGCCATCCCGGGCTGTGGGCGAATCACCCTGGAATCTAAGGATTTTTCATAACAGTAGTGTGACGGTGGGGCGAGCCGCCGGCCGGCCTGGGATCACGGGACCGTCCACTCGATCTCGCAAGGCTCGTCTCCGTGATACGAGCCGAAGTTCTGCCTGTAGGACAGCTTGAAACCCATCTGTCCCTTGCCGTGGCCGCGCCATCCCCGCGGCGCCGAGGAATCCGGCCGCAACTCGCCGATCAGCACCAGCGGCCAGACGCTGGAGCGCACCGTCCTGAGGTTGGCCCCGGTGCCCTGCAGAGTGTTGAAGATGCTGGTGCCTTCGGCGCGCAGCACGAGCCGGCCGCTCGCCGGGTCCAGGTGGCCGGTGCCGCGATCTAGATAGGTGTTGCCGGAGGTGTCCGTCTTGTAGAGCCGGGTGCCGCCATAGATCGAACCGGGCATGAAGCCGAACCCGACGGTGTTGTTGTCGCTGACGTGAAGCGACATCGGCTGCCACTCATGCGGAGCGTAGGTGAAGCCCCGGAAGAGCTGGACCGTCGGTCCGGTGGTCGGTCCGTAGCAGGTCCGGGTGATCGTCCCGGTCACCGTCTGCCGCCCGCCCGTCGTGGCCGGCGGCGGAGCACTCGTCCCGGCGACCCGGCGCTGGTCGATGCAGTCGCGCACCGCGGTGTCGAGCTTGAAGGCGAGCACCGCCGCCACCCGGTCGGTCACCATGTCCTCGCGGGCCAGGTCGTAGTCCTGCTGGCGTTGCCGGCGCCGGTCCCGCAAGGCATCGAGCTCGGCGCTGCGGGCCGTGGCGGCGGCGCCGGCCGTCTCGGCAGCGTTGAAGTCGCGCTCCAGCGATGGAATCCGCTCGCCCTCCAGCCAGCGGAGCCGGGTCGCGATCCCCTGGCGCTGATGCTGATACTGCTGCCAGTCGGCGTGCAGCTGCGAGGTCTGCGCCGCCAGCTCGGCGAGCGACGCCGGTGCATGGGTCAGATACAGCGCCCCTCCGGCCTCGGCCAGCGCTGCAGCCCGTGCCTCGAGGGCAGCATCGAGTTGCCCCTGCAACTCCTGGCTGGCGTGACGGACATAGGCGGCGTCGCCGGCCCGGGTCGTGACCGTGGTGCGGTTCCCCTCCTGGAGATCCTGGATCTGCCGAGTGAGGGAGTCGATCCGGGCCGTGGCGTCGCGCAGTTTCGCGCTGGCGGCCGCGAACGTGTCGCGGTGCTGCCGCAGCAGGTCGTTCTTCTCGTCCAGCTGCCGCAGCTCGAAGCGCTTGCGCTCGAGCTCCTTGCGGGCGGCGTCCAGGTCGTCCCGCAGGCCGTCCATCTTGCGGCTCTGGGCCTCGTCTTCGGGGCTCTTGGTTTGTTCGCGGCCGGCGATGTCCCGGTCCAGCGCATCGATCTCGCCCCTGAGGCCCGCGATGCGTTGCTCGGCCTGTTCGATCCGCTTCAGCCGCGCCAGTTCGTCCTGGCGCCGGCGGTCCAGCTCCGCCGCCTGGCGGTCGAGGCCGGCGCCATCGGCCCGGGCGATCTCGTCGCAGCGCTTCGAGGCCTCGGCGTCGACATCGTCGAACAGGCTGTCCAGGGTCGATGGCGATCCGTTCGAAGCCGTGGGCGAAGAACTGCCGGGCGTCGTCGGAGACAGGTCGCCGCTGCCGGACACGATCGGGCCCAGCAGCCCGCCCAGCGTGTCGACCCGGTCGGCCGGGGTGGTGCCGACGCCGGCCGGCCCGCTGCCGGAAGCGCCACGCAGGGCCGGCCCCTGGATGGACTGGCCGAATTCCCTGATCTCGTGGCCCGGCGGCGCGTCGGCATGTGCCTGCGGAGGCGCGCCGGGCAGCAAGGCCGCGGCGCCGAGCAGGACTGCAAGGCGAAGCTTGGTCATGTGTCTCCCCGCACCCGACCATCCTCGGAACCGATCATAGTCCCGTCGGTGCGGCCCTGGCCACTGTTGCGGCCTTCAAGGCCTCGTGATCCTTCGGTCAATCCGGAATCCTGGACAGCCACCGATCAGTAAATCATCTTCGAACTGGCCGGGTCGTCCAGACGCCCCGGCTGCGCATTGCGGGGACACACAGCATAGCTGGCTCACAATCGCGGGGGGAGACGATGCGACGACCAGCCACGATCGCCCTGTGGGCGATGTCAATTCTGTTGGCCGTATCCTGGATGCTCGATCCGGCTCAGGCACAACAGACCCATTCAGCCGGAAACTGGAACTGGGTGTCGGTCACCCAGGCGGAGTGCGAGCAGCGCGCGCGCCGGGCCCTGGCGGCGGCGGCCAGCCGGTTCTCGTTGCCGTTTCAGGTGCGGAGCCAGGACGGCTGGATCTTCGGCGACACCGTCGGCCACACCTCGGCCTACATCGCCTGCGTCGCCGACGACGACACGCCGAACCTAGTCAGCGCCGCCGCCCGGCGCGTGCTGGTGGTCGTCGACGTCGACACCGTGCGCGCCGGTGTCAGCGGCCAGTTGCGCGACTTTCTCCGGCAGTGCTTCCGTGACGATTCCTGCGGCGGCGCATCGGCAGCCGGGCCGGTCACCGCGCCCGGCGCTCCGGCGGCCGACCCGCAGGCCGGTGCCTTCCTCGGCTGCTATGCCGACAAGGTCCAGGATCGCGACCTGCCCGACTTGACGAAGCTCGGCGGAAGAAACTCCGCACAAAGCTGCATCGCACACTGCGGCGGCAAGGGGTTTGCGTTCGCCGGGACCCAGTACGGCGTCGAATGCGCCTGCGGCAACAGCTACGGCAAGCACGGACAGTCAGGGGCGGTGTGCGACTACGACTGCGGCGGCCGGCCCGGCGAGAAGTGCGGCGGTTTCGCCGCCAACTCGATCTACGCCACCGGCGTGTCGCCGGCCGCGACCCGGCAGCTGCCGCCCGACACCCCCTTCCGCCAGCTCGACGCACCCCGCGGCGCCTATCTCGGCTGCTATGCCGACAAGGTCCAGGATCGCGACCTGCCCGACTTGACGAAGCTCGGCGGAAGAAATTCCGCACAAAGCTGCATCGCGCACTGCGGCGGCAAGGGCTTCGCGTTCGCCGGGACCCAGTACGGCGTCGAATGCGCTTGCGGGAACAGCTACGGCAAGCACGGCACGTCGGGGGCGGTCTGCGACTACGACTGCGGCGGCCGGCCCGGCGAGAAGTGCGGGGGGTTCGCCGCCAACTCGATCTACGCAACCGGCGTGACGGCGGTCGCGACCCGGCAACCGTCCCCGTCCCCGACCCCGTCCCCCGGCAACTCCGGCGCGGCGGCCGGCGCCTTCCTCGGCTGCTATGCCGACAAGGGCGGCGATCGCGACCTGCCGGACTTCACCCAGCTCGAATCCACCAACTCGCCCCAGGCCTGCACCAAGCATTGCGCGGACAAGGGCTACATCTACGCCGGCACCCAGTACGGGCGCGAGTGTGCCTGCGGCGACACCTATGGCAAGCACGGCCCGTCCAAGGCCTGCGACTACGCCTGCACCGGCGCGCCGGGCGAGATCTGCGGCGGCTACTACGCCAATTCGATCTACGCGACCGGCGTGTCGCCGGCCGCGGTGCAGCAGCTGCCGCCGGATACGCCGTTCCGCCAACTCGACGCACCCCGCGGCACCTATCTCGGCTGCTTCGTCGACAAGCGCGGCGACCGCGACCTGCGGGACTTCACCAAACTTGGCAACGCGAACTCCGGCCAGGCCTGCGTACGGCACTGCGCCGGCAAGGGCTTCGCCTTCGCCGGAACCCAGTACGGCGTCGAATGCGCCTGCGGGAACAGCTATGGCAAGCACGGTACGTCGCCGTCCTGCGACTACGACTGCGGCGGCAAGCCGGGCGAGAAGTGCGGCGGCCACTACGCCAACTCGGTCTACTCGACTGGGATCAAGCCCCGCAACTGACGGCGGTGGGCGGCCGGGCGCTGCTGTACGAGCGGTGCGGCTTCGCCGAGGCGATCAATACGTTGAAGAAGGCGCCGAACCGCATCCAGCTCAAGTACAAGAACCCGCGCGTTCGAGGACTTCCGGGAGCGCTGAGCTCGGGCCGGTTCATGAGACAGGCCAGCACGGATGTGTGGCTGTCGGTGGTGCCGGCGACCGGCCATCTGGTGAACCTGGA
Organism: Thalassobaculum sp.; assembly: GCF_040219615.1. Lineage (GTDB taxonomy): Bacteria > Pseudomonadota > Alphaproteobacteria > Thalassobaculales > Thalassobaculaceae > Thalassobaculum_A. The sequence continues at coordinate 100,067 of NZ_JAVJSE010000031.1, forward strand.
GGAGCCCGACCTGTTCCACCGCCCGGCGGAGGACGTCTTCGCCCAGCTGGAAGCCGAGTGCGGCTCCCAAGGGGGGTAAGCAGGGACTCCCGGGAGCGCCGGGGCAATCGGCTCAGTCGGATTTGCAGCAGGAAGATGTTGGTCGGGGAGAGAGGATTCGAACCTCCGGCCCCTGCCTCCCGAAGACAGTGCTCTACCAGGCTGAGCTACTCCCCGACCGATACGGGCTGATAGGCGGCCCGCCGGGATGCGAGGGCGTGATATAGCGGGTCGCCGAAGCGGCATCAAGCCCGGATCGTGCTGGCGGCCAAGGAATTTCCGGCGCCGGCCGGCCGGTGGGTTTGCGGCGCCGCGATCCTCTGGTTAGCTGTCGCGGATTCGCTTCCGCCACACCAGGGAGACCGTCCATGGCCGGGCCTGCCGCCCCCCCTGCCGCCGCCAGCGTCCATCTCAGCCTCGGCGAGGTGCACGCGCTCGCCAGCCGCTGCCTCGTCGCCAACGGCTGCGACGCCGTCAACGCCGGGGCCGTGGCCGACACCATCGCCGCCGCCGAGCGCGACATCTGCCTGTCGCACGGCCTGTTCCGGCTGCCCGGCTACGTGGCGTCGCTGCGCAGCGGCAAGGTGAACGGCAGCGCCCGCCCGCAGGTCGAGGACCTGGCCCCCGGTGTGGTGCGGGTCGACGGCAAGGGCGGGTTCGCGCCGCTGGCGCTGCAGGCTGGCCGCGAGCCGCTGATGGGCAAGGCGCGCAGCCAGGGCATCGCGGCGCTGGCGCTGAACGACATCCACCATTTCGCGGCGCTTTGGCCGGAGGTCGAGGCGCTGGCCGAGCAGGGGCTGTGTGCCTTCGCCTTTACCGCCGCCTTCCCCTATGTGGTGGCGGCCGGCGGACGGCGGCCGATCTACGGCACCAACCCCATGGCCTTCGCCTGGCCGCGGCCGGGCCGCGACCCGCTGGTGTTCGACCAGGCGTCGTCGGCGCTGGCCCGCGGCGAGATCATGATCGCCGCGCGCGAGGGCCACGAGGTGCCGCCGGGTACCGGCATCGACGCCGACGGCAACGCGACCACCGACCCGAAAGCCATCCTGGACGGCGGCGCCCAGCTGCCGTTCGGCGGCTACAAGGGGGCCTCGATCGCGCTGATGATCGAGCTGTTGGTCGGCGCCCTGATCGGCGACAAGTTCAGCTTCGAGGCGCTGGCCGCCGACAACGGCGACGGCGGCCCGCCAAAGGGCGGCGAGCTGATGCTGGCGATCGACCCGGCCCGGTTCGGCGACCCCGAGGGCTTCGCCACCCATGCCGAACTGCTGTTCGCCCAGATCACTGCGGAGGAGGGCGTGCGGCTGCCGGCCGACCGGCGGCGCCGCAACCGGGCGACGACCGCGACCGCCGGCGTAGCGGTGGACGCGGCCCTGCACGCCAGGATCCTGGACCTGGCCGGCGGCTGAACCTTCGCGGCCCCGCGCAGGCGGGGCGCCTCAGGCTGTCGAGCGCGCCCGGGAAAGACCCGTCACTCCAAAGGGCGGGCGAAGCTGATCTCGTGGCCGTCCGGGTCGACCATGTGGAAGTAGCGCTCGCCCCAGGGCGCGTCGCGCGGCGGGAACTCCGGCGTGACGCCCTGGGCCAGCACGTGGCGGTAGCTGGCGTCGACGTCGGCGACGTGAAAGATCACCCGGCCCCACCAGCCCGGCGCGCCGGTGCCGGCCTCGGCGGTCAGGTTCAGGCTCTGGCCGCCGGCATCGAGGGTGGTGAACGCGGCTCCCGCCCCGCCCTTGGTGAGTCCGAAGCCGAGCCGCCGGTAGAAGTCGACGGCCCGTGACATGTCGGCGGTCGCCAGCGTGACCGCGCTGACCGACTCGATCGCTGGCGCCCGCCGCCGGGGGTCGGTGTCGGTGGCCGTCACGGCTTCTTCTTCTCGTCTTCCTTGTCGTGGTCCGGGGCGCCGGAGCCGCCGCCCGGGGTCGAGGAGGACGGCGGATCGCTGGCCGGGAACGAGTCCTCCAGTTCCTCGTCCAGCTCCGCGTCCTGCTCCTGTTTGGTCTTCGGATTGTCGGTCATGGTGCGTGTGTCCTCGCTTGCGAAACGGTCGGTTCAGATACTGTCCCGGATGCGCTGCCGCAGCTCGTCCTCGGGGAGTTTCGAGTAATCCTTGTCGACCTCGTGGCGGACGCGATCCCGCAGCCGGTCCGGCATCTTCGAGCGCAGGTCGCCGAGAAAGGCCGGCGCCGCGACCACGACCAGGTCCTGGAAGGCCTCGTGGCGGCGGCCGTCGTCCAGGGTCTGCATGACGTCGCGGGCGAAGCGCTCCTTGGCGTGCTCGTGCGGGTCGGTCGGCGGCTCCATCGCATGGCGGCCCGGGCCGCCGCTGTCGAAGCTGCGGCCCGGTCTGTCGCTGTCGATGTCGCGGCTGGGCGGCAGGGCCGCGGTCATCTCGTGGCGCCGCTTCCAGGACCTGGCGGCGATGCCGCCCACGGCCTCGTAGACCTTGGCGCGCCCCGCATCCGCGACGACGATCCAGGTCACCGGCTTGGCCATCGGAAGTCTCCTGTCCTTCGTACTGTGGACGAATGATCAACCCGCACACCCCGGCCGGGGTTCCTTGCAGGAACCGGTCCGGGGCGCGGACAGGGCGCGGCCCGGTCAGCCGGTCGCGCGCTGCCGGTGGCGGCCCTCGCCGACCTCCTCGACGATCTTCGAGACGAAGGCCGGCAGGTCGCCCGGGTTGCGGCTGGTGACGATGCCGCCGTCGACCACGACCGGCTCGTCCATCCAGGTGGCGCCGGCGTTCTCCAGGTCGCGCCGGATCGAGGGGTAGGAGGTGACGTCGCGGCCGCGCACGGCGTCGGCCTCGACCAGCAGCCACGGGCCGTGGCAGATCGCCGCGACCGGCTTGCCGCTGCCGAGGAACGCCCGCACGACCGCCATCGCGGACCGGTCGATGCGGAGCAGGTCGGGGTTGATCTGTCCGCCCGGCAGCACGAGGCCGTCGTAGGCGGCGCATTCGGCGTCGGCGGCCTTCAGGTCGACCGCCACCGTCCGGCCCCAGTCGGACTTGTCCCAGCCGCGGATGCTCTTGCCGTCCGGGCTGGCGACATGCACCTCGGCGCCGGCCCGGCGCAACTCGTCGCGGGGCACCTCGAGCTCCGACTGCTCGAAGCCGTTGGTGGCGAGGATCAGGATCCTGGCGTTCCGGATGTCCGGCATATGCGTCTCCATCGGGTGGGTAGGCGGGCGAACGTGCCCGTGCCACTCAATGGGACTCGCAGCGGCGCGGATTGTTCCGTCGACCGCATCGCCTGCGCGCTTGTGTCGCCCGTCAGAACCGGTGGTCGGACAGCATCGGGTAGAGCTCGAAGAACCGGTCGTAGAAGGTGCGGGCGTAGACCTGCATCTGCGACATCGAGGTGAAGCCGTATTTGCGGTGCATCCACTCGCGGCCTTCCTCGACCACGCGGCGCTGGTTGATCGACAGCGGGTCGGTGCGGATCAGGTCGGCCTGGTCGCGCAGCAGGCTGGTGTCCTCCTCGAAGGACACCCGGTTGGTGACCGCCGAGGCGTACTCGTTGACGTAGCCCTTGATGATCAGCTCCAGGTCGGCGCAGTAGCCCCGGAAATTGGCGCCGTCGTACAGCAGGTTCATGTGGCTCGGACTGACCCGTTCCATGACGGTTTCGACGAACGAGCGCCGGACCAGCCAGACGATGTGGTTCATGTGCCAGACATAGCGGGTCTGGTCGGCCGGCAATTGGGCGTACTCGGCCCAGTGCACGCCGCAGGGCGACAGGATGCCGACCCGCGGGTGCCGCTTGATCTCGTCCAGCAGGATCGGCACCAGCGGGGCCTCGAAGGTGACGTCGTTGCACACCAGCAGGAAGTAGTCGTAGGCGTGGAACTTGGCCTCGCGCAGCAGCTGCAGCAGGCCGAAGTTGAAGCCGCGCGGGTACCGCAACCCCTCCTTCAGCGCCTCGTCCCAGTTGGCCCAGTAGGTGTAGTAGTCGCAGAGCTGGTCCCGGCTGGTGCCGCTCTCGACCACGTAGATGTCGGTCTCGCCGTTGTTCTGGCGCTCGAACTGCTCGTACAGGCGGTTCGCGACCTGCGGCAGGTTGCGGGTCAGGATGATGGTGGCGACTTCCCTCATGGCACACCCGTCAGCCGGAAGCATTCCAGATAGCGCCGGATGGCGTCCTTCACCCGAGACTTCAGGTGGCCTTCCAGGTCGACGCCGCGGGCCGCAAGCCGGGCATCGGCGTCATGCCGGATGACGGCGAATTCCGGTGTCGAGAAGACATAATGCCCCGCGATCACCGCGCGGTCGCGGTCGTCGGCGCGGGTCTGCGCCAGCATCCACTTCTCCCATTTGCGGCTGGCCAGCGCGAGCTCGAGGAAGCGGTCGCGCAGGTCCAGCAGGCCGTTGGCCTCCAGCACGTGCAACAGGGCGCGGGTCTCGGTCACCCCGAACTCCGGGGCGACATTGGCGGCGGCGATGCCGTAGGCCGGCAGCGAACGGAGGGTCTCGCGGCTCAGGTAATCCGTGTTGTGCTGCTTGAGCAGGACGTCGAAGGACCGAAGCCGATCGACCAGCTGCGGCACGTGGATCTCGGACGGCATCTCGCCGCGGATGCGGTAGGGCGATCCGAACGACCCGACGTTCCGGGTTTCCAGGACCTTGGTGCCGGTCTGTGCGACCACGAACAGCGGTGGCTCGACGTCCTGTTCCCGGCAGAACCGCTGCACCCGCTCCAGCATGTCCGACAGGTCGTCCAGGCCGTGCGTCACCGCGTCCTGTTCCTCGGTGCCGATCTCGAAGGCGATCTCCCGGCCCAGGCGGCGGGCGGTGTCGGTGCAGTGGCGGTACAGCGTAAACAGCCGCTCGAGCGCCACGTCCCCCGGCGGCTCGCCGTCCGGGCTGACGCTGGTGTCGAGATGCAGGACCGAGAAGCCGGCTTCGATGTCCTCGTCGTAGGACCTCATCGCCGACGCCATCGCGTCGGATTCGCTCAGCGCGCCGGCCAGTTCGCGTGCGTTCTGCCAGGGGCCGCCATGGTCGCGGCACAGCAGCACCCGCCCGCCGGTGTCGCGGGCGCGGACGAACTCGGCGAACCGGTCTGCCGACCAGCCTTCGACATAACCGGCGCCGAGCGCGTCGGTGTCGACCTGGCGGCGGCTGGGGATCAGCATCAGGTCCACGTCGTGCTCGTTGGCGAGTTCGACCGTGGCCTCGACGGTCAGCCGGCTCACCACGCCGACACCGAGCAGGGTCTTCGGCCATGTCCTCAGTTGGGCGAGCAACCGCTCGCGTACCGCCCCCATCCGCTGCCCCCGTTCAGGATGAACTCCCCGCCTCTTCCTTGTAGCGGAACAGATCGAAGGGCTCGAAGAATTTCGCCAGGACATGCAGGCAGGCCTCGGCGACCGCCCGGTCGCCACCCTTGCGTTCGGTCACGTAGTCGGCATGCGCGCGCGCCAGCGGGTCGGCGTCGGCCGGGGCGATGGAATAGCCCACTGCGCCGAACACCACGGCGTCGAAGATCCCGTCGCCCATGTAGATGACGCTGTCCAGCGGCCAGCGCTCGGCCATCCAGTCGACCCTGTGCAGGGTGCTGACCAGGTCGAGCGGCAGCCCCATGTCGTCCTGGACGCGCCTGCGGGTGATCGGAAAGCCGCGCTTGTCGCCGCTGATGACATGGACCGGCAGCCGGCCGGCCAGCAGGCCGATGGCGTCGTTGTCGTCGGGGCCGAAGCGCTTCAGGACCTTGCCGGCGTCGGAATAGTAGATCGCCCCGTCCGTGAGAACGCCGTCGACGTCGAGGATCAGGACTTTCGGGTCGATCGGCATGGCACCCCAGGGTGTCGTGAGGAAGCGGCGGCGTCAGGCGCCGGGCGAACCGCGCCCGAAATCGTCGGCGTGCCGGATCAGGTCGTCGAGTTCCGGTGTCGAGGCCTCGATCAGGCGCGAATCCTCGAGGACGGTCACGCGATGCACGGTGCCGGGCGCGACGGTGTAGCTCTCGTCCGGGCCATAGGTCCGCGAGGTCAGCTCGGTCGGGTTCGGCCCGGTCTCCACCGCGATCCGGCCCGACACCACCAGGATGGTCTCGTGCTTGCGGACATGCGACTGCAGGCTCGAGCGGGTGCCGGCCTTCATGTGGATGTCCTTGAGGGCATAGCGGTCGGTATGGGCGACCAGGATCTCCTTGCCCCAGGGTTTGGTCACGGTCGTGATCGCCATCGCTCAGTGCTCCGAGTCCGGCCCGGCCAGTGCCTCGGCGAGGCGGCGGCGCCCGAGCAGATACAGGTAGTCGGCCAGCGGCCGGTCGTACAGCGGGGCCATGTTGACGAAGATCAGGGCATTGAGCACCTGGATTCGGTGCCGGTCGTAGCCGTGCCGCGCGCAGAACGCCCAGAAGGCGGCCTGCAGGGCGTCGGCCTCGGGCAGCGGGTCGTGGGCCAGGGCGACCTCGCCTCCGGCTTCCCGGATGCGGAAGCCGTCGCGCATCGCCGCCACGCTGAAGTCCAGGGTGTGGAAGAACTTGGCCAGGTCGTAGTAGCGGTCGCCATAAGCGGTCAGGCCGCCGAAGTCCTGCCGCCAGTCGATCAGCGTGAACCGGCCGTCGCCGTCGACCAGCACGTTGTCGGCATGCAGGTCGCCGTGGAAGGTCGATGGAAGCCCCCCGCTCCAGAACGCCTTCGGCAGGTCCTCGACCAGGACGGCGGCCGGCGGGCACGACAGGCCGTCGATCCGCAGGATTTCCGGTTCCGCCCCGTCGCCGAACCGGGCCAGATAGGATCCGAGCCGGTCCAATGTCTTGTCGCGGTAGAATCGCCGGCACAGCGCCGCGAACTCGCCGGGATCGCACGGATGACTGCGCCAGAACGCGGTCTCCAGCCAGTCCAGCAGGGCGGTCATGCGGCCGGGATCGAGCCGGCCGGCCAGATTCTTGCCCTCCACGAAGCGGTAGCTGTAGCAGTGGCCCCGGTGCTCCAGCACCGCCGCGAACGCCTCGGGATGCCGCCGGCCGCGCTCGAACCGCCGGGCCGAGACCGCCGGATCGGCGAAGAACTTGATGATCCGGTCGTCCAGCCGGTAGGTGGCGTCGGTGGTCTTGCCCTCGAACGAGTAGTTCGGGTCGAACCGTCCGAGCAGCGCGGCGTATCCCTCCTCGTCCCCGGTGTCGTGCCAGGGCAACTCGACCGCTGCGAGCCCCGGCTCGATGAGCGCTTCCAGGCCGGGCACGACCTGCGACTCCGCTCGCGTCGCCAGGCCGCGTTCCAGGGCGGTCCAGAACCGGTCGTGGTCGTTCACCCCGGCGATGCCAATGAATCCGAGGGGCGGGGTGCCGGCGCGCTTGTAGAACAGTCCGGTGACGCGGTCGCCGGCCGTCGCCACCGTGCACCAGCGCTCCGGACGGTCGACCGGCTGTACCCCCAGCCAGTTTCGGTCGGTCGCCGGAATCTCGGCCGGCACCAAGGTGTCGCAGGCGGTGAATACGAACGGTTCCTGCAGATGCGGTCGGCAGGCCAGCAGCGAGTAGCCCGGCCCGGCACCGGCACCGGTCACTCGGTCGACCGGAACGCACACGGCGTCGATGTCCGGGTGCGCCGCGGCGAGGTAGTCGCGAACCTGGTCGGCATAGTGACCGAGTGCCAGCACGAAGCGGCTGTCCGGCGGGAACTGCCCGATGATATGGCTCAGCACCGCGCGGTTGCCCACGGGCAGCAGCGCCTTGTGCATGCCCATGGCGCTGGCCCGGGACCGCGTGCCGGCGCCGGCGGCCAGGATGCAGACGGTGGTGCGGGTCGGCATCTAGCTCTTGTAGGCGCGGATCGCCAGCAGGCGCCCGGAGGCGTCGAACTCCAGGACGTCGACGACCGCCAGGCGCTCGGTGCGGTTCACGACGATGACCAGCTCCAGCACGACCGTCCGGTCCTCGACCACGCTCTTGAGGATCGAAGCCTCGATCGACTCGGTGGCGGCGAACATGTCGCGATTGGCCTGCAGCACCGCCTCGCGGCCGTGCACGTCCAGGGACCAGTCGCGCAACGACACCGTTTCCGTGAACAGCGCCGCGAGACGTTCGAGATCGCGGCCGTTGAACGCGGAGACGTAGGCTTCCGCGATCCATCGGTAGTCATGGTCGCCGCTCATTCGCTCTCCCCAATCGTCGCCCGCCGGCCCCGGGGATCGCGGCGCACCGCCGCACTCCCGAACGGGTCAGACTGTTCCGTCACCAAGGCCCGGTGTCAACGCACGACCTGGGACCGGCGGCCGGTCGGCGTGGACATCCGGTTCGCCCGGATGGGCCGGTCTTGCGCTTTCCCAGCCACCTGTCGCGGGCTACGATGCCGACTGCCGAAACAATCGCGATCAGCGGAGAAACCGGGCCGGGAATGGAACTCACTCAGACGCACAAGTCGCGAAAGCGGGATGCCTACTGGGACAACCTCGTGCAGGGCGAGACCGCCCAGTACAAGGTGAAGGCCCTCGACGCCCTGATCGCGGCCCATGGCCCGTCCAAGGTCGACGGATTGCTCGACATCGGCTGCGGGACCAGCGAGATCGCGCTGCATTATCTGGACGCACTGGGTGGGCGCCGGCTGGTCGGCCTGGACTATGATGCCGCGGTGGTCGAGGCCGCCGCGCGCCGCTACGGCGATCCCCGGCTCGAGTGGCGCCAGGCCGACATATTCGAGCTCGGCCGGTCAGCCGACCGCTTCGACCTGGTGTTCATGCTCGACATGCTGCACGAGGTGTATTCGTTTTGCGGACGTCCGAACGGCGACGTCGCGGAGCCGATCGATCACGCGCTTGGCCTCGACGCGGCTCGCCGGGCGCTGGCCCAGGTGGCGACAGTGGTCGCGCCGGGCGGAGCGGTCGCGATCACCGACAACGTGCTGTGCCCGGACGATGTGCGGGTGACGGTTCGGGTCCTCAATGCGCAGGCCCGTGGGGCCGTCGGCCGGTTTCTCGATGAATACCCGGCGCGCCGCATGGCGCATCGCTGGGCCGGCGCCGACACCCTGGAAATCGGCTCCCACGACCTGTGCATCCTGCTGACCCAGTACAACAAGCTGAAGCAGGCCGACCCGGCCCGCTGGAACGTCGAGAAGCTGGAGATCCACCAGTACATGACGGTGGCGGAGTACCGGGACTGCTTCGGCGACCTCGGTTTCACCCTGCATGCCACCGTCGGTACACCGCCCGACGCGGGCGCGGAGTGGACGGCGGATTTCCGGATGGAGAGCGGCCTGCCCGGACTGCCGGACAAGCGCATCACTCTGCTCGCCGTCAAGGCGGTATGACGGCGCCATTGGGCATCGTCCGCCGCCGGCGGCCGAGAGGGTGAGGCCGGTGGCCGCGGACACCATCCTCGACAGTCCGGTCCCGGAAGAGGTCCGGCCGGGCGACGAGCTGCGGGCGCGCCTGGAGGCGTTCGACGGGTCCCCGGACGGCGCCCGGACGCTGATCGACTTCGCGACGGAGCTCTGGAACGGCAACCGACGGACGTTGGCGGTGGCGTTGGTCAGGAGCGCCGTCTGCCTGGATCCGACGAACCTTGCCTTCCTCACGGCCTGCGGGGGGTGGCTCGGCAAGCTCCAGGCATCCGGCGAGGCCCGTACGGTCCTGGAGATCGCCCTGCATCACGCTCCCGATCGCAAGATCGCCGGTCGCCTCGCCGCCTGCTACACCGAGCTCGGGCGGCCCGAGGCGGCGGTGCAGGTGCTCCGCACGAGCCTGGCGGCCATGCCGGCCGCCCGGCAGTTGCAGGTTCAACTCGCCCTGATCCTGGCGGAGCATGGTCCGGCCGACCAGGCCAGGGTCGAGTTGCTGAACGCCGTCGAGCTCAGTACCGACCGCGCCACCACGGTTGCCCTGGCGGCGGCGGCCGTCCGGCTCGACGGCCACGCCGACGCCTTGACCGTCTGGCGAGCGGCCGGGCAGCCGGTCGTCGATCACCCGCCTCGCTTCATGGCCGATCTCGGTATCCACCTGGTTCGCGCCGGCGACCTGCTGTCGGCGTCGGCCGCCCTCGCACGGGCGTTGCGCCGCGATCCCGAGAATCTCATGGCCGGCCTCTGGCTGGCCTGGACGCACCGGCAGCTCGGATGGCAGGACGAGCCGGCTGCGGTCCGCTATCAGGGGGTGGCGTTCGATCTGGCACGGCCGCGCGACCATGAGGCGCTCGCCCGCCTGGTGGCCCAGAATCAACATTCGATCCTGCGCCGTGAACTCGTCGAAGCGCTGCGCGACATGCTTGCGCGTTCGCAGAACCCGGTTCCCGAGCATCTCCGGCTCGGGCTGTTCTATCACGGTCTGCTCGAGTCCCAACACGCTGTCGAAACTCTCGAGGCGGCGGTCCGGCTCGCGCCGAACGACGTTCCCTGTATCCTCGCCTACGCCCGGTCCCTGGAACTGGACCGTCGGCGGGACGACGTCATCCAGGTGCTCGGCGAGGCGATCCGGCGTCTGCCGGATGCGCCGCAACTGCTGGAGGAACTCGCGGAAATCCAGATCCGCTGTACGGCTCCGGAAGCGGCGCTGGAAGTGGCGCGAAAGGGCGCCCGGCAGTTCCCGAAGTATCACCCTCTCCATACCATCGTGGCGAAGCTGACCCAGGCCGCCGGCCTGTACGCCGAGGCCTGCGACGCCCTGCAGACCGCTTTCCGCCTGCGGCAGCCGCTGCTGACGGAGGTTGAGGATCTCGCGCTGATGCAGATGGTCCTCGGCCGGCACGAGGAGGGCGTTGCGACACTGTCCGAAGGCGTCAAGGCCACGGGTCGCCGACAGACCCTGGAACTGCGCAGCCTCCTCGCAGACGTGGCGAAATACAGCGAGACCGAGGGAGTCGAGCCGGCCGTCGGACGGCTGCGCCGGTCGGTCGCCAGCCTGAAGGCCGACTTCCGCGACTTCCGGCGGGTCGGGATGCTCTTGCAGCTGAGCAAGGCCGAGGACGAAGCCGATCGGGCGGTCGCCGTGCTGCGGGAGTCGGTTGCGATGCATCCCGGGGATCAGTCCGGGGCCGCTCAGCTCTTCTATTTCCTGCTCGGGCTCAACCGCATCTCGCAGGCGTTGACCCATTGGCTCGACACCGTGCGACCGCTGTGCGGGGACCGGGACGTTCTGCCGGAGCGTCCGTTCCAGAACGCGCCGCCGGTAAGGGTCCCGCCGGCTGTCGCCAAGCCGCCGGCGGATCGTCCGCCAACGCGGACTTTCGGGCTGGTCATTCAAGGGCCGGTGACGCATCGCGGCTTCGACTGCCGGGACAACATCCAGCGGCTGGTCGACGACTTCGGCGAGCGGTTCAAGGCAGTGGTCCTGTCGACCTGGGAGGGGGAGGCGGATCCCGGCTTGCGGGGCGACAACTGCCATGCCCTGTTCAGCCGGGACACCACGCCCGCCTGGTCCCGGGATCGAATCCCGCTGCGCAACCGGGTGCGGCAGATGCTCAGCACCAAGATCGGCCTCGACCATCTCCGCGGGGTTGGCGGCATCGACTACGTCATCAAGATCCGGACCGACCTGCACGCCGACCTGCCGGCGCTCTGCGACCATGTCCTGCACTGCGAACGGAATTTCTCGGAGTACACCGCCGTCGGGCAACGGAACTTCATCTTCACGCCGCCGATGCAGTTCGACGGCCCCTACCTGACCGGGGACGTGATGTTTGCCGGTCATATCGACGACTTCGAGAATTTCCTGCTGGCGACGCTGGAAACGGAAAACGAGGTGTTCAGGCCGTACAAGAACCTGCCCGAGAGCGACGTGACGCTGAAGCATCTCTACCGCAACCTGGGACCGGTTCTCGGCGTACCCGACTACATGAACTTCGCGATCATCCGGAAGAGCAAGCCGCTGATCCGCTATCCCAAGGGTCTGATCGAGTACTGGGCGACCGTGATCCGCCACTCCCTGGCGCCGATGCCGCGCCGGCTGTTCGAGACCGCGGTCTTCCGGGGCGGCGACCTGCCGATGAGCCATCTCTCCGATCGCCGGATCGACTTCGAGACCTGGGTCGGCATGCCGGACGACTGGACCCGGCACGCGGCCTCGGTCGTCGACGGCTGGTACGACCTCGAGGCAGAGACCTTCGACCAAGCCTATTTCTACTACCTCGAAAAGGCAGCAGAGATGGCCGGAGTCACCTTCTCGGGTGACCTGCGGCGGGCGCTGGGTGACTACCGCATCTATGTCGACAAGCTCAGGTCGGCGCTGTCGGCCTGACCGGATCGGTGCGAGACGGACCGGGACTCAGGCGATTTTTGTTTGATCCTGGCGCTGGAAACGTCGAATGTGCCGGCAACGGGGTGGTCGCCCGAAACACGACCCGCGGGATTTGAGGGGCAGCTTGCGGCCGCGAAACCAACTGCTAAAGCGCCACGGATGTGTTCCGTGGGCCCTGGCTCGTGAGGCACGGAGCATCCCATGACGGGACCCGACGACAGGACACGGACGTCCGCCGGCCAGACGGCGGCGGTTCAGGGGGCCGCGGCATCGCCCAGGGCGTCGCGCGGAGCGATGTCGCGCCGGCATTCCCTGGCCAAGACGGTCAGCTGGCGCGTCACCGCCACCATCGACACTTTCATCATCAGCTTCTTCGTGACCGGCAGCTTCGCCTGGGCAAGCTCGATCGCCAGCCTGGAGGTGCTGACCAAGATGGGGCTGTACTACCTGCACGAGCGCGCCTGGGCGCGGGTCGACTGGGGATAGCGACAGGGCTGCGGGCGTCGCGTCAGTAGGCGCGCTCGACGCAGAAGTCGACCAGCTCCTCGAGCGCGGCGCGGTACGGATTCGACGGGAACCCCCGCAGGGCCTCCCGGGCCGCCCCGGCATAGGTCCTGGCCCGGTCGAGCGAGGCTTCCAGGGTGCCGTGCTGGGCCATCAGCCGCTGCGCCTCCGCGAGGTCGTCGTCGCGCTGGTCGAGATCCTCGATGGTGCGCTTCCAGAACGCCCGCTCGGTCGCGTCGCCGGCCTGGCAGGCCAGGATCACCGGCAGGGTGACCTTGCCTTCGCGGAAGTCGTCGCCGACGGTCTTGCCCAACGCCGCCTGCTCGGCGGCATAGTCGAGGACGTCGTCGACCAGCTGGAAGGCGACCCCGAGGTCTCGGCCGAAATTCTCCAGCGCGAGTTCCTCGGCTTCCGGCCGCTCGGCGACCACCGGGCCGATCTGTGCGGCGGCGGCGAACAGCTGCGCGGTCTTGCAGCGGATCACCTCGAGATAGGCGTCCTCGGTGGTGGCGATGTCGTTGGTCGTCACCAGCTGGTGGACCTCGCCCTCGGCGATGATCGCCGAGGCGTCCGACAGGATCTTGAGGACCTTGAGGGACCCGTCGCCGACCATCAGCTGGAACGCCCGGCTGAACAGGAAGTCGCCGACCAGCACGCTGGCCTGGTTGCCCCATACCGCGTTGGCGGTGTCGCGGCCGCGCCGCAGGTCGCTCTCGTCGACCACGTCGTCATGCAGCAGGGTGGCGGTGTGGATGAATTCGACGCAGGCGGCCAGCCCGATGTGGCGCTCGCCGGTGTAGCCGCACAGCCCGGCGGTCGCGAGCGTCAGCATCGGCCGCAGCCGCTTGCCGCCGGACGCCACGATGTGGCCGGCCAGCTGCGGGATCAGCGCAACCGGGCTCTGCATGTTCTCGACGATCGCCCGGTTGACCTTCTCCATGTCGGCGGCGACCAGCCGCCGGAGGGATTCCACACCGGCCTGGTGGGTCCCCGGCTGGGGCGTCTGGCGGTGGGTGTCGGCCGGGGCGGCGATCGAGGGCACGGCATCTCCTGCGTCGCTTGACGCTGCTGGGGCTGGCAGCGAGCATAGAAAGGCTCCAATCTCGGTCAAGTCAACAACCGGTCGCCAACGTACGGGAGGCGGAACGCCGCATGCGCGAGCTGCTGCGCACCAACGATCTGGTAAGGCTGTCTTATCTGGAAGCGCTGCTGCGTGCGGAGGACATCGAAAGCCTGATCCTCGACGGTCATATGAGCGTGCTGGAAGGCAGCGCCGGGGCCATCCCGCGCCGGCTGATGGTGACGGCGGACGACTATGACGAGGCGCGCCGGGTACTGGAGGCGGCGGGTGAGCGGCTCGACCACGACTGACGGCGCGGTTTCCGAGGATGCGCTGCTCGGCGGACGGCTTCGGCTGCGCCAGCCGCGCGACGGCTACCGCGCCGCGATCGACCCGGTGCTGCTGGCGGCGGCGGTTCCGCTGCGCGCCGGCGAACGGGTGCTGGACCTGGGCTGCGGCGCCGGTGCGGTGTTTCTGTGCCTGCTGGCGCGCGAGCCGGCACTGACCGTGACCGCGGTCGAGCGCGACCCGGCGATGGCGGCGCTGGCCCGATCGAACGCAAGCCTGAACGGCTTCGGCGAGCGGGTCGAGGTGGCCGAGGCGGACGTGGCGACGCTGCCGCCGGACTGGCGCGCCGGCGATTTCGACCAGGTCTTGAGCAACCCGCCCTACCTGCCGGCGGAGCGGGCGGACCCGTCACCGCATGCCGGGCGAGCGGCGGCCGGGGTCGAGGCCGGGTCGGATCTGGTCGCCTGGGTCGGGCGGGCGCGGCGCTGCCTCAGGCACAAGGGACGGCTGACGATGGTGCACCGGGCCGACCGGCTGGGCGATCTGCTGGCCGCGCTGGACGGCTTCGGGGAGATCGTGGTGTTCCCGCTATGGCCCAGGGCCGGGCAGGAGGCGAAGCGGGTGATCGTGACTGCCCGCAACGGGGTCCGGTCACCGCTCAGGCTGGCGGCCGGCCTGGTGCTGCACGATGCCGGGGGCGGCTATACGAAAGCGGCCGACGCCGCATTGCGCGGCGCCGGCCTGGATCTTGGCCCGTGACCTCCGGTCTGGGAGATCGTCCTAGGAGACCAGGGCGAACTTCACCACGAACAGCGCGGCGATCACGTATACCGCCGCGGAAACCCTGCCGGCCTGGCCGGTCAGCAGCTTGATCACGACGTAGCTGATGAAGCCGAACCCGATGCCGGTGGCGATCGAGAAGGTCAGCGGCATCGAGATCGCCGCGATCACGCCCGGCGCCGACTCCGTCATGTCCTCCCAGTCCAGTTCCGCCAGGCCGCGTGCCATCAGGCAGGCGACGTAGACCAGCGCCGGTGCGGTGGCATAGGCCGGGATGGTGCCGGCGAGCGGCGAGAAGAACAGCCCGAGCAGGAACAGCATCGCGACCACGCAGGCGGTCAGGCCGGTCCGGCCGCCGGCGCGGATGCCGGCGGCGCTCTCGATGTAGCTGGTGGTGGTCGAGGTGCCGAGGCCGGAGCCGACCACGGTGGCCACCGAGTCGGCCATCAGCGCCTTCTTGAGCCGCGGCAGGCGGCCCTGCTCGTCGAGCAGCCCGGCCCGGTGGGCGACGCCGACCAGGGTGCCGGCGGTGTCGAACAGGTCGACGAAGAAGAACGCGAAGACCACCGCGATCAGGCCGACGTTGAGGGCGCCGACGATGTCGAGCTGCATCAGGGTCGGGGCCAGGCTCGGCGGCATCGACATGATTCCGCCCGGCGGGCTGACCCCGAGCACCACGCCGACCAGGGTGACGCCGAGGATCGACAGGATGATGGCGCCCGGTATCTTCAGGTGGTCGAGGACCACCATGGCCATGAAGCCTGCGCTGGCCAGCAGCACCGCCGCCGAGGTGATGTCGCCGAGTCCGACCAGTGTGGCCGGATGGTCGACCACCAGTCCGGCGTTCTTCATGCCGATGATCGCGAGGAACAGGCCGATGCCGGCCGAGATCGCGATCTTCAGGGACCGCGGGATGGAGTTCACCACCCATTCGCGGACCGGCAGCAGCGACAGGATCACGAACAGCACGCCGGACAGGAACACCGCGCCCAGCGCCACCTGCCAGGAGTAGTTCATTCCCAGCACGACGCCGTAGGTGAAGTAGGCGTTCAGCCCCATGCCCGGCGCCAGGGCGATCGGGTAGTTGGCGTACAGGCCCATGATCAGCGTGCCGATGGCGGCGGCCAGGCATGTCGCGACGAACACCGCGCCCTGGTCCATCCCGGCGTCCGCCAGGATCATCGGGTTGACGAACATGATGTAGGCCATCGTCAGGAACGTCGTGATGCCGGCCAGCACCTCGGTGCGGACCGTCGTTCCATGCTCGGAGAGCCTGAAGGTGGATTCGAACATGCGCACCCCCGCTGGTTGACCGGGCGCCCCTCGCCCGGCCGGTTGCGACCAGTGTGCGGGGCGCACCATCGGGTGTCGAGCGCGGCCGGGGATGCATGGTACGCGGCCGGTTGACGGTTCGCGGCCCCGGCACCGGCATCGGGGAATCGGAGCCGTGCCGCCACCGCCGGCATCGCGGCCGCACATTGTGGAGCCGGCCCCGGTGCCCTATCTAGGCGTCCATGTCATGGTTCGATCCCATCCTGGACAGGGTCCGCGGCCGGCCGCCGATCGTGTCCGTCGTCCCGCTGCGCGGCGTGATCGGCAGCGTCGGCCCGATGCGCCGCGGCCTCACCGTCGAGTCGCTGGCCCCCCTGCTGGAGGCCGCGTTCCGGCCGCGCTCGGTGACCGCGGTCGCCCTGGTGGTGAACTCGCCCGGCGGCTCGCCGGCGCAGTCCGAGCTGATCGCCGGGCGGATCCGCGACCTGGCGGCGGAGACCGAAAAGCCGGTTGTCGCCTTCGTCGAGGACGTCGCGGCCTCCGGCGGCTACTGGCTGGCCTGCGCCGCCGACGAGATCCGGGTGACCTCGACCTCGATCGTCGGCTCGATCGGCGTGATCAGCGCCGGCTTCGGCTTCCAGGACGCGCTGTCCCGGCTCGGCGTCGAGCGGCGGGTGCACACCGCCGGCAGCCGCAAGGCGCTGCTCGACCCGTTCCGTCCCGAGAACCCGGACGACGTCGCGCATCTGAAGGCGATCCAGGGCGAGCTGCATGCCCGCTTCATCGACTGGGTACGGGAGCGCCGCGGCGACCGGCTGAAGCCCGACGAGGACCCGGAATTGCTGGAAGGCAAGTTCTGGACCGGCCCGCGCGGCGTCGCGCTCGGCCTGGCCGACGGCGAGGGCGAACTGCGCCGCACCCTGCGCGAGCGCTACGGTGCGCGCACCCGGTTCCGGACCCTGAGCCGCAGGCCGGGGCTGATGCGCCGGTTCGGGCTGGCGCAGGCCGGCGCAACCGCGTTGGGGGCCGGCACGGCGGATGGGGAAGGCCTGTTCGGCGGCTTTGCGGAGTCGCTGATTTCGGCGGTCGAGGAGCGCGCGCTGTGGTCGCGCTTCGGCCTCTGAACTGCCATCCGGGTTTCGCGGTAGTGCCGGTAGTGCCATCCGGCTCGCGCCGGCCTTGCGTTGCCGCGGCGGCAGGTTAAAACGGTCCGATGTTCAGTCTCAGCAAGATCGTGGCGCTGGTCGCCATCCTCGGCGCGGTCTGGTACGGCTTCAAGCTGATCGGCCGGCTCGACGACGCGCGCAAGCGCAAGGCCGAGCGCCCGGCCCGCGGCGGCCCGGCCCAGGCCGATTCACGCCGCTCCGCGCCGTCCCGGGCCGATGAGCCGGCGGACGGTGTCCTGGACCTGGTCAAGGACGAGAGCGGAAACTACGTCGCCAAAGACAAACGGGACGACCGTCTCTGATCGTCCCGCTTCCCGTTTAGGCTCTACGCCCGACTGCCGGTCGGATCACGCCGACTGGCGCGCCTCGGAGCTGCGCCGCGGGCGGCCGTTGCCACCGCCGCCGTTGCGACGGCCCTGGTTCTGCGGGCGCCCGGCCGAACGGGCGTTGGCGTCCTGCTTCGGACGGCCGCCGCCGTTGTTGCCGTTGCCGTTGTTGCGCCGCGCGCGCTGCGACGCAGCCACCGGCGGCCGGCGGCCGGAGCGGTACTCGGCCTCGATGCCGGCATCGTGGAAGTCGTGCTTCTGGTCGACATCGATGCTGCGCCGCGTGGCGGTCTCGATGGCCATCAGGTTGCCGATCTCCTCGGTCTCGCAGAACGACACCGCGATCCCTTCGGCCCCGGCACGGGCCGTCCGGCCGATGCGGTGGACATAGGTCTCCGGCACGTCCGGCAGGTCGAGGTTTATGACGTGGCTGATCTCCTGCACGTCGATGCCGCGGGCCGCGATGTCGGTCGCCACCAGGATCGGCAGGCGGCCGCGCTTGAACCCGTCGAGCGCGGTCTGGCGCGCCCCCTGGCTCTTGTTGCCGTGCAGCCCTTCGGCCTGCAGGCCGTCGCGCTTCAGCGCGTCGACCACCCGGTCGACGCCGTGCTTAGTGCGCACGAACACGATGGCGCGCGACACCTCCGGGGCGCCCAGCAGGCGCGACAGCAGCGGCCGCTTGTTGTTGCGGGCCACGAACATGACGCTTTGGCGGATGCGCTCGATCGGCGTCGAGGTCGGGGTGATCTGGATCCGCTCGGGATTGCGCAGCAGGCCCTCGGTCAGTTCGACGATCGACTGCGGCATGGTCGCCGAGAACAGGGCGGTCTGCCGGTCCTTGGGTACCAGGGCGGCGATCCGCTTGACGTCGCGCACGAAGCCGAGGTCGAGCATGCGGTCGGCCTCGTCCAGCACGAAGTAGCAGACCCGGTCGAGGAACACGGCGCGCTGCTCGAGCAGGTCGAGCAGCCGGCCGGGGGTGGCGATCAGCACGTCGACGCCGCGCTGCAGGGTGACCACCTGCGGCCGGGCCGAGACGCCGCCATGCACCAGGGCATGGCGCAGGCCGAGCCCGCGGCTGAAGGTCTCGACGACGCCGGCGATCTGCACCGCCAGCTCGCGGGTCGGGGTCAGGATCAGCGCCTGCGGCGCCTTCGGGATGCGCTTGTCGCGGGCGCCGGCGGCGGCCAGGCGATGCAGCATCGGCAGGGTGAAGGCCGCGGTCTTGCCGGTCCCGGTCTGGGCCAGGCCCAGCAGGTCGCGTCCGGCCATCAGCGGCGGAATGGCGCCGATCT
Organism: Thalassobaculum sp.; assembly: GCF_040219615.1. Lineage (GTDB taxonomy): Bacteria > Pseudomonadota > Alphaproteobacteria > Thalassobaculales > Thalassobaculaceae > Thalassobaculum_A. The sequence continues at coordinate 118,978 of NZ_JAVJSE010000031.1, forward strand.
GGATCGGCGTCGGAGTCGTATAGCCGCACGTGGCGGCGGTCCGCAGCAGCGCATCGGCCAGGCCGAGCGTGGCGAAATCTTGAACGGTCATATAAATCCTCAGGTGCGCCCGCGGCGCCGGACGGAGATCGTCAACGGCGCTTACGCGGGGGCGGACGGCGCTGTCCACCGGGGCCGGGGCCTCCGGCGCGCTCGTCCTTGTGGCGGAAATTGATGCGGCCCTTCGTCAGATCGTAGGGCGTCATCTCGACGGTCACACGATCGCCGGCCAGGATGCGGATCTTGAACTTCTTCATCCGTCCGGCGGTGTAGGCGATGATATCGTGGCCGTTATCGAGCTCGATGCGGTAGAGCCCGTCAGGCAGGACGTCACGGACGACGCCCTCGAATTCGATCATGTCATCTTTGGCCAATGCTCGCTCCTCGGCGGTTGGCGGAGGGACGCGCCCGGCTCACGGCCGGGCGCGACATCGAGCCTTGTCCGATCAGACGGCACGCAGGTCGGTGGCGGCGTACTTGCCGTTGCGACCGCGCTCGACTTCGAACGAAACCTTCTGGCCTTCATTGAGCCCGCCCATACCGGCACGCTCGACGGCCGAGATGTGGACGAACACGTCGGACGATCCGTCTTCCGGCTCGATGAAGCCATAGCCCTTGGTCGCGTTGAACCACTTAACAGTACCGGTAGCCATTGGGGTATCTCCCAAACGTGGAACGACCCGCCGCACCTTTGCAGCGGGGAAATCAAACTGCAGTTTGGGAGAAAACCAACTTCGCGGTCGTGCCGTGACTCGGAAACGCCCAAGCGCGTTCGATGGCTCGTATATGGGGCAAGCCGGGATTTCGCGCAAGAAAATATCTTAACGCGGGGATGCCGGCCGGCGCGGCCTGTGGCGATTCTGCACCGGAACTTGGGTGGTTGGGGAATGCCCGTCGGGCGGGTGGGTTCCGGCTCCGTACCGCCGCCGGCGGTCCGATCCGGAATGACGATGAGAGGGGAAGCCGCAGCCCTGCCCCTCCTGCCGTCATTCCGGACGGACTCGCCGCCCCGGCGCGGCCGAGCCGGAACCCACCAGCCGCTCGGTGGCTAGAACAGCCCCTCGATCTGGCCCTGGGCGTTCAGGGTGGTCTTGTTGGCGGCAGGCACCTTGGGCAGGCCCGGCATGGTCATGATCTCGCCGCAGATCACCACCAGGAACTCGGCCCCGTTCGACAGCCGCACCTTGCGCACCGGCAGGGTGTGGCCGGTCGGCGCGCCCTTGGCGATCGGCCCGGTAGATCTCTTTCGCGATGGTGCGGACCTTGTCCTCCAGGCTGGTTTCCGACGCGTAGAGCGGCTTGAAGGCGGCGCCCCCGGACTCCGCCAGCTCGACCACGTGGTGGGCCAGGTCGACGGTGCCGGCCGAGCCGTCGGCCCAGTGGTTGCACACGATGGCGTCGACCCCGAGCGAGGCCAACTCGTCGCGGATCGCGGCGATCTCGGCGTCGGTGTCGGTGGTGAAGCGGTTCAGCGCCACCGCCACCGGCACCCCGAACTTCAGGGTGTTCTCCACATGCCGGGCGATGTTCGACACGCCCTTGCGCACCGCCTCGATGTTCTCGGTGCCGAGCGCGTCCTTGGTCACCCCGCCGTGCATCTTCAGCGCCCGCACGGTACCGACCACCACCGCGGCGGCCGGCGACAGCCCGGCCTTGCAGCACTTGGTGTCGAAGAACTTCTCGGCCCCCAGGTCGGCGCCGAAGCCGGCCTCGGTGACCACGTAGTCGGCCAGCTTGAGCGCGGTCCGGGTCGCCATCGCCGAGTTGCAGCCGTGGGCGATGTTGGCGAACGGCCCGCCGTGGATGAAGGCCGGGTTGTTCTCCAGGGTCTGCACCAGGTTCGGCGACAGCGCGTCCTTCAGCAGCACGGTCATGGCGCCGTCGGCCTCCAGGTCGCGGGCGAACACCGGGGCCTTGTCGCGGGTGTAGCCGACCACGATGGCGCCGAGCCGGCGCTTGAGGTCCTCCAGCGACGTCGCCAGGCACAGGATCGCCATCACCTCCGACGCCACCACGATGTCGAAGCCGTCCTCGCGCGGGAAGCCGTTGGCGACCCCGCCCAGCGAGTTGACGATCGACCGCAGCGCCCGGTCGTTCATGTCGAGCGCCCGGCGCCAGGAGATCCGCCGCGGGTCCAGGCCGGTGGCGTTGCCCCAGTACACGTGGTTGTCGATCAGCGCCGCCAGCAGGTTGTTGGCGGCCGCGATGGCGTGGAAGTCGCCGGTGAAGTGGAGGTTGATGTCCTCCATCGGCACCACCTGGGCATAGCCGCCGCCGGCCGCCCCGCCCTTGACCCCGAAGCACGGCCCGAGCGACGGCTCGCGCAGGCAGATCGCGGCCTTCCTGCCGATCCGGTTCAGCGCGTCGCCGAGGCCGACGGTGGTGGTGGTCTTGCCTTCGCCGGCGGCCGTCGGGTTGATGCCGGTGACCAGGATCAGCTTGCCGTCCGGCCGGTCGGCCAGGCTGTCGATGTAGCCGAGGTCGAGCTTGGCCTTGGTGTGCCCGTAGGGCATCGGGTGCTCGGACGGGATGCCGAGGCCGGCGCCGATCTCCATGATCGGCTTCATCGTGGCCTCGCGCGCGATCTCGATGTCGGACTTCACCATGGCCGGATTCCCTCCCTGGGCCATGCGTGTTGCGAATGGCCGGGACGGTAGCGGGACAGGGGCGGGGGACGGTTTGCGATTCCCGACGCCGACGGGTTTCAGGGCGCCTCGGGAGGGGCGGGGCGGCGGACACCGGCCCTTCTTGGCCCTTCTTGGCCCGGCTTCGCCGTGCGCCTCAGGGCGACAGTAAATCTGGCCGCGCTCGCTGCTTTCCCTGTCGCCCTGAGGTGCCGCGCCACGCGCGGCCTCGAAGGGCCGGCCGACGCTACCCCCGCCCCGCCAGGAAGGCCGCCATGTGGAACGCCTGCTGCGCGTCGCCCCACGCCCACTCACTCCCCACCGGGCACGCGTGCCGCGCCAAACACCCCCGCGCGCGGCAGTCGCGGCCGGCCTCGGACGCGACGTGCGCCGCACAGCGGTCGGCGGCGTAGGATTTGCCGTCGAAGGCGCCGACCGGGCAGGCGGTCAGGCACGGCTTGCCGGCGCAGGTGGCGCAGGGCGAGGGCGCGTCGGCGCGGGGCGGGACTTCGCGACGGTCGGGGAACAGCAGGGCCGCCCTGAGTGCGTGCCAGAGGCCGAATTCCGGGTGGACCAGCAGGCCGAGCGGGCTCGGGTGCACGGCCTCGGCGCGCATCGCCCAGCGCTGGAACGGGCGGAACGGCGGGCCGTCGTTGGGGAGGATCAGCGATCCGCCGAAGCGGTCGGCGACCGGGGCCAGGGTCGCGCGGGTCCAGCGGTCGAGCGGGTCGGGGCCGGCCGGCGTTTCGGCGCTGAAGCGGTCCCACAGTCGCGGACCGGCGTGGCCGATCACCACGATCGTGCCGCCGTCGTCATCATGGAAGCCGCCGTTCAGCCGGAAGCCGTGGGCCTCGACCGCTCCCCGCAGCGCTTCCCACCACGGCCCCGGCTCGTGGGCCGGGGTCACGGCAGCACCAGCACCGCGCGGAAGTCGTTGACGTTGGTCAGGGTCGGGCCGGTCACCAGCAGCCGGCCGAGCGCCTCGAAGGCGCCGTAGCCGTCGTTGTTGGCGAGGTGCCCGGCGAGATCCACGCCGGTGGCGCGGGCGCGCTCCAGGTCGCCGGGCAGGAACAGGGCGCCGGCGTTGTCCTCGGTGCCGTCGATGCCGTCGGTGTCGCCGGCGACCGCGGCGATCCGGTCGGCGACGTCGGCGCAGCGCTTCTCGACCGCCACCGCCAGCGCCGCCAGGAACTCGGCGTTGCGGCCCCCTCTGCCTTGCCCCCGGACCGTCACCGTGGTCTCGCCGCCGGACAGCAGCACGGCCGGGGCGTCGGCCGGCTGGCCGTGGCGGGCCACTTGCGCCGCGATCCCGGCCATCACCATGGCGACCTCGCGGGCCTCGCCCTCGATGGCGTCGCCCAGGATCACCGGGGTCACGCCGGCCGCGCGCGCCACCGCGGCCGCCGCCTCCAGCGAGGCCTGCGGGCGCGCCACCATCACGGTCTCGACCCGGTCGAACAGCCGGTCGCCGGGCTTCGGGGTCTCGAAGGCCGGGTCGGCCAGGGCCCTCGCCACCGCTTCCGGCGGGTCGATGGCGTATTTCGCCAGCACCGCGCGGGCGTCCGCCAGGGTACTGGTGTCGGGCACGGTCGGGCCGGAGGCGATCACGTCCGGGTCGTCGCCCGGCACGTCGGAGATCAGGTAGGCGAACACCCGGGCCGGGGCGGCGGCGGCGGCCAGCCGCCCGCCCTTGATGGCGGACAGGTGCTTGCGCACGGCGTTCATCTCGTGGATCGAGGCGCCGGACTTCAGCAGCGCCCGGTTGACGTCCTGCTTGTCCTCCAGGCTCACGCCCTCGGCCGGCAGCGCCAGCAGCGCCGAGCCGCCGCCGGAGATCAAGGCGATCACCCGGTCGTCCGGGCCGAGGCCGCGCACCAGCTCCAGGATCCGCGCCGCCGCCGCCCGGCCGGCGGCGTCCGGCACCGGATGCGATGCCTCGACCACCTCGATCCGCGTCGTCGGGCAGCCATGGCCGTAGCGGGTGACCACCAGGCCCTGCAGCGCAGCGCCGGGGGCGTGCTCGGCCCACACCGCCTCGGTGGCGGCCGCCATCGCCGCCGCCGCCTTGCCGGCGCCGATCACCACGGTGCGGCCGGAACAGGGCACCGCGGCCAGCGCCGCCAGGTGCGGCGGCAGGCAGACCTTGGGGTCGGCGGCCGCCAGGGCGGCGTCGAACATCCGGCGCAGCAGCGGCTCGGCATCGATCATGGCGTCTTGCCCCCGGATGCCTTCCAGGCCTCGTATTCGGCCTTGGTGTCCGGGTTCGGCGGGTACAGGCCGATGGTGGCGCGGCCCTCCAGCACGCGGGCCTGCACCCAGCGCTCGAAGCGGTCCTGCTCGACCGCGTCGGCGGCGACCTCGGCGGCGATCGCCTGGGGTACCACCACCACGCCGTCGCCGTCGCAGACCAGGATGTCGCCGGGGAAGATCGTGACGTTGCCGCAGGCGATCGGGCCCTGCACGGCGCCGCCCGACAACTCGGTGATCGAGGCCGGGGCGGCGGCCCCCAGGCTCCACACCGGCAGCCCGGTGGCGGCGACGCCCTTGCCGTCGCGCACCGCGCCGTCGGCGACCACGGCCGCCACCCCGCGCTTCGCCAGGCGGGCCGCCAGGATGTCGCCGAGGGTCCCGGTGGTGGCGATGCCGCGGGCCTCGACCGCCAGGATGGCGCCCGGCGGGCATTCCTCGATCGCCACGCGCGGGCCGTAGCCCGGGGCGCCCAGCACCGACGGGTCCGACAGGTCCTCGCGCAGCGGCAGGAAGCGCAGGGTGTAGGCCGCTCCGACCACGCAGCCCTGGTCGGGCGACAGCGGCTTCACCCCGGCGATCGCGTGGTGGCGGATGCCGCGCTTCAGCAGCTGCATCGACACCGTGGCGGTGCCGACGGCGCGCAGCTGCTCATGGGTCTCGTTCATCGTCGGCCTCCTCGCCTGTACCGGCAGTCTGCCGCGCCCGGCGACGGGCCACAATCACGACGGAGGAGCAGAGCGGGGAGGAGAGGCGGGAGCGGAGAAACAGCCGGCGAGAAGCTGGAGTCCGGGTAGTCAGTTCACCATCTGAGCGACGGACCGGTAGGCCCAGGCGTCACAAGCACCTGCAGGCATGCCGATCGATGCCGGTTGCGGCGTCGGCTCGCGGTCGAGGCCCTCGTCGGCCAGGAGTTCGGCTGCACGTTCCGCCAGTTCGTCGGCGGCGGCCTCGAGCAGCGGGCGATCGGCGGCGTTCACCTCGCGGGCGACGTCTCGGAGAATATCGGCGGCGAGCAGGAGGCGTCTCGGCATGATGTCCTCGATCAGATGAAAGTCTGTCGATACGCCGGGCTCCGAGAACCGGATCACCCGTGCGGCGCAGGCCAGCGCCGACATCAAGGTGCGGTGCATTTCGTTTACATTCGATTAAAGGCCGTCGGGTAAATGCCGTCGCCGTTTCGAATTCTACCAGTGCGGGTCCGCGGCAACTCGACCCGCGGCAGACCGGATCGCCGCCGGAATACCGGGCTCAGTCGCGCAGCGGCGATACCGCTTCCGGGCAGAACACCGCGGCCAGATGCCGGATCGTCGGCAGGATGCGCTGCATTTCGCCGTCGATGTCCGGGCTGAGATTGTTGAGGGCCAGCAGCCGTTCGCCTTCGCGTTCGAGGGTCTCGGCCAGGCGAACCAGCGCCTCGGGATCCCGGCTGACCGATCCGTTGGCGGCAACGTCCCGGACGATTTCTGCGACGAGCAGCAGGCGACGCGGCATGGGTAGCTCTCGAATCAATGAATTAGTAAAGTCGCATAAAATACGATTCGCATACTTTCGTAAACGATTCGCCCGATCCGGTCGACCCGGATCTGCCGGGCTCGGAGCGAATTTTCGGCGCCTTGTCTTTGGGGCGCGCTCGCGTATCGTCGGCGGCATCACGGGTCGTATGACGAGTTGCGAGCGGAGCAGATGAGCAGCCAGAACGCGGGCGACGGCAAGGCGGGCGGCAACCGGATGAGCGGGGCCGAGGCGGTGGTGCGGACCCTGCAGGCGCATGGCGTCGACCGGATCTTCGGCCTGTGCGGCGACACCAGCCTGCCATTCTACGATGCCCTGCACCAGATCGGCGGCGGCATCAGCCACGTGCTGACCCGCGACGAGCGCTCGGCCGCCTACATGGCCGACGGCTACGCCCGGGTGTCCGGCAAGGTCGGGATCTGCGAGGGCCCGTCGGGCGGCGGCGCCACCTACATCCTGCCGGGCGTGGTCGAGGCCAACGAGAGCTCGGTGCCGATCCTGGCGATCACCACCGACATATCGGTCAGTTCGCGCGGGAAATACGCCCTGACCGAGCTCGACCAGCAGGCGCTGTTCCGGCCGCTCGCCAAGTGGAATGCCGTGCTCGACCGGGCCGAGGACGTGCCGCGCACCCTGCGCGCGGCGTTTCGGGCCATGACAACCGGCCGCCCCGGTGCCGCCCATATCGGCCTGCCCTTCGACGTCCAGAAGGGGCCGGTCGACGCCGAAGACGTCTGGGGCGACCCGACGCTGGGCACCTGGCCGGCCCGGCGCAGCGCCCCGGACCCGGCGGCGGTCGAGGCGGCGGCCGACGCGCTGGCGTCGGCGAAGTTCCCGGTGATCGTGGTCGGCGGCGGGCCGGTGATCGCCGGCGCTTTCGACGAGCTGCGCGCGGTCGCCGAGGCGCTCGGTGCGGTGGTCGCCACCACCATCAGCGGCCAGGGCGCGATCGGCGACGGCCACCCGCTGGCGCTCGGCGTGGTCGGCAGCAACGGCGGCGTGCTGGAGACCCGCGAGGTGGTGACGGCGGCCGACCTGGTGTTTTTCGTCGGCTGCCGGGCCGGCTCGGTCACCACCGAGCGCTGGCGGTTCCCGGAGCCGGGCAGGACCCGGATCGTGCATCTCGACAGCGATCCGCAGGTAATCGGCGCCAGCTACCCGACCGAGGTCGCCCTGGTCGGCGATGCGAAGCTCGGCCTCGCCGCGATAGCCGCGGTCCTGGCCAAGCGCGGGGTCGCCCGCGACGGCGCCGACGCGGCGGCTAAGGTCGCCGACGCCCGGCGCCGGAAATACGCGGCGTTCCGGGAACTCGCCGAGAGCGATGAGATGCCGATCCGCCCCGAGCGGCTGGTCGCGTCGCTGCAGCGGGTGCTGCCGGAGGATTCCGTGGTGGTGGCCGATCCCGGCACGCCGTGCCCCTATCTCTCGGCCTATCTCGACTGGCAGCAGACCGGGCGGCGGTTCTTCTCGAACCGGGCGCATGGCGCGCTCGGCTACTCGATGGCCGCGGCGGTCGGCGCCCACTACGGGCGGCCGTCGGCCAAGGTGGTCTCGGTCATGGGCGACGGCAGCTTCGGCTTCACCGCCGGCGAACTCGAGACCATCGTGCGCCTCGGGGCGCCGGTCACCATGGTGGTGGTGTCGAACGCCGTCTACGGCTGGATCAAGGCCGGCCAGAAGACCGGTTTCGGGCAGCGCTACTACTCGGTCGACTTCACCCGCACCGACCATGCCAAGGTGGCCGAGGCGTTCGGGGTCAAGGCCTGGACCGTGACCGACCCGGCGGAGCTGGACGGCACGCTGCGCAAGGCGCTGGAACATCCCGGCCCGACCCTGGTCGACGTGCTGTGCCAGCCGCTGCACGAGGCCCGGGCGCCGGTCAGCGAGTGGGTGGCCTGACCGCCGGCGGCGGGATCGACCAGGGCGAGTCTCGGAAACGCTCGACCAGGTGGTCGACGAAGGCGCGGACCTTGGCGGCGACGTGCCGGCTCTGGTGGTGCACCGCATAGACCCCGAGATCCTGGCGGCTCCAGTCCGGCAACACCGGCACCAGCCGGCCGTCGGCCAGGTACGGCGCCAGGATGAAGTCCGGCTGCATGACGATGCCGGCGCCGCCGGCGGCGGCCTCGGTGACCAGGTCGCCGTTGTTCGCGGTCAGCGGGCCGTCGAAACGCACCGACGCCTCCCGTCCGTCGGCGTGGACCAGGCGGGTCACATCGGCCGAATAGGCGTATCCGATGCAGTCGTGGCCGGTCAGGTCGCCCGGGGTCGACGGAGCTCCGCGGCGGGCGAGGTAGCCGGGGCTGGCGGCCATCCAGGTGCCGACGGTGCCCAGGCGGCGGGCGACCAGGCTGGAGTCGCCGAGCCGCCCGATCCGGATCGCCACGTCGAAGCCTTCCTCGATCAGGTCGACCACGCGGTCGTTGACTGTGACCTCGACCGTCAGGTCCGGGTACCGCGCGAGGAAGCCCGGCAGGGCCCCGGCCAGGTGGGTTCGTCCGAACGACACCGGGGCGTTGACCCGCAGGGTGCCGCGCGGCGCCGCCCGCTCTCCCCGTACCTCGGTCTCGGCCTCCTCGAAATCGGCCAGCAGCCGTCGGGCGCGCTCGAGATAGCCGAGCCCGGCCTCGGTCGGGCTGACGCGCCGGGTGGTGCGCTGCAGGAGCCGGACGCCCAGCCGGTCCTCCAGCGTCTGCACATGGCGGCTGGTCATCGCCCGCGACAGGCCCAGCCGCTCGGCGGCCGTGGTGAAGCTGCCGGTCTCGGCGACGGTGACGAAGGTCTGGAGAATCGAAAGCCGGTCCATTGTCTACCAGCATGAGACAATCATTCTCACGAAGCCATGATTATATCGTCTGGTCGACCTCCCACCTTCGGCATCAGCAAACGGCCCCGGCAGTCCGCGGGCCAGCGATGTGGAGGCAGAGACATGATCGACGACAAGACCGCTCCCTATGCCGCGCTGCTGTTGCGCGTCACCCTCGGCGTCACCCTCCTGGCGCATGGCGCGCTGAAGGTGTTCGTGTTCACGGTGCCCGGCACCGTGCAGTTCTTCGAGTCCATCGGCTACCCCGGCTTCTTCGCCTACCTGGTGATCCTGGCCGAGCTCGGCGGCGGCGCCGCGCTGCTTCTCGGCGCCTTCGTCCGCCCGGTGGCGGTCGCGTTGATCCCGGTGCTGATCGGCGCCACCCTGCAGCATGCCGGCAACGGCTGGCTGTTCAGCGCCCCGGGCGGCGGCTGGGAGTTCCCGGCGTTCTGGACCGTGATGCTGGTGGTGCAGGCCCTGCTGGGCGCCGGTGCCCTGACCCTGCGCCTGCCGGTCCCGGCGGCCGTCCCGGCCTGGGCCCGCTGAGCCTCGCAAGGAGACGATGCCATGACCGCGATGCCGGCCCTGTTCGTGAGCCACGGCGCCCCCACCCTGATCCTCGACGACGTTCCGGCCCGCGCCTTCCTGGCGCGGGTCGGCAGCGAGCTCGGGCGACCCTCGGCGGTCGTGGTGGTCAGCGCGCACTACGAGGCGACCGGCGCGGTGCGGGTCGACCGCTCGGCCCGGCCGCGCACGATCCACGACTTTCGCGGCTTCCCGCCGGCGCTGTACGAGATCGAGTACCCCGCACCGGGCGACCCGGCCCTGGCCGACGAGATCGTCGGCCTGGCGCGGGCGGCCGGGCTGGCGGCCGAGACCGACGAGGGCTGGGGCCTCGACCACGGCGCCTGGGTGCCGCTGGCGCTGATGTACCCGGGCGCCGATATCCCGGTGGTGGCGGTGTCGGTCGACCCGGCCGCCGGCCCGGAGCACCATCGCCGGCTCGGCGCCGCGCTGGCGCCGCTGCGGGCGCGCGGCGTGCTGGTGCTGGCCTCGGGATCCTTCACCCACAACCTGTACGAGATCCCGCGGCCGTTCCGGCAGATCGACACGCCGGCGCCGGACTGGGTCGGCGAATTCGCGGACTGGGCCGCGGCGGCGATCGTCGAGGGCCGGGCGGACGACCTGCTCGATTACCGGCGGGTCGCGCCGCACGGTGCCCGCAACCATCCGACCGAAGAGCATCTGCTGCCGCTGTTCGCGGCGATGGGAGCGGGCGGCATGGGGGAGGGCGGCGGCGTCGGCCGGCGGTTGCACGACAGCACCACCTTCGCGGTGCTGCGGATGGATGCCTACGCCTTCGGGTGACCCCAGGGCGCGGCTACGCCGCCCGCCACTTGATCGAGCAGCCCATGGACGGGATCTGTTCCGCCGGGCCCTGGCCGGCGGCCGCGACCTGGCGCATGGCTTCCAGGAGATCGCGCCGGGCGTTCGGCACCGGCGTGGTCTTCGATGCGTCGAGCCGGCCGCGGTAGCGCAGCGCGAGGTCGGCGTCGTAGCCGAAGAAGTCGGGCGTGCACACCGCCTCGTAGGCCCGTGCCACCATCTGGGTCTCGTCCAGCAGGTAGGGGAACGGAAAGCCGTGCTCGGCGGCGAACGCCCGCATCCGGTCGGGCGCGTCGGCCGGATAGGCCCGGTAGTCGTTCGACATGATCGCCACGACTCCGATGCCCTCGGCCGTCAGGGCGCGGGAGTCCTCGACGATCCGGCCGATCACCGACCGGACGTAGGGGCAGTGGTTGCAGATGAACATCACCACGGTGCCGTGCTCGCCGCGGATGTCGGCGAGCCGGACGATGCTACCGTCCAGGCCCGGGAGCGCGAAGTCGGGCGCGCGCGATCCGAACTCCGGCAACGACGGCAAAGTCGACATGGTCCCTCCGGCCCGTTCGATGTCCGGATTCAGGAACCGATCAGGCGGACAGCGCCTCGATCAGCCACGCATAGGCGGCGATGGCCGCCGCCATCATGGTCCCGACGACGAGCGTGTCACCGAGATCCGCGCGGCCGGCGCGGGCCGTGAGGGGGCTGCGGCACTGGCACCGGCGAAAGCACTCCGTCATGGCATCCTCCTTTCCGGTCCCGGGAGGAGAGGGCATCCCCGCTATCGCCCCGGGCCCGCGTCCCGCTATCATGGGACATCGGGATCACGGCGAAAAGCCCAACATCGGATTGGGGCGGATTCATGGCGACGCGGCAGCTTCCGGGAACCGGCGAGACTTTTCTCGATCATCTCGGGCATTTCGTCCCGGACATGGAGGCGGCGCATCGCGCGCTGACCCGCCTGGGCTTCGTGCAGACGCCCTACACGGTGCACCAGACAACGGCCGGGCCGGGCCAGCCGCCGGTGCCCGGCGGCACCGCCAACCGCTGCGTGATGCTGCGCGAGGGCTATATCGAGGTGCTGTGCGTGGTCGACCCGCAGCACCCGACCGGTGCCCGCACCCAGCGCCAGCTCGAGCGCTACACCGGCGTTCACATTGTCGCGATGACCGACCCGGACGCGCTGGCCCGCCGCGACCGGCTGGATGCCGCCGGGTTCGAGACCCAGGACCCGGTCAACCTGCGCCGGGCGGTGCCGCTGGGAGGCGGCGGCGAGGGACAGGCGGCCTTCACCGTCTGCCGGACGCCGGCGGATTCGATGGCCGAGGGCCGGGTGCAGATCCTGACCCACCTGACCGAGGACCTGGTCTGGCAGCCGCGCTGGATGACCCACGAGAACGGCATCACCGCGCTCCGCGACGTGGTGATCCTGCCGGCGGACCTGGACGAGGCGGCCGACCGCTATGCCCGGTTCACCGAGGCGGCGCCGCAGCGCCTGGGCGACGACGTCATCCGCCTGAAGCTGGCCCGCGGCGGCGTGGTGCTGACCACGCCCGCCGGTGCGGCGCGGCTGTTCCCAGGGGCCGCGGTGCCGCCGGTGCCGGGCGTGATGGGCTACGGCCTGCTGTCCGACGGGCTGCCGGCGACCCGAGCGTTCCTGGAGGGCCGGGGCTTCCCGGTCCGGGATGCCGGCCCGGGCCTGGCCTGCCTGGCGCTGCCCGCCAGCCTGGGCAGCGCCTGGCTGATCGCCGAGGACGAGCGGGCGTTCCCGTGGAGCCCGAATGCCGCATAGCGGCGAGAGTCCGCCTCGACGATCCGGAGCCCCATGACGATCACCCTGAAGGTTCCCCCGCGTCTCGTCGCCGGCGACCGGGTCATGCTGCCCTGCCACCGGACCCCGGACCGCTACACGATGCCGGTTCCGGTGTCGCTGCTGTCCGACGAGGCCGCCGCCCTGCTGGTGTACCGCGAGCTCGGCGACGGCTGGGAGCGCGAAGAGCGCGACCTGCTCGACGAGATCCTGCTGCCCGGGACGGTGTTCGTCGACGTGGGCGCCCATTGGGGCATCCACACCCTGCATGCCGCGACCGCGGGTGCCACCGTGGTCGCGGTCGAGCCCGACCCGCTCAACCGGTCGATGCTCGCCGACTGGCTGGCCGCCAACCGGCTGTCCGACCGGGTGACCGTGGTCGACGCCGCCATGTCCGATCGTGCCGGAACCGTCTATCTGCGCCGCAACACCAGCATGGGGCACGCGCTGGTGCCCGACCCGCCGGATCCCGACGCGGTCTATGACCGCGGCCCGTTCGCCGGGCAGCGGATGTTCGCGCCGGTCCGGATCCTGCGCCTGGACGACCTGCCGCTGCCCGGCGACGCGCCGGTCGTCCTGAAGATCGACGTGGAAGGCGGCGAACGCGCGGTTCTCCAGGGAGGTGCCGGGCTGCTGGCCTCGGGCCGGGTGAGCCATGTGATCTGGGAGATGAACGACGCGTTCGACGCGATCGACGGCCTGCTCTCCGCCCACGGTTTCCGGTCGGTCGCCCTGGACTCGGGGAACGCGGTCTCGACGCTCGGCTGATCGGCCGGCTCAGCGGCGGTAGAAGGCCACCGTGTCGGCCAGCCCGGCGTGGAGCGTCCGTTCGGAGCCCAGCGCCAGCAGCCCGTTCGCCCATTCGTTCGCCGCATTGGTGCCGCTCGGCAGCGCCGGCCCCTCGCAACTGACCATGGCGCCCGGCACGATTACGCGGATCGCCGCGACGACCTGGTCCATGGTCGCGACCCGGCCGGTCAGGTTCAGGGTGTGCGCACCGGCCAGCTCGGTCCGGGCGGCGGCCTCGTAGGCGGCGGCGACGTCGTCGACATGCACCATCCCGGCGGCGCCGGTGAACGGGATCGCGTAGCGCTCGCCGCGCGCCGCCGCCCGGCAGGCCAGGGTCGGGCCGGCGGTCAGCCCGCCCTGGCGGCCGGGGCCGTAGATCACGAACGGCCGGAAGCCGATGCTGGCGATCCCGGCATCCTCCCAATAGGCCCGGGCACTGCCTTCGTTGGCCAGCTTGAAGGCGCCGTAATGGGTCATCGGGAACCGTTCGTCGCGTTCGTCGGTGCCGTACACCCCGCCGCTGCTGGTGTAGACGACCTGGCGGATGCCGTGGCGGCGGGCCGCCTCGAAGACGTTCAGGGTGCCGAGTACGTTGACCCGGGCGCCGGCCAACGGGTCGGCCTGGCAGGCCGGGGTCAGCACGCCGGCCAGATGGACGATGCCGTCGCAGCCCTCGGCGGCGGACGCGACCGCCTCGGTGTCGGCGATGTCGCCGACCCGCCAGTCCAGGTCGTCGGCCGCCTCGCCGGCGATCGACCGGACCAGGTCCCGGTCGTCGTGCCGCTCGAACACCCGCACCGCCGTGTTGCCGCGGGTCAGGCGGCGGGCGACCCAGGCGCCCAGGAAGCCGCCGCCGCCGGTCACCAGCACGCGCATCGAACGGTTCCCTCCCGACTCAGGACTTCGCCGGCCGCTTGCCGTGGCTCGGGCTCGGCGTGCCGGGGTTCAGCGAGACATGGGTATGGATGCCCTTCCACTTCGCGTTCCGGCGCGGCCTTGCGAAGGCGACGGTGGCGCGGCCGGGACGGTTGAACCGATGGCCGTCGGCGGAAACGCCGGTCGACGAGAAGGCGATGATCCCGACCGCCATCCGCCGGTCGGGCGAGATCCCGACCTTCAGGGTCGGCAGCAGGAAGCTGAAGTCCTCGATGGTCGGCCACACCGACCGCCACTGGCCGTTCTCCAGGTTCTCCAGGCCCTCGACCACGTCCATGTGGGTGCCGAAGCCGGCGAGGTTGTCCTCGAACAGCGCGCGGGCCGGCGCGAAGTCGACCTCGGCGACATTCACGCTCCACTCCGCGAACCACTGCCGGATGGCGTTGAACTCGTCCTCGGGAACGTTCCAGGTGAACGCCATATCGGTGCGCCTTTCCTTCCGTCCTAGCTCAGTTCGTCCTCGATGAAGGCCCTGATCACCGGCTCCATGCCGGCGTCGCGGTGGAAGCCCATGGCATCGGCGCGGGCGGTCTCGAAGCGCGCCGGCCAGCCGTACACGATCTTCTCGATCAGCGGGTCGCGCTGCCATTTCACGCGGGCCGCCACCTCCGGCCCGGCGATCGCCTCCAGCGCCTTGACCATCTCGCCGACGGTGGTCGTGAAGCCCGGCAGGGCGACGGCGCGCCACGGCCCCCAGGCCGCGGCCGGCAGGTCGTGGGCGCGCCGGGTGTTGGCGACGATGGTGCGCGGGCTGGCCAGCCACATCGGGGTCTCCGGCGCCACCGGGCAGACCGCCTCCTGGCCCTGCAGCGGCTCGCGGATGATCGAGCTGGCGAAGGTCGAAGCGGCCTTGTTGGGCTTGCCCGGGCGCACCACCACGGTCGGGTAGCGCAGCGCCCGGCCGTCCAGGAAGCCCTTGCGGCTGTAGTCGTTGATCAGCAGCTCGCCGATCGCCTTCTGCACGCCGTAGGAGTTCTGCGGGGTCAGTTGCTGGCTGTCGGTCACCACCTCCGGCAGCTCGCCGCCATAGGCGGCGCAGGAGCTGGCGAACACCAGCTTCGGGCGGTTGCCGTGCCGGCGCGCGATCTCGAGGATGGTGCGGGTGGCGTCCAGGTTGACCCGCATCCCGAGGTCGAAGTCGGCCTCGGCGCCGGCGCTGACCACCGCGGCCAGGTGGTAGACCGAGTCGGTGTCCGGCCTGATCGCGTCGGCCAGCAGGTCCTCGTCGGCGGCGTCGCCGGTGATCGTCCGGACCCGGCCGTCCTCGGCCAGATCCCGGGGCGGCGCGACCATGTCGACCAGGTTCAGCTGCTCGACCCCGAGCGCGTTGTCGGCCAGCAGGGTCCGGGCCAGCTTGACGCCGAGGAAGCCGGCGCCGCCGGTGATGGTGATCTTCACGTCAGGCTCCCTTCATCCAGCCCAGGCCTTCGACGGTG
Source organism: Thalassobaculum sp. (assembly GCF_040219615.1). Classification (GTDB taxonomy): domain Bacteria; phylum Pseudomonadota; class Alphaproteobacteria; order Thalassobaculales; family Thalassobaculaceae; genus Thalassobaculum_A. The sequence continues at coordinate 134,563 of NZ_JAVJSE010000031.1, forward strand.
CCGGCCTGCGGGCGGTACTCGCAGCCGACCCAGCCGTCGTAGCCGAGCCGGTCCATGAGATCGAACAGGTAGGGGTAGTTGATCTCGCCGACATTCGGCTCGTGGCGCTCCGGCACCCCGGCGATCTGCACATGGCGGACGATGTCGAGATGCTTCTCGAAGGTCTTGGCGAGGTCTCCCTCCATGATCTGCACGTGGTAGAAGTCGAACTGCAGCCCGACATTGTCGGCGCCGACCGCCTCGATGATCGCGCGCGCCTGATCCTGGGTGTTCAGGAAGTAGCCCGGGATGTCACGGGTGTTGATCGGCTCGATGATCAGGGTCTTGCCGCGGGCGGCGGCCTTCGGCGCGGCCCGCTTCAGGTTGGCGATCAGGGTTTCGGTGCAGGCATCGCGGCTGGTGCCGGCGGGGACGATGCCGCTCATCACATGCAGCAGCTGGTTGCCCAGGGTGTCGGCGTAGCCGAGCGCCTGGTCGAGGGCGGCGTCGAAGTCGGCCTCGCGCCCGGGCATGGCGCCGAAGCCGCGGTCGCCTTTCGAGAAATCCCCGGGGAACAGGTTGAACAGCGCCTGGGTCAGGCCGGCGGCCTCCAGCTTGGCGCGCAGCTCGACCGCGTCCCACTCGTAGGGGAACAGGAACTCCACGCCCTTGAAGCCGGCCATGGCGGCGGCGTCGAACCGGTCGAGGAAGTCGACCTCGGTGAACATCATCGAAAGGTTCGCGGCGAACTTCGGCATGGCGTCCCATCCTCGGGCTTTTATGATTGGGCCGACGATACGCGGGCCGGAGCGCCCGCGCCAAGGGTGCAGACCCGATAAAGCGAGAGGAAACCCGATGCCGCCGATCCTCGGATGCGTGGCCGACGACTTCACCGGCGCCACCGACCTCGCCAACAACCTGGTGCGCGGCGGCCTGCGCACCGTCCAGCTGATCGGCGTGCCGAAGCCGGGGACCGCGGTGCCGGACGTCGACGCGGTGGTGGTCGCGCTGAAATCGCGCACCACGCCGGCGGCCGCGGCGGTGGCGGAGTCCGTGGCGGCGCTGGCGTGGCTGCAGGCGGCCGGCTGCCGGCGGTTCTTCTTCAAATACTGCTCGACCTTCGATTCCACCGACGACGGCAACATCGGCCCGGTCGCCGACGCCATGATGGCGCGGCTCGGCACCGACTTCACGATCGCCTGCCCGGCGTTCCCGGAGACCGGCCGGACGATCTTCAAGGGCCACCTGTTCGTCGGCGACCAGCTGCTGTCCGACAGCTCGATGCGGCACCACCCGCTGACCCCGATGACCGATTCCAACCTGGTGGCGGTGCTGGGCCGCCAGACCGCCCGCAAGGTCGGGCTGGTGCAGTACCGCGAGGTGGCGGCCGGCGCCGAGGCGGTGCGCGGCCGGATCGCGGCGCTGCAGGCCGAGGGCTGCGGCTATGCCGTCGTCGACGCGGTCAGCGACGACCAGCTGCACGTGATCGGCGAGGCGGTGGCCGACCTGGCCCTGGTGACCGGCGGCTCCGGCGTCGCCATCGGCCTGCCGGACGCCTGGCGCCGGCGCGGGCTGGTCGGGGCCTCGGGCGAGGCCGCGGCGGCAGTGCCGGCGATCGCGGGCCGGGCGGCGGTGCTGGCGGGATCCTGCTCGGCCGCCACCCTCGGCCAGATCGCCGAGTGGCAGAAGTCGCGGCCGTCCTACAACATAGACCCGCTGCGGCTCGCCAACGGCGAGGACGTGGCGGCCGAGGCGCTGGCGTTCATCCGCGAGCGGATCGCCGACGGCCCGGCGCTGGTCTATGCCAGCGCGCCGCCGGAGACCGTGAAGGCGGTGCAGGCGAAACTCGGGCGGGCCGAGGCCGGCGAGATCGTCGAGCGGGCGATGGCGCGGATCGCGCAGGAACTGGTGGCGAAGGACGGGGTGCGGCGGCTGGTGGTGGCCGGCGGCGAGACCTCGGGCGCGGTGGTCTCGGCGCTCGGCGTCAGCGGCCTGCGCATCGGTGCCCAGATCGACCCCGGCGTGCCCGGCACCGTCACCCTGGACGACCCGGCGATCGCGCTCGCGCTGAAGTCCGGCAATTTCGGCGGCCCGGACTTCTTCGCCAAGGCGCTGGCGCAGATGCCGTAGCCGGCGCCCGTCGCGTCGTCTATGGTGTTCACACATCGCGAAAACGTCAGCTTCTTGAAGTATTTGGCATTGCCCGTCACGCAGTGGATCCCGGAGCCGGCTGCTCGCGCAGCCCCTCCGGGATGACGAAGTGAGGGGTGGATCCGGGAGGGAAACCGGCCAAATCCTGCCCACCTTCGTCATTCCGGAGGGGACGCGCGAGCGTCCGGCTCCGGAACCC
>NZ_JAVJSE010000032.1:0-20624 GCF_040219615.1 Thalassobaculum sp.
CGATTTCACCGCGAGATCCCACCCCCCTGTCGTCATCCCGGAGAGGCTGCGCGAGCAGCCGGCTCCGGGAACCACGAAGTGACGGGCGTCACGAACTGCATGAAACCGCACGCCATTTCGAGATGTGTGAACACCGTAGACGGGGCGACGGGCGCCGGCGGTGGTACCCGGTTGCGGCGGCGGGTGGGTTCCGGCTCTTCGCGACTTCGTCGCTGCGGCCGGAATGACGACGAAGGAAGGAAGTCCGCCTCCCGCCGGTGCGGCAAGCGCTGCCGTTTTTGGCCAAAGTCGAGCTCATTCATTGCGCAGCAGCGGGGCCGGGCGCTGGCCGAGCGCCTGCCAGGTGCCGACGAAGCCGAGCGCCAGGGTAATCGCCGTGGCGATCGCCGCTACGGCCGCGACCACCTCCGGCGCCAGCACGAAATCGGCCCGCATCACCAGGGTCACCACCGCGAAGGCGGCGGCCGAGCCGATGACCGCGGCGACGCCGGCGGTCGCCAGGCCGAGGATGCCGTATTCCAGGGCATAGGCCTTGAGGATGCGGCCGCGGGTGGCGCCCAGGACCTTCAGGATCACCGCGTCCCGCACCCGGCGGGCGTGGCCGGCCGCCACCGCGCCGGCCAGCACCAGGACGCCGGCGACCAGGGTCACCCCGGCGGTGGCACGGACCGCGGTCGATACCGCGCGCAGGATGCGGTCGGCGGCCTCGATGGCGTCCTTCACCCGGATCGCCGTGACGTTCGGCAGCGCATCGGTCACCCGGCGCTGCACCCCGGCCTCGGCCGTCGGATCCGAGACCCGGACCGTGGCGATGATCGAGTGCGGCGCCGCCTCCAGGGTGCCGGGCGCGAACACGAAGATGAAGTTCATCGACATCGACGACCAGTCGATGCGCCGGAGATTGGCGATCTCGGCGGTGATCGGCCGGCCGAGCACGTTCAGGGTGATGCTGTCGCCCACCCCGATCCCGAAATCCTCGGCAATGCCGGCGTCGAACGAGACCAGGGGCGGGCCGGCATAGTCGCGGGGCCACCAGGTGCCGGCCACGATCTCGGCGCCCTCCGGCGGGTCGGCGGAGTAGGTCAGGCCGCGGTCGCCGCGCAGGGCCCAGGCGGAATCCGGATCGACCGTGAGGGCCTCGGCGTCGGCGCCCTTCACCGCCGCGATGCGGCCGCGGACCATCGGGGTGGTGCGCACTTCGGTCACCGCCGGCATGTCGTCGACGATCGTCCGGAAGCGCGCCGCCTGGTCCGGCTGGATGTCGATGAAGAAGAACGCCGGGGCGGCGTTCGGGAGGCGTTCGGCGACCTGGCGGGCCAGGTTGGACTGGATCAGCGCGACCGCGATCAGGACCGTCAGCCCGAGACCGAGCGACAGCACGACCCCGGGAGTCGGGGCCCCCGGGCGATGCAGGTTGGCGAGCGCGATCCGCAGCTCCGGGTCGCGCGGCCGGCCGGCCCGGCGGGCCGCCGCCATCACCAGCCGGCCGGCCGCCAGGAACAGGGCGAAGGCGGCGAAGGCGCCGGCGACGAACCAGCCGGCGAAGCCGCGGTCCTCGGCGGTCGCCACGGCCAGGGCGGCCAGCAGCGCCACCGCCCCGGCGGTCGACGCCATCACCGCCGGCGCCGGCCGGCCGGCCAGCGGCGCCACCACCGCGCGGAACAGGGCGGCGGCCTGGACCTGCCCGGCCCGGCCCAGCGGCCAGAGCGAGAAGGCCAGCGCGGTCAGCAGGCCATAGGCCGCGGCCACCGCCAGCGGCAGCGGATACAGCCGGACCGGCAGGTCGAACGGCAGCAGCGGGCCGGCCAGCGCGGCCGCGCCGATCGGAGCCGTCGCCCCGACCGCCAGGCCGATCAGCGTGCCGACCGCCGCCAGCGCCAGCACCACCGCCAGATAGGTCCGGAACACCAGCCGGCTCGGCGCGCCCAGGCATTTCAGGGTGGCGATGGTCTCGGTCTTGCCGTCGAGATAGGCCTTCACCGCCATCGCGACCCCGACCCCGCCGACCAGCAGCGAGGTCAGGCCGACCAGGGTCAGGAACAGGGTGGTGCGGTCGACGAAGCGGTCGAATCCCGGGGCGGCGCTGTCCAGCGCGCGGGTCCGCCAGCCGGCGTCGGGGAACCGGTCGCCGAGGTCATCGAGCCAGGCGTGGGCGTCGGTGCCGGGCGGCAGCGCGACCCGGTAGTGATAGCGGATCAGCGAGCCGGGCTGCACCAGGCCGGTCGCCGGCAGGGCCGCCGCCGCCACCATCAGCCGCGGCCCGAAGCTGGCGAAGGTGACGATCCGGTCGGGTTCGCCGGTCAGGATGCCGCGCAGCTCCAGGGTGGCGTCGCCGACCACCAGCCGGTCGCCGACCGCCAGGTCCAGCCGGGTCGCCAGGGATTCCTCGGCGATCGCGCCGTAGGCGCCGTCGCGCTCGGCGAGGGCGTCGCCGAGCTCGGCGGCCGGGGCCAGGGTCACCGTGCCGACCAGCGGGTAGCCGCCGTCGACCGCCTTCAGCTCGACCAGGGTGCGGGCCTCGCCGTCGGGCCGCCGCGCCATCGCCCGCATCGCCAGCACCTCGGACACCCGGCCGGACTGCTGCAGCCAGGCGCGCTGCTCGTCGCTGGCCGGCCGGTGCACCAGCCGCAGGTCGACGTCGCCGCCGAGCAGGCGGCGGGCGTCGCCCTCGAGCCCGGCCATCATGGCCGACGAGACCGAGCCGACGGCGGCGATCGCCGCCACCCCGATGGCCAGGCAGGCGATGAAGATCCGGAAGCCCTTGAGGCCGGTGCGCAGTTCGCGCCGCGCCAGGCGCAGGGCGAGGGGCCAGGAACCGAAACGCGGGGGCATCGGGCTACTCCGCCGCCAGGGCGGCGTCGTGCTCGACGATGCGGCCGTCGGCGATGTGGATGACCCGGTCGCAGCGGTCGGCCAGCGCGGTGTCGTGGGTGATCAGCAGCAGCGTGGTGCCGTGGTCGCGGGCCAGCGCGAACAGCAGCTCGATGACCGTGTCGCCGGTCTTGCCGTCGAGGTTGCCGGTCGGCTCGTCGGCCAGCAGCAGCCGCGGGCGGGCGACGAAGGCGCGGGCGATCGCGACGCGCTGCTGCTCGCCGCCGGACAGCTGGTCCGGATAGTGCTCGGTGCGGGCCGCCAGCCCGACCCGGCCGAGCGCCGCCGCCGCCGCGTCGAAGGCGTCGGCCCGCCCGGCCAGCTCCAGCGGGATCGCCACGTTCTCCAGCGCGGTCATGGTCGGGACCAGCCGGAACGCCTGGAACACGATGCCGACATGGTCGCGGCGGAACCGCGCCAGGGCATCCTCGTCGAGCCCGACCAGGTCGCGGCCGGCAACCCGCACCGACCCGGCGCTGGGGCTTTCCAGCCCGGCGGCGATCATCATCAGGGTCGACTTGCCGGCGCCGGACGGACCGACCACGCCGACCGCCTCGCCGGCGGCCACGGTCAGGTCGATTCCGCGCAGCACGTTGACCTCGCCGGCCGCACTCCTCAGGTTCAGGGTAACGCCGTCGAGCTGGATGATCGGTTCGACGGCCTGCGGTCGGTCGGGAGAGGTCATCGTGTCGCGTTCCATTGCCGTCGCCGTTGCGCCCTGCCCCTTCGCCCGGGCATCAGGCCCATATGGGCCCTGGCCGCGGCCGATCAAAGCCCTGGCGGCCGGCTTGCTGCTGTTGCTGTGCCTTGCCGCCCCGCTTCGGGCCGAGCCGATCGCCATCCTCGGCCTCGGCGACTCGCTGATGGCGGGCTACGGCCTGTCCAGGGGCTCGAGCTTTCCGGCGCAGCTGCAGGCGGCCCTGATCCAGCGCGGGATCGACGCCAGGGTGATCAACGCCGGCGTCTCCGGCGACACCAGCGCGGGCGGCAGGGCCCGGCTGGCCTGGTCGCTGGCCGAGCGCCCGGATGCGGCGATCGTCGAGCTCGGCGCCAATGACGGGCTGCGTGGCCTGCCGGTCGCGCAGATGCGTGACAATCTCGACGCCATCCTGTCCGAACTCGCGGCCCGGGGCATTCCGACCCTGCTGGTCGGCATGCGCGCGCCGCCGAACATGGGTCGCGACTACGGCCAGGCGTTCCAGCAGGCCTTCGTCGACCTCGCCCGCAAGCATGACGTCGCGTTCTACCCGTTCTTCCTCGACGGGGTCGCCGCGAATGCCGCGCTCAACCAGGACGACGGCATTCACCCGACCGCCGAGGGCGTGTCGGAGATCGTCGAGCGCATCCTGCCGACGGTCGAGGCGCTGGTCGAGCGTGCCCTTCGTGGCCGCCGCGCCGCTTCGACAGGCGCTTCAAGGCCTCGTCGTCTCCGGCGATGAGGGCCTCCTTCTTGGCGCGGCTCCAGCCCTTGATCTGTCGCTCCACGGCGAAGGCTTCGGCACCGAACTGGAACTCGGCGCACCACACCATTTCGACCGGCAACCGGGTGGCGGTGTATCCCGGCACGGCACCCGACCGGTGGATCGCCAGTCGCTCGTCCGGCGACCGCCGGGTGAAGCCGACGTAGTAGCTGCCGTCCCCGCAGCGCAGGATGTAGACGAAGGCGGGCATGCTCTCGCTATGGAACGGGGTGGTGCATATTCTCAGGGCGATGGGCCCTTCGTGGCCGCGCTCCGCGCGGCGCCTCAGGATGATGGAGAAAGGTGACGGGCGTCGTCCGGAACCACGCCTCATCCTGAGGTGCCGCGCAAGGCGCGGCCGCGAAGGACGGCTTCTGCCAGCCGCTCCAGCATCGCCACCGAGGTCTCCCAGTCGACGCAGCCGTCGGTGATGCTCCGGCCGTAGACCAGCGGTTTGCCGGGCTCCAGGTCCTGGCGGCCGGCGACCAGGTTGCTCTCGGCCATCACGCCGATGATCCGGCGCTCGCCGGCCGCGATCCGGCGGGCGACGTCGTCGATCACCGCCGGCTGGTTCTCCGGGTTCTTGGCGCTGTTGGCGTGGCTGGCGTCGACCATCACCTGGCCGCGCAGGCCGGCCTTCTCGGCGGTGGCGCAGGCGGCGTCGACGCTGGCGGCGTCGAAGTTCGGGCCGTCGTTGCCGCCGCGCAGGATCACATGGCAGTCCGGGTTGCCGGTGGTCGCGGCGATCGCGCCCTGGCCGCTCTTGGTCAGCGCCAGGAAGTGGTGCGGCTGGGCGGCCGAGACCACCGCGTCGACCGCGATCTTCACGCTGCCGTCGGTGCCGTTCTTGAAGCCCACGGGGCAGGACAGGCCGGACGCCAGCTCGCGGTGGATCTGGCTCTCGGTGGTGCGGGCGCCGATCGCGCCCCAGCCGACCAGGTCGGCGAAATACTGCGGGGTGGCGGTGTCGAGGAACTCGCAGCCGGCCGGCAGGCCGCTGTCGGCGATGCGGGCCAGCAGGCCGCGGGCCAGCCGCAGGCCCTTGTCGATCCGGAAGCTGCCGTCCAGGTCCGGGTCGTTGATCAGGCCCTTCCAGCCGACCGTGGTGCGCGGCTTCTCGAAATACACCCGCATGACCACCTCGAGCTCGCCGGCGAACCGGCGGCGCTGCTCCAGCAGCCGGCCGGCGTACTCCAGCGCCGCCTCCGGGTCGTGCACCGAGCACGGGCCGATCACCACGGCCAGGCGGTCGTCGGCGCCAGCCAGGATGCGGTGGATCGCCCGGCGGGCGCCGGCGACGGTTCGCGAGGCCGCATCGCTGCGCGGCAGCTCGGCGATCACGTCCTCGGGGCGGCTGATCGCGGTGATGGCGGCGATCCGCAGGTCGTCGGTGCCGGGCGTGATGGCCTCGGCCTCGGTGCGGATCTCTTCGGTGACGGTCTTCACGGGAACTTCCTCCTGGTGGAGGCCCGCCGGCGACGAAAAAAGCCGCCGGGAGGGCCGGCGGCTTCGGGATGGTCTGCTGCGCTGTCTGTCTAGGTCGCGCGCACCCATGCCCCCGCCGCCGGCTGCGGATAGCTGAAATAAAACCAGAAGCTGGCGGTGGCGCGGGTCATGGCATGGGTTATAGGGCGCGCGAACCGGGTTGTCACCTGCCGCTGTTCGGCCTGTGGCCGCCGGATGCTAGTCTCGCCGGCGGGGATCGGCGACTGGCCCGGGGGCGGGATGACATTGGACGGACAGGACTGGCGTCCGCGCTCCGGCGCGGCGCCGTGGCGGCTCGTGCGAAGCGGGGCGACGCTGGCCAGCCCGCGCCTGCGCGAGCTGCGCGACTACTGGCTGTCGCTCGCCGCCGGCCGTGTCATGCCGGCGCGCGAGGACCTCGACCCGCTCGACATCCCGCGGCTGCTGCCGAACCTGATGCTGGTCGACGTGTTCCACGATCCGCAGCGCTTCCGCTTCCGGCTGGTCGGAACCCGGCTGACCGAGCTGGCCAAGCGGGACTCGACCGGCCGCTGGATGGACGCGTCGCTGTACGGCGACAATACGGAGCGGGTGCTGCTCGACCTGCGGGCCTGCGCCGACACCGGCGCCCCGGTCGCCTCGCTCGACACCGCGCCGTATCTGGAGAACGACTGGATCCGGGCCGAGGCCCTGCTGCTGCCGCTCGGCCGGCCGGACGGCACGGTCGACATGATCCTCGAGGGGATCGAGGTGGTCGCCGGCAAGGGTGCCGGCTCGGACGGCAATACCGTGACCCTGCTCGACTGGCGGCGCTGACCGCCGCGGCACCCGGTCTTGACGCAGGTCAAGTCGGCCCGCCCGGCTCCCGTCTAGGGTCGCGCCGACACCGACCGAGGAGCAGAGCATGGGCGACTTCCACCACGACATCGGCCACGAGTTTCCGGAGTTCCGCGACCGCATCCACGACCTGAAGACCGGCAACGCGCATTTCGCGCGGCTGTACGACGAGTACCACCAGGTCGACAAGGCGATCGCCCGGATCGAGCAGGAGATCGAGCCGACGACCGACGAGCATGCCGAGGAACTGAAGCGCCAGCGGCTGAAGCTGAAGGACGAGATCTTCGGGATGCTGCGGGCGAGCTGAGCCGTCGCCCGGAGGCGTTGCCCCGCAAGGCGGGCTCCGGTATAGCGCGACCCTCGTCCGTCGCACTCCCGGAGCCCCGTCATGCAGTACCGCCGGCTCGGCCGCACCGACCTCGAGGTCAGCCTGATCTGCCTCGGCTCCATGACCTGGGGGCGGCAGAACACCGAGGCCGAGGGCCACGCCCAGATGGACCTGGCGCTGGACCGCGGGGTCAACTTCATCGACACCGCCGAGATGTACTCGGTGCCGGTCACCGCCGAGACCTACGGCCGCAGCGAGGAGATCATCGGCAGCTGGCTGGCCGCGCGCGGCACCCGCGACCGGGTGATCGTCGCCAGCAAGGCGGTCGGCCCGGGCAGCCGCTTCGGCCATATCCGCGACGGCAGGCCGCGGCTGAACCGCGAGCACCTGACCCGGGCGGTCGAGGACAGCCTGCGGCGGCTGCGCACCGACCGGATCGACCTGTACCAGCTGCACTGGCCGGAGCGCTCGGTGAACAGCTTCGGCAAGCTCGGCTATGTCCATGTCGAGGACGAGGACGCGATCCCGATCGCCGAGACCCTGGGCGTGCTCGGCGACCTGGTCAGGGCCGGCAAGATCCGCCATGTCGGGCTGTCGAACGAGACCCCCTGGGGCATGATGAGCTTCGCCCGGATCGCCGATCAGGCCGGGCTGCCGCGCCCGGTGTCGGTGCAGAACGCCTACAACCTGGTGAACCGGAGCTTCGAGGTCGGCTGCGCCGAGGTGGCGATCCGCGAGGACATGGGGCTGCTGGCCTACTCGCCGCTGGCCGGCGGCTGGCTGACCGGCAAATACGCCGGCGGCGCGCGCCCGGCGGGTGCCCGGATGACCGAGTTCGCCGACTATTTCCGGCGCTACGGCGGCGAGTCCGGCCAGGCCGCCATCGCCGCCTACGTGGCGCTGGCGCGCGAGCACGGCCTGGACCCGGCGCGGATGGCGCTGGCCTATGTGAACGCGCGGCGCTTCACCACCGCGACCATCGTCGGCGCGACCACCCTGGAGCAGCTGGCCGCCAACATCGACAGCGTCGACCTGACCCTCGGCGACGAGGTGCTGCAGGGCATCGAGGCGATCCAGGCGCGCTGGTCGAACCCGTGCCCGTGACCGGGTAGGGTGACAGCGGCTCGTCGGTTCGTGGGTTCCGGATGAGCCGCGCCGGCGCGCGTCTCTCCGGAATGACGACGGGAGGGGGAAGCCACCCACCGCTTCGTCACTCCGGGCAGGCGCAGCGCGACCCGTGACGGGGTAGGGTGACGGCGGCTCGTCGGTTCGTGGGTTCCGGATGAGCCGCGCCGGCGCGCGTCTCTCCGGAATGACGACGGGAGGGGGAAGCCACCCACCCCCTTCGTCATTCCGGGCAAGCGTAGCGCGACCCGGAACCCACGAAGCGACGGGCGGCAGTCGAGCGAGGTATCCCATGCGCCTGTTCGTGGCGATCGCCATGCCGGAGGACGTGACCGAGCGGCTGTCGGCCGTGATGGGCGGGCTGGACGGCGCGCGCTGGGTCGATCCGGACGACCTGCACCTGACCCTGCGGTTCGTCGGCGAGGTCGGCCGCGACGCCGCCGAGGACCTGGCGGCGGCGCTGTCGTCGCTGCGTGCCCCGGCGTTCCCGCTGCGGCTGGCCGGCTTCGGGCATTTCGGCAGCGGCCGGCGGGTGCGGGCGCTGTGGGCCGGGGTCGAGCCGCAGCCGGCGCTGGCGCTGCTGCAGGGCCGGGTCGAGGCGGCCGCGCGGCGGGCCGGCCAGCCGGCCGAGACCCGCAAATTCGTGCCGCATGTGACCCTGGCGCGGATGGCCGGCGCGGTGCCGGAGGATGCGGTCGCGCACTGGACGGCGCTGCGCGGGCCGTTCGCGGCCGGGCCGTTCGAGGTCCGCGAGGCGGTGCTGTTCGAGAGCTTCCTCGGGCGCGACGGCCCGCATTACGAGCGCCGGATGGCGGTGCCGCTGGAGCGGCTGCCGGATGCCGACGACTGGGAGGAGGGCGAGTTCTGCTGAGCTACCCGGCGACCTCGGCGGCGACCAGGGCGTCGACCAGGGCCGCGCAGCCGGTCTCGATCATCTCGAAGGCGCGGCGATACTCCTCGGCGTCGCGGCCGTAGGGGTCGGGCACGGCGACGCCCTTCATGTCCGGCGTGTAGTCGAGGAACAGCCGGACCCGGTCGCGGTGGGCCTGGCCGCCGCGGATCCGCAGGTCGTGGACATGGCCGCGGTCCATGCCGAGGATCAGGTCGAACGCCTCGAAGTCCCGGTCGGTGAACGCCCGGGCCCGCAGCTCGGACAGGTCGTAGCCCTGGGCCTTCGCGGCCATCCGGGCGCGCAGGTCGGGGGCCTCGCCGGCATGGCCGTCGTACAGGCCGGCGGAATCGACCACGACGCGGTCGCCGAGGCCGCGCTTCTCCAGCATGGCCCGGGTGATCCCCTCGGCGGTCGGCGAGCGGCAGATGTTCCCGGTGCAGACGAAGAGGATGCTGTACATGCTGGCGTGCCCGGCTGCCTCGGATGGCCGGGGCTCGCGCCCGGCGCTGCGGGCGGCTACAGTCGCGGCCGAACCCGGCGGCGGTCAAGCGCGGGTTTGTCGCAGTCGAGCAGGCGGGCGAGCGGAACGGGTGCAGCCTTGAAGGATCTGAAACCGACGGATGCGATCGTCATTCTGACCGGCGCCGGGATCTCCAAGGAATCCGGCCTCGACACCTTTCGCGATGCCGGCGGGATCTGGGCGCGGGTGCGGATCGAGGACGTGGCGACCCCCGAAGCCTTCATGCGCGATCCCGACCACGTGCATGAATTCTACAACAGCCGCCGCCGCGGCGTGCTGAACCCGAACGTCCAGCCGAATGCCGCGCACGCCGCCCTGGCGCGGCTGGAGCGGGACTGGCCGGGCCCGGTGCTGCTGGTGACCCAGAACATCGACGACCTGCACGACCGCGCCGGCTCGACCGCGCTGATCCACATGCACGGCGAGATGCTGAAGGCCCGCTGTGCCGGCTGCGAGGTCGTCGAGCCGTGGCGCGAGGACCTGTCGCGGGACAGCGTCTGCCGGTCCTGCGGGTCGGCCGGCGGCATGCGGCCGCATGTGGTGTGGTTCGGCGAGATGCCGCTGGAGATGGAGCGGATCATGGGCGCGCTGGCGGAGTGCGCGCTGTTCGTGTCGATCGGCACCTCCGGCAACGTCTACCCGGCGGCCGGCTTCGTGCAGGAGGCGCGCTATGTCGGCGGCGCCCACACGCTGGAACTGAACCTGGAGCCGTCGGCCGGGGTCACCGGCTTCCACGAGGCCCGGCACGGCCCGGCGACGGTGCTGGTCCCGGCCTTCGTGGAGGAGCTGCTCGCGCGGGTTTAGCGACGTCGGGGCATAAAGTGTGCACTCGCAGAGATCGCTTGATCTGGGACTAAGTAAATTTATGGATGAATCGTGACGGGCTTGTCTGGTACCGTTTGGTTCAAGAGATCTGAGTTCAATGCTCTTTGTTCCGCGGGATCTGAGTATAGATTTTCCTGGGGCAGGGACCATGCCTGAGCGAGGTGTCAACGGTACCGAAATCGACTCACTGTGCGTTGCTTGTGTATGGTTGATCACAAAAAAAGAGAAATAGAATAAATGAGTTTCATGAATAAAGCTAGCCTCACGAAGAGGAGGGGGGGGATGCTGCGCAGACTGAATCTTCGGGTTGTAGCGTATGGTTTGCTGCTTGCTACGATTTTGATCGCTACCACTCTCTTTGTCGGGTGGAAATGTTATGGCATTCAGCCAACCTCACCTGAGGCAGTAATGCCAATCGTAAATAGCATTGTATCTGCATTTGTGGTGATATTTCTCGGGCTGCCATTTTTGCAGGCGGCTGTGACGCGCTATGCGTCAAGGTGGAGTTTTATGGATATTGTGCGGTTTTGGGATTTTGATTTACGTACCGGGAGAATAAATATCATTTTTGGAACTCAAGGAACAGATGATCCGCGTAAAGGAGGGGCAAGATTATCTGTGTTCACCGCAGATTGCCAGAATGATCTTCATACTACCTTTAACTACCGTTTGAATTATGGCATTAACTTAAATTCTGTAAATGCTAGAAAATCAGTGAATGAAATGCTCCAGAATATTAAAGAAAATGCTGTAGTTTTAGGTGGGGATATCAGTTTTCCTGCGTTGAATTCATTTCTAGATCATATTGGTGCCGAATTCGTCCAGGACTGTAAAACTGAGGGGCGTCCACGCGAGGTTCACGATGGTCCAAGAGCGGCCTCCTATATATCGAGAACGGATGATCAAGGGTTTTTGACAACGGAAGCAGCATTAATTACAAGAATAAAAATTGAGGAGGGGCCGCTTATTGTAATTGCATCGGGAAACTATGGCCTTGGAACGCAAGCGGCGATCAGATACCTCACTGAGCCAAGCTCAAAACTGCCTGAGCGGCCTACGCATCAGTTGGTTCAATATGTTCTACAGATATCAAATATTAGAGAGGGCAAAATTTACGATCTGAGAGATTGTAAGATTAGCCAGGTTTGCGCAAAGTCTCTTGAGAGTAATGACTGGAATCATATAGTTGACGGCTTTCTGCGGCAACGCCCAGCCGGCGGTGCTTCGTAGAATTCAATTGCATGCTATTTTTATTGAGTAATTACCAGTACTTTTTCAATAAATAAGGGCCGACGGCCATGTAGGAAATTTGCATGGCTGCAAAGGCATTTACAGCGTCCCGCGCTGACTCCACGATCGGTTCGCCGTGAAGGTTGAGCGAGGTGTTGATCAGCGCCTCGACACCAGACCGGGCACCGAATGCCTTCAGGAGCTTGTGAAATTGTGGATGCGACTCAGCGGTGACGACCTGTGGTCTGAACGTGCCATCGTGGTGGACGACGGCGGGGATCTGCGCTGCTAGTTCAGGCTCAGCATAACGGACGGCCGTCATGAATTCGTCCGAACGTGAGGCTTCGTAGTGCTGGTAGAACAAGTCAGCGGTTAAAGATGGGGCGAATGGTCGCCATAGCTCTCGCCCCTTGGCCAGATTTAGCTTCGCCTTATTTGCAACATGGCGAGGATCAGCCAGCAGACTGCGATTGCCGAGCGCCCGCGGCCCGGACTCCATTCCGCCTTGGCACCACGCCACAAATTCCCCTGCCGCCAGTAGATCAGCGACTGCCTCTTCTAGGTCATCAGGAGTTTCTCGATGCCAGGGGCCGCCGTCTACGGCCGCATCGATTCGGATGAGGTCCATTGGGGTGGTAAAGATTGCACTGGAGAGCCGTTCTCGTGCATGGGAAAAGCGCTTCGAGGCGTAGTGTAGGCAGGATGATAGCGCGACGCCAGCATCACCGGCAAAAGGGTCCCCGAAGACATCATCTATCCATGAGCAGCGCAATAGTTCGCCATTGAGTTTGACGTTATGAGCAACACCCCCGGTTAGGCAGACGTGTCGCACTTGATGGATTTCGGCAAAGTGTCTAACCAGCGCGACTGCTGATTCCTCGATTGCATGCTGAACTCCCCAGGCAATATCGGCGTGCCACTGTCGGAGGTTTTCTTCGGGTCGTCGGGGTGGGTTTTCAAAAAGATCTACCAACTTATCAGTGAAGCGTTCCGAGTATCGGTGGTCTCCGTAGAATATGTACGAGGGGTCTATTGAGTATCGATACCCGTTCTGACGTATGATACGGTCAAACTTCTTCAATATCTGTGGATTCGGTAAACCGTATGATGCAAGGCCCATAACCTTGAATTCACCATCATAGACACGAAACCCTAAATATTCAGTAATGGCGGCGTAGAGCCACCCGAGTGAATTCGGTATAAGCTCACGGTGTAGCAATGAGATGTGGTTGTCTGAGAAGAGCCATATTGACGTTGCTTCTACTTCGGCCGATCCATCAATGACCAAAACAAGTGATCTGTTAAAGCCAGAGTAATGAGCTGCGCCGACGGCATGCGAAAAATGGTGTCCATAGCTCACAATTGGTGGGGAGTAATTAGAATGCAATGCCTTCATAAAGTGATTTTGTAGATATTCAGTAACAATGGGAGTTCTGTACTTTTTGTTATTTTCAGCAAACCACCTCGAAGTTCGTTGATCAATTGAGTGATTTTGAACGATTTGTTTATAATGATCGGCAACTTCATCGCAGTCATATCTATGGGTATTCCATCCAATCGTTATAGCTTCAATTTGTGTCGGAGCCAGTTTGAATTCAGAAATAACATGCCGCAAGGCGCGGCTTGGAAACTGGAACGGCGCGCGCTTCTCGCGCGAGAGACGTTCCTCTTCCAAGAAGAGGATATCGCCCTTAGACGTTGCCAGTGCTACGGACGGATTAAAATGCCCCGCCGAGATCCCAACTATGGCCGAAACATCAGCGCTTCGCATGCTAGGTTTCCTAGTTAATAGGGTATATTGAATATTCTGCAAATTTATCGTCAGTTGAAAGTATACAGTTTCTAAGGTCGAGCTCGAATTCGACAACGCGAGCGATCACCTGTTGCATATAGCGACATAGCGACATAGCGACATTCTAAGATAATTGAAGGCGGACACTTCGGCAATCACCCGTGTCGCTTTCGGCGTCAACTCTTAGTACGGCGTCTTCACGATGCCGCCGTCGCAGCGCAGCGCCGTGCCGTTGGTCGCCGAGGCGGCCGGCGAGCAGACGTAGCAGATCAGCGACGCCACCTCCTCGGGCTCGGCATAGCGCTGCAGCAGCGAGCTCGGGCGTCGCTCGGTGAAGGTGCGCCGCTTGAACTCCTCCACGGAGATTCCCATCGTCTCGGCCCGGGCGGCGACCCGCTCGACCTGGGCCTCGACCCAGGTCGGGCCAGGCAGCACCGAGTTCACGGTCACCCGGCTGCCCTTGGTCAGCTCGGCGCAGCCGCGCGCGATGGCGAGCTGGGCGGCCTTGGAGAAGCCGTAATGCACCATCTCGGCCGGGATGAAGATCGCCGACTCCGAGGACACGAACACCACCCGGCCCCAGTCGCGCTCCAGCATCTTCGGCAGGTAGTGGCGGCTCAGCCGCACCCCGCTCATGACGTTCACGTCGAACATCTTCTGCCAGTCCTCGTCCGGGGTCTCGGCGAACGGCTTCGGCTCGTAGATCCCGGTGTTGTTGACCAGCACGTCGACCTCGGGGGCGGCGGCGATCACCGCGTCGCAGCCGGCGGCGGTGCCGAGGTCGCCCGGGGCGGCGGCGAACTCGCCGTCCGGCACCCGGACCCGCAGCTGGTTGATCGCATGGTCGACCGTGTCGGCGGTGCGGCCGTTCACCAGGACCCGGGCGCCCATGGACGCGAGCCCGGCGGCGCTGGCGTAGCCGATTCCGCGGGTCGATCCGGTGACCAGCGCGGTCCGGCCGGAGAGATCGGTGTCGAAGATCGTCATGGCGGTGCTCCTCTCGTCGCTCGCCGCCGACCATGCCACAGTTCGAGGCGAGGAAACGACCGTGAGGAGAAGCGGACCATGAGCGAGCCGGCAACGGTGAAGATGGTCGAGTATGCCGATGCCAGCGGCGAGGTGCGGGCGGTGTACGACGACATCATGGCGACCAAGGGCATCGACTTCGTGCCGAACGCCTGGAAGACCTTCGCCAGCCACCCGCCGACGCTGAAGCGGCTGTGGTACGGCCTGAAGGAGGTCATGGCGCCGGGCGCGCTCGACCCGAAGTTCAAGGAGATGATCGCGGTCGCGGTGTCGGCCACCAACGGCTGCGACTACTGCACCCGCAGCCACACCGCGGCGGCCCGCAAGCTCGGCATGACCGACGCCGAGTACGGCGAGCTGCTGGCGGTGGTCGGCATGTTCAACCAGACCAACGCGCTCGCCGAGGCCTACAAGATCCCGGTCGACGCGGTGTTCATGAAGCCCTTCGGGGCCGGGCCGAGCCCGGTGCCTCAGGGTGATGGTGAGGCTCCCTCATCCTGAGGAGCCCCGCGACAGCGGGGCCACGAAGGGGTCAGTTCGAGATCGCCTGCCCGCCGTCGATGTACAGGGTCTCGCCGGTCAGGAACGGGATGTCCTCGGCGACGACGGCGCCGACCAGCCGCGCCACCTCCCAGGCCTCGCCCGGCCGGCCGCGCGGGATCGCGCGCTCGATGAAGCCGCGGAACCGCTCGTCCTGCATGTGCGAGCGGTTCAGGTCGGTGAGGGTGAAGCCGGGGGCGACGTCGACCACCCGGATGCCCTGCCTGGCCCACTCGACCGCGAGGCAGCGGGTGATCGCGCCGATCGCCGCCTTCGAGGCGGCGTAGGCGGCGTTGTACTTCACGCCCATCTTGTCGTAGTGCGAGCCGATGTTGACGATCACGCCGCCGCCGGCCGCCACCAGGTGCGGGTGGGCGGCCTGGCAGGCCGCGAAGGTGCCGAGCGCGTTGGTGCGCAGCACGGCGGCGAAGTCGTCCAGGCCGAAGCTCTCGCTGCGGCCCTGGCGGTGGATGCCGGCGTTGTTGACCAGGGCGTGCAGGCCGCCGGTCCGCCCGACCAGCGTCGCCAGCGCCGCCCGGACCGAGTCCGGGTCGTCGACGTCGCAGGCCAGGTTGACCATCCGTTGCGCGCGGTCCCCGGGAATCTCCAGGCCCTCCGGCCCGGCACCACGGCGCGACAGGCAGCCGACGGTCAGGCCGCGGCCGGCCAGTTCCAGGGCCATGGCGGCGCCCAGGCCGCGCGACGCCCCGGTGACGGCGACGGTTCGGGGGTCGGTCATCGATGCTCTCCGCGGGTCTCGGTCTGGCTCCGGCCGCAGCTTGCCGGATCGCGCGCCACCGGGGAACGCCTCTCCGACCGTCAGCCGGCCATGACGTACAGGGCGCCGAGGTCCGTGAGCCTTCGCTGCAGGGCGCGCAGCGCGGCCATCGCGGTCCCGGGATCGACGTCGCGTCGTCCCAGCACGGTGCCGATCCGGGTCGGGCCGTCGATCGCCGACAGGATGGCAAGGTCCAGGTCGGATGCCACCAGGCCGACCGACATCGAGCGGCTGCCGACCTGGATCCGCACGCCGCGCCGGGCCTCCGGTTCCGCCTTCAGGGACGTCGCCAGCGACGGCGGATGGATGCCGGCCGGGACCAGCAAGGTCCGCGGGTCGTCGAGCAGCCGCTCGGCCGGGTCGGCGTCGGGGGTGTCCGGCGCGTCGCCGCCGGGCTTGACCGCATACAGGACATGCTTGTTGCACGAGCCCTGGATCAGTTCGGCCAGCCGCCAGCGAGCCCGGCGATCCAGGGCGGCGGCGGCCGTCCGGAGCGCCGGTTCGCGCAGGGCCCGGGCCGGATCGTACAGGAACCGCGGCGCGAAGCTGCGGATCGCCAGTCCGGCGCCTTGCATCAGGTCGTCGAGGTCGTCGGTGCTGAACGCCCGGTCGCGCGGATTCAGCAGGACGTCGGCCAGTTCCATGTCGTCGGCCCCGGCGACGTTCGCGAAGCTCGGATTGCGGAGCAGCCAGTTGGTCCCGGGCAGGCCCTGAACGAAGGCGCGGGCCAGGGCGATGCCGTCGGGACGCCCGGCGTCGACTCCCAGCATCCCGAGGGCGGCCTGGGCCTCGTAGACGCCGGACCGGCCGAGCCCGCCATAGGCCATGACCCCGATGCCGCCGCCGGGCGCCAGGGCGTGCGACAGGGCCGCCAGGGCGGTCGCCGGGTCGGGCACGTGGTTCAGGACCCCGCACAGGTCGATGTAGTCGTAGATGCCGCCCGCCCGGGCGGCCAGCGTCTCGATCGCGCCGACCTCGAAGCGCACCGTGTCGAGGCCGAGCGCGGCGGCCCGCTTGCGGGCGATGGCGCAGGACCGCTCGGACAGGTCGAGATAGTCGATCTGGCCCTCGAGTCCCAGGCGCCGCAGCCATCCGCCGAGCCCGACCACGGCGTCGCCGGTGCCACCGCCGGCGACCAGTATCCGCAGCGGCCGCCCCTGCGGAAGCACGCCGCCATACACGTGGTGAGCGATCGCCGGAAGACAGCCGGGCAGGATCCATTGGAACCGGCCTTCCTCGTCGGCCGGCTCGCGCCAGGGGTAGGGAAACCGCGTGTAGAACGCGGCGATCGGGTCGTCGTCGGTCACGGACGGCTCCATGGTGCCAGGGAGGCGAAGGTGCCGGACAACGCCGGACGCCGTCAGCCGTCCATCTTCAGGGCGGCGATGAAGGCGGATTGCGGGATCTCGACCTGGCCGAACTGCCGCATCCGCTTCTTGCCTTCCTTCTGCTTCTCCAGAAGCTTCTTCTTGCGGGTGATGTCGCCGCCGTAGCACTTGGCGGTGACGTCCTTGCGCAGCGCGCCGACGGTCTCGCGGGCGATCACCTTGCCGCCGATCGCCGCCTGGATGGCGATCTTGAACAGCTGGCGCGGGATCAGCTCCTTGAGCTTGCCGCACATCGCCCGGCCGCGCGGGTCGGCCTGGCTGCGGTGCACGATCATCGACAGCGCGTCGACCGGCTCGGCGTTGACCATGATGCTCAGCTTCACCAGGTCGCCCTCGCGGTAGCTGTCGAGCTGGTAGTCGAAGCTGGCATAGCCGCGGCTGATCGACTTCAGGCGGTCGTAGAAGTCGAACACCACCTCGTTCAGCGGCAGCCGGTACACCACCATGGCGCGGCTGCCGGCATAGGTCAGGTCGATCTGCTCGCCGCGGCGCTCGGTGCACAGGGTCAGGATCGGGCCGAGGTACTCGTCGGGCACGAAGATCGTCGCCTTGATCCACGGCTCCTCGATCGACTTGATCTTCATGACGTCGGGCATGTCGGCCGGGTTGTGCAGCTCGACCAGCTTCCCGTCGGTCAGGTGGATCTTGTAGATGACGCTGGGCGCCGTGGTGATCAGGTCGAGGTCGAACTCGCGCTCCAGGCGCTCCTGCACGATCTCCAGGTGCAGCAGGCCGAGGAAGCCGCAGCGGAACCCGAAGCCGAGCGCCGCCGAGGTCTCCATCTCGTAGTGGAAGCTGGCGTCGTTCAGGCGCAGCTTTTCCAGGCTGTCGCGCAGGTGCTCGAACTCGCCGGCGTCGGCCGGGAACAGCCCGCAGAACACCACCGACACGCTCGGCTTGAAGCCCGGCAGCGCCTTGGCGGCCGGCTTGCGCTCGTCGGTGATGGTGTCGCCGACCTGGGTGTCGGCCACGGTCTTGATGCCGGCGTTGATGAAGCCGACCTCGCCCGGGCCGAGAACATCGACCTCCAGGCCCTTCGGCGTCAGCACGCCGACGCGCTCGACCGGGTGCACCGCCCCGGTCTGCATCATCTTGACGCGCTGGCCCTTCTTCAGGACGCCGTCATGGACCCGCACCAGGCAGGTGACGCCGAGATAGGTGTCGTACCAGCTGTCGACCATCATCGCCTTGGTCGGGGCCTCGCGGTCGCCCTTCGGCGACGGCAGGCGCGTCACGATGGCCTCGAGCAGGGCGTCCATGCCGAGCCCGGTCTTGGCCGAGATCTCGATGGCGTCCGAGGCGTCGAGCCCGATCACGTCCTCGATCTGCTCCTTGACCCGCGCCGGGTCGGCGGCGGGCAGGTCGATCTTGTTGAGGACCGGGATGATCTCGTGGTTGGCCTCGATCGCCTGGTAGACGTTGGCCAGGGTCTGCGCCTCGACGCCCTGGCTGGCGTCGACCACCAGGATCGAGCCCTCGCAGGCGGCCAGCGACCGGCTGACCTCGTAGGCGAAGTCGACATGGCCCGGCGTGTCGATCAGGTTGAGCGTGTAGCGCTTGCCGTCCTTGGCGTCGTAGATCAGCCGGACGGTCTGCGCCTTGATGGTGATGCCGCGCTCGCGCTCGATGTCCATCGAGTCGAGCACCTGCTCCTTCATCTCGCGACTGGTGAGGCCGCCGCACATCTGGATCAGCCGGTCCGCGAGGGTCGACTTGCCGTGGTCGATGTGGGCGATGATCGCGAAGTTTCGGATGTGCGTGAGGTCGGTCATGGGGCCGGGTTATGCCTGAAAAACGCGGCGCGGAACATAGTGTCCCGCACCGCACCCGGCAATGCCTGCGAACCTGACCCTGGGCCGGGCTACGCGGCGGCTTCTGCCGGGTCTGCCGCGAGCGCGAAACCCTCGTCCTTCCAGCCCTCGATTCCGCCGATCATCAGCTTCACCGGGCGGCCGAGGCGGGCCAGCCGGACCGCCGCCTTGCAGGCGCCGTTGCAGTGCGGCCCGGCGCAGTACACCACGAACAGGGTGCCGGCCGGCCATTGGCTGAGCTTGCGCTCGACGATCTTGCCGTGCGGCAGGTTGACGGCGCCCGGCAGGTGGCCGGCGGCGAACAGCGCCGGCGAGCGCACGTCGAGCAGCACGAAGTCGACGGCGTCCGCGGCGAACGCCTGGTGGACGTCCGAGCAGTCGGTCTCGAACGCCATCAGCGCCTCGAAATGGGCGAGGGCGGCGGCCGAGGGGGCGGCGGGGATCTGGGCGACGGCGCTCGGCATGGCCGGGGCTCCTGGCGTGGTTGCGACGGTCCGCAGCATCGGCCGGGTGCGCCCGTCTGGAAATCGGCACTCAGGCCAGGTATCGTGAATATCATGCCAAACCAGCGCATCCCCCACCCCGACCCGCGCAGCGTCGCCGTGCTGGCCTATGACGGGCTGTGCACCTTCGAGTTCGGCCAGGTGGTCGAGGTGTTCGGCCTGCCGCGCCCGGAGATGGGCCCGGACTGGTACCGCTTCCGGGTCTGCGCCGAGCGGCCGGGCCCGCTGCGGGCGGTCGGCGGGTTCCGGGTCGAGGCCGATGGCGGGCCGGCCGAGCTGGGCGCGGCGGCGACAATCGTGATCCCCGGCTGGCGCGGCATCGACGCGCCGGTGCCGGACGAGCTGGTCGAGACCCTGCGGGCAGCCCATGCCCGCGGCAGCCGGCTGGTCTCGGTGTGCTCCGGCGTGGTGGTGCTGGCGGCGACCGGGCTGCTCGACGGCCGCCGCTGCACCACCCACTGGCACTATGCCGACCGTCTGGCGGCCCGGTTCCCGGCGGTCCGGGTCGACCCGGACGTGTTGTACACCGAGGCCGACGGGATCTTCACCTCGGCCGGCAGCGCCGCCGGGCTCGACCTCTGCGTCCACCTGGTGCGGCGCGACTTCGGGCCGCGGATCGCCAACGAGATCGGCCGGCGGCTGGTGCTGCCGCCGCACCGCGAGGGCGGCCAGGCGCAGTTCATCGACCGGCCGGTGGCCGAGCGCGAGGACTCCCGCTTCGCCCGGCTGTTCGACTGGATGCGCGCGCGGCTGGGCGAGCGCATCACCGTCGACCGCATGGCGGCCGAGGCGGCGATGAGCCGGCGCAGCTTCATCCGGCGGTTCGAGGCGGCGACCGGGACCTCGCCCGGCGACTGGCTGACCGGCGAGCGGGTGCGCCGTGCCGCCGACCTGCTGGAGACGTCAGGCCTCGGAATCGAGCGGGTGGCGACCGAGAGCGGCTTCGGCACCGCCGACGGCCTGCGCCACCACTTCCGCAGCCGGCTGGGGATCAGCCCGACCGCCTACCGCCGGCAGTTCGCGCGGGTGGCGGTCGGATAGGGGGCGCCCGTCGCCTCGTCTACGGGATTCACACATTTCTCGGCGGCGGGTGGGTTCCGGAGCCGGACGCTCGCGCGTCCCCTCCGGAATGACGAAGGTGGGCAGGATTTGGCCGGCTTCCCTCCCGGATCCACCCCTCACTTCGAAAATTCGGTGACAGTGCACTCTATTCCCGTCCTGGATGTGACGCCTC
>NZ_JAVJSE010000033.1:0-109353 GCF_040219615.1 Thalassobaculum sp.
TCGGGAAATTCGCCCGCCCGCATCCGCCGGAACAGGTCGAGGTTCTCCTCGGCCGTCCGGTCGCGGCCGGGGCTCGGCCGGCCGGGTTCGGTCAGCGTGCCGCGATAGGCGCGCATCTCGTCGGCCGAAAGGTCGCAGACATAGGCGTCGCCGTTCCGGATCAGATGCTCGGCCCAGTCGTAGAGCCGGTCGAAATAGTCGGACGCGTGAAAGAGGTGGCCATCCCAGTCGAAGCCGAGCCAGGCGACGTCGTCCTGGATGGCGTCGATGAACTCCTGCTCCTCCTTCGCGGGATTGGTGTCGTCGAAGCGCAGGTGGCAGCGCCCGCCGAACTCCCTGGCGACGCCGAAGTTGAGGCAGATCGACTTGGCGTGGCCGATATGCAGGTAGCCGTTCGGCTCCGGCGGGAACCGGGTCACCGGGGCGGCGTGCTTCCCGGACGCGATGTCGGCCCGGATGATGTCGCGGATGAAGTCCTGGCCGGGCCCGTTCTCGGGGGCGCCGGCGCCCGCATCCGTGGTGGTCTCGCTCATTCGTCGGTTCCTGCCTGGGTTCCGCGCCTAAGTGCCAGATCCGCGGCCGTGCGCCAAGGGTTCCCGAAGGCCGCGGCCGTCACGCGGCCGGTTGGCGATGGCCCTTCTGGACCCGCATGCGTGCCCGGATCTCGCTGACGACACCAGGCTGGCGCCACGACAGTTCCTGCAGTTCCTCCTTCGTAACCTCACCCGCGGCGAGCTTCTTGCGCCATAGGCTGTCGTAGACGTACTCGGACCGGATCATTGCGAAGTCGACGTCGAGCATGAGCGCCAGCATGGTGATGTTGCCGTTGGCCGCCGTCCATTTCAGGTTCCGGTCGCGGGACAGCATCTCGAAGCTCTCGAGACCGAAGCCGCGGACATGGGTCGGATCGATGATGAACGACCGATGCAGCGGGTGTGGTACCGCCACCGCGAATTCGCCACCGTGGCGGACGATCCGGTAGATCTCCTTGATGATGGCGAAGAACGTCTGGGTCTGCTGGCCGATGTGCTCGAGCACATGGATGGCGACGATCTCGTCGACGGAGTCGTCCGGGAACGGCCAGGGAGTGCGCTCGAGGTCCCAGACCACGTCCGGGTTGCAGCCCTCGAACGAGTCGACGTTTACGTAGCCGTCGAGCTTGTTGAAGCCGCAGCCGACGTTCAGCCTGAGGCCCGGCCCCTGCGGAACGCCTGTGGGTATCTCGGTTCCAGCCATGCCGTCCTCTTCACCGGCCCAGCCGCCAGTGGGCGTCGCCGTGGGTCAGGCTGCGGGTCGGGATGTCGTAGCTCATCAGGTCCTCGCCGATCGCGAACGGCCCGGCGAAGTCGGCGGCCACCTCGGCGGCCAGGGCCTCGCGGTCGAACTCGGCCGGCACGAAGTGGTTCAGCATCAGGAAGCCGACGGCGGCCTCGCGCGCCACCTTGCCGACCTCGGCCGACAGGGTGTGGTAGGAGGCGACGGCGTCGATGCCCTCCTGGGTGCGCACCCCCGGCACCGGCTTCATCAGGCCGTGGATGAAGCATTCGTGCACCAGCACGTCGGCGCCGCGGGCCGCCGCGATCAGCGCCGCGCAGTAGCGGGTGTCGCCGCTGAAGGCCGCGACGGTGCCGTCGTCGGCCCGGAACACGAAGCCGTAGGCCTCCTTGACCGGCTCGTGATCGACCCGGACCGCCTCGACGGTCAGGCCGGGCAGCTCCAGCAGCGGTCCCTCCCCGTACTCCACCACCTCGGCGGTGAAGCCGGCGGTGTGCGGCCGCCTCTCATGCGCCATCCGCAACGCGCGCTCGTCCTTCCACAGGTCCAGCAGTCCGTCGACGAAGGCGCGCGTGCCCTTCGGCCCGTAGATCCTCTGCGGCACCTTGCGGTTCTGGTGCCAGCCCGAGACGATCAGCTGGTACAGGTCGACCAGATGGTCGGAATGCAGGTGGGTCAGCAGCACCGCGTCCAGGCCGCCGCCCGGGCAGCCGGCGCCGACCAGCCGCTGGGTGACCCCCGAGCCGCAGTCGATCAGCACCGACGCCGCGCCGTGCCGCACCAGGCTGGCCGGTCCGTAGCGCTTGGTGTGGCATTGCGGGCAGCCGGTGCCGAGCAGGGTGACTTTCATGCGTAGTGCTCCGTCGTGGCGGTCGTGGGCGCAGGGTAACCGCAACGCCGCCGCGCGTCCGTAGCGCGATGACGCGCATCCGGACGCCGCGTGCCGTTGATCTGCCCGGGACAGTCCCTACCTGACCTGCACCACCGACCGGACCCTGGAGGCATGATGGACCCGACCAAGTTGCTCGATCAGTTCCTCGGCGGCGATGCCGGGGCGGCCCTGGGCCGTGCCACCGGTGCGGCGCGGCAGCAGGCGGGCGCCATGGGCGGCCTCGGCGGCCTGGCCGGCGGTGCCGCGGCCGGCGGGTTGATCGCGCTGCTGCTCGGCAGCAAGAAGGTCCGCAAGATGGCCGGCGGGGTCGTCGGGTATGGCGGTGCCGCAGCCCTCGGCGCGCTCGCATACCGGGCGTATCAGAACTGGCAGGCGGGTGGTGCTGCGGCCGACGCGCCGGCGGCGACCCAGGACGACGTCGCCCGCACCGAGCCGCGGTTCCTGCCCGATGCGCAGCCTTCCGCCGACGGGCAGCCGTTCCAGCTCGCGCTGATCCGGGCGATGGTCGGGGCCGCGAAGGCCGACGGCCATGTCGACGCAGCCGAGCAGACGCTGCTGTTCGAGCAGGTCGACCGGATGGGGCTGGATGCCGCGGCCAAGGGGTTCGTGTTCGACGTCCTGGCGAAGCCCGTGGACATGGCCGAGATCGCCGGGTCCGCCCGCACGCCGGAGCAGGCGGCGGAACTCTACCTCGCCTCGCGCCTGGCGATCGACCCGGACCACCCGGCCGAACGGGCCTATCTGGAGGCGCTGGCGCACCGCCTGAAGCTGCCGGCCGACCTGGTCGCGCATCTGGATCGCCAGGCGGAGGCCGGGCTGCCGGCCTGAGGCCGGGACGACGGCGGTTCCATGGCGACGCGGTCCGGCGCTAGCATGGCTGGGCAACCATCGCCCGGAGACCCCGCCCATGCCCCGCCCCGTCACCATCGCGCTGCTCGACGAGATCCAGGACGGCTTCAACCGCCACGACGTCGACGGCATCCTCTCGCACTTCGCCGATGACTGCATCTGGCTGATGGCGCGCGGTCCGAGGGAACCCGACGGCCGAACCTGCGTCGGCAAGGCCGAGATCGCCGAGGTATTGCGGTCGCGCTACGCCCAGATCCCGGACATGCGCTGGGAGGAGATGCGCCACTGGATCTGCGACGACACCAAGGCGATCTCGGAATGGGTGGTGCGCGGCACCCCGGCCGGCGGCCAGCCCTTCGAATACCTGGGCTGCGACCTGTGGGAGTTCCGCGACGGCATGGTCACCAAGAAGGACACCTACTGGAAGTATATCGGGTAGAGAGCGCTGGCGAATCTGCTAGCCTTCCGGTCCCGCCTCGCCCGACCGGGCCCGCCCGATAGGTTCGAACGATGTCCGACGCTCCCGCCCTGCCGATCTTCGACGGCCACAACGACGTTCTGCTGCGCCTGATCCGCAAGGGCGTCGACCGGGTCGAGCAGCATTTCCTCGACGGCGACGGCGAGGGCCATCTCGACCTGCCGCGCATGCACGCCGGCGGCTTCGGCGGCGGGCTGTTCGCGGTGTTCGTGCCGTCGCCGAGCGCCGCTCCGGAAGAGGATCCGACCGACACCAGGCGCAAGCGCAAGGAGGCGATGTCGGGCGAGACCTACGACCTGCCGCTGCCCGCCCCCCTGTCGCTCGGCGAGGCGCAGCCGACGGCGCTCGCCATGGCCGGCATCCTGTTCCGGATCGAGAAGGCGTCCGGCGGCCGGGTGAAGGTCTGCCGCACCGCCGCCGAGATCCGCGACTGCCTCGCCAAGGGCGTGCTGGCCACCGTGCTGCACTTCGAGGGTGCGGAGGCGATCGACACCGACTTCCGCGCGCTGGAGGTGCTGTACCAGGCCGGCCTGCGCTCGCTCGGGCCGGTGTGGAGCCGGCCGACCGCCTACGGCCACGGCGTGCCGTTCCGGTTCCCCGGGTCGCCCGACACCGGCAACGGCCTGACCGACGCCGGCAAGGCGCTGGTCGCCGAGTGCAACCGGATGGGGGTGATGATCGACCTGTCGCACCTCAACGAGAAGGGCTTCTGGGACGTCGCCGGGTTGAGCGACGCGCCGCTGGTCGCCTCGCATTCCAATGCCCACGCGATCTGTCCGACCACCCGCAACCTGACCGACGGGCAGCTCGCCCGGATCCGCGAGAGCGGCGGCCTGGTCGGCCTGAACTACGCCACGTCGTTCCTGCGCCCGGACGGCCAGATGTCCGCCGACACCGGGCTCGACGTGATGCTGCGGCACCTGGACCACCTGATCGAGCATCTCGGCGAGGACGGGGTCGGCCTCGGCTCCGACTTCGACGGCGCCACCATCCCGGCCGAGATCAAGGACGCCGCCGGCCTGCCGAACCTGGTGGCGGCTATGCGCCAGGCCGGCTACGGCGAGACGCTGGTGCGCAAGATCTGCTCGGAGAACTGGGTGAACGTGCTGGAGCGCACCTGGGGCGGGTGAGGGGCCCCGGCAACGCAACACTATGTCGTTGCGCGCCGACTTGCCGGACTGAGCAGCTTCGGGTCAGGTGCGGCGACCAGCCGGAGCCGCCGATGCCGCACGATCATCATCACCACGACCACGGCCACCATCACCACGGCCACCATCACCACGGCACCGCGTCGATGGGCGACGGGCGGCTCGCCTGGGCGGTCGCGGTCAACCTGCTGCTGACGGTCGCGCAGATCGCCGGCGGCATCGTGTCGGGCAGCCTGGCGCTGGTCGCCGACGCGGTGCACAACCTGAGCGACGCCGCGGCGCTCGGGATCGCGCTGTTCGCGCGGCGGGTGGCGCGCCGCGGCGCCGACGCCGGCATGACCTACGGCTACCGCCGGGCCGAGATCGTGGCCGCGCTGATCAACCTGACCACGCTGATCGTGATCGGCGTCTACCTGGCGTACGAGGCGGTGTTCCGGTTCTTCTCGCCGGAGCCGGTGGCCGGCTGGATCGTGGTGATCGTGGCCGGGGTGGCGCTGGCGGTCGACCTGGTGACCGCCGCGCTGACCTTCGCGGCGGCGAAGCACAGCCTCAACATCCGCGCAGCCTTCCTGCACAACGTCGCCGACGCGCTCGGCTCGGTCGTGGTGATCGTCGCCGGCGCGCTGGTGATCTGGCGGGGCTGGACCTGGATCGACCCGGCGGCGACCCTGTTGATCGCCGGCTACATCCTGTGGCACGGGCTGCTCGAGATCCGCACCTGCATCCGCATCCTGATGGAAGCGGTGCCGGCCGGCCTGGACCTGGCCAGCCTGCAGGCGGCGGTGACAGGGGTCGACGGCGTGGTCGGCAGCCACCACCTGCATGTCTGGCAGCTCGACGAGCGCGACCCGTTCTTCGAGGCGCATGTGGTGATCGAGCGCGCCGACGCCGACCGGCTCGAGGACATCAAGCGGGCGGTCAAGGCGGCGCTGCGCGATCGCTTCGGGATCGCCCACAGCACCCTGGAGTTCGAGTTCGTCGGTGCCCACTCGGACTGCAGCGAGATCGGCATGGTGGTTGCGCACTGACCCGCGAACGAGAAAGGGCGGCCCGACCGGGCCGCCCCTTGAATTCCGACAACGTCGCCCGGCGGGTTACTGCTTCTTCGGAACCTCGCCGACCTGATAGCCGCGGATCGTGTCGAACCGGACCAGCGCCGCCTTCACCTCGTCCGCGCCGCAGCCGGCATGGCTCATCGCCTTGCCGATGTCGGACTTGGCGGCCTCGATCAGGTCGAGTTGCCGGCCGGCGTGAACGCCGCCGCCGGACTGCTGGATGATCCGGCTCTCCAGGATCTGGTAGTCGGCCGGGGTGAACACCGCACCGCGGCACTCGACCGCGGCATACACGCCTTCATGGTAGTCCTTGTAAGCCATCTCGGCGGCTGTCGGCGCCATCACGTCGGCGGCGGCCTGAACCGCAACGGTGCTCGCGAGCAGACCGGCGACGGCAAATGCGAGGGGCAGTCGATGACGGGTCATGACCGTACTCCTGTTCGTTATCCAGTGCCCCGACAACGCCGCATCCGCACAACGGTTGCGTCCGATCGTCGACCGCTCGCCGGATCGGCGGGTGGCGCCGGTCAGCCGGCGGCCGGGCGGGGCAGGGCACGGTCCGGCGACAGGTGCAGGACGACCGTGGTGCCGGATCCCTTGACGCTGTCGATGGTCAGCCGGCCGCCGTGCAGGGTCGCCAGCTCGCGGCAGATCGACAGGCCGAGGCCGGTGCCGCCGCCGCTGCCGGAGCGGTCGAAGCCGTTGCCGATCTGCACGAAGGGCTCGAGGGCGCGGGTCGCCTCGGCCGGGGTCATGCCGACGCCGGTGTCGACCACCCGGATCGCGATCCCGTCGGCCCTGGTCTCGGCGGCGATCGTGACGGTGCCGCCGGGCGGCGTGAACTTGATCGCGTTGGACACCAGGTTGATCAGGATCTGGCCGAGCCGCATGGGATCCGCGAGCAGCGGCGGGAAGTCCGCCGGCACTGCGAGTTCGAGCCGCACCTGGGCCTTGCTGAGGTTGGCGGCGAACAGCCGGGCGGTTCGGGTCGCGACGCTGGCGAGGTCGACCGGGCGTTCGTCGAGATGCATCTTGCCGGCGCCGATCTTCGACAGGTCCAGGATGTCGCCGATCAGGCCGAGCAGGTGCGTGCCGCTGATCCGGATGTCCTCGGCATACTCGAAGTAGCGCGGGTCGCTCGGACCGAGAAGCTTGCCGGCGATGATCTCGGCGAAGCCGATGATGGCGTTCAGCGGCGATCGCAGTTCGTGGCTCATGACCGCCAGGAAGGTGCTCTTGGCCTGCGACGCCGACTCCGCCTGCAGGCGGGCCCGCGCCAGCTGTCGGTCGGCGTTCACCCGGTCGGTGACGTCCTGGACCGTGCCTTCGTAGAAGATCGCGTTGCCGTCGGCGTCGCGCACCGCCCAGGCGTTTTCGGAAATCCACATGGTCTCGCCGGTGGTCATCCGGCGGACCTCGGAGACGAACTGCTCGACTCGGCCGGTCTCGGAGATTTGGCGGTAGAACTCGGCCCGCCGCTCCGGATCGACGTACCAGTCGTTGCCGTTCTCCGCGAGGTCGCGGAGCATCTCGGCCTCGCTGGCGTAGCCGTTCAGCGCCACCAGGGTCGGGTTGGCCCGGACCACGCCGCGGCCGGGGGTAACCCGGTACAGTCCGATGTTGGCGTTCTCGAAGAAGGAACGGTAGTTGCTGTCCAGCATCTGCCTGCCTTCGGGCAATGCGCCATAGACCAATCGAGCGCGCCCGGTCGGTCCGTCTCCGAGCACAATTCGCAAATTATCAGCGGATTTTACTTAAACAACAATGAATGCGGACGCATGGGCGCGCAGCCGGGCGCTCGATCGCCCGACCTCGAATCCTCGGCCGGGCGGGTGAGTGGGGTCAGTCGACCCGGGCGGCCGGTTCGACCCGTTGGGATCGGTCGTCGCGCAGGGCCGTGTCGATCGCCGCCTCGGCCATTCGCCGCGCGGTCCGGGCCGCCTCGTGCATCCCGCGCACGTGCGCGGTGACGATCGCGCCTTCCTTGAGGAGCGCCAGCTGCTCCGCGAGATCCCTGGGATCCCGGGCGCCGGCCTGGGCGCAGAGCCGCTCGAGGTAGTCCACGATCCGCCGCTTATGCTCGGCGGCCGTCCGGTGGGCCGGATGGTCATGGTCCCCGAACTCGCCTGCGGCATTGATGAACGCGCATCCGGAGAACCCGAGCCCCTTGAAGGCGCGCCCTTCGAACCAGTCCCCGATCGCGTCGAACATCGCCAGGAGGCGCTCGCGCGGGTTCGGCGAAGCCTTCTCCATCTCGCCCATCAGCCAGTTTCGGAACTGCTCGTCGCGACGGTGCAGGACGGCAAGGATCAACTCGTCCTTCGAGCGGAAGTGCTTGTAGAGCGTCATCTTCGCGACCCCGGCCTCGGACAGGATCTTGTCGATGCCGGTCGCGTTGAAGCCGTGGGTGTAGAAGAGCCGCAGGGCGGTATCGACGAGGTTGTCGCGGCGGGACTGCAAGGCGTGCGCTCCTACGGCCAGACTGTTCTGTCTGTAATTCGCATCTTGGGACAACGGTTGCAAGGATTCACATGATCGTGATGGAGCGGCTTTGGGAATCTTCGGATTGACAAATAGACAGACCAGTCTGTATATAATCTGACGACGCGATGATGCGTCATGACCCGACCGACCAAGAGGTTCCCCATGACCCGCATTCAGCTCCCCGACTCGATCGAGGCCGCTCCGGCCGCCGCCCGGCCGCTGCTCGAGGGCGTCAAGAAGATGCTCGGCAGCGTTCCGAACCTGTTCCGCATCGCGGCCAACAGCCCGGCTGCCCTGGAAGGCTATCTCGGCCTCAACGGCGCTCTGGCGAAGGGCAGTCTCAAGCCCCAGACCCGGGAGCGGATCGCGCTGGCCGTCGCCCAGTTCAACGGCTGCGACTACTGCCTCTCGGCCCATGCCTATCTGGGAAAGAACCTCGCGAAGCTCGACGACGCGGAGATCGCGGCCAACCGGCGTGGCACCTCGAACGACCCGCAGGCGGCTGCGGCGGTCCGGTTCGCCGTCAAGCTGGTCCGCGACCGCGGGCAGGTGACCGATGCCGACGTGGCGGCGGTCAGGATGGCCGGGTACGGCGAGGCGGAGATCGTCGAGATCGTGGCTCATGTCGCGCTCAACACGCTCACCAACTACCTCAACGAGGCACTCGGTACGCCGATCGATTTCCCGGTCGTCAGCGCCAAGGCCGCCTGACCTTCAGGGAGCGCCGCCGACGGTCCTTCCCGAGGCCCCGTCGCGGCGCTCCGCCCTCCAGTCAGGAGACAGCTCATGAGTCGCCCCCCTCTCCCTCCGTTCGACGCGGACACGGCCGCGGTGAAGGTCCGCATGGCCGAGGACGCCTGGAACGGCCGGTCGCCGGAGCATGTCGCGCTCGCCTACACGACCGACAGCCGGTGGCGGAACCGCGCCGAGATCTTCGAAGGCCGCGAACGGATCGTCGCCTTCCTCACCCGCAAGTGGGCCCGCGAGCTCGACTATCGGCTGATCAAGGAGCTCTGGGCGTTTCGCGGCGACAGGATCGCGGTGCGCTTCGCCTACGAGTACCACGACGACGGCGGGTCCTGGTTCCGCGCCTACGGCAACGAGAACTGGGAATTCGCCGCCAGCGGCCTGATGCGCAGGCGGATCGCCTCGATCAACGATCTGCCCATTGCCGAGGCCGAACGCCTGTTCCGCTGGCCGCTCGGGCCGCGTCCCGAGGATCATCCCGGCCTGTCGACGCTGGGTCTCTAGGCGACTCGAAGTCCCCCGAGACCGTTTCCCGACCACTTCCCGAGACCGGCGATCGCTGTCCCGCCGCGCGACGATTCCCGCGGAGGGACCCGCATTGCCTCATCCCAAGCAAAGGAGTTCCGACATGGACACCAACCACGATCACGATCACGACTGCGGGTGCGGCGTCACCCACGAGAAGGTCGACCTGGCCCGCCGCCGCCTGATGGCCGGGGCCGCCGCCGGGGTTGCCGCCGGGATCGCCGTCGCCGCGGCCGGCACCGCCGCGGCCGGTACCGACGGAGCCGCCACCGCAGCGGCACGCGCGCTCTATGCCGATCCCGACAAGCCGGGCCTGCCGCAGGTCGACATGTCGATCGAGAACGGGCGCACGGCGCTCGTCGTGACCGATCCCCAGATCGACTTCCTCTCGAAGGATGGGGTGACCTGGGGCGTCGTCGGCGAAAGCGTCACCGAGCAGGGCACCGTCGACAATATCGAACGCCTGTTCATCGCAGCAAAGGCCGCCGGCATGCCGGTGTTCATCTCGCCCCACTACTACTACCCGCACGACCACAAGTGGCGGTTCGAGGGCACGCTCGAGAAGACCATGCATGCGATCGGGATGTTCGACCGGCTCGGCCCCCTCAACCTCGAGAACTTCGACGGTTCCGGCGCCGACTGGATGCCGCAGTACAAGAAGTACATCGAGGACGGCGAGACCATCGTCTGTTCGCCGCACAAGATCTACGGGCCCGCGCAAAACGACCTCAACCTGCAGCTTCGCAAGCGCGGGATCGACAAGGTGATCCTGGCCGGCATGTCGGCGAACCTCTGCACGCAGGCGCATCTCTACGAGTTGCTCGAGCTCGGATACGAGGTCGCCGTGGTGCGCGACGCGACCGCCGGCGCGAAGGTCCCCGAGGGCGACGGCTATCTCGCCGCCATCATCAACTTCCGGATGGTGGCCAACGCCGTCTGGTGGACGGACGAGACGGTCGAGCGGATCGCCCGCTCCGCCGCCTGACGCCGGATACGGCGTCAGAAATCCCCCGAGACACCGAAAGGATCATCCCCATGAAATCCCATTTCTCCCCTGCCGCCGTCATCTGTGCGGCGATCCTCACCGCCGCTGCGCCGGCCCTCGCCGAGGACGAGTACAACGTCGTGAACGGCCTGACTCTCGCGGGGAATCCCCTCGGGCTGCACGGGATCGATCCGATCTCGGTATTCCACGGCGAAGCTCCGCGTACCGGCGACGCGGTCTACACCGCCGCGCATGACGGCGTGGACTACTACTTCGTCTCGGCCGAAGCGCAGTCGCGGTTCAAGGCCGACCCGCAGGCCTACCTCCCGCAGTTCGGCGGCTTCTGTGCCTACGGGGTCTATGTCGGCAAGAAGCTCGACGGGGACGTCCGCTACGCCGACATCGTCGACGGCAAGCTGTACCTGTTCGTGAACGCCGCGATCTTCGAGAAGTACCTCGCGAACAAGGACGCGGTGATCGCCGGCGCATTCGCGAAGTGGCCGGAGATCCGTTCCACCGCCGTCGAGGACCTCTGAGGCCCGGAACATCCCACTGGTGCGGGCCTCGGATCAGGCGAGGCTCGCACCATTCGGCGGACGTGGCCTTCGGGACCGTTCGGCCTCCGTCGCCGCCGTGTCGACCGTTCCGTCCCCCGCCAGCACGACGCCCCAGCGCTCGCGGATCTGCCCGGCGGTGTAGTAGCCGCGCCGGAGGTCGCGGGCGCACAGCACCGGGTCGCGCAGCAGCGGGTCGCCGTAGCCGCCGCCGCCCGGGGTCTCGACGGTGACGGCGTCGCCGGCGGCGATGGCGATGCCCTGCTCCTTGGACAGGTGCAGCGGCGTGTAGCTCTCGCCGCCGCGCTCGACCAGCACCGTGTTGGGCGCGCCGTCGGCGCCGCCGACCGCGCCCTGCGGGCCGACCCGGCCGTGGTCCATCACGAAGGAGGCGCGGGCCTTGCCGCGCCGCAGCCGGACTTTGTAGCGCACACCGAAGCCGCCGCGGGTGCGGCCGGCACCGCCCGATCCCTCGCGCAACGCGTATTCCTCGTACAGGATCGGATAGCGCTGCTCGATCACCTCGATCGGCGTGGTCTTGGAGATGCCGATGGTCGAGCAGCCGTTGCTGAGGCCGTCGCCGCCGGGGTGCCCGCCATAGCCGCCGCCGGAGATCAGGTAGCACACGAAGCCGCGCCCGGTCTGGGGGTCGAGGCCGCCGAGCGAGAAGTTGCCGCTGGTGCCGGCGGGGGCCGCGAACAGCAGGTCGGGCACCGCCCGGGTCATGGCGGCGAACACCGCCTCGGCGATGCGCTGGCTGACCTCGGCCGCGCAGCCCGACACCGGGCGTGGGTAGCGGGCATACAGGAAGGTGCCGTCCGGGTCGGCGACGTGCAGCGGCTCGAAGGTGCCGGCGTTGATCGGGATGTCCGGGAAGATGTGCTTGATCGCCAGGTACACCGACGACCGGGTGGTGGCGATCACCGAGTTCATCGGCCCCTCGCAGGGCGGCGACGAGCGCGAGAAGTCGAAGAACAACTCCTCGCCGCGCTTGGTCATGGTCAGGCGGATGAACAGCGGGGCGTCGACCACCCCGTCGCTGTCGACCACCGACTCGCCCTCGTAGACGCCGTCGGGGATCGCCGCGATCTTGGCGCGCATCTGCTGGGCGGCGCGCCGGCGCAGCTCGGCGATGGCATCGTCGACGGTATCGCGGCCGTAGCGGTCCAGCATGCCGGTCAGGCGCCGTTCGCCGACGGTCAGGGCGGCGGCCTGGGCCTTGATGTCGCCGATCCGCTGGTCGGCGATCCGGATGTTGGAGAGGATGATCGACAGGATCTCCTCATCCAGCACCCCGGCCTTGTAGAGCTTGACCGGCGGCAGCCGCAGGCCCTCCTGCTCGCTCTCGGTGGCGCTCGCCGAGAAACCGCCGGGCACCGCGCCGCCGATGTCCGGCCAGTGCCCGGTGTTGGCCAGCCAGCAGAACAGCTCGCCCTTGTAGAAGAACGGCTTGACGAACTTCACGTCCATCAGGTGGGTGCCGCCGAGATAGGGGTCGTTGACGATGAACACGTCGCCCGGCTCGAGCTTCCTGGCGCGCTCGATCACGGCGGCGGTGCAGTCCTGCATGGTGCCGACGAACACCGGCAGCCCGTCCTCCCCCTGGGCGATCAGGGCGCCGCCGTCGCGGTGGTAGATGCCGTCGGAGCGGTCGTAGGTCTCGCTGATCACCGGCGAGAACGCAGAGCGCGAGAACGCCAGGTCCATCTCGGCGCAGACCTGCTGCAGGCCGTTCTGGATGACCGAGAGGGTGACGGGGTCGAGGGTCGTGCTCATGTGGTGGCTCCCGGGGTGGCATCGGACGCCCGTCGTGCCGTGGGTCCCGGGTCCGTCCCGCCTTCGGCGGCCCGGCCCGTCCGGAATGACGAAAGGGGGTGGGAGCGGGCGCTTCTCGTTCTCTCCGTCATTCCTGACGGGCGCGCCGCCCCGGCGCGGCCGATCCGGAACCCACCAGCTGCTGCGGCGCTCACGACGACTCTCCCACGCGCACGGTCACCAGCAGGTTGCCGTCGCGATCCAGCCGGGCCGACTGGCCGGGCTCGATCACCGTCGTCGCGTCGAACTGGGCGACGATCGCTGGGCCGTCGAACGCCGCGCCCTCGGGCAGTCGCTCGCGGCGGTAGACCGGGGTGTCGACCCGGCCGGCCTGCTCGAACCAGACCGCCCGGCGGCCGGCGATCGCGTCCTCGACCGTCGCGGCGCGCTCGTCGGAGCCGGCCAGGGCCGCCAGCGGCACCGGCCGGCGCTTGCCAAGCACCGCGGTGTGCAGGTTCACCAGCACCGGCCGGATCTCCGGCAGCTCGACGGCGAAGCGCTCCCAGTAGGCGGCGGCGAAGCGCCGCTCCAGATCCGACAGGCTCGGCTCGCCGTCCTCCAGCGCCACCGACAGGATGTGGCTCTGCCCGAGGAACTGCATGTCGACCGAGCGGCGGGCTTCGACCCGCTCGATCTCGACCGCCTCGGCCGCGATGGTGGCGCGGCCCTGCGCCTCCTGGTCGCGGAAGATCCGATGGATCTGGCCGATGTCGAGGTCGGCGAGCGGGGTGTTCAGGGTGTTGACGTAGTCGTGGCGCAGGTCGGCGACCACGCAGCCGATGGCGTTGGTGATGCCGGGCCGGGCCGGGATCACCACATGCGGGATCGCCAGCTCGCGGGCCAGCGCGGTGGCGTGCAGCGGCCCGGCGCCGCCGAAGGCGAACAGCGCGAAGTCGCGCGGGTCGTGGCCGCGGGCCAGCGAGACCATGCGCACCGCGCCCGCCATCTTGTCGTTGGCGATCCGCAGGATGGCGGCGGCCGCCTGCTCGGCGCTCAGGCCCAGCGGGGTGCCGACCTTCGCCTGGATGATGGCGGCGACGTCCTGGACCGTGACCGGATGGTCGACCGCCAGCAGCCGGTCCGGATCCAGCCGGCCGAGCACCAGGTTGGCGTCGGTGATGGTCGGCTCTGTGCCGCCGCGGCCGTAGCAGATCGGCCCCGGATCGGCGCCGGCGCTCTCCGGCCCGACCCGCAGCAGCCCGGCATCGTCGACCCGGGCGATCGAGCCGCCGCCGGCGCCGATGGTGTGGACGTCGACCATCGGCACGTGGATCGGCATGCCGTATTCCAGGTCCAGCTCGGCGTGGATCCGGGGCAGCCCGTCGAGGATCAGCCCGACGTCGGAGCTGGTGCCGCCCATGTCGTAGGTGATGGCGTTCGGGAAGCCGGCGGATGTCGCGGTGTAGGCGGCGGCGATCACGCCCGAGGCCGGGCCCGACATCACGGTGTTGACCGCGTGGTCGGCGGCCATGCCGGCGGCCACCGTGCCGCCGTTGCCCTGCATCACCAGCAGCTCGCGGGCGTAGCCGCGGGCCGCCAGCCCTCCGGCCAGGCGCTCCAGGTAGCGGCGCAGCACCGGCTGCACCGCGGCGTTGATGGCGGCGGTGGTGCCGCGCTCGTATTCGCGGAACTCCGAGAGGATTTCGGAACCGGCGGTGACCGCGGCCTCGGGCCAGGCGATGCGGATCAGTCCGGCGGCCCGCCGCTCATGCGCCGGGTTGGCGTAGCTGTGCAGGAAATGCACGACCACCGACTCGCAGCCGAGCACCTTCAGCCGCTCGGCCGCGGCCAGCACCCCTGCCTCGTCGAGCGGAACCAGCACCGCGCCGTCGGCGTCGACCCGCTCGGCGACCTCGATGCGCAGCTCGCGCGGGATCAGCGGCTCGAAATGCCCGGTCAGGCCGTAGGAGGTCGGGCGGGTGCGGCGGCCGAGCTCCAGCACGTCGCGGAAGCCGCGGGTGGTGATCAGCCCGGTGCGGGCGACCTTGCGCTCCAGCAGGGCGTTGGTGGTGGTGGTGGTGCCGTGGACGATCTGCTCGACCGCGCCGGCCTCGACCCCGGCGACGGCCAGCGCCGCCAGCACGCCGTCGGCCTGGTTGGCGACCGTGGTCGGCACCTTGGCGAGCCGGATGCCGCCGGGTGCCGAGGGGTCCAGGCAGACCAGATCGGTGAAGGTGCCGCCGACGTCGACCCCGACCAGCCGGCCGGTCACGCGCTCGCTCATGTCGTTCCTGTTGCTGCCGCCGGACCCTCGTCCGACCCTCCGCGTAATCTTGTTCGTATGCATATGATGTGGTCAAGGGGGGCAAGTTAGTTGATCTAGCGCAATACCCGACCGGAAAGGCACCGGTAAATTCAAGTCCGTTGTTTCTCTACGTTGCGATAGAAAAAGATAAAGGAGCATTTTATGGAGTTTTGTGAGGCAGATAAGCAAAAACTTCGAGATGCATTTTCGGTAAAACCGTCGATGAATGGAAACCTGATGACTTTCATCGGGCTGGATGAGGTGCGGAAGCGTTTCCCGAAGCTATGGGCACGACATCGCAACAGGATCGCCGAGACATCGAAGTCGATACTCGAACAGTTCACCGATCCGAGCACCGACATCGTGCTGCCGGTCGGCGAGGACAAGTTTGCGGTTCTGTTCACCCGTCTCGACAAGGACGAAGCGATGCTGCGCTCCGGGATGATCAAGGCCGAGATCCTGCGGCGCTTCGTCGGCGACGAGGCGCTGGGGCAGCTCGACATCCACTGCCACGCGATCGAGCTCGACTCGGGCAGCATGACGTCCGGCGTGCTGCGCGATCTGCTGGACGCCGCCGATGGCCACCGGCCGTCGCGCGCCGCGATCGGGGCGGAACGCTCGCTCCCGCAGCAACGCGCCTACCGTGCGTCGGTCGGTGAGATCGGCGCGGCCTGGTCGGTGCCGATCGACGAGATCGAGCAGCAGTTCGGGTTCGACCTGGATTCCCTGGAGTTTGCCTTTCAGCCGCATCTCTACGCGCGGCGCGGCGTGTTCTCGATCTTCGAATGCCGTGCCGTGCGCTACAACGCTACCGGCGAGATTCTCTCGGGATACGCCGTGCTGCCGCGCGAGTGCACCCCGGACCAGGTCACGGCCGTCGACAAGATGACGCTGATGCGGGCCCGCCATGGCATCGTCGACATGGCGTTCCGCAAGCGCATCGCCGTGGTCGCGACCCCGGTGTCGTTCGAGACCATGACCACCCGTTCCACCGCGACCGAGTATCTCGAACTGCTGCAAAAGATCCCGTCCGACCTGCGGAACTATCTGGTCGTCGATGTGTGCCGGGCGCCGGCCGGGGTGCCGGAGGGACGGTTGGCGGAGATCATCAGTCCGCTCAAGCGGT
This sequence comes from Thalassobaculum sp., assembly GCF_040219615.1. Taxonomy (GTDB): domain Bacteria; phylum Pseudomonadota; class Alphaproteobacteria; order Thalassobaculales; family Thalassobaculaceae; genus Thalassobaculum_A. The sequence continues at coordinate 16,179 of NZ_JAVJSE010000033.1, forward strand.
TGACCCGCGCCGTGTTCGTTCATGTCGGCTCGGCGCAGCAGTCGCTCGCCGCGCTGAAGGGGGCCGGCGCGTTCGGTGCCGGTATCAGCATGCCGTCCAAGGCCGGCTGCGACCTCGGCTCCCCCGCCTTTCTCGGCCGCTTCGCCGCCTCCGCGCACAAGCTGCGCATGCAGGCCTATGCCCTCGACGTCGACACCCAGGAGCAGGCGACGCGTTGCCGGGAGGCCGGGTTCGATTACCTGGCGGGCCGCGCGCTTGCCGAGCTGTCGGACTATGTGGGGCCGGTAACCGAGTTCCGGGCGGCTTAGTCGAGGAGCATCCGGGCCTATAGCCGCCGCGCGAACCAGATCACCCGGCCGGCGATGGTGACCTCGTCGACGGTGCGCTCGTAGTCCTGGTAGCGCGGGTTCGCGCTCTTGATCACCAGCTTCGCCGGATCGGTGTTCGGCACGTACTCGATCTGCTTGGCGACCAGGCCGAGGCCGTCGTGCAGCACGAAGATGCCGGGCGGCGACGGGGCGGTCCGCGAGGTGTCGATCAGCACCTTGTCGCCGGCCGAAAGCACCGGCTCCATCGAATCGCCGTCGATCGAGATGATCTTCAGGTCGGCCGCCCGGGCCCGCAGTTCGTGACGCAGCCAGTCGACGGGGAAGTACCAGGAATCGCCGAGCGCCTCGTACTCGGCCACGGCCCCGCCGCCGGCCGCCGCCGTCACCCGCACTTCCGGGACCGCGACCACGCCCGGCTCGACGTCGGGATCGAGGATCCGGGAATACACCCGGGGCCGGCGGGTGGTGACGGCGTCGACCTGCCGCGCGCCGCTGTCCCGGGGTATCGGCGGGGTGCCGTCGCGCAACGCCGACTCGTCGACGCCCAGATGCGCCGCCAGGGCCCAGCGCACGTCCTCCGGCAATCGCCGGGGCGTGCCGCGGTGCACGAACTGGTGCAGATAGGCGTGGTTCTTCCCGCAGGCCAGCGAGGCCTTCTTCAGATCGGTCGGGGGGTCGCGATGCGCGACCATCTCCAACAGCCGACGGCGGATCGGATCGAGCTTCATACGCGAGAGTGTATTCCGATCACGGACCGGCGTATATGAAGAAAATTCCAATTTACCACCTATTTTAGATCGCCTATGGTCGGCTAAATCCGATTAACGCCCTGTCGCCGATAGCGCGGTGCCGGATCGATGCTGTTCCAAGGAGATCGCCATGCCACTTGCCCCTGGATTGCTGGTTCGAAAGCTGGTTCGCCCGGGTGGGCGTCTGACGACCGTCGTGGTGCGCCGCCGCGGTCCGGCGAGGCCGGTCGCGGAGCGGCGCCCGGACGAGGCCGCCCCCGGGAAACCCGCCTGCCCCGCTCGGGTTCCAAGCCGGGAACCGGACGGGGCGGCGGGATTCACCCCGCCGGTGGCGCGGGCGATGGCGGCGCTCGGCGGCCGGGCCAGGCCGCTGGGCGAAGACGGGATCGCCCTGGACGGCCGCCGGGCTGCCCTGGGCCGTGTGGTCGCCGAGGCCAACCGCTGTCTGAGGGCCGCCGGCCGGGCGCCGATCCCGTATCCCGGCGTCGGGCCGGTGGAGGGCCGGCGATGACCGCGGAGGCGGCGGACGAGGCGGCGGACGAGGCGGCGGTTCGCGCGGCCCTCGAGGAGGCGGCCGACACCCTGCGGCGGCTGCCGGCCGGGCTGCGCCGTCCGCGCCTGACGTCCTGGCCGGCGGTGGTGCGTGACAGCGCCGGCCTGCTGGGCCCGTCCGCCGAGGGGCGGACCCGGCCGGCGGCTCCCACCCCCGGCGCCATCGACCGCATGGACCGGGCGCTGGCCTGGCTGCTGGCCTGTGACGGCGAGGCGCGGCGGCTGGTCTGGGCCCGGGCCTGCCGGGTGCCGTGGCGCCGGCTGGCGGATCTCGACGGCCGCAGCCACGTCACGCTGCGCAAGATCGTCGCCCGTGGCCACGACCAGATCCTGCGCCGGCTGGCGGAGGGATAAAAAAATGATCGACTCGAGGAAAAATCCTCTTTACAGGATTTATAGGATCGACTAGAAACTGCTCTACCGTCGGGGCGATGCGGCACGGGCCGCCGCCGCGGCGGTTCTCCTCGCTCCCGCGTCCGGCGCGCCGCCATCCCCCATGGCGGCGCGTCGCCTTTTCACGATCGATTCATGGAGGCCGGCATGGCGGTGCAACGCTGGACGACGCGCCGGCGGGCGGCGTTTCTCAAGGCGCTCGCCGATACCGGAAACGTCTCCGCCGCGGCCAGGGCGGCCAAGGCGTCGCGCTCGCGGGCCTACCAGCTGAAGGCGGCCGATCCGGAGTTCGCCGCCGAGTGGACCGACGCCCTGGAGACCGCCATCGACGCCCTCGACGCCGAGGCCCGGCGCCGGGCGCTCGACGGGGTCGAGACCCCGCATTTCCACCAGGGCAGGGTCGCCGGGACGGTGAGGAAATACTCCGACAGCCTGCTCATGTTCCTCCTGCGCGCCCACCGGCCCGACCGCTACCGCGACCGGCCGGCGGGCGGATCGGATGCCGATGCCGACCTCGACGACGACCTCGCCGCCGCCCGCGACACCCTCGCGGCCCGCCTTGCGCGCCTGGATGACGAGCCTGAGCCCGGCGGAACGGCGCAGGATCCTGAATGAACTGTCCGACCGCGAGGCGGCGGCGCTACTGTACGACTGGAGTTTCTGGGCGCGGCCGACGCAGCTGGCCCGGGAAGGCGGCTGGCGGGTCTGGCTGATCCTGGCCGGCCGCGGTTTCGGCAAGACCCGGACCGGGGCCGAGTGGGTGCGGTCGCTGGCCGAAGGCGGCCGGGCCCGGCGGATCGCCCTGGTGGCGGAGACCGCGGCCGACGCCCGCGACGTGATGATCGAGGGCGAGAGCGGCATCCTGGCCTGCTGCCCGCCCTGGGCGCGGCCGCGCTACCAGCCGTCGCGGCGCCGGGTGACCTGGCCGAACGGTGCGGTCGCGACCAGCTTCTCGGCCGACGACCCGGACCAGCTGCGCGGCCCGCAGTTCGACGCCGCCTGGGCCGACGAGATCGCCAAATGGCGCTACGAGGCGGCCTGGGACAACCTGCTGCTCGGGCTGCGGCTCGGTACCGACCCGCGCTGCGTCGCCACCACCACGCCGAAGCCGCGGGCCTGGCTGGCCCGGCTGATGGCGGATCCTGGCACCGTGCTGACCCGCGGCGCCACCCGGGACAACGCGGCCAACCTGGCGCCGGCCTTCCTGGACCAGATCCTGGCACGTTATGCCGGCACCCGGCTCGGCCGGCAGGAGGTCGAGGGCGAGTTCCTGGCCGAGATCCCGGGGGCGCTGTGGACCCGGACGCTGATCGAGGCGGCCCGGTCGGCACCGCCGGCGGCCGGCGACCTGGTGCGCGTCGTGGTCGCGGTCGACCCGGCGGTGACCGCCGGCGCCGAAAGCGACGAGACCGGCATCGTGGTGGCCGGCACCGGGACGGACGGCCGCTTCTGGGTGATCGAGGACCTGTCCGGCCGGCTGTCGCCGGACCTGTGGGCGCGGCGCGCCGCCGAGGCGTTCCGCCGGCATCGCGCCGACGCGGTGGTCTGCGAGGTCAACCAGGGCGGCGACCTGGTGGTCGCGACCCTGCGCACCGTCGACCCGGTGCTGCCGGTGCGGGCGGTGCGGGCGACCCGCGGCAAGCGCCTGCGGGCCGAGCCGGTGGCGGCGCTGTACGAGCAGGGCAAGGTGCGCCATGCCGGCGCGTTCCCCCTGCTGGAGGACCAGATGGCGGGCTTCAGCGGCCTGCCGGGCGAGGCCTCGCCGGACCGGCTGGACGCCCTGGTCTGGGCGCTGACCGACCTGGCCTTCGACCGGCCGCCGGCCCGCAGCCGCGAGTTCCTGGTCTGACCGCCTTCCACCGGAGACGCCGCCATGCGCCATGCCGAGGTCCGTGCCGAGATCGAGACGCGGTTCGCCGCCCTGTGGTCGGCGACGCCGGTCGCCTACGAGAACGTCGCCTTCGAGCCGCCGGGCGACGGTCTGCCCTGGGTGTTGCTCCGGCTGGCCGACGACGGCGCCGAACTGGCCTCGGTCGGCGGCCCGCCACGGCGCTGGCGTTGTCGCGGCCGGGTGTTGCTGGAGATCGTCACGGCGGCCGGGACCGGCAGCCGGGCGGCTTCGCTGCTGGCCGACCAGGCTCTGGACCTGTTCGCCGGCTGGCCGGCTTCGTCGCTGACCTTCCTGGCCGGCGCGCCGGGCCCGGCGGTGCAGTCCGGTGACGGCTACCGGGTCACCGTGACCGTCCCGTTCCGGCACGACGACCTGCGCTGAGCGGATCGGCGCCAGGGCGTTCCATGGACGGCCGGGAGGAGGCATCATGGTGGTACAACTGTCGGGCGAGGCCGGCCGGGTCGGCCGGGCGGAGGACGTGGCGGTCGTGCAGGCGCTTCTGGCGAACATCGGGAACGGCGGTGGTCGCCCGTTCTGGGACCGGCCGGTGGACGGCCGGCCGAGCGAGGCGCTCGCCGGCGCGATTGAGGCATTCCAGCGGCGCTGGGTGGCGAACGCGGTGGCCGGCGGGTCGGTCGAGACCGGCGTGGTCCGCCCGGGATCGTCGACGCTCGCGGCCCTGTCCTCGCAGGCCCCGCCGGTTCTCGACGGGTTGCGGGCGGCGTCGACCGCGCCGGTGATTCTGTATGCCCAGGACGATCCGCGGGGACGCGCCGGCCGCGGCCGGGCCGAGCCGGCGAACCTGCCCGGCGCCACCGCCCCGAGCCTGGCGGCGATCCAGCGCGCCCAGGGCCTGCTGGTCGAGCGGCGCCGGCTGGCGGTGACGATCGGCCGGAGCGGCCTGGCCGGCGATCGCTGGGGGTTCCGGGTGGCGCTGGAGGGACTGACGGTGGTCGGGCCCGACGGGCGGTCGCAGTCCGTGGGCGAGCGGCCCGACGCCCTTCCGCCGGCGATCTGGCGACTGGTCGACGGCGCGTTCGGCGGTTCCTTCGAGGTCGGCGGCGGCGGCGGGCTGACCGGCCCGGGCGTCTATCGCAGCCGGCGGCCTCTGGACCTGCTGCGGGTCCGCACCGTCGACGACGCGCTCCTGCTCAGGATGGAGGTCCCGCGCCCGGCGCGATACGAGACCGCGGTCCTGACCTCGGCGGCACTCGGCGCGATCGCCGAGGCGCGCCCGCTGCCGCGCGAGCGGGAGGACGAGCTCCGTCAGGCCATCGCCATCGTCAGGGGCGACGATCCGGCGACCGCCCGGCTGCTGGAGGAACGCTGGCGGGCGCTGCGCAACGGCATCGGTGTCGGCAATGTCCGGTACGCCAGCGGCGAGCAGCTTCGCGAGCTGCTGAAGAGGTCTGGCGAGTATCCGCATCTCCTGGAGACGGCGCAGGCGCTCGCCGTCGTCATCCAGACGATCCCCGATACGGCTGCCGACGCGCTGGAACTGGCGGCCGCGCCGGTGTCGGCGCTGATCGTCCTGTCGGACATCCTGTCGGGCGGGGCCGTGAGCGAGGCCGAGCGCCTGTACCGGGAACGGCTGGCGGCAGTGGCCGAGGGCGGCCGGACCGTCGCCGGCGTGACCGTCCCGCCCGCACAGGACCGGCGGACCCATCTCCTGCGTGCGTTCGGGATCGCGCCCGCAGGCCTGCGGCTGGATGACCGGCGCGAGGCCCGGCTGCTCGACCTCATGGAGCGGATCCTGGAACTGCAGCGGACCCGCAATGCCGGAGCGAAGGACATGGAGGAGGAGATCTATCGCGACTGGGGCGGCGAGGATTTCCTCGAGAACCTGCTGCGCGTGTACCGCAGCATTCGCGAACGGATCACCAATCCGGTCAACGCCGAATACCGGCCGGACGACCAGCTGGCCCGCTACGCGCTTCGGGTCGAGGCGACGGCCGACCTGGTGACGGCTGCGCGACGCCTGAACATCGGACGCAACCTGTTGCGGGCGATCCGCAATCCGCGGAGCCGCGCGGAATGGGGTGTGTTCGGCGACCTGCTGCTCGAAATCCTGCAGCAGCAGTCGGACGCGGCGAAGGAGCGGGTCAGGACCGGGCTCGCACGCCGGTCGGCGGCGCTCTGACGGGGAGGACGGTTGATGGGGATCTTCCTGGCGATCATCGGGCTGCTGACCTTCATCGTCCTGAAGCGGATCACCGTCGGCTACGGGGCGGCCCTGCAGGAACGGGACGGCCTGACCGACTCCCAGGCCCGCGTCGCCCAGGCCACGCTGGTGATCTGTTCGTTCCTGGCCGCCCTTTTGGTGGTCGTGGCCTTCCAGGTGCTCACCTGGGATCCCTACGGGTCCGACAGGGTCGCTGCCAGGATGGCGGGACGGCCGATCAATCCCGGACAGCCCGTGGCCTTTGCCCTGCTGACGGTCATCGTCGCGTTGTCCTACATCCGGTTTCGACTCGGACGCCTGCCGATCGAGAAGTTCATCGATAAGCCGACCTATATGAAGACCGGCAAGGATCCGATGGAGACCGCCGAGGAATCGCTCGAGGCCTACCGGCGGAGCAAGCGCGAGCGGGCCCGCCGGAAGGACGCGGAGAACCTTCGCAAGTACGGCACCCGGTTTCCCGACGACTGAGCGCGCGGATGCCGCCAGCGGCGCCGTCATCGCGGGGGAGGTGGACGTGCCGGATCGCCCGATCGATATCGCCGGCCTGCGTCGCCGCCTCGAACGGCAGCTCGCAGCCGACTGGCCGGCCTTGGGGACGCGCGGTCGCCGCGACACCCACGCAGGGCGAAGTCCGGCCGTGTCGGTCGAGCCCGGCCGGGCGGTGGTGGTCTGCCATGTGCCGCGACGGGCGGGTGCCGGTGCCGCCCTGGGGCTCGCCGACCGGGTGGCGGCCCGGTTCCGCGGCCGCAGCATCGGGTCGCTCCGGTTCGACACGCCGGCGATCGACCTCGACGGCCGCGACCCCGCCGGATTCCGCGCCGTCGTCGTTCTGCCGTTCCGCCGGCACGGCGCCGGCTGACCGCCGTAAGCCTGCCGGCCACCCGCTGACCCGCCAATCGACGGAGAGACCCATGCCCGACGCATCTGCCGGACCCGCCGGCGGCGCCGATGTCGCGACGCCGAACGCCGCCTGGGCGGCCCGCGCGCCCGACTGGGAGCTGATCCGCGACCTGCTGGGCGGCACCCGGACCATGCGCGAGGCCGGCGAGCGGCGGCTGCCGCGCGAGCCCGGCGAGAGCCTGGAAGCCTATCGCATCCGGCTGCACCGCACCGTGCTGTTCAACGGCCTGGCGCGGGCCGTCCAGACCCTGTCGGGCAAGCCGTTCGGCAAGCCGGCGAGCCTGTCGGACGACGCCGATCCGCGGCTGCGTGCGCTCGCCCGCGACCTCGACCTGGGCGGCCGCGACCTGACCGGCTTCGCCCGCGACGTGCTGCGTGCCGCCCTGACCGACGGGCTGACCCACATCCTGGTCGACCATCCGCCCGGCGGGGACGCCGGCGAGACCCTGGCCGACGAGCGGGCCCGCGGCGCGCGACCCTATCTGGTGCACGTCCCCGCCGTCGACCTGATCGGCTGGCGGGCCGGTGCCGGCGGCCGGCTCGACCGGGTCCGCATCCGCGAGACCGTGGTCGAGCGCGACGGCGCCTGGGGCGAGCGCGCGGTCGAGCAGGTCCGGGTGCTGGAGCCGGGGCGCTGGTCGCTGTGGCGCCGCTCGGAGGCCGCGAAGGACCGGTCGTGGCGGCGGCACGCCGGCGGCGAGACCAGCCTCGACGCGGTTCCCCTGGTCACGGTCTATGCCGAACGGACCGGCTTCCTGACGGCCCGGCCGCCGCTGCTCGACCTGGCCTGGCTGAACCTGGCGCACTGGCAGTCGTCGTCGGACCAGCGCCACATCCTGCATGTCGCCCGGGTGCCGATCCTGTTCGGCCGCAACCTGAAGGTCGGCGAGGAGGGGGTCGAGATCGGCCCGAACCGGCTGATCCTGGGGGACGGCGACGGCGCCGACCTGAAATATGTCGAGCATGGCGGGGCGGCGATCGAGGCCGGCCGGCAGGACCTGGCCGACCTGGAGGACCGCATGGCGGTCATGGGGCTGGACCTGATGGTGCGGCGCCCGGGCGGCGTGACCGCCACCGAGCGGGCCATCGATTCGGCGCGGGCCGACTCCGCGCTCGCCGCCCTGGTGCGGGCGGTCGAGGAGGGACTCGGCGCGGCCCTCGACCTGTGCGCCCGCTGGATGGACCTTCCGCCCGAGGCCGCCGGCCGGGTGACGCTCGACCCCGACACCGGCCTCGACGCCCGCGAGGCCGAGGAGATCGACCTGCTGCTGAAGGCCCGTCTGGCCGGTGAGATCGACCGGCCGACCTTCCTCGCCGAGATCCGCCGCCGCGGCGTGCTGGCCGCCGCCTGACCCGCAATCGCAACCGGAGTCCGACCATGACCCTGCCCGCCACCGCCGACCGGCTCGAGGACCTGCCCGAGGCCGTCCGGGAGCACTATGTCGCCACCGAGGACGGCCGCTTCCGGCTCGATGCCGAGGGCGTCGAGGACGTCGCCGGCCTGAAGTCGGCGCTGGAGAAGGAGCGCGCCGCCCGCAAGGCGCTGAAGGCCGAGCTGGCGGACCGGGGCGATGCGGAGGAGCCCGATGACGACGGGGCGGCGCCGGCCGAACCCGGAGCTGCCGAGCCCGTCGATGCCGATGCCGAGGCGGTGCCCGCGGCGGAGATCATGCCCGAGCCCGATCCGCGCCGGGCCGCCCTTGAGGCCCGGCTGGTCGACGCCGAGGCCCGGGCGGCCCTGCAGGCGGCGCGCGGCGTGCCGGAGCTGCTGCTGCCGGTGCTGCGCGACCGGCTGGCGGTGACCGACGACGGCACCGGCGGGCCTGCGGTGCGGGTGCTCGACGAGGCCGGCGCGCCGCGGCGTCGCGACGGCGAGGACGGCGGGTTCCGCACCGTCGCCGAGCTGGTCGAGGAGCTGCGCGCCGACCCGGTCTACGGCCGGGCCTTCGAGGGCTCCGGCAAGGGCGGCAGCGGCGCCCCGACCGCCGGCCGCGGCGAGGGTGGGCCGCTCACCGTCTCGGCCGACGACCCGCGCGCCATCGCCCGCCACGTCGCCGACATCGCGGCCGGGCGGGTGCGGGTGGCGTAGAGGGAGTCCGAGCGATTGCAGAGGATGCAGTGAAGGTCCAACATGTATACGAACAGACGGCCGGAGCGACGGTGTGCTGCAAAATCATTCGCCTGAGTGTCGCGGAATGCGACGCCCAGAATGCTCGGATCGTCGTGTGTCACTATCCACCGGAGCAACCCTAATGCAGCGATCGCCGCAGCACGTGGCTGGGATGCCAGTTGAATGTGAAATCGGCGTTGGTACGGCTTGAGTGCAGGATCTGGCTTGTGTCAGATACCGAGGCTGAATCGGCGACCAAGCTCTTCCGCCAGAGTAGGTGGGCTTAGCCCGGGCGACGGGCCGGATTGGGAGGCCGTACGATGCACGCACGGCGACGGCACGGAGTGCGGGTAGCGAGTATGCCACAGTTGAGTAAGATGGTGCGGATGCTATGTAGGGGCTGCGGTGCTCGAGGAGTTCTGCTGGCATATTGATTGATGCGGTGATTGGCAATGTGGCGGGCAGCCCGCGATACGAACGCTCTAATCGAGATGCTCGTTCTGCTCCAGTTCACGAGCGGGATCGAGGGCAGAATCAGCGCATTGATGGCAGCGAGGGACAGCTTCGAGGAGTTCCTTCCGAAGGTGTGGACGCCAGAGTTTGCTGGCGTTGTGCGCTTCGCAATGAACGGTGGAAAATTCGACGTTCAACGAACCGAGCCGGATCCAGCTAGAGCGATCCCGGAAATGCGAATGTCGAGGGTTATGCCTGATGGCGAGGACGAGTGGCTCGTCTGGGCGCGAGGGCCTTTCATCTCGACACATTGCCACTACTACACCCGATGGTCGTCGGTCTGGCCAAAAATGCGGGACCTCCTGCTGAGGTCATCTGAGACCGTGATGGATGGCAGCTGTGAAGTTAGCAGTGTGATGGTTCAGTATACGGATCTCTTCACATGGAAGGGAGAAGGTGCCCCGGAGCATGCAGCGTTGCTCCAGAAAATCGGCATGCCAGAGCTCCAGCGAAATCGCGGCTTGTCCGAGAACTGGCACAATCACCAAGGCTGGTTCTGCGATGACAGCAACGAGCTAGTTGAACGACGATTGGAACGTGTGCATATAGATAGTATCACACTCGAAGGTTCGCCGGCCGTCAAGATCGACAATATGCTGCGCTTCGACCTTGCCACTCCTGCTCCAAACCATGCGACGGTTTGGGAGGTGCTAGACGAGGTGGTACCGAGGTGTCGTGAGATGAACAAGGCCGTGATGCGCTCACTGTTGGCACCGGCCATGGTGGATCAGATCGGTTTGGATTCGGAGGGGTAGGCTGCGATGCAGTTGAGGAATTCCAACAGCGCTTATGATCCGGTGGTAGCGTCGCTCGCGCACAGCCGGTTCTTCGACGGAACATCGAGCCTGACCTATAATGCTCGGCTGATCGATGTCCCAGAGCGGCCGTCCCTTGAAAGCCCCCTTCAGCCCTCGGACCCAGGCGACGATACGCTCGGGGGAGGGAATTTCAGCGCACTCTTTGGCCTGTCGATCGAAGACACGACAAGCGCGGATTTCGTCGCTGCGCGTGGCTGGCAGAGCGTACTGAACCGACGACCCTTGTCTCGGCGTGATCGGGGGTTGATGGATATCGAGCTGCAACTCAGCGACTACATTCACCTCGATCCGGACTGGGACGGGTACGGGGGTGTTGCGCCTAGTCGCGCCGCAGTCGCCGACGCTGTGCGATTCCTGCGCTTGCTGGATCACGAGGTTCCGTTGCCATTTCCGCAGGTGAGTGGTGATGGCTCCGTGGGCATCTACTGGGAAGGGGACGACTTCCTGATCGATGTCGGATTTCGAGGACTCGGACAGATCAGCTACTTCGCGAGGCATGGCAATCGTCGGTGGAAGGGCGACGACCCCTTCCGAGGGAACGATATTCCCAAGCAGCTTTTCGAGGCGATCTCGGCGATCCTGCGACGCTGATTATTGGCAGCGGGCATGGCTGTGGGTGCCGACGGCGAGAGTGGGGGACTGGACCCGACAGATTTGGTGGCCCGTAAGGTGGTCAGCCCCCTACACTGGAATCCTGTAGTCCAGCGGCTCAAGCCGGAAGCGTTTCCCTCTAGGGACTTCACCGATTTGCGGCGCGGCGGCTTCTCGGTGGACTTGGTGACCGGAAGGAGCGACTCGCAGATCTGTGACGCGGTCAAGAAGTATGCTGCCGAAAAGACCGCAGCGAAGGGCAGTCTGCACACACCGGAGTTCGCACTACGCGCTTCGGTGGAAGCGATCGAGGCCTTTCCGGATAGGACAGCCGTCGACGGCCGCGCATTCACCGTCCGCAGACGGCCGATCGAGGGCAATCCCGACCACTGCGCGATTCTGATTGTACCGGAAGGGCTGTCCGAGAGCGACATCAAGGAACTCCGGGACGACCTGCGACAGCTATTCGAACAGGACATGATTCTCTGCCCAGCCGCCTGACCGTCCTATTGGCCCGGGGCAGTTGCCTGCTGTCGTCTGAGCAACGGCCGGGCGATCCGACAGCGGTCAACAGAGGTGACCGATAACGGCAAGGGCGACTTGGCCTCTGCGTACTGGACGAGGCTGGTGCTACGCGGCGCCGCGACGGTAGGGATGGCACCTGGATGACCGTCGCCGAGCTGGTCGAGGAGCTGCGCGCCGACCCGGTCTACGGCCGGGCCTTCGAGGGCTCCGGCAAGGGCGGCAGCGGCGCCCCGACCGCCGGCCGCGGCGAGGGCGGGCCGCTCACCGTCTCGGCCGACGACCCGCGCGCCATCGCCCGCCACGTCGCCGACATCGCGGCCGGGCGGGTGCGGGTGGCGTAAGCGGCGAAAGGGAGGCGAGACCATGGCGGGAGAGCCCGCTGCGAAGGTCCCCTATGCGCACGGACAGGCCAAAGGGGAAGAAGCGCACTGCAGGATCGTTCGCCCGGGTGTCGCCGAGTGCGACGCCGTGAACGGCCGGATCGTCGTGTATCACTATCCGCCGAGCCAAAGCGAGCGCACCTACCGCCGCGACACGCGGCCGGGATACCGCTTGAAAGTGGAATTCAGCGCTGAAGGCGTGCTGTGGTGGGAGGAGCCGTTCGGCTACTGAAGCCGGAAAAGCGGTCTGGACCTTCGCTAGCGTTGGTGAAGGAGGATCTCTGATGCCTCGCAGCCGCTTCACAATGCTCGGCTTCTCGGCCGCGAGCTTGATCGCGGTCGTCGCGACCGATGCGTGTGGCAATGACGATCGCGCCCACGTCTCTGATGAGTTCCGCGCCTGCATGGCCCGGAATGCGGATCCCTCGACCTGGCGTCCGGTCGAGCCGGAGCCCGTCCCGCCCGGACTCGAGCTGCGGATCGAGGGAGCGCCGCTTGTCGTGGTGCTGCCGGCGGCCGACGGAGGCAAGTGGCTGGCGTTCGCCGAGCTGCGATTCTGGCTGCCGGCCGGCGTGAATGTCGGGGACCGTATCGGCGGTGCCATCGGAATTGCCGAGCGGGCGCTGGCTGCGACCTCCTTCGCCGAGCTGTGCGCGGAGTCGTCGAGCGAGCGCTGGCTGGAGCGCGCGCGGCCCACGATCGCGGCGCATCTGGCGCCGACGCCGGTGGTCGTCCGGACGCGGGGGATCCACCTGCGTCGACTGGAGTAGTGGCCGTGATCGATGGTTCCGCAGCATCGAGGCGCAGGCCCGTATGCTGGGCCGGATCCGCGCCCGGGTCTCCGGGCTCCTGAAGCCGACCCGGGTGTTCGTGCCGATTCATGCCCGCCGGGTGGAGCCGGTGCCGTGAAATCGCCCCACCGCCGTCCATAATGGGGACGACAGGGAGGTGCCCCATGCAACGACGCTGGTTCATCGTGCTCCTCGGTTCGGTTGCCCTCGGTTTGGGCGCCCCCGGGTTGCGCGCCCCCGGTCTGGGCGTCGGCCCGGCGCGGGCCGATACCTTCATGGCGCTCGCCACCGGCAGCCTGCGCGGCGACCCGGCGCGGCTCGGCTGGTCCAGCCTGCGCGCCGGCTTCCGGGTGGAGTTCCCGGTGCCGGCCTCTGGCCGCAGGTTCATGGAACGGCAGCGCGACGTGGTCGAGGCGGTCGAGCGCGCGCTGGGCCGGGCCCGCTACGACCCGGACGGCGGTTCGGGTGAGCGCGAGCGGCTGCAGCGGCTGATCGCCGACACCGTCCGCCGCGTCGCGCCGGACGGCACGGTCCGCCGGGTCTACGACATCTGGATCGAGGCGCGGTGACGGCGGCGCCGTGGCGATGCCCGGCCTCCGGGTCCAGGGGCACTGCGACGGCCCGCACGGCAGCGTCGCGGCGCTCGGCGACCGGGTGAACTGCTACCGCGACGGTGACGCCGTGGTCGGCGAGGCACTCAACGGCAGCGTCCGCGCGATCTGGCGCGACGACGACGCGGTGGTGATCGCCGAGCGGGAGGGCCACTGGTCGGTCTGCCGGGTCGACGCGGACGGCGCGACGTGCCGGCATGAGTTCCGCGGCGGCGGTCGCCGGCGCTGAACGCCCGGACTGAAGCGCAGACCGCATAACGCATTGCTCCGAGGTCCGGCGGGACGCCCGGCCTCTTCACGCGCCCGGGGCGGGATGCCGCGCGCGCCTCCACCCGACCCCGAAAACCCGATCCCTGAAAGGAGTTCGCCATGGCGAACAGCCTCACGGCCGTGATGCCGAAGATCCTGGCGCGCGGCCTGCTGGCGCTGCGCGAGCAGGCGGTGATGCCGCGCCTCGTCAACGCCGACTATTCCAACGACGCGGCCCGCAAGGGCGACACCATCGACGTGCCGCTGCCGAGCGCCGTGGCCGCCACCGACGTCAGCCCGTCGAACACCGCCCCGGTGCCGGCTGACACCGCGCCGACGGTCGTGCAGATTCCGCTGAACCACTGGAAGAAGGCGGGTTTCCACCTGACCGACCGGGAGGTGCTGGAGATCGACGCCGAGGAGAGCTTCGTGCCGATGCAGATGTCGGAGGCGGTGCGGGCCCTGGCCAACACCGTCAACGCCTCGGTGCACGCCGAGTATGCCGGGGTCTACGGCTTCGTGGGCAGCGCCGGCGTGACGCCGTTCGGCGGCGGGGTCGGCGATGCGACGGCGGCCCGCAAGCTGCTGAACAAGCAGCTGGCCCCGCGCGCCGACCGGCGCGGCGTGCTGGACTTCGACGCCGAGGCAAACGCGCTCGCCCTGCCGCAGTTCTCCGACGCCGAGAAGATCGGCTCGGCCGGCGTGAAGATCGAGGGCGAGATCGGCCGCAAGTTCGGCATCGACTGGGTGGCCGACGACGGCGTGCCCACCCACGTGGCCGGCACCGCGGCCGACACCGGCAGCTACACCGTCAGCACGGCGGCGGCCGCGTCGGCCGGCGCGGCTGCGGTGCAGATCAGGACCGACACCGGCACCCCGACCCTGGTGGCCGGGGACGTGATCTCCTTCGCCGGCCACGACCAGACCTATGTGGTGACCGCCGGCGCGGGCCTGACGGTCGGCGGCGTGGCGGTGGCGATCGCCCCGGCGCTGCGGGCCGACGTCGCCGACGCGGCGGCGGTCAACGTGCGGGCCAGCCACGTGGTGAACCTGGCGTTCCACCGCGACGCCTTCGCGCTGGCCATGCGGCCGCTGTCGGCCGGGATGGCCGACCTGGCGCTCGGCAACCGCATCCTGGCGATGACCGACGCCCAGACCGGGCTGTCGCTGCGGCTGGAGGTCAGCCGCCAGTACAAGCAGACGGTCTGGGAGTTCGACGTCCTGTGGGGCGTCAAGCTGGTGCGGCCCGAGCTGGCCGTGCGCATCGCCGGCTGAGGCCGACCCGACCACCGCCACCCTACTCGCCGTCATCCCGGACGGTTCGCGTCAGCGGGCCGATCCAGGACCCATCCGCCGCTTCGGTGCCGGTCGCTGCCGGCGCTCGTCGCCGGGTGGGTCCCGGATGTGTCTCGCCTGCGGCGATCCGGTCCGGGATGACGTCGGAGGAGAGAACACCGTTCTCGCACACGAGGACCCGCCATGCCGGACGACCCGAGACGCCCCGCGGCAGACACCCTGCCGACCGTGGTGCTGGAACACGCCCGCACCGGCCAGCCGGTGGTCGTCGACCTGCGCGACTACCTGGCCGGCCGCGACGGGCGCTACGCCGACTGGCGGCTGCTCGGCCAGGGCGGGTTCATCGACCCGCCGAAGCTGCGGAGCGAGGGCGGGCCACCGGACCCGGAACCCGCCGGCTCCGAAGAGCCCGAGCCGCCGGCGCCCGATGCCGCGGCCACCCCGCCGCGCCGCCGCCGCCGCAAGCACCGCAGGAGCCGACCATGACCGTCACCGCCGGGATCGACGCCTATGCCGACCGGGCCGAGGCCGACGCCTATTTCGCCGCCCGCGCCGTAACAGCCTGGGCCGGGGCGGGCGAGGCGGCCCGCGACGCCGCCCTGCTGCATGCCACCGCCTGGCTGGAGGGCAACTTCCGCTGGGTCGGCCGGCTGGTCGATCCGGGGCAACCGCTGGCCTGGCCGCGGACCGGCGCCCGCGACGCCGAGGGAAGGCCGCTCGACGGCATCCCCGACCGGGTCAAGGCGGCCTGCGCCGAGCTGGCGCTGGTCGCGCTGGCCGGGGACCTGGCGCCGCCGGTGGAGCGCGGCGGCCGGGTGTTGTCCGAACGGGTCGGCCCGGTCGAGATCAGCTATGCCGCCGACGCCCCGCCCGGTCGGGCGTTCCCGGCGGTCGAGGCGCTCTTGCGGGGATTGACGCGCGGCGGCGCCGTCGCGGTGAGGCGGGCATGAGCCGGCTCGACGAATCCCTGGTGCCGCTGGCCGCCCGGCTGGTGGCCCGCGCCGGCACCGCGATGACTTGGCGGCGGACCGGCCCGGCGGCCTACGACCCGGCCGGCGGTGCGGTGTCCTCGGCCGAGGTCGATAGCGCCGTGACCGGGGTGATCGAGGAGGTCGAGACCGGCCATGCCGACGGCCTGGTCCGGCGCGGCGACCGGATCGTGACCCTGGCGGCCGGGCCGCTGGCGGGCGAACCCGAGCCCGGCGACGCCCTGGTGATCGCCGGCGCCGAGCACCGAGTGCTGTCGCTGACCACCACCTGGGCCGGCGACCGGCCCGCCCTGTTCCGCCTGCATGTGAGGCGGTGAGCGGCGCCGTCGCACTTCTTCGCTGATGTCATCCCGGACAACCCTGGATCAGGTCCGGGGGCGAGCCGGGACCCACCCACCGCTCCGTGGCTCCCGGATCTGTTCCGCCTGTGGCGGACCGGTCCGGGATGACGACGGAGAATGAGACAGGAGCACCCCGACGATGGCCGATTCCAGCCGCGCCCAGCTGTACTACCTCGCCGAATCGACCTGGGGTGAGACCCCGGTGGCGGCGCTGACCGAGATGCGCTTCACCGGCGAGAGCCTGGGCTTCCAGATCCAGAACACCACCAGCCGCGAGGTGCGGGCCGACCGCCAGGTCGCCGACCTGATCCAGACCGGGGCCGAGGCCGCCGGCAGCGTCGAGCTCGAGCTCAGCTACGGCGCCCACGACCCGCTGCTGGCGGCAGCGCTGTTCTCGGCCTGGGGCACGCCGGTGGCGGTCTCGGTCGCCGACGATATCGCCGCCTCGAATGCCGGTTCGTCCTTCACCAGCACGGCCACCGACTTCGCGGCGGCCGGCATCGCGGTCGGCCAGTGGTTGCGGGTCGGCGGGTTCGCGGCCTCCGGCGGCGCCAACGACGGCTACTACCGGGTCACCTCGGTGGCGGCGGGCGCGCTCGGGGTCTCGCCGGCGCCGGCCCTCGACGAGGCGGCCGCCGGCCTGACCGTCGAGATCGCCGGGACGTTGCTGCGCAATGGCGTGACCGAGACCTCGTTCACCCTGGAGAAGCGGTTCCCGGACGTCGGCCAGATGATCGCCTTCGCCGGCATGGTGCCCGGTTCGTTCGGCCTCGACATCCGCACCGGCGCGGTGATCACCGGCTCGGTCGGCTTCACCGGCAGGGCCGCGACAATCGGCGCCGCCTCGGTCGGCACCGGGGCCCCGGTCGCGGCCTCGACGAACCCCGTGATGAACGCCGTCGGCCATGTCGGCGACGTGCGCGAGGACGGCGTGCTGATGCCCGACGCGGCGCTGCGCGAGCTGTCGGTCCGGCTCGACAACGGCCTGCGCGGAGTCCAGGCGGTCGGATCGCTCGGCAATGTCGACGTCGGCGCCGGGCGCTGCACGGTAACCGGCCGGGTCTCGGTCTACTTCGCCGACGGCGCGCTGTACGCCAAATACCTGGCGGGCACCCCGACCAGCCTGTCGTTCCGGGTCACCGACGCCGACGGCAACGGCTACGTGGTCACCCTGCCGCGCGTGAAGCTGGTCCGCGGCAGCATCGTCGCCGGCGGCAACGACCAGGACGTCCTGGCCGACTTCGACCTGCAGGCGCTGCGCGACCCGGTGACCGGCTGCACCCTGCAGATCGACCGCTTCGCCGCCTGATCCCGCCCCAGCCAGGAAGAACTCCCATGGACCTGAACCGCTTCAAGGCCGACACCGCGCTCGAGGACGAGGGCGTGTGGACCACCGTCGACGCCGGCTCCGGCTGCCGGCTGAAGATCGCCCGCATCGGCAACCGCCGCTATCGCGAGACCATGGCCCGGCGGCTGAAGCCGTACCGCCGGGCGCTGCGGGCGGGAACCCTCGACGACCAGGTGACCGAGAGGATCACCGCCGAGGTGCTGGCCGAGACCGTGCTGCTCGACTGGCAGGGGCTGGAGCGCGACGGCGCGGCGCTGGCCTACAGCCGCGAGGCGGCGGCGGCGATCCTGGTCGACCCGGCCTACAAGGACTTCCGCGACCTGGTGGTCGAGCTGGCCGGCGATCAGGAAGCCTATCGCGAGCGCGATCTCGAGGACGCGGAAAAAAACTCGTCGACGTCGTCCGCTGGCAGCACGACTGGGGCGGACGCGTCGACTTCCTGACCACGCTGGCCGAGACCACCGGCCGGCTGCCGGCGGCCCTGCGCGACCGGCCGGAGCCGTTCGCGGACCTGGAGCCGGTGCTGCAGGGCTTCGCCATGCTGTCGGCGGTCCGCCCACTGGCCGCCGGCCCTGCCGGGGTCGCGCCGGCCGCCATCCCGCTGGCCGAGATCAGGGCCTATTGCGCGCTGTTCGGCGTCGTCGACGTCGAGGAGTTCGTCCGCCTGGTCCGCGCCATGGACGACGCCGTGCTCGTCCGCGCCGCCGAACGCCGCCGCGAAGGGTAGCCCTTTACGGCGCCTGGGTTCCGGATGCGTCCCGCCGTTGGCGGTTCGCTCCGGAATGACGAGTGGGGAGGGGCGCGCGGGACCGCGCTCGGGACGCTTGTCCTCCCCATCGTCATTCCGGACGGCCGCGCCGCATCGGCGCGGTCGATCCGGAACCCACCCGCCGCCGCCAACCCCGGGAGACCTGCCATGGACATCGCCTTCACGCCGGCGACGCTCGCTTCGGCTGCGGCAGGCTTCGACCGGCTGGTCGCCGCGGTGGCGGCGGCCGAGGGGGCCTTCCGCCGGCTGGTCGCCGGCCAGGGCGGCGGTGGCCTCGACCGGCTCGACGACGCGGTGGCGCTGGAGCGCGAGCGCCGGCGGCTGATCGGCGAGAGCAACGAGGCCTATCGCGACCAGGGCGCGCTGATCGGCGAGGCGGCGGCCGAGCAGGAGGCGGCGGCACGCCGGGCCGGGGTCGTCTGGGCAGGCTTCGGCGACCGGCTGACGGAGACCTTCCAGGGCCTGTTCGAGCGCATCGTCAGGGACGGCAAGCTGCGGTTCGCCGACCTGTTCGACACCCTCGGCCCGCTGGTCGCGGACTTGCTGGGCCGGATCACCGGCCTCGACCTGTCGCCGGTCCTGGGGGCGGTCTCCAAGGTCCTGAACGGCGGTGCCGGCGGATCGATCGGCGGTCTGATCGGGCAGCTCGGCGGACTGCTCGGTCCGCTGCTCGGCGGTTCCGGCGGTGGGTCGGGCGGTGGGCTCGGCAGTGCGCTCGGCTCGCTGTTCGGCGGCTCGGGCGGTCTCGGGTCGGTCCTGAGCCTCGGTAGCAGCCTGTTCGGATCGCTGCTCGGCGGCGGCGGCCTCGGAGGCCTGTTCGGCTCGGCTGCCGGCGCCCTCGGCGCGCTGCTGCCGATCCCCGGCGTGAACGTGATCGCCGCCGCCCTGCCGCTGGTTGCCGGATTCTTCGAGGACAAGGACTACCCGTTCGCCAAGGCCGGCATCGGCGCCGTCGGCGGCAAGCTCGCCAGCGACCCGTTCGGGCTCGACGACGGACCGGTCGGCGAGATCGCCCGGCTCGGCGAGCAGGTGGCGGCCACGCTGCAGGACGTGTTCGACCGGCTCGGGGCCAGGGTCGGCGATCTCGCCGACCTGACCGCCATCGGCTATTCGAGCGGCCGCAAGGCGGTCCTGCCCGAGGGCTTCTTCGCCGGCATCGATGCCGGCCACGGCGCCGACTTCGCCACCGGGGCGGTGTTCGCCGGCCTGGACGATCCCGAGGAGGCGGTGCTGCGGGCGGTTCAGACCGGCCTGCTGCGCGCCCTCGAGACCAGCGCCGCCCGCGGCGTCGATCCGGACCGGGCCGACACCGTCGCGATCGGGCTGCGGCGCGCGATCGCGGCCGACTTCACGACCCTCGAAGACGGCCTGGCCGACGTCGCCTTCCTGCGCGACTTCGGCCGGACCGTGGAGCGCCTGAAGGCGGCCGGCGACCCGGCGGCGCTGCAGCGCCTCGACCTGCGCGACCGGGCGGAAACCCAGGGCGCGGACGACGCCGAGCGGATCCGCGGCTTCCTGGAGCGCGCCGGCCGGCTGTTCGCGCCGCTCGACCCTGCCGTGCCGGACGAGGACCCCGTGGCCGAGGCGGCCAGCCTGGCGGAACGCCGGCCGGTCACCGACGAAGGGACGGTCGTCGGCTACGCCGACCCGGATCCGACGACCGCGGAACCCGGCTCGACGATCATCGAGCTGCCGTCGAGCGACGACGGCCTCGCGGCCGAGCGTCTGGCGGCGGCCCGGACCGCGGTCGACGACTACGTCCGGGCCCTGCTGGGCATCGCCGAGGCCGCTGGCGATACCGCGCCGCTCACCGGCTACGCCCTGCAGCTCGCCGAGGCCGAGACCCGGCTCGACGGGTTGAGCGCGGCGCTGCGCGAGGCCGGCTACTCGGCCGAGGAAGCGGCGGCGCTGATCGACCAGGGCAAGGACGCCGCGCGGGACCGGCTGCGCGAGGCCTATGAGGGCGACGTCGCCCGCGACCTGCGGGCGGCGACCGGCCTCGGGGCGATCGACCGGGTCGGCGACCTGGTCGGGGCTCACGAGACGCGGCGGTCCGAGGGCGAGGCCCTGGGGGCCGACGTCACCGGTCTCGACGAGCTGCTGCGGCTGCAGGTCGAGGCGCTGGTCTCGGCCGGCAGCCTGTCGATCGCGGCCCTGGACGCGCTGCGGGTCGAGTTCGCGGACAATGCGGTGGTCTCGGATGCACTCGCGCAAGCGCTCTCGGTGCAGACCGCCGCGGCCAACGACAACGTCGCCGCCCAGCTGACCCTCGCCGACGTCACCCGGCTCGCCACCCGCGAGCTCGACGCCCAGATCCGCGAGCAGGAGGCGGTGAAGCGCAGCGCCGAGGCGGTCGTGGAGGCGATCGCCGACACTCGGCGCCGACTGAACCTCGACCCGGCGCTGTCGGTGCTGTCGCCGGCCGAGCAACTGGAGCAGGCCCGGCAGCGCTTCGAGGATCTGGCCGGCCGCTCGCAGGCCGGCGACCAGGCGGCGCAGGCCGAGCTGCCGGAGGCGGGCGAGACCTATCTGGAACTGGCGCGCGAGTTCTACGCCAGCAACGAGGACTATGCCCGGATCTTCGGCCAGGTCGACGCGACCCTGCGGGCGACCGGCGACGTCGCCGACCGCCAGCTGCAGGTCGCCGAGGCCCAGCTCGAGGAACTGAGGGAGCTGCGCCGGGCGGTGACCGGCGAGGTCGGCGAACTGCCGAACCCGGACGCCGATTTCGGCCGCAACCCGACCCGCAACCGTATCCTGGCCCGCCTGACCGGCTATGCCGGCGATTTCGGCAACGGCGGCTTCGACGCGTTCCGGCCCGGCCTGTCGCCGGGGATCGCCGCCCTGGTCGACGCGATCGCGTCGTCCGTCAACTTCGCCGGCGGCGGGGTGATGACGCCGGGCGGGCCGCTGGAGCTGCACCGCTATGCCCATGGCGGCATCGCGGTCCGGCCGCAGCTCGCGCTGTTCGGGGAAGCGCGCATGCCGGAGGCGTTCGTGCCGCTGCCGGACGGCCGCACGATCCCGGTGACGGTGTCGGCGCCGGCCAACGACTCCGCGGCGCGCGCGCCGGACCGCCGGCATCGAGGCGCTGGTCGAGGAGACCCGCCGGCTGCGCGCCGACATCGCCGGGCTGCGCGGCGAGAACGCTACGCTGCGCCGGTCGCTCGAGCGGCTGGCGGCCGGTACGGGTGCGGGGAGGGCGGCATGAGCCGGTTCGACGATCTGCTGTCCGACGCCTATGCCGGGCGCCGCTACCTGGTGGTGGTCGAGCCGTTCGACCCGGCGCTCGGCGCCACCCGGACCCTGCGGTTCAGCGGCCACGGCTTCGTCACCGCGCCCGGCGACGACCCGCCGAACGCCTGGTACGAGCCGCGGCTGGTGACCGCCCTGAACTTCGAGCGCCAGCTGTTCTCGGGCGGCCGCCTGCAGGGCCGCTCGGTGCCGGGCTTCGGGGCGCTGACCCTGAACAACGCCGACGGCGGCCTCGACGGCCTGGCGGCGCTGGCCTGGGACGGCCGCCGGGTTCGGGTCTGGCTCGGCGGCGACGGCTTCGCCCTGGCCGAGTTCGGGCTGGTGTTCGACGGCACCGCCGACCAGGTCGAGTTCGACGACCTGCTGCTGACCGTCCGGCTGCGCGACCTGCAGGCGCGGTTCGAGGCCGAGATCGCGCGCGCGACCTATGCCGGGACCGGCGGTACGGAGGGGCGCGAAGGCCTGGCCGGCCGGCCGCGGCCGCTGTGCTTCGGGCGCGCCCTGCGGGTGCCGGCGGTGCTGGTCGACCCGGCGGCGCTGCTCTACCAGGTCCATGACGGGCCGATCGCCGAGGTCGACGCGGTGTACGACCGCGGGCTGCCGCTGACCAAGGTGGCGGGCGTTCCGGCGGCCGGGCAGTTCCGCAGCGACCCGGCGACCGGCTGCTTCA
The DNA here is from genome assembly GCF_040219615.1 of Thalassobaculum sp. GTDB lineage: Bacteria > Pseudomonadota > Alphaproteobacteria > Thalassobaculales > Thalassobaculaceae > Thalassobaculum_A. The sequence continues at coordinate 38,431 of NZ_JAVJSE010000033.1, forward strand.
CCCTCGGCGCCTCGCCGGCCGGCACCGTCACCGCCGACGTCCGCGGCGACGCGCCGGACGGACCGGGCGACGGCTATGTCGAGACCGCGGCCGGGCTGGTGCGCCGGCTGGCGACCGCCCGGGCCGGCTTCGCCGATCCGGCCGACCTGGACCTCGACGCCTTCGCGGCGTTCGATGCCGTCGCCCCGGCGCCGGTCGGCATGTTCGTCGCCGACGAGACGCCGCTGGCCGAACTGCTCGACGCGCTGGTCGATGCGGTCGGCGGCCACTACGGGTTCGACCGGGCCGGCCGGTTGACGGTCGGGCGGCTCGACCCGCCGGCGACGGCGGCCGACGCCGAGTTCGACGCCGTGCAGATCCTGGAGATCGAGCGGGTCGCGGTCGGCCGGCCGCTATGGCGGCAGAAGCTCGGCTTCGGCCGCTACTGGCGCACCCTCGACCCGGGTGCCGTCGCCGGGGCGGTCGACGACGGCACCCGTGCCGACCTGGCCGAGGGCTTCCGCTATGCCAGCGCCGAGGATGCCGCCGTGCGGACCCGCCACCTGCTGGCCGAGGAGGCGGTGCACGACACTGCGCTGGCGTTCGCCGCCGACGCCCAGGCCGAGGCGGCCCGCCGGCTGGTCCTGTTCGGGGCCGACCGCGACGCGTTCCGGGTGCGCCTGAAGGTGCAGCCCTTCGCCCTCGAGCTCGGTCGGACCGTCCGGATCCGCTACCCGCGCTACGGCCTGGCCGCCGGCCGCAACCTGCTGGTGGTCGGCATGGTCGAGGACGCGGCGGTCAACGAAGTGACCCTGGACCTATGGGGATGATCCGTCGATGGGCAGCATGCTGATCGCCTACCGCAACCACGCCGATGCCGCCGGCTATTCGGGCGGCGGCTGGACCGCGGAGCTGCCGGCCGCGAACCTGGCCGACCGGCAGCCGAGCAGGGTCGCCCGGACGGCGAGTGCGGACCCGGCCGACACCGTCGTCGATCTGGACTTCGGGGTCGCCGGGCCGGTGCGGCTGGTGGCGCTGATCCGCCACAACCTGACCCAGGCCGGGCGCTGGCGGCTGCGGCTGGCGGCCGAGCCGGCATTCGCGGCTCCGCTGCACGACTCCGGCTGGGCCGCGATCTGGCCGGCGGTGACGCCGTTCGGGGTCGGGCTGTGGGGCGAGTTCCATTGGGGCGGCCAGCTGTCGGCGGAGGAGGCGGCGACCTACGGGATCGCCGCCATCCACGTGCTGCCGGTGCCGGTGATCGCCCGGTACCTGCGGCTCGAACTGGCCGACCCGGATCACCCCGACGGCTACCTGCAGGCTGGCCGCCTGGTCGCCGGGCCGGCCTGGCAGCCGCGGGTGAACCTGCAATACGGCTGGTCGATCGAGCAGGTCGACGACAGCCGTCGGGTGCGTTCGCGCGGCGGCCAGAGCTATGTCGACGTTCAGCCGAAGTACCGGCGCCTGCGTTTCGCCTTCGACTACCTGGAGCGCGACGAGGTGTTCGGGCAGGCCTACGAACTGGAGCGCCTGAAAGGCGTCGGTGGCGACCTGATGGTGATGGTCGACCCGGACGACCTGCGGCACCGCCACCGCCAGACCGTCTACGGCGTGCTGGCGGAGACGGCGCCGATCGCCAATCCGCTCCCGGGCCGCTTCGCCAAGACCTTCTCTGTCGAGGAACTGCTGTAGGCGACCTCGGCCTCCCGCCATCCCGCTTGCCACGGAGACCCGCCCATGGCCTGGAGCGTCACGCTCGCCGGTGAGACCTTCACCGACGCCAACGTCGCCGGCACCGCCTATGCCGACGAGGCGACCGGCTTCCCGGCGATCCTCGCCGCCTTCGCCCGCGAGGCGGCGTTCCTGCAGGGGCTGGCGGCGACGTCCTCGACCCCGGCGACGCCGGCGGTGGGCGCGCTCGTGCTGACCACCCACCAGGACGCCGCCGAGGTCGGGCTGTCGCCGGGCATGCTCGTCCGGATTGTGAGCGCCGGCGATCCGGCGCGGCTGATGATCGCCACGGTCACCGGCTTCTCGGGCACGACGCTCGGCCTGCAGGTGCAGTTCGCCTCCGGACCGGCCGCCGCCGACTGGGTGATCACCCGGCCGCACGGCGGGGTCAGCCTGGCGCTCGACCCGGCGCCGGCGCTGGCCGTCGACCTGGACGCCGCCGGCCGGTCGATCCTCGGGGCCGCCGATGCCACCCTGTCCGGCGACCTGGCGGTCGCGGGCCGGGCGAGTCTCGGGGGCGCCGGGGAGTCGCGGGTCGGCTATCTCGGCGAGGTCTCGGGCGACCTTCTGATCGGTCCGTCCGACCCGACATCGCTGGTCTGCACGCTGGTCGGCGACACCACCTTCCTGGTCGCCGGTGCCGACACCCCGGGCTATGAGCACGCCCACAGGATCCGCGCGACCGTCGGCGGGGCCGGTGGCTGGAACGTCACCGTCCTGCCGGCGTCGCGCCTGACCTCCAGCAACGACCTGTCGCCTGCGTCGATCGACAGCGGCTGGGCGCGCGGCGACCTTGCACCGGTCCGGGACGTAGCCACCCCGGCCGGGCCGGGCTGGACCCTGGCCGCGAGCGGGACCGGACCCGTCCAGCACTACCTCAGCGCCCGTCGCCCGCCGAACGCGGAGCCGCCCTACGCGTATGTCGCCGCCACCCTGCTCAAGGCCGGAGCCAGCCAGCGCGCCCGCTTCCGCCTGGTGGTCGATACCTACGCCAAGGGCGGGTATCTCGACCTCGACCTGGCGGCCGGCAGCATCCTCGCCGGCGCCGGGCTCAACGGCGGCGCGGTGCTGGGCAGCGGAATCCGGGCGCTCGGGGACGGCTGGCATCTGGTCTGGCTGGTCGCCGACGTGGCGGTCGGCGGCGTCCCCCTGACCACCACGCTGAACCTGCTCGACGCCGCCGGCGCCGACACATTCGTCCAGGCCGGGGAATCGATCCTGTTCGGCGGCGCGACCCTGGGCGCCGGGACCGATTACCAGGGCTTCCAGCATGTCGGGACGACCCGCACCGACGCCGTGCTGTGGCAGGGCCAGCCGGTGACCTGGCCGGCGCTGCCGGCCGGCCAGACCGTCGACCTGATGATCCATTGCGACCCGGACCGGATCATCCAGCAGGACTACACCCCGGAGGAGATCTGAGATGCCGAGCTTTCTGGGCCACCCGCGGGTGAACACCGTCCTCCTGCCCGCCCCGGTCTACGCGACCTGGAATCCGGCGGGGACGAACCCGAATATCACGCTGTCGGACTGGAATTTGACCGCTCAAGTGACGGGGCCAAATACCGCGAATGCATATACGCTCTCAGCGTCAGGCGGTGGTAATTTTGATGACGGGAAAAGGTATTTCGAAGTACGAACGGTCTCACTTGGTGGGGCAGCAGGGAGCATCAGTATTGGTTTTGCCGATTCTGATTTAGATCCTGGCGGCGCCGAACTTGGGGATCTGCCGTGGGGGTACGCTTGGCGAGGTGATGGCGTAAAAAAGAGCAATGGAATTGCCAACTCTCTCGGGGTGGTTCTCGTTCCGGGCAGTATAATTATGATAGCAATTTCGTCTTATGTTTATCTAGGACAAGCAACAGCAAAAATTTGGTTTGGCGAAAATGGTGTTTGGTTTGACGGTGGGAATCCTAGTGTAAATGAGAATCCGGCTTTCGATGGTGCAATTGCATCATCAGCCACAGATTGGGGTGTTCGAGCCTCTCTGAAAACAAATGGTGATCGAATTATGGCAAATTTCGGTGGATCGCCATTTATGTATAACCCCCCATCCGGGTTCAGTGCGGGGTGGGGGTTGGGTGTTTGATGGATTCGACAATAGAGTGAACAACATCGATAAAATTAAGAGGGCGATCATGTGGCGTTTTCTTGACTTCTTGCTCTTGAGTTCTCCGTAATATTCCAGTCTGTTGTGATTTTGGAAGTTCATCAATGGATGCGATATCGAGTCGATTTAGTACAAAATTTACGGATGATATCGGCGAATTACAGATATCATTATATTCAATTATTATTATATTGTTGTTTGAGAATATTGATGTCCAGCGAACAATATGAGAATCAATGTGCCCATCGATGAGTTGAGTTTTGATAAAGTATGGATCTGACGTGCAAAATTCAATCCAGTTTCCAATAAAATTTACTTGTCTCATTCTGTGATGTATTGCTGACCATAAGCGATCTGATTCATTTCTTTTGCAAAGAATAATTTTAGTATTTGGAAATAATGCATGAATCATCATAATGTTGTTTTCACTCATCGAGGCGTATGATGGTGATTTGTCGCAATATAATTGTGGGGGTGATTTGGTATTCTTCCAGGTATTTTGATTTGAATATATCGTAAGTGTAGAAACTAAATCGCCACACTCGATACTATGTAGGGAATTTATTTCATTTTTCGCAACTGTTACATTCGGATGTTTTCCAAGAACTCCACGAAGCCAAGTTGAAGCGGTGCGTGGAGGGCCTCCCACTATAATATCAGGTCCTCGTAATTCAGGTAGGGTAGAATAAAAATTATTTTCTCCTGTGATTGTTTGGCGCATCTTTTTTGCTTCATCGGCGGCATCTTTCATTTGTCCGGATCGTGCAAGTAAATTGATGTGATTAATCCACATCAAGACGTTCGTCATGTTAACAAAGTCCCAAACTTGGATTGTGTTTCGAGCATCTTGCCAGTGTCAATTCTACCGTTGGCGGGACGCATACTCAACTCTCAGAGTCTCACGGGAGCCTCGCCATGAAGGACTTCGCGGTTCCGGCCGGCGTCGCGCGGCCTGCTGCCGCTGACGCGCGGTCGCTGGTGAATCATCGCCTGGCCGAGTTGGAGCGGCGGGTCGGGCGGGTCGAGGCGTTCATCCTCGGCGTGCTGTGCGCCATCGCCCTGTCGGTGCTCGGCGGGCTGGTGGCGCTGCTGAACCTGCCCAGGCCCTGACCCTTGCCCAGGCCCTGACCCTGCCGAGGTTCGAGACGGCGCCTGCGGGCGGTCGCTCGACAGTCCCTGTCCCATCCGTACACGGAGAGTCCCATGACCCGCGTGATCCGGGCGGCGGCGTTCGCTGCCGCCGTCCTCTGCCTGCCGGCGCTCGGCGGCTGCGCCGGCATCCCGGTCGCCACCGTCGTGCTCGGCGCCCAGGCGGCCCTGGCCGCGGCCAGCAGCACCTACTGCAGTTCGACCACGGCGCAGGCGAAAGCGGCCGTGCGCGATCGTCTCACCGGCGGCGTGCCGGTGATCCCCTGCCGGGAGGCCGAGTGATGGCGGAGACCGCGAAACCGCGGCTGGCGGTGTCGGGCGCGTCGGTCGGCTCCGGCGTGCTGGCGGCTTGGGTGTGGAACGCCGCGGTGCCCGAGGTGCCGATGCCGGCCGAGGTCGCCGCCGTGGTCGGGGCCGTCATCGCGCCGCTGTTCGACGTGGTGGTCGCCCTGCGCGATGCGGCGCTCGCCCGGATCGCCGGGGGCGGCACCGCGGCCGCCGGCCCGCTACCGGCCCCGCCGGCAGGTCAGCGGTGATTCCCGAACACCAGGGCGTAGCGCCCGAGGTCGACCGCCGCCGACGCCACGCCGTGATCGGCCAGCCGGTCGTCGCCGAAGCCGGCGTCGAGGGCCGCGCCGACGATCGACGGGCTGCTGCCGTCCAGCAGCACGACCCATTCCTGGCGAAGGTCGTCGGGCACGGGCTTGCCCTGGGCGCGCAGGCCGACCGCCACCACCTCTAGGTCGTTCTCCAGCAGCACCGCGCCGTGCATGCCGGGCCGTGACGCCAGTTCGGGCAACACGCGATCGCGCAGGATCTCGCGCAGATCCTGCTTGGCCTCGTCGGGCGGAAAGAACCGGGCGAGGCCGGTCGCTCCCGAGATGCCGTGCGCCAGGTCGACGGTGCAGGCGAGGGTCAGCCGGTCGAAATGGGTGAACCGCGCCATCACCCGCTTCGACCAGTCGGACTGGTCGCCGAGCAGCTTCATGTACTCCGGGGCGCAAAGGTCCTGGACCATGCCGGTCTCGTAGGACGCGAAATACTTCACCCGGGTCGCCGGGTCGGCCGCCACGTAGCGCCGGGCCCGCCGGAAGCCCGGCATGAACACCCGCTCGTCGATGTGCTCCCGATTGTACCACTCGTTGAAGTCCAACTCGTGCTCCGGTGCCACTTCCGTGAAGGTCAGCAGCATGCCGGTCCCGAGCAATCCCATGGTCGTCTCCCGATACTGGTACCCGGCCTGGCCGGGGCGTCAGTCCTCAATGAAGCAGGTAGCCTGCGGTTCCGCGATCACCGGATTCTCGATATGCCCGAGCCCGTCGATCTCGACCCGCACCACGTCGCCCGGCTGCAGGTAGCGCTTCGGCGCGAAGCCCTCGCCGACGCCGGGCGGCGTGCCGGTGGTGATGACGTCGCCCGGCTCCAGGGTGACCGCCTGGCTCAGCAGCGCGATCAGGTCGGCGCAGCCGAAGATCATCTCCGCGGTCGAGGAGCTCTGCCGGATCTCGCCGTTGACGGTGGTGCGGATCGCCAGGGCCTGCGGGTCCGGGACCGCGTCGGCGGTGGTGATCCACGGACCGAACGGCCCGGTGGTGTCGAAGCTCTTGGGGATCACGACCTGGGGCGTCAGGTTGACCCATTCGCGAACGGTCAGGTCGTTGACCACCACATAGCCGGCAACCACCTCCAGCGCCCGTTCCTTCGGGACGTGCCGGCAGCGCCTGCCGATCACCATACCGAGCTCGCCCTCGTAGTCGAGGGTGTCCGAGACCCGCGGCCGGTGCACCGGGTCGTAGGGGCCGTTGATGCAACTCGTCGTCTTGGCGAAGGTCGACGGGAATGCCGGGGTGGCGGCGCCGAGCTCCTTGATGTGGTCGGCGAAGTTCAGGCCGACCGCCAGGAACTTGCCGGGCCGGAGCACCGGCGCCTCCAACCTGACCTCGGCCAGCGGCCGGCGCGGCGCGGAGGCCAGGGCGCGGTCGAGGGCGGCGCGGCCGGCCGGGCCGAGCTTCAGAAACGCGGTCATGTCGGCCGGGATCGACGGATCGACTGCGGAAACGTCGGCGATGCGGTCGTCCTCGACCACCCCGATCCGGGTCCGGCCCCCCTCGGTGAAGGTCGCCAGCTTCATCCTGTCCTCCTCACGCGGTCAGCCTTTCGCAGAAGGCCTTCAGTGCCATGCCCTCGGCGCCGCCGAGCCGGCGCGCGATGTCGTTGACGCGGCTCAGCACGCCGTGCTCGTAGCTGGAGCGGGCGTCGCCGATGCGGGCGGTCATGGCGCCGACGGTCCCGGCGGCGATGCCACGCTCGTCGAGTGCCGGCAGGCGCGAGAACCCGCCGTCGTCGGCGCCGCCGCCGGCATCGTTGAAGAAGGCCGCGTACCCGTCGATCTTCATCGCCGCCGCCTTCTCGCTCCCGAGAATACCGCCGTGCGATCCGGAGACGACGACCTGGCCGACGTCGCCGGGCCCGACCAGCGAGATCGAATCGACCAGCACGACTCGGCGGCCGCCCGGCCCGGCGGGAAACTCGAAACGGGCCTCCTCGTAGGCCGGGACCGGCTTGCCGGACAATACCGCCCGGGTCATCGCGGCCGCAGCCTCCGCACAGGGCATGCCGGAACGGACGCCCAACGCCTCGGCGGTCCGGTTCGCGGCCGAGATGATTCCGCGGGCGAGCATGTCGTCGCCGTTGCCGATCCGGGCCGACATGGTGTCGATGGCGGCATAAGGGATCCCGAGGGCTTCGCAGTAGTCGAGCCCGCCGATGCCGGCGTCGTCCATGCCGCGCCCGGCGTCGTTCAGGATCACGCCCCGTACCCCGGCCTTGACCGCACAGTAGGCGGCATAGACGCCGCCGTGCGAGCCGGCCACCAGCACCGCGTGCTTCCAGGCATCGGTCGGCCGCGTCACCGTGTCGGCCGCGACCACGCCGGCCACCAAGTCGCCCATGCTTCCCTCCCGCCGGGACGGGCGAGCCGGACGGCCGCCCGAGATTTTCGCCCATCCTGGCGGGTGCGGGCGGACCGGTCCAGGGATCAGTTCTGCGGCCACTGCCGGCGGGCGATGGCGTCCGGCAACGCGAGCACATCCTCGCGCAGCCAGCCCTTGTACCGGGAGTCGGGCATGGTCTCGAGGATCGGCGTGTCTGCGTCGATGAGCGGCAGGACCGTCGCCGCGCTCTCCCACATCGCGCCCTCGGCCGCCGCCTTCGCGATGCCGACGAGATAGCCGAGCCGCTCACCCTCGGCCCGGGGGAACCGGACAATGAGCGCGAGTGCCTCATCGAACTGCCTCGTGGCGATCGCAAGACGCCCCTGCCTGGCGAACCCGGTAACTGCCAGCGTCCGGCCGCCGACGATGCTCAGCTGCGAGCTGTAGTGCGCGATGATCCGCTCGAAGGCGGTCATCGAGGCGTCGAGGTCCGTGTCGAATCCGGCTTCAGCCTGCAGGAACATCAGGGTGGCGAACGGTTCCAGATAGGCTCCGCCGCTCCCATGCGCGAGGGCCGTCTCGAACGTCGACATCTGGGCCCTCAGGATGACGTCTCCGGCCTGATCGGGGGCGTCGAGCTGGAACAGCCGGCAGGCGGCGAGTCGGCTGCCGTGGAGGCGCCAGCCCGGATCCCGGTCATCGAGCGACTGTGCGGCGAAGTCGTTCAGGCGGATGATCGTCCCGGCCCGGATCTCGGGCGACGCGGCTGTAGACGGGTCGAGGCAGACGACAGTGTCGGCATATGCCGGGTTCCCGCAGGACCGGGCCAGGAAGCGAATCCCGCACGGCTCCTCGTACCGGGCGTGCGCCATGCTTGCGGACAGCGCCATCCAGCAGGATGCGAGGATTGCCAGTCCCCTGCGGACAGATCTCATCGGAATGGCTCCCTGGTCGAACTTGGACGCGGGCCGGGCGGCCCTCACGCCAGCGGTCTCCTGCTTCGGGCGTTCGACAACCCAAGGACGAATATACTGTCCGATATGACCTTCATTGTCTCGCCCTGGCCGGCCGGCCTGCGACACGACTATTGGAACGGTCAGGGGCGGTTTCGCACGGAGAAGTCCCGCGTGCCGGCCGGGCGGTTGCTGAAGCGGAGCCGTCGGTTCAGGGACGGCCGCGATAGATCGGCACGTCCTGCGGCGGGATCCACAGGCCGCGCGGCGGTTCGCCGGACTGGTAGAAGACGTCGATCGGCATGCCGCCGCGCGGATACCAGTAGCCGCCGATCCGCAGCCATTTCGGGCTCAGCAGCGACTCCAGGCGCTTGGCGATGTCGACCGTGCAGCCCTCATGGAAGGCGCCGTGGTTGCGGAACGCGCCGAGGTACAGCTTCAGCGACTTGCTCTCGACCAGCCAGCCCGACGGCACGTAGTCGATCATCAGGAAGGCAAAGTCCGGCTGGCCGGTCACCGGGCACAGCGAGGTGAACTCCGGCGCGGTGAACCGCACCACGTAGTCGGTGCCCGGATGCGGGTTCGCCACCTTCTCCAGCACCGCCCGCTCGGGCGATTCCGGCATCCGGGTGTCGCCCCCGAGTTGGGTGAGGTTGCGGTAGATGGTCTCGTCGGTCATCGGTCGTCTCCCAAGGGCGCGCCGGCGAGGGCGGCGCGCCACTCCGCCGCCACCTCCACGTCGGGCTCTGTATCCGCGAGATCGGCACGCCGGCGCAAGGTGTCCGGTGCCAACCGACCGAGCGCCCAGACCGCCATGCCGCGGACCAGGGGGCTGTCGTCGCCGAGCAGCCGTTCCACCACCGAAACGACCGAACTGTCATCCGAGTTGCCGAGAGCGACCAGGACGTTGCGGACGAACCGGTCGCGCCCGGTGCGCTTGATCGGCGAGCCGGCGAAGCGGGCTCGGAAGCCGGCGTCGTCGAGAACCGCCAGCTCCGAGAGCAGCGGCAGGGTCAGGTCGTCGCGCGGCACGAAGGCGAGTTCCCGTGTCGCGGCGGCGAACTTGTTCCACGGACAGACCGCCAGGCAGTCGTCGCAGCCGTAGATCCGGTTGCCGATTGCGGCGCGGAACTCGGACGGTATCGGGCCCTTGTGCTCGATCGTCAGGTAGCTGATGCAGCGCCGGGCATCCAGGGTGTAGGGGGTCGGGAAGGCGTCGGTCGGGCAGATGTCCAGGCAGCGCCGGCAGGACCCGCAATGGTCGGCCTCGGGCGCGTCGGGCGCCAGGTCGAGGGTGGTGAACACCTCGCCCAGGAACAGCCAGGAGCCGAACTCGCGGCTGACCAGGTTGGTGTGCTTGCCCTGCCAGCCGATGCCGGCGCGGGCGGCCAGCGGCTTTTCCAGGACTGGGGCGGTGTCGACGAATACCTTCACCTCGGCCGCCAGGTCCTCATGGATCCAGCGCGCCAGCCGTTTCAGGCGCTTCTTCAGCAGGTCGTGATAGTCCTTGTTGCGGGCATAGACGGCGATGGCGCCGCGGTCCCGTCGCGCCAGGTCGTCGAGCGGATCGTGCCCGGGCCCGTAGTTGGCGGCGCAGACGATGACGCTGCGGGCGTCCGGCCACAACGCCGCCGGGTCGCGCCGCCGCTCCGCGGTGTCGGCCATCCAGGTCATCCCGCCGTGCTCGCCGCCGGCGACGAAGGCGTCCAGCCGCGCCTGCTCGCGTGCGCCGACCGCGGCCGGCGCGATGCCGACGGCGTCGAAGCCCAGGCTGCGGGCCTCGGCCTTGATGCGGGTTACAAGATCCATTTCGGATACCTGGTAACGCCGAGCCTTCAAGGCGAGAACAGCAGGTCGATCTGCTTCTGGTCGAGGCGGAACACCGTGCCGTTGATGACGCCGCCGATCCGTTCCTGCAACTCGCGGATCCCCTTCATGTGCTCCTCGACCCGGGTCCGGAGTTCCTCCTCGCCGGCGGTTCCGACCAGCTGGCTGAGCTCCGTAATGGCCCGCAGGATCAGTGCGTCGACGGCGGCGACCAGCTCCTCGAAGGCCTCGATGTATTCCTTCGGTGCGTTCTTGTAGGCCCAGATCGCCAGCTCCCTGTCGGAAAACACGCTGGCCGCGAAGTGCTCGACATAGGAGGCCGGCTTCCATTCGAGTGCCTCCTCGATGATCTCCGGCATGTCCGGGACCATTTCGAGGACCATGACGACTTCGTTGAAATGATTCAGGTAGTCCGTGGCCAGCAGCGAGGTGGCATTGATGTTGGTCCCCCGCACCAGCAGCCGGTAGGTGCGGGTCAGGCGGAATTTGTCTTCGAGGCCGGGGTTTTGCGACATCGTCCCTCCGTCCCCGTCATTGTCATGAAAACTTTTAACAAAATCCGAAATTCCGACACCGGTTCCCGAGTGGACTCAGATCGGCGGCAGATCACCGGCCGCCTGCTCGGACGCGAAGCGGGCAGCGAAGTCGTCGATCCCGCCCGCGGCGATCGCACCCCGCAGCCCCGCCATCAGCTCCTGATAATAATGGAGATTGTGCCAGGTCAGCAGCATCGGTCCGAGGATCTCGTCGGCCTTGGCGAGATGATGCAGGTAGGCCCGGCTGTAACCGGTGCAGGCCGGGCAGCCGCAGTCGGGGTCGAGGGGACGCGGGTCGGCGGTATGCCGGGCGTTGCGGATGTTGACCGGACCGCGGCGGGTCAGGGCCTGGCCGGTCCGACCGGAGCGCGACGGCAGCACGCAGTCGAACATGTCGACGCCGCGCCGCACCGCTCCGACCAGGTCGGCCGGTTTGCCGACGCCCATCAGATAGCGCGGCCGGTCGGCCGGCAGCAGCGGTGCCGTGACGTCGAGCATCCGGAACATCTCGCTCTGGCCCTCGCCGACCGCCAGGCCGCCGATCGCATAGCCGTCGAACCCGATGCCGGTGAGGGCGGCTGCCGACTCCCGGCGCAAATCGTCGTAGACGCTGCCCTGCACGATCCCGAACAGCGCGTGACCCGGACGATCCTGGAACGCCGCCCGCGAGCCCTCGGCCCAGCGCATCGACAGCCGCATGCTGTCGGCGGCGGTCCGGTGGTCGGCCGGGAACGGCGTACACTCGTCGAAAGCCATGGTGACGTCGGCGCCGAGCAGGCGCTGGATCTCGATCGAGCGGGCCGGGGTGAGGCGGTGCTCGCTGCCGTCGATATGGCTGCGGAAGGTCACGCCCTCGGCATCGATCTTCCGGCGCCCGGCCAGCGACATCACCTGGAAGCCGCCGGAATCCGTCAGGATCGGCTTCGGCCAGTTCATGAAACTGTGCAGGCCGCCGAGCTCGGCGATGCGCTCGGCTGTCGGCCGTAGCATCAGGTGGTAGGTGTTGCCGAGCAGGATCTCGGCGCCGGTCTCGGCGACCGATTCCGGGCGCATGGCCTTGACGGTTGCGGCGGTGCCGACCGGCATGAAGGCCGGGGTCTCCACGCTGCCGTGGGCCAGCGCGATGCGACCTCGGCGGGCGGCACCGTCGGTCGCCAGCAGCTCGAAGCCGATGGTCATGCTTCCTCCCGTGCCAGAAGGCAGGCGTCGCCGTAGGAGAAGAACCGGTAGCCGGCCGCGATGGCGTGGTCGTAGGCGGCGAGGATGCGCTCGCGCCCGGCGAACGCCGAGACCAGCATCAGCAGGGTGGAACGCGGTAGGTGGAAGTTGGTCAGCAGCATGTCGACGGCCTTGAAGCGATAGCCCGGGGTGATGAACAGGTCGGTCTCGCCCGACCAGGCCGGCACCGGGCCGTCGCCGCGAGCCGCCGCCTCCAGCACCCGCAGGCTGGTGGTGCCGGCGGCGACGATCCGGCCGCCGGCGGTCCGGGTCTCGGCGATCGCCGCGGCTGTCTGCGCCGATACCTCGCCCCATTCGCTGTGCATGACGTGGTCGTCGGTGTCCTCGACCTTGACCGGCAGGAAGGTGCCGGCGCCGACATGCAGGGTGACCAGCGCCCGTCGCACGCCGCGCCCTTCGATCCGGGCCAGCAGGTCGGGCGTGAAATGCAGGCCGGCGGTCGGGGCCGCGACGGCGCCGTCGCGGGCCGCGAACACGGTCTGGTAGTCGCTGGCGTCGTGCTCGGCCTCGCCGCCGCGGCGCTTGATGTAGGGTGGCAGCGGCATGCGGCCATGCGCCTCGAGCGCCGCCATCAGCGCCGGTCCGCCACGGTCGAAGGTCAGCTCGACCTCGCCGGCCTCGCCCTTCGCCGAGACCTCGGCCGCCAGATCCCCCCCGAACGTCAACCGGTCGCCGGGTCGCAGCTTCTTGGCAGGGCGCGCGAACGCCCGCCAGACCCGGTCGCCGTCGCGCTTGTGCAGCGTCACCTCGACCCGGGCCTCGCCGCGCCGGCCCTCGAGCCGGGCCGGGATCACCCGGGTATCGTTGGCGACCAGCAGGTCGCCCGGCCGCAGCAGGTCCGGCAGGTCGGCGACCGTCCGGTCCGCGAGCCCGGATCCGCTCAGGTCCAGCAGCCGGGCGCTGTCGCGCGGCCGGGCCGGGAAGCGGGCGATCCGCTCCTCGGGCAGGTGGTAGTCGAACAGGTCGACGCGCATCAGGCGCGGTTGGTTTCGGCCTGCCGCCAGTCGGACGGAAGCTGGGCCAGGATGGCCCGGAACGGCGCCAGCAGCACCGCCGCCATCGCCAGCTTGGCGGCGTAGTCGCCGAGCGCCCAGGTCACCCAGGGCAGCTCGCTGAACGCGAAGGCGCCGGCGAAGAACACCGCGGTGTCGAGCGCCGAGGCCAGCAGCGACGAGATCAGCGGCGCCTTCCACCAGGACTGCCGGCGCAGCCGGTCGAAGATCCAGATGTCGAGCAGCTGGGCGACCAGGAACGCCGTGCCGGAGGCGATGCCGATCCGGACGTCGGCGAAGATCACCGACAGCGCCACCCCGACGGCGAAGCCGACATAGACCACGCGGCGGGCCGGGCCGGCGCCGAGGATCCGGTTGGTCAGGTCGGTCACCAGGAAGGTCAGCGGATAGGCGAACGCCCCCCAGGTGAGCCAGTCGTTGATCGGGTAGCCGACCGTGACGTTCGACACCAGGACCACCAGGCCCATGGCGGTGGCACCCGCGATCAGCGCATTGCGCTCCATGGCGTGCGTGCGCATCGCCGTCCTCCACGAAATTCGGAAAAGCGCGCGCGTGATACAGGCCGGCGCCCGGAATGTCGAGGGACTTGGGGACCGGAGGCGGTTAGCAGGCGACATGGAGAGGTGAGGATGACGGTTGTGCGACGAGATTTCGAATTGGGGACGCTATTTCTCGGTGACGTACTTGATGTGCTCGGCCTTGTTCGCGAGTCCTCGGTTGACTTGGTTCTCACCGATCCTCCGTACTCGTCCGGCGGATCCACTATCGAAACAAGACAGAGGTGTCCGGTAGAGAAATATCAGAACACTGGTACGAAGAAACCCTATCCGTCTTTTAGCGGCGATCACCTGGATCAACGATCGTATGTGAACTGGTGCGTGGAATGGGGTAGTCGGTCGAGGTTGCTGCTAAAGTCAGGTGCTGTGCATGCGCAGTTCACCGACTGGCGGCAGCTTCCGGCTACTGTTGACGCAGTTCAAAGAGCCGGACTCCACTGGCGCGGAATTGTACCTTGGGACAAGACTGAGACGGCTCGGCCCACCGTTGGTGGCTTCAGGGCTCAAGCGGAGTACCTGGTCTGGGGATCGAACGGACCCCTCAGCCGCTCAAGAGGCGTTGGCTGTCTGCCGGGTGCCTTCCGTGAGCCAGTCCGTCGTAGTGACAAACTGCACGTCACCGGCAAGCCGACAGCTTTGATGGTTCGTCTAGTCGCGGCATGTCCGCCTAACGGAGTCGTCGCTGACTGGTTCGCGGGGTCGGGTACCACTGCTGTGGCAGCGGTGGTAACCGGTAGACGATTCATCGGGTGCGAAGTATCCCAAGAGTACTTTGAGATTGCGTGCAAACGAATTCACGAGGCGGAAGCCAGATTGGCATAGTATTGCATCGTTCGCCGGTCGCCTTAGTCCGGGAACTTCCCGTCCAGCACCTGCCAGATCTGGTGGGGCTTCAGGTCCTGCACGACCACGATGCGCTGCTTGTCGCGCTCCATGATCGACAGCAGGGTGCCGCAGTTCTGCTGGCCGATGGTGATGTCGTACCAGCCGGCGCGGCGGATGCCGGCCTCGTCCCTCGTGAGCTGCGGCGGCCCCAGTTCCTCGACACCGTCGGCGATGCTCCAGTCCTCGACCTCGTCGCCGATGTCGCGCAGGGAAATCCCGCGGGTGGTTTCGCCGCAGGCCTCGCGCGGCTCGGCGCCGTAGGGGGCAAGCCGCGCGAGTTCGGCGCGGTTGGAACCGCAGCCGGCGAGCATGCCGGCCGCGAGGGCCAGGACGGTGAACGAGCGGATCGGCGGCATCGTCGGTCTCCGGTTGTCGGCGGCGTTCCCCGCCATCACTCAAGCGCTTCCGGCCCCGGCGGGCAAGCTTCGGCCTTAACGTCACCCGACGGCTATGGCATCAGGAAGGCGAGATTCCCCACCGGCCCGTTAGATGACTGCCACCGCACCCGTTCCCCCGACCGTCGCCGCCGCCTACCGCCAGTACCGCGACGGCCGCCCGGCGGCCGCCCTGGCGGCGCTGGCGGCGGCCGGCGACGACGCGCTCGGCCATCCGGCCGGGCCGTTGCTGCGCGGCGCCCTGGACCTGGACGAGCGCCGTCCCGAGTCGGCGCTCCGGGCGTTCCAGCACGCGGCGGTTCTCGATCCCTCGCTCGGCGGGACCTACGGCAATGCCGCGGTCGCGCTCCGGCGGGTGAACAGCCTTGAAGCGGCGCTGCGGTTGGCCCGCCGGTCGGTGGTGCTCTCGCCGACCGGCGCCGTCGCCCGCAACGCGGTGACGGCGGTGCTGCTCGACCTGGACCGTCCGGCCCCTGCGCTGGCGGTCGCCGAGGCGGTGCTGTCCGACCATCGAGGCGATGCCGAGGCCGACCTGAACCGCGGGCTCGCGCTGCAGCGCCTGGGCCGGCTGGACGAGGCCCGGGCGGTGCTGGATGCGGCCGTGCGCCGGCGGCCGGGCGATCCGGCGCCGCTGCACGCCCGCGGCTACCTGCGGCTGCTGCAGGGCGACTTGCCGGCGGGCTGGCGCGAGCGCGAGGCGCGCTGGTCGCTGCCGAACCAGATGGCGATGCGTACCGAGCCCGGCATTGCGTTGTGGAACGGCGAGCCGCTGGACGGCCGGCACCTGCTGGTGATCGCCGACGAGGGCCGCGGCGACATGATCCAGTATGTCCGCTTCCTGCGCCGGCCGCCGCTCGCCGAGGCCCGGCTCACCCTGCTTGCCCGGGCCTATATGGTTCGGCTGTTCGCGCCGGCCTTGCCGCGCGTGGATGTGCGCGCCGCTCCGCCGGAGGCGCCGGCCGACTTCCAGACACCGCTGTCGCGTATCCCAGCGGTGCTCGGGACCGGTCTCGCCGAGATTCCCGCCGATATCCCCTATCTCGCCGCCGAGCCGGACCGGGTCGAGCGCTGGCGCGCCCGGATCGGTGACCGGGGTTTCCGGATCGCTGTGTGCTGGCAGGGCAATCCGGGCACTCCGGTCGACCGCGGCCGCTCGATCCCGCTGGCCGCGTTTGCGCCGCTGGCCGCTGTCCCCGGGGTTCGATTGATTGCGCTGCAGGCCCGCCACGGCACCGAACAGCTCGTCGACCTGCCCGCCGGCATGACCGTCGAGACCCTCGGCCACGACTACGACCGCGGGCCGGATTCCTTCGTCGACCCGGCGGCGGTCGCCTGCGCCGTCGACCTGGTGGTCAGTTCAGACACCGCGCTGGCCCATCTCGCCGGGGCGCTCGGCCGGCCGGTCTGGCTGGCGCTCCGCAAGATCCCCGACTTCCGCTGGTTGCTCGGGCGCGAGGACAGCCCCTGGTATCCGACCGCCCGGCTGTTCCGGCAGCGTAGCGAGGGCGACTGGGCCGAGGTCATGGCGCGGATCGCCGAGGCGGTGCGGCAGCGCATGGCCGCCGCCGGCACGCCGGGCTAACGGGAAGCGCCCGGTCCGTACAGCGCGTCGTAGCGGCGCTGCATCTCGGCCGGCTCTACCTCCTCGATGGAATGCCCGATCATCCAGTCGTAGCCGAACGGGTCGCGCACCGTCCCGGACCGCTCGCCGTAGAAATGGTCCCGGGGCGCGCGCACCACCGTCGCGCCGGCGGCGACCGCGGCGGCGATGGTGGCATCGGCGTCGTCGACATGCAGGTGCAGGGCGAAGCCGCCGGCCGCCTGCGGGTCCGATGCGCGGATGCCGTGCTCCGGGAATTCCGCCGAGAGCATCAGGATCGCCGGGCCGATCTGCAACTCGGCATGGCCGATCCGGCCGCCGGGCTCGACCAGCCGGAATTTCTCGGTGGCGCCGAAGGCCTCGGCGTAGAACGCGATCGCAGCTTCGGCGTCGGCGGCGCGCAGATAGGCGAACAGTTCGTGGACGGCCATGGGAGCCTCCCTCGGTTTCGGGTACCCCCGCAGGATCGGGCCGCCCGGGCCGGCGGTCTTGTAAGAATGATACCGGCCGGTCGCTTGACCCCCGGTCGCGAGGGTTCCTAGACTTCCGCCGCCCGCATCCCAGAACAACAGATGCAATCGAGCGCGGGTCAGGAGGAACGCCCTTGCCCGCGACACAAGTGCCGCGCAACCTCGACGTCGACCGTCTGCTCTCCCACCATCGCCTGATGTGGCGGATCCGCGCCTTCGAGGAGGCCGCCCTGCAGGCCAATACCGAGAAGCTGGTGCTGGGGGCCATCCACCCGTCGATCGGGCAGGAGGCGATCGCCGTCGGCGTGTGCGGCAACCTGAACCGCGACGACATCCTGTCCTCGACCCATCGCGGGCACGGCCACACCCTGGCCAAGGGCGCCGACGCCAGGGCCATGATGCGCGAGCTGCTGGGCCGCGAGGGCGGCACCAGCCACGGCAAGGGCGGCTCCATGCACATCGCCGACTTCGCGGTCGGCATGCTCGGCGCCAACGGGGTGGTCGCCGCCAACATCCACATCACCGCCGGCGCCGCCCACGCCATCAAGCTGCGCGGCGAGAACCGGGTCGCCTGCTCGATCTTCGGCGACGGCGCGATCAACCGCGGGCCGTTCCTGGAGGGCCTGAACTGGGCCAAGGTGTTCGACCTGCCGGCGCTGTTCGTGTGCGAGGACAACGGCTTCGCGTCGACGACGCGGACCGCGGCGATGACCGGCGGGCCGGGACCGGCGGCCCGCGCCGAGTCGCTGGGCGTGCCGGCGGTCGAGGTGGACGGCAACGACGTGCTGGCGGTCGACGAGGCGGCGCGCGAGGCGGTGGCGGCGATCCGCGCCGGCGGCGGCCCGCGCTTCATCGTAGCCAAGACCTACCGGCTGACCGGCCACACCGCCGCCGATGCCGCTCCCTACCGCCCGCAGGACGAGGTGACCGAGGCCTGGAAGCGGGAGCCGATCGCCCGGCTGGCCCAGGCGCTGGCCGACGCCGGCGTGAAGGGCGAGGTGCTGGCCGGGCACGAGCGCGACGCCCGCGAGGAGATGGACGCCGTCTACGCCGATGCCAAGGCGGCTCCCTGGCCGCCGTTGAGCCGCGGGTTCGAGGACGTGCAGGACGCGGGCGACCCGCGGGAAGGGGCGTTCTGATGGCGACCATGACCTATGCCGAGGCCGGCAAGCAGGCGCTGGCCGAGGAGATGCGGCGCGACCCCCTGGTCTGGGCGGTCGGCGAAGACCTGGGCCGCGGCGGCGTGTTCGGCCAGTACAAGGGGCTGGTCGAGGAGTTCGGGCCGCTCAGGATCTCCGACGCGCCGATCTCCGAGGCGGCGATCCTGGGGGCGTCGGTCGGCGCCGCCATGACCGGCACCCGGCCGGTGGTCGAGATGCGGTTCGCCGACTTCGCGCTGTGCGCGGTCGACGAACTGATCAACCAGGCCGCCAAGGCGCGCTTCATGTTCGGCGGCCAGACCAAGGTGCCGTTGGTGGTGCGCGAGCCGATGGGCATGTGGCGGTCGTCGGCCGCCCAGCACTCGCAGTCGCTGGAGGGCTGGTACACCCACATTCCCGGCCTGGTGGTGGTCTGTCCCGCGACTCCCGCGGACAACAAGGGGCTGCTGAAGACGGCGATCCGGTCCGACGACCCGGTGGTGTATTTCGAGCACAAGAACATGTGGGCGCTCGAGGGCGAGGTGCCGGATGAAGACGTGACCATCCCGTTCGGGGTGGCGCGGACCGCGCGCGAGGGCCGGGACCTCACCATCGTGTCCTGGTCGGCGACCGTGCACGCCGCCACCGAGGCCGCCGGGACCCTGGCCGGGGAGGGCATCGAGGCCGAGGTCATCGACCTGCGGACGCTCTGGCCCTGGGACCGGGACGCGGTGTTCGCCAGCGTCGCCAGGACCGGCCGGCTGCTGGTCGCCCACGAGGCGGTACAGGTCGGCGGCTTCGGGGCGGAGGTCGCGGCGACCGTCGCCGAGCACTGCTTCAAGGCGCTGCGCGCGCCGGTCAGGCGCCTCGGCTCGCCCCGGGTGCCGATCGCCTACGCCCCACCGCTCGAGGATCTGCTGCGGGTCACCCCGGACAAGATCGCCGAAGCCGCCCGCGCGCTGGTCGCGGCCTGAACGCACAAGAGGAACACCATGCCGACCAACGAGATGACCGGGGGCGAGGCGCTCGCCCGGATGCTGCAGGCCTTCGAGGGCGGGCCGATGTTCGGCATGGGCGGCTTCCAGCTGCTGCCGTTCTACGACGCCGCCCGCCGGCTCGGCCTGAAGCACTACCTGATCAACGACGAGCGCTGCGGCGCCTTCGCCGCCGACGCCTATGCCAAGGTGACCGGCCGGGTCGGGCTGGTCGACGCCACCCTCGGACCGGGCGCCACCAACTTGGTGACGGCGCTGGTCGAGAGCCTGAACGCCGGGGTGCCGATCGTCGCGATCGTCGGTGACAGCCACCGCATGCACTCCTGGAAGAACATGACCCAGGAGAGCCGGCAGCTCGACATCCTGCGCCCGGCGGTCAAGGAGGTGCTGCGTGTCGAGTATATCGAGCGCATCCCCGAGCTGGTGCGCCGGGCCTTCGCGGTCGCCACTTCCGGGCGGCCGGGCCCGGTGGTGCTGGACGTGCCCGAGGACGTCTGCCACGCCACCTATCCGTTCGACGAGGCGGAGTTCGTCGTCGACCCGATCCACCGTGCCGCCCCGGCGCTGCGGGTGCGGCCCGACGCCACCGCGCTCGACACCGCGGTCGACATGCTGAAGTCGGCGCACCGGCCGCTGATGCTGTGCGGCGGCGGCGTCCACATCAGCCGGGCGGCCGAGGCGGTCACCGCCTTCGCCGAGGCCACCGGCATGCCGGTGGCCCATACCATGAGCGGCAAGGGCGCGGTCGCCTGCACCAGCGCGCTGTCGGCCGGGCTGTTCGGGCGCTACGACCGGATTGCCAACAAGCTGATCGACGAGGCCGACCTGCTGTTCGTGGTCGGCTGCAAGCTCGGCGAGATCGCCACCAAGCGCTACACCATCCCGCCCAAGGGCAAGACCGTCATCCACCTGGACATCGTGGCCGAGGAGATGGGCCGCACCCTGACCCCGGCGCTCAGCCTGTGGGGCGACGCCCGCGCCACCCTCGACGAGCTGCGCGCCGCGCTCGCCGGCTCCGGGATGAAGGAGCGGCTGGCCGGCTGGGCGGCCGAGGTGCCGAAGCGGATGGCGGCGTGGCGCCAGGACGTCGACGCCCGCCTGACCTCCGAGGAGCGGCCGATCAACATGGCGCGGCTGATGCACGAGCTGAACCGCAACCTGCCGGCCGACGCCACCCTGGTGGCCGACGGCGGCTTTGCGGCGCATTGGGGCGGGCTGCTGTACGACACCAAGCAGCCCGGCCGCGGCTTCGTGCCGGACCGCGGTTTCGCCTCGATCGGCTACGGCGTGCCGGGCGGCATCGGCGCGACGCTCGGCGCCGCCCACGACAAGCTCGGCCCGGTGGTGGCGCTGACCGGCGACGGCGGCTTCAACATGGTGATGGGCGAGCTGGAGACCGCCCGCCGGCTCGGCCTCGCCTTCACCGTGGTCGTCGTGAACAACGCCGCGTCCGGCTACGTGAAGGCGCTGCAGCACCTGATGTACGGCGAGGGCGCCTACCAGTCCTCCGACCTGGCCGAGACCAACTACGCCAACGTGGTCGAGGCGTTCGGCTGCAAGGGCATCCGGGTCGAGCGCCCGGAGGATCTCGCCCCGGCGCTGCAGGCGGCGATGGCGGAGAAGGGCCGCCCGACCCTGCTGGACGTGGTCGTCACCCGCGACCCGGCGAAGATGCTGCCGGCGGTCGACAACCGCACGGTGCAGGTGAAGAAGGGCGACCGGGTGGCGTGAGTTCCAGGCGGCGGCCCGTCGCATCGTGGGTCCCGGAGCCGACCGCTGGCGCGGTCCCTCCGGGATGACGGAGGTGCTGGGCCGGACTCCTATCCTTTCGTCATTCCGGACGGTCGCGCCGTCCTCGGCGGGGCCGAGCCGGAACCCACCCGCCGCCTACGACACCAGGCAGTTCTCCCCCCGCCCCGTGTCCGCCGTGCTGTCCGTCTCGAAGGTCGCCGAGCGCTCGACCTCGTCGCCCTCGCGGGTGAACACCGCGTGCACCCGGCCGCCGGCGATCTCGGCGCCGTCGACCCAGGTCTGGGTGCCGCCGGGCAGGGTGTCGTCCAGGTCGATGGTGAACAGGAAATGCTCGCCCGGGCCGAACCGCGCGAAGCCGATGTTCAGCAGGCTGTCGCCGTCGGTCACCTCGGTGCGGGCGACCGACACGGCGGTGCCGCCGGCCTCGGCGTAGGACCGCCAGCCGCTCACCCCGGCGCCGCTCTCGGTCACGTCGAAGATCAGCCGGCCGGCGCTGTCGCGCAGGTCGATCTCGACCCGCTGGACCGACCAGCCGGGCTCGCTGGCATTGCGCAGCTCGAAATAGTCCGCCGCGTCCTCGACGAATGCCACGGTCAGCCGGGGCCCGCAGGCGTCGGCGCGGACGCCGGACGGCGCCAGCATCGCCAGTGCGATCAGGACGGCGGGAACCAGGCGCATGCCGTCCTCCTCTCCGCAACTACCCGCAGCTGCGCTCGGCGCCGGCGACGACCGGCGGCGCGCGGTGCACCTCGATCATGCCGCCGTCGTCGGCGCGTGCCGAGATCGCGTCGGCGATCCGCGCCACCATCATCCCCCCGTACACGAACCGCACCGTCCCGTCGGTATCGGCCACCGGCAGCAGCAGCCGGCCGCTCTCCCGGTGGTCGTGGCCGATCACGCCGAGCCGGGCCCGGTAGTACAGCGCCCGCGGGGCCTCCACGCATTCGGCGAACAGCTCGATGCGGCGCCGGCCCGGCCGAGTGTCGAGCCGGCTGTCGATGTAGCGGCCGGTCGGCTCGTAGCCGAGTTCCTCGGCGAACCGGGTGCCGGCCAGCCGGCACTTGAAGCGACCGTGGGCCTCGCGCTCGTAGATGAAGGCGTGCGGCAGCAACCGCGTCGGCCAGTCCAATACGTCGAGGTCGGCGCGCCGGGGCAGGCGCCGGCCGTCCTCGCTGCGTGCCCGCCAGTGCGCGTAGAGCGCCCGCAGCGGCTCCTCCCGGATGAACCCGGTCAGCATCTCCCCCTCCCGCGATTTCTTCGCCGGACCTCCGAGGCTAGCGTATCTTCGATCCCGGTACCACGCGCCGCAGGTCATGAGCCGGCGCGCCGGGCGGCGGGGCTGGAGGAGGGGATGCGCTTCGGAACGCTGATCGCGATCGCCGTGGTGGTGGTCGGCCTCGGTCTCGTCCTGCTCGACGTCCTGGCCAACGGCTTCGGGTGGGAGCCGCTGCGCTACCTCCTCCTCTACATCTTGATGGCCGGCGGCATCGACCTGCTTGACCAGGGCCTGCGCTCCGGCTCGCTGGTGGTGCCGCACGGAAGGTTGAGCCGGGAGGCCCAGCCGGTCGCCTACTGGAGCTTCGCCGTGTTGCAGCTCGTCGTGATCCTGGCCGCGATCCTGGGTGCCATGGGCATGCAGGCGGAAACGCTGTTCTGAGGCTGACCGTCGCCGACCGCGATTGACCGCGCCCCGCCGCCTTGCTTGAGTTCGCCTGGGCTTCACGGAGGGTGACATGGCACGCGGCGAGGAACTGACGCGGCTGACGGCGCGCGAGGCGGTGCGGCTGCTGGCGGCGGGCGAGGTGTCGCCGCTGGAACTGATCGACGCGGCGGCGGCGCGGATCGCCGCGGTCGAGCCGGCGATCAACGCGCTGCCGACCCTGTGCCTGGAGCGGGCGCGGAACGCCGCCAAGAACCTGCCGGCGACGCGCCCCGACGGCGGCGGCGGCTGGCTGGCCGGGCTGCCGGTCGCGATCAAGGACCTGATGGACGTGGAGGGGGTGCGCACCACCTACGGCTCGCCGATCCACGCCGACCACGTGCCGACCGCCTCGCACCCGCTGGTCGGGCGTATCGAGGCGCGCGGCGGCGTGGTGATCGCCAAGTCCAATACCCCGGAGTTCGGGGCCGGCGGCAACACCTACAACGAAGTCTTCGGCAAGACCCGCAACCCCTGGAACACCGCGCTGACCCCCGGCGGCTCGACCGGCGGCGGGGCGGCGGCACTGGCCGCCGGCGAGGTCTGGCTGGCGCACGGCTCCGACCACGGCGGCTCGCTGCGCGGCCCGGCGGCGCACTGCTCGGTGGTCGGCCTGCGCCCGACCCCGGGGCGGGTGACGCGGGGCACCGCCAGCAACCTGTTCAGTCCGAGCTCGGTCGAGGGCCCGATGGCACGCAACGTGCCGGACATCGCGCTGTTCCTCGACACCATGGCGGGCGAGTGCGTGCACGACCCGCTGACCCGGCCGGCGCCGGCGCGCGGCTATGCCGACACGGTCGACGCCGCGCTGGCCGAGGCCAAGGCGTGGTGGCCGAAGCGGGTGGCCTGGACCCCCGACCTCGGCGGCTCGGCCCCGGTGTCGAAGGCGGTGCGCGCGGTCTGCGAGGCGGCGGTGCGCCGGCTGCAGGGCGCCGGCGTGCCGGTCGAGGAGGCCTGCCCCGAGGTCGGGGGCATCGGCGAGGCGTTCCAGATCCTGCGCGCCATGATCTTCGTGGTGACCCATGGCGAGCGCCTGAAGACCCACCGCCACCTGGTCAAGCCGGACATCATCTGGAACACCGAGAAGGGCCTGAAGCAGACCCCCGAGCAGGTCGCCTGGGCCGAGCGCGAGCGGGCCGCCTTCTACCGGCGCGTGGTGGGGTTCTTCGGGACCTACGACCTGCTGCTGCTGCCGACCACGGTGGTGCCGCCCTACGACGTCAACAAGACCCATATCGACGAGGTCGACGGCGTGAAGTTCGACAACTACATCGCCGCCTCGATGACGACATCGTCGATCACGCTCTCGGCCTGCCCGTCGCTCAGCCTGCCGGCCGGCTTCACCGAGGACGGCCGCCCGGTCGGCCTGCAGCTGGTCGGCCGGCCGCACGACGAGGCCGGGCTGCTGGCGGCGGCGGCGCTGATCGAGGAGCTGACCGGCCTTGCGAAGCTGCTGCCGATCGACCCGCGGGCCGGGACGGCGTAGAGGCGGGTCCGACCGTCTGGCGGCGGCAGAGGGGCCATGCTTAGGTATTCGCCCCGCTGCCGCGTTTCCGCCCGTGGAGGCCAACGATGCCGATCGACCTGCTCGACAACGCGCCGCCCTGGCCGAACGGCGCGCGCTGCGCCGCGTGCTTCACCTACGACCTGGACGCCGAGAGCCTGCTGCACATCTACCACCGGGAGTCGGCGCCGAAGCGGGTCACCGCGTCGTCGACCCTGCGCTACGGGCCGCAGGTCGCGATACCGCGGCTGATCCGGCTGTTCGCGCAGCACGACATCCGGCAGACCTTCTTCGTGCCGGGCTGGTGCGTCGAGACCTACCCGGACGCGGTCAGGGCGCTGGCCGAGGCCGGCCACGAGATCGCCCACCATTCCTGGCTGCACGAGCGGCCGAACCAGCTCACCCCGGCCGACGAGCGGGCGATGATGGAGCACGCCAGCGCGGTCTGCGAGACGGTGCTCGGCAGGCGGCCGGTCGGCTACCGGGCGCCGTCGGGCGCGCTGTCGCCGGACACCCACGCGATCCTGGCCGGGAACGGCTTCCTGTACAGCTCGTCGCTGCACTCCGACGACGTCCCGTTCCTGGTCGAGACCGGGGCCGGGACGATCCTCGAGCTGCCGACCGACCCGGCGCTCGACGACTGGCCGCAATACGTCAACATGAAGGAGTTCGGCTTCGCCATGCCGACCAGGGCGCCGGCCCATGCCTTCGACCTGTTCCGCGAGGAGTTCGACGCCGCCTGGAAGCATGGCGGGATGTGGATCACCATCTGGCACCCCTTCGTGTCCGGCCGGCTGGGCCGGGTCGAGGCGACCGCCCGGCTGATCGAGCACATGCAGGACAGGGGCGGGGTCTGGTTCGCGACCCTGGAGGAGATCGCGACCCACCTGCAGGGCCTGATCGCCGCCGGCACCTGGACCCCGCGGCGCGAGCGGGTGCCGTACTGGACCGAGCCGGTCGACCACCTGGTGCCGATGCACCCGCTCTGAGGTTGCGGGGGACTACCCCCCGCCGTCCCCGAACAGCATGGTGATGTTGATGCGGCGGTTCTCGAAGCCCGGGCGGAACCGGAACACGTCGGTCTCGTGGAACAGCCGGCTGTCGAACAGCAGCGCCCGGTTGGCGCGGTGCGGCACCCGGATCACGTCGTCGCGGCGGTCGCCGAGATAGTCGTAGATGAATTCCGCCGAGGTGGTGTTGTAGGTCCGGAAGTCCCACTCCGGCGGGGCCGCCTTGCGGTACACCAGCAGGCCGCCGGTCTCCGGGTCCAGGTTGGCCTCGTCTTCGGTGATCCAGAAGTTCATGTTCACGGCTGCGAAGTCGGCATGCGGGTTGATGCCGACCATGCCCTGGTCGTAGCTGTAGGCCCAGATCACCCTGACCGGCAGCCCGCCCAGGACCCGTGGCATCGCGGCCCGCAGCTCCTCGGCGATGCGCACGACCAGCGGGTCGTTGAAGCCCTCCCGGAAATACGCCCCGAGATAGCCCGCCCCCTTGATCTGGTGCCAGAAGGTCGAGGCCCGGCAGACCCGCCGCAGGGCGGCGAGTGCCTCGGCGTTCAGCACCCCGTCGATGGTCACGGCGCGCGGATCGCCGGCCAGGAACGCCGCCTCCATGGCACTCCAGTCGACCGTGTCGGAGAGCGCCGGCCGGTCGCCCCAGCCGGACGGCTCCAGCCGGACGAAGCGGTTGTAGCTGCGGGCGATCGGCGCCAGCCGGTCGTCCGGCAGGGTGAAGCTGATCGCCGACCGCTCGTCGTCGCCGAGGCCGTCCAGCACCGCCTGGTAGGCCTCGGGTTCGTCGGCGAGTTCCGCTGGCAGCAGTCCGTGCGCGCGCAGCCAGCGCAGCTGGTCGCGGTCGTGCTCCAGCCGGTGCCGGCAGGTCAGGCCGGGGACCGGCCGGACCGGTTCGGCGGGGAGCCCGGGGAACGGGTCGGCGGCCGCCTGGTTCGCCGGGTCCTGGTTGAAGGGGCGACCGCGCAGCAGGCGGCCATGACGGCGATAGGCGGCAGCCGCCTCGGTCAGCCGGTCGGCCTCGACCAGGGCGACGCCGAGGTTGTACCAGAGGTCCGGATCCCGCGGCGAAAGGGCGGCGGCGGCGCGCAGGGCCGAGGCGGCGAGCGCCGGTCGGCCGGCCTGGCTGGCGGACAGGCCGAGGGCGGCATAGGGGGCGCCCGGCCCCGGGTTCAGCAGTGCCGCGCGGCGGAACGGCGCGACCGCCCGGTCCGGCCGGTCCAGCCGGCGCCGCGCCGTCCCGAGATTGCCGTGCAGCGCGGCGAGACGGGGCAGGGCGCGTGCGGCTTCAGTCAACAGCGGCTCGGCGCGCACGGCGTCGCCGCGCTGCAGGGCCAGCACCCCCAGCTGGGCCAGCGCGGCCGGCGTCCCGGGAGCGCGCGCCAGGATCGCCTCATACGCCCGCTCGGCGTCGTCCCGGCGGCCTTCGGTCAGCAGGCGGCCGGCTTCGGCGAGGGCGGATTGCAGCGGCTCGGTCATGCCGGTCGTCCAGGGTGGGTTCAGGCCCGCGATACTGGCGCAGGACACCGTCGGAGGGTAGCGGGGCGTGGATACGGCATCCGGCGTCTCAAACTCTCGACGCTCCGTCTCAGCCGCCGCTTCGAGGCTTGCAGCCGCCTCCACAGCGGTTTCCGATTCCGCCGGAAGGAGTCTTGGGGGGCGAGCGCCATGTCGTACACACCGACCGATCCACTTTTCGGCGACCAGTGGTATCTCCGGAACACCGGGCAGTCCGGCGGGACCGCCGGCATGGACATCCGGGTCGACGGCGCCTGGCGCGACTACACCGGCGAGGGCGTGACGGTCGTCGTCATCGACGACGGCGCGTTCTACGAGCATCAGGACCTCTCGGCCAACTACGATGCGGGTGTCGACTTCAACTTCGCGTCCGGCATCGACGACGGGGTTGCGATCGCCGGGGGGTACTCGCACGGCACGCAGGTCGCGGGATTCATCGTGGCGGGGCAGGACGGGGCCGGGGCGGTCGGCGTGGCCTACGATGCCACGTTCACCGCCTTCCGAACGTCGGACGGCACGGGTGCGCTGGTCGCGACCGAGGATGCACTCGCCGCCGCCGGCAGCTTCGACGTCGCCAACAACAGCTACGGCAACGAGGTCTTCAGCCAGCAGGCGGGCGGGTTCGCGGCGCTCGAGGACACCGCGACCCTGGGCCGCGACGGCCTCGGTACCGTCCACGCCTTCGCCGGCGGCAACGAGCGCTACCAGACCGTCCTGTCGACCTATGGCGGCGAGCAGAACTCGCCCTATCAGATCGCGGTCGCGGCTACCGACGACGACGGCCGCGTCGCCGCGTTCTCGTCGCCCGGCGCCAACATCTTCGTCTCGGCGCCAGGGCAGGCGGTCGTCGGCCTCGACGGCCTCGACAGCTTCGGCTACGACGTCACCAAGGGGACCTCGTTCTCGACCCCGATCGTCTCCGGCGTCGGCGCCCTGGTCCTGCAGGCCGGTCCGGGGCTCGGCTACCGCGACGTCTTCGAGATCCTCGGATACTCCGCCTACGACACGGACGACACGCCGCTCGCGGCCGAGGACGTGTATCTCGATGTGTTCGGCAGCGCCACGGTCCCCGACGACGTCCCGCAAGGCGTTGTCGACGCCGTCGACGACGCCATCGCGCTGATCACCAGCTACCCGTGGACGACCGTCACCAACGGCGCCGTCGACTGGAACGGCGGCGGTCTGACGGTCAGCCACGATTTCGGCCTGGGGCAGGTCGACGCACGGGCCGCCACGCGCCTGGCCGAGACCTGGAACGCGGACGCCAAGACCGCAGCCAACCTGACGATCCTGGAAACCGGGGTTGCCGGCCCGCAGGCGGTGCCGGATGCCGACGCTGGCGGCATCACCCAGACGGTCACGGTCTCCACCGACATCCGGGTCGAGTCGGCGGTCGTCGAGATCACGCTCCCGCATGGCGACATCGGCGATCTGCGGATCGAGTTGGTTTCGCCGCAGGGCACGGTCAGCTACCTGGTCTACACCCCCGACTACGACATCTACGGGGCACTGAGCGCCCGCGGCCCGCTGCCGGACGAGATCCTGGAGGGCGGCACCTTCCTGGTGGGCGGCGACACCGCGACACTGATGACGACGCAGGTCTATGGCGAGAGCTCGTTGGGCGAGTGGACCCTGCGCGTGGCCGACACCGAGGCCGGCACCGCCGGGACCCTGGAGGAGTGGACCCTCGGCCTGTACGGCGGCGAGCAGTCGGCGGACGACCGCTACGTCTACACCGACCAGTACGGCGCGCTGTCCGGATCAGAGACCGCCCGGGCCTCGCTGTCCGACACCGACGGCGGCACCGACACCATCAACGCCGCGGCGGTGTCCGGCGACGTGGCCATCGACCTGACGGCGGGGACGCCCGGCACGATCGCCGGCTCCGCCTTCTCGATCGCCGACGGCACCGACATCGAGAACCTGTTCACGGGCGACGGCGACGACACGCTGCTGGGCTCGGCGGCGGCGAACCACCTGATCGGCGGCCGCGGCGACGACCAGCTGTCGGGCGCCGCCGGCGACGACACCATCGACGGCGGGCGGGCGCTCGACGTGGCCACCTTCGCCGGCGACAGTGCCGGCTACGCCCTGACCGTCGGCGACGACGGGGCCGCCACGATCAGCGGCACCGACGGCAGCGACACGCTGGAGAATATCGAGGTCCTGGGCTTCGGCGACGGCTACACGGCGACCCGGTCGCCATCGTCGCTCTCGGACATCGGCTTCGACCCGGCCCTGTACCTGGCCATGAACCCGGATGTCGCGGCCGCCGGGTTCACGACCGATACCGCCTACGAGCACTATTTCGCCTTCGGCATCGACGAGGGGCGGTCGGCCAACGCGTTCTTCGACACCGCCGGGTATCTTGCGACCCACCAGGACGTCGCGGCGGCGGGCGTGAACCCGCTCGAGCACTACTTCGAGTTCGGCTGGCTCGAGGATCGCGATCCCTCGGCGTTCTTCAGCACCGCCCTGTACCTGTCGCAGAACCCGGACGTGGCGGCGGCCGGCCTCAATCCGCTGGACCACTTCCTGCGCAACGGGATCGCCGAGGGCCGGATGGCGCAGGCGGCCGCCGACTGGATCGCGGGCTGACCGGCCTCACAGATACGGCCAGAACACCCGGGTGACCGCAATGGTCGACAGCTCCAGGTAGAGCACCATGGACGCCAGCATGCCGTAGCGCTGCACGTCGCTCATGCGCTTCGACTTGCGGCGCCGGGCGGCGGCGGTGAAGCTCGACCATTTCGCGGCGATGTAGTCGATCTTGTCGTGCTCGCTGCCCTGCCACCATTGCAGGCTGAGCAGGATCCCGACCGACATCAGGCTGAACAGCCAGACGATCACCAGCAGGTAGAAGCTCAGCTTGGCATCGGCCCAGTGCGACATATGGCCGTAGGTGGTGACCGCGATCGCGCCGATCGTGAAGTACAGCACGGTCCGCCACTGCTGTTCCTTGGCGAAGCGGATGTTGGCCGAGGCGTCGTTGTAGACCGCGATGAACTCGGCGTGGGTCAGCTCGTCGAGACTGCTCGGCAGGTTGTCGATCGGGTTGAGCGGATCGTCGGGCTGCTCGTCCGTCGCGCCGGAAGGAAAGGCGGGTCTGCCGCCCGTCGTCGTCGGTCTCAGTTCCCTGGCGACCATGGCGGCCTCCGTGACCGTGAGGCGTCAGTATGCGCCTGTCGGGCGGGTCGGCCAATCCATTGCTTTACAAGATGTCGCGGTGCCGGTTGCCGGGCCTACACACCCTCGTATTCGATCGCCACCACCTCGATGCTCTGAGGGCCGGCCGGGGTGCGCAGTTCGACCACGTCGCCCTCGCGGGCCTTCAGCAGGGCCCGGGCGATCGGCGAGATCCAGCTGACCTCGCCGCGGGTGGTATCGGCCTCGTCGATGCCGACGATCCGGACCGTGCGCTCGTTGTCCTCCTCGTCGGCATAGGTGACGGTGGCCCCGAAGAACACCTGGCTGCGGTTCTTCTGCTGCGACGGCTCCACCACCTCGGCGATCTCCAGGCGCTTCAGCAGGAACCGGATGCGGCGGTCGATCTCGCGCAGCCGCTTCTTGCCGTAGATGTAGTCGCCGTTCTCCGAGCGGTCGCCGTTGCCGGCGGCCCAGGAGACGATCTCCACGACCTTCGGGCGCTCGACCCGGCGCAGCTGCTTCAGCTCGTCCTGCAGGGCCCGGAATCCGTGCGGCGTGATGTAGTTCTTGGTGCCGGTCGGCTGCGGGGACGGGGTGTCCTCCTCGAGCTCCTCGACCTCCTCGTCGGTTTCCTTGGTGAACGCCTTGCTCATGGTCCTGGGCCTGATCTGCCGGGGCGGCTATCGGGTGTTCGAAGTTCGCGGGAGCCGGCTAGTATTGCAGGACAGGCCCGGCGCGCAAACCGTGCGGGCACGATACGGAGGTGACGATGCGGTCCCTGACCAGCCTGGGCGAGACGGTGGGCGGCCTGCTGAAGGCGCGCGGCGAGACGGTGGCGGTGTCGGAATCCTCGACCGGCGGCCTGGTGTCGGCGGCGCTGCTGGCGGTGCCCGGGGCATCGGCCTACTTCATGGGCGGCGGGGTGATCTACACCCACCCGGCGCGCAAGGCCCTGCTGGGCGTGCGCCTGCGCGACCATCCCGGCATCCGGTCCGCGTCGGAGCCCTACGCGGCGATCGCCGCGGCCGCGATGCGCGACAAGCTGGAGACCACCTGGGGGCTGGCCGAGACCGGGGCGGCCGGGCCGACCGGTAACCGCTACGGCGATGCCGCCGGCCACACCTGCGTGGCGGTCGTCGGGCCGGTCGAGCGGCGCTTCACCCTGGAGACCGGGTCCGGTGACCGCGAGGCCAACATGTGGGCGTTCGCCGAGGCGACCCTGGCCGAACTGGAGGCGGCGCTGCGGGCCGCCGGGTGACCGCAGGCCGGATCCGCGGCGGCGCGGCGATCCGGGCATACCGCCCGGCCGATCTGGACGCGCTCTACGCGGTCTCGCTGGCGACCGGCGACGGCGGCGGCGACGCTGCGGCCCTGTATGACGACAAACGCCTGATCGGCCATGTCTATGTCGGGCCCTACGCGGCGTTGGAGGCGGGGCTGGTGCGGGTGGTCGAGGACCCGGAGGGCGTCGGCGGCTACATCCTCGGCACCGCCGACACCCGCCGCTTCGAGGCCCGCCAGGAAGCCGAGTGGTGGCCGGCGCTGCGGACCGCATACCCTGACCCCGAAGGCCCGCCCGACCGGTGGAGCGCCGACCGGAAGCGCTGCCATCGCATCCACCATCCGCCGCGCATGCCCGAATGGCTGGTCCGGCCCTACCCGGCGCATCTGCACATCAATCTGCTGCCGCGACTGCAGGGCCGGGGCATCGGCCGCCGGCTGGTCGAGGAGTGGGTGCGGGCCGTACGGGCGGCCGGCGCGCCGGGCGTCCATCTCGGGGTCGGCGAGGCCAACGCGAAGGCGATCTGCTTCTACCGGGCCTGCGGGTTCCGCGAACTGGACGCGCGCGCGCCGGAGATGCCGCAGGCGGTCTGGTTCGCGATGTCGCTGGGTCCGGTGCGGTAGGTCCGGCGCGGTAGGTCCGGGGCGTCAGGTCCGGGCCACCAGCGGCGTGCCGTCGTGCTCGGCGCGGCCGGCCACCCGGTCCCGCCCGGCATGCTTGGCGATGTACAGGCGCTCGTCGGCCACCTCGAACAGATGGTCGATGTCGATGGCGTCGTGCGGGCAGGTGGCGACGCCGATGCTGGCGGTCAGCGGTCCGCCGGGCTGCTCCGCCGTCGCGAAGATCACGGCCCGCCGCAGCTGCTCGCCGAGCGCGAAGGCGGGCCCGTGCGAGAGGCCGTCGCACAGCACCACGAACTCGTCGCCGCCATAGCGGAACAGATGGTCCTGCTTGCGCAGCTTGGCGGCGAGGCTCTGGCTGATGCGGCGCAGCACCTCGTCGCCATGGCCGTGCCCGTACTGGTCGTTCATCACCTTGAAGCCGTCGAGGTCGATGACCAGCAGGCTGACCGGCCGGCCGGACTGCAGCGCGGCATCGACGATCGCGCTGCCGCCGGCCTCCAGCCGCCC
Source organism: Thalassobaculum sp. (assembly GCF_040219615.1). Lineage (GTDB taxonomy): Bacteria > Pseudomonadota > Alphaproteobacteria > Thalassobaculales > Thalassobaculaceae > Thalassobaculum_A. The sequence goes on from NZ_JAVJSE010000033.1 coordinate 70,984, forward strand.
GCGGTCGTAGGCGCCGGTCAGGCTGTCGCGCCCGGACCGCGCCAGCAGGTCCTCGTAGCGTTCGCGGTAGGTCAGGGTCTGGAACACGTCCGACAGCCGCATCGGCACCGGTACCGGCCCGCTCCGGGCCTCGAACCAATGCAGATAGGCGCCGACCAGCAGGCTGTAGACCAGGGCAGCGCCCATCTTCGCGCACCAGCCGCCGAACATTACGTACCAGGGCGCGCCCGACACGTAGTGCAGGGCCAGGAAGAAGCCGACCTGGTCGAAGCTGAGGATGGCGGCCAGCGTCAGGAACCCACGGGCCGTCGGCCAGCGCCTCAGCCAGGTCCCGAGCCGCTCGTACAGCAGGATCATCGCGATCGAGTCGATGAACAGCAGGGTGGTGCCCCACACCATCAGCCAGCCCATCTCGTCGACGAATTTGAAGTCCGGCAACCGGCCGGGCACTGCCGAGACCACCTCGTGGTTCCGCAGCACCATGACCAGCGCGACCATCAGGAAGTTGCCGATCAGCAGCCCGTAGATCGGCTGCCGCACCACCGCGGCGTCCTCCCGGATGTACATCATCAGGATGATCGCCAGCTTGCCGGAGAACAGCACGGTCGAACCCGGCGAGATGATTCCGAACGGCAGCTCGATGTAGAAGACGCTGGCGAGATAGGTCTCGAGGAAGTGCATGACCCCGAGCGCGCACAGGAAGGCGCCGAGGCCGAATCGGTCGCGGGCCCGGAACAGCGCCGCCATGACACTGAAGTAGACGATCGCCTGGGCAACCAGCAGGACTGTATTCAGGATGGTCATCGACGGAAAGCGACCGCGATTGTGGGGAAGGCGGGGCGGCGGCACCGCCGGGCGACGCATCCTAGCGCCGCCCCGCGGTCTTTTCACCCGTCTCTACGCGTGGTCGTAGCGAAGGGCGAAATGCAGGCCCCGCGGGAGGAACCGCGACCCGCTCTCGCGACCGCTCACATGGCCTTGGTCATGACCGCCGACAGCCGACGGGTGAACGCCTTGGCGTCGGGCACCGGCTCGCCCTCCAGGATACGCGCCTGGTCGAGCAGCAGATGGGCGGCGTCGTCGACCGTCGGCCCCGAGGCGCCGCCCTTGACGCGGTCGGCGAGGGTGCGGATCAGCGGATGGTCGGGGTTCAGCTCCAGCACCCGCTTGGCGGCCTGGTCGAGCTGCTTATGCTGGCGCAGCATGCGTTCGAGGTTCATGTCCATGTCGCCTTCGTCGGCGACCAGGCAGACCGGGCTGTCGGCCAGGCGGTCGGTGGTCCGCACGTCCTTGACCGCATCGCCGAGCGCCAGCTTGACGCTCGCCACCAGCGCGGCGACCGCGCCCTGGTCGGCCGCGGCGTCGTCCTTGCCTTCCTTGTCGCCGTCGGCGGGCGTCTCGGCGTCGGCGATCGACTTGAGGTCGGCGCCGCCGCGGGTGATCGACTTCAGGGGCTTGCCCTCGAAGCCCTCGAACAGCATCGGCACCCAGAACTCGTCGATCGGGTCGGTCAGGTACAGGACCTCGACGCCCTTCTTGCGGAAGCCCTCCAACTGTGGCGAGGCGGCGGCCGCCTCTTCGCTCTCGGCGGCGATGTAGAAGATCGCCTCCTGGCCGTCCTTCATGCGGGCGACGTAGTCGGCGAGGCTGGTCAGCCCGTCCTGGGTGCTGGAGCGGAACCGGACCAGCGACAGCAGCGCCTCGCGATGCTCCAGCCCGTCGCCATACAGCCCTTCCTTGAGCACGGCGCCGAAGTTGTTCCAGAACGTGGCGTAGGTCTCGGCGTCGCCTTCCGCCTTCTTCTTCAGCTCGCCCAGGATGCGCTTGGTGACCGCCTGGCTGACGCTGGCCACCACCGGATTCTTCTGCAGCATCTCGCGGCTGATGTTCAGCGGCAGATCCTCGCAGTCGATCACGCCCTTCACGAAGCGCAGCCAGGACGGGACCAGCCCCTCGGCATCGTCGGTGATGAACACCCGCTTCACGTAGAGCTTCACGTGATGGCGCCGCTCCGGGTGGAACAGGTCGAACGGGCGTTGCGACGGCACGAACAGGAGGGCGTGATACTCGATCCGGCCTTCCGCCTTCCAGTGCACGGTCAGCCAGGGCTCGTCGGCGGCGTGGCCGACATGGTGGTAGAACTCCCTGTAGTCGTCGTCGGAGACATCCGACTTCGATCGGGTCCACAGCGCCGACGCCTTGTTCAGGGTCTCGCCGTCGGCCTCGCCCTCGGCGAACACCACCGGGAACGGGATATGGTCGGAGTAGGTCCGGACGATCTGCTGCAGCCGGCTGCGCTCCAGGAACTCGCCGGCGTCCTCCTTCAGGTACAGGGTGATCACCGTGCCGCGGGAGGCCTTCTCGGCCGGCGCGACGGTGTATTCGCCGAGCCCGTCGGACGTCCACAGATGCGCCTGCGCCTCGCCGGCCCTGCGGGTCAGGACCTCGACCTTGTCGGCCACCATGAAGGCGGAATAGAAGCCGACGCCGAACTGGCCGATCAGGCCGACGTCCTTCTTGGAATCGCCGCTCAGCTCCTCGACGAAGGCGGCGGTGCCCGACCGCGCGATGGTGCCGAGGTTGTCGTGCAGGTCGGCCTCCGACATGCCGACCCCGTTGTCGGCGATGGTCAGGGTCCGGGCCTCCTTGTCGACCGAGAGGCGGATCGAGAAGGCCGGGTCGCCGGCGCTCAGGTCGGGCGCGGACAGCGCCAGGAAGCGGAGCTTGTCGCAGGCATCGGCGGCGTTGGAGATCAGCTCGCGCAGGAACACTTCGCGTTCGCTGTACAGCGCGTTGGCCACGATCTTCAGGAGTTTGGAGACCTCGGCCTGGAACGACCGGGTCTCGGCGGTGGGTTTCTTTGCGGTCATCGCGAGACTTCCGTTTTCCTGGCTGTTGAGAGGTTGCGGAGCGCGCGCCGGAGATATGCGACGGGGGGAATGCGAGCGCAAGTGCATCCGCATCGCGCTCGCCGTCGGTCGATCCTTGAATTTTTAGGCTTTGTTAATCGGTTTGCGGTTGAGTCCGCTTTCGGGATCCGGTTGGGACTGATCAGGTGGGACGAGATGGCGCGACGCGGCGCGATTGAAGGCGCGGTCGGCGGCTTGGCTGGAGGGGCCAGGCCGTCGGGCAATCCGATGATTTCCGGACAGACCTGGCTTTCGGCACGGCCACAGCAGACGACCGTCATGCTGGCGGCGATGATCGTGCTGGCCGTGCTGAGCCAGTTCTTCCGGTCGTCGAACGGCGTGATTGCGCCGGAGATCATGAGCGAGCTGCAGTTCGATGCGCAGGCGATCGGTCTGTCGTCGGGCGCGTTCTTCGTGATCTTCGCGGTGCTGCAGTTGCCGATCGGCGTGTTGTTCGACAGCTACGGCCCGCGTCGCGTGGTGTCCGGGATGCTGGTCTTCGCGGTGCTCGGCTCGGTCCTGTTCGCGGTCGCGCATTCGCTGGGCCTCCTGGTGGCCGGCCGGTTCCTGATCGGCCTCGGCTTTGCCGGCGGCATGGTCGGGTCGCTGGTGGTGCTGTCGCGCTGGCTCGATCCGACGGATTTCACCAGGGCGATGACGATCCTGTTCGCCTCGGCCAACCTGGGCAGCCTGCTCGCGACCTCGCCGCTGTCGGCGTCGACCGAACTGCTGGGCTGGCGTGCGACCTTCGTGTCGTTGTCGGTGATCACCGCGGTGGTGGCGTTCGGCTTCTGGTGGGTCGTGCGCGACGAGCCGGAGGGCCGTCGCGACCGCCGCGGCCGCCCGGATTCGCTGGCGGCGTCGATCCGGGGGGTGTCCGAGGTCTTCCGGGTGCCGGGCCTGATGCGCATCCTGCCGCTGATCGCGCTCGGCTATTCGTCGATCATCACGATCATCGGCCTGTGGGGCGGGCCGTTCCTGCACGACGTCCACGGCGTCGACGGACTCGAGCGCGGCAACCTGCTGTCGGTGCTGGCCGTGGCCTTCGTGGCCGGAACCCTCACCTACGGACCGATCCAGCGCCGTGTCGGCGCCTTCCGGCCGGTGGTGATCGGCGGGGCGGTCGGTTCCGCCGCCCTGCTGCTGGTGCTGGCCGCCGTCAGTCACACATCGCTGTCGATCACCCTGCCGCTGCTGGTCGTGACCTGTTTCGTCGGCGCCTTCAGCGTCGTTCTGATGGGGCACGGCGTGGCGCTGATCCCGGCCGAGCTCAAGGGACGCGGCACCACCGCGCTCAACGCGGTCCTGATGGGCGGAACCGCGCTGCTGCAGATCGGCAGCGGGGCGGTGGTCGAGGCGGTGCACGGCTATGTCGGCTCGCCGTCCTCGGGCTACGCGGCCTTCTTCGCCGTGCTGGGGGCTCTGATTCTCGTCGCGACCGCCGGATACCTGGCGACGCCCGAACCGAAGGCTGCGGCGCGCGAGCGCACGTAGCGGATACAGCCAATCCCGAAAGGAGATCGGAATGTCGAACTTCCTCAAAGCATTCGCGGGCGGCGTGCGCACCGTCGCACTGCTCTGCCTGTTCGCCGGAGTGGCGCAGGCCGAGAACCTGCCGAAGCCGACCGGGCCGGTCCTGCTCGACGTGACCGGGGCGATCGGCACGACCAACAGCGACGGCAAGGCGTCCTTCGACCTCGAGATGCTCGAGGCGATCGGCAAGGCCACGACCGTCACCACCACCGCCTGGACCGAAGGCAAGGCGACCTTCGAGGGCGTCCTGCTGAGCAAGCTGATGGAACGGGTCGGCGCCAGCGGCAAGACGGCCGTGACCATCGCGCTCAACGACTACAAGGTCGACATCCCGGTGGAGGACTTCGCCCGCTACCCGGTGATCCTGGCCTACCGGATGAACGGCGAGCGCCTGAAGATCCGGGACAAGGGCCCGCTCTGGGTCGTCTATCCGCAGGACGATTTTCCCGATCTGAAAACCAAGCAGACGCAGGCCAAGTGGGTCTGGCAGGTCAAGGAAATCCGCTTCAAGTAACCAGAGCCGGGGTCGACCGACCCGCCTTTCAAGGAGTGCCTGCGATCATGATGGGCTTCAAGAATCTCGGATGGTTCATTCCCCGATACGGGATCCTGATCATCGGATTCGGCTCGTTTCTCGTGGGCGTGTTCTTCATCTTCCAGGGCCTGATCCAGCAGCGCGAGATCATCGAGAAGGAAAGCCGGATCTCGGTCTGGTTCCTGGCGCAGACCGAGATCGAACTGCTGCGCTTCACCGAGTCGCTCAAGGATTTCGAACTGGCGCGGACCCCGGCGACGGCCCAGGAGGCGAACGAGCGCTTCGAGATCTTCTGGAGCCGGCTTCCACCCCTGCTTGCAGGGTCGCAGACCGCCGAGCTCCGGTCGATCGAAGGCCTGGTCCCCGCGGTCAAGGCGCTGATCAAGGTGCTGGAGGCGCTCGAACCGGACATGCAGCGCCTGATGGCACTGCCGCGTTCGGAGATGGCGTCGATCAACGCCCGGCTCGACGAACTGCGCGGGCCGATCCACGACCTCGTGAGGCGGGCCCTGCTGTACGAGTCGAACGAGGTGAGCCGGGCTCGCGAGCGGCACAACGAGCTGTATATGCAGCTGCTCGGGCTGTTCGGACTGACCGTGGTGGTGGGCCTGGTGATCTTCGGCCTGCTGTTCCGGCAGATCGTCAAGACCAATAGGGCGATCGTCGAGAAGGACGTGGCGGCCACCCAGGCGATCGCCGCCAGGAACGAGCTCGAGCTCGCGATCAACAGCATCTCCGAAGGCTTCATCGTCTACGACCAGGAGGATCGCGTGGCCTTGTTCAACAAGCGCTACGTCGATCTCCATCCGATGCAGGCCGACGACCTGCAGGTCGGCGTCTCGTTCTCCGACCTGCTCCGGGCCGCTGTCCGCAACGGTGGCGTCAAGGTCGCCGACGGCGATGTCGAGGGCTGGATCGAGTCGGTCCTGGAGAAGCGGCGCGGGGCGCCGGAAGCAACCTTCGAGAGCCGCCTGTCCGACGGCAGTTGGCTGAAGATCAGCGAGCGCTGGACCGTCGACGGCCGACTGGTCGGGGTCCATACCGACATCACCGCCCTGAAGGAACGCGAACAGCTGATCGAGCAGAAGAGCCGTCTGCTGGAAACGACCCTGGACAACATGAAGCAGGGCATCGCCGTCTTCGACGCGGATTCCAGGTTGGTGCTGTTCAACAACCAGTTCCTGACGATCAACCAGTATCCCGAGTCGATCGTCGCCGAGGGGGCGTCGTACCGGACGTTCGTCGAGTATGCCGCCGAACGCGGCGATCTGGGGGCCGGCGCCCCGACGGCGCTGGTCAGGTCGCAGATGGGCGCGATCGAGCGCCTGATGCGAACGCGCACCGGAAGCCTCCGCCAGCAACGCAAGCTGGACGACGCGCGGGTGATCGAGACCATCGCCTCGGCGCTGCCGACCGGCGGGATCGTCAAGACCTACGAGGACATCACCGACCGCATAGACTCCGAGGCCGAACGGTCCCGCCTCATGGAGATGTACCATGCCGCCCAGAAGACCCAGGCGCTGGGGACCCTGGCCGGCGGTATCGCCCACGACTTCAACAACATCATCGGCGGCATCGTCGGCAACTGCTCACTGCTGATGGCCGACAGCCCGCAGGACGAGCCGACCCATGCCCGGCTGCGGCTGATCATGGATTCCGGGACGCGCGCGCGCGACCTGGTGCGCCAGATCCTCACCTTCAGCCGCAACGCCGAGTCGCTGCGCAAGCCGCTCGATCTTTCGGCGACCGTCCAGGAGAGCCTGAAGACCCTGCGGCCCCTGATGCCGAACAACGTGGCCCTGAGGACGGAGGGGGTCGACCCCTGTTACGTCGCGGGTGACGCCACGCAGATCCACCAGATCATTCTGAACGTATGCATCAACGCGGCCCAGGCGATCGGGGACCGTGACGGCCGGGTGTCGGTGTCGATCCAGCAGGTCGACGTCGACGACGGCTTTCCGGGCAATGACGTCTCGGCACGCGACCGCGCGGGTCAGCCGTCGCGGATCCGGTCGGGCGCCCTTCCCAACGGGGCCTATGCACGGATCACCATCATCGATACCGGCTGCGGTATTCCGGAAGAGGTCATGCCCCGCATCTTCGAGCCGTTCTACACCACCAAGGAGGTCGGCGACGGCACCGGCCTCGGTCTGGCGGCCGTGCAGGGCATCGTGCGCAGCCACGAGGGCTGCATCGAGGTCGAGAGCCTGCCGGGTGTCGGGACCCGGGTCGATGTCTATCTGCCGGCGATCTCCGCGACCCTGCCGGTAATGCAGCCGAAGGTGGTCGAGCAGCAGGCGCCCCAGGGCAGCGAGCGGATTCTCCTGGTCGACGACGACCGGATCCTGCTGGCGGCCACCAAGGAAATCCTGATGCGCCTCGGTTACACGGTCGAGGCGCACAACGAGCCGCAACTGGCGTTGTCGGTGCTCGAGGAGGATCCCGAAGCCTGGGACCTGGTGATTACCGATCGGTCGATGCCGAAGATGAACGGCGAGGAACTGGTACGTTCCCTCAAGGGCCTGCGACCGGACCTGCCGGTCCTGATGCTCAGCGGCTTCGTCTCGACCGAGGACTCCGAACTGCTGGCGACCCTCGGGCTCGCGGCGGTCATCGGCAAGCCGGTATTCCCGGACGAGTTGGCGACGGCCGTCCGCAGGGCGCTCGTGCCGGTCGATGCGGCGACCCGCCAAGTTGAGCCGGCACGGGCGGCACAGCCATGACCGGGCGGGTAGCACTGCGGTTCGGTGCCGGCCCCGGTTCGGGTTGCGGGAGATCCGGAAAGTTTACGGATAATTTACCTGAAATCGGTAATTTCGACCTCGGGGCCGGTGTCCCGCCGGGCCGAGACTGTGGGGATCTCGGGAGGGGGCTGTGCGAATTTATCTGATCGACGACGACGAAGCCTTGCGGAATGGCCTGCGCGAGGTGCTCGAGCGGGCCGGTCACGAGGTCAGGGTCGCCGAGAACGGGCTGTCGGCGCGGCGAACACTGCGGGACTGGCCGGTCGACCTCGTCATCTGCGACATGCTGATGCCGGACGCCGAGGGGTTCGAGGTGCTGCGCACCGTCCGGACCGGTTCGCCCGGCGCCAAGTTCGTCATGATCTCGGGCGCCAGCGGTGAACTATCGGGCTTCCTGGACAGGGCGCCGATGCTGGGGGCCGACGCGGTCCTGCAGAAGCCGTTCGCGCCGCAGGAGCTGTTGACGCTGATCGACGCGGTCTGCGGCGACGCGACGGTCTCGGGTTCACCCGTCAAGAGCATGGGGTGAGATCCGGTGGAGCCGGGTGCCGGTCGCGACGACGGGCATCGGCGCCGAAGACTTCCAAGGAAACGGATGTGGCGAGGCGGGGCATGAACGACACTGGCATCACGAGGCTGCGCGGCGGGCCGGCGCCCGTGCTCGACATCGACGACGAAGCGGAGGTCGTCGGAGACGCGTGCCACGCCGCCGCCGAGGATGGGATCCGGAATCTGCTGCGCGCCATCGGCGAGGATCCGGAGCGCAACGGGTTGCGGGAGACGCCGGCGCGTGTGGTCCGGGCGTTCGCCGAGTACTGCGCCGGCTATGCCGTGGATCCGGTGGCGCTGCTGCGCAAGACCTTCGACGAAGTCTCGGGCTACGAGGGGCTGATCATCCTCACCGATATCGATTTCGTGTCGCACTGCGAGCACCACCTGGCGCCGATCGTCGGCCGGGCGCACGTCGCCTACCTGCCGTCCAAGGCGGTCGTCGGGATCAGCAAGCTGGCCCGGGTGGTCGACGCCTACGCCCGCCGCCTGCAGATCCAGGAGCGGATGACCGCCGACGTCGCGCAGTGCATCGAGACCGGGCTTTCCCCGCTGGGGGTCGGCGTGGTGATCGACGCCGAGCACGGCTGCATGACCCTGCGCGGGGTCAACAAGCGGGCGCCGCGCCTTCGCACCCAGACCTTCAAGGGCCTCCTGGCCGACGACCCGGCCCTGCAGCAGCGGTTCCTGGACGCGATTCCGACGTCCTGGTAGGCGGCGAGGGGCGGGCGATGGGGCTCGATACCCAGGATGCGGACGGGCGGGACACCCGGTCGCAGGCGTTCCGCGTGCTGGGCGGCGGGGTCGGGATGCTCGACGCCGAACGGGGCCTGGCCGGCGCGGACATCCCGTTCCTGACGCTTCACGGAGTCGCGGCGGACGGCGACTACCGGCGGGCGCAGCCCGACGGCAGGCGCTGGCCGGCCACCCTGTCGTCCCTCGGCTCGAGCCTAGCCGAGAGCGACGGTGCTGCCGTCGAATCGGCCTGGACCGCCCTGATCGACGGTGCGTCGGGCTCTGCCGGAGCCCGCGACGTCGTCCGCCTGGCGGACGGCCGGGCGCTGGTCATCGGCTGCGCGCCCCTGCCGGGGTCGGGAACCCTGCTGCTGGCCGCGGAGTATCCCGGGGACATCGGGTCCGAAGTCGGCCGGGGCCGGCTCGCACATGACGTGAACAACGCCCTCGGGGGCATGCTGGCTCATCTGTACCTCGCCCTGCTGGACCTCGAGGCGGATCATCCGGCCCGCCAGTGGGTCGAAGCGGTCAACGATGCGGCCGCCCGGATGCGCGAGCATCTTCTGCAGGTCCGGACAGCGAAGGATGCAAGGCAGAACGGCCCGGCTTTCGGGGCCTGACCGCGACCGTACGGACCGTTCCGGAACGCTGCCCGGGACACTATTCGCCGACAGCCTCTTGCCACGGCGGCCCCGACCCGGAATCCTGGCGCCGATGATCACCGCCGATCCCCCCTGCCTGGTCACGGCCGTCCTCGGTCCGACCAATACCGGCAAGACCCATCTCGCGATCGAGCGGCTCCTGGGCCACGAGAGCGGGATGATCGGATTCCCGCTGCGCCTGCTGGCCCGCGAGAACTATGACCGCGTCGTCGCAGCCAAGGGTCCGCGCCTCGTGGCGCTGATCACCGGCGAGGAGAAGATCGTCCCGCCGGAGGCGCGGTACTTCATCTGCACCGTCGAATCGATGCCGCTGGACCGCGAGGTGGCGTTCCTGGCGGTCGACGAGGTCCAGATCGCCGGCGATCCGGAGCGCGGCCATGTCTTCACCGACCGGCTGCTGCATGCCCGGGGCGCCGAGGAGACCATGTTCCTCGGCGCCGAGACCATCCGGCCGCTGCTGCAGCGCCTGGTCCCGGAGGCGCGGGTGGAGACCCGGCCGCGGCTGTCCAGGCTGGAATATGTCGGGCCCTGCAAGATCACCCGGCTGCCGCGGCGCAGTGCGGTGGTGGCGTTCTCCGCCGCCGACGTCTACGCGATCGCCGAAGTGGTCCGCCGCCAGTGCGGCGGTGCCGCGGTGGTGATGGGCGCGCTCAGCCCGCGTACCCGCAACGCCCAGGTCCGGCTGTTCCAGGAGGGCGAGGTCGACTACCTGGTGGCGACCGACGCCATCGGCATGGGCCTGAACATGGACGTCGACCATGTGGCCTTCGCCGAGGATTCCAAGTTCGACGGCCGGATACCGCGCAAGCTGACCCCGGCCGAACTGGCCCAGATCGCCGGCCGCGCCGGCCGCCACATGAACGACGGCAGCTTCGGCGTGACCATGGACTGCCGCCCGTTCGACGACGAGGTGGTGGCGGCGATCGAGGAGCACCGCTTCGATCCGGTGCGCCAGCTCTACTGGCGCAGCGCCGCGCTGTCTTTCGCGACCGTGCGCGACCTCAAGCGCACGCTGGAAGAGCGCCCGACCCACGACTTCCTGATTCGCAAGCGCGATGCCGACGACCAGCAGGCGTTGGAGGCGATGTCGCGGATGCCGGAGGTCATGGACCGCACCACCGTGCCGTCGCGCGTCCGGCTGCTCTGGGAGGTCTGCCAGATCCCGGACTTCCAGAAGACCATGTCGGAGGCGCATGCCCGGCTGCTGGCCCAGGTGTTCACCCACCTGACCGAGGGTGCCGAGCGGCTGCCGTCCGCCTGGGTCGACGAGCAGATGGGGCGGTTCGACCGGACCGACGGCGACATCGACACCCTGGCCGCCCGCATCGCCCATGTCCGGACCTGGACCTACATCACCAACCGCGGCGACTGGATCGACGATCCGGTCGACCGGCAGGCCCGCGCCCGCGCCATCGAGGACCGGCTGTCGGACGCCCTGCACGACCGCCTGACCCAGCGCTTCGTCGACCGCCGCGCCGCCACCCTGTCGCGCCGGCTGAAGGACGAGGACGCCGACCTGATCGCGGCGGTCGCAGCCGACGGCGCGGTGCTGGTCGAGGGCCACCGGGTCGGCCATCTGGAGGGGTTGAGCTTCGTGCCGGAGGCGACCGACGCCGCCGACGCCAAGGCGGTCCTGGCGACCGCGCGGCGGGTGCTGCCGGCCGAGATCGCCCGCCGGGTGGCGCGCATCGAGGAGGCCGACGACGCCGCCATCAGCCTGGACGACGGCGGCCGCTTCCTGTGGGAGGGCTCGGCCTTCGCCCGCCTGGTCGCCGGCGACGCGGTCTGGCGCCCGGAGATCAGGATCGCGCGCAACGAGCTGGTCGAATCGGCGGCCCGCGACCGGCTGCTGGCCCGGCTCCGCGTCTGGTTCGAGCGGCACCAGGAGGCGGTGGCGCCGCGGCTGATGCAGCTGCAGCGTGCCGACCTGGACGGCCCGGCCCGCGGCATCGCCTTCCAGGTTCTCGAAGGCCTGGGCGGCGCCCCGGCCGGCGCCGTCGAGGCCCTGGTCAAGGATCTGGACGAGGAGGGCCGCAAGACCCTGGCGCGGGTCGGCATCCGGCTCGGCACCGAGTCGCTGTATGTGCCGGAGCTGCTGAAGCCGCGGGCGGTCCGGCTGCGCTCGCTGCTGTGGTCGGCGGCCAGCGGCCGGCAGCCGGAGGAGGGACCGCCGCCCGAGGGCCGGGTGCAGGCGGCCCGGGCCGAGGCGACGCCGGCGGCCTATGACGCAGCACTCGGCTATGCCCGGCTGGGCGGCCGCGCGGTCCGTGTCGACATGGTCGAGCGGCTGGCGGCGCTGGTCCGGCGCGCCGGCAAGGACGGGCCGTTCGCGATCAGCGCCGAGATGCTGTCGCTCGCCGGGGTCGACGCTGAGACCTTCGGGGCGATGCTGCAGGATCTCGGCTGCAGGCCCGCCGATCCGGCCGAGGACGGGACCGCGCGCTTCGAGCGCCGTCGCAACCGGCCGCGGCCGAAGCCGGAGGGCGAGCGGCGCCGGCGGCGGCGCCCCCAGGGGCAGAACCGGAACCAGGGCCAGCCGGGGGCCGCCCGGCCCGACGCGACGGCGGTTGCGGCGCCGTCCGCCGTCGCCGACGGGACGGCCCCGGCCGCCGTGGTCGCGACCGCAGCCGCGCCCGAGACCTCCGGCGGTCCGGCAACCCCGGCCGCGCCGGCGGGCGAGGGCAAGCCGCGCTCGCACCGCCAGCGCCCGCGCCGCGGCAAGGGCGGCGAGAAGCCGGCTAACACCGACCAGCCGGCACGCCCGCCCCGGCAGCCGGTCTACGACCCGAACTCGCCGTTCGCCGTGCTCGCCAAGCTGCGGTTCGGCAATTCCGGGAGATGATCCCCGACGGCTCGGCCGGCGACGAGAGCGGGGGCGACGGCCACGGGCCGGCCCAGCGCCTCGACAAGTGGCTGTGGTGTGCTCGGTTCTTCAAGTCGCGCAGCCTCGCCAACGCCCTGCTGTCGGCCGGCCGTCTCAGGCTGTCGGGCACGGTGGTCAGCAAGGCCCATCAGCGGGTCCGGGTCGGCGACGTGCTGACCTTCCCGCAGGGGCCGCATGTCCGGGTGGTCAAGGTGCTGTCGCTGGCGGTACGCCGCGGCCCGGCGCCGGAGGCCCAGGGCCTGTACGAGGACCTGTCGCCGGTGCCGGCAGGACGGCCGCAACCCTCGGATACCGCGATGTTCGAGCCGGCGGTGCCGGCGCGCGACGCCGGCGCCGGACGCCCCACCAAGAAGGACCGTCGCGACATGGACCGGTTCTCGGGCGACGAGCAGGGCTGACATCGGCGCCGGCCGGGGCTAGCGTCCGGGCTCGCTGATCCGACCGGAGCCCCGACCATGCCCATCGACCTCGCCCGTGCCCGCGCCGAGACCCGCGCCTGCGCCGACCTCGTGCATCTGAACCACGCCGGGGCGTCGCTGATGCCGGCGCCGGTCGCCGATGCCTTGGTCGACTGGCTGCGCGAGGAGGAGATGACCGGCGGCTACGAGACCGCGCGCCGGCACGACGGCAGACTCGAGAACTTCTATGACGCGTCGGCCAAGCTCCTGAACTGCCACCGCGACGAGATCGCCTGTGTGGAGAACGCCACCCGGGCCTGGGACATGGCGTTCTATGCCCTCGACCTGCGGCCGGGCGACCGGATCCTGACCGCCGAATGCGAGTACGGCTCGAACATGATCGCCTATCTGCACCGCGCCAGGCGCGACGGCTGCGAGGTGGCGGTCGTGCCGAGCGACCAGCACGGCCAGCTCGACGTCGCGGCGCTCGAGGCCATGATCGACGCGCGCACCCGGCTGATCTCGATCAGCCACATCCCGACCGGCGGCGGCCTGGTGAACCCGGCCGAGGCGGTCGGCGCGGTCGCCCGCAAATACGCCATCCCCTACCTGCTGGACGCCTGCCAGTCGGTCGGCCAGATGCCGGTCGACGTTGAGAAGATCGGCTGCGACTTCCTGTCGGCGACCGGGCGCAAGTACCTGCGCGGCCCGCGCGGCACCGGGCTTCTGTATGTGAAGCACCGCTGGATCGCCGAGATGGACATCGATCCGCCGCTGCTCGACCAGCATGCCGCCACCCTGGTGTCCGAGACCGAATACCGGATGCGCGGCGACGCCCGCCGGTTCGAGAACTGGGAGTGCTATTTCGCCGGCAAGGCGGCGCTCGGCACCGCCATCGACTACGCGTTGGGCTTCGGCATGGACGCCATCCACCAGCGGGTCACCCTGCTGGCCGACGGGCTGCGCGCCAGGCTGGCGGAGATCCCGGGGGTCACGATCACCGACCAGGGCGTCGACCGCTGCGGCATCGTCACCTTCACCAAGGCGGGCGAGAAGCCGGTGGAGATCCGCGACCGCTGCATCGCGAAGGGCATCAACATCAGCGCGTCGTCGGGCTCCGGCAGCCGGGTCGGCTTCGACCGCCGCGGCCTGGACGCGGTGGTGCGCGCCAGCGTGCACTACGTGAACGATGACCAGGACATCGACCGGTTCGTCGAGGAGATCCGGCGCGGTGGGTGAGAGCCGGTCCGGGCGCCCGTCGCGCCGTGGGTTCCTGTGTGTTGGAAGTGTGGTTTTGTTGGAGGTGGGGCGGGAGGCCGCTGGGTTCCCGGTGCATGACACCCTGATCCGGCGCGGACCCCCGCCCGCCTTTGGACTTCCAACCTGAACAGTTGCGCGAGGCCGTTGCCGCGGACCTCACATCACAGGGACAGGCGGAATGACGATACCAGCTTCCTGGATTGGGATCGACGTGTCGAAGGCACGTCTGGATGTCTACGACGCGGGTAACCGCAGCCTGGGTGTTCTCGCCAACACCACCGAAGCCCTGGCGGCGGCGAGCGCCGCCTGGGCGGAGCGCGGCGTCGGCGTGGCGTTCGAGGCGACGGGCCGCTACGACCTGGCGCTGCGCTGCGCACTGCAGGCGGCCGGCGTGCCGTTCCAGCGGCTGGAACCGGCTCGGGTGCGGGCGTTCGCCAAGGCGATCGGCCGCCACGCCAAGACCGATGCGGTGGACGCCCGGGTGATCGCCACCATGGCGTCGAACCTGGAGGGCGAGGCGCAGAGCCCGTCGGATCCGCAGCGCGACCGGCTCACGACCCTGGTCCGCCGCCGCGACCAGCTGGTCGCCATGCGGGGCCAGGAACGCACCCGCCGCAGCGAAGCCACACCCGATGACCCGCTCGACAGCTATGAGCGGATCATCGCCCTGCTCGACGCCGAGGTGGCCACCTACGAGCGCCTGATCGCCGAACAGGTCGCCCAGTCCGAGCGGCTCCGCCACCTCCAGCGCATCCTCGCCTCGCTGCCCGGCGTCGGACCCGTCACCGCCACCGTCCTGATCGCCCTGCTCCCCGAGCTCGGCAACCGCTCCAGCAAGCGCATCACCGCCCTCGTCGGCCTCGCCCCCTTCAACCGGGACTCCGGCACCCACAGGGGAACCAGGCGCATCGCAGGCGGCCGAAGCCGCGTACGACGCGCCCTCTACATGGCAGCCCTCGTCGCCGCCCGCAGGGACGGACCATTCGCAAACTTCTACCGCCACCTCATCGCCGCCGGAAAGCCCGCCAAGACCGCCATCATCGCCGTCGCACGAAAGATGCTCATCACCCTCAACGCAATGCTGCGCGACAACCAAACCTTCAAGATCACATGAACTCAAAAACACTGTTGCCGGATCGTCGCTTCGCGCCGTCCGGAATGACGGCTCAATGATTTCGTCATTCCGGAGAGGCGCGCCACGGCGCGGCTCATCCGGAACCCATGGTGCGACGGGCGCTCTTCCCTACGTTCCCGGCCACTCGTTGAGCCGGCGGTCGTCGATCCAGCGGACCGGGCGGCCGGGCTGCAGGGCGGCGCGCAGCTCGCGGTCGGCATAGACCGCGACGTGGTCCAGCACCGCCGCGTCGCTGCCGCCGAAATCGTCGCGAAACCGCCGCCAGAACGCATTCAGCACCAGGGCGTCGGCCTCGACCCGGACGGCGCGCGGGTTGTTGACGAAGCCGATGGCGGCGTCCTCGAGCGCCCGGTCGACGGTCGGCCCGGCGAAGGCGGTGCGCGGCAGCGACGGGCCGCCGAGCGTGGCGTCGCACAGCCCGTAGTGCCAGCGCGGATCGCGGAACACCGGGCGCAGTGCCGCGGTCCGGATCGCCTGCAGCGAGACCGGGGCGCCGCCGACCCTGGCCAGGGTGGCGGCCCATGGCCCGGGCGCCGCGAACGGCCCGCCCAGGTCGATGTCGTCCGGGCTGCTCGCGATCAGGTGGCCGAGCACGACGCGCACCATCAGGGCGTTGTGCAGGTTCAGCCAGAACGCCAGCTGCTCGGCCCGGTCGAGCCGGCCGACCGGCACCCGCTCCAGCCCGGCGAGGTACTGGTCGAGCAGCTCGCGGTCGGTGCCCGGCACCCCGGCATAGGCGACCCGGGTCACCCCGTCGGCGCCGGCGAAGCTGTGGCGATCGAGGAACAGCTGCCAGGCCCGGTGGTCGACGGTCGCCGTCGAGCCTGGGGTGTGCGCGGTCCAGGCGGCACCGCCGCCACCGCCGGCGCAGGCCGCCAGCGGCAGGGCGGCGAGGGCGAGCAGCACGGGGCGGCGCGAGCAGGGCGTCATTCCGCGAGTGTAGTCGGGGACCCGGTCGCTGGCACCGCCGGCGTCGCGGTCATTCGCGTCCCGGTCTGAAGGTACCGTGGTGCACGTATCTCTGCGCTTCGTAGGTGCCGCCGAGACTGCCGTCGCCGCGGAACACGAAGCGGGTCAGCGCGCCGTTCGGGAACCGGTCCAGGATCATGGTGTCGCCGGCGATCCTGGCCTGCCAGCGCACCCAGTCCCGCGTGGCCTTCCACGGGGCGTAGTCGCCCCAGGCATAGACCAGGGTGGCCTGCCCGGAGGGCTCGATCCGTTCGACGATCACGACGGTGTCGAGCTTCCCGCTCCATTGGCCGGACCACTTGCCCTGGAAGCGCCGCAGCGCTTCCGGGACGGCGGCATCCGGCGCGACGATCCGGATGTCGTCCGGCAGCGGCACCTCGGCAGCCGTCGCGCGCGGCGTCGCCGGCAGGCAGAAAGCCAGGATAGCTGCGGCGACCGCGGCGGTCCGTACGATGCTCATCACCCCCTCCGGCCGGGTCGTGGTCCGTTCGGGCGATGCTACCAGAAGCTGTGTTTCGCGGCCAGCGAGTTGGCCCCCGCGTTGACGCGCCCGCGCCCCGCCCGCTAGAAGTCGCCCTCCCATCCGGAGGCCGCGCTTGGCCAGCATCCTCGACGCCGTCGTCCCGCTGTTCGCCGTGATCTTCGCCGGCTATCTCGCCGGGCGGACGCGCATGCTCGGCGAGGACGCGGTGCGCGGGCTGAACCGCTTCGTGTTCACCTTCGCCATGCCGCCGATGCTGTTCCGGCTGATGGCCACGACCGACGTGACCGCGCTCGGCCAGGGCCGGTTCCTGTTCGGCTATTTCTGGGCCGAACTGATGGTGTTCCTGACCGGCGCCATCCTCGGCGGCCTGGTGCTGCGCCAGGGCTTCGCGGCGATGGTGATGCAGGGCTTCGGCTCGTCGTTCTCGAACGGCGTGCTGATCGCGCTGCCGCTGCTGATCAGCCTGCACGGCGAGCAGGGCGCGGTGCCGGCGCTGCTGCTGTTCACGCTCGACGTGGTGATGTTCAGCGCGATCACCACCATGCTGGAGGCGGCGCGGGCTCGCGAGGGTGCGGGGGCCGGGTCGGCGATGGCGGCGGTCCGGACCTCGGGCCTGGCGATCCTGCGGAACCCGATCATCATGTCGACCCTGCTCGGCATCCTGTGGGGCATTGCCGGGCTGCCGGTGCCGTCGCTGGTGTCCAAGACCTTCGGATTTCTGGGCCAGGCCGGCCCGCCGGCGGCGCTTTTCGCGCTCGGCGCCACCCTGGCCTTCCGGCGGGTGCGCGGCAGCGTCGGCAGCGCCTCGGTGATGGTGGCCCTCAAGCTGGCGATCCACCCGGCGCTGGTGTTCCTGACGCTGACCCTGCTGGTGCCGGTCGAGCCGTTCTGGGTGCATTCGGCGGTGGTGTTCGCGGCCTGCCCGGTCGGCGCCAACGTCTACGTGTTCGCCCAGCACTACGGGGTGCAGGTGACCGCCGCCTCGGCCGCCATCCTGGTGTCGACCGGCCTCGCCATGCTGACCATCACCGCCCTGCTGGTCGGCTACCCGCCGCCGGTTCCGCTGTGAGGGGCCCGCTGTGAGGGGCCCGCGGTAATGGCGCGGCGGGTGCGGCGCGGCGGCAGGCAGGCCGCCAACTGGGCGCGGGCGGCGCTGCTGCGTGGCCGGCTCGGCTGGACCGTGCGGATCCTGGCGCTGGTCGGCATCGCGCTCGCCGGGATCGGCGAGCTGCGGCAGTCGGAGATGTTCTACCCGCTCGCCCGGCCGTTCGAGCGGGCTGCCTGGCCGCACTGGATCGACGCCGACGGCGACTGCCAGGACACCCGCACCGAGGTGCTGGTGCAGGAGAGCCTGGAGCCGCCGAGGCTGTCGGTCGATGGCTGCGAGGTGCTGGCCGGGCGCTGGTACGACCCCTACACCGACACCAGCTTCACCGACCCGCGCGACCTCGACGTCGACCACCGGGTGCCGCTCGGCGAGGCGCACCGCTCGGGCGGCGACCGCTGGGACCGGGCGCGCCGGCAGGCCTATGCCAACGACCTGTCGCACCCGGACAGCCTGATCGCGGTCGACCGCTCGGCCAACCGCTCGAAGGCCGACGGCGACCCGCTTTCCTGGCTGCCGCCGGCCTGGGGCTACCGCTGCGCCTATGTCGAGCGCTGGCGCGATACGAAGCGGCGCTGGAACCTTGCCGAGGATCGCCTGGAGGGCTGGTGGAACGACGCGGTGCTGTGGGTGTGCGCCCGGGTCGACGGGTGAGCGGCTTGGGCCTATATTCCAGGAATGAGCAATTCGTTGCCGAACGTCCCACGGGACGATCCGGAGAACGCTGCCAAGCGGGCCGCGGTCCGCGAGGGCGTTGCCGCGGCTGATACCGGTCGGGTGGTCCCGCACGACGACATGCGGCGTTGGCTGCTGTCTTGGGGTACCGATCGCGAGTTGCCGCCGCCGCGGCGCGAATAGTCTGGACGGAACCGGCGCGCGACGATCTGTTGCGTATCCGGGCCTACATCACCGAGTTCGAGCCAAGTGCAGCCAGCCGAGTTGCCGCGCAGCTGGTTGCCGCGGCCGACAGTCTCGAACGTTTGCCGAGTCGTGGACGTCCTGGCACGGAGCCGGGCACGCGGGAAATCGTTGCCGTCTATCCGTATGTGATCGTCTACCGGGTCGCCGAGGCCGTGGAGATTCTGCGCGTTTGGCATGGCGCCCAGGATCGGGCGACCGATTGAGCGCCTCGGCAGTGTGCATACGTGGCTGTCGCAGGCCCCTTGGCCGGCCGGGCCGGGCGCGCTACAGATTCCATCCCACCCGGATTTCCAACGCCAAGGCAGCGCCCCATGTATGTCGACTTCGATTCCGAGATCGATCGGGAAGGCACCAACTCGATCAAATGGGAATACCATAACCACGGCGGCGTCTCGCAGCCCTGGGACAAGGCGAGCCGCCGGCACGGCGACGATCGCACGCTCGCCATGTGGGTCGCGGACATGGACTTCCGCTGCCCCGAGCCGGTGATCCAGGCGCTGCGCGACCGGGTCGAGCACGGCATCTTCGGCTACTCGAACAAGACCGACAGCTATTTCGAGGCCGTCACCGGCTGGTTCGCCCGGCGCCAGGACTGGCGGATCGAGCGCGACTGGATCGTCAGCGTCCCCGGCGTGGTGCCGGCGCTGAACGTGGTGGTGCGCGGCTTCACCCAGCCCGGCGACCGGGTGATCGTGCAGCGGCCGGTCTACTACCCGTTCTTCCGGGTGACCAACAACAACGGTGCCGAGGTGGTGTCCAACGGCCTGGTGTTCGAGAACGGCAGCTACCGGATGGATCTCGAGGACCTGGAGCGCAAGGCCGCCGACCCGAAGGCCAAGCTGCTGATCCTGTGCTCGCCGCACAACCCCATGGGCAAGGTCTGGGGCGCCGACGAGCTGCGGGCGGTCGCCGAGATCTGCGCGCGCCACGGTGTGCTGGTGGTCGCCGACGAGATCCACGGCGACCTCCTGCACCCCGGGGTCCGCTTCACCCCCTTCGCCACCCTGGGCGAGGCCGCGGCGAACAACTGCATCGTGTGCACCGCGCCGTCCAAGACCTTCAACCTGGCCGGCCTGCACACCTCGAACATCGTCATCCCGAACAAGGCGATCCGCGAGCGCTACCAGCAGGCGCTGGCGGCCCAGAGCCTGCCGGGGATGAGCCCGTTCGGCATCGTCGCCACCGAGGCGGCCTACCGCGAGGGCGAGCCGTGGCTGGACGCGGTCATGCAGTACGTCGCCGGCAATGCCCGGCGGATGACCGAGTTCTTCGCCGCCGAGCTGCCGCAGTTCCAGGTGATCCAGCCCGAGGGCACCTATCTGCTGTGGTTCGACTGCCGCAGTCTGGGACTGGACCAGGACGCGCTCGAGGACCTGATGCTGAACAAGGCGAAGATCTACTTCGACGAGGGCTACATCTTCGGGCCCGAGGGCGCCGGCTTCGAGCGCATCAACATCGCCTGCCCGCGCCCGCTGCTGGACGAGGCGCTGGTCCGCATGCGCGACGCGGTACGGGCGCTCTGACGGGGCGCCTCGCTCCCGACGGCTACCCGCCGGCGACGTAGGCGGCCATCTGGCGGACTTCCTCCTGCGCTTCCTCCAGCCGCCACTTCACCACGTCGCCGATCGAGATCATGCCGGCGACCCGGCCGTCGTCGACCACCGGCACGTGCCGGAACCGGCCGGTGGTCATCATCTCCATGACGTCGGCGATCGTCTGCCCCGGCGTGCAGGTGACGACCTTTTCGGTCATCAGCCGCGACACCGGGCCGTCCAGGCAGCTCGGGCCTTCATTGGCGAGCGTGCGCACGATGTCGCGCTCCGACAGGATGCCGGCGACCCTGTCGCGCTCCATGATCAGGATCGAGCCGATCCGCTTCTCGGCCAGCAGCCGGGCGGCATCCGCCACCGGCAGCGAAGGCGGGGCCGAGACCACGGTATTGCCCTTGGATTTCAGGATGTCGGAAACCAACATGGCGCTTCTCCCGTCCATCTCTCTTGGCGGGCCGCCATGGTGCCGACGACAGGCGTCGTCCTGGTCCTGGGAAATCCGAGGTCTCGGTGTCCAGGACGGCAAGCGCATCGTCGACGCGGACGGCCCGATCTAGTTGGACCCCGATCGGTGGGCCGTTCATCCAATCATCGCGCCGAACCGCCGGTCGTGGCAAACTCCAAGTTGGGGAGATATGGAGGGCGCGTTGCCATCGTTCGGCCGTGATCGCGGTCCATAGGACTCCCGACGAACCGACGACGAGGGTTCTACCATTTCGACCGTTATCTCCCGTGTCGAGACCGCGCCGGAGCAGGCCGAGGTCGAGACATCCCGCCAGCGCGCCCTGCGCTGGCGAAAGATCGCCGCCGGTTACGGGCAGCCCCGGCTCCGGCGCAGTCTTACGCAGCTGGCGATCACCCTGGCGGCGTTCGTCGCCCTGTGGGCGGCGATGAGCCTGACCGCGAGCGAGGCCTACTGGGCCAGCCTGCTGCTGGCGCTGCCGGCGGCGGCGTTCCTGATGCGGCTGTTCATGATCCAGCACGACTGCGGCCACCGATCGTTCTTCCGGTCGGCCTGGCTGAACGACCTGCTCGGCAGCGTCATCGGCGTGCTGACGCTGACCCCGCACGGCTACTGGCGCAAGGCCCACAACATCCACCACGCGACCTCCGGGCATCTCGAGAAGCGCGGCATCGGCGACATCTCGGTGCTGACCGTCCGGGAGTATCTCGGGCTGCCGAAATGGCGGCGGCTGGCCTACCGGATGTACCGGCACCCGCTGGTGTTCCTGGGCATCGGCCCGCTCTACGTGTTCGTGGTCAAGTACCGGCTGCCGCTCGACCTGCTGCGCGAGCACCGCGACATGATCCCCGGGGTGGTCGCCACCAACCTGGCGATCGCGGCCCTGGCGGTCGGCCTCGGCCTGTGGATCGGCTTCGCCGAGGTGATCATGGTCCACGCCCCGATCATCCTGCTGTCGGCGGTCGCGGGGGTCTGGCTGTTCTACGTCCAGCACCAGTTCGAGACCACCTACTGGCGGCACGGCGGCGAGTGGGACTTCCACGAGGCCGCAGTCCATGGCAGCTCGTTCTACGACCTGCCGCAGCCGCTGCGGTGGCTGACCGCCGACATCGGCATCCACCACATCCACCACCTGTCGAGCCGGATCCCGAACTACCGGCTGGCCGAGTGCCTGCACGACAACCCGGAGATGCGGAACGTCAGCCGCCTGACGCTTCGGGACAGCCTCGACTGCCTGCGGCTCGCGCTGTGGGACGAAGAGGCCGGCCGCCTCATCGGCTTCCGGGCCCTGTCGAAATCGCTTCCGGCGGCCGCCTGACGGAGCGCTGTCGGCGGCCGGGATCTGGTATCATGCCACCCTGTCGCCGACCGTTCGCGAGGACCGCATGTGCCGCTGGCTGGCTTATCTCGGAGCCCCCCGCTATCTCGAGACCCTGGTCACCGAGCCGGCCAACTCCCTGGTCCGGCAGTCCCTGAGCGCCCAGCGCGGCACGGTGCCGACCAACGGCGACGGCTTCGGCCTGGGCTGGTACGGCGACCGCGAGGTTCCCGGCGTCTATCGCGAGACCCTGCCGGCCTGGAACGACCGCAACCTGCGCTCGCTGTGCCAGCAGATCAGCTCGCCGCTGTTCTTCGCCCATGTCCGGGCCTCGACCGGCACCGCCACCACCCGGGCGAACTGCCATCCCTTCGTGGTCGGCAACTGGCTGTTCATGCACAACGGCAAGATCGGCAACTACGAGCGGGTGCGCCGACGGCTGGAACTCGACATCCAGGACGCCCATTACGGGTTCCGCGAGGGCACCACCGACAGCGAGCTGTTCTTCCTGCTGCTGTTCGCCGACGGCCTGGCTGACGGCCCTGGGACCGGCGGCGCCGGGATCTGCGAGGCGCTGGCGCGGACCACCCGGCGGGTGCTCGACGCCATGGACGCGGCCGGGGCCACCGAGCCGCTGCGGCTGACCGCGGCGCTGACCGACGGCCGGCGGATCGCGGCGATCCGCTACGCCAGCGACGACCAGCCGCCGAGCCTGTACTGGGCGCGTTCCGGCGACCACACCATCATCGTGTCGGAGCCGCTGGAGGCCGACGGCGCCGAGGCCTGGGACGAGGTCCCGAACGGCCGCCTGCTGCTGGCCGAGGGCGACGCCGTCGAGCTCCGGCCGTTCCACGCCTGAAGCCGGGCCCGGCTGACGGATCCGCCAGGAGATTCAACCTCGACGCGTCGCGCGGGCGAATGCTACCGTTTCCGGGCGATGTGTGCGCTGGCCTGGACCGCGCTGGTCTGGGCCCCGGGGGATGCGTCCGATGGCAGTCACGGGTCGGTGTCGGTCATGAAGCTCGTCCAGCCTGAATCGGGACAACTGGCGGTGGTGGTGCAGGCGCTGTACGCGGTCGCCTCCGCCGAGGGTGCGGTCGCGCCGATTCCGGTCGAGATCCGCAGCATCGACGCCATCCAGCGCCATCTCCTGAACCGGCCGGACCCGGTCGCCGGAACCCCCGGGCCGCTGCCGGCCGACCTGGAGACGATGCTCGACGGTCCGGACCTGCGCCGCATGACGGTCCGTCTGATGACCATGCTGGCGGTGATCGACCGCCGGGTGCGGCCGGAGAAGGTGGCGGTGGTCGAGGCCGCGGCCCGCCGGCTCGGGGTCGAGGAGCCCGGCGTCGCCATCCTGCGGCGCGCCGCCCGCGGCCAGAACAAGCGGATCGCGCTGTCCTTGATGAAGCGCTTCGTCGACTGGTGGTCGCCGACCGGCCGGGCCGGCCCGCGCGACTGGCTGCGGTTCCTGTGGTGGATGCTGCCGCAGCTGCACGGCGCCGGGACCGCCCGCAAGAACCGCGAGATGCTGGCGCGCTACGAGGCGCTGGCGGAGCTGCCGCCCGGCACCTTCGGGCACACCCTGTACCGGTTCTACGCCGAGAACGAGATCACCCTGCCCGGCGGGCCGAAGAGCGTCCCGTGGATCATGCACGAGGTCTACCACGTGCTGAGCGAATACGGCGTGGCCCTGGAGGCCGAGCTGCTGCTGACCGCCTTCATCGGCGGCACCCAGGAAGAGACCTGCATGGACCAGATCCTGTTCGGCCTGCTGTCCTACCAGGCCGGCCAGCAGATCGTCGGCGGCGTGGTGTCGGAGGGGCTGCTCGATCCCGAGGACTATTTCCGGGCGATGGCGCGCGGCGCCCGGGTCACCGTCGACCTGGTGCATGGCTGGGACTTCTGGGCGGTCGCCGAGGTCGACATGGCCGAGCTGCGGGCCCGCTACAACCTGCCGCCGATCTCCGCGCAGGAGCGCCGGCGGGTCGGCGGCTACAACGGGCTGCTGACCGGCAGCGGCCATTCGACGCCGGCCGACGCGGTGGCGGCGTGATCCGATGACCGGAGACCTGAACGTCCGGCCTGCGGAAGCCCCGGTCTCGACCGGCCGGGTGTGGCAGGACGCGGCCTTCAAGGCCGGGCTGCTGGCCGACCCGAAGCCGGCGCTGCGGGCGCTGGGCATCCCGGTGCCCGACGACGTCTCGGTCCGGACGGTGACCAGCAAGGGGGCCCCGGGCGACGTCGACGACCATTCGCTGATGCAGTTCGTCCTGGAGCGCGGCGACGAGTTCTCGCACTTCTTCCTGCCGTCGCCGCGCAGCCCGTGTTCGCAGCAGGCGGCCTATGGCCGGATCCTGACCAGGCAGGTTGGCGACCCGGCGCTGGACGCGCGGATCCGGGCGGATGCGCAGGCCGCGCTGCGCCGGCTCGGCGGCCCGGACGCGGCGACCGGCGAGGCGGCGGCATGAAGCTGCTGGAGCTGACGCCGGCGCAGGCTGCCGCGGTCGTGCAGGCCGCCTGGGCCGTGGTGTCGGCCGGCGGCGGCGCCACGCCGGCGGCGATCGAGGTCGAGTGCATCGAGGCGCTGCAGCGCCACATGCTGCGCCGGGACCCGGCGCTGCCCGGAGCGCCCGGGCCGCTGCCGGACGACCTGGAGGCACAGCTGGACACCCCGGACCTGCGGCGCCAGACCGTGCGCCAGCTGGCCATCCTGGCGACCGTCGACGGCGTGGTTCGACCGGACAAGGTGGCGGTGGTCGAGGCGGCGGCCCGGCGGCTGCGGGTCGACGAGTTCGGGCTGCTGGTGCTCGGCCGGATCGCCCGCGGCCAGTATCGCCGCAACGGCTTCGGGCTGATGAAGCGGATCGTCGCGCACTACTGGTCGCCGACCGGCCGGGCCCGGCTGCGCGACTGGCTGGCGATCCTGTGGACCGTGGCGCCCTGGTTCCCGGGGCTGCGCGGCTATCTCGGCCAGGACGACCTGCGGGCCCGCTACCTGGCGCTCGCCGAGCTGCCGGACGACACGCTGGGCCACCAGGTGCACCGCTACTACGCCCGCAACGGTTTCCCGGTGCCGGGCGAGCCCAGGAGCATCCCCGAGGGTTGGGCGCGCCACGAGGTCTACCATGTGATCAGCAGCTACGGGATCACCCTGCAGGGCGAGCTGCTGCTGGCCGGGTTCATCGCCGGCAACACCGAGGAACTGGCCCTCGACCTGGTGCTGCCGGCGCTGGTGCAGCTGCATGCCGGCAAGACCTTCGTGCCGGGGCCGACGGCGTCGGGCCTGCTGCGGCCGGACGCGTTCTTCCGGGCGATGGCGCGCGGGGCGGCGATGCGGGTCGACCTGCTGGCCGGCTGGCGGCTGTGGGACGTCGCCGACATGAAGCTGCGGGACCTGCGCGAGCGCTACGGGCTGCCGCCGCTGACGCCGGCGGAGACCGAGGCGCTGACGCAGGAGAAGGCGCTGCTGGCGTAGCCGGGCGGCCGAGGAGGGCGCATGCGGATCATCCACCCCGACGACCGGCAGGCGGCGGCCATCGTGCAGGCCATGCACGCGGTCGCGAGCGCCGAGGGCACGGTCGAGCTGCTGCCGGTCGAGCGCGACAGCATCGCCGCGATCCAGCGCCACCTGCTGCACCGCGAGGCGCCGCTCGAGCCGGCCTCGTCGGCACTGCCCGCCGACCTGCACGAGCTCCTCGACGACCCGGCGATGCGGCGCGAGACGGTGCGGATCCTGGCACTGCTGCCGGTGATCGACCGGCGCATCATGCCGGCCAAGGTCCGGGTGGTGGAGGCGGCGGCGGCCCGGCTCCGGGTCGAGGACCGCGGGCCGGCGATCCTGCGGCAGGCGGTGAAGGGGCAGATCCGCCGGCTGGCCTTCGGGCTGATGATGCGCTCGGTGGCGCATTACTGGTCGCCGACCGGCAAGGCCCGGCTGCGCGACTGGCTGGACATGCTGCGGATCGGCATGCCGGAGATCCCCGGGCTGTACGCGATCCTGACCGACCGCAGCCTGCTGGCGAAGTACCGCGGGCTCGGGGAGCGGCCGGCCGGCACCCTCGGCCACGGCCTGTACCGGTTCTACCGGGACCGCGGCTTCCCGATGCCGGGCGAGCCGAAGAGCTTTCCCGAGGGCTGGTCGAAGCACGAGGCCTATCACGTCATCGGCGAGTACGAGACCAGCGACCAGGGCGAGATGCTGAACGCCGCGTTCAGCGCCGGCAACACCGAGGTGCTGTGCATGGACCTGCTGCTGCTGACCCTGCTGCAGTTCCAGGCCGGCATCCAGGTGATGCCGGGACCGTGCCTGACCGACGCGCTGCGGCCGGACCCGTTCTTCCGGGCGGTCGCCCGCGGCATGGCCATGCAGGTCGACCTGCTGGCCGGCTGGGACATGTGGGAGGTGGTCGACCTGCCGCTCGACGAGCTGCGCCGGCGCTACGCGGTGCCGCCGCTCAGCCCGCAGGAGCGCGCCTGGCTGACCGAGGCCGGCGCCCTGCTGGCATAGTCCCGGACGCGCCCGAACGGTGGCGAAAGCCGCCGGTTTGCGCTAAACAGGCGGCGACGTCCTCGTAGCTCAGCAGGATAGAGCACCAGATTCCTAATCTGGGGGTCGCAGGTTCGAATCCTGCCGGGGACGCCATTCTTTTCAAGCCTTACAGCCTTCACCCCAGTACCGCCGCCGCCGCCGCGCGGCCCGAGCGGATCGCGCCCTCGATGGTCGCCGGCAGGCCGGTGGCGGTCCAGTCGCCGGCCAGCACCAGGTTCGGCCACGCGGTCCGGCTGGCCGGGCGGCGGGCGGCCTGCTCGGGGGTCTGCCGGAACGTCGCGCGCTTCTCCTTGACGATCCGACCGGGCGGCAGCGCAGCGCCCGGCGTGCCGAGGGCGGCGGCGGTGTCGCGCCAGAGAAGCGGCAGCAGCGCCTCGGCCGGCTGCCCGGCCAGGTCGTCGGCGGCGCTGACCGTGGCGCTGGCCAGCCGGTCGCGCAGGAACACCCAGTCGACCGTACCGCCGAGCAGCCCGAGCAGCGGCGCGCCGCCCGGCAGCCGCCCCGGCCGGTCGAGCAGGAAATGGGCGTTGACGATCGCCGAGCTGCCGCGCGGGACCGTCAGGTCCGGCAGCAGCCCTTCGGCGACCGGTGCCGGCACCGCCAGCACGACCGCGTCGGCCGGGCCGAGGGCGACCGGCCCCTGCGCGAAGTCGAGGGCGACGACCCGGCCGTCGCGGCGCTCGAGCCCCCGCAGCCGGCGGCCGAAGCCGATCGCGACACCGCGCGTCGCCAGGGTCGCCAGCGCCGGCTCGACGAAGGCGGCGGCCAGGCCGTCGCGGGCGACCAGCGGCCGGCACCGGCGGCCGCCCCGCCCGAAGCTCTCGCGCAGCACCGGCAGCAGCAGGCTGGCCGCCGCGACCTCCGGCCCGGCGTTCAGCGCGGCGACCGTCAGCGGCCGCCAGAGGCGCTCCATCAGCGGGCCCGGGCCCAGCACCTGCATCACCGTCGCGCCAGGCCGGGCGGCCAGCAGGCGCAGCGCCTTCAGGTAGTCGAGCGCGCCGCTGTCGGGAACCCGCCGGCCGGGGGCGAATATCCACCAGGGCAGCGGGCCGGGATTCGGCCGCAGCGTCCAGGACCGGCCGCCGGCGAGGTCGAGGAACGGGAAGGCGGCCTCGGCCGGGCCGACCAGGCTGCCGGCGGCGCCGGTCTCGTCCAGGTAGTCGAGGGCGGCGCGGTTGCCGGCCAGCAGCAGGTGGTTGCCGTTGTCGATGCGGCAGCCGAGCGCCCTGTCGTCGTAGGAGCGGCAGCGCCCGCCGGCCTGGCCGGCCGCCTCGTGCACGGTCACCGCCCGACCGGACCGGCTCAGCGACAGCGCGGCGGCGAGCCCGGCCAGCCCGGCGCCGACCACATGGACATGCCCGGCCCGGGAGGCGGCGGCGGCGGTCACGGGATCAGGTGGCGGAGCAGCAGCAGCTTCCGCCAGGCCGGCAGCGCGATGCGCCGGCGCGGCTCGCGCCAGCCGGCGGCCTCCAGGCGGTCGAGCAGCGGCTCGTAGCTGGCCGTCATCAGCACCACCGGCCGCAGCCGGCGGCGGTCGCAGCGCGCCATCAGCGCCCGCGCCTCGGCATAGCGCTCGCGGGCGACCGCCGCGAGGTCGCGGCAGACCGCCGGCAGGGCGGGGTGATCGAGCACCGCCTCGGGCACGCGCGCGGCGATGCCGTGGTGCTCCAGCAGCTCGGCCGGCAGGTACAGGCGGCCGTCGGCGGCGTCCTCGCCGAGGTCGCGCAGGATGTTGGTGAACTGCAGGGCCTCGCCCAGCACCACCGCCAGCTCGGCGGCGGCCGGCTCGTCGGCGCCGAAGCAGCGGACCGACAGCAGCCCGACCGCCCCGGCGACGCGCCGGCAGTACAGCCGCAGCTCGGCCATGGCCGGCGCGAGGTTGCGGGCGTCCAGGTCCATCTCCATGCCGTCGATCACCGCCTCGAACTCGGCGCGCGGCAGGTCGTAGCGGCGGATCGCCGGCTGCAGGGCGAGCGCGATCGGGTCGGCCGGCGGCCGGCCGTCGTACAGGCCGTCGATCTCGGCCCGCCAGGCGTCGAGCCGGGCCCGCTGTTCGGCCGGCTCGCCCGGCTCGTCGACGATGTCGTCGACCGCCCGGCAGAACGCGTAGACGGCGTAGATCGCCCGCCGCCGCGCCGGCGGCAGCACCCGCATGCCCCAGAAGAACGACGACCCGGCGCCGCGGACCACCGCCTCGGCGCGGGCGGCCGCCGCCTCGGCGTCGAGGATGGCGGCGGCGCTCATGCCGGCCGCCGATGGCCGGCCAGCCGGCGGAGCAGGCACAGCGCCGCCGCGGTGCCGCCGTGCCACAGCATTGCCGGCCGCGACAGCCGGACCGGCCCGGCCAGCGGGTCGCGCGTCTTCAGGGCGGCGCTCAGCACCTCGGCCAGCCGCAGGATCGCCGCCGCCTCCAGGGCCAGCCGGGTCGAGCGCAGGGCCAGGGGCAGCGGCCGGGCGGCGGCGAGCAGCCCGTCGACCCGGTCGAGGCAGCGGTCGAGCACCCGGCGCAGGCCGGGGCCGGCGGCGTCGGCGGCGAGCTGCTCGACGGTCGCGGCCTCTGCGGCCAGCCAGTCGGCGGGCAGGTAGACCCGGTCGAGCGTCCGGTAGTCGTCCCGGCAGTCCTGCAGGTGGTTGATCACCTGCAGCGCCGCGCACAGGGCGTCGGAGGCCGGGACGCAGGCGGCGTCCTCGCCGTGCAGGTCGAGCAGGAAGCGGCCGACCGGAGCGGCGGACGCGGCGCAGTAGCCCATCAGGTCGTGCCAGTCGTCACAGCGCCCTGTGACGGCATCACGCTCGAAGGCGTCGAGCAGCCGCAGGGCGTGCGCCACCGGCACGCCGGCCGCCGTTAGGGCCCGTCGGGCCCGGGCCGCGACCGCCGGGGCGTCCGTCCGGCCTTCCAGGGCCTGCCGGAACGCCCCGAGACGCAACAGCTTGTCCTGCGGGGCGAGGCCGGGGTCGTCGGCGACATCGTCGGCCGCCCGGGCCACGGCATAGAACGCCTTGACCGTCGGGCGCAGCCGCGCGTCGATCAGGAGCGAGCCGACCGGGAAGTTCTCGTCGTCCGCGCCCTTGCCGGACGGGACGGCGGCTTCCGGTACTGCGGCGGCGGGGCCTTGGGGGTCCGTCGGGGTCATGTCGCCGGGCGATGTCTGCCGAGTCCGGACGCTATCACCCGGTCGGAGCGGGCGGCAACCGGCCGGCGCCACCGTCACCCGACCGGCCCGCCGCCGTCGACCGTCCGCCCTGCCATGAAATGGGTCTCCACCACCAGGTCGAAGTCCTCGATCGACCGGACCGGCCAGAGGCCGCGAACGATCGGAAGCCAGTCCGGTACCGGGCCGGCGAACCCGATCAGGTGGATGTGCAGGGTCCGGCAGTGCCGGTTCTCCGGGTCGAAGCGGGGATTGTCGGGCGCGATCGCCCGGAACAGCGCGACATGACAGCTGCAGCCGAGCGCCTGCAGCGCCGCCAGGATGTCCGGCACCAGTGGGCGCCGGTCGGCCTCGGCCGAGATCACCAGGCGGTCGTGCACCAGGCCGGTCATGCCAAGCAGGATACGCGCCTCCATCCCCTCGGCGTCGATCTTGACCAGCCGCGGCCGCGGCGCGCGCGGGGCGAGGAAATCGTCGAGGCGGACCGACGGGCAGGGCAAGCGTCGGTGCCATTGCCGGTGCTCGTCGATGTGGTTGCTGCCGTAGTTGGCAGTGCGGGTCAGCTCGAACTCGTCGATGGTGACGGTCCCGGCGCTGTCCGCGACCGCCAGCGGATAGACCGTGACGCCGGGGTTGTGGAACGTGTTCGCGCTGGCCAGCCGGTAGCAGTCGGGCTGCGGCTCGAAGCCGATGATCGTCGGGTGCGGCGGCTGCACCGCCAAGGCCCGGGTGATTACGCCGATGTTGCAGCCGACGTCGATCACAGTGTCGCCGGGCGAAAGCAGCCGCTGGTAGAACTTTACCTCGTTCGAGCCGTACTCTCCGAACCGCCGCAGTGCCTCGGACACGCCGCTGTCGTTCTCGAAGCCGTACATCGGACCCCAGCGGGTCCGGAGCAGTTCGATGCCGGGACGCGGGGGCAGCGCCTGGGTCGGATTCGCCTGCGCCATTCCGGTCACGCTCCCGCTGGTTGGAGGGCGATCTAAAGACAGGGCCGCCGCCTGCCCGTCAATCCCTGTTCCGCTCGGGGCGGCGCCGGTCCCCGGTGCGTGGGGCCCGCCGTCAGCCGCCGGCCTGTCCGCGCCGCCTGACGTAGTGCCGGTGCGCCTTGGCGCGGTTGCCGCATTGGCTCATGGAGCACCAGCGACGGTTGGCACTCTTGCTGTCGTCCAGGAACAGCCAGCGGCAGCGCTCGTTGGCGCATTGCCGGACCCGGGTAAGCCGCGGACCGGTCAGCAGGTCGCCGGTCGACCACAGCACCGGCGTCAGCAGGGCATCCAGGCCCGACGGTACCGGAATGCGCCAGGCGAAGCGGTCGCCATGCGGCTCCAGGCGGACCCGCGCCGGGGCCCGTGCCAGCCCGCCGTTGATCGCCAGGAGGTCGTCGACGGCCGGCTCGCCGCCGCCGGTGCGCGCCGCGAACACCGCGTACAGGGCTTCCCGCAGGCGCAGGGCGTCGTCGAGCCGGCGCCGGCCTTCGCCGGGATCGCCGCGCCAGCGCTCGCGCAGGGCCGCGATGACCGCCGGCAGGCCGCCGGTCGACTCCGCCCAGTCCAGCAGCGACTCCGGTTCCGTCAGCGTCTCGGTCGCCGGGTCGCTGCCGCGCCAGAACCGGGTGTTCGCGAAATCCAGGCAGAGATCGTCGCGCGGCGCCGGGACGATCACGCCCGGGGACGCGGCCAGCGTCGGCATCGTCATGGCCCGACCCTACTAACCGGCATGGCGGTTGACAAGATGTCGATCCCAAGGCATATAACCATCATGATGGTTATCAATGATCGGCATCCCGCCGGTCGGTCTGCAAGAGGGAGGCCCCGCATGCTCGACCACGTCTCCATCGGCGTCCGCGACATCGCCGCGACCCGCCGCTTCTACGACGCGGCCCTGGCGCCGCTCGGATACAGCTGCCTCAGCGCCGGGGCGGACACGCTCGGCTACGGCCGAGGCGACGTAGCGTTCTGGATCTCCCAGAGCCCGCGCCCGGTGCCGGCCGACGAAGGGTCGGGGCTGCACTTCTGCTTCACCGCCGGCAGCCGGGCGGCGGTCGACGCTTTTCACGCCGCCGCGCTGGCGGCCGGCGGCCGGGACAACGGGGCGCCGGGGCTGCGCGCGAAGTACGGCGCCGACTACTACGCCGCCTTTGCGGTCGACCCGGACGGCTACCGGATCGAGGCGTATTGCGGGAAGGCGGGATAGCGGCGGCGACCGGGCCGCCGGCCGGTTACTGCCGGCGGGTGGTCCGGCGCATCAGCAGCACGGTGGTGACCAGGCCGGCCAGGAAGGCCGCGGTCAGCATCAGGAAGCCGTCGTGGAAGGCGAGCTCGTGCGCCTTCAGATCGAGCAGGCGGCCGACATAGGCCAGGGCGGCCCCGTGCCGGTCGCTCTCGGCCACACCGATCCGCGCGAGCCGCTCCGACAGCATCGCCAGCAGTTCGCCCAGCGCCACGTTGCCCGAGGTCTGGGTGGCGGTCAGGGCCTGCAGGTGGCTGGCGATCCGGTCGTCGATCAGGATCGCCAGCGCATTGACCCCGATCGCCGCACCGGTCATGCGGATGAAGTTGAGGGTGCCGGCGGCCGACGGCACCATGTCCCGGGGCACCGCCGACATTGCGCCCAGGTTCAGCGACGGCATCACCAGGCCGAGCCCGACCCGCCCGAGCGCCACTAGCAGCGCCAGCGTCCAGAAGCCGGTGGCGATCTCCGCCGTGGTCAGCCACAGGCAGGACAACGCGAACACCAGCAGCCCGAACGAGATCGGCCAGATCGGCGGCACGCTGTGCGACAGCCGGCCGGCGATCGGGAACACCGCCATCGCCACCATGCCGCCGGGCAGCAGCATCAGCCCGGCCTTGGTGGCGGTGAAGCCCTGCACCGTCTGCACCATCACCGGGACCAGGAACAGGGTGCCGAACATCCCGGCGCCGAAGACGAAGGCGACGATCGCCGAGGCGGTGTATTCCCAGACCGAGAACAGCCGGAGCTGGATCAGCGGCGCGGCATGGCTGGCCTCGCGGTACAGGAACCAGGCGAAGCAGGTCGCGGAGCCGACCAGCATCAGGAAGCTGCGATGGGCGTCCCATCCGTTGCGCTGACCCTCGGTGATGCCGTTCAGGAACAGCCCGATCGCCAGGGTGATCAGGGCGAAGCTGAGCAGGTTCAGTCCGGGGCGGCGGGCCGACGGATCCCGGGCCGGCAGGTAGACCCAGGCCATCGCCGCCGAGATCGCCATGATCGGCACCGGTGCGGTGAACACCCAGCGCCAGGCGACGGTGTCGACGATGATGCCGCCCAGGGTCGGGCCGATGGTCGGGCCGAGCACGATACCCATGCCGAACCAGCCCATGGCCCGGCCGCGCTCCTCCGGCGGGTAGGCGAGGAACACCGTGCTCATGGCCAGCGGCTGGATGATCCCGGCGCACACGCCCTGCGCGACCCGGGCCAGCACCAGGCCGCCATAGGTCGGCGAGGTCTGGCCGATCACCCCGGCGACCACGAAGATGGCGACCGCGC
Organism: Thalassobaculum sp.; assembly: GCF_040219615.1. Classification (GTDB taxonomy): domain Bacteria; phylum Pseudomonadota; class Alphaproteobacteria; order Thalassobaculales; family Thalassobaculaceae; genus Thalassobaculum_A. Next base: position 104,352 of record NZ_JAVJSE010000033.1, read on the forward strand.
CCAGGAACGAGGCGCGCGGCCCGAACCGTCCGACCAGCCAGGCGTTCAGCAGCATCGACACGGTCATCGCCGACAGGAAGCCGGTGGCCATCCAGTGCGCCTGGTCCTGGCCGATGCCGAACGCGCCCATGATGTCGGGGATCGCGACGTTGACCATGGTCGACGACATGATCATCGAGATCATGGCGATCATGGTCGTGATGGTGACGCCGAGCTTGCTGATCGGGGGGGCGGGCGCCGGCGCTGCGGCGGCGGGTCGGGGGTCGGCGGTGGCGCTCACCCGGCCTCTCAGAACGACCAGAACCGCGGATTGGGCGCGTCGATGCTGACCTCGACCATCATGCCCGGCCGCAGCCGGCCGTCGTTCTGCGCCACCGCGATCCGCACCTCCAGGCGCTGCGTCACCTTGGTGAAGGTGCCGGACTCGTTGAGCCGGGGCAGCAGCGCATACTGGCTGTTGGCGGCCTGCCCGACCCGCTCGACCCGGCCTTCGAACAGCTCGCCCGGATAGGCGTCGACCGTGATGGACACGGTCTGGCCGGGGACGATGCGGCCGACCTCGGTCTCGCGGACGTTGGCCTCGACCCAGATCGCCGCCGGATCGTGCATCGACATCAGCCGTTGGCCCTGCTCGACCCGCTCGCCCGGCGACGCGAAGGTGCGGCCGATCACCCCATCGATCGGGCTGACGATGGTGTGCTGCTCCAATTCGACGCGCAGGCGTTCGCGACGGGCCGCGACCTCCGAGAGCTCGGCCTCCAGGCGGCTGCGCTCGGCCCGCTTGACGCCGATCTCCGCGAGCTCTGCCCTGGCTTCGGCGATCCCGGCGCGGGCGCTGGCGATCGCCGCCTCGGACCGGGTCAGCTCCTGGAGGGCCCGCAGGTAGTCGGTGTGGCTACGGTCCAGCCGGGCCGAGGAGATCGCGCCGGTCCTGGCGAGCGCCTGTGCCCGGTCGTAGTCGGCCTTGGCGAACTCCAGTTCGTGATCGTACAGCTCGCGCCCGGCCGTCGCCTCCCCGAGTTGCGCCTCGGCGCGCGCGATCCGGCTCTCGCTGCGTTCGCGGATCATCGCCACCTCGGCATCCAGCCGGCCGATCCCGGCCAGCAGGGTGGCCTGCTCGGCGTCGGTCTCCTCCAGACGCAGCCTTGCCTCGCGATCGTCGAGCCGCAGCAGCACCTGGCCGCGGGTGACCGTGTCGCCGTCGTCCACCAGCCGTGCGGTGACCCGGCCGTCGACCTCGCTGGCGATCGCGATCAGGTCGGCCCTGATCCGGGCGTCGGTCTCGTGGACGAACAGCAGCGTCGAGCGGCCCCACAGCGCCGCCAGCCCGGCCAGCAGGCCGAGCACCAGCAGGAACAGCGACAGCCGGACCCAGAACACGGTGGTGCGCCGCCGCCGCGCGGGCGCGGCGGCCGGTGCGGCCCGTTCGCTCAGGGTCGCGGGTTCTCCCGGTTTTGGTGACAGTTCGTTCATGGCTGGGCATTTCCAGCGTCCATTGTTCTTCAATTCATGGGATATGGCAAATCAATGAACGCGCGTTTCACCGTCTGCGGGTCGGCGCGCGGCTCAGCCGCGGCCCGCCGGGTCGTCGAGGGATGCAGGCGTGCAGGCAGGCGAGCAGGAATGATTCATCCTCCATTAACCGTTGCCGGGTGATAACGTCGGCGGTGGTCGTGAGAGGGGCGACGGAGCGAATGGGGCTGAGATGACGATCGTGACCGTCGAGCCGCCGAAGGTGCAGGACGACCTCAGCGAGGTCGATCGCGATTCCCTGCACACGCTACCCCTCAAGATCGTGCCGCTTCGGCTGGCAGCCCTGAGCCGTGCTCGCCTGATCAAGACCTCCCGGCTGGAGTCCGAGATCGAACTGTTCCGGGATGCCGGGGTCGGCCTGATCTCCATCAAGTCTCTGCCCGATTTCATCCAGGCCGATCCGGAGGACGTCGAGGCCGATCTCGAGATCCTGCACCGGCTCGGCGACCTGAACAGCTTCGACGTGTTCTCGCTGCGGAATTCGCTGCGCGACCTGAAGATCGACGTGCGCTCGGCCTCAGACCTCCAGCTGTCCGGCTCGATGGAGGAGAAGCTGACGGAGTACATGAAGTCGTTCACACGCCCGCTGGTCGTGAACGTGTTCGGCGCCACCAACGACAATATCAAGAATTCCGGCCAGATCATCCACATGTTCACCAACATCGACCGCGACGTCGCGTTGAAGAACATGCGCAAGATCGCGCAGATGATGGGCATCACGATCGCCGACATCCCCGACTTCCTCGAGAAGTACGGCGACATCTACCTGTCGCTCTCGTATTTCCGGCAGTGCCTGGACGAGATCGTGCCGAAGTTCGACCAGTTCACCGAATGGATGGAGGAGGTGAAGACCACCATCCTGCGTGAGAACCGGCAGCTGATGGACAAGTGCTCGTTCGTCAATGACGGGCTGAACGAGGTCCTGAGTTCGGTCACCGGCCGGTTCGAGTCGTTCGACCGGAACTCCCAGACGTTCTGGGAGAACATCTCGATGGACAGCTTCCAGGCCCTGCACCGGCTGATCATCGCGCATCACGAGACCATCGGCGGCGTGCTGTGCGGCCTCACCGTGAAGCTGAATTCCTGGGAGCAGAAGTTCCCGAACCACGCCGGCAGCCCCCAGAAGCGGGCCGACTTCATCCTGGCGGAGATGGCACCGGGCCTCGACCGGCTGATCCGGCTGGAACGGTCGGCGCCCTCGACCACCATGTGACGGCAAGGCCGTAGCCTAGCCGCCCTCCCGCCCTCCATCCCGATCCCGCCGGTTCGATCCGGCCAGCAGGGCTCCGGTCACGAAGCCGGTCGCATGCGCCAGGAATGCCACCGGCTCGCCCTCCTCGAAGGCGATCCCGGCGACCTGGAATATCAGCCAGACCGCCACCAGGGGCAGCACCGGGACCGCCAGGCGGCGCAACCCGAACCGACCGCCGCGGGTCCGGGTCGGCAGCGCCAGCGCGACCCGGGCGTGCGGCGCGCGTCTTGCCGCCGCCCCGATCAGCCCGGCCACCGAGGCGCTGGCGCCCAGGATCGGGATCGTGGAACTCGGGGTCGCGGTGGCCTCGACCGCCAGTCCGGCGACCCCGGCGATCAGGAAGACGGCGAGCAGCCGCCAGGGGCCGGTACGGGCCTCGGCCGGCGGGCCGACGAACAGCAGGGCGGCCAGGTTGCCGATCAGATGGCCGGCGCCGCCATGCAGCCACTGGGCGGTGACCAGGGTGGCGATGGGCGGAACCAGATCGATCTGCGGTGCCGGAATCCGCAGCCCCCACAGATGCGCCGGGACCACGCCGAGCGCCAGGATCGCCTGCATGTCCTGATAGGCGTCCAGGCGGAACTGCCACACGAACACGGCGGTCAGGGCGAAGGCCACCGCGAGCGTGGCGATCGGGATGCGGCTCATGGGGCCGAGGTGGGATCGCCGGCCGGCCGCGTCCAGTCCGGATCAGTCGTTGAAGAGCTTCTGGAACGGTATCGAGTACACGACCACCAGGGATTCGACGCCCGGGTTGCGCTCGTCCAGGCCGGCGTTCGAGATGTGCGTGAACGACAGGCCGAGCCGCGAATAGTCGTCGAAACGGTAGGCGACCTCCAGGCCCGAGCGGAACTCGACCGGGTGACCGAGGTCCTTGCCGTCGCCGTTGCCGTACACCCCGACCGCGAAGTTCGGCGTGGCCACCCAGCGCTTGCCGAAGAACACGTCGATCCCGACCCCCACATAGCCGTATGTGGCGGCGTCGGTGGTCGCAGCGACGCCGACGAACGGGGTGAAGAAGAACAGCTTGTTCTGTTCCGAGAACCGGTACTCCAGCCGCGCTTCACCGGCCCCCTGGTCGTCGAACAGGTCGTAGTAGCCGGCTCCCAGGCTGATGAAGGCCGGTTCCTCGGCGGTTGCCGGGACCGCGGTGGCGAGCAGGGCGGCCAGGCCGAGCAGCAGACGACGCACGATGCAGATCCCCCGTTCAGGTGAGCGGGCGCATCATACCGGCGCCCGGCGGGTCGGCAAGGGCCGGTGCCGCAGCGTCCACGAATTTGGCTCGCCCAGCGGTTGCGGGTCGTGACAAGTCGACCCGGTCCTGGGAGAATTGGCCCGATTCGGGTATATTCACGAATCGAGAATTCGCACCCCACTCGAGGATCGAGGATCGGCGCTATGGGTATGCGCGTTCGCGAGGACTACCGCAGCATCTCCGGCCCCGAGAAGGCCGCCATCCTGCTGATGTCGCTCGGCGAGGAACAGGCCGCCAAGCTGTTCGGCCAGATGGACGACGAGGAGATCAAGGAGATCTCCCAGGTCATGGCCGGCCTCGGCACGGTGTCGTCGAACATCGTCGAGCGGCTGTTCGTCGAGTTCGCCGAGCAGGTCTCCTCGACCGGCTCGCTGGTCGGCTCGCTGGACTCCACCGAGCGGCTGCTGACCAAGGTGCTCGGCGAGGACCGCGTCCAGGACATCATGGAGGAGATCCGCGGTCCCGCCGGCCGCACCATGTGGGACAAGCTCGCCAACGTGAACGAGCAGGTCCTGGCGAACTACCTGAAGAACGAGTACCCGCAGACCGTCGCGGTCATCCTCGGCAAGATCCAGCAGGCCCACGCCGCCAAGGTGCTGGCGACCCTGCCGGAGAACTTCTCGATGGAAGTGGTCATGCGCATGCTGCGCATGGAGGCGGTGAACAAGGAGATCGAGAAGGACGTGGAGCGGGTGCTGCGCACCGAGTTCATGTCCAACCTGGCGCGCACCAACCGGCGCGACAGCCACGAGATGATGGCCGAGATCTTCAACAACCTGGACCGCTCGACCGAGAGCCGGTTCCTGTCGGCGCTCGAGGAGCGCAACAAGGACGCCGCCGAGCGCATCCGCTCGCTGATGTTCACCTTCGAGGACCTGCAACGGCTGGATCCGGCCGGCGTGCAGACGCTGCTGCGGGCGGTCGACAAGGACAAGCTGGTGATCGCGCTGAAGGGCGCGTCG
>NZ_JAVJSE010000034.1:0-6351 GCF_040219615.1 Thalassobaculum sp.
GGCGCCGAGGCGGTCGTCGACCGCGGCCTCGTCCCGGCCGGCTACACCCGGGGACAGAAGCCGGAGCCGCTGACGCCGACGCCCCCGGGTGCCCAGGTGACCAAGGTCCGGCACTGCGGCGACAGCTATTTCGTCACCACGGCGGACGGTGCCGAGACGGCCCACTGGGAAATGAACGTCCGCCTCAAGCTCGATACCCGCGATACCGGCCCGGCCCCCGGCGCGCCGGCAATCGTCGGCGCCGGCATGATGGGCGACCGCGTCTCCATCGTGTTCGCCAGCCTCCGCGACCTGAATAGACTCGTCGAGGAGGTGTGCTGATGCGCGCTCCTCCCCCGAACCGACCCCGCGAAAGGACACTTCCCATGCTTCGACTGATCGCACTTCTCGGCCTGCTGTTGGTGCCGCTCGGCCATCCCCAGGCCGCCGATCCGGCCAAGACCGCGACGCTGCACAAGAACCCGCAATGCGGCTGCTGCGAGGGCTATGCCGACTACCTGCGGCAGAACGGCTACGCGGTGACCGTCAAGCCGACTCACGACCTCGCCACCATGAGCCGCGAGGCCGGCATGACCGACGACTTCCAGGGCTGCCACCTGACGTTCATCGACGGCTATGTGGTCAGCGGCCATGTCCCCGTCACGACGGTGAACCGGCTGCTGAGCGAGCGCCCCAGAATCAAAGGCGTGACCCTGCCGGGCATGCCGATGGGCTCGCCGGGCATGAACGGGCAGAAGACCGCGCCGTTCACGATCTACGAGATCGGCGACGGCGCGCCGAAGGTCTATGCGGTGGAGTAGCCGACCATGACGCGGCAGCAACGACGCTGGCTGAGTCTGACCGTCGGTGTCGCCGGCGGTCTCGTGCTCGGTGTCGCGGTCGCGGGACTGCTCGATTCCGGGAGCGAGCCGTCCGTCGTGGCGGCCGTGGCGGCAGGCTCCGGTAGCCGGCCCGCCGTAATGTCGCTGCACGAGGAGCCGCGGCCGGTCCCGGAGCTGCGGTTCGAGGTGGGCGACGGCCGTCCACTCGCCCTCTCCGAACTCCGGGGCAAGGTGGTGCTGCTCAACATCTGGGCCACCTGGTGTGGTCCCTGCCGGGCTGAGATGCCGACACTCGACCGGCTGCAGGCCGGCCTCGGCGGGCCGGACTTCGAGGTGGTCGCGCTTTCCATCGACCGGGCCGGGATCGAGGCCGTCGACCGGTTCTACGCCGAGATCGGGGTGAAGCATCTCGGTCGGTACATCGACGTCACCGCCAAGGCAGCACGCGACCTCGGCGCTTATGGTCTGCCGACCACGCTGCTGATCGACCGCGACGGCCGCGAGGTCGCCCGGCATGTCGGGCCGGCGGAATGGGACACGCCGTCGATGACGGCGTTCTTCCGGGGGCAACTCTCCCGGCGGGCCGGCGCAGCGGGGCCCGACACGACGACCACGTCCAACAAGGAAGGGGTGCCTTCATGACCATCTCCACCCGATCGGCAGAGGTGCCGCCGTCCTTTGCGCGCGACCTGCTCGGCCTGGCCCGCCACTATCTGGGTGGCCGCCGTGTCCTGCTCGTCCTCACAGGCCTCGTGTTCGCCGCCGGCCTGGCCCTGAACTGGGGTTGGCTGACGGCGGCGGGTATCGCGCCGATCCTGGTCGGCCTGCTGCCCTGCGCTGCCATGTGCGCGCTCGGCCTCTGCATGAACAAGGCCGGCGGCAAGTCGTGCTCGACGGGTACAAGCGACCGCGACGCCGCGCGTGGCGCCACGCCGACCGGGCCCGTCGATCCGTCGAAGGAAAGGAACGGCACCGATGCGTGACCCGATGAAGATCCTTGCCGCCACAACCCTTCTGGTCGCGGGCTTGGCGATCGCTCCGGCCCTATACGCTCATGAACCCGGCGGCTTCGGCATGATGGACCGGATGAGCGAGATGATGACCGGCGGCAGCGAGATGATGCAGTCGATGCGCCAGGGCGGTTCCGGCGCACCGAACGACCAGTGGCGCCAGGACGCGCCCGACGCCGCACCGTCGTCCAGCCGCTGACACCGCGGTGGAGCCGGCCGCCGGTCGGCCGGCCCCGCTCACCTCACGGGAAGAGACCCATGCGAGCAATGAATTACCTTGCCCTCGCGCTGCCGGCCCTGCTGGCGCTCGGATCGCCGGCCGCAGCCCACCACCCCGGCGACAAGCTCGACGAGGTGATGGTCGGCAAGGAGCAGTTCTTCCAGACCATCGACAGGCCGGCCCCGGCCTTCGCGCTGGTCGATGCCGACGGCAAGCCGGTGGTGCTGTCCGACTTCGCCGACCGGATCGTGGTGATGCACTTCATCTATGCGAGCTGTCCGGACGTCTGCCCGCTGCACGCCGAGAAGATCGCCGAGATCCAGCAAATGGTGAACCAGACCCCTATGAAGGAGCGGGTGCAGTTCATCAGCGTCACCACCGACCCGGCGAACGATACCCCGGAGGTGATGAAGGACTACGGCCCCGCACACGGCATCGACCCGGCAAACTGGGTGTTCCTGACTGCCGGGCCAGATCAGGGCGAGGACACGACGCGCAAGCTGGTCGAGGCCTACGGCCACAAGTTCACGCAGACCGAGGAAGGCCTGCAGGTGCACGGCGTCGTCACCCACGTGATCGACCGCGGCGGTCGCTGGGCGGCGAACTTCCACGGCCTGGAGTTCGATCTGCTGAACCTCGTCCTCTACGTCAACGGGCTCACCAACAACCACGGGAAGCCGGCCGAGCCGACCCTCTGGGAGAGCGTCAAGGCGTGGTTCCGGTAACGGCAACACGAGGACCTGACCGCAACCGTCGACGGCCGCGACGGGTTCGAGAGACACAGCCGGAGGCAGTTGGACGATGTGGGAGATCTCGAACGTCGGCATCCTGACCGCCTTCGCGGCCGGGCTGATCTCGTTCCTGTCACCTTGCGTCCTGCCGTTGGTACCCGGCTACGTCTCCTACCTCGCCGGGCGAACGGTCGCGGAAGGTTCGAACGGTGGCGCCGTTACGCTCAGGCTGCCGGCTGTGGGGCTCAGCGGCTGCTTCGTGCTGGGCTTCTCGACCGTGTTCATCTTGTTCGGCGCCAGTGCGACGGCCCTTGGTCAGCTGCTAATGAGCTATCGCTACGAGCTCAACATCGCCGGCGGCGCGGTCGTGATCCTCTTCGGGCTGTTCCTGATCGGCTTCGTCCGGCCGGCCTGGATGTTGCGGGACTGGCGGTTCGGCGGAACTCTCCCGGCAGGCCATCCGATCTCCGCCTATGTGCTGGGTCTTGCCTTCGCCTTCGGCTGGACCCCGTGTATCGGCCCGATCCTCGGCGCCATCCTGACCATGGGTGCGTCCGCGGCGACCCTGTCCGATGGCGCAGCACTGCTGGCGATCTACTCGCTCGGCCTCGGCGTGCCGTTCCTGCTCGCCGCCGTCTTCACCGACGCGGTCGCCGCGCGGCTGCGGTCGATCGGCCGTGCCGGTCTGGTCCTCCAGGTCGGCGCCGGCGGCCTGATGGTCCTGATGGGGATCGCGATGATAAGCGGCCAGCTCAGCGCCTTCTCCTACTGGCTGCTCGCCACCTTTCCTGCCCTTGCGACGATCGGCTGATCGGCCCCGGGTGTCGGAGAACTTGCAATGAGTTTCTACGAAGACCGTATTTTGCCGCATCTCACCAACCTTGCCATGCGGAACCGGACCCTCGTGCCGTACAGGCAGCGCGTGCTCTCCGTCGCGGAGGGCCGGGTGCTGGAGATCGGCATCGGCTCCGGACTCAACCTGCCGTTCTACGGCCCCGATGCACGCGAGGTGATCGGGCTCGACCCGTCGCCGCGGCTGATCGCCATGGCCGAGCGCGCCGCACAGAACTCGACACTACCGGTACGCTTCATCGAGGGCTCGGCAGAGGCTATCCCGCTGGACGACGGCAGCGTCGACACCGTGCTGACGACTTGGACGCTGTGCAGCATCCCGGGAGCGGTTCAGGCCCTCGCCGAGATGCGGCGTGTGCTCAAGCCCGGCGGGCAGTTGCTGTTCGTCGAGCACGGGCTGGCGCCGGATCCTGGCGTGCGCCGCTGGCAGGACGGACTGACCCCTGCCTGGAAGCGGATCGGCGGCGGCTGCCATCTGAACCGGCCGATCCGCAGCCTGATCGAGGCCGGGGGCTTCGAGATCACGGGGATCGAGACCGGCTATGCCAAGGGGCCGAGGCCGATGACCTTCATGTACGAGGGTCGTGCGCGGCCGGGATAGGCAACGCGGACAAACGCTGAGTTCGGTCCACGCCGACGCGATGCGAGACGACCGCAATAGCACTCTGGCCGGGTCGGTTAGCGCGACCGCGGGCCGACGATACGCCGAAACCGCAACAACGAAAGGAGATCGTCGAAGATGATGGAAGGCATGTGGGGAATGGGCTGGGCAATGGGCCTGTTCTGGCTGCTCGTTCTGATCCTGCTCGTCCTCGGGATCGCAGCCCTCGTGAAGTACCTCACGTCGGGACGCAAGTGACGTCCGGCCGGGCGATCTCGATCATCTCCGGCTTTGCGCCTGGAAAGCAACGATGGCAGTCGCTCGTATGAGCGGACGTCCGGTTGCGCGAGAAAATGGCGCATCCGCGCACCAAGACGCCTCGGACTCACGTTCGGGCGTGTGGCCCCAGCACGATGACAGCCGCGCCGAGCATACAAAGGGTCGCGCCCGTCAGGTCCCAGCGATCGGGCGCCTGCCCTTCCACTGCCCATAGCCACACCAGTGATGCAGCGATGTAGATCGCTCCATACGCTGCATAGGTGCGGCCGGCGAACTCCAGGTCGACCCGGGTCAGTAGAAACGCGAACAGCGCAAGCGACACCATGCCCGGCAGCAGCCACAACGGGCTTCTATCGAGCCGCAACCAAGCCCAGAAGGCGAAGCAGCCGGCGATCTCGGCGAAGGCGGCGGCGATGTAGATCGCCAGCGACGGCAACATAGCGGTCAAGCCGTTCCTCCGGTCGCGAGAAGCCCGGCTTCACAGTCACCGGGAGAACCGCCGTCAGTGTGCGGCGTCATGGCGCGCTGCAGAGCCACAATCGCCGGCGGCGGCGACTGGTGCCTCGAAGGGCTCGAATACGGCGTCCAGGGAACCTGCCGCTGCTTCCGGCGCTTCGATGACCAGCCGGATGGCGCCCGCCTCCCGATGCAGCGTGAAGCTCAGGAAGGCGCAGCACTGCTGCTCGCGGTGGACCATCTCGCTCACCCGGTCGACGGCGTCCGGCGCATAGGTCAGTTCGAGCCGGCGTCCGTCTCGATGCCGCGTGTGCAGGGCATCGCGGTTCAGCGCGGCGATCCAGGCGAGGCGCTGGCGAAAGTCGCCCGAGCTCAACGTGCAGGCGATCGCTGTCGACGGTCCTGCTTCCGCAGTCATCGTTCATCGCTCCTGTTCGATCAGGCTTCACGCTTCGACGTGAAGGCTTTCGGCGGCACGTGGGCGGCGCCGCGGCCCGCTGTCCGGCTGGCGTCGAAGCGCAGCAGCCGCAGGGCGTTCATGGTGACCAGGACTGTGGCCCCGGTATCAGCCAGGATCGCCATCCAGAGCGTCGTCGTGCCGGTCACAGTCGTGACCAGGAAAATGCCCTTGAGGCCGAGAGCCAGCGCGATGTTCTGCCAGATGTTGGTAAGCGTCGCCCGCGACAGGCCGACCATCTCGGCCACTCCCTGCACGCGGTTCTTCAGCAGTGCGGCGTCGGCGGTCTCCAGCGCCACGTCGGTACCCCCGCCCATGGCGATGCCGACCGAGGCCGCGGCCAGGGCCGGCGCGTCGTTGATGCCGTCGCCGACCATGGCGACGCCGCCGTGGCTGCGCAGCTTTGCGATTTCGGCGAGCTTGGCGTCCGGCAGCAGCTCGGCCTTGGCCTCCAGGCCGAGGCCCGCGGCGATCGCTGCAGCGGTGCGGCGGTTGTCGCCGGTCAGCATCACGGTGCGGATTCCGAGGCCGTTCAGCGCGGCGACACCGGCCTGCGCGTCCTCGCGCGGCTGGTCGCGCAGGCCGATCAGCCCGATCACGCGGCGGCCATGGATCACCGTAACCACCGTCTTGCCGTCCGCCTCGAGAGCCCGGCACCGGTCGCCCAGTTCCTCGGGGAGGTCCGCATGCTCCGCTGCGTAGCGCGGCGAACCGACCGACACAAAGCCGCCCTGCAGGCGCGCCCGGACTGCCTTGCCGGGGATCGCGACTGCACCGCCGAACACCTTCGGAAGCTCGATGTTGCGCGCCGCCGCAGCCTCGGCGATGGCGATCCCGATCGGGTGACTGGAATCGCGCTCGACGGCGGCCGCCTTCGCGAGCACCTCGGCCTCGTCGACGCCAACCGGCACGACCTCGGTCACG
>NZ_JAVJSE010000035.1:0-18166 GCF_040219615.1 Thalassobaculum sp.
CTTCCCTCCCGGATCCACCCCTCACTTCGTCATCCCGGAGGGGCTGCGCGAGCAGCCGGCTCCGGGATCCACTGCGTGACGGGCACTGCCAAATACTTCAAGAAGCTGACGTTTTCGCGATGTGTGAACACCGTAGGTCGCTCCGTGGGTTCCGGATCCGTCCCGCCTCCGGCGATCCGGTCCGGAATGACGAACGTAAAAATGTCGTCATTCCGGGCGGGCGCGCCGCCCTCGGCGCGGCCGAGCCGGAACCCACCCTGCGACGCGCGTCCCGCCGCTATCCGATCAGCAGCCCGACCAGCAGGCCGGCACCGATCGCCAGCCAGATCGACCAGGCCGAGAACCGGGCCGGCGCGTTGAGCTCGGCGTGGATCTTCAGGGTCTCCGGGTGGACCTTGATGCCGCCCTCGTCCAGGTGCTGCATCATCCGGTCGGCGGCCCGCACCAGGGCCGGCAGCCGGGTCAGTGCCCGCATGATGTCGTCGGCGCCGCGCGCCAGCAGCGCCTCGGGGCCGCGGTTCTCGATCATCCACCGCTCGATCAGCGGCCGGGCCAGCGCCCACATGTTGACGTCGGGGTTCAGCTTCCGCCCGACCCCCTCGGACACCACCATGGTCTTGTGCAGCAGCAGCAGCTGCGGCTGGGCGCGCATCTCGAAGGTCTCGGCGATCCGCAGCACCTGGCCGAGCAGCCGGGCGACCGAGACCTCGTGCAGCGGCTTGTCCATCAGCGGCTCGCCGATCGACCGGCAGGCCTGGGTGAACAGGTCGATCGACTTGTCGGCCGGCACGAAGCCCATGCGGAAGTGGATCTCGGCGACCGCCCGCCAGTCGCCGTTCAGGAACCCGGTCAGGGTGTCGGCCAGGTAGAAGCGGGTGGCCAGGTCGACCCGCCCCATGATGCCGAAGTCGACCGGCACCAGGGTTCCGTCCGGCTCCACCAGCATGTTGCCGGGGTGCATGTCGGCGTGGAAGAAGCCGTCGCGGAACACCTGGTTGAAGAACACCCCGGCGGCCTTGGCCAGCAGGTCGGTCGGGTCCAGGCCGTAGGCGTCCAGCGAGGCCAGGTCGTCGATCCGGCAGCCCTCGACCCAGGCGGTGGTCAGCAGCCGCCGGGTGGTCCGGTCCCAGTCGACCGAGGCGACCCGGAAGTCAGGGCTGCCCTGGAAGTTCTCCGACAGCTCGGCCGCCGCCGCCGCCTCGTAGCGCAGGTCGAGCTCGATCTCGACGGTCTCGCGGAACACCCGCACGGTCTCGACCGGCCGCAGCCGCTCGGTCCAGGGCAGGGCGCGCTCGACGGTCTCGGCGATCCACTCGAACAGGTCCAGGTCGCGCGCCACCGCCGCCTCGATGCCGGGGCGCAGGATCTTGACCGCCACCTCACGGCCGTCGGCGGTGCGGGCCCGGTGCACCTGGGCGATCGAGGCGGCCGCCACCGGGGCGGCGTCGAAGCGCGCGAACAGGGTGTCGACCGGGGCGCCCAACTCGTGCTCGACGGCGGCCCGGGCGACCGCCGGGTCGAACGGCGGCAGCCGGTCCTGCAGCATGGTGAGGTCGGCCGAGGCCTGGTCGCCGATCAGGTCGGCGCGGGTCGCCAGCGACTGCCCGAACTTGATGAAGCTCGGCCCCAGCGCCACCAGGGCGGCGGCCAGCCGCTGGCCCCAGCGGCCGGTCACCCGCCGGTCGCTGAGCCGGCGGGCGAGCCGCGCGAACAGGGCGAGAGCCGGGGCCTCGGCGACCGTCTCCAGCGGCTCCAGCACCCCGTGCCGGGCCATGATCCAGGCGATCCGGATCAACCGGAACAGATTGCGCAACGAGCGGATCATGGGGACCGGATCATGGCGCGCGTCGCATGGGATCAGCCCGGCATGCCTAGAGCCGCCAGCCGGAATGGATGGCGGCGATGCCGGCCGACAGGTTGCGCCACGCCACCTTCTCGAAGCCGGCCCGGCGCATGCGCTCGCACAGCTCCTGCTGGTCGGGGAACCGGCGGATGCTCTCGGCCAGGTAGCGGTAGGCGTCCTCGTCCTTGGCGACCACCCGGCCGAGCCAGGGCAGCACCCGGAACGAATAGGCGTCGTAGACCGGGTCCAGCCAGGGCTGGGTCGGCCGCGAGAACTCCAGGCACAGGAACCGGCCGCCCGGCTTCAGCACCCGCCGCATCTCGGCCAGCGCGGCGTCGATCCGGGTGACGTTGCGCAGCCCGAAGGCGATGGTGACCCGCTCGACCGAGCGGTCGGCCAGCGGCAGGGCCTCGGCGTCGCCGACCACCCAGTCGATTCCGGCATCCCCGCCGGCCTGGGCGAGGCGGTCGCGGCCGACGCCGATCATCTCGGCGTTGATGTCGCAGACCGTGACCGGCCCGCCGCCGCGCCTGCGCCAGCGCCGGGCGATGTCGCCGGTGCCGCCGGCCACGTCCAGCAGGCGCTGGGACGGACGCGGCAGCAGCCAGTCCATCAGCGCGTCCTTCCAGATCCGGTGGACCCCCAGGCTCATCAGGTCGTTCATGCGGTCGTAGTTGCGGGCCACCGAGTCGAAGACGTCGCGCACCCGGGCGGCCTTCTCGGCCACCGGCACCTCGTCGAAGCCGAAGTCGGTGACGCCGTCGCGGATCTTGCGGTCGTCGTTCATGTCGCCTCGTTCATGCCGCCTTCCGGGGCGCCGGAACCGGGCATGTCGGGCGCCCGGCGGCGCCTATCAAGTCGCTTGGCGCCCGTCGAATCAAGCGATACCGTCCGCGCATGCCCGAGCTACCCGAAGTCGAGACGGTGATGCGCGGCCTGGCGCCGCGGCTGGAGGGCCGGGTGCTGGCCCATGTGGAGGCGCGCCGGCCCGACCTGCGCTGGCCGCTGCCGCGGGATTTCGCCGAGCGGCTGACCGGCCGCCGGGTGGTCGGGCTGCGCCGGCGCGCCAAGTACATCCTGGTCGACCTGGACGACGCCACCAGCTGGCTGATCCATCTCGGCATGTCGGGGCGGATGCTGCTGTCGAACGGCGGCGACCCGGTGCTGGAGAAGCACGACCACGTGGTGCTGCGCACCGACCAGGGCTGGTGGCTGCGGTTCAACGACGCCCGGCGGTTCGGGATGATGGACCTGTGGCCGACCGCCGACGTGGAGAACCACCGCCTGCTGGCCGGTATCGGGCCGGAGCCGCTCGGCAACGCATTCTCCGGGCCGGCCCTGGAGGCCGCCCTGGAGGGCCGGCACACCCCGATCAAGGCCGCCCTGCTGGACCAGCGGGTGGTCGCCGGGATCGGCAACATCTACGCCTGCGAGGCCCTGCACCGCGCCGGCATCTCCCCGAAACGGCTGGCGCTGAACGTGCGCGGCGGCCGCGCCCAGGCCCTGGCCGACGCGGTCGGATCGGTTCTGCGGGACGCCATCGCCGCCGGCGGCTCGTCGCTGCGCGACCACCGCCAGACCTCGGGCGAGCTCGGCTACTTCCAGCACACCTTCCGGGTCTACGACCGCGAGGCCGAGCCGTGCCCGACCGAGGGCTGCCGGGGCAGCGTGAAGCGCCTGGTCCAGACCGGTCGGTCGACTTTCTATTGTCCGTCCTGTCAGCGGTGAGGTAGAAGCCCCGGGCCATGAGCATGCCGCACCGGCTCCTTGCGCGCCTCGTCGGCCCCGTGATCATCGGGGTCGGCCTGCTGTGGGGAGCGGCGCCCGCGCCTGTCCGCGCGGACGCCTTCGTCGATGGATTCGAGGATCTTCCGCTGATGCCGGGACTGCGCAACGTCCCGGCCGCCAGCGTGAGCTTCGATGCCGCGGTCGGCCGTATCGTGGTCGCCTTCGCCGAAGGCGCGGTGCGCATGCCTGCCGTGCGCGCCTTCTATACCGAGACGCTTCCGCAGCTCGGCTGGAAGCCCGAGGGGGCGGACCGGTGGCTGCGGGAGGGAGAGGTTCTGACGCTGGATACGGTGGTCGAGGGGAACGGGCTGGTCGTCCGTTTCGAGCTCGCGCCCCGCTGAGAATTCGATTGTCCCTGAATCCGGCCGCCGACGGCGGCTCTGGAGAGGAGCACCAACGATGGCTTACGAGACGATCCTGGTGGAGCGCCGCGGCAAGGTCGGCGTGATCACGCTGAACCGTCCGAAGGCGCTGAACGCCCTGTCGTCGGTCCTGATGGACGAACTGGCCCGCGGCCTCGACGAGCTCGAGGCCGACGACGCGGTCGGCTGCCTGGTGATCACCGGCAGCGAGAAGGCGTTCGCGGCCGGCGCCGACATCAAGGAGATGCAGGAAAAGTCCTACATGGACGTCTACAAGGAGGACTTCATCACCGCGCGCTGGGAGCACATCACCCGGGTCCGCAAGCCGGTGGTGGCGGCGGTTGCCGGCTACGCGCTGGGCGGCGGCTGCGAGCTCGCGATGATGTGCGACTTCATCATCGCCGCCGACACCGCCAAGTTCGGCCAGCCGGAGATCACCATCGGCACCATCCCGGGTTCCGGCGGCACCCAGCGGCTGACCCGCTTCGTCGGCAAGTCGAAGGCCATGGACATGTGCCTGACCGGCCGGATGATGGACGCCCGGGAGGCCGAGCGCGCCGGGCTGGTCAGCCGGGTCGTGCCGGCCGCCGAGCTGATCGACGAGGTCATGAAGGTCGCCGACCGGATCGCCGACATGTCGCGGCCGATGGTCATGATGGCCAAGGAGGCGGTCAACCGCGCCTACGAGACCACGCTGAACGAGGGCGTGCGCTTCGAGCGCCGGCTGTTCCACTCGACCTTCGCGACCGAGGACCAGAAGGAAGGCATGGCCGCTTTCGTCGAGAAACGGCAGCCGGCCTTCAAGAACAGCTGAACCGTCGATTTCCCCAGGCCCGCAGGGGCCGTCCACCACGGTTGACGCGGATCGGGCGCGGCGCTATAAGGCGCGCCTTCCGCGTATCGCCGGCCATTCGAGAGATAACATGGCGCATCACAAGTCGGCCAAGAAGCGCATTCGTCGCAATGCGCACCGTTTCGAGATCAACCACGCACGCATCTCGCGTATCCGCACCTTCGTGAAGAAGGTCGAGAAGGCGATCGCGTCCGGCGACCAGACGGCTGCGAAGTCGGCGTTCGCGGAGGCGCAGCCGGAGATGCACCGTGGCGTGTCCAAGGGCGTCCTGCACCGCAACACGGTGGCGCGCAAGCTGTCGCGCCTGAACACGCGGATCAAGTCGCTCGGCGCCTGAGGGCCCGGCGGCTCCGGCCGCCGAGTGGATCGGGATGCGAGGGCCGTCGGTATCCGGCGGCCCTTTCGTGTGTCCGGACCACGGGGCCGCGCGGCCGTCCGTCCGGTGACCCGGACCCGCCTTCGCCGCCGCGCCGCCGGCACCCGGCCATGTCCCCCGAACATCCCCCGGGCGTATCGGACGACGTCGCCGTGCCGCGACCGTCCGGTGCCGGAAACCGATGCTGCGAAAATGTGACAGAGGCTAAGTCGCTGTCGGCGAACTCGTTTCGCCGTCGCTTAAAGGGTTGTGGCGGTTCGCTCGACATCGGTTCAAGGACGAGTTGCAAAGTGTTGAATCGAGTTTGATCCGTATAAGTCAACTTGCGATTCGACCGATCACACCGAAAAAATTTCGTCATCATATGACCGAGTCGGTTGCGTCCGTCAGGGGGGGCGAGTAATTTACCGGCCTTGGCGCAAACCGATGGTTACTGCAAGTCGACAAGGAAAAACTGCAGTAATAAGTATTTCGGAATTGCGTTAATTCTTTCGATGGTCTGGGAAACGTCTGCATGCAGGCACTTATCTGTTTCAAGTGCCGAAGCTGACGGGGCGAAGCGGCAGTGGCCGCTTCGGATGGGCGAGATTTCGACACGACTCGGCGTCGAACTGGGGGGTTCGTGCCGGGTGCCAGGCCGACGGGACCAAGGAGCGGGCGAGCGCCCGGAGACGCGAGGGGCAAGTCGTGACTGGAAGAATCGGCCTGGGGAGCCAAACGGGGGACGTGCGGAACCAAAGTGGTGCGGCAGGCTCTGCCGCGCTGACCCGAAGGGGAGGCACGTGGGATGCTTGATCGCGATGGCGGGGGCGAACTCGCGGCCCGATGGGCGCGGGTGCGGGGGCGTTTGCGTGCGGAATGCGGCGAGACCGTCTATCGGAGCTGGCTGCGGTCGTTGACGCTGGTGCGGCGGGACGGCCACACGGTGGTGCTGTCGGTGCCGAGCCGCGTGGTGCGCGACCGGGTGACCAATCAATACGGTGACCGGCTGCGGGCCCTGTGGAGCGACGAGCTGGCGGCGGTCCAGGTGGTCGAGGTCGTGGTGTCGTCCGGCGCCACCGCCGAGGCCGAGGCCGGGGTGTCGTCCTCGCGCCGGGTCGCGGCCACGGCCCAGCAGGCGGCTTCCGCCCAGGCGCTTGCGCGGCCGCCGGCCGACGACGAGCCTGTGGTTCTGGCGGCACCGATGATGCTCCGCCCGGCCGAGATGCGCATGCTCGAGACGACGGAGGCGCTGAGCGCGCCGCTCGACCAGCGCTTCACCTTCTCGAACTTCGTGGTCGGCAAGCCGAACGAACTGGCCTTCGCAGCGGCCCGCCGGGTCGCGGAAAGCGAGACGGTGCCGTTCAATCCGCTGTTCCTGTACGGCGGCGTCGGGCTCGGCAAGACCCATCTGATGCACGCCATCGCCTGGAACCTGCGGGAGAAGCATCCGCAGCGCCGGGTGCTGTACATGTCCGCCGAGAAGTTCATGTACCAGTTCATCCGGGCGCTGCGGTTCAAGGACACCGTGGCGTTCAAGGACCTGTTCCGCTCGGTCGACGTGCTGATGATCGACGACGTCCAGTTCATCAGCGGCAAGGATTCCACCCAGGAGGAGTTCTTCCACACCTTCAACGCCCTGGTCGACCAGAACCGCCAGGTCATCATCTCCGCCGACAAGTCGCCGAACGACCTGGACGGGCTGGAGGAGCGGCTGCGCTCGCGGCTCGGCTGGGGGCTGGTCGCGGACATCCATCCGACCACCTACGAACTCCGGCTCGGGATCCTGCAGTCCAAGGCCGAGAGGGTGGAGACCTCGATCCCGCCGAAGGTGCTGGAGTTCCTGGCCCACAAGATCTCCTCCAACGTCCGTGAGCTGGAGGGTGCCCTGAACCGCATCGTCGCGCACTCGGACCTGGTCGGCCGCGCCGTCACCCTGGAGACCACCCAGGAGGTCCTGCACGACCTGCTGAAGGCCAACGACCGGCGGATCACCATCGAGGAGATCCAGCGCAAGGTCGCCTCGCACTTCAACATCCGCATCGCCGACATGCACTCGGCCCGGCGGTCGCGGTCGATCGCCCGGCCGCGGCAGATCGCCATGTATCTCGCCAAGCAGCTGACCCAGCGGTCGCTGCCGGAGATCGGCCGCAAGTTCGGCGGGCGCGACCACACCACCGTCATGCACGCGGTCAAGAAGGTCGACGAACTGCGGGCGGCGGACCGGCATTTCGACGAGGATGTCGACATGCTCCGCCGCATGCTCGAGAGCTGACGGATCGGCATCGGGGCCGCCGGTTCCGACAGCGGTAAATCTGGCCCAACGGCGGGCGTTTCATGCTATAAACGGCGTGATGATTCGCCCACCGACGGGTACGCCGGTCCGCCGCCTCCACAGGGCGGCGGCGGCGTCCCCGAGACCATCCGAAAGGCCCGAGCGAGCCCCATGAAGATCACCATCGACCGCGCGGCCCTGCTGAAGCCGCTCGCCCATGTCCAGAGCGTCGTCGAGCGCCGCAACACGATCCCGATCCTGGCCAACGTGCTGCTCCGAGCCGGCGACGGGACGTTGTCGCTGACCGCTACCGACATGGACCTCGACGTGGTCGAGAGCGTCGGCTGCTCGGTCGACCAGCCGGGCCAGACCACGGTGCCGGCGCACACCCTGTACGAGATCGTCCGCAAGCTGCCGGACGGCTCCGAGGTCGAACTGGTTGCGAACGGCGACAGCGGTCGCATGTCGATCCGCGCCGGGCGTTCCAACTTCTCGCTGCCGACCCTGCCGGTAGAGGAATTCCCGGCGCTGTCCGGCGACACCCTGCCGATCGGCTTCGTGCTGTCGGCGGCCGACGCCAAGACCCTGATCGACCGTACCCGGTTCGCGATCTCCACCGAGGAGACCCGCTACTACCTGAACGGCATCTACCTGCACGAGACCAAGGCCGGCGAGATGCCGGTGCTGCGCGCCGTCGCGACCGACGGCCACCGGCTGGCGCGGGTGCAGATGCCGTTGCCCTCGGGCGCCGCCGGCATGCCCTCGGTGATCGTGCCGCGCAAGGCGGTGCAGGAGATCCGCAAGCTGATCGAGGAGACCGACGGCGACGTGCAGGTCTCGCTGAACGACAACAAGCTGCGGGTCGCCTTCGAGACCACGGTCCTGACCACCAAGCTGATCGACGGGACCTTCCCGGACTACGAGCGGGTGATCCCGGCCGGCAACGACAAGCTGATGCGGGTCGAGAGCTCGAGCTTCAAGCGCGCGGTCGACCGGGTCGCGACGATCTCCACGGAGAAGTCGCGGTCGGTGAAGCTGAGCCTGGCGAGCGGGACGCTCACCCTGTCGGCGAACAGCCCGGACAACGCCCAGGCGACCGAAGAGGTCGACGTCGACTACGGCGCCTCGCCGATCGAGATCGGCTTCAACTCCCGCTACCTGCTGGACATCGCCGACCAGATCGACAACGGCAGCAAGGCGGTGTTCGCCATGGCCGACGCCGCGTCGCCGACCGTGGTGACCGACGAGAGCGACGACGGCGCGCTCTACGTCCTCATGCCGATGCGGGTGTGACCGGCCGCGTGAGCGCCCAACCTCTCATGGTCGATCCGTCGGCGGGCCAGACTCCGGCGCCGCGCCGGCTCGCCGTGCGCCGGCTCAGCCTGACGCGGTTCCGGAACTACGCGTCCGCGACCCTCGAGGTCGACGGGCCGGCGGTGGTGCTGGCCGGACCGAACGGTGCCGGCAAGACCAACCTGCTGGAGGCGGTGTCGTTCCTGGCCCCCGGACGCGGCCTCAGGCGGGCCCGGCTGTCCGAGGTCGACCGGGTGGTACCGGGCGACGCCTCGCCGCCGACCGCCGCGACCGCGTGGGCGGTGGCGGCCCGGATCGAGGGCAAGCTGGGGGCGACCGCCATCGGCACCGGCCGCGATCCCGAGGCCGAGGGCGAGCGCCGGCTGGTCCGGATCGACGGCGTGCCGGCGAAGAGCCAGGCGGTCCTCGCCGACCACGTCACGGTGTCCTGGCTGACCCCGGCCATGGACCGGCTGTTCATGGACGGGGCGTCGGGCCGGCGCCGGTTCCTGGACCGTCTGGTCTTCGCCTTCGACCCGGAGCACTCGACCCGGGTCAACGGTTACGAGCATGCCTGGCGCGAGCGCAACCGCCTGATCAGGGACGGGGTGCGCGATTCCGCCTGGTACGCGGCGCTGGAGGAGACTCTGGCGGCGACCGGGGTGGCCGTCGCTGCCGCCCGCGCCGCCCTGGTGGCCCGGCTGAACCGGGTCTGCGCCGCCACCGCCGAGCCGTTCCCGGCCGCTTCCCTGGCCCTCGACGGTACCGTCGACCGGTGGCTCCAGGAGGCCCCGGCGCTCGACGTCGAGGACCGGCTGCGCGCCACCCTGGCGGCCGGTCGCCGGCCGTCCGGCGCCGGTATGGGCTCGCCCGAGGCCGAGGGTCCGCATCGCAGCGACCTCGCGGTCCGGCACGTTCCGAAGGACATGCCGGCCGAGCGCTGCTCGACCGGCGAGCAGAAGGCGCTGCTGGTCGGCATCGTGCTGGCCCACGCCCGGCTGCAGGCGGTCGACGAGGGCGCCGCGCCGATCCTGCTGCTCGACGAGGTCGCCGCCCATCTCGACGACCGCCGCCGGGCCGCACTGTTCGAGGCCGTGCTGGCGCTCGGGGGGCAGGCATGGCTGACCGGTACCGACCGTGGCGTGTTCGCCCCGATCGCCGACCGGGCCCAGATTGTAGAGGTGACCGACGGGCGCCTGGCGCCGGCCGGCACCATCGGATTCCGAGGAGAGACATCGAATGGCTGACGAGATCCTTCCCGAGGACGGGAACGGTGGATCCAGCGGCTATGACGCCGAGTCCATCAAGGTGCTGCGCGGGCTGGACGCCGTGCGCAAGCGGCCCGGCATGTATATCGGCGACACCGACGACGGCTCCGGCCTGCACCACATGGTCTATGAGGTGGTCGACAACGCCATCGACGAGGCGCTGGCCGGCTGGTGCGACGCGGTCCGGGTCACCCTGAACGGCGACGGGTCTGTCACCGTTTCCGACAACGGCCGCGGCATCCCGGTCGACATCCACCGCGAGGAGGGGGTGTCGGCCGCCCAGGTCATCATGACCCAGCTGCACGCCGGCGGTAAGTTCGACCAGAACTCCTACAAGGTGTCGGGCGGCCTGCACGGGGTCGGCGTCTCGGTGGTGAACGCACTGTCCGAGACCCTGGACCTGCGGATCTGGCGCGGCGGCAAGGAGCACTTCATGCGGTTCCGCCACGGCGTGCCGGAGGAGGACCTGGCGGTGGTCGGGCCGTCCGAGCAGTCCGGCACCGAGGTGACCTTCAAGCCGTCGAAGGGCACCTTCACCATGGTCGAGTTCGACTTCGCGACCCTGGAGCATCGGCTGCGCGAACTGGCGTTCCTGAACTCGGGCGTGCGGATCGTGCTGACCGACGATCGCACCGCCGAGTCGAAGACCGTGGAGTTGTTCTACGAGGGCGGGCTGGAAGCCTTCGTGAAGTACATCGACCGGGCCCGGCACGCCCTGCACGCGCCGCTGATGATGGTCGGCGAGCGCGACGGAATCACGGTCGAGGTGGCGATGGAGTGGACCGACTCCTACCACGAGACCATGCTGTGCTTCACGAACAACATCCCGCAGAAGGACGGTGGCACCCACCTGGCCGGCTTCCGGGCCGCCCTGACCCGGCAGGTCAACAACTACGCCCAGGCCTCGGGGATCGCCAAGAAGGAGAAGGTCAGCCTGTCCGGCGACGACGCCCGGGAAGGACTGACCTGCGTGCTCTCTGTCAAGGTGCCGGACCCGAAGTTCTCGTCCCAGACCAAGGACAAGCTGGTGTCGTCCGAGGTCAAGCCGGTGGTCGAGAGCATCGTCGCCGACAAGCTCGACCAGTGGTTCGACGAGCACCCGGCGGACGCCCGCAAGGTGGTCGCCAAGGCCTATGAGGCGGCGGCCGCCCGCGAGGCCGCCCGCAAGGCGCGCGAGCTGACCCGGCGCAAAGGCGCGCTCGACATCGCCAACCTGCCGGGCAAGCTGGCCGACTGCCAGGAGCGCGACCCGGCCAAGGCCGAGCTGTTCCTGGTCGAGGGCGACAGCGCCGGCGGCTCCGCCAAGCAGGGCCGCAACCGCAAGAGCCAGGCGATCCTGCCGCTGCGCGGCAAGATCCTGAACGTCGAGCGGGCCCGCTTCGACAAGATGCTGTCGAGCCAGGAGATCGGCACCCTGATCGCGGCGCTCGGTACCAGCATCGGTCCGGAGGAGTTCGACCTCTCGAAGCTCCGCTACCACCGGATCATCATCATGACGGACGCCGACGTGGACGGCAGCCACATCCGGACCCTGCTGCTGACCTTCTTCTTCCGGCAGATGCCGGAACTGCTGGACCACGGCTACCTGTACATCGCCCAGCCGCCGCTCTACCGGGTCAAGCGCGGCAGCGAGGAGACCTACCTCAAGGACGACCGGGCGCTGGAACGCTTCCTGATCGACGAGGGCACCAAGGGCGCGATTCTGACCCTGGCCTCGGGTGCGCAGATCGCCGGCGTCGACCTGGCGGCCCAGGCCGAGCGGGCCCGCCAGGCCAAGCAGCTCATGGAGCCGCTGGCCCGCCGGCTCGGCAGCCCGGTGGTGGTCGAGCAGGCCGCCGTCGCCGGCGCTCTCGGGACCGGCCTGCTGGGCGACCCGGAGACCGCCGGGCAGGCCGCCGAGTATCTGGCGCGCCGGCTCGACGCCCTGTACGAGGAGCACGAGCGCGGCTGGACCGGCCGGTTCGAGGAGACCGAGACCGGCCCGGCCCTGGTGTTCGAGCGCGAGATGCGCGGGGTCACCGAGCGCTATCGCCTGGACGGCGCCTTCCTGAAGACCCCGGAGGCCCGCGCCCTGGACGAGCGCGCCGCCGAACTGCAGGACCTGTTCGGCAAGCAGGCGACCCTGGAGGGCAAGGACGGCCCGCGCACGGTGCACGGGCCGGTCGGGCTGATCGAGGCGGTGTTCGCGATCGGCCGCAAGGGGCTGACGGTGAACCGCTACAAGGGCCTCGGCGAGATGAACCCGGAACAGCTCTGGGAGACCACCCTGGACCCCGACCGCCGGACCCTGCTGCAGGTCAAGGTCGCCCACGCCGACGAGGCCCAGGAGGTGTTCTCCACCCTGATGGGCGACGTGGTCGAGCCGCGCCGCGAGTTCATCCAGCAGAACGCCCTGAAGGTCGCCAATCTCGACGTCTAGCGATCCGCGGTATCTCGTAACCTTCTGTTAAGTCGCCCTCGGGTATTCACCGGCCCGACGGATGCAGGTCGGGCCGCGGCCCGCTGCGCCCGTTCCGCCCGGTCCCCCGATGCCTGCGATCGACTGCGCCCCTCCGGGCGCGCTCCTGGCAGTGCCGGTTGACCGGGCGCGCAATCGGCATTCGGGGGCCTCGCAGGCCCGGAGGTGAGTTCTTGGATCTGCGCTTCACAGGCGCGAAGCCGGGTGGGTTCGGGCGGCCGGCCGTTTCGAGCAGCCGCCTGCTGTCCGGTGTCGTCCGGTATTCCGGCCACGCACGCTGCCGGATCGCGGCGGTGGTCGGGCTCGCGGTCGTCTTCCTGACGCTGCTGACCCTGCAGGAGACCGAACTGCGCCGCGAACGCGCCGGCTACAACTACCTGCTGACCACCAACAACTGGGCGGTCTCGCAGCTCGAGTTCGAACTCGAGCGCTTCCTCAACGCCCTCGATCGTCACCTGCTCGGTGCGCCGGATGCCGACGCCGACGGCGTCGCCCTCCGGTTCGACATCCTCTGGAGCCGGCTGCCGATCCTGCTCCGGGCCGAGGAGACCGCCGAGGTGCGCTCCATCGAGGGGGCCGCGCGCCTGTTCGAGGATTTCTCCGGCACGCTCGCGGCGGTCGAGCCGGATCTGAACGCCCTGGTCGCCGGCGACCGCGGTCGCTACCAGCGGATCCGCGCGGCCCTCACCCAGTGGCGCGAGCCGATCCGGACCCTGACCATGGAGGTCTACAACGGCGGTCACTTCCGCCGGCTCGCCGAGCGGATCCGCGAAGGCTACCGGCGCGCAGCGCTGTACCAGTGGGCGATGCTGGCGGTGGTCGCGGTTCTGGCGATCTTCCTCGGCATCGAGGTGTTGCGCAGCGCCCGCCGGGCGCGCGATCAGGAAGCGGCGCGGTGGGCCGCCGAGGAGGCCAACCACGCCAAGTCGAACTTCCTGGCGACCATGAGCCATGAACTTCGAACCCCGCTGAACGCCATCATCGGGTTCGCCGAGATCCAGGACCGGCAGCTGTTCGGACCGATGCCGGCGCGCTACCACGGCTATGCCCACGACATCCATGAGAGCGCCATACACCTGCTGTCGGTGCTGAACGACCTGCTCGACATGGCGCGCATGGATGCGCATCGGCTCGATCTCCTGGAGGAGACCTTCGATCCGGCGGTCGCACTGAGATCGGCGGTCCGGATGGTCGAGTCGGCCAGCAATGAGGCCGGCGTGCGGCTGGTCCTGCAGGAAGGCATCCAAGGTGTCGGGCTGTTTGCCGACCAGCGGCTGTTCCGCCAGATCATGCTGAACCTGCTGTCCAACGCGGTGAAGTTCACCCAGCCAGGGGGGGCCGTGCATGTGCAGCTGTCCATCGCGCCGGACGGCGGGATGATCCTGCGGGTCGAAGACAGCGGGATCGGGATTCCGGCGCACCTGCTGGAGCGGGTCACCGAGCCGTTCTTCCAGGCCGACCAGTCCTACGCCCGCCGCCACCAGGGCACCGGGCTCGGGCTGTCGCTGGTCCGCGGCTTCGTCGAACTGCACCGTGGCGAGCTGCGGATCGAGAGCGAGCCGGGGGTCGGCACCCGGGTCACGGTGGCGTTCCCGGAATCGCGAGTGCATCGCCTGCCCGAACCGACGGCCGGCGCGGGCGAACTCAGGCCCGCCATGCTGCGGGCCTGATCCGGGCGCGCCGCTCTGGCGGTCGTCCGCCGGGTCTGCGATCCTGCGCCCGATGCGGCGGGAGCGGGCGCCGGCACGCGATGCGGGGACCATGGACGGCATTCTGGCGATCTTCTCGGCGCTCGACCTCGCGGCGCTCGCGATCTTCCTGACCGCCTGGGCCGGCTACGAGGCCTTCGTCGCCCGCGCGACCCGTCGCGGCCGCAACCTGCCGGCCCGGATGCAGGTCTGGCGCGAACGCTGGATGGCGTCGGCGGTCGACCGCGACAACCGTATCCTCGACGTCCAGATCCTGCAGTCGCTGACCGGCAACTCGGCGTTCCTGGCGTCGACCGCGATCTTCGTGATCGGCGGGCTGGCGGCGGTGCTCGGGGCTGCGGCCGACGTGGTGGCGGTGCTGAACGGCTTCGACTACTTCGCGGTCACCAGTCAGAACCGGTTCGGCTTCAAGGTGGCGCTGATGATCCTGATCTTCATGCACGCCTTCTTCCGGCTGGCCTGGTCGATGCGGCTGCACAACAACGCCGGGGTCGTGCTCGGCGCGATCCCGCAGCCGGGAACCGGCGACCCGGCCATGGCGCGGTCCCGCGCGGCGGTGGCGGCGCGCCTGGTGACGCTCGCCGCGCGGCACTACAACGGCGGCATGCATTCCTATTACTTCGGGCTGGCGGCCTGCGCCTGGTTCCTGCATCCGGCGGGCCTGATCGCGGCGACCGCCTGGGTGGTCGCGATCCTGTACCGGCGGGAATTCCGCTCACGCGCCCATGTGGCGCTGGCGATCGAGGATTTCGGCTAGGCGGTTGGAAGACGGCGGATCAGGCGGCCTCGGCGCGCGCCTCGTGGCCGAGGATGGTCATGCGGATCAGATCGGCGACCAGCCTGAACTCCGGCTCCCGCACGCTGCCGAACTCGGCGCGGTCGACGATCTCGTCCAGGCAGGGCAGTTCGGTCTCCGGCGTCATGGCGATCTCCTCGTTGCCTGCCGCCACTGTGCCGCCGGAGTCGTAAACACCGAGTCAATTCATCTGGTTAACGCGCGGTTGCGGTGGGCTCTCCGAGTTTCAGCGCCAGATGGGCGACGCCGGGGTCGTCGGGAACCGCCTTGCGGACGAATCCGAGCTTCTCGCAGAGCGCCAGCATCCGGCGGTTCTCGGTCAATACCGAGCCGTGCAGGGTCGCGATACCGCGCTCGCGGGCATAGCCGATCAGGTCGGCCATCAGCCGCTCGCCCAGCCCGCGCTTCTGGCGGTCGGTGCGGACCATGACCGCGAATTCGGCGGTCTCGCCCTCGGGATCCTCGGCCAGCCGCGACACCCCGAGCAGTTCGTCGTCCCCGACGGCGACGAACGCCATCTCGCGGCCGTAGTCGATCTGCGTCAGGCGGGCCGCCGACTCGTGGCTCAGCTGCTTGATCGGCGCGAAGAACCGCAGGCGCAGATCCTCGAGCGAGGAACGCGCCAGCATTTCGGCGATCCCCGGCTCGTCCTCCGGCCGGATCGGCCGGATGTCGACGGTCGAGCCGTCCTCGAGCACCGCCCGGTGCGCCAGGTGACCCGGATACGGCCGGATCGCCGGCGGCGCCGCCTGCTCGGCCGGCTGGATCCGGATGCGGGCGTCCAGCGCGATCACCCCGGACGCCCCGGCCAGCAGCGGGTTGATGTCGAGCTCGGCGACCTCCGGCATGTCGAGCGACAGCTGGCCGACCCGCTCGAGCACCCGGTGGATCGCCTCCAGGTCGGCGGCCGGCCGGTCGCGATAGCCGCGCAGCAGGTCGTACACCCGGGTCTGGGAGACCAGGTCCTGGGCCAGGACCGAGTTCAGGGGCGGCAGGGCGACCGCGCTGTCGCGCACCACCTCGACCTCGACCCCGCCCTTGCCGAACAGCAGGGTCGGCCCGAACACCGGATCCCGGTGCACGCCGACGATCAGCTCGTGGGCATGCGGCATCGCCGCCATCGCCTGCACCGCGAAGCCGTCGACCGGCGCGCCGCCGCTGCGCCCGGCGACGGTCGCCAGCATGGCCTCGGCGGCGGCCCGCACCGGTTCGCGGCCCTCCAGGCCGAGCTGCACGCCGCCGACGTCCGACTTGTGGCTGATCGCCCGGCTGAGGATCTTCAGGGCGACCCGGCTGCCGATCCGCTCGGCGGCCCGGCCGGCCTCCTCCGGGGTCGTCGCGGTCAGGGTCCGGGCGACCGGCACGCCATAGGCCTCGAGCACCTGCTCGGCCTCCGGCCCGGTCAGCATCTCCCGGCCCTCCGCGGCGACCGCCCGGATCACCGCCCGGGCGGCGCCGACCGCCGGCGCCGTCCACTCGTGCAGCGGCTGCGGGGTCTCCATCAGCAGCGCCTGGTGGCGGCGATAGCGCACCAGGTGCATGAAGCCGCGCACCGCCTGCTCCGGGGTCTCGTAGGTCGGGACCCGGGCGGCCGCGAACAGCCGGCGGGCCTCGGCGGCGGCGCCGTCGCCGAGCCAGCTGGTGAGCACCGGCGGCTGCCGGCGCCCCCCGCCCCTGCCGCCCTCGACCAGGTCCAGGGTGGCGCGCGCCGCCTCGCCGCTGTCGGCGATCGCGGTCGGGCAGTTCAGCACCAGCACGGCGTCGGTGCCGGGATCCGCCAGCACCGCCTCCAGGGCCTGGGCGTAGCGCGAGCCGGGGGCGTCGCCGATGATGTCGACCGGGTTGCCGTGCGACCAGGTGGCCGGGAGGCAGCCGTCGAGCCGGGCCATGGTCTCCGGTGCCAGTGCGGCCAGCCGGCCGCCGGAATCGGACAGCGCCTCGGTCGCCAGCACGCCGATGCCGCCGCCGTTGCTGATGATCGCCAGCCGGTCGCCGACGATGCGCGGCCCGTAGGCGAGGGTCTCCACGGCGTCGAACAGCTCGTCCATGGAGAATACCCTGAGCATGCCGGCGCGCCGGAAGGCGGCGTCGTAGACCGCATCCGAGCCGGCCAGCGCGCCGGTATGCGAGGCGGCGGCGCGCGCCGCGTCGGCGGTGCGGCCGGCCTTCACGACGATCACCGGCTTGGCACGGGCGGCGGCGCGGGCCGCCGACATGAACTTCGGGGCGTGGGTGATCGACTCGATGTAGAGCAGGATCGCGCGGGTCTTCGGGTCGGCGATCAGGAAGTCGAGCATGTCGCCGAAGTCGACGTCGGCCATGTTGCCGAGCGACACGACGTGGCTGAAGCCGATGTCGCGGTGGGTCGACCAGTCCAGCACCGCGGTGACCACCGCCCCGGACTGGCTGACGAATGCGATGTCGCCGGCCCGCGGGTGCAGGTGGGCGAAGCTGGCGTTCAGGCCGATGCCGGGGACCAGGATGCCGACGCAGTTCGGGCCGACCACCCGCATCAGGTGGGGCCGGGCCGCATCCAACATCGCCTGGGTGAGCTGGCGGCCGGCGTCGCTGCGGGTTTCCGCGAAGCCGGCGGTGATCACCACCGCCGCCTTGGTGCCGCGCCGGCCCAGGCTGTCGACGATTCCGGGCACGGTGTCGGGCGGGGTGCAGATCACCGCCAGGTCGGGCGCGAAGGGCAGGGCGTCGACGTCGGGATAGGCGAGGGTCGCACCGATCGCCGCGGCATGCGGGTTGACCGGCAGCACCGGACCCTCGAAGCCGCCCGACAGCAGGTTGCGCGACAGCACCCGGCCGACCGACCGCTCGCGGTTGCTGGCGCCGATCACCGCGACCGAGGCGGGCTGGAACATCCGGTCGAGATTGCGGATCGACATGGTCCGGCCCTTTCCAGTCGCTCGATGACGCGCCGTCCGGGGCTTCGCCCGGATCGCCGCTGGACATGTTGCGCTGCAACGTGAGCGTCCGCGGCCGGAATCTCAACCCCGGCACTGCGTCGCCGACCGGCCTAGGTTCTGTACCCATAAAGGGGATTCCCGTTATGGGCTGATTGTGATTCAAGCTTCCAAACTGCGGGAGCTTGATGATGAAGCGTCGTCACGATCTGACGGATCTGGAGTGGCGTGTCATCGCGCCGCTGCTTCCGAAC
>NZ_JAVJSE010000036.1:0-15844 GCF_040219615.1 Thalassobaculum sp.
CGCCATGAACGTCGCGCCGCCGCTCTCCGCAAGCACCTTCGTGATCGCAGCCGTCAGCGTCGTCTTGCCGTGGTCCACGTGACCAATCGTGCCGATGTTGCAGTGCGGCTTGTTACGTTCGAACTTTACCTTGGCCATCGCGATCCGCTCCGTTCAGTAATTTGGTGACGCGTGTCGTCTATCGACTTGTCAGGGTTCCGACGGCCGTCAGGCCATCTTCGCCTTGACTTCGTCGGCGACCGCCTGCGGCACCGGTTCGTAATGATCGAACTGCATGGTGTACTGCGCCCGGCCCTGGCTCATGGAGCGCAGGGTGTTGACGTAGCCGAACATGTTCGCCAGCGGCACCATCGCGTCCACGACCCGCGCGTTGCCGCGCTGGTCCATGCCGCTGACCTGGCCGCGCCGGCTGTTCAGGTCGCCGATGATGTCGCCCATATACTCGTCCGGGGTCACCACCTCGACCTTCATCATCGGCTCGAGCAGCTGCGGGCCGGCCTTCACCATGCCCTCCTTGAACGCCGCCCGCGACGCGATTTCGAACGCCAGCACACTGGAGTCCACGTCGTGGTAGGCGCCGTCGAGCAGCGTCGCCTTGAAGTCGATCATCGGGAACCCGGCCATCACGCCGTTGTCCAGCGCCGACTTCAGGCCCTTCTCGACGCCCGGGATGTATTCCCGCGGCACCGAGCCGCCGACGATCGAGTTCTCGAACACGAAGCCCGACCCGCGCTCCAGCGGCTCGAAAGCCAGCTTGATGCGGGCGAACTGACCCGAGCCACCGGTCTGCTTCTTGTGGGTGTAGTCGATCTCGGCACGCCGGGTGATCGACTCGCGGTACGCCACCTGCGGCGCGCCCACATTGGCCTCGACCTTGAACTCGCGGCGCATGCGGTCGACGATGATCTCCAAGTGGAGCTCGCCCATCCCCTTGATGACGGTCTGGCCGCTCTCGTTGTCGGTCGACACCCGGAACGACGGGTCTTCGGCCGCCAGCCGGCTGAGCGCGACTCCCATCTTCTCCTGGTCGGTCTTGGTCTTCGGCTCGACCGCGACCTCGATGACCGGGTCAGGGAACTCCATGCGCTCCAGGATCACCGGCTTCGCCGGGTCGCAGAGCGTGTCGCCCGTGGTCGTGTTCTTCAGGCCCGCGATCGCGACGATGTCGCCGGCGCGCGCTTCCTTGACGTCCTCGCGGCTGTTCGCATGCATCAGCAGCATGCGGCCGACCCGCTCGCGCTGGTCCTTCACGGTGTTCATCACGCCGCTGCCGGTCTCCAGCACGCCCGAATAGACGCGCACGAAGGTCAGCGAGCCGACATACGGGTCGTTCATGATCTTGAACGCCAGCGCCGAGAACGGCTCGTCGTCCGAGGTCTTGCGGACCACCGGGGTCTCGCCGTCCATCAGCAGGCCGCGGACGTTGTCGACGTCGGTCGGCGACGGCAGGTAGTCGACCACGGCGTCCAGCAGCGGCTGCACGCCCTTGTTCTTGAAGGCCGAGCCCAGCAGGACCGGCACGAACTTCGCGCTCACGGCGCCCTTGCGGATGCAGGCCTTCAGCACCTCGACCGACGGCTCCTCACCCTCGAGGTAGGCCTCCATCGCGGCGTCGTCCTGCTCGACCGCCAGCTCGACCAGGGTCTTGCGGTACTCGGCGGCCTGCTCGGCCAGGTCGGCCGGGATCGGCTCGTACTCGAACTGCGCGCCCAGCGACTCGTCGAGCCAGCGGATCGCCCGCATCTCGACAAGATCGACCAGCCCGACGAAATCCGCCTCGGAGCCGATCGGCAACTGGGTGACCAGCGGAACCGCGCCGAGACGGTCGACCATCATGTCGACGCAGCGGAAGAAGTCGGCGCCGATCCGGTCCATCTTGTTGACGAAGCAGATCCGCGGGACGTTGTACTTGTCGGCCTGGCGCCAGACGGTCTCGGACTGCGGCTCGACACCGGCGACCGAGTCGAACACCGCGACCGCGCCGTCGAGAACCCGCAGCGACCGCTCGACCTCGATGGTGAAGTCGACGTGGCCCGGGGTATCGATGATGTTGATCCGGTGGTCGCGCCAGAAACAGGTGGTCGCGGCCGACGTGATCGTGATGCCCCGCTCCTGCTCCTGCTCCATCCAGTCCATGGTGGCATTGCCGTCATGGACCTCGCCGATCTTGTAGGACCGGCCGGTGTAGAACAGGACACGCTCGGTGGTCGTCGTCTTGCCGGCATCAATGTGGGCCATGATGCCGATGTTGCGATACATATCGAGCGGATGTGTGCGGGGCATGGCTCGCGTCCTTGTCGCTTGCGCTTGCGGTTACCAGCGGTAGTGCGAGAACGCCTTGTTGGCGTCCGCCATCCGATGGGTATCCTCGCGTTTCTTCACGGCAGTACCGCGGTTGTTGGCGGCATCGACCAGCTCGCCAGACAGCCGCTCGGTCATGGTCTTCTCGGAGCGCTTGCGCGCGGCGTCGATCAGCCAGCGGATGGCCAGCGCCTGCGCGCGCTCCGGACGAACCTCGACCGGAACCTGGTAGGTCGCGCCGCCGACCCGGCGGGAGCGCACCTCGAGATGCGGACGGACGTTGCCCAGCGCGTCGTGGAACATCCGGATCGGCTCGCCGCCGGTCCGCTTCGCGATGCGGTCGAACGCCCCGTAGACGATGCCCTCGGCGACCGAGCGCTTGCCGTCATACATGAGGCAGCTCATGAACTTGGAGACAACCTCGTCCCCGAACTTGGCGTCCGGGAGAACCGGGCGCTTTTCAGCACGATGCCGACGCGACATACCAGTCCCTCCTTACTTCGGCCGCTTCGCGCCGTACTTCGACCGGCGCTGACGACGATCCTTGACGCCCTGGGTGTCGAGGGTGCCGCGAATGATGTGATAGCGAACGCCGGGAAGGTCCTTCACGCGGCCGCCTCGGATCATGACGACCGAGTGCTCCTGCAGGTTGTGACCTTCACCGGGAATATAGCTGATGACCTCGAAGCCGTTGGTGAGGCGCACGCGCGCCACCTTCCGGAGCGCGGAGTTCGGCTTCTTCGGCGTAGTCGTGTAGACGCGGGTGCAAACACCCCGCTTCTGCGGACACGCCTGGAGCGCCGGCACCTTGTTGCGCTTCACCGGCACTTTACGGCCGTGGTTGATCAACTGGTTGATCGTCGGCATCCGTCGATCCTTCTCGACCAAAAACGTGCGAACTCGCCACCAGCCGAGTCTCTGACCCGTGGCAAGCACGCTCACCAGACCGGCCCTCGTGAGACGAGAGCCCTCGATTTGTTTCCGTACCTTGGTTCGGATCTGTGTCTGAATGCCCGGGCGCGTTGGAAACAGGCGCCGCGGG
Organism: Thalassobaculum sp.; assembly: GCF_040219615.1. Lineage (GTDB taxonomy): Bacteria > Pseudomonadota > Alphaproteobacteria > Thalassobaculales > Thalassobaculaceae > Thalassobaculum_A. The sequence goes on from NZ_JAVJSE010000036.1 coordinate 3,344, forward strand.
GTTCACCACCAGCCCGATTTAAGGTTCGCGGATACTATGGAGGCGACCTTCCCGGGTCAAGCGGAGATTCCGGAAAAAATCAGGATTTCCGCGCCCCCCTCGGCGAGCCTCCATGCGCAACATAGTTATCCGCCGTTCGCCTGGCGCGCAATGTCCGGTCCGGACATCCGGCCCGTGCCCCGAAACGGGAACGGCCCCCCGCCGCGCGAGGCGACGGGAGGCCGTGGTTCCCGGAACCGGCCGGCGGACCGGCCGACTCGGTTACTCGGCTGCAGTGACCTCGGATTCCGCCTCGAGCCGCGGCGTCCCCTCTTCCGCCTGCGGCGGGGTGAGGGCACGGTCGCGATCGGCCGCGATACGGCGCAGGCGGTTCATCACGCTGCCGGTGCCGGCCGGGATCAGACGGCCGACGATCACGTTCTCCTTCAGACCCTCGAGTCCGTCGACCTTGCCGGACACCGCCGCCTCGGTCAGGACCCGGGTGGTCTCCTGGAAGGACGCCGCGGAGATGAACGACTTGGTCTGCAGCGAGGCCTTGGTGATGCCCTGGAGCACCGGCTTGGCCTGGGCCGGACGGAGACTCTCGGCGAGCGCCCGTTCGTTGGCCTCGTCGAACTCGTCGCGGTCCACGGTCTCGCCGAGCAGCAGCGTGGTGTCACCGGCGTCGATGACCTCCACCTTCTGCAGCATCTGGCGGACGATCACCTCGATGTGCTTGTCGTTGATCTTCACGCCCTGCAGTCGGTAGACCTCCTGGATCTCGTAGATCAGGTAGTCCGCCAGCGCCTCGACGCCCATGATGTTCAGGATGTCGTGCGGCACCCGGGCGCCGTCCATCAGAAGGTCGCCCTTCTGGACGTAGTCGCCCTCGTGCACCGCCAGGTGCTTGCCCTTCGGGATCATGTACTCGACCGGATCGGCACCCTCCTCGGTCGGGTTCACGATCACCCGGCGCTTCGTCTTGTAGTCCTTGCCGAACTCGACCCGGCCCTCGGACTCGCTGATGATCGCGAAGTCCTTCGGACGCCGGGCCTCGAACAGCTCGGCCACGCGCGGCAGACCACCGGTGATGTCGCGGGTCTTCGACGACTCGCGCGGGATACGCGCCAGCACGTCGCCGGCCTTCACCAGGACCGCGTTCTCGACCGACAGGATGGCGTCGACCGACATGAAGTACCGGGCCTCGAGGCCGTTGGCGAGCTGAACCACCTCGCCGGCCTCGTCACGCAGGGTGATCCGCGGCTTCAGGTCGTTGCCGCGGGGCTGCTGCTTCCAGTCGACCACCACCCGCGAGGCGATACCGGTCGCCTCGTCGGTGACCTCGCGCATCGACACGCCGTCGACCAGATCGACGTAGTGCGCGATGCCCTCCCGCTCCGTGAGGATCGGGATGGTGTACGGGTCCCACTCGGCCATCCGCTGGCCGGGCTCGACCTTGTCGCCGTCGTCGACCAGCATCTTCGCGCCGTACGGCACGCGGTGACGTGCGCGCTCCCGGCCCTGGTCGTCGCTGAGCACCAGCTCGGAGTTCCGCCCCATCACCACCAGCACGCCGTCGGAGTTCCTGACGACGTTGCGGTTCTGCACCTGGATGGTGGCCGACACGGACGCCTCGATCGACGACTGCTCGGCACCACGCTGCGCGGCGCCACCGATGTGGAAGGTCCGCATGGTCAGCTGGGTGCCCGGCTCGCCGATCGACTGCGCCGCGATGACGCCGACCGCCTCGCCGGCATTCACCGGCGTGCCGCGGGCGAGATCGCGCCCGTAGCAGGCGCCGCAGACGCCGTTCTTGGTCTCGCAGGTCAGAACCGAGCGGATCCGCACCGCATCGATGCCGGCGCGCTCGACCAGCTCGACCATCGCCTCGTCGATGATGTCCCCGGCCGCGACGATCTTCTCGCCGGTCAGCGGATCCAGCACGTCGTCGCACGAGGTCCGGCCCAGGATACGGTCGCCGAGCGGCTCGATGACCTCGCCGCCGTCGACCACCGCCTTGGCGGTCAGGCCGCGCTCGGTACCGCAGTCGCGCTCGTTGATGATGCAGTCCTGCGCCACGTCGACCAGGCGGCGGGTCAGGTAGCCCGAGTTCGCGGTCTTCAGGGCGGTGTCGGCCAGGCCCTTACGGGCGCCGTGGGTCGAGTTGAAGTACTCGAGCACGGTTAGGCCTTCCTTGAAGTTCGAGATGATCGGCGTCTCGATGATCTCGCCCGACGGCTTCGCCATCAGGCCCCGCATGCCGGCCAGCTGCTTGATCTGGGCAGCCGAGCCACGGGCGCCGGAGTGGGCCATCATCCAGACCGAGTTGATCTGCTTGCCGGCCTCGTCCTTGGCGATGACGCCCATCATCTCCTCGGCGACCTGGTCGGTGCAGCGCGACCAGACGTCGACCACCTTGTTGTACTTCTCGCCCTGGGTGATCAGGCCGTCGAGGTACTGCTGCTCGAACTCCTTGACCTGCTCGTTGGCCTCGTCGACCAGCGCCTGCTTGGCGAACGGGATGACCAGGTCGTCCTTGCCGAACGAGATGCCGGCCCGGCAGGCATGGCCGAAGCCCAGCGCCATCACCCGGTCGGCGAAGATCACCGTCTCCTTCTGGCCGCAATGGCGGTAGACGAGATCGATGACGTTCGACACTTCCTTCTTGGTCATCAGCCGGTTGATGTGCTCGAAGCGCATCAGCTTGTTGTCCGGCAGCAGCTCGAACAGCTTCAGGCGGCCGGGCGTGGTCTCGACCCGCTTGGTGACCTTCTCGCCGTTCTCGTCATAGGTCGTGATCCGGGCCAGCACCTTGGTGTGCAGGTTCACGGTCTTGTTGTTGATCGCGTGATCGACCTCGGCCGGATCGCCGAACACCATGCCCTGGCCGGGCATGCCGTCCCGCTCCATGGTCAGGTAGTAGAGGCCGAGAATGATGTCCTGCGACGGCACGATGATCGGCTTGCCGTTGGCCGGGCTCAGGATGTTGTTGGTCGACATCATGAGCACGCGGGCCTCGAGCTGGGCCTCGAGCGACAGCGGCACGTGCACCGCCATCTGGTCACCGTCGAAGTCGGCGTTGAACGCCGTGCAGACCAGCGGGTGCAGCTGGATCGCCTTGCCCTCGACCAGCTTCGGCTCGAACGCCTGGATGCCGAGCCGGTGCAGCGTCGGCGCCCGGTTCAGCATGACCGGGTGCTCGCGGATCACCTCCTCGAGGATGTCCCAGACCTCCGGCCGCTCCTTCTCCACCATGCGCTTGGCAGCCTTGATGGTGCTGGCCATGCCGTACAGTTCGAGCTTCGAGTAGATGAACGGCTTGAACAGCTCGAGCGCCATCTTCTTCGGAAGGCCGCACTGGTGCAGCATCAGGTCCGGGCCGACCACGATGACCGAACGGCCCGAGTAGTCGACGCGCTTGCCGAGCAGGTTCTGGCGGAAGCGGCCCTGCTTGCCCTTCAGCATGTCGCTGAGCGACTTCAGCGGCCGCTTGTTGGCGCCGGTGATGACCCGGCCGCGACGGCCGTTGTCGAACAGCGCGTCGACCGCCTCCTGCAGCATGCGCTTCTCGTTGCGCACGATGATGTCCGGCGCGCGCAGCTCGATCAGCCGCTTCAGGCGGTTGTTCCGGTTGATCACCCGGCGGTACAGGTCGTTCAGGTCCGAAGTCGCGAACCGGCCGCCGTCGAGCGGCACCAGCGGCCGCAGCTCAGGCGGAATCACCGGGACGACGTCCAGGATCATCCACTCCGGCCGCGAGCCGGACTCCTGGAAGGCCTCGATGATCTTCAGGCGCTTCACGAGCTTCTTGCGCTTGGCCTCCGAGCCGGTCTCGCGCAGCTCGTCGCGGACCTTGATCTTCTCCTGGTCGAGGTCGAGCTTGGACAGCATGTCCTTGAGCGCCTCGGCGCCGATCAGCGCAACGAAGGCGTCCTCGCCGTACTCGTCCTGGGCGTTGTAGAATTCCTCCTCGCCGAGGAGCTGCTTCTCCTTCAGCGGCGAGAGCAGCGGGTCGGTGACCACGAAGTTCTCGAAGTACAGGACCCGCTCCAGGTCCTTCAGGGTCATGTCGAGCAGCAGGCCGATGCGGCTCGGCAGCGACTTCAGGAACCAGATGTGCGCCACCGGCGAGGCCAGCTCGATATGGCCCATGCGCTCGCGCCGGACCTTGGAGAGCGTGACCTCGACGCCGCACTTCTCGCAGATGATGCCGCGATACTTCATGCGCTTGTACTTGCCGCACAAGCACTCGTAATCCTTGATCGGACCGAAGATGCGGGCGCAGAACAGGCCGTCCCGCTCCGGCTTGAAGGTCCGGTAGTTGATGGTCTCCGGCTTCTTGATCTCGCCGTACGACCAGGAGCGGATCCGCTCCGGCGACGCAATCGCGATCTGGATACTGTCGAAGCTCTGAGGCCCGGTCGGCTGGCCGAAGATGTTCACCAACTCGTTCATCGAAGCACTCCTCGCGCCTAGGCGCCGTTGCGGGTCCTGGGGGGGCGCCCAGGACCCATATCGGTCGTGCAGACCGACGATTACACCCGAAACTTCCGTCTAGCGGTCATCCGGGGCGTCAGTACTCCTCCTGGTTCAGCTCGACGTTCAGGCCGAGCGAACGCAGTTCCTTCACCAGCACGTTGAACGATTCCGGGATGCCGGCCTCGAAGTTGTCGTCGCCTCGGACGATCGCCTCGTAGACCTTGGTGCGACCGGACACGTCGTCCGACTTCACCGTCAGCATCTCCTGGAGGGTGTAGGCGGCTCCGTAGGCCTCGAGCGCCCAAACCTCCATCTCGCCGAACCGCTGGCCGCCGAACTGCGCCTTGCCGCCCAGCGGCTGCTGGGTGACCAGGCTGTACGGGCCGATCGAGCGGGCGTGGATCTTGTCGTCCACCAGGTGGTGCAGCTTCAGCATGTAGATGTAGCCGACCGTGACCTGGCGATCGAACTGCTCGCCGGTCCGGCCGTCCCACAGGTCGACCTGTCCGGAGGAGTTCAGGCCGGCACGCTCCAGCATGCCGACGATGTCCTCCTCGCGGGCGCCGTCGAACACCGGGGTGGCCATCGGCACGCCCCGGGTCAGGTTGCGGGCCAGTTCCACCACCTCGCCGTCGCCGAGCGGCTGGACCCGCTCCTCGTACTGCTCGTCGGCGTAGATCTCCCGCAACTTGCCGTGCAGTTCGTCGAGCCGCGGCTTATCGCCCATCGACTCCAGCATGTGGCGGATCTGCCGGCCGAGACCCGCGGCGGCCCACCCGAGGTGGGTCTCCAGGATCTGACCGACGTTCATCCGCGACGGCACGCCGAGCGGGTTCAGCACGATGTCGACCGCGGTGCCGTCGTCCAGATACGGCATGTCCTCGATCGGGTTGATCTTGGAAATGACGCCCTTGTTGCCGTGACGGCCGGCCATCTTGTCGCCCGGCTGCAGCTTGCGCTTCACCGCGACGAACACCTTGACCATCTTCATGACGCCCGGCGGCAGCTCGTCGCCGCGCTGCAGCTTCTCGACCTTGTTGTCGAAACGGGCCTTCAGCATGTCGATCGAGCGGTCGAAGTGCTCCTTCAGCCCCTCGAGGTAGCTCATCAGCTTGTCGTCATCGACGGCGAACTGGCGCCACTGCCCCGGGGTGAACTGGGCGAACACGTCGGGCGTCAGGTCGGTCCCGGCCTTGAAGCCCTTGGGACCGGCGGTCCCGGTCTTGCCGGCCAGCAGCTCCTTGAGGCGGTCGAAGAACCCGCGCTCCAGGATTGCCCGCTCGTCGTCGCGGTCCTTGGCCAGCCGCTCGATCTCGGCCCGCTCGATGGCCTGGGAACGCTCGTCCTTGTCGACGCCGCGGCGCGAGAACACCCGCACCTCGACGATCGTCCCGGTGACCCCCGGCGGCACCCGCAGCGAGGTGTCGCGGACGTCCGAGGCCTTCTCGCCGAAGATCGCGCGGAGCAGCTTCTCTTCCGGAGTCATCGGCGACTCGCCCTTCGGCGTCACCTTGCCGACCAGGATGTCGCCCGGGTTGACCTCGGCGCCGATGTAGACGATGCCCGCCTCGTCGAGGTTCTTCAGAGCCTCCTCGCCGACGTTCGGGATGTCGCGGGTGATCTCCTCCTGGCCCAGCTTGGTGTCGCGGGCCATGATCTCGAATTCCTCGATATGGATCGAGGTGAACACATCGTCGCGGACGATGCGCTCGGAGATCAGGATCGAGTCCTCGAAGTTGTAGCCGTTCCAGGGCATGAACGCGACCAGCACGTTCCGGCCGAGGGCGAGCTCGCCGAGGTCGGTCGACGGACCGTCGCCGATGATGTCGCCGCGCGCCACCGTGTCGCCCACCCTCACCAGCGGGCGCTGGGTGATGCAGGTGTTCTGGTTGGAGCGCTGGAACTTCAGCAGCCGGTAGATGTCGACGTTGGACCCGGCGCCCTCGAGATCCTCGTTGGCCCGGATCACGATGCGCTGGGCATCGACCTGGTCGACGACGCCGGAGCGCCGGGCGACGATGGTCACGCCGGAGTCGCGGGCGACGGTGCCCTCCATGCCGGTTCCGACATACGGGGCCTCGGCCTGCAGCAGCGGCACCGCCTGACGCTGCATGTTCGAGCCCATCAGCGCGCGGTTGGCGTCGTCGTTCTCCAGGAACGGAATCAGCGCCGCGGCGACCGAGACCAGCTGCTTCGGCGACACGTCGATGAGGTCGATGTCCTCGGGACGCGCCAGGCCGAAATCGCCCCGCTTCCGGACCGGAACCAGCTCCTCGACGAAGCGGCCCTCGGCGGTCACCGGGGCGTTCGCCTGGGCCACCGTGTAGCGGCCCTCCTCCATCGCGGAGATGTAGCGCACGTCATCGGTCACCTTGCCGTCGGTCACCTTGCGGTACGGCGTCTCGATGAAGCCGTACTGGTTGACCCGGGCGTAGGTGGCGAGCGAGTTGATCAGGCCGATGTTCGGGCCTTCCGGGGTCTCGATCGGACAGATCCGGCCGTAGTGGGTCGGGTGCACGTCGCGGACCTCGAAGCCCGCCCGCTCGCGGGTCAGACCGCCCGGGCCAAGCGCCGAGAGGCGGCGCTTGTGGGTGATCTCCGACAGCGGGTTGGTCTGGTCCATGAACTGCGAGAGCTGCGACGAGCCGAAGAACTCACGCACCGCGGCCGCCGCCGGCTTGGCGTTGATCAGGTCGTGCGGCATGACGGTGTCGATCTCGACCGAGCTCATGCGCTCGCGGATCGCCCGCTCCATGCGCAGCAGGCCGACGCGGTACTGGTTCTCCATCAGCTCGCCGACCGACCGGACCCGGCGGTTGCCGAGATGGTCGATGTCGTCGATCTCGCCCTTGCCGTCCTTCAGCTCCATCAGGACCTTCAGGATCGCCAGGATGTCGTCCTTGCGCAGGACCCGGAGCTGATCGTCGGTCTCCAGGCCGAGGCGGGCGTTCATCTTCACCCGGCCGACGGCCGACAGGTCGTATCGCTCGGAGTCGAAGAACAGGCCGTGGAACAGGGCCTCGGCGGTCTCCAGGGTCGGCGGCTCGCCCGGGCGCATCACCCGGTAGATGTCGACCAGCGCCTCCTCACGGGTGGCGTTCTTGTCGAGCGCCAGCGTGTTGCGCATGTAGGCGCCGATGTTCAGGTGGTCGATCGCCAGCACCGGCATGACGGTGATGCCGACGCCGCCGATCTTCTCCAGCAGGTCGGGCGTGATCTCCTCGCCGGCGTCGCAATGCACCAGGCCCGTGGACTCGTCGATCAGGTCGGCGCCGACATAGGCGCCGATCAGCTCCTCGTCCGGCACGAACATGTCCTTGAGGCCGGCCTCGGTCAGCTTGCGCGACGAGCGCGGCGTGATCTTGTCGCCGGCCTTGGCCACGACCTCGCCGGTGTCGGCGTCGATCAGGTCGCGCACCAGCTTGGCGCCCTTCATCCGGTCGGCGTCGAACGGCGTGCGCCAGCCCTCGCCCTCGCGGACATAGGTCACGGTGCCGTAGAAGTAGGAGAGGATTTCCTCGGCGCTCATGCCGACCACGCGGTCGCGCTGCGGGTCCTCGCCGGACCGGTGGCACTCGGTCAGGTAGGCGATCGAGGCGTCCGACATCAGCGCCAGCAGCAGCGTGGTCGCCGGCAGCTTACGGCGCCGGTCGATGCGCACGTAGACGTTGTCCTTGGAGTCGAACTCGAAATCCAGCCAGGAGCCGCGGTACGGGATGACCCGGGCGGCAAACAGGTACTTGCCCGAGCTGTGGGTCTTGCCCTTGTCGTGGTCGAAGAACACGCCCGGCGAGCGGTGCATCTGCGAGACGATGACCCGCTCGGTGCCGTTGATCACGAAGGTGCCATGCGCCGTCATGAGCGGCATGTCGCCCATGTAGACGTCCTGCTCCTTGATGTCGCGGATCGACTTGGCGCCGGTCTCCTCGTCGACGTCCCAGACCACGAGGCGGAGAGTGAACTTCAGCGGCGACGCTAAGGTCAGGCCGCGCTGCTGGCACTCCTCGACGTCGTATTTCGGCTCCTCGAGCTCGTAGCCGACGAACTCCAGCATCGCGCGCTCGGAGAAGTCCCGGATCGGGAATACCGACTTGAAGACCTCCTGGAGACCCACGTCCGTGCGCTTCTCGGGAGCCACGCCCATCTGCAGGAAAGCGTCATAGGAGCTCTTCTGAACCTCGATCAGGTTCGGCATCGGCGCGACTTCGGCAATGCGCCCGAAGTTCTTGCGGACCCGTTTGCGACCGGTGAACGTCCCGACTGCGGAAACTGCCATGATATGACCTCGTCGACCTCGCGGGTGACCCGTGGAGCCCTAGACGGCCCCGACGGTGTGGCGGGAAACGCCCCTGAGGGCGGCCCCCGCCTCGGCAAGACACCCGGTCCGGGACCCGGTGCCTTGCGAAGACGGGAAAAGGGCGTGGGAGCGGCCGTGCCTCGGCACGCCGCTCCCCGCCCGTATCGTCAGTCTGCCGTCGTTGCTCACTTGAGCTCGACGGTCGCCCCAGCTTCTTCGAGCTGCTTCTTGAGCTTCTCGGCCTCGTCCTTGGACGCGCCTTCCTTGACGGCCTTCGGCGCGCCCTCGACCAGATCCTTGGCCTCCTTCAGGCCGAGACCGGTGATCGCACGGACTTCTTTAATCACGTTGATCTTCTTCTCGCCGGCCGCCGCCAGGATGACGTCGAACTCGGTCTTCTCCTCGACCGCCGCAGCAGCCTCCGCCGGCGCCGCCGCCATCGCGACCGGAGCGGCCGCGGAGACGCCCCACTTCTCCTCGAGCATCTTGGACAGCTCGGCGGCCTCCAGGACGGTCAGGGTCGAGAGCTCGTCGACGAGCTTCGCAAGATCAGCCATTTCTACCTACTCCTAAAAGGTTGGTACTTCCGAAGACAGAGCGGATCGACCGCCTTCACTCCGCCTGCTCGCCACGTGCCGCCAGCACCCGGGCAACGCCGCCCGCCGGTGCCACCAGGACACCGACGATACGGGAGGCCGGGGCCTGCAGCAGGCCGACCAGCTTGGCGCGCGATTCGTCCAGCGACGGGGTCTTGGCCAGGGCCTTGACCTCGTCGGGGCTGAGTGCCCGCTCGCCAAGCCCACCACCGATGATGGTGAGCTTGTCGTTCGAGTTGGCGAACTCGACGATCACCTTGGCCGCCGCCACCGGGTCGACCGACGTCGTCACGGACGTCGGACCGGTGAAGTTGTCGGACAGGTTCTCGTACCGCGTGCCCTGCAGAGCGAGACGGGCGAGCCGATTCTTGGTGACCTTGTAGCCGGCTCCCGCCTTGCGGACCTTCGAGCGAAGATTCTCCACCTCGGCAACCGTCAGACCCGTCTGATGGGTGATGACGACGACCTCGGAGGCCTCGAAGGTACGGCGAAGGGAGTCGACGAGGTCGGCCTTCTGAGCTCGGTTCACCTCTGTTCTCCGCCACTTGGACCGTCCGTCTAACCACGGCGCGGTCCGGTTTGCAGGTGGGCCCGTCGGTTGCCCGGCGAGCCCGCTCGTTCGCCTGTCCCAGAAGTCCAACCGTCCTCGGCAGGTGCCGAATTCCGTTGGCGCTCCCGTCTGTACGGGCGAAATTTAAGGCTCGGTGGTCCGTCGACCGTGAGCCGCCCGTAGTCTCGGACAGGTCGGACCGGGCCGAAGCCCGATCCACGCCGACGGCCGGTTTCCCGGCCGCCGTCGTTTCCCGACGGCCGGTTTCCCGGCCGCCTGTGTTCAGCCTCAGGACGCCGGAGCGGCCCCGAGGTTCGCGGTGTCGACCTTCACGCCCGGCCCCATGGTCGAGCTGACCGACACGCGCTTGATATAGGTGCCCTTGGCGCCGGTCGGCTTCGCCTTCTGGATGGCGTCGACGAACGCCGCGGCGTTCTCGATCAGCGCATCCTCGGAGAAGCTCGCCTTGCCGATGCCGGCATGGACCAGGCCCGCCTTCTCGGCCCGGAACTCGACCTGGCCGGCCTTGCTGGCGGTCACGGCCTCCGCGACGTTCGCGGTGACGGTGCCCAGCTTCGGGTTCGGCATCAGGCCGCGCGGGCCCAGGATCTTACCGAGCCGGCCGACGACGCCCATCATGTCGGGGGTCGCGATCACCCGGTCGAAGTCGATCTGACCGTTCTGGATCTGCTCCATCAGGTCCTCGGCGCCGACGATGTCGGCTCCGGCAGCGCGGGCCTCGTCGGCCTTCGCGTCCTTGGCGAACACCGCCACCCGGACCGACTTGCCGGTGCCGTGCGGCAGCGAGACCACGCCACGGACCATCTGGTCGGAGTGCCGCGGGTCGACGCCCAGGTTCATCGCGATCTCGACGGTCTCGTCGAACTTCGCGGACGCCTTGGACTTCACCATCTTGATGGCCTCGACCATCGGGTAGGTGATGTTCCGGTCGATCCCGTTATATGCGCCGGTCAGGCGCTTGCCCTTGTTTGCCATCGCCGTCACTCCACCACTTCGATGCCCATGGACCGGGCCGAGCCCGTGATCATCGCAACCGCGCCGTCCATGTCGACGGCGTTCAGGTCCGGCATCTTCGCCTCGGCGATCTCCTTGACCTGCGCCATGGTGACCTTGCCGACCGTGTTGCGGCTCGGGGTCGCGGTGCCCTTGGGCACGCCCGACGCCTTCTTCAGGAAGTACGCAACCGGCGGGGTCTTGGTGATGAAGGTGAAGGTTCGGTCGCCGTACGCGGTGATCACCACCGGCACCGGCATCCCCTTCTCCATCTTCTCGGTCGCCGCGTTGAAGGCCTTGCAGAACTCCATGATGTTGAGTCCGCGCTGGCCGAGAGCCGGACCGACCGGCGGAGACGGGTTCGCCGCCCCGGCCGGGATCTCCAGCTTGATGTAGCCGACGATCTTCTTAGCCATCGTAACTTCGCCTTTCTATCATCGTGCCGTGGTGCGGCGCCCCAGGACTTCGAGGCAACCTCCCACAGCGCGCACTACGAGCCGGTTCGGCTCAGACCTTCTCGACCTGGGTGAACTCCAGGTCGACCGGGGTCGATCGTCCAAAGATCGACACCGCCACTTTCAGGCGCGCCTTCTCCTCGTCCACGTCCTCGACGTAGCCGTTGAAGGTCGCGAACGGGCCGTCCGCGACGCGGACCTGCTCGCCGATCTCGAAGGTGATGGACGGCTTGGGCCGGTCCACGCCCTCGGAAACCTGCTTGATGATCCGCGAGGCCTCGGCCTCGGTGATCGGGGTCGGCTTGCCCTTGCCGCCCAGGAAACCGGTGACCTTCGGTTGGCTCTGCACCAGGTGCCAGGTCTGGTCGGTCAACTGCATCTTCACCAGGATGTAGCCGGGGAAGAACTTCCGCTCGGTGTTCACCTTGGCGCCGCGGCGCATCTCGACGACCTCCTCCGTCGGCACCAGGACCTCCTCGATGAGATCCTCCATGCCCTGGGTGGCCGCCTGCTCGCGGATCGTCGTCGCCACCTTCTTCTCGAAGCCCGAGTAGACGTGGACCACGTACCAGCGCATCGCCACTGTCAGCCTCCGAGTCCGAGGACCTGCTGGACTCCCCACGACAGGCCCAGGTCCACCACAAAGAAGAAGATCGAGGCCAGGAACACCATGACGAATACCATCAGGGTGGCCGTAGCCGTGTCCTTTCGGGTTGCCCACGTCACGCGCGACACTTCCTGCCGCACTTGGCGCACGAACTGCGCGGGGCTCACCTTTGCCATCGACATTCCTGTTCCGACGCCCGAACGCGGGCGGCGCCCACCGGTCCCCCGGCAGCGCCCCCGCGCCCATCCGATTCAGTGGCAGGAGTGGAGGGGCTCGAACCCCCAACCCCCGGTTTTGGAGACCGGTGCTCTACCAGTTGAGCTACACTCCTGTAGGCACCCGCCGAGACCGCGTTCGGTCCGGGCGGGCACTTAGATTCCCGACCTCACTCGATGATCTTGGAGACGACGCCGGCGCCGACGGTACGACCGCCTTCGCGGATCGCGAAGCGCAGGCCCTCGTCCATGGCAATCGGCGCGATCAACTCCACGTCCATCGCGATGTTGTCGCCCGGCATCACCATC
>NZ_JAVJSE010000037.1:0-163175 GCF_040219615.1 Thalassobaculum sp.
CGATTTCACCGCGAGATCCCACCCCCCTGTCGTCATCCCGGAGAGGCTGCGCGAGCAGCCGGCTCCGGGAACCACGAAGTGACGGGCGTCACGAACTGCATGAAACCGCACGCCATTTCGAGATGTGTGAACACCGTAGACCCAGCGACGAGCGACCGATGCACCTCGCGACATCCGAAGCCCTGTGGTCTGCCGGTGGACCGCGGTTCCGCCCGCTTCGGCTGATGGCGCCGCTTGCCGCCGTCCTCGCCGCTGCCGCCTGGCCGGCCCTGGCCGCCGAATGGGATTTCTCCGGCTCGCTGCAGCTGGAGACCCGGGTGTTCCCGAGCGAGCCGGCCCATGCCGGCCAGAAGGACGCCACGCTCTCGCCCTCGGTCGCGGTCGAGCCGGAGCTGATCGTCGACACCGAGGCCGGCGCCGACCGCTTCACCCTGAAGCCGTTCCTGCGGCTCGACGCCGACGACGGCAACCGCAGCCACGGCGACCTGCGCGAGGCCAACTGGCTGCATTTCGGCGACGGCTACGACCTGGTGGTCGGCCTCGACAAGGTGTTCTGGGGGGTCGCGGAGTCGCGCCACCTGGTGGACATCGTCAACCAGGCCGACCTGGTCGAGGACATCGACCAGGAGGACAAGCTGGGACAGCCGATGGTGCAGCTGCAGGTCGGCACCGACTGGGGGGTGTTCCGGGGCTTCCTGATGCCGGTGTTCCGCGAGCGGACATTCCCGGACGACGACGCCCGGTTCCGCGGCCCGCTGCCGATCGCCGGCGATGCCGCCTACCAGTCGGACGCCGGGGAATTCCACCCGGACCTGGCGCTGCGCTGGACCCGGACCTTCGGCGGCTTCGACGTCGGCATCTCGCATTTCCGCGGCACCAGCCGGGAGCCGCGGCTGGTGCCCACCTTGCGCGACGGCCGCACCGAGCTGCTGCCGACCTACGACCTGATCGACCAGACCGGGGTCGACCTGCAGTACACCACCGGCGCCTGGCTGTGGAAGGTCGAGGGCATCGGCCGGGCCGGCCAGGGCGACTACTTCGTCGCCAGCGTGGCCGGCTTCGAATACACGCTGTACCAGGTCGCCGAGACCGACGCCGATCTCGGCCTGCTGCTGGAGTATCTCTACGACGGCCGCGAGGAGAGCGGCGACGCGCCGCCGACCCCGTTCCAGAACGACGTGTTCGTCGGCGCCCGGGTCACCCTGAACGACGAGGACGACACCACCTTCCTGGCCGGCGCCGTCGCCGACGCCGAGGACCGGTCGGTCTCGCTGTCGCTGGAGGCCAGCCGGCGCATCGGCAACGACCTGAAGGTCGAGCTGGAGGCCCGGCTGTTCCCCGACGTCGAGCCCGGCAACGCGCTGTACGGCATCCGCCGCGACAACGTGGTGACGCTGCGGCTCAGCCGTTTTTTCTGACCGGAAGGTCAGCATCCCGGCTTCCCGCCCTCACACGCGCTGGTTATGCTGCCGCGATCGTTCGAGGGAGTGCGGCATTGCCGATGCATGGGGCGGCCCGTCACGACATGGGTTCCGGCTCCGTCCCCCGGATCAAATCCGGGGGCCGGTCCGGAATGACGACGGGGGAGACAAGCTGGTCGGCGACGCGCCGCAACGCTCGATGGCGGCGCGACCTTCCCATTCCGTCGTCATTCCGGACGGGCGCGCCGCAGGGCGCGGCCGAGCCGGAACCCACCGGCTGCCGGGAGGACGGGCAATGATCCGGCGGCTGAGTGACCGCGTGGCGCAGGGGCAGACGATTCCTGTCCTGGTGGTGGTCGGCGCCCTGGTGGCGCTGTGGTACGGCTTCGCGGTCTACCTGAACGCGCCCTGGCAGCTCGACCTCTATGCCAAGGCGAAGGCCGACTGGACGGCGGCCGACTTGGTGCGCGACACCCTGAACCAGGAGCGCCCGGTGCTGCCGGCCGCCCACCAGGTGTTCGCCGAGATCTGGGCGACCACGGTCGACAGGCCGGTCACCTCGAAGCGCAGCCTCGTGTACCACGGCTGGATCACGCTCTCCGCGACCCTGCTCGGCTTCGCGATCGGCACCGGGCTCGGCGTGGTGCTGGCGGTGCTGATCCTGCACAACCGGGCGGTCGACCGCTCGCTGATGCCCTGGGTGGTCGCCAGCCAGACCATCCCGATCCTGGCGATCGCGCCGATGATCATCGTGGTGCTGAACGCCATCGGGCTGTCCGGCCTGCTGCCGAAGGCGCTGATCTCGGCCTATCTGAGCTTCTTCCCGGTGGTCGTCGGCATGGTGAAGGGGCTGCGCAGCCCCGAGGTCCAGCTGCTCGACCTGATGCACACCTACAACGCCAGCGCCTGGCAGACCTTCTGGAAGCTGCGCTGGCCGAGTGCCGTGCCATACCTGTTCACCTCGATGAAGGTGGCGGTGGCGATCAGCCTGGTCGGCGCCATCGTCGGCGAGCTGCCGACCGGCGCGGTCGCCGGCCTGGGGGCGCGGCTGCTGGCCGGCTCCTACTACGGCCAGACCATCCAGATCTGGTCGGCGCTGTTCGCCGCCGCGGCGCTGGCGGCGGTGCTGGTGATGCTGGTCGGGATCGGCAACCGGCTGGTGCTCAGGCGCATGGGGATGACGCCGTGAGGATGAGCCCGCAACCGCTGACGCGGCTGCAGACCGCCCTGGCGGCGGTGCTGGGCGCCGGCGGGCTGGCCGGCCTGGCGTTGCCGGCGTCGGCGACCGGCGCCACGGTGTTCGACGTGCCGGAGCTGGCGGTGTTCGCGGTGCTGGCGCTGGCCTCGCTGGCGCGCTTCCGGGTCGCCGTGCCGTACTGGATCGACGGCGTGGTCTCGCTGCTCGGCGCCATGTGCCTGCTCACCGCCCTGCCGGAGGTCGGGCGCGCCGGACCGGGCTACTGGCTGCTGCTGCTGGCGGCCTGGGCGGCGTCCTGGCTGTTCGTGGAGCGGCTGATCGCGGCCGAGCCGGGCACCGGCGGCGGGACCGGTCGCCAGGTCGCGCTGCGGCTGCTGGTGCCGGTGTATTTCGGGATCTGGATCCTGCTGCTGTGGGAGACCGTGGTGCGCGGCGCCGGGGTGCCGTTCGTGCTGCTGCCGCCGCCCTCGGCGATCGGGGCGCGGCTGCTGATGTCGGGCGCCATCCTGTGGGCCGACTTCCGGCAGACCTTCCTGCAGGCGGTGCTGATCGGCTATGCGCTCGGCTGCGGCTCGGCCTTCCTGGTCGCCGTCGCCATCGACCGCAGCCCGTTCCTGCAGCGCGGCCTGCTGCCGCTCGGCAACTTCGTGTCGGCCCTGCCGGTCATCGGCATCGCCCCGATCCTGGTGATGTGGTTCGGCTTCGACTGGCCGTCCAAGGCGGCGGTCGTGGTGGTGATGACGTTCTTCCCGATGCTGGTGAACACGGTCGCCGGGCTGGCGGCCAGCGGCGCCATGGAGCGCGACCTGATGCGCACCTACGCCGCCGGCTACTGGCAGACATTGTTCAAGCTGCGGCTGCCGGCGGCGGCGCCGTTCATCTTCAACGCCCTGAAGATCAACTCCACCCTGGCGCTGATCGGCGCCATCGTGGCGGAGTTCTTCGGGACCCCGATCGTCGGCATGGGCTTCCGGATCTCGACCGAGGTCGGGCGCATGAACATCGACATGGTATGGGCCGAGATCGCGGTCGCCGCGGTCGCCGGCTCGGCGTTCTACAGCGTCGTCGCCCTGGTCGAGCGGGCGACGACGTTCTGGCATCCCTCGGTTCGCAGTGGATAGAGGGTCAATAAGAAGGAGAGACAGGGTTATGAACAGGCTTCTGACGTCCATGGTGGCCGGCGCGGTCGCGTTGCTGGCCGGTCACGCGCATGCCGCCGACAAGGTCACCCTGCAGCTGAAATGGGTGACCCAGGCCCAGTTCGCCGGCTACTACGTGGCCAAGGACAAGGGCTTCTACGAGGCCGAGAATCTCGACGTCGAGATCAAGCCGGGCGGCCCGGACATCGCGCCGGCCCAGGTGCTGGCCGGCGGCGGTGCCGACGTGATCATCGACTGGATGCCGTCCGCGCTCGCCACCCGCGAGAAGGGCGTGAAGGTCGTCAACATCGCCCAGCCCTTCAAGTCGTCGGGCATGATGCTGACCTGCCGCAAGGAGACCGGCATCACGTCGCCCAAGGATTTCCCCGGCCGCACCCTCGGGGTCTGGTTCTTCGGCAACGAGTATCCGTTCCTGTCGTGGATGGCCCATCTCGGCATCCCGACCGACGGCAGCGCCAAGGGCGTGAAGGTCCTCAAGCAGGGCTTCAACGTCGACCCGCTGCTGCAGAAGCAGGCCGACTGCATCTCGACCATGACCTACAACGAGTACTGGCAGGTCATCGACGCCGGCATCCCGGCCTCCGACCTGGTGGTGTTCAAGTACCAGGAGCAGGGCGTGGCGACCCTCGAGGACGGCATCTACGCGCTCGAGGACAAGCTCGCGGACCCGGCCTTCGCCGACCGGATGGTGCGCTTCGTGCGGGCCTCGATGAAGGGCTGGAAGTGGGCCGAGGCGAATCCGGACGCGGCCGCCGGGATCGTGCTCGACAACGACGCCACCGGTGCCCAGACCGAGAAGCACCAGAAGCGCATGATGGGCGAGATCGCCAAGCTGACCGCCGGCTCCAACGGCGCCCTCGACCCGGCCGACTACGAGCGGACGGTCAAGACCCTGCTGGAGGGCGGCTCCGACCCGGTGATCACCAGGAAGCCGGAGGGCGCCTGGACCCACGCGATCACCGACAAGGCCCTGAAGTAGGGCTTCGCTGCCCGGCATCGGATGCGGAGGGGGCGGGCGACCGCCCCCTTCGTCGTTCCGGTCGAACCCGCGGCTCAGGTCGTTGGCCGCCCCGCTTGCCGCCGGCCGGCGCCTGCGCCATGTACCGACCATGCGCCCGCTGATCCTGCTGTTGTCGCTGCTGCTGCCGGTCGCGCTGTCCGGCTGCTACCTGTCGCGCTCGGCCGACCGGCCCGACGAGCTGGTCCGGACCTGGCGCGGCGCCACCGTCGCGGTGCCGTTCTCGACGGTCGATCCGGCGCTGGCCGACGTCGGCGGCCGGATGGCGGACGTCGAGGGCCGGCTGCGCGCGGCGGCGCCGGAAAGCCGGCTGCCGCTGGTGCTGTTCCTGCACGGCTGCAACGGCCTGCACCCCGGCTACCGGGTCGATCTCGCCTTCCTGCGGGCGCAGGGCTATGCGGTGGTGGCGCCGGACAGCTTCTCCCGCGAGTACAAGCCGCGGAGCTGCGACCGCCACAGCAAGAGCGGCGGCTTCCATCCCGGGGTGATCGGCTTCCGGCTGGCCGAGACCGAGTACGCCCTCGACCGGCTGCGCGAATTCCCGTGGGTCGACCCGGCCCGGATCGTGCTGATGGGCCAGAGCGAGGGCGGCATCACCGCCGCAAACTATGAGGGCGACGGCCTGGCCGGACGGGTCATCCTGGGCTGGACCTGCCAGATCCCGTGGCCGCCGCTCTGGGGCCTGCGCGGCGACCTGGATACCCCGGTGCTGGCGGTGGTCAGCCGCGACGACCCCTGGTTCCGGCCCTGGTACGTGGCGGGCGACTGCGGGATCGACATGGACGGCTTCGTCGACGCCCGGTCGGTGGTGCTCGACGGTTCGACCCATCACGTCATGCGGCTGCCGGCGGCACGGGAGGCGGTGGCGGATTTCCTGGCCCGGGTGGCGCCTACGTCGCCGCCATCCAGACGGCCATCGCCACCATCATGAGGTTCTCGGTCAGGGACAGGAAGCCGAGCGGGACGTTGCTGCCACCGCCGACGCAGGCGCATTTCAGCTCGCGCCGGTCGACATAGACCGCCTTGATCACCGAGACGGCGCCGACGGTGCCGATGAACAGCGCCACCGGGGCGGCGACCCAGGTCAGGACGCCGGCGATCATCAGGATGCCGGCGAACGCCTCGGCGAACGGGTAGACGTAGGCGTAGCGCACGACCCGCCGGGCCAGCAGGTCGTAGCCGAGGAACCGGTTCGAGAACCCCTCCAGGTCCTGCAGCTTCAGCAGGGCCAGGATACCCATGCTGAAGGCGACGAACCACTCGCCGGTGCGCACGGTGGCGACCGTCCCGAACGCCGCCCAGGCCGCCGCCAGCGCCATCAGCAGGGCCATGGCGAACACCGCGACCACCGGCTGGTAGCTGACGCCGTCGGGGTCCGGCGCCGGCTTGCCGAAATGCGTCCGCAGCTCGTCGTAGCCGCCGATCCGCCGGCCGTCGATGAAGGCCTGCGGGGTGGTCTCGACGCCGTGCTTGCGCATGAACGCGTCGGTCTCCTCGCGCGTGGTCAGGTGCCGGTCGTCGACCGCGTACCCCCGGCGCTTCAGAAGGTCGAGCGACTTCAGGCCGAACGGACAGAGGTGGTCGTCCATCACCATCCGGTAGAGGGTCGCCTGCTTGCCCTGGGTCGCCGTCATGCCCGTCCCGTCGGCTGGGGGTGCCTGCCCTGCCAACAGCCGGCGCGCCGGGGAGTTCCGCGAAGCCTCAGGACGCGAAGGCGTAGGCGCCGCCCTGTTCCAGGGCGCGCCGGTAGGCAGGGCGGGCGTGGGCACGCTGCAGGAACCGCCAGAGATTGGGGCGCGATGCGTCGAGGCCGGCGCGCGACACCGCGATCTCCAGCGGGAAGCTCAACATGACGTCGGCGGCGGTGAAGCCGTCGCCCATGAACCAGGGACCGTCGCCGAGCTCGGCCTCCAGGTAGTCGAGATGCGTGGTGAGCTGGCGCTCGACGAAGCCGCGCGCCGGCCGGCCGAGCCAGCCGAGGCGATTCAGGATCAGCTTCAGCTTCAGCAGCAGCGGCGGCATCGCCGAGCCCTCGGCGTAGTGCAGCCAGTAGCGGTAGCGCCAGTGGGCGTCGGAGTCCGGGTCCGGGGTCGGCGCCAGCTCCGGGCCGTAGCGGGTCACCAGGTAGTCGACCACCGCGCCGGTCTCGGCCAGCACCCGGCCGCCGTCCTCGATCACCGGCGACTTGCCGAGCGGGTGGACGCGGCGCAGCGACGCCGGCGCCAGCATGGTTCCCGGGTCCCGCTCGTAGCGGACCACCTCGTAGGGGCGGCCGAGTTCCTCGAGCAGCCACAGCACGCGCTGAGAGCGGGAGTTGTTCAGATGATGGACGCGGATCATCGCTCGGCCTTTCGGTTGCCGGTCGTCGATGATACGCGTTGCCGGCACCGCCAGATCGATTTTCCGGAGCCCGTCATGCGCCGCCGGCCGTCATCCAGGCTCCTGGTCGTCGACCCCGCCGACCGGGTCCTGCTGTTCCGCTTCATCCACCGCCGCGGCGCCTTGGCCGGCCGGGACTTCTGGGCGACGCCGGGCGGCGGCCTGGAGGACGGCGAGAGCTTCGAGCAGGCGGCGGTGCGCGAGTTGTTCGAGGAGACCGGCGTCCGGGTCGCCGCCGTCGGCGAGCCGGTCGCACGGCGCGAGTTCCCGATGCGCATGCCGGACGGCGAAATGGTGCTGGCCGACGAGCGCCTCTATCTCATCCGGGCCGAGAGCAGCACCCTGTCGCGTGCCGGCTGGACCGACGAAGAGCACGAGACCATGCAGGAGTATCGCTGGTGGTCGGTCGAGCAACTCGAGGTCACCGGCGACACCGTGTATCCCGAAGACCTGGCGGCCATCCTCGGGCGGGCGCGGGGCGCCGAGGAACCGGCGTGAGCGGGTGACCGCCCGGGCGCCCTGCCTGTTCTAGGCGGGCCCGCAGGCGCCCTCGAACGCCGACAGCGAGGCCAGCATGGGATCGATCAGATCCCGGTCACGGTCCGCAGGGTGGACCAGCCAGACCGGCAGCGTGAACTCCGGCGCCCCCGCGACCCGGCGCAGCCGGCCTGCGGAAACCAGCGGCTCGACGGAGCGGAGGGGGAAATACCCGGAGCCGCCGCAGGCCAGCAGGTGCCGGAGGCCGAGCCAGCCGACATTGACCGACAGCAGCGGCCCGGCGATGTCCGGGTAGGAAGCGCTGTGCTGGGCATAGAATTCCGGCCCCCAGTCGACATAGACATAGTCGGTGCCGGCGGCCGCCGGCGCGACCGTCTCGACCAGGATCAGGCGCTCGTCCTTCAGCGGCGTCAGTTCGAGGTTGGGGCGGCGCTGCGGGGTGTACATCACGGCGATGTCGATCCGGCCGTCGATCAGGCCCTGCATCAGGTCCGGCTCGAAGCCGATCTCGGCCCGGATCGAGACGTCGGGCGTCGAGCCGCGACACGCGGCCAGCCAATCGAGCAGAAACCCGTCCCACAGGCCGATCCGGGCGCCGACCACCACGCTGGCGCGGGAGCCTTTCGGAAGGCCGACGTCGTGCCGGGCCTGCTCGACGGTCCGGACCAGCATGGCGGCGTGCCGCTGGAACCGACGGCCGGCGTCGGTGAGGGCCGCCCCGGCCTTGTTGCGCACGAACAGCGGGCAACCGAGCAGATCCTCCAGCGTGCGGATGCGCGTGCTGACGGTCGACTGCGTGACGTGCAGCCGCTCGGCGGCGCCGACGAAGCTGCCGGCGGTGGCGACCGACAGGAAGGTGCGGGCGAGTTCGGTGTCCATGATGGAGGGATCATATATCGAATATGTCGATATTAAATATAGATATGTTTCGCTTATCGCGTTTGTTTCGACGCGCCATACTCATCCCCATCGATTCCGGGTCAGCAGTGCGGTGAGGCCGTGATGCGCATCGACGTCCACCCGTCGGAAGTCATGAGGCAGTCGTTCTGGCTCGGCGCCGTGCTGGACGGGCGCGAGCCGCACATGCACCGGCTGGCCGACTGCATCGCCCTGATCCGGCCGCGCATCGTGCACGCCGCCCGGGGCTACGACGACCGCAGCCTGATCTGGGCGCTGACGGCGATTACCGTTCATCTCGCGATCGAGGCGGACGAGGCCGAGCTGGCCGCCGCGATGTTCAGGTCCGATGCGCGCCTGCTCGAACTCGCCGGCGATACCGGGCCGGCGTCCGATCGCCGGAGGACCGGGAGATGAGTTACGCCTCGCCGCCCTGTTTCGCCCACGAACTGGCCTCCGCCGCCGCCGGCGTCACGGCGGTCGACCCGGTGGCCGCGGCCGACGTGGCGCGCTGGCGGAAGGCCGAACGCGCGCGCCTGATCGCCGCGCGGCTCCGGCTGTCCTCCGCCGAACGGCGGCGGGTGTCGCGCGCGGTCGCCGGTGAACTCGGCCGGTTCGCCGACCGGCTCGGGGCAACGGTCGTCGGCGTCTACTGGCCGTTCCGCGGCGAGCTCGACCTGGTGCCGTGGATGCGGACACTCGCCGCCGGCGGCACCCGGGTGGCCCTGCCGGTCGTCCACGAGCGCGGACGCCCCCTGGTGTTTCGCGAATGGTGGCCGGGCTGCCGGCTGGAGCGCGGCATCTGGAACATCCCGGTGCCGGCGGAGGGCCCGCCCTTGATTCCCGACCTGGTGGTGGCGCCGGTCGTCGGCTTCGATCACGACTGCTACCGCCTCGGCTACGGCGGCGGCTATTTCGACCGGACCCTGGCGGCGCTGTCGCCCCGCCCGACCGCGGTCGGCGTCGGGCACCTGGAAGCCGGCATCGCCACGATCTATCCGCAGCCGCACGACATTCCGATGGATGCCGTGATCACCGGGGACGGCCAGGTGATGCGCCGCGGCCGCGGGTGACGGAACCGATCCGGACCCGGCGGGTGTATGAGCGGTGCCGGCCGGAAGACGGCAGCCGGGTGCTGGTCGACCGGATCTGGCCGCGCGGCATCAGCAAGGGCAACCTCCGCCTGCAGCACTGGGCGAAGGAGGTGGCGCCCAGCGACGAACTGCGGCGCTGGTTCGGGCACGACCCGGAGCGCTGGGTGGAGTTCAGGCGCCGCTATGCCGGCGAGCTGGACGCCCGGCCCGAGCCGGTGGCGGCGCTGAGGGAGTGGCTGGCCTACGGGCCGCTGACCTTGCTGTATGCCGCCCGCGACGACCGCCACAACAACGCGGTCGCCCTGAAGGAATACCTGGAGGCCCGCGCGCCGGGCCGGGAGTGACGGATGGATCGCGAACGCCTGGCCGGCATGCTGCTCCGGGGCCTGCCGGACGCCCTGATCGTGTCGGACGCCGAGGGGATCATCGAGTTCTGGAACGCGGCGGCCGAGCGGGTGTTCGGCTTCTCCGTCGACGACGCGCTCGGGAGCAGCCTGGACATCATCATCCCGGAACGGCTGCGGGCCCGGCACTGGTCGGGCTATGCCGAGACCATGAAAACCGGTCATAGCCGCTACGGCGCCGGCGACCTGCTCGCCGTGCCGGCCCTGCACAAGGACGGCCGGCGGCTCTCGATCCAGTTCTCGATCATGATCCTGCGCGACGACCGCGGGCGGCCGACGGGCACCGCCGCCGTTCTGCGCGACGTGACGCACGAGTTCGAGGCGCGCCGCAAGCTGGAGCGGGATCTGGCGGAGCTGCGCCGGGCCGCCGCCGACAACAAGGACGAGGACACCGGCGCCAGCCTGGGTTGCCCCGGGCACTGGCGCCGGCAGTTCGGTTCCGCCGGGGACGGCGCCCGGATCGGCCCGGCCTGGCTGCCGAAGGCCGACTGAAGGCTCTCCTCAGACCACCGCCAGCCGCAGGTCGCCGACGCCCGCGGCATGGCCATGCAGCTTGTCGCCGCGCTTGACCGGGCCGACCCCGGACGGGGGGCCGACATGATCGGGTCGCCGGACTGCCTGATCTCGCCGTTGACCTTCAGCCACACCGCGCCCTCGCCCGGGTGGTCGCTTGCGGCCGGGCGATCACGTGGGACGTTTCGGTTTCTCGCTGATGGAGGTGAGCTGACGTCGGCGGGCAGGCGGCGGCGGGCGATCCAGGCAGGGCATGGACCCGTGGCTGTTGGAAGTGATCGGCATCGGGATCCGCCGGGCCGATCTGCCAGTCGCCGGGCGGCGGTTCCCGACGACAATTCCGAACGGCGAGCAGACCCAGGCCGACTGACGTCGCCACGTCCCGCATGAGGACGAACAACGGCTGGGTATCGTCGGTGTTGCCGAAGCAGGTCGTGGTCAGATCGGATTTCCGACCGCTTCGATCTGCCTGCTAGGAGAAGGTGAACCAGTCGGACTGGAGCTGCGAGACGGTGATGCCCGCGAGGGTCAGGGTGTTGCCGCTCCCGAGTGCGAACTGCACCCCGCCGGCGGTATCGCTCGCGCCCGCGACCAGCTCGGCGTAGGTATCGATCGTTGTCCCGTTGGCGTTGGACGCGATCTGTATCCGGTCGCCGGCGGCACCATCGAAGTCGGTTACCACGTCGACGCCGCCGTTGGCCTGTCCGACCACCACGTCGGCCCCCTCGCCGGTGGAGATCGTGTCGTTCCCCAGGCCGCCGTGGAACGAGTCGCTTCCGAGGTTGCCGATCAGCAGGTCGTTGTCCTGGCCGCCGAACAGCGCGTCGTTGCCCTGGCCGCCGAACAGCGTGTCGTCGCCCAGGTTGCCGTACAGGAAGTCGTCTCCGAGGTTGCCGTAGGCGAGGTCCGCATCCTGGCCGCCATAGGCGACATCGGCGTCCTGGCCGCCATACAGCG
The DNA here is from genome assembly GCF_040219615.1 of Thalassobaculum sp. Taxonomy (GTDB): domain Bacteria; phylum Pseudomonadota; class Alphaproteobacteria; order Thalassobaculales; family Thalassobaculaceae; genus Thalassobaculum_A. The sequence goes on from NZ_JAVJSE010000037.1 coordinate 11,540, forward strand.
CGTCGGCCGCCCGGTTGCCGTACAGGAGGTCGGCGCCGACGTTGCCATAGACCACGTCGTTGTCGGTGCCGCCCCACAGCGTGTCGGAACCGGTGCCGCCGAAGACGGTGTCGTTGCCGCCGTCGCCGTAGAGCAGGTCGTTGCCGTCCCCCGAGCCGATGGTATCGTCTCCGTCGCCGCCGGACAGGGTGTCGTCGCCCTCGCCCAGCGAGAGGAACTGCGCGCTGCCGTCGCCGATCGCGAAGTTGGCGCCGGAGCCGCCGCTGACCGTGGCCGTGCCGATGATCGAGACGAACTCGATATTGTCGACCTGCAGGATCTTGCCGGTGATCGAGCGCATGTCGATCACGAACGCCTCGGACTGGCCGCCGCTCGACGTGCCGGTGATCACGATCGGGTCGTCGGTGGTGATGCCCGGGCCGATCGTCGGCACGATCGTGCGGATGTCCACCGTAGTGGTCGTCGCCAAGGCGTTCAGGAAGCTCTGCGCCCCGCCGATCATGCCGGCCTCGCCGGTCGGGTTCTGGGCGTCGATGGCGTTGACCAGGGTGGTCACTGCGCTGTCGCCGGACTGCGCGGTCGACGGCCCCGACGAAGTGATGGTCACCGACGGCGGCAGGGTCGCGGTCACCACGTTGCCGTTGTTGCCGGTGTTCTGGACGATTGCGGCCGAACCGCTGGCGCTGCCGGCGTTGGTGATCGTTCGATCGCTGCCCGAGCTGCCGCTCGCTCCGCCGTCGCTGACGGTCACGCCGCCGGACCCGGTGTCCCGCGCCGCTGTCGCGAAGTTGAGGTCGGTATTGTTGGTTATTCCTGCGAAGGAACCGCTCGAACTGCCGAGCACTTTGTTGGCCGCGATCTGGATGTAATAATCGGTCGAATATGAAAGAGTGCTGCCTGTATCAAGTGTAATTTGCGTGCCGTTTATACTGAGTCCTGAGTGCTCGGCAGAATATTGTGTCACGCGGACATCATCGCTGCTCCGGTAGATAGATATATCGACGTTTGCACTGCCGATATGCACCGCTTCCGAGAATGTCAGGACGATGTTGGCGTCGACTGCCACACCGGTCGTGTCATCGCCTGGTGAGCTGCTGACGAGTGTAACCGGCATGCGCGGATCTCCTTCACTCACGACAATCCAAGGGTCATCGCGTCCAGACCCGGCAGGCTAACGAACCTACGAAGCACCACATTCAAACGCAACATTCATGTAAAACATCACGGAAATTAAACATTAATTAACCAAGATGCGATAACTTACGTCTGTTTAAAGAAAAACATTCACACGTTGAAAACACCGCGGCGCAGCTGATAATGGAATGAGGCGGCTTGTCGACACGGATCGAAATCGGGCGCGTTGCGACCGAAACTTGCTGCGCGAGGCGCTCCTTCGCGCAGACGGAGCATCTCGAGCCTGGCGCTCTGCCGGCCGGTTCCGGCTCGACCGACAGCGGGCCTCCAGGATCGTTGCCCTGAGTGACCGATCATGACGACCGGCGGTAACCCGGTCGCCTGGACGACCCTCTTGCAGCAGGCCACGGCGCGCCTGCAGGTCGAGCCCGACGACATGCCGGCCCGGGTGATGCGGGCCGGTGCACTGCTTCATCTGGATCGCCTGGACGAGGCGGAAGCTTCGTTCCGTGAACTCGATCGCGTCCGCCCGATACAGCCATTCGGCCCGGAGGGGCTCGCCCAGGTAGCCGATCGTCGCGGCGATCGGGTCGCGGCGTTGCGTCTGTGGCGGCGGGTCCTGACAGGGTTTCCGGCGCACGCCCCGGCATGGCTCGGGCTCGGAACGCTGCAGCTGGTGGTTGGGCAGTTCGACGGTGCCGGCGGCTCCTATGCACGAGTGGGGGCGCTGGCCCCTGCCTCCCCGCTCGGTGCGGTCGGTGCCGCGGAAACCGCCGCCCACGCCCGCGACTGGGACGCCGCCCTCGAACGGTGGCTCGGGATCCTGCGCCGCTGGCCGGGGATCCCGAAGGCGGTGATCGGCGCGGTCACGGCGCTCGCCAACCTCGGACGGCTGGACGAGGCGGAGGCGCTTCTGGCGGGCCAGGGCGACGCGCTGCCCGCTCCGGATGCCGTGTTCGCCAAGGCGCTGATCCTGCAGAAGCGACAGCGCTACGCGGAGATCGCCAGCCTGCTCGACCGGAACGCCGCCACGGTCCCCGGACACCCGATGCTCCGGCTCATGCGGTTTCACGCGGCCACGGTCAGGGGCCGGCCCGAGGACGCGGCGCGCGCCCTGGCGCCCGCGGGTGGCGGACCACTGCCGCCCTGGGCCCGTGCAATGACCGCGGCGCATGCCTGCGCCGGCGGATCGGCGGAAGCGTGCGGCGAACTCCGGGCGCTCTGGCATGAGCATGGCGAGGCGCTCTTCACGCCCGACCTGATCGGCGTCCTCGCGCAGTCGCTCGGCGAAGCCGAGGGCCGCGGCGCTGTCGAACGGCTCCTGGCGTCCCTCGAGGCGTTGCATCCCTTCAGCATCAGGGCGATCAAGCTGCGGCTGTTTGCCGTGCTTGAGCGGTTGCGCTGGCAGGAAACCTGCCGACCGGGTGCCGACGGCGAGGCGATACGGGGGCTGGCAGCCGCCTTCGACCCGCAGCTGCCGTTCGGTCACGCCGCGCGCTGGCTTGCCCGGCTCGCCGACCGCTTCGATGCGCTCCGGCGGTGCCATGCGGCGTTCCCCATCGACACCGCCTGGCGCCGGGAGGCGGCCGCCGCCGTGGTGGACCGCATCCTCGACCATTGCGCGGAGAAGCGGCCGTTCAGCCTGATACGCCTCGGCGACGGCGAGGGGAATTTCCTGCCCTACCCGCCGGCCTGGGCGCGGTTCGAGGAGGCCGACCGGCGGTCGGTCCAGTATCTGTGGTGGGGAGAGCGCCGTCTCGGTCCGGCGGACGAAGCGGAAATCTCGTCCCTGCTCTGCGATTCCATACGACACGCCGATATCGTCGGCGTCCCGGACCTGTCGCGGCTGTGCTTCGGGATGCCCCTGCCGGCCCCGGCATCGCTGTACCAGAGCTGGCACGACTACCGGGGTGTGCTCGCCATTCTCGACCACCTCGATGGCGGCACGGCGGTGGGCGCCGGCACCTTGATCCGGCCGGAGCAGGTGATCACCTCCTGCAACCTGCATGTCGATCTGGCGTCGTGGGGGCTCTACGAGCGCCTGTTCGGCTCGATCCGGCGGGTGTCGGTGATCGGCTGCCACGCCGCCCTGCCGGCGGAGTTGGCCGCCCGGTTCGGGTTGACGGTGTCCCGCTTCGTTCGGATCCCGCATGAGCGGAAGTTCGGCGAGGCCTTCGGCTACGGGGACGACGGCGACCACTACCCGGATGCGTTCCGGCGGCTGCGGCGCGACCTGGTCGCGGAGCCGGGCGAAGTGTTCCTGGTCGCCGCCGGCATCCTCGGGAAGATCTACTGCGACTGGATCCGCAGCGCGGGCGGCATCGCGCTGGATATCGGCAGCGTGGTCGACCACTGGTGCGGCTTCAGTACGCGGACGCTGCGCCTGGCACCGCGCCGCTGACAGGTTCACGGGCGCCGTCCCGGGCGGTGCGAGCGGGAGGCCGGCGACGGCGTCTTCGGATCCGGGACGCCGTTGCCGTCCCTCTGCGGCGGTCGTGCCGGACCGTCGGTCAGATCACCGCCAGCTGCAGATCGCCGACGCCCGCGACATGGCCGTGCAGCTTGTCGCCGCGCTTGACCGGGCCGACCCCGGACGGGGTGCCCGACATGATCAGGTCGCCGGCCTTCAGCTCGAACAGCTCGGACAGGAAGGCGATCATCTCCGGCACCTTCCAGATCAGCTGGTTCAGGTCGCCGGACTGCCTGGTCTCGCCGTTGATCTTCAGCCAGACCGCGCCCTCGCTCGGGTGGCCGATCTCGCTCGCCGGCACCAGCGCGGTGCAGGGGGCCGAGTGCTCGAACGCCTTGCCGACCTCCCACGGGCGGCCGAGGTCCTTGGCCTGGCCCTGCAGGTCGCGCCGCGTCATGTCGAGGCCGACGGCATAGCCGTAGACGTGGTCGAGCGCGCTCTCCACCGGGATGTCGGTGCCGCCGCTCTTCAGCGCCACCACCATCTCGATCTCGTGGTGCACGTCGCTGCTCTTCGACGGGTAGGGGAAGTCCTGGCCCACCAGCAGGTTGTCCGGGTTCTTCTGGAAGAAGAACGGCGGCTCCTTGTTCGGGTCGTGGCCCATCTCGATGGCGTGGGCGGCGTAGTTGCGGCCGACGCAGTAGATCCGGTGCACCGGGAACAGGTCGGCGCTGCCGCGCACCGGCAGGGTGGCCACTTGCGGCTGGGCGATCACGTAGGGCATGTCGGTTTCTCGTTCATGGCGATGGGTCGGCGGCGACGGGCAGGCGAATGCTTCCCAGGAAATACGCCGCGCCCCGGCGGCCGTCCAGGCGAAGCTGTCGTCGCTCCGCTACCCGGCCAGCCCGCGTTCGTACAGCATGCCGAATTCCGGCTGAGGGTCGTCGACCCCGGCGAGGCGCAGGCAGTGCCAGGCCATCGCCAGGTTGCTCGACAGCAGCGGCTTGCCGGTCGCGGCCTCAACCTCGGCGACCACCGGGGCGACCTCCAGGCTGGTGCAGGACACGAACACCCCGTCGACCCCGGGCGTGCGGCCGGCGGCGATCGCGGCGTCGCGGATCGACTCCCGCGAGATCCTTGCCGCCTCCCGGTCGTCGGTGCGCAGGAAGGTGCCCATCGCCGCCACGCCGACGCCGCGACCCTCGAAGTATTTCCGCAGGTTCTCGTTGATCGCCTGGCTGTACGGGGTCAGCAGGGCGATCCGCTTCATGCCGAGCGTCCGGAACGCCGCGAAGGCGCCGGTGACCGGGTTGGTGAACTTGGCCTCGGGCCGGACCTTGCGCAGCTCGGCGGCAACGCCGTCCTCGCCGATCACCATCGACGCTGAGGTGCAGCCGAAGGCGACCACGCTGAGCGGGATGCTCGGCAGGATCAGGTCGGCGGTCGGCGCCAGGTGCGGCTTCATCGCCATCAGGTTCTCGGGCGTGACCTCGTTGGCCATCGGGATCCTCGCCTCGAAGAACGCCACGCCGGGCTGCCGGATGATGCCGCGGAACTCGTGCTCGACGGTCTGGTCCGTGGCCAGCACCACCAACCCGATGGCGGCCCGGCTGTAGATCCCCGGCGACAGGACCGAGGGCAGCACGCCGAGGTCGACGAAGCCGGAGCTGCGGTCGGTGGCGGGGCCGTCGGCGGCGAGGGCGGTGCTCATGGCGGGCCTCCCGGGTGGATGCTGGCGGGAGTTTACGCGCGGTGGCTGGGGTGGGCCACTGGTTTGGGTCGCTGCCGGCCGAGTGGACCATCCGGCCGGCAGGGCGGGGAGCGGTCGTTTGCCTTGACCTGTCCCTGGACGGCCAGCTGTGATGCGCAAACGAACGGAGAGGACTCCGAAGCTTGCGAAGGCAGTATCATTCCCGAAAGGTCGGGCTAGACCTATTCACCTGGGACATCCACCGGCTGATACGACTTTCAAGAAATCTGAAGGTCCTGTCGGTTCCGTTGAGCGAGATCGCCGAGATCGACGAAAACTGGTGGTATGGCGATCCGGGAAATCTGCCGACACCACGATCCATCGCGGCTCACATGGCGTTGGTCGAGCAGATCGACCTCGCTCATCCGATCCTGCTCTGCGCGGACGGTCGGCTGATGGACGGTATGCACCGGATTGTCAAAGCCCTGCTGGAGAACCGGACCCACGTTCCGGCCGTTCGCTTCCTGATCACGCCCGAGCCTGACTACACCAACGCCTCGGTTGATGAGCTGCCTTACACCGACGAGGAAATCTAGGGCAGACCGGCCGCAATGGGTCGACAGCAGCCACCCGACCGACCACTCAGCGTTATCCCCCTACACCGTCATCCCGTCCAGCGGCACCGCCGTCTCCCGCCCGGCGATCAGGTCCGCCGTGATCCGCGCCGAGGCGTGCGACATGGTCCAGCCCATGTGGCCGTGGCCGCTGTTGATCCAGAGATTGCCGTATTTCCGGCGGCCGAAGCGCGGCGTGCCCTCCGGCGTCATCGGGCGCAGGCCGGCCCAGCCCTGGGCGCGGTCGTAGTCGGCGCCGTCCGGGTACAGGCCGCGGACGACACCCAGCATGAAGTCGAAGTCCTGCGGCCTGTGGCTGGTGTCGTAGCCGGCGAACTCGGCGGTCGCGGTCACCCGCACCCGGTCGCCGAACCGCGAGATCGCGACCAGGTTGTCCTCGTCGACCGAGCCGACGGTCGGCCCGGCCTGGTGGTTGCCGACCGGGATGGTCAGCGAGTAGCCCTTGATCGGGTACACCGCCAGCGGGATGCCGATCCGGCGCGCGAACACCGGGCTGTAGTTGCCGAGCGCCAGGACATAGGCGTCGGCCTTGAGCGGGCCCATCGAGGTGGCGACGCCAGTGATGCGGTCGCCGTCGGTGTCGATCCGCACCACGTCGGTGCCGGTGCGGATCTCCGCGCCCATGCGCCGGCAGGCCTCGGCCAGGGCCTTGGTGAACATCCCGCAGTCGCCGGTCTCGTCGGTCGGGCAGTAGATGCCGCCGGCGATCGACCCGCCGCCTTCGGCAAGCGACGGCTCCAGCCGGACTACGGCCTCGCGGTCCAGCACCTCGGTCTGCTGGCCGTCGTCGGCGAGGATCTTCATGTGCTCGACGCCGGCCGCCAGCCGCGCCTCGGAGCGGTAGAAATACAGGATGCCGCGGGTGTTGCGGTCATAGTCCAGGCCGCCTCCCAGCTCGGCCCCCCCGAGTTCGGCCAGGGTCTCGTGCAGCACGCCCTGGGAGTACAGGCAGAGCCGGTGCTTGCGCAGGGTGTTCACCCGCGCCCGCTCCGCCGTGCACTGGGCCAGGAACTTCAGCGACCAGGACCACAGGCGCGGGTCGGCCGACGGCCGGAATCGCAGCGCCTGGTCCTTCAGGAACAGCGACTTCAGCAGGACCATGGGCGCGCGCGGCGACGACCACACGAAGGAGTGGCCGGGCGCGATCATGCCGGCGTTGCCCCAGCTGGTCTCGTCGCCGACCGCGGCGCGCCGCTCGACCAGCACGACCTCGTGGCCGTCCTTCAGCAGCTGGTAAGCCGTGGTGACCCCGACCACGCCGCCGCCCAGAACCGCAATCCGCATCGCCGCCCTCCTCCGCCGGGGAGAGCCTAGCGCCGGAGCGCGGTCGGGTGGAAGACCGACTACGCGCGCGGCGGCGGGTCTTCCGGCGGCCTCGACACCGTCCGCCGCTCGATCCACTTCAGCAGGCTGAGCACTGCGAAGGCGATGACCGTCAGGCTGAACGCCGCGGTGTAGTAGCCGCAGCCGGTCGCCACGCCGGCCGCGCCCGCCACCCACATGCCGGCGCCGGTGGTCAGGCCCAGCACCCGGTCGTGGCTCTGGATGATGGCGCCGGCCCCGAGGAAGGCGATGCCGGCGGTCACCGCCTCGACTACGCGGATCGGGTCGACGTTCTGCGAGCCCTCGGCCTGCTGCTGGACGTCGTGGTACATCGCCCAGGCCACCACCGTGAAGGCGGCGGCCGCCAGCGACGTCAGCATGTGGGTGCGCAGCCCGGCCGACTGGTTCTGGATCTCGCGCTCGATGCCGATGATCGCCCCGAGCGCCGCGGCCACCGCGAACTTGGTCAGCACCGAGGCCAGGGTCTCGCCCGGCAGGGGCGTCCAGAAGACGGTCGGATCGTACGGCATGCGACAAGACTCCGGTCGGAGGCGATGAACCGGCAACGCCCGGCGCCGCGGATGGATCCGGGATGCGGTGGCGGGCCGCATCGCCGCCCGGCGACGACCGCGACCGGGTCAACCCCCGCCGGCGTGTGGCGTGATGTATCAGGAGCGGTCACTCCAGTTGTCCCGAAGTATGAATTCAGGAAAATGCAATAGAATTCGCAAATATATTCAAGCTCATCCCGTAATAAATTTTAGAATATCGGAAATATTGCGTCGCAATTCCTTCGGCATCCCCCTATCTGAGGGAGGCGATTTGGCGCTCTCGCTCCGGCGACGCCGAAATCCCAAGAGAATCCGGTCGAGGAGACCACCGATGAATCTGCGCCCATTGCAGGACCGTGTCCTGATCCGACCGATCGAGCGGGACGCGACGTCCCCCGGCGGGATCATCATCCCCGACACCGCCAAGGAGAAGCCGTCGGAGGGCGAGGTCCTGGCCGTCGGCCCCGGAACCCGCGACGAGCACGGCAAGCTGCATCAGCCCGGCGTCCGGGCCGGCGACCGCGTGCTGTTCGGGAAGTGGTCCGGCAGCGAGGTCAAGCTCGACGGCGAGGATCTCATGATCCTGAAGGAAACCGACATCCTGGGCATCGTCGACCAGGTCGCCGCCAAGAAGAACGCCGCTTAACGCACCGGGAGAACGACCGTGAGTGCCAAGGAAGTCAGGTTCAGCACCGATGCGCGCGAAAGCATGCTGCGCGGCATCGACATTCTGGCCCACGCGGTGAAGGTGACGCTGGGCCCGAAGGGACGCAACGTCATCCTGTCGCGCGCCTACGGGGCGCCGCGTATCACCAAGGACGGCGTCACCGTCGCCAAGGAGATCGAGCTGTCCGACCGGTTCGAGAACATGGGCGCGCAGATGGTCAAGGAGGTCGCCAGCCGCAGCAGCGACCTGGCCGGCGACGGCACCACGACCGCGACGGTCCTGGCCCATGCGATCGTGCGCGAGGGCTCGAAGGCGGTCGCCGCCGGCATGAATCCGATGGATCTCAAGCGCGGCATCGACATGGCCGTCGCGGCGGTGGTCGCCGACCTCGAGAAGGTCTCGCGGAAGGTCCAGACCAATGCGGAGATCGCCCAGGTCGGCACGATCTCGGCCAATGACGACCACGAGATCGGCGAGATGATCGCGCGGGCGATGGCGAAGGTCGGCAACGAGGGCGTGATCACGATCGAGGAGTCGAAGTCACTCGAGACCGAGCTCGACATCGTCGACGGCATGCAGTTCGACCGCGGCTACCTGTCGCCCTACTTCGTGACCAACGCGGACAAGATGATCTGCGAGCTGGAAGACCCGTACATCCTGCTGCACGACAAGAAGCTGCCGGGTGTCCAGGCCATCCTGCCGCTGCTGGAGGCGGTGGTTCAGAGCGGCAAGCCGCTGCTGATCGTGGCCGACGACGTCGACGGCGAGTCGCTGGCGACCCTGGTCGTGAACAAGCTGCGCGGCGGCCTGAAGGTCGCGGCCGTGAAGGCCCCGGGCTTCGGCGACCGACGCAAGGCCATGCTCGAGGACATCGCCATCCTGACCGGCGGCCAGGTCATCAGCGACGACCTCGGCACCAAGTTCGAGAACGTCACCCTCGACATGCTCGGCACCGCCCGCAAGGTGCGGATCGAGAAGGACAACACCACGATCATCGACGGTGCCGGCAAGAAGAAGGCCATCGAGGCCCGCTGCACCCAGATCCGTGCCCAGGTCGAGGAGACCACCTCCGACTACGACAAGGAGAAGCTGCAGGAGCGGCTGGCGAAACTGTCGGGCGGGGTCGCGATCATCCGGGTCGGCGGCGCCACCGAGGTCGAGGTCAAGGAGCGCAAGGACCGTGTCGACGACGCGGTGCACGCGACCCGTGCGGCGGTCGAGGAGGGCATCGTCCCCGGCGGCGGCGTGACCCTGCTCTATGCCAGCCAGAAGCTCGGCGGCCTGAACCCGCAGAACGACGACCAGAAGGTCGGCATCGACATCATCCGGCGTGCCCTGCAGTCGCCGGCCCGGCAGATCTTCACGAACGCCGGCGCCGACGGCTCGATCGTCGTCGGGAAGCTGCTCGAGAAGGCCGACGCCGGCCACGGGTTCGACGCCCAGACCGGGACATATGTCGACATGACGAAGGCCGGGATCATCGATCCGACGAAGGTCGTCAGGCTGGCCCTGCAGGGTGCTGCCTCGGTCGCCGGCCTGCTGATCACCACCGAGGCAATGGTGGCGGCGAAGGTCGAGAAGGCCGACGCGATGGCCGGCGCCGGCATCGACTACTAGTCAGGTCGCGACACCCGTCGCGGCAGCGGTCGCCGGCAGCCCACCCTGGCTGCCGGCCGACCTCCAGCGAAGGAATCGACGTGACATGACCCTCAGGCTGGCGTCTTCCAACGACCACCAGGCGCTCGCCATCCGGGACCGCGTCCTGCCGCTGGTGCGGTCGCGCGGGACCATGGAGGAGCAGTGGGGCGGGCTCCGGCGCATCACGCTGTCGACGGGCCCCTGGTCGTTCAGCCACTGGACTCCGTTCAAGACGCTGGGGACCGGCGAGGCCTCGTCGCCGGGCTATCGCCATGCGATCGAGCAGCAGCGTGCCGGCCCGACCCTGGAGTACGGGCTCGACATCCGGCTTCGCGGCGCCAAGGTCCTGGGGCTGCTGTGGTCCGACAACGGCGCCTTCGACGTCAACCTGTTCGAGCGGGGGGATTGGGAGACGCTGGTCCTCGACCTGGCCGGCACGTTCGAAGGGCTGCCGGCCGGGACCGCGGGCGACGCCGTGCCGCCGGTCGACGGGGCGACCTGAGCCGCGGGCTTCCTTCCGTCGTGCCGGGGGCTACAGTGACGTCGCGGGATGGTGTCGCCGGCGCGCCTCGGCAACGGCATCGGCCAGGCTCGTGTATCGAAACTCGCCGACATGAAAATAGTCCATCGGCACCCTGGTGATGCCGAGCCGGGACATCTCGCTCTCGGCTTCCGACTCGAGGGGCGTCACGGCCGGCGGTTTCCGCGGTTGCGATGCCATGTGATCTACTCCTTCGACGAAATCCGGGGAGGGGCGGGGTCAGGGCAAGGCGCAGCCGGCCTTGCCGTTCCGGGCAGCAAGATCGCGCGCCACGGCGGCGTCCAGTTCGCTCGGATCGATCGTGAGCGTCTGCGACCGGCCCGGGTGATCCGGTGTCGGCCCGAGATGAAGCAGGGCCGCAACCCGTCGATACGCCGGGAACGAGACGCCTTCCAGGAGTTCCTCGTCGAACTCGATGCTGTAGGCGCCGGCCGGCAGGGGGTCGTCGAGGCCGGATAGCACGAAGGGGCGCTCGAACGTCACCTGCTCCGTGCGCGTACGGGTGGTCATCGCGGTCCTCCGTCCGTCGGCGGGCGCGGAGCGGACCGTCCGCTCCGCGCCGGCTGCTACGGCTTGGACGGCGCGGACATCGCCACAGGCGCCGGGCCCGGCTCGATCACCGGCTGAAGAACCGTCTGCACTTCCGCCGGTTTCTCGGCATGGGCAGTATCGAGCTTGTTGTTGTCCTGGTGGGTCGAGAATTTCTTGAACGACATGTGGTCCTCCGAATATACGTGAAATAAATTACCTCAAATACTTGGCCCCAAGACGCTTCGTTTACAATGAGAATGTTTCAATATAATTCCGGCTGTAGGAAAACTTACCCTGCCAGCCTCTTCGGCGCCGCGACCCCGAGCTTCCCGGCCCAGCCCTTCAGCCCGTCGACGATGCCCGGATACAGCGTCACCCCGTGCTCCAGCGCCGCCCGCCTGCGGGCCAGGGCGCCGTCGCCCGGCAGGCGCACCCGGTCGACGCCGGGGCGCGGCGGGTTGCCGCGGCAGGCCTGGGCCAGCCAGTCGGTCTGGCGGGTGTACTCCTCGACCCCGGCGAACGCGGTCGGGTCCCAGACCTGCACGAACACCCCGGCGCCCCAGCCCTCGGCCGGGTCGGCGCGGCCGTGGCCGGCCAGGCCCTGGGTCAGCGCCTCGACGATCAGTGCCAGGCCGTAGCCCTTGTGGCCGTGGTCGATGCCACCGACCGGCAGGATGGTGCCCGGCGGGTCGGTGAACAGCACCGCCGGGTCGGTCGACGGGTTGCCGTCGGCGTCGATCACCCACTCGTGGTCGAGTTTGCGGCCCTCCTTGTGCAGCCGGCCGGTCAGCCCGTTGGTGGTGATCGAGGCCGAGATGTCGACCAGGATCGGGTCGCCCGAGGTCGGGATGCCGACCGCGACCGGGTCCGGGGTGTACACCGCCCTTGTGCCGCCGAACGGCGCCACGCTGGCGACCGACGGGTCCGAGCAGGCGAGCTGGACCATCATGCCGTGTCGGGTCGCGCGCTCCAGGAACGCCGCCAGGCAGGCGATGTGGTGGGCGCGCCGGATCGACACGGTGCAGGTGCCGTACAGCCGGGCGCGCTCGACCGCCAGGTCGACGGCCGCCGCAGTCAGCCACACCCCCGACAGCCGGCGGCCGTCCCAGCTCACCACCGGGCCGCGGTCGGCCAGGACGGCCGGCTGGCCGCTCGCCGTCATGCTGCCGTCCGCGAGGGCCGCCAGGTAGGGCGGCACCAGCTGCAGGCCGTGCGTCGTGTGGCCCATCAGGTCGGCCTCGACCATCAGCGGCGCCACCACGGCGGCCTTGTCGGCGTCCAGCCCGGCGGCCGCGAACAGCGCCTCGGCATAGGCGATCAGGTCGTCGGCGGCGTAGCGTTCGGTCATGCCTCGGTCCTCCCAGGGGATCTTCGGGCCGGACCTTAGCGGGCCGTGGCGGCGCCGACTACCGGCTGCTAGACAGGCGGCGGAACGATTTCGGAGGACGCCATGGACGACCGGCCGCGGCTGCGCGACCTGGGGGTGACGATCGGCACGCTGCCGGCCGGTCCGGGCAACGCCATCACCGACGTCGCCGGCGTGGCGGTCGGCCACGTCACCCTGTCGGACGGGGCGGTGCAGACCGGGGTGACCGCGGTGATCCCGCATGCGGGCCACCCGTTCCGCGACAAGCTGCCGGCCGCCGTGCACGTGGTGAACGGCTTCGGCAAGAGCGCCGGGCTGATGCAGCTGGCCGAGCTCGGCACCCTGGAGACCCCGGTGGTGCTGACCAACACCCTGTCGGTCGGCACCGCCTCGACCGCCCTGGTCCGGCACATGCTGGAGACCACGCCGGAGATCGGCGCCAGCACCGGCACCGTCAACCCGATCGTCATGGAGTGCAACGACGGCGCCTGGCTGAACGACATCCGCGGCCTGCACGTCGGCGAGGAGCATGTCCTGCGCGCGCTGGCGGAAGCCGGCCCGGCGGTCGAGGAGGGGAACCTCGGCGCCGGCACCGGCATGAGCTGCTACGGCCTGGCCGGCGGCATCGGCACCGCCTCGCGGGTGGTCGCGCGCGGGCCGCGCCGCTACGCCCTCGGCGCCCTGACGCTCTGCAACATGGGCCGGATGGAGGATCTCAGGGTCGACGGCCGCCCGGTCGGCCGTGCCGTCGCCGAGCGGATCGTGGCCGAGAAGGCCGAGGCCCGCGAGCAGGGCTCGATCATCGTGCTGCTGGCGACCGACGCGCCGCTCGACGCCCGCCAGCTGCGCCGGCTGGCGGTGCGCGGCGGCGCCGGGATCGGCCGCACGGGAACGCATTTCGGCTCCGGCAGCGGCGACGTGGTGCTGGCCTTCGCGACCGCCGAGACGGTGCCGCACGCCATGCCGGAGGATCCCGAGGCGACGCGCCGGTCGCTGCACGAGGACGCCATGGACCCGCTGTTCCGGGCCGCCATCGAGGCCGTGGAAGAAGCGATCCTGAACGCCCTGCTGGCGGCCCGCCCGACCCGCGGCAAGCAGGGCCGCAGGCGCCGCTCGCTGGCCGAGTTCGCGGAGCTGGTGCGGGGCTGAGGCCCGGGCTACCCGGCCGCCGCCCGGCTGACCCGGTAGACGCTGTGCAGGCCGTCGGGCTCGACGTAGCAGCCCTGGAGGTGGCGGCGGCCGGCGGCGGCGAAGGCGGCGCGGCCGTGGGTCATGCGGTGGTTGTCGAACATCAGGGTGTCGCCCGGCTCGAGCCGGAACCGGATCTCGAAGGCCGGGTCGCCGAGCCGGGCGCCGAACAGGGCGCGGGCCCGGTAGAAGGCGGCCAGACGGTCCGGCGTGTCGGGCAGCACGTATTCCACGCGCGGGCTGAAGCGGATCCGCTCGAGCGTGCCGTCCTCGGCCAGCTCGACCATCCGGCCGACGTCCTCGAGCACCGAGCCGTCGCCGTCGTAGCGGTAGCGGATGCGCGCAGCGGCGAGGGCGGCGAAGGCGGCCGGGTCGTCGGCGCGCAGCGATTCGGCGACCGCGAAGCCGTCGGCCAGGGTGGATTCCCCGCCCTCCGCCTCGTTGACCAGGCAGCTCAGGAACTGCACCCCCGGGATCGGCCGTCGGTACGGGTTGTCGGTGTGGGCGTACAGCGGCAGGTCGGTGTAGGCGAGGTCGGTCGGCGCCTCGGTGACCCGCACGTCGTACAGCGTGCCGAAGTTGGTCACCCGGACCGGCCCGAACAGCCCGGCGACCCGCAGCACGGTGCCGGGCTCGGTCCCGCAGCCCCGGATCAGGCCATGGCCGCGGCGCAGGAACCGCTCCAGGTAGCCGGCCATGGCGGCCGGCCCGGCCAGATCCGCGAAGGCCGCCTCGTTGGCCCGGAAGCCGGCGGCGGCCCAGGGCTGGCGCGGCGGCAGGGCATCGGCGGTCCCGTCGACCTCGCCTTCCAGCCGGTCGAGCTCGAAGCGGACCGCCCTGCCGTCGCTGAACCGGACTTCGGTGCGCCCGCACGCCAGGACGGCGACCGACTCCACGGACAGCGCCGGGTCGAGGCGCCAGGGATCGGCCAGCCGCTGTCGCGAGGTCGGGTCGAAGTCGTCGGGCTCGCGGCTGCGCTCGCGCAGCCAGAGCGGGTGCAGCGGCACGCGGGTCCCGTCGGCCCGCCGGAACACCACCGCGCCATCCTCGACCCCCAGCGCCCGCAGCATCCCCGCCTCCCGGACCGTACGACCATCCGGCCGCGCCACGATGGTGCCGCTAGAAGCAGCCGTCGGCAATGCGGATCGGGAAGCGGCCGGCAGGCCCCGTTCAGGCCAGCCCGTACAGCGTCACCGGCTCGGTCACGCCGCGGATCGGGTGGGCGCCGACCGAGCGCAGCCTCGGGGTGCCGCAGGTCGAGGCGAAGGCCTCGGACGCCAGCAGGCTGTGCCCGAGCGGCCGGCACAGCGCCTCGATCCGGCTGGCCAGGTTGACCGCCGGGCCGATCACCGTGAAGGCCTGCCGGCCGCCGGCGCCGACATTGCCGTAGCGCACGGTGCCGACGTGCAGCGCCACCTCCAGCGGCAGCGCCGGCAGGCCGTCGTCCGCCAGCGCCGAGGCAAGCGCCGCGACCCCCTCGATCGCGGCGGTCGCCGCCTCCAGGGCGGCGGCGCAGGCCAGGGCCGGGTCGGCCTTCAGTTCGAAGGCCGCCAGGAAGCCGTCGCCCAGGAACGCCAGGATCTCGCCGCCCTGGCCGGTGACCGGCGGCACCATCGCGTCCATGTGGCGGTCCAGCAGGTCGACCAGCCGCTCGCCCGGCACGGCGTCGCTGGCGGCGGTGAAGCCGGCGAGGTCGGCGACCAGGATCACCGCGTCCATCGCCTCGGTCTCGCCCGGCTGCACGCTGCCCTCCAGGATCTGCGCGCTCGAGCGGTCGCCGACATAGGCCTCCAGCAGGTTGCGGGCGATCGAGCGTTCCAGCCCGGGCAGCGCGGCGGCGGCGGCGCGCGGCCCGACATGCTCGAAGATCGCGACGTCGGAGTCCCGGAAACCCCGGGGGTGCTTGGTCATCCAGCGGATGATCAGTCCCTCGCGGCGCGCGGTATCGTTGCCGCCGACCTCGAACAGCTGTGCCAGGTAGTCGGTGTGGCCCTCGGCCGCCAGTTCCTCGAACACCTCGAAGTCGGCGCGCTCGGCCGGATCGGCGAGGCGGCGGCGCATCCGGAAGGTGCCGGTCTCGATCATGTGCCTGAGCGGGCTGCGCATCCAGGCCGCGCCGCGGCTCTCGCTGTGCCGGAACACCCCGGTCTCGATCCCGGCGACCGTCGACCAGGACACGCCGATGGCGTCGATCGCCGGATGCAGGGTGCGGGCCGCGAGCCGGATCTGGTTGACCCGCACGCCGGCGTCGCAGACCGCGGCGGCGACGCGCTCGACCACGTCGTCTACCGGGGCGCGGCGCAGGGCCATGGCGACCAGGTCGGAATCGAGCGCCCGGATGACCGGGGCGGCGGGATCGGCGTCGGACATGCAGGCCAGCTCCAGCTCGGGAATGCCGCTTCAATCTGGGGCCTCCGGGCCGGCTTTCAAAGCCCGGGCCCCGCTGCTACACCGGAACCATGCGCTCCTCGCTCGCGTCCGTCATCGCCGCCCTGCCGGCCCTGCACGCCACCCCGGTCGGCGCCGCCTGGCGGCACGGCGACGGACGGGTCGAGCGGCCCGGGCCGGGCCGGGCGGCGGTGTGGGCGCACGAGGCGGCGCCGGTGGTCTGCCACGCCCGCTCGGTGGCGCGCCGGATCGGCGTCGACGCGGTCGAGGCGATGGACGTGCTGGAGCTGTTCGCCTTCGTGCGGCCGGCGACCTTCTGCCTGCCGACCCCGCGCGGCCTGGCCGAGGCGGTCGGGGTGCCGCCGCCGCACGGCCTGGAGGACGCCCCCGACGCCCTGCTGCGGGTCGCCGACGCACTGCTGGCCGAGCTGCCGGAGCGCGAGGCGATCGGCCGCCGCGACCGCTGGGCCCGGCCGATCGCCAGGATCATGCATGACGGCGGCTGGCGCTGGGGCCGGCTGGTGCTGCGGGCCCTGGGCGAGCCGGACCCGGGACCGCCGGCACCGATCCGGCCCTCGGGCATGGAGGTCTGGCGCGACCTCGCCGAGTGGTCCGAGCACGCGCCGCCGCCGCCGGCCGGCCACGAGCCGGTCAGCGGGGAGGAGGCCCGCGCCCGGCTGGCCGAGACCCTGGGCGACGGTGCCGAGGCGCGGCCGTCCCAGGCCGACTACGCCGCCTCGGTCGCCGCCGCCTTCCGCCCGCGCGAGCGCGAGGACGAGCCGACGGTGGTGCTGGCCGAGGCCGGCACCGGGGTCGGCAAGACCCTCGGCTATCTGGCGCCGGCCTCGGTCTGGGCCGAGAAGAACGAGGGGGCGGTGTGGATCTCCACCTACACCCGCAACCTGCAGCACCAGATCGACAGCGAGCTCGACCGGCTGTACCCGGACCCGGTCGCCAAGGCCCTCAAGGTCGTGGTCCGCAAGGGCCGCGAGAACTATCTCTGCCTGCTGAACCTGGAGGAGGCGAGCCGCACCCTGCCGATGCAGCCACAGCACGCCACCGCGCTCGGCCTGATGGCGCGCTGGGCGCGGGCGACCCGCGACGGCGACCTGCAGGGCGGCGACTTCCCGGCCTGGCTGACCGACCTGCTGGGCCGCGGCCGCACCCTGGGCCTCGCCGACCGGCGCGGCGAATGCGTCTACGCGGCCTGCCCGCACTACCACAAATGCTTCATCGAGCGCTCGGTGCGCCGGGCCCGCCGTGCCCGGGTGGTGGTCGCCAATCACGCCCTGGTGATGATCCAGGCGGCGCTCGGCGGGGTCGACGACGGCAACGTGCCGACCCGCTACGTGTTCGACGAGGGCCATCATGTGTTCGACGCCGCCGACGGGGCGTTCTCGGCCAACCTGTCGGCCCAGGAGACCGTCGAGCTGCGGCGCTGGCTGCTCGGGGTCGAGGGCCGGCGGGCCGGGCGGGCGCGCGGCCTGCGCCGGCGGGTCGAGGAACTGGTCGTCGACCGGCCGCAGGCCCTGGAGATGGTCGACGAGATCGAGGAGGCGGCCAGGGCCCTGCCCGGCGACGGCTGGACCAACCGGATCGCCGACGAGGCGCCGAAGGGGGCGGCCGAGGCGTTCCTGGTGCTGGTGCGCCGGCAGATCTACGCCCGCGTCGCCGACCCCAGGACGCCCTACGGTCTGGAATGCGAGGCCAAGCCGCCGGTCGAGGGGCTGGTCGAGGCGGCCGAGGTGCTGGACCGGGCGCTCAAGCGGCTGGTCGTGCCGATGCTGGCGCTGCGCGGCGAACTGCTGGCCCGGCTCGACGCCGAGGCCGACGAGATGGACACCGGGACCCGGCTGCGGATCGAGGCCGTGACCCGCTCGCTGACCCGGCGAGGCGAGTCCATGGTCGAGGGCTGGCGTTCGATGCTGCGCAGCCTGAGCGACGACACGCCGGCGGAATACGTCGACTGGATGGCGATCGAGCGGGTCGAGGGCCGCGACCTGGACGTCGGCCTGCACCGCCACTGGATCGACCCGACGGTGCCGTTCGCCGCCACCGTCGGCAAGGCCGCGCACGGCCTGGTGGTGACCTCGGCGACCCTGCGCGACGGCTCCGGCGACGACGCGGCGGACTGGGCCGCGGCCGAGACCCGCAGCGGCGCCGCCCACCTGCCGGCCCCGGCGATCCGCTCGGCGGTGGCGTCGCCCTTCGACTATCCGGCGCACACCCGGGTGTTCATCGTCAACGACGTGCGCAAGGACGACCTGGACCAGGTGGCGGCTGCCTACCGGGCGCTGTTCCTGGCCGCCGGCGGCGGCGCGCTCGGGCTGTTCACCGCCATCACCCGGCTGCGCGCGGTACATCAGCGGATCGCCGGCGCGCTCGACGAGGCCGGGCTGCCGCTCTACGCCCAGCATGTCGACGGCATGAACCTGACCACGCTGGTCGACATCTTCCGGGCCGAGGAGGAGGCCTGCCTGCTCGGCACCGACGCGGTGCGCGACGGGGTCGACGTGCCCGGCCGGTCGCTGCGGCTGATCGTGTTCGACCGGGTGCCGTGGCCGCGCCCGGACATCCTGTACCGGGCCCGGCGGGCGGCGTTCGGCGGAAACGTCTACACGGATATGCTGACTCGCCTTAGGCTGAAGCAGGCCTTCGGCCGATTGGTTCGCCGCGCGGATGATCAGGGGGTGTTCGTGCTCCTCGACCCGATGATGCCCAGCCGCCTGCTCGGCGCCTTCCCGGACGGGGTGGCGGTCAGCCGCTGCGGCCTGGCCGAGGCGGTAGCCGAGACCCAGGCCTTCCTGAACGGGGCGCGCCATGGCTGAGCGCGGCCGCATCCGCCGGGCCCGGCCCGGCGAGGCGGCGGCGCTGACCGAGCTGGCGCTGCGCTCCAAGGCCTACTGGCCCTACGACGACGCGTTCATGGAGGTCATGCGCCGGGTCCTGAAGATCACCGAGGAGGAGATCCGGGCACACCATGTCCTGGTGCATGAGACCGGCGGCGTGGTCGACGGGGTCGGGGCGCTGGCGCTGTTCGACGACGACTGGGAGGTCGACCACCTGTGGGTCGAGCCGGCGGCGATCGGCCGCGGCATCGGCCGGCGGCTGCTGGACGCGCTGCTGGCCCGGGCGGCGCGTCTCGGGGCCGGGCGCGTCCTGGTCGAGGCCGATCCCCACGCCGAGAGCTTCTATGCCCGACGCGGCGGCGTCCGGGTCGGCGAGCGGGCCAGCGGCATGATCGACGGACGCTCGCTGCCGGTCCTGGCGATCCATCTCGACGCCGGCTGACGCGGTGACCGGCGCGCGGATCCGCCGGGCCCGGCCCGACGAGGCGGCGGGGCTGACCGCCCTGGCGCTGCGGGCCAAGGCGCACTGGCCTTATGGCGAGGACCTGATGGCGGTGTTCCGGCGCTCGATCGTGATCGCCGCCGCCGACATCGCCGACCACCTGGTCCTGGTGCACGAGACCGGCGGAACGGTGGATGGCTTCGGCGTGCAGCGGCCGGGCGGCGGCGGTGCGGACATGGAACTCGACCATCTGTGGGTCGACCCGCCGGCAATCGGCCGCGGGGTCGGCCGGCGGCTGTTCCTGGCGTTCGCCGACGAGGCCCGGCGCTGCGGGGCTGCTCGCATCGTGCTGAATTCCGACCCGTATGCCGAGGGCTTCTACACGCGGCTCGGCGCGGTGCGGATCGGCGACCACCCGGTGGCCGAGATCCCCGGCCGGGTGCTGCCGCGCATGGCGTTCAAGCTCTGAGCTCGACTTTGGCCAAAATTGGCAGCGATGCTACCACTGCCGTGCGGCAGTGGAGCCATGCCGTGAGAATTCCTTGCTGTCCCGGTCGGCCGGCGACAGCGGGAAATTCTCATATGGCTGCGATCATCCACCCCCCCCCCCCTTTTGTCGTCATTCCGGACGCTCGCGCGCCGGCTCTTCGCGACTTCGTCGCTGCGGCCGGAATGACGACAGGGGGGGGAAGCCCGGCCCCCGCCGACGGCGTCGCCCCAACGGCGTCGCCCCAAATGCAGGTGTGGGGTCTCGCCGATGCACCGCATCGCCTTCGCCGCCGCTCCTGGCCGGTGGACTTCCTGACGCGACGCAGGCCATGCCGGAATACACTCTCAAGCTCTGAGGCTGAAGCGGGTCCAAACCGCGGTCGAGAACAGCGCCACCGCGCCGGCCTGGTGCAGGGCGCCGAGCCAGACCGGCACCACCAGCAGCAAGGCGGCGATGCCCAGCGCCACCTGCGCGGCCACCGCGACCGCCAGCAGCCGCAGCGGCAGGCGGGCGGCGTCCGGCGCCCGGCGCCCGGCCCAGTGGCAGAACCCGAGGGTGGCCAGCGCGGTGCCGACCGCCAGCCAGCGGTGGTTGAACTGCACCGCCGGGACCCACTCGGCCATCCCGGCCAGGCCCTGCTCCCAGTAGCCCTCGGGGACGAACGACCCGTCCATCAGCGGGAAGGTGTTGTAGGCGTAGCCGGCATCGGTGCCGGCGACGAAGGCGCCGGCCAGCACGGTCAGCGAGACCAGCGCCAGCACCGCCGTGGCTCCCGCCCGCAGTGCCGGAGTTGCGCCGGCCGGCCGCGGTGACAGCAGGTCGAGCGCCGTCCACAGCAGCACGCCCAGGATCAGGAACGCCATCGACAGGTGGGTGGCCAGCCGGTACGGGCTGACCTCGGGCTCGTCGGCCAGGCCGGAGGTCACCATCCACCAGCCGATGCCGCCCTGGATGGCGCCCAGCACGAACAGCGCCGCCAGCCGCGGCGCCAGCGCCCGCTCCAGCCGGCCGGCGGCCAGGAAGGCCAGGAACGGCAGCGCGAACACCACCCCGATCAGCCGGCCCCAGACCCGGTGCAGGTATTCCCAGAAGAAGATCGTCTCGAAGTCCGACAGCGTCATCCAGGCGTTGTGCAGCCTGTACTCCGGCGTCTGCCGGTACAGCGCGAACACCCGCTCCCACTCGGCCTCGGTCAGCGGCGGGATCCAGCCCATCAGCGGCCGCCACTCGACCATCGACAGGCCGCTCTCGGTCAGCCGGGTGATGCCGCCGATCACCACCATCGCCGCCACCATGGCGGCGGTCGCCAGCAGCCAGGCGGCGACCTGGGGCCGGGCCCGCAGCGCCTTGTCGGCGGCCTGGCCGCCCGCGGGCCGGTCGCGTTCCGGCCGGCGCTCAAGGGTCGGATCGGTCATGGTCATGGGGACGCTAGATGGCGCAGCCGGCCGGCCCGGTCAATCGAGCCGGCCGCCGCGGCGCTGCGGCGGATCGTCCCTCGCGGCCGGCCCGGCGGGCCGGCACCTCGGGATGACGCCTCGGGATGACGCCTCGGGGCCGGGCGGTCGCACCCGCGATCGACGCTTCCGGCGCCGCCGCTTCCTTCCTAGGATGCCGGCCTGAGATGCCGGTCCAGGATGCCGGCGGCCCGGACCGACCGGACCGCGCTACCCGCCGGATCGCCAGGAGGCCTCGATGAAGCTCCTTCGCGTCAACGACCACGACATGGCCTATCTCGACATCGGGGCGGGCAAGCCGCTGCTGTGCGTGCACGGCTCGCTGAACGACTTCCGCGCCTGGATGGCGGTGCTGAAGCCGCTGTCCGCCGGCCGCCGGCTGATCGTGCCGAGCCTGCGCCACTACTTCCCGGAGCACTGGGACGGCCGGGGCGGCCGGTTCACCATGGCCCAGCACGTGGACGACGTGATCGCCTTCATCGAGGGCCTGGGGACCGGGCCGGTCGACCTGATCGGCCACTCCCGCGGCGGTCACCTGGCGTTCCGGCTGGCGCTGCGGCGGCCCGATCTGGTCGACCGGCTGGTGCTGGCCGAGCCGGGCGGACAGCTCGACGACTCGCTGCTGCCGGAGGGGGCGGGCGACGGCCCGCCGGCCGCGGGCTCGCGCGCCCATGTGGCCGCGGCGTCGGAGAAGATCGCTGCCGGCGACCTGGACGGCGGCCTGCGCGCCTTCATCGACGGCATCAACGGGCCGGGCTCCTGGGACGCGCTGCCGGCGGCCGACCGGCAGATGCGCGAGGACAACGCCTATACCCTGATCGCCCAGGTCAACGAGGGCCGGCTGCCGTTCGCCAGGGCCGAGGCCGAGGCGCTGTCGGTGCCGACCCTGTTCGTCGGCGGGGCCGACACGCCGGGCATGCTGCCGGTGGTCCTGAAGGCCCTGGCGGCGCATGTGAAAGGCGCGCGCACCGTGACCATCCCGCAGGCCGGCCACAGCATGTTCCGCCAGCAGCCGGCGGCGTTCGCAAAGGCCGTGCTGGCGTTCCTGGAAGACTGAGCGCCGTCGCCGCATCGGCGCTTGCATCCGTCCCCGGCTTTGACTAGGTTCCCGGCCTCGGTCACGAGCCTGCGGAGAGGTGCCGGAGTGGTCGATCGGGACGGTCTCGAAAACCGTTGTGCGTGTAAGCGTACCGTGGGTTCGAATCCCACCCTCTCCGCCACTTGCTCGGGAATCCCGCAGATTCCCCAAAGGCTTCTGATCTCCACGAATGCGTCAATGGCGACATCGACCCCGGGTCCCGAGCGGGCTGCGGCGGCGGTCGTTCGCGGCGCGCGGGGGCCGGGCGGGCGGTCTCCGCGAAGCCGGGTCGGCCGGTGGCCCGAACAGCGATGGCACCGTCGTCTCGACGCAGCGGTTCCCGTGACGGCGGCGGTGTTCCGACGCGCGCGCCGACCGAATCAAATGCACCGTCAGCCAATTCCTGATGCGCCGGGCAGGCCGGGTCCGTCGACCATTCGACGCGGGTGCGACGGCGCCATATAGTCGCGGGCGTGCATTGTACCGGGGGAACTCCGATGGTCTCGCGTTGGACACGATCTGATCCGGATGCGCTTCCGGCCGACCACCTGCTGAACGTCGTCGGACGTGTCTTGTCCGGCCGGACCGGTGGCTCGCCGGCCGCCGGCATCCCGGGCGGGTCCGGAGGGGCTGGTGGCGACAGCAGGGCCATGCCGGCGGCCGCGATGGCGCCGGCCGAACTTGCCGCCGCCGACGCGGCGTTCAGCCGTGGCCTCGACCTGCACAACCACGGCGAGGTGCCGGCTGCCGAGGACCGGTACAAGCAGGCGCTCGTCCTCGATCCACATCATGCCGGGGCGTCCAAGTTCCTCGGCAAGGCCCGGTTCCGCTCGGGCGACCGCAGCGGGGCTCTTCGTCGGTTGCTGCCACTGGTCGCCGTCGCGTCCAAGGACCAGGCCGTGAGGGACATGTTCGCGGCGGTCACGCCGTTTCACCCGGGGGTGTCGAACGAGCCGATCGGCCGCCTCTACCGGCGCGACCACTTCGTCGGCGTGACCGACCGGGAGCGCGCCAAGCGCCTGTTCGCGCAAGCCATGGTCAACGTCGACCTCGAGCTGTTCTCCTACTGCAACCGGCGTTGCCTGTACTGCCCCAACGTCTTCATCGACCGGATCAGCACGAACAACTACCTGCCCGGCCCGGTCTACGAGATGATCGTCCGCGACCTTGCCGAGATCGACTACAAGGCAAAGATCACACTCAATTTCTACAACGAGCCCATGGCCGATCCGGTCACGCTGCAGGCCTGCCGCGAACTTAGGGCGGCGTTGCCGGGCGCGTCGATCCGGATGAACACCAACGGCGACTATCTCAACAGGGACTCCCTGGCCGAGATCCGCGATGCCGGGCTGAATCACCTGCTGATCTCGCTGCATGTCTCGGCCGTGGTCGACTGGGACGACGAAAAGGTCAAGTTCAGGGCCGAGCAGATCTACGATCGGGTCGGCCGCCGCCCGGAGGAGATCGACTTCCGGCCCGGCCAGTCCTATCGGGCGATCATTCCGTTCAAAGGCATGCGGGTCGAGGTGATGCAGGGCAACTACAGCCAGTTCGGCTACAATATCGGCGGACTGATGCGTCACATTCCGGCGCCGACCGAGCGCCTCTCGCCCTGCGACGAGCCGTTCAAGTCGATGACCGTCACCTACAACGGCAACCTGACGCCGTGCTGCCGCATCCGGGGCGATGCCGATGACCACAAGCCCTACGTCACCGGGAACCTCGCGGACTACGGATCGATCTACGAAGCCTGGGCGAGCGACGCCCTGGCCGGCTGGCGGCGCCACCTTCTCGGCTTCAACCCGAAGGCCAAGCCCTGCGACGAGTGCAAGGCGGTCCAGGTGAAGGACAGCCCGGCCGAGCGACGCAAGCGCGAGGCCGCGGCGCAGCTGATCCCGGACGACGAGCGCCGACTGGCCTGAGCGCCCGGCCGGGGCACGAGCCGCCCGGTTTCGGCGGCCCGCGTCCGGTCCGGGCGTGGTACAGGAGCGGTGTCGCAGGGAACGGGTCGAAACGACCCGCCGGCAGGGTTGCCGCTACTCCGCTGCGATCTTGTCCTGGGTCCTGGTCTCGAAGTCGCCGGCATCGTGGCGCTCGTGCAGCTGCTCGGCCTCCGGACCGGAGAGCCGGTTGACCATGCGGCCGCGGATCACCGCCGGGCGCCGGGCGATCTGCTGCTGCCAGCGCACCACGTTGGTGTAGCTGTGGGCCTCCAGGAAGGTGGCGGAATCGTTGTAGATCGTCCCGGCCACTAGGTTGCCGTACCAGGGCCAGATCGCCATGTCGGCGATCGAGTACTCGTCGCCCGCCATGTACTCGTTGTCCGCCAGCCGGCGGTCCAGCACGTCGAGCTGGCGCTTGGTCTCCATGGCGAAGCGGTCGATCGCGTATTCGATCTTCAACGGGGCGTAGGCGTAGAAATGCCCGAAGCCGCCGCCGAGATACGGCGCGCTGCCCATCTGCCAGAACAGCCAGTTCAGGGCCTCGGTCCGCTTGCCGTGATCCTTGGGCAGGAACGCCCCGAACTTCTCGGCCAGGTACAGCAGGATCGAGCCGGACTCGAACACCCGGGTCGGCGGGCTGGTGCTGTGGTCCATCAGCGCCGGGATCTTGGAGTTCGGGTTGACCCCGACGAAGCCGCTGCCGAACTGGTCGCCGTTGCCGATCCGGATCGGCCAGGCGTCGTATTCGGCGCCCGCATGCCCGAGCGCCAGCAGCTCCTCGAGCATCACCGTGACCTTCACGCCGTTCGGCGTCGCGAGCGAGTAGAGCTGCAGCGGGTGCTTGCCGACCGGCAGTTCCTTGTCGTGGGTGGGGCCGGCGATCGGCCGGTTGATGCTGGCGAACCGGCCGCCGTTCTCCTTGTCCCATTTCCAGACGGCCGGCGGCGTGTAGCCCGACGTATCGTTCATCTGCTGGCTTCCGTTCGTTGTTCTGCGTTGTGACAGATGGGATGCCGCCGGGCGGTTTCGACCGGTGGCCGCCATCCGGCGGGTCGACCCGCCTGCTTTTGCGCGGCATGGCTGTTTTCCGGCAATGCTAGGACGGCTGCCACAGCCGCGCCAAGCCTCGATTTCCGGGCCCGGCGACGCCCCGCGCCCTCGGCTCGCGGCGTCGCCGGCATTGCCGTTGTTCCGCACGGGCAAGGATCGGCGGCCTTGCCATGAAGGCGCTGGCGGGCGCCGCCGCAGCCGCTATCGTGGCGGGCAGCGACGACATCGACCGGGGACGTCATGACGCAGAACGACAACTGGGGCTGGAAGGCCCGGCTCGGCATGTTCATCGTCTCCAGCGAGGCGGTGCCGGAGGCCGAGTGGTGGGCGATGGCGCCGCCGCATGTCTCGGTGCACGCCGCGCGGGTGACCGCGAAGGCGCCCTGGGCGCGCTGGCGCGACGACCGCTCCGGCGTCGAGCTGGCCGACGACCTGGCGCGCGGTGCCGCCCAGTTCGCCGCCATGCGGCTGTCGGCGGTGGTGCTCGGCCACAGCTCCAGCAGCGTGCTCGGCGGATCGGGCTGGGACGAGGCGGTGGTCGCCGCACTGTCGGCGGCGGTCGCCCCGGGCACCGCGGTCACCACCAACGGCCTGGACTGCCAGGCGGGCCTGCGCGCCGCCGGGGTGCGGCGGCCGTTCGTGGTGGTGCCGGCCTGGTTCGACGAGGCGTTCGCGGTTGCGGCCGCCGGCTATTTCGCGGACCGCGGCTTCGACCCGGCCGGGCATCTGCGCTACGACCCCGGCCGCAAGTGGCGCGACATGGCGCCCGGCGAACTGTATCCGGCCGGCATGGGCTTCGAGCAGGAGGTCGAACCGCTGTACGCGCAGATCCGCACCGCCTGTCCGGCCGGCGCCGACGGCGTGCTGATCGCCGGCACCGGCTTCCGCTGCGTCGCCATCCTCGACGCCCTGGAGCAGGACCTGAAGCGCCCGGTGCTGTCGGCCAACCAGGCGAGCCTGTGGCGCGGCCTGCGGCTGAGCGGCGTGCACACGCCGGTCGCGGGCTACGGCAGCCTGCTGCGGCTGTGAACGCGCGCCGCCGGTGAACACGCGTCTGGAGAACCCGGCGCGCGGCGGCTAGCATCCTGCCCGCGCGGCGCCGAGACGCCGCGGATGCGGACGGGAGGAACGGCATGGAACTCAGGGGCGCGGTCGCGCTGGTGACCGGCGGCAACGGCGGGCTCGGGCAGCGGATCTGCCACGCGCTGGCGGCCGAGGGGGTCGACATCGCCGTGATGTACGCCCGCAGCCAGGAGCAGGCCGAGGCGGTCGCCTCAGAAGTGGCCGACCAGCACCGCGTCCGGGCCAGGGCGTTCGCCTGCGACATCACCGACGGCGCGGAAGTCGGGCGGCTGGTGGCCGACGTGACGGGGCATTTCGGCCGGCTCGACATCCTGGTGAACGACGCCGCCTACAACAAGGCGATCCCGTTCCAGGATCTCGACAACCTGACCGAGGAGGAGTGGGACAAGATCCTGGCGGTCAACCTAACCGGCCCGATGCGCCTCACCAAGGCGGTGGCGCCGGTGATGAAGGCCCAGGGCGGCGGGCGGATCGTCAACATCGCCTCGGTCGCCGGCCTCGGCCCGACCGGCTCGTCGATCGCCTATGCGGTGTCCAAGGCCGGGCTGATCCACCTGACCCGCTGCATGGCGGTTGCGCTGGCGCCGGAGACCCTGGTGAACTGCGTGGCGCCCGGCCTGCTGGAGGGCACCCGCGCGACCGCCAACCTGCGCAACGAGCAGATCGAGCGCGCCAACGCCGGCGCCCTGCTGAAGAAGGCCGCCGACAAGGACGACTGCGCCGACATGGTGGTCACCATGTGCCGGACCGAGACCATGACCGGCCAGACCGTGGTGATCGATGCCGGGCGGCTGTTCCACTGAGGGGGGGGCGACGAGGGCCGTACGACCGGTCGCCGCCCGGTTGATCGACCTCAAGGCGCCGCTTTCGGTTCCGCGATAGTCGGGGGGCTGCCGCCCCGACCGGTCCCGGATCCGCCATGCCCGACACCGTCTCGCCCTCCGTACTCGGAATCCTGCTGATCGGGCTGGTCGCGGTGCTGGCGGCGCCGATGCGGGCGGTGCTCGGGCGGCTAGGGCTGCCGGACGTGGTCGGTTACATCCTGCTCGGTCTTGCCCTCGGCGCGGTCGACTGGCGGTTCCGCCTCCTGACCGGCGAGACCCGGCACGGCCTCGACATGCTGGCGGCGGCGGGGGTCGTCCTGCTGCTGTTCCGTGCCGGGCTGGAGAGCCACCCGGCCAAGCTCATGCGCCAGCTGCCGCGTGCCAGCCTCGCGCTGCTCGGCAACGTGGTGGCCAGTGCCGGGCTCGGCTACGTCGCCTGCGTGTGGCTGCTGGGTATCGGGACGATCCCGGCGGTGTTCGTGGCGATCGCCTTGTCGGCGACCAGCGTGGGGGTGTCGCTGGCAGTCTGGCGCGAGGCCGGCGCCCTGGCGTCCGAGCAGGGCGCCCTGCTGCTGGATCTCGCCGAACTCGACGACGTCGCCGCGGTGTTCCTGCTGGCCGTGGTGCTGGCGCTGGCGCCGGTGCTGAACGGCAACGCAGACGGCGAGACCCTGCCGCAGCTGCTGGTCGCGGCCGGTTGGCTCGCGGTGAAGCTGACCCTGTTCGGCGCGGCCTGCCTGGCCTTCGCGACCTGGCTGGAGCGGCCGCTGACCCGATGGTTCGCGCGGCTCGACAACGACCCGGTGCCGATCGTCCCGGTGGCCGGCATTGCCTTCGTCATCGCCGCGATCTCCGACTGGCTCGGTTTCTCGCTCGCCATCGGGGCGCTCGCCGCCGGGCTGGCCTTCAGCCGCGATCCCGAGCGCGTGCGACTGGATGCCGGCTTCGACGTGGTCTCCCGGCTGTTCGTGCCGTTCTTCTTCGTCGGCATCGGTCTGGACGTCGCGGTCGATGCCCTGCCGGGGGCCCTGCCCGTCGGCGCCCTGCTGCTCGCGGTGGCCGTCGTCGGCAAGGTCGCCGGGACCGCCCTGCCGCTGGCCTGTGGGGTCGGCGGGGCCGGCGCGCTGCTGATCGGCGTCAGCATGGTGCCGCGCGCCGAGATCGCGATGATCGTGATGGATCGCGGCCGTGCGCTCGGCGACTGGGCGGTGCCGCCCGGGATCTATGCCGGGATGGTGGTGGTGACACTGGGCAGCTGCCTGCTGGCGCCGCCGCTGGTGGCGCTGCTGCTGCGGCGCCGGCCGCCGCCCGGGTGAGCCGGCCGGCGGCGTCGAGTACGGGGCCGCCGCAAGCATGATCGCAATCCCCCTTGCGCGCCCGTGGCGGCGATGAAAATCGCGGTGGCCGGATGCCGGCGTCCGCGCCTAGAGTAAAGCCCCTCCCATGCCGTGCGCCTGCCCGTCCGGGCCGGCTGCCCGCCGCCTTCAGCCGCCACCAGTCCCGGGGCACCGCCATGACCGATAAGACCGAAGACCTCCGCAGCTATGCCGGCGAGGAGCGCATCCGCAAGGGCACCCAGGCCGGGATGCCGCCGGTCGACCCGGCGACCAGGCGCGACCGCGGCGACGGGCCGTTCGATCGGCTGATCCTGCGCGGCGCCACCATCATCGACGGCACCGGCGCGCCGCCGATCAGCCCGGCCGACATCGTCATCGAGGGCGGCCGGATCGCCGCGATCGAGAAGGTCGGCCTGCCGCGCAAGCTGTCCCCCGATTCCCGCCGCCCGGCCAAGGGCGACCGCGAGATCGACTGCCGCGGCAAATACGTGACCCCGGGTTTCGTCGACTGCCACGCCCATATCGGCGTGCCCTACCACGCGCTGTCCGGGCCGATGGCGCCGGCCGACTACGTCTACAAGCTGTGGCTGGCGCATGGCGTGACGACGGTGCGGGAGATGGGCTGCTTCAACGGCCTGGGCTGGACCCTCGACCAGAAGGCCAAGGCGGCGTCCGGCGAGATCGCCGCCCCGCGGATCCTGGCCTATCCGTATTTCCCGGCCGTCAACGACATGCTGAAGACCATCCACACCCCGGCCCAGGCGCGCGAGTGGCTGCGTGCGGTCAAGGCCCGCGGGGCCGACGGCATCAAGTTCTTCGGCGCGCCGCCGGCGATCATGCAGGCGGCCCTGGACGAGTGCCGCGAGCTCGGCCTGCGGTCGGGCTGCCACCACGCCCAGCAGGCGGTCACCCGGATGAACAGCCTGACCACCGCGCGCTGGGGCCTGACGAGCCAGGAGCACTACTACGGGCTCGGCGAGGCGCTGTTCGAGAACCGGCTGATCCAGGACTACTCGCCGGAATACGACTACGGCGACGAGTATTTCCGGTTCTCCTTCGCCGGCCAGACCTTCAAGCAGGCGGCCGCTCCCGGCAGCGCCAAGTGGAACGCGGTGATGGACGAGTACCTGGAGCTCGGCTTCAGCTTCGTGCCGACCTTCACGATCTACGACGCCAACCGCGACCTGATGCGCACCCGGCGGGCCGACTGGCACGACGCCTACACCTACGCCAGCCTGTGGACCTTCTACCAGCCGGACGGCGGCGGCCACGGCAGCTACTGGCACCGCTGGTCGACCACCAACGAGGTCGAGTGGAAGCAGAACTACCGGCTGTGGATGCAGTTCATCAACGAGTTCAAGAACCGCGGCGGCCGGGTCGCCACCGGCTCCGACTCCGGCTTCATCTTCCAGACCTTCGGCTTCGGCTTCATCCGCGAGCTGGAGCTGCTGCAGGAGGCCGGGTTCACCCCGCTCGAGGTGCTGCGCTCGGCCACCATCCAGGGGGCGGAGCTGCTGGACGTGGCCGACGAGGTCGGCAGCATCGAGGTCGGCAAGGCCGCCGACCTGCTGGTGCACGACCAGAACCCGCTGGCCGACTTCAAGCTGCTGTACGCCACCGGCGCCATGCGGCTGAACCAGGAGACCAACAAGGTCGAATGGCCGCGGATCCTGCGCCACACCATCAAGGGCGGCATCGTCTACGACGTCGAGGAACTGCTGGCCGACGTCCGCGACATGGTGGCCGAGAGCCGGCGCGCCTCGCCCGAGCTGCCGCGGCCCTGATTCCGGCTCGGGGCCGCCGCCGCATGGCGACCGACTTCCACGTCCTGGCGGGCTTCCTGGGCAGCGGGAAGACCACCCTGCTGCTCGACTTCCTGGCCACGCCGGAGGGCGCCGACACCGCCGTGCTGGTCAACGACGTCGGCGCCATCGACGTCGACGGCGCGGTGGTGGCGTCGTCCGGCGACATGCCGGTCGCGTTCCTGTCGAACGGCTGCGTGTGCTGCTCGATCGGCAACGACCTGGTCGCCACCGTCGACGACCTGGTCTACGGCCGGATCGACGCCGGGCTGCCGCCGTTCCGGCGGATGATCCTGGAGTGCAGCGGGCTGTCGCGGCCGGGCCCGATCATCCGCTCGCTGGCCGACCTCGGCGCCCACGACTTCCGGGTGCGGGTGCTGTCGACCTTCGACGCCGGCCAGGGGGCCGAGCACGCCGCGAATTTCGAGGAGGCGGCGGCCCAGCTGGCGGCGGCCCAGACCGTGGTGCTGACCAAGCTCGATGCCGACGGCGCGCCGGCGGCCGGCGATGCGGCCGCCGCGGCGCGGGCGGTCAACCCGCTCGCCCAGCTCGTGGCCGAGCCGGACCGGGCGAGGCGGGCCGTCGCGGCGTTCGCCGCGCCGGGCGGCGGCGTCGCGCCGACTGCCGATCCGGCGGCGGAGCCGGGCGGCCTGCGCGGCATGCGCCATCCGCGCATCGGGGTGTTCCTGGCGACCGTTCCCCCGGGCCTCGAATGGGACGCGGTGGCGCACTGGATCGAGGACGTTGCGGCGCGCTGCGGCGACCGGCTGCTGCGCATGAAGGGGCCGGTCGCGGTCGCCGGGGTCGACGGCCCGCTGCTGATCCAGGGGGTCGGCACGATCTTCGGCCCGCCGATGCGGCTGCGGCCGGGCGCGGCCGGCGATCCCGGCTCGGTGGTGATCATCGCCCGCGACCTGCCGCGCGCCGAACTGGCCGAGGCCTGCGCGCCGCACGGGGTGGCGGTGGTGGAGACCTGAGGCATTGAATTCGTCATCAATCGATGACAGATTCGTGCCTGGAGGAGTCCTCGGATGCGCACCACCCTGGCCCTGGATGACGATCTGGTCGAGAGGGCCCAGTCCCTGACCGGCCTGCAGGAGAAGTCGGCGCTGGTCCGCGAGGCCCTCAAGGCACTCATCGAACGGCAGAGCGCGCGTCGGTTGGCCCTGCTCGGCGGCACCGAGCCGGATCTGGCGGCACCGCCGCGGCGCCGGCCCGACACCGCGTGATCCTGGTCGATACATCGGTCTGGATCGACCATTTCAGGGTCGCCGACCGGGTCCTCGCCGACAGGCTCGGAAGCGTTCGGGTTCTGGTGCATCCGTTCGTGATCGGCGAGTTGGCGCTCGGCAATCTGCGACAGCGGCACGAGATCCTCGCCGCCCTCGCGGACCTGCCGCGGTCCGTGGTCGCGACGGACGCGGAAGTGCTTCACTTCGTGGAGCGCGAGTCCTTGTTCGGCAGGGGCATCGGCTACATCGACGCTCATCTGCTCGCGGCTGCGCGTCTTACGGCCGGCACGCGGCTCTGGACGCGCGACCGGCGGCTGCGGGCCGTTGCCGAGACGCTGGGAATCGGGTCGGCCGAGGCATAGCCCCGGCTACGTCCGCTCGATCTCGTAGACCGCCTCGGAGTCCACGCCGTCCTGGAAGCCGGCCATGGTGCGGACGATGCGGGCGCGGTGGCGACAGGCCAGCCCCTCGATCTCGGCCGGCGGCACCGCCGCGTAGTGCAGGGCGGCCCGTTCGTCGCGGAAAACTGTGCCGTCGCGCAGCAGGCGATAGCGCATCCGGATCGTGCGGACCCCGCTGCCAGGATCGAACGTCATGCTCTCGGCGTCCTGGCGGATCGAGAGTCCGCCGGACGGAAGCGGCCGATCGAACGACAGGCCGGCGAGTTCCGCGGGCGGCACATGGCGGGTCAGCAGGTCGTGGCGCGGAACATGGATCACCAGGCGTCCGCCGCGGCGCAGGCTCTCGACCAGGCGGCCGAAGCAGGCTTCCCTGGCCCCGGCCGTCAGCAGGTGTGCGAAGCCGTAGTAGCCGATGGCGATCAGATCGACGGCGCCGGTCGCGTCGAATGTGTCGAGCCGGGCCGCCCTTACGGC
Organism: Thalassobaculum sp.; assembly: GCF_040219615.1. GTDB lineage: Bacteria > Pseudomonadota > Alphaproteobacteria > Thalassobaculales > Thalassobaculaceae > Thalassobaculum_A. The sequence goes on from NZ_JAVJSE010000037.1 coordinate 44,061, forward strand.
GATCGGACCCATGCCGGGCGTGGTCGCCAGCTCTCTCTTGAGTCCGGCGATGAAGAAGGGCGAGCTGTCGAAGGCGAGGATCCGCCGGCCCGGATGGGCCAATGCCTTGGCGATCCGGCCGGTACCGCAGGCCGCGTCCACGATGCGGCCGCCGAGGGCGGCGGACAGCGCCCTGTAGTAGTCGAGATCGCCGGCGATGCTGGGTGCCGCGAACAGTCTGTCGTACAGTGCGGTGGCGATGCCGCGACCAGCATAGAATGCGGTTCCGTCCTCCGGGAGCACGCAAAGTTCCTCATGGTCCGTGACATTCCCCGTTCACTCCTGTCATAAGGCGCCCCTCCGCGTCCATCGCCAGTCGAGGTCCCGCATGACCGCCTTCGAGAACGCCCACCCGGCGTTGGCCGGCGCCCTCGCCGCCCAGGGCTACGAGACCCCGACCCCGGTGCAGGCCTCGGTGCTGGAGCCCGGGCACGCGACCGCCGACCTGCTGGTGTCGGCGCAGACCGGGTCTGGCAAGACCGTGGCCTTCGGCCTGGCGATCGCCCCGACCCTGCTCGACGGCGCCGACCGCTTCGCCGACCGGCCGGGCGAGCCGCTGGCCCTGGTGGTGGCGCCGACCCGCGAGCTGGCCCTGCAGGTGCGGCGCGAGCTCGACTGGCTGTACGCCCCGACCGGCGCGCGCACCGCGTCCTGCGTCGGCGGCATGGACATGCGGCGCGAGCGCGAGGCGCTGTCGGCCGGCGCCCATATCGTGGTCGGCACGCCGGGCCGGTTGCGCGACCATATCGAGCGCGGCTCGCTCGACCTGTCGCGGATCCGCGCGGCGGTGCTGGACGAGGCCGACGAGATGCTCGACCTCGGGTTCCGCGAGGACCTGGAGTACATCCTGGACGCTGCCCCGTCGGACCGCCGCACCCTGATGTTCTCGGCCACCGTCTCGGCGCCGATCGCCGAACTCGCCAAGCGCTACCAGCGCGGCGCGGTCCGGCTGGCGGCCTCGGGCGAGCGGGCGCCGCACCACGACATCGAGTACCGCGCCCATCTGGTCGCGCCGAACGACCGCGACAACGCGGTGGTCAACACCCTGCTGTTCCACGACGCCCGCAGCGCCCTGGTGTTCTGCGGAACCCGGATCGCGGTCCAGCACCTGAGCAGCCGGCTGGCCAACCGCGGGTTCTCGGTGGTGGCGCTGTCGGGCGAGCTCAGCCAGAACGAGCGCAGCCACGCCCTGCAGGCGATCCGCGACGGCCGCGCCCGGGTGTGCGTGGCGACCGACGTGGCGGCCCGCGGCATCGACCTGCCGACCCTCGACCTGGTGGTGCACGCCGACATTCCGAACAATGCCGAGACCCTGCTGCACCGCAGCGGCCGCACCGGGCGGGCCGGGCGCAAGGGGGTCAGCGTCCTGGTGGTGCCGCGCACCCGGCGCCACCACGTGATGCGCCTGCTGCAGTCCGGAAACCTGCGCGCCGCCTGGGCGCCGCCGCCGAGCTCGACCGAGATCGCCGAGCGCGACCGCGAGCGCATGCTGGCCGACGAGTCGCTGATCGCCGAGTCGTCCGCCGAGGAACTGGCGTTCGCCGCCGAACTGCTGGCGGCGCACGGAGCCGAGCGGGTGGCTGCCGCCTTCGTCCGGCTGCACCAGGCCAGCCGGCCGGCGCCCGAGGAACTGCTGGACGGCCCGGCCTTCGCCGAGGAGCCGCGCAAGGTCCGTCAGGACTTCCAGGGCGCGGTCTGGTTCCGGGTCTCGGCCGGCCACAGGGACAAGGCCGAGGCGCGCTGGCTGCTGCCGCTGATCTGCCGGGCCGGGCACGTGACCAAGAACGAGGTGGGTGCGATCCGCATCCTGCCGAACGAGAGCCAGGTCGAGATCGCCGCCGCCGCCGCCGACCGGTTCGCCGCGGCGGTCGCCGCCGGCGGCACCGGCGAGGACGGCGTCACGATCACCCGGCTGGTAGGCGAGCCGGCCCCGGCGACCAGGAGTCCGCGGCCAGCCGGCGGTCCCGGCGGCAAGAGCTTCAAGCCGGGCGCGGCGGGCCGCAAGGCGTCGAAGGCCCATCGCGAGGGCGGCAGGCCCGACGGCCCGCGTGCGGACGGCCCGCACAGGGAGGGGCCGCGCAAGGACGGCCCCCACCGCGGCAAGCCGCGCAAGCCCCGGCCCGCATGACCTGACGCGGGCGGGCGCATGCTGTCCTACCAGCACGGCTACCACGCCGGGAATCTCGGCGACCTGCACAAGCACGCCGCCCTGGCGGTGCTGCTGGATGCCCTGGCCGCCAAGGACCGGCCGCTCAGCTATCTGGAGAGCCATGCCGGCCGCGGGCTGTACGACCTGGCTGCGGCGGAGGCGCTGAAGACCGGCGAGGCGGCCGAGGGTGTGGAGGCGGCGCTGGCCCGCGGCGCCCTGCCGGACGATCATCCCTGGATGCGGGCGGTCCGGGCGGTTCGGGCGGCGCACGGCCCGAGCGCCTATCCCGGCTCGCCGGCGCTGGCGCGGGCGCTGCTGCGGCCGGCGGACCGGCTGCAGCTCATGGAACTGCACCCGCAGGAGCATGCCGCCCTGCGCCGCACCCTCCGGGGCGCCAATGTCCATGTCCATCGGCGCGACGGCTACGAGGGGCTGCCCGGCCTGGTGCCCCCGGTCCCGCGGCGCGGCATCGCCCTGATCGACCCGAGCTACGAGGTCAAGGACGAGTACGCCCGGGCCGCCCGCCTGGTGCTCGACACCCACCGCAAATGGCCGGAGGGCGTGATCCTGCTGTGGTACCCGCTGCTGGATTCCGGCCTGCACCGGGGGCTGCTGGACATCCTCGGGGCCGCCGCCCTGCCCGGGCTGTGGCGCCAGGAGGTCGGGTTCGCCGGCAGCCGGCTGCGGATGCGCGGCTCCGGGCTGGTCTGCGTCAACCTCCCCTGGGGCGTCGAGGCGGCGCTGCAGGCCGCCTCGACGGCGCTGTTCGGGTGAAGACGGAGCGGCGGGTGGGTTCCGGAGCCGGGCGCTCACGCGCCCCCTCCGGAATGACGAAGTGGGAAGGAAGACGACCTTCTGACCGTCATCCCGGAGAGTCCCGGACTTGATCCGGGACGGCTCCGGGATCCACGAGACGACGGGCGCCCCCCTACTTGACCGACGAGAACGAGGTCGGCTGCAGGATCTGGCTGGACAGCGAGGCGACGATGGCGCCGTCCTTCTCGGTCCCGGCCCGCGCCGCGAGCCATTCCGGGTCGCTGGAGAACGCCGTCCACTTCTGCTCGCGCTCGGCCAGGGAGTCCCACTCGAGCAGGTAGTACAGGTCCTGGTTGGACTCACCGATCAGCACGGTCCAGAACCCGGCCTGGCGGATGCCGTGCTTCTCCCAGATCTTCAGGGTGATGGTCTCGAACCGGTTCAGCAGGGCCGGCAGCCGCCCGGGCACGCAGTGATAGATGCGCAGCTCGTGGATCATGGAACGCTCGCTCCCTCGTCGCTCTGATTGGCGGGGCACGGTCCGGCCCCGGCGCGAGCCTGACGCGGTCCGGCCGCGATGGCGAGCGCAAACCTGTCGCCGGGGGTCCTACTTCTTCGGTCCGTAGAACGTCACGCAGGCCGGCCGGCTGCTGCCCAGCACCGCGGTCTGGTCGAAGCGCCCGGCATAGGTCTCGGCGATGGTGCGGACCGCGGCGTCGGCGGCCGGCCCGGGCGGGTGCACGACCACGAACACCAGCGTGGTCTCGTCGACCGGGCGTCCGGTCGGGCCGTCCCGCCAGTGGCCGCGGGCGTCGTACAGGGTGAAGCCGTCCGGGAACGCCGGCACGATCACCTCCCGCACGAAGGCCCGGACCTGGGCGTCGCCGACACCGCCGCCGTCGGGCTTGCCGCGGCCCATGTACAGCGTGCTCTCGATCCAGGCCTCGCCGGCGCATTCGGCGGCCGATGCCGGGACCGCCAGCAGCAGGACCGCGAGGACGAGAAGAACGCGCATGAAAGCCTCCCGATGGTTCCCGAGCAGTATCGGCAAGACGGCCGCCGGGGTCACGCGCCGCCGATTGCTGCAACCGCGTGACAAGCGTTGACCAGACAGTCAGGATACCTCCTGCCATCGCTGAAACGGGGGGCACGCCCGGGAACCGGGGACGGTGTGCGGGCGCAACCAGAACACGCTGATCGCGGGTGCAGGCAGGCCCGCGGCGTCGGGACGGAAATGCCGGACACAGGCAGAACGACGAGCGCGCAACAGGAGGCTTCTATGCGGGACTGGGGGAAGACGACGCGGCGCCGGGCGGCGGTGCGGATGGGTGCGATGCTGCTGGGCGCGGCGGCGCTGGCGGCCGGCATGGTGTCGCCGTCGGCGGCCGAGAAGATCAAGGTGGCGGGGATCTACACCCAGCCGATCCAGCAGAAGTGGGACGCCCGCCTGCACCAGGCGCTGGACAAGGCCGCCAAGGCCGGCGAGATCGAGTATGTGTTCGCCGAGAAGGTCTCCAACACCGACTATGTCCGGGTGCTGCGCGAATATGCCGACAGCGGCGTGAAGCTGATCGTCGGCGAGGCCTTCGGCATCAGCCGCGAGGCCCGCAAGGTGGCCGACGACTACCCGGGCGTGGCGTTCCTGATGGGCGACCCGTTCAAGCCGCACGGCAAGAACTTCGCGGTGTTCGACAACTACATCCACGAACCGTGCTACCTGATGGGCATGATCGCCGGGTCGATGACCAAGACCGACAGGATCGGCATGGTCGGCGGCTATCCGATCGGCGAGGTCAACCGGCTGTTCCACGCCTTCATGGCGGGCGCGAAGGCGGTCAACCCGAAGGTCGAGTTCAAGGTCAACTTCATCGGCTCCTGGTACGACCCGCCGAAGGCCAAGGAGGCGGCTTTCGCGCAGATCGAGGCGGGCGTCGACGTGCTGTACGCCGAGCGTGCCGGCGTGGTGTCGGCGGCCCGCGAGAAGGGCATCGTCGCGTTCGGCAACGTCAACGACATGAACAAGGAGGAGAACGGTACCAACGTGGTCGTCACCTCCGCGCTCTGGGACATGACCAACGCCATCAACCACGCCATCGCGCTGACCAAGGCCGGCAAGTTCATGGCCGAGGACTACAAGGAGTGGACGATGATGGCCAAGGGTGGGGCCAGCCTGGCGCCGTTCTACGAGTTCGAGGACAAGATCCCGGCCGAGGTGAAGGCCAAGGTGAAGGCGCTCGAGGCCGACATCCTGGCCGGCAAGTTCACCGTGGAGATCAACGACAACGAGCCGAAGTCGACCTTCTGAGGTCGGGTGGCAGGGGCGCCCGTCGCTCCGTGGGTTCCGGCTCCGTTCCGCCTCCGGCGGTCCGGTCCGGAATGACGGCGGGGAAGGGATGGCCATCCACCGTCGTCATTTCGGACGGCCGTGCCACTCTTGGCGCGGCCGAGCCGGAACCCACGCGGCGACGGGCGGGTGGCAATTGGAGATCTCCCACATGACGCTCGAGATCCGCGGGGTCACCAAGCGGTTCGGGGCGCTGGTCGCGAACGACGCGATCTCGCTGTCGGTGGCGCGCGGCGAGGTGCTGGCGCTGCTCGGCGAGAACGGCGCCGGCAAGACCACGCTGATGAACATCCTGTTCGGGCATTACGTGGCCGACGAGGGCGAGATCCTGGTCGACGGCACCGCGCTGCCGCCGGGCGACACCCGCGCCGCCATCGCGGCCGGCGTCGGCATGGTGCACCAGCATTTCGCGCTGGCCGACAACATGACGGTGCTGGAGAACGTCACGCTCGGCACCGAGAGCCTGTGGTCCTGGCGCTCGGACGCGGCATCGGCGCGGCGGCGGCTGCGCGGGATGGCCGAGGCCTACGGGCTGGCGGTCGACCCGGACCGGCGGGTCGACGAGCTGTCGATCGGCGAGAAGCAGCGGGTCGAGATCCTGAAGGCGCTGTACCGGAACGCCCGCATCCTGATCCTGGACGAGCCGACCTCGGTGCTGACGCCGCAGGAGGCCGACCGGCTGTTCGAGACCCTGAAGGCGATGACCGCCGAGGGGCTGTCGGTGATCTTCATCTCCCACAAGCTGCACGAGATCCTGGCGGTCAGCGACCGGGTGACGGTGCTGCGCCGCGGTGCCGTGGTCGGCACCGTCGAGACCGCCGCCGCCGACCGCGAGTCGCTGGCCGAGCTGATGGTCGGCCACAAGGTGGCGCGGCCGCGGGTCGAGCACCTGGCGCCGGGCCGGCCGGTGGTCGAGCTCGACCGCGTCACGGTCGCCGGGGCCGGCGGCGGCGCGCCGCTGCTCGACCGGGTCAGCGTGACGGTGCGCGAGCGCGAGATCGTCGGCCTCGCCGGGGTCGCCGGCAACGGCCAGTCGGCGCTGGCGGCGCTGCTGAGCGGGACCCTGGCGCCCAGCGCCGGCCATGTCCGGATCGACGGCGAAACGATCGTCCGGCACAGCGCCCGCGCGTTCATCGAGCGCCGGGTCGGCCGGATCCCCGAGGACCGCCACGCCACCGGGGTGGTCGGCGACATGGCGGTCTGGGAGAACCTGATCTCCGAGCGCCTGCGCGAGAAGCCGCTGTGGCGTTGGGGCCGGATCATCGACTTCGCGGCCTGCAAGGCCTACGCCCGGCGGCTGGTCGAGCAGTACGACATCCGCGGCGCCGGCATCGACGGCACCACAAGGCTGCTGTCCGGCGGCAACATGCAGAAGCTGATCCTGGCCCGCACCCTGGACCGGGCACCGCGCTTCATCCTGGCCAGCCAGCCGATCCGCGGCCTCGACGAGGGTGCCATCGCCGCCGTCCACAGGCGGCTGCTGGACGCCAAGCGCGACGGCGCGGCGATCCTGGTGATCTCCGAGGACCTGGACGAGATCCTGGCGATCGCCGACCGGGTGGTGGTGATCCACGCCGGCCGCACCAGCGCGCCGCTCGACGTGCGCGACGCCGACGCCCGCCGGCTCGGCCTGATGATGGCAGGCGACCTTCAGCGCGGGGTGGCGGAATGACCCTGGAGCCGCGCGAGCACGCCCCGGTCTGGCTGGCGGTGTCGGCGCCGATCCTGGCGATCGCGGCGTCCCTGGTGCTGTGCTCGGTGCTGATCCTGTGGACCGGCCAGCCGGTGCTGCGGGCCTATGCCCTGCTTCTGGGCGGCGCCTTCGGCTCGAGCTTCGGGATCGCCGAGACCCTGACCCGGGCGACCCCGCTGATCCTGACCGGGCTGGCCGCCGCGGTGGCGTTCCGGGCGAAGTTCTGGAACATCGGCGCCGAGGGCCAACTCTACTGCGGGGCGCTGGCCGCCACCTGGCTCGGCACCGGCATGGTCGACCTGCCGCCGGCGCTGATGATCCCGCTGCTGTTCGCCGGCGGCGCGGTCGCCGGCGGGGCCGCCCTGCTGCTGCCGGTGCTGCTGAAGGTCCGCCTCAAGGTCGACGAGGTGGTGACCACCCTGCTGCTGAACTTCGTGATCCTGCTGTTCGTGAACTTCCTGCTGGAAGGGCCGTGGAAGGACCCGATGTCGCTCGGCTGGCCGCAGGCCGCGCCGATCGTCGACAACGGCGTGCTGCCGGTTCTGCTGGCCAAGTCGCGGCTGCACATGGGGCTGCTGGTCGGGCTGGCGGCGGCGCTGCTGGTGTGGGCGGCGATGCGCTGGAGCATCTGGGGCTACGAGATCCGGGCGGTCGGGCTGAACCCGCAGGCGGCGGCGTTCGCCGGCATCCCGGTGAACCTGACCATGCTGCGGGTGGCGATGCTGAGCGGCGGGCTGGCCGGCATGGCCGGGGTCGGCGAGGTGGCGGGCCTGAAAGGCTACCTGACCCTCGACCTGTCGCCGGGCTTCGGCTACGCCGGCATCGCGGTCGCCATGCTGGCCGCCCTGCACCCGCTCGGCGTGGTGCTGAGCGCGGTGTTCCTGGCCGGGATCTACGTCGGCGCCGATTCCATGAGCCGGGCGATCAACATCCCGACCTACATCGCCGACGTGCTGGTGGCGTCCTCGGTGCTGGCGGTGCTGGTCAGCCTGATGCTGGTGCGGTTCCGGGTGCGGTGGCGATGAGGAACGGGCGCTGGAGCGGCGGGTGGGTTCCGGATCGGCCGCGCCGACGCGCGCCCGTCCGGAATGACGAAGCCAAAGGCTGGACCGCTCCTTCCGTTTCGTCATTCCGGACCGGACCGCCGGGGGCGGGACGGATCCGGAACCCACGCAGCGACGGGCAGATGTGGGTGCTGCGATGGACCTGATCGAGGTGTTCCTCACCGCCGGGTTCTGGGCGGCCATGATCCGGATCGCCTGTCCGCTGATCCTCGGCACCCTCGGCGAGCTGATCTGCGAGCGCGCCGGGGTGCTGAACCTCGGCATCGAGGGAATCATGACGGTCGGCGCCATGGCCGGCTGGATGTGGGTCTACCAGGGCGGCGACCTGTGGGGCGGCGTGGCGTTCGCGGCGTTCGTGGGCGCCTCCTTCGGGCTGATCCACGCCGGCTTCACGGTCTATCTCGGGCTGTCCCAGCACGTCGCCGGCATCGGGCTCACCATGTTCGCCTCGGCGCTCAGCTTCTTCACCTTCCGGATGATCCTGCCGTCCAGCACCACGCCGCCGAAGATCGAGCCGTTCCAGCAGGTCAAGGTGCCGGGGCTCAGCGACCTGCCGTTCCTGGGCGAGGCGTTCCTGAACCACACGCCGCTGACCTACGCGACCTTCCTGGCGGTGCCGGCCGTCATCTGGGTGCTGTACCGCACCCCGGTCGGGCTGGCGGTGCGGATGGCGGGCGAGAACCCGGTGGCGGTCGAGGCCCAGGGCATCGATGTGCTGGCGGTGCGCTGCGGGGCGGTGATGGCCGGCTCGGCGCTGATGGCGGTCGGCGGCGCCTACCTCACCATGTCGGCGTTCGACGCCTTCTACTTCGGCATGGTCAACGGCCGCGGCTGGATCTGCGTCGCCCTGGTGATCTTCGCGTCCTGGCGGCCGGGCAAGGCGCTGCTCGGCGCCCTGCTGTTCGCCGGGCTGGACGCCCTGCAGGTGCGGGCCCAGCAGTTCGCCGGCGGGCTCATCCCCTACCAGTTCTTCCTGATGCTGCCTTATGTGCTCAGCATCGCCGCCATGGTGGTGATGGCGCGCCGGGCGCGCTATCCCAAGGCGCTGCTGGTGCCGTACCGCCGCGGCGAGCGGCACTGACGACCGTTACGGGAGACCGACCATGCTCGACCTGATCCTGCGCCGCGCCGTCCTGCCGGCCGGCGGCGAGCCGGTGGACATCGCGGTGATGGGCGGCCGGATCGCCGAAATTCGCCCCAACCTCGAGGCCAGCGCGGCCGAGGAGATCGACGCCGGGGAACGGCTGGTCGTCCCGCCCTTCGTGGATTCGCATTTTCACATGGACTCGACGCTGAGCTACGGCCTGCCGCGGGTCAACGAGTCCGGCACCCTGCTGGAAGGCATCGCGCTGTGGGGCGAACTGAAGCCGGAACTGACGGCGGAAGCGGTCAAGGAGCGCGCCCGGCGGCTGTGCCGCTGGTCGATCGCCCGCGGCACCCTGGCGATCCGCAGCCATGTCGACACCTCGGACCCTGGGCTGCTGGCGGTGCAGGCGCTGCTGGAGGTGCGGGCGGAGATGAAGCCCTGGATCGACCTGCAGCTGGTCGCCTTCCCGCAGGACGGCGTGCTGCGCATCGAGGGCGGGCAGGACAGCCTGGAGCGGGCGCTCGACCTCGGGGTCGACGTGGTCGGCGGCATCCCGCATTTCGAGCGCACCATGGCCGACGGCGCGGAATCGGTGCGGCTGCTGTGCGAGATCGCGGCGGCCCGCGGGCTGCGGGTCGACATGCACTGCGACGAGAGTGACGACCCGCTGTCCCGCCATGTCGAGACCCTGGCATTCCAGACCCGGCGGCTCGGGCTGCACGGCCGGGTGGCGGGCTCGCACCTGACGTCCATGCACTCCATGGACAACTACTACGTCTCCAAGCTGATCCCGCTGATCGCCGAGGCCGGGCTGCACGCCATCCCGAACCCGCTGATCAACATCACCCTGCAGGGCCGGCACGACAGCTATCCCAAGCGCCGCGGCATGACCCGGGTCAAGGAACTGATGGCGGCCGGCGTCAACGTCGCCTTCGGCCACGACTGCGTCATTGACCCTTGGTACCCGCTCGGCAGCCACGACATGCTGGAGGTGGCACACATGGGCCTGCATGTCGGGCAGATGACCGGTCGGGCGGAGATGCTGGCCTGTTTCGACGCCGTCACGGTCAACGGCGCCAGGGCGCTCGGCCTCGAGGGCTACGGCCTGACGCCCGGCTGCCGGGCCGACATGGTAGTGCTGCAGTGCCGCAACCCGATCGAGGCGCTGCGCCTGCGCCCGGCCCGGCTGTTCGTGATCCGCGCCGGCCGGGTGATCGCCCGCACCGCGGCCGCCGATCCGGTGCTGTCGTTGGGGGCCGGCGAGGAGACGGTGAGCCTGGATTTCTAGAAGCCCGGGGCCCGGGCCCGTCGCGCCGTGGGTTCCGGATGCGTTCCGCCCTGGGCGGCCCGCTCCGGAATGACGACAAGAGGGAAGGGCGACAGACCGCCTGCACCCTCACCGTCGTCACTCCGGCCGGGCCGACATGGTGGTCCTGCAGTGCCGCAGCCCGATCGAGGCGCTGCGGCTGCGCCGAGGAGGCGGTCAGCCTGGATTGCTAGAGGGCAGACGATGGCAGGCCCGCCGTTCCGTGGGTTCCGGGCTCTCCGCGACCGTGTCGCTCCGGCCGGAATGACGACAGTGAAGAGTCGGCCAATTCCCTCTGTCGTCATTCCGGAGCGGGCCGCCGGAGGCGGGACGCATCCGGAACCCACGAAGCGACCTTCGGGATTCACACATTTCTCGGCGGCGGGTGGGTTCCGGAGCCGGACGCTCGCGCGTCCCCTCCGGAATGACGAAGGTGGGCAGGATTTGGCGGGTTTCCCTCCCGGATCCACCCCTCACTTCGTCATCCCGGAGGGGCTGCGCGAGCAGCCGGCTCCGGGATCCACTGCGGGACGGGCACTGCCAAATACTTCAAGAAGCTGACGTTTTCGCGATGTGTGAATACCATAGACGAAGCGACGGGCTCCTGCGCTCTCGGCTTGCTACGCCAGCGGGATCGCCGTTTCGCGGCCGCCGGCCTCGGCCGAGACGTAGCCGGCGTAGACCGTGGCGATGGTGTCGGCCGCCAGGCCGCTGTCGCTCTCGACCGGCTCGCCATAGGCCACGGTGCGGTAGAACGCCTCGATCTCCTGCGGGAAGCCGTTGGTGTGGTCCTCGTCCGGGATCGCCGGGGCCCAGCCCTGCTTGGTGCCGAGCTTCTCGACCAGGTAGACGTCCTCGAACGCCGCCTCGACCGGGTTGTAGGTCCGCATGCTGTCGTTCGGGTTGATGTTGCAGACCGCCCGATGGTTGTTGGCGATCACCTCGAGCCGGTTCTTGATGCCGCCCATCACGATCTCCGAGGCGAACACCGTGGCCAGGGTGCCGTCCTCGAAGGTGACGTGCAGCATCACCGCGTCCTCGATGTCGTGGTAGTCGGTCCGCAGGTGCCCGGCGTCGCGGTAGCCGGGCAGGCGGGTCAGCTCGTGGGTGCGGGCGGTGATGGTGGCCGGCCGGATCGGCCTGCCGTCGCGGGCCCGGCCTTCGACCCGCTTCAGGTACAGCACGGCGCTCAGCGGATGGCAGCCCTTGCCGACCATCGAGCCGCCGCCGGCGAACTTCCAGTAGCCATAGGCCGGCGAGTGAGAGCCGGAATGGCCCTGCTCGCCGTGCATCCACAGGATCTGGGCGCCGGTCTTCTCGATCACGTCGCGCTCCTTCTGGACCGCCGGCATGTAGACCCAGTTCTCGGCGTACAGCACGTCGGCGTTGGACTCCGCCTCGGCGTCCAGGATCCGGTTGACGCTGGCCATGGCGGCGTCGAGCGCCCGCTGCTTCGGCCAGGCGCGGCCGTCGAACTCGTCGCTGCCGTCGCCGAAGAAGCCGGTGAACGGCTTCTCGACGATCGGGTAGACGCCGCGCCGCAGGGCGGCGACGGCGATCGCCTCGTGGGTCACCGGCGGCGTGCAGACATGCACCACCTCGACCTGGTCGAGCAGGGCGTCGAGGTCGTCGAACACCGCGATGCCGCGCGGGGTCGCGAAGGCCTCGGCGCCGGCGCGGCTGCGGGAATGCACGCCGACGACTTCCGGCGTGACGCCGTAGACCCGTTCGACGGCGCCGTAGTGGAACGCCGCGGCGAACCGCGCTCCGACGATGCCGGCCCGGACCCGCTTCTTGTCGCGCATGACTTCCCCCTTTCAGTTCCACAACGCAACTTGCGCAGCAGCGGGTGGCTTCCGGAGCCGGGCGCTGGCGCGCCCCCTCCGGAATGACGAAAAAAAAGAACGGTCATCCCCACATTCCCGTCATCCCGGAGAGTCCCGGCCCTGGGCCGGGGCGGCTCCGGGACCCACGATGCGACGGGCGTCCGCGACATGCGGCGTGCGGGCGACGGTCACGGGATCAGCACCTCGCCCTGCATCAGCCGGCGGGCGGTGCGGAACACCAACGCGCTCCGCGCCTCGCCGCCCTCCACGACCGCCCCGACCGACAGCACGCCGGACGGGTTCGCGACCCGCACCTCGTCGCCGCCGCCGTGGCGGGCCAGGGCATGGGCGACGGTGCCGGGCAGGCGGGCCGCCACCCCCAGGCACATCGCCCCGGTCAGCGGTACCGCCCGGTGCGCCCGCTCCATGGAGATCATGCGGACCGCGATGTCCTGGGCGTCGGCGCCGACGGTCTGGCCGTCCAGGGTCCGATACGCTGCCGGCGCCGCCAGCAGCGCGACCTTCGGCACCGACAGGGCCGCCTCCTCGGGGGCGGCCGCCATGCCCATGGCGATCGCGGCCTGCCGGCGGATCCAGTCGAGCGCCGCCATGATGTCCGGCCGGGCCTCGATGGCGTCCGGCAGCTCGCTGCCGGCGAGGCCGAGGTTGCCGGCGGCCACGAACACGATCGGGTTGGCGGCGTCGACCATGCTGACCGCGACCGGGCCGACGCCGGGGACGTCGAGGTGGTCGCGGGCGTTCCCGGTCGGCAGCAGCTGCCCGGTCCCGGCGCCGCCCGGGTCCAGGAAGTCGAGCCGGATGCGCGCCCCGGTGCCGGCCACCCCGGCGATCGCGAAGTCGCCGGTCACCACCGCCTTGCCGCCGGCCACCGGGAAGCGGGCGTGGATCACCTTGGCGGTGTTGACCTGGTGGATGCGGACCAGCGCCTCGCCGTCGGCCGCCGCCACCAGTCCCTCGTCGACTGCGAACGGGCCGACCGCCGACGACAGGTTGCCGCAGTTCCCGGCCCAGTCGACCACCGGCCGGTCGACCGCGACCTGGGCGAAGCTGTAGTCGACGTCGCAGTCCGGTCGGGTCGGCGGGCCGATGATCACCGCCTTGGACAGCGACGAGATGCCGCCGCCCATGCCGTCGAGCTGGCGGCCGTAGGGATCCGGGCTGCCGATCACCGAAAGCAGGATCGGATCGAGGGCGGAACGGTCGGTCGGCAGGTCGCGGGCGTGGAAGAACACCCCCTTGCTGGAGCCGCCGCGCATGAACACCGCCGGGATCGCGCGCTGGGTCATGCCCGGGCCCGCCCGGCGAAGAACCGCCGGATCTCGGCGGCCGCCAGGTCCGGCTCCTCGTAGTGCACGAAGTGGCCGGAGCCCTCGGCGAAGCCGACCTCGAGGTCCGAGAAGTAGTCCGGCAGCATGTCTGCCCATTCCGAGCGCAGGACCGGGTCGTGGCGGCCCCACAGTACCCGCGTCGGGACCGAAATCACCGGCGGCTTCGGGGCGGTCCCTGCCATCGTCGCCAGGCGCCCCTCGTTGGCCGAGACGTACCAGTTGAAGCCGCCCTGCAGGTTGCCGGGCCGCAGGAAGTTGTCGACCCAGCGCTCCAGCACGTCGTCGAAGGCGTCCTTGCGGTGGCACCAGTGCCGGATCATGTGGCCGAAATAGGCCCGGCAGGTGTCGCGCGAGGCGCCGACCAGGGCCGGCGCGAACGGCATCTGGTGGAAGGTCTGGTACCAGATCTCGTTGATGTGGCCGGGCTCGCGCCAGCGCGCGCCGACCCCGTGGGTCGGGCAGTTGAAGAAGAACAGGCCCTTGGCCCGTTCGGGATGCCGCACGCCGATGCGCTGCAGCACATAGGCGGCGACGTCGTGGCCGACGAAGCCGACCCGCTCCAGCCCGAGCGTGTCGAGCAGGGCGACGATGTCGTCGGCCAGCACGTCGGCACCGGCCCGGTCGCTGCGCCCGGCATCCGGGTTGCCGCTTTCGCCGAAGCCTCGGAAGTCCGGTGCCAGCAGCCGGAAATCGCCGGCGAGCCGCTCGATCACCGGCTCCCAGGTCGCCCAGAACTCCGGCCAGCCGTGCAGCAGCAGCAGCGGCGGGCCGTCGCCGGCCTCGGCCAGGTGGGTGCGGAAACCGTTGGTCTCGTGGAACGAATGCCGGATCTCGGTCATCTCGGGCTTCCTCGGGGTCTACAGCCAGCCGATGCGGCGGAACACGGTGTAGGGCAGGATCGCCGACACCACCATCAGCGCCAGCGCGAACGGATAGCCCCAGGGCCAGGCCAGCTCCGGCATCGCCTGGAAGTTCATGCCGTAGATCGACGCGATCACCGTCGGCGGCAGGAACACCAGGGTGGCGATCGAGACGATCTTGATGATGGTGTTCTGCTCGTTGCTGATCATGCCGAGGGTGGCGTCCAGCAGGAAGGTCACCCGGTCGGCCAGGAAATGCGCGTGGTCGGTCAGCGAGGCGACGTCGCGCCCCAGGGTCTTGACGCGGCCGCGCACGTCCTTGGCCGGCCTGGCGTTCATCAACGCCTGCCCGAGATAGGTGGTCAGCCGGCCGATGCTCAGCAGGCTCTCCTGGATCTTGGCGTTCAGCTCGCCCTTGCGGCCGATCGCCCGCAGCACGTCCTGGTACGCCAGCTCGGTCTCGCGGCGGGCGGCGCGCGGCAGGAACACCTTGGCCGACAGCGCGTCCATCTCCGCGGCCAGTCGCTCCAGGGTGTCGGCGGCGCGGTCGATCACCGCGTCCAGCAGGCCGGCCAGGATGCCGGCGGCGTCCTCGTCGGCGCCCGGCTTCTGGCAGCGCGCCGCGTAGATCTCGAAGGAGCGCGGCTCGCTGTAGCGGATGGTCACCAGCCGGTCGGCGGCCAGGATGAAGGTGACCGGCCGGGCGACCGGCTCCTCGGTGTCGGTCTTCGACAGCAGGGTCGCGGTCATGAACAGGGTGCCGTCCTCCTGGTAGAGCCGGCTCGACGCCTCGATCTCCTGCATGTCGGCATGGCTGGGCACGTCGATGCCGATGGCCTGCTCGACCAGCCTCTCCTCCTCGGCGGTCGGCCGGAGCATGTCGATCCACACGACACCGGCCGGGATCTCGGTGGCGCCGGTCAGCCGGCCGAGGCGTCTGCCCTGGGCCAGGTAGAGGTCTAGCATGGTCGCCTCGTGCTCTGCCGGGACGTCGGGACCACCTCAGCCGGCCCCGTCGATCGGACGGTACAGGTAGCCGTCGCCGGCGCGCTCGACCCGCGCGAAGCCGGGGAACGGCACATGGGCGCCGGTGACCCGGATGCCGTCGGCGGCGACCTCGTCGAGGATCCGCCGGCGGGTGGCGATCGCGGTCTCGGGGTCGACGTCGAAGGCGAAATACCACTCCGGGTGGGCCATCTGCAGGGCCGGAAGATGCACCACGTCGCCCCAGATCAGCAGCGGGTCGGGGCCGCCGACCCGGTAGCCGACATGGCCCGGCGTGTGGCCGGGCAGCGCCACCACCGCCACCCCCGGCACCGGCTCGTCGCCCGGGTTGACCAGGGTGGTGCGGCCGGCATGGGTCGCGAAGCCCCTGCGGGCCATGTCGAGCTGGCCGCGCTGCATCTCGCTGAGCTGCTCGGGCGCGTCCCAGAACGCCCGTTCCGCTTCCGAGACGACCAGCTCGGCGTTCGGAAACACGCTGCGGTCGCCGTCGTACAGCCCGGCCACGTGGTCGCCGTGCATGTGGGTCATCAGCACCGCGTCGACGTCCTCCGGCCGCAGCCCGGCATCGGCGAGCGCCCGCAGCAGATGGCCGAGCCCCGGGCCGCGGATGCTGCCGTTGCCGGAATCCACCAGATATGTCCGGTCGGGTCCGACGATCGCGAAGGCGTTCACCGACACCGCCAGGTCGCCGGCGTCGACCCCGTGCGGTGCCGCGGCGGGCCGGGCGTCCTCGATCGCCACCCCGGGAAGCCGCGACAGGTCGAAGTCGACATGGCCGTCGCACAGCGCGACGACGCGGTAGTCCCCGGCCTCGGCGGTCACGGATCGGCCTGCGGATCGCCGGATGGCGGCGGTGACCGGCGCGGCGGTGGGGCTGTCGCTCGGCATCGGCTTCTCCCGGTCGTTCGGTTTCGGCTAGCTCAGCAGGTCGTGGGCGGCATGCCAATCCCGCAGCGACAGGCTCGGATAGGCGGGATGGGCCTCGTCGCCTGCCCGGATATCGGCCCGCACCCAGTCCGGCTTGTCGTCGAGCATGATGTGCACGATCTGCGGCGGCGCCGGCAGCGGCGTGTCGATGGCGCTGGCGAACGGATGCAGCAGTTCCGGCCAGCGCGGGTCCCAGACCCAGAGCGCCGACCCGCAGCGCCGGCAGAATCGGCGCTCGGCCGGGCTCGGGCGGCCGTCGATCACGGCGCTGAACGTCGCGACCTCTTCCGAGCCCACGACCTTCAGGCTGTCGGCATGGGCGCCGAGGTTGACGGCATAGCCGCCGCCGCCGTCGGTCTTGCGGCAGATCGAGCAGTAGCAGCGCATGTAGGGCACCGGCGCGTAGGCGTCGCAACTGAACGTCACCGCGCCGCAGCGGCAGGATCCTTCGAGGTGCATGGCGGTTCCTCATCCGTTCCGGCGGCCGGCCCGTACTGAACCGTGAGGCCGCCACGAGGTTCTCTTCCTTCGCCGGCAATGCTACCAGCAACATTGCCCCGGTCACCGTCGTCGGAGATCTTGAGTCCATGACAGTCGCGTCGCCATTGCGATTCCTGCACTTCACCGTCCTGTGCCTGACGCTGCTGGTCGCGGTTCCGGCTGCGGCGCAGGTCCCGGGCCTGCCCGGGACCGGCACGGCCGGCGACGGCCAAGCGGTGACCGGCGACCTCGAACAGCTGGTCAAGACCCTCGACGATCCGCAGCGCCGCGACCAGCTGATCCAGGACCTGAAGTCCCTGCTGGAGCTGCAGCGCAAGGCCCGGGAGGCCGAGAAGGCGGACAGCGTCGGCGTGCATATCGGCGACATGGTGGTCGGCCACTCGGAACGGGTCGGGGCGGTCTTCCAGCGCTTCGTGGACTGGCTCGGCACTTTCGACCAACTGCCGGGCTGGCTCGAGAAGCAGGTCCAGGATCCGCGCCGCCGGGCCTTCTGGATCGACGTCGGGACCGTGGTCGGTCTGACCCTCGTGGCTGTCTTCGTCGGGCGCTGGGTGGTCGGGCTGGCGCTGCGGCGACCGATCGACCGGCTTCGCAATTCCAACCCGAAGAGCCTCCAGAGCCGGGTCTTCCTGGCCGTTGCCCTCGCGCTGCTCGAGGCCTTCATCGTCGCAGCGACCATCGCCTCCGGCTATGCCACCCTGGTCCTGCTGTCCGGCCGGAACGAGATCGAGGCCGGAGCCCTGGTTCTGGTGCTGGCCTGGGCGATCCAGACCGGGGTCGGAGTCGTCGCCCGGTTCGTTCTGGCGCCCTACGCCGAGCATCTGCGGCTGATCCCGATGCGGTCGGAGACCGCCGCCTATCTGTATGTCTGGGTCATGCGACTGACCACCGTGGTGGCGATCGGCTTCGTCGGCTCGCGGCTGGCGATCCCGTTCGGGGCCGGCGCCGTCGGCGCGCGCGGCATCGAGATCGCGGCGGCCCTGGTGTTCGCCGTCCTGCTGGTCGTTCTGGCCATGCAGAGCCGGGAGGATTTCGCGGTGGTGATCCGAGGGCCGGCCGAGCAGATGGGAAGCGGGGTCCGGCGCCGGCTCGCCGACGTCTGGCACGTGCTCGCCATGCTCTACATCCTGGTCGCGTTCGGGATCTTCGTGTCCGGCGAGCAGGACGGTTTCGTGTTCCTGGTCCGCGCCACGGTCACGACGGCGACGTCGTTCGCCGCCGCCTACCTGCTGGCGCGCGGGGCGCGGCGGTTGATCGAGCGGCTGTTCCGGGTCGACGACGAGCTCAATCGACGGTTCCCGGGACTGCGGCAGCGCGCCGGTCTCTACCGCCCGGTGCTGATCCGCAGCATCGACGTCGTGCTGCTGGTGCTTGCGGCCGGCGTCTCGTTGGGGGCCTGGGGCCTCGACCTGTATACCGCGCTGGGCCCGGATGCCCGGGCCCGGATGCTGCAGAGCACAGTGGTGATCGCCTTGGTGCTGGTCATCGGCGTCGGGGTGTGGGAGTTCGCCAGCGGCGCGATCCAGCGCTCGCTGTCCAGCACCTACCCGGACGGCACGCCGCGCCAGCCGGGCGGCCGCGCCAAGACCCTGCTGCCGTTGCTGCGCCGGGTGATATCGATCGCCCTGGTGGTGCTGGTCGGCCTGATCGTGCTGTCGGAGATCGGCGTCGACACCGCCCCGCTGCTGGCCGGCGCCGGGGTCGTCGGCCTGGCCATCGGCTTCGGCTCGCAGGCCCTGGTGCGCGACATCATCACCGGGCTGTTCATCCTGATCGAGGACACCGTGTCGGTCGGCGACGTGGTGACCGCCGGCGGCCACACCGGCGTGGTCGAGGACATCTCGATCCGGACCCTCCGGCTTCGCGACGTCGAGGGTGCGGTGCACACGGTGCCGTTCGGCGACGTCACCAGCGTCGTCAACATGACCAAGGACTTCTCCTACGCGCTGATGGACATCGGGGTCGCCTATCGCGAGGACACCGACCATGTCAGCGCGCTGATCCGCGAGGTCGGCGAGGAGTTGCGGCAGGATCCGGAGCACGGTCCGAAGATCCTGGAGCCGATCGAGATGCTGGGGGTCGACCAGCTGGCCGACAGTGCGGTGGTCATCCGGGCCCGCCTGAAGACCAAGCCGATCCTGCAGTGGGGCATCAAGCGCGAGATGAACCGGCGCCTGAAGAAGCGCTTCGACGCCGAGGGCATCGAGATCCCGTTCCCGCACCAGACCCTGTATTTCGGTGTCGACAAGGACGGCACCGCCCCGCCGGGTCGGATCCTGCTGGAGGCGGAGCGGGCGGCCGCCAGGCTCAAGCAGCCGGAGCCGGTCGTGCATCCCGAGGTCGAGACCGTTTCGGCCGAGGAGAAGGATGCCGCCCGCGCCGAGCAGGAGGCCGCCGAGCAAGAGAAGAGGGAACAGGAGGACAAGAAGGGCGGTTGACGTTCCTGCCGTCGGACCGACCGGCACTCGAAGATGTCACGCGTATCTCACTGAATTGTCACTGCGGCAGCGCCAGACTCTGGCGATGCTGTTGCTCCCGTCGCCTGCTTCCATTGTCCGAATCGCGAAGGCCGGTGTCGCCGGCCTGCTGCTTCTCTTCCCACTGCCGTCCGTCGCCCTGTCCGCGGACGAGACCGACGGCGCCTTCTATTCGGCCGCGATCTTCGACAAGGCGGTGATCCCGGTCAGTGCCGCCACCCTGCGGGGCCTGCAGACGGTTTCAGGCCCGGCCCGGCTGCCGGCCTCGGTCCTGGAGTTCCGGCGGACCTGGAAGGCCGAGCAGGCGGCGCGCGACCGGTTGCTCGACAGCCTGCTCGCCACCACCGACGATCCGGTCGACCGCGAGCGGATCAGCCGGTCGGTCGCGAACGACGAGATCTGGCGCAAGTTCGACCGGCTCCTCAGCTTCGCCGGCTATTCCAGCCGCAACCTCGCCGACGTCACGACCGCCTACTACGTGATCGCCTGGGAGGTGGTCAGGGACGGCCAGGCGATCGACTATCTCGGCGGTGTCCGGCAGGTCCGCGATTCGGTGGCCGACGCGCTGCTGCATGCGCCCGACTTGATCGTGATGTCGGACGCCGACAAGCAGGAGGCCGCGGTGGCGATGGCCTATCTGGCGATCGTCTCGGCCCATCGCGTCCGCGAGTTGCGCGAGGCCGGCGACCGGGCGGGCGAGGCCCGGCTGCGCGAGCAGGTCCGGCGCGCCGTGCTGCGCGGCCAGGGCGTCGACCTGGCGACCCTGCGGCTGACCAATCTCGGCTTCGTCGCCGACTAGCACCTGATACGTCGGGGACCCGCCTGCCGGCGCGTCGACGGTGCCCCCGCTCCTGTGGAATGCTGTCCGGGGCGCGACGCGGACACGGACGGCAGCGCACGGGGGGCCTGTGGAGATTGCGATTGCCGGCGCCGGGATCGGTGGGCTGGCGGCGGCGGCGCTGCTGGCGCGGGCCGGGCATGGCGTGACGGTGTTCGACCAGTATGCCGCGCCCGCACCGGTCGGGTCCGGGCTGATCATCCAGCCGGTCGGGCAGGCCGTGCTCGACCGGCTCGGCGCCGGCACCGCGACCCGGGCCCGGGGCAACCGGGTGCGCCGGATGCTCGGGCACGAGGCGACGACCGGCCGGCCGGTGCTGGATGTGTGGTACGACCGCCGCGGCGACGCCGCCGCCGGGCTGGCGATCCACCGGGCCGCCCTGTTCGATGCCTTGCATGCGGCGGCGGTGGCCGCCGGCGCGCGGATCCGGCCCGGCCACCGGGTGACCGGCGTCGAGGCCGGCAGCCTGCTGTTCGCGGACGGTTCGGTGACGGCGCCCTTCGATCTGGTGGTCGATGCCAGCGGCGCGCGGTCGGCGATCTCGCCGCTGCGGGCACGCGATCTGCCCTATGGCGCGATCTGGGGAACGGTCGACTGGCCGGCCGGCAGCCCGCTGCCGGAGGATCGGCTCAGCCAGTGCTACCGCCGGGCCGACCGCATGCTCGGTGTGCTGCCGATCGGGACCCTGCCCGGTGGGCACCGCCGCAAGGCGGCGATCTTCTGGTCTTTGCCGGCCGACGGTCACGATGCCTGGCTGGACGGCGGGGTCGGGCGATGGCGCGACGAGGCCTGCGGCCTGTGGCCTGCGTTCGCGCCGTTCGTCGAGCAGATCGCCGAGGCCGGGCAGATGACCATGGCGCGCTATGCCCATGGCACCCTGCGCCGCCCGTGGGGCGAGCGGCTGGCGATCATCGGCGACGCCGCGCACCGGGCCAGCCCGCAGCTCGGCCAGGGCGCGAACATGGCGCTGCTGGACGCGGCGGCGCTGGCGGCCGCGCTCGGGTCTGCCGCGCTCGGGTCTGCCGGAGGCGGGACGGCCGGAAGCGGGACGGCCGGGGTGGCGCCGGCGCTGCGGCGCTACGCCGCCGCGCGACGCTGGCATGTCCGGGTCTACCAGGTCCTGAGCTGGGCCTTCACCCCGCAGTACCAGTCGGACAGCCGGATACTGCCGGTGCTGCGCGATCGGCTGCTGTACCCGCTCAGCCAGCTGCCGCCGGTCCCGGCGATCCTGAGCCGCCTGGTCCGCGGCGACCTGCTGCCGCCGCTGGCCGGCGGACTCGGTTCGTGACGCGCACGGTCCCCGTCACGGCCGGAACCGTTCCGGTCGCGTGCGGCCTTGAACGGCGCGGTCCTGCCGCTAGGATCGGCCGCCCAGATTGTCCGGAGAGACCGCCATGCCGATCGCCCAGCCGACCGTCAGCCTCGTCGAGGCCCGCACCATCATCGCCGCGACCCTCGCCAGGGCTGCCGAACTCGGGCTGAAGCCGCTGGCGGTCGCGGTGCTCGACTCGGCCGGCCACCTGAAGGCGTTCGAGCGCCAGGACGGGACCAGCCACATGCGCCTCGAGATCGCCATGGGCAAGGCGCATGGCGCGGTGGCGCTCGGCAGCGGCTCGCGCGCGCTCTTCAAGCGGGCGCAGGAACAGGCCTATTTCGTCAACGCCGTGAACACCCTGGCCCGCGGCCTGCTGGTGCCGGTTCCCGGCGGCGTGCTGATCCGCGACGCGGACGGCGCCATCGTCGGCGCGGTCGGCGTCAGCGGCGACACCTCCGACCAGGACGAAGCCGCCGCCATGGCCGGCATCGCGGCCACCGGCCTGGTCGCCGATCCGGGCTGACGGACCTCGCTCGACCGGCCTCGCGTCAATCCTCGACGGCGGTGAGGTACCGGGTCAGCGACAGGATCATGTCGGGGGTGCGTCCATCGGTGGCCAGCGGCAGGTGGATGCGCTGGGCGCGCGCATAAGTGCGCTCCGGATTGGATATCACACGGGCGGTGCAGGCGACCGGTCGGCCGTCGGCGGCACAGGTCACCAGATCCCGATAGGCGCCGGTCTTCTCGAAGTCCGGAAACACCTCGTGCATCCATTGCCCGGTATGGTTGGCGCCCACGAAGCGAACGATCGCCGTGCCGATGAGCCGGACCCGGAAGCGCCAGGGCGAGCGCGCCACGTCGACCAGCCACAGGTTCGGCAGCAGGTCGGGAATGTCCAACGGGTCCAGATCGTTGCGCCCCGGCAGGCCCTCTGCCGGATGGATCCGTTTCCAGTAGTCGGCCAGCCGTCGGACTTCCTCGCAGTAGGAGCCCGGGGCGATACCGTCGCCCGGATCGTTTTGGGACGTGAGCATGGCGGGCGCCCTGCGGTTTGACCGATGGACGCTAATTTAGAGGCAAATAATTAAATGTGTATGCCGACCGGGCGCCGCGCCTAGAGACCGGCCACCACCCGCACATGGTCGGCCGACCACGCCCCGGGCCAGACCTCGGAGCCGCGGTCGCGCAGGGCCCTCACCGCGCCGACCGGGATGTCCTTGGCCAGCAGGAACGGCCCGTCGCCCCAGTGCTCCTCGACCGCCGGGGTCTCGGAATGCACGCCGGTGTAGCCCAGCGACTTCTCGCAGGGCAGGTACACCGCGTTGCCGGACACGTTGGTCGGGTTCCAGGTGGTGCCGGGCGACGCGCCGACCACGCCGGTCACCGCCACCGCGCACATCAGCTCGACGGCGCGGGCCTTGGCACAGCCGAACACCCGGGCATAGCCGGACCGCCGCAGGGTCATCGACGGCACCAGCAGCAGGTCCGGGCGGTGCGGCGCGATCAGCGTCGACAGCGCCGGCATCTCGACGTCCAGGCAGACCAGGGTGACGATCGTCAGGCCGTCCCATTCGACGACCTGCACGCTGTCGCCGGGGGTCAGCAGCCAGGTCTTCGGGTCCTGCTCGTCCGGGGTCAGGCACAGCTTGTCCTGGTGGACGGCCCGGCCGTCCGGCAGCATCAGCCAGGCCCGGTTGCGTTGCCGGCCGTCGACGGTCCACGGCATGGTGCCGGCCAGCAGGCCGATGCCGTGCTTCGCCGGAAGCCCTTCGAGACGCTCCAGCGCCGCCGGCGCCTGCCCGGCCAGCCACGGGATCTCGCGGTCGGTGGTCAGTCCCTCGGGCTTGAACGCCAGCCACTGCTCGGCGGCGTATTCCGGCATCACCAGGATCTTTGCGCCGGCCGCCGCGGCCTCCGCCATCTTGGCGTCGATGCCGGCGGCCCAGGCGTCCAGCCCGTTCAGCGGCCGGCCGAGATTGGTGGCCCACAGGGCCAGGCTGACGGTGTCGGGTGCGGGCATGGCTGGACTCCGCGGCTCCGGTGGCTGGGGCCCGGCTCTGTGCGGCGGCGCCGCTTCGGCCGGGACGAGGTCGGCAAGCAAGTCGTGCCCAACCTACCTCATCCCGGCCGAAGCGCAGCGTCGAGCCGGGACCTGCGGGTCGACGGGCCGCTCAGAACGTCGTCGACCCGTGTGTCTTCTTGTACTCCGCCACGTGCTGGACCGCCGCGGTGACCCCGCCCGCGACGTGCGGGACGTCGAGATAGTTGAGGGTCGCCTCGACCGAGCCCAGGCAGGCGTAGAGCATCGGCGCGTTCATGTCGCCCATGTGGCCGATCCGGAACGCCTTGCCGCCGAACACGCCGAGGCCGCCGCCGACGCCGGCCAGCATCTCGTCCCGGCAGACCTCGCGGATCCGGTCGCCGCTGATGCCCTCGGCGCAGCGGATCGTGGTCACGCCCAGCGAGCGCTCGGCCGGGACCGTGGCGTTGATCTCCAGGGCGCCGCCCTGGGCCCACACGTCGATCGCCTTCCAGGTGGCGCCGGCCAGCACCCGGTGCCGCTCGAACACCCGCTCCATGCCTTCCTCGAACAGCGCGGCCAGGCCCTCGCGCAGGCCGAAGATGTGGATCTGCGGGGCGGTGCCGCAGAAGGTCCGGTAGCCGGGGCCGCTCATGCGCGGCGTCCAGTCCCAGTAGCGGCGTTCCCGGACGGCCGCCTTGTGGGCTTCGACCGCCTTGGCGTTGGCGGCGACGAAGCCGAGGCCCGGCACCATCATCAGCCCCTTCTGGGAGGCCGCGACGGTGACGTCGACGCCCCATTCGTCCATCCGGAAGTCGATGGTGCCGAGCGAGGCGATGGTGTCGACGATCAGCAGGGCCGGGTGCTTGGCGCGGTTCATCGCCTCGCGCACCGCCTTCACGTCGGTGGTGGTGCCGGTGGCGGTGTCGGTCTGCACCAGCAGCACGGCCTTGATCTCGTGGCCGGTGTCGTCGGCCAGGGCCTGGCCGATCTTCTCCGGGTCGTGGGCACGGCGCCAGTCGCCGGGGACGCTCTGGATCCGGATGCCCAGCGCCTTGGCCATGTCGGCCCAGCTCGACGAGAAGTGGCCGGTCTCCGGCACCAGCACCAGGTCGCCCGGCACCAGGACGTTGACCAGGGCCGCCTCCCAGGCGCCGTGGCCGTTCGAGATGTAGGAGAACACCTCGCCCTCGGTCCGGAACACCCGCTTCAGGCCCTCGAAGCACTCGACGGCGGCGTCGAGGAACTCCGGGTCGTTCAGGTCCATGGTGTCGCGGTGCATGGCGTTCAGCACGCGCGGCGGCACGTTGGTCGGGCCGGGGGTGTTCAGGAACTTGCGCCCGCGCTTCAGCGGGCGGTTGCTGTGACCGATCGAATCGGGCGCCATCGGCGGCTCCATGGGGTGACACGAGGGACAGGCCTGCCCGGCCCGGTGCCGCAGGGAACGGCCCGTCGCGCGGGACGACGGCCGGTCCAGCCCGCCTCACGGGCTCGACCCACCGTCGAGGGCGCGAACATAGAGCAGAAATGCGCGCGCGTCAGCGCCCGGATTCGCGTAAACCTGCTGTTTACCGCGCCTTCCCTAGAATGCCGCCGGCCGGGTGGAGCGTCTGCCGGGTCGAGCGGAGCATTGCGATGTCGTTGCCCGACTACGAGCTGCCCGAAGGGCGCAGGTTCCTCAACCTGCCGCGCGACACGCCGGCGGCGCGGTTCGGGCCGTTGGCGGGCTTCGTGGAGATCTGGCGCGGCAAGTGGCGAGGCGACCGGTTGCCGGCTTGGAGCGACTTCGACTTCTACGACTTCGTCGGTTGGCACGGGCTGATATATGTCGACCAGATCCTGGTCCGGCGGCCGCTCGAGATGCGCTGTCGGCTGTGGGGCAGCCGGCTCGTGGATCTGCTGGGACACGACGAGACCGGGCAGCTGTTCAGCCGGTCGCCGGCCGCCGGCGAACCCGGCCTGCGCGCGGCCAACGCGCAGCTGATCGATACCGGTGGCATCGGCATCGTGCTCGGCCGTGCGCTGAGCTATGGCCGAATGACCGAGTTCACGGTCGTCAAGCTGCCCTGTGCCGAGGACGGCGCGACCGTCGACCATCTGATCGGATGCAGCCAGCCGAACTTCACCCTCGCGATCGACGGGATCCGCTAGCCTGCCGGGACCTGCTGGGTGATGCAGTGGATGTTGCCGCCGCCGAGCAGGATCTCGCGGGCCGGCACGCCGACCACCTCACGGTCCGGAACCGCGTCGGCGATGATCCGCAGTGCTGCCTCGTCGGTGCGCGGATCGAGCAGCGGCACGATCGCGCGACCGTTCGCCAGGTAGAAGTTGGCGTAGGAGCCGGCCAGCCGGTCGCCGGTCCGCCGCGGCTTGCCGCCGGCCGACGGCACCAGGCCGGCGGCCTCGGCCTCGGTCATGTGCAGCGGCCCGGGCATCGGCAGCTTGCGGACCTCGAAGCGCCGGCCGTCGGCGCCCCGGGCGGCGCCGAGCGCCCGCAGGGCGGCGCGCGACCGCGGGAACTGCGGGTCGTCGGGATCGTCGGTCCAGGTCAGCAGCACGATGCCCGGTGCCGGCACATGCAGCAGGTTGTCGACATGGCCGGTGGTCTCGTCCCCGGCGACGCCCTGGGGCAGCCAGATCACCCGGGCCGCGCCGGTGTAGTCGCACAGCTGCCGCTCGGCCAGCAGGTGGCCGAGGCCGGCGTTGCGGCCCGGGCTCAGCACGCATTCCGCCGTGACGAACAGGGTACCGGCGCCGTCGCTGTGCAGCCCGCCGCCCTCCTGCACCAGCGGGCAGCGGTAGCCGGCCATGCCCTCGGCGTCGGCGACCGCCGCCGCGACCCGGTCGTCGGCCGCCCAGTCCGGGTACAGGCCGTGCACGGCGCCGCCCCAGGCGTTGAAGGTCCAGTCGACGGCCCGGCGCTCGCCGCCCGGCCCGACCAGCACGGTCGGACCGACGTCGCGCATCCAGGCGTCGTCGGACTCCATAGCCACGGTCCGCACGCGGGCCGGCAGCACGGCGCGCGCCCGGTCCAGCCGGTCGGGTCGGACGCCGACCGTCACCGGCTCGGCCTCGGCGATCGCCGAGGCGACCGTCGCGAAGGCCTGTTCGGCGGGCTCGGCGTCGGCGCGCCAGGTGTCGGCGCGGCACGGCCACAGCATCCAGGTTCCGGCGTGCGGGGCGAACTCGCCGGGCAGTCGGAACCCGTCGGCGACGGGTGGGCCGGTCAGGCGTTCCAGTTCACACGCTCCGGGAACCGCCGCATCAGGACGGCATTCAACCGCGCCTCGAGCCGCTTGGTCGGTACCGGCTTGACCAGCAGGCCGTCGACCGCCAGCCGCTTGGCCTCCATGACCCCCGGCGAGCCGGCCTCGCCGGCCAGCATGACGACCGGGACGCCGGTCGGCAGGGTGGTCGAGTCGGCGCGGATGCGGAACAGCAGCTCCAGCCCGTCGGTCCCGTCCGGACCCTCCAGCTGCATGTCGCAGATCACCAGGCTCGGCTCCAGCTCCGCTGCCTGCGCCAGCGCCCCGGCGGCGGTCGCCGCCTCGGAGGGCTGTGGCAGCCCGAGCGCCACGAGGGCCCGGACCAGTGCGGCGCGGCTGTCGTCGTCGGGCTCGACCACCAGCACCTGCAGCCCGGCGTAGTCGAAGCGGGCGAACAGCCCGTCCATGACGCGCGTCAGCTTTCTCGGTGCCGTCAGGCTCATTTGCCGCGATATCCTTCCAGGCCGGTCATCCCATCTTTGCCATTTCGATGACCGACTCGATACTGTCTGAAAGTCTAGTCCACTCGCGCGTTGCTCGAAAGCGACCCCGGATAGGGAATCTACGTATGAACGAGATGGTTACGACCGAGACGGACCTCCGCTCCCGCTACGGCGAGACCAGCCGGCTGGCGGCCCGGAAGCAGCTCGACCGGCTCGACGTCCACGCCCGCCGCTTCATCGAGCTGTCGCCGTTCCTGGTGATCTCCAGCCATGGCGCCGACGGGCTCGGCGACGTGTCGCCCAAGGGCGACGCGCCGGGTTTCGTGCAGGTGCTCGACGACCGCACCCTGCTGATCCCGGACCGGCCCGGCAACAACCGGCTCGACACCCTGTCGAACCTGATGACCAACGACGGGGTCGGCCTGCTGTTCCTGGTGCCGGGGGTGTGCGAGACCCTGCGGGTCAACGGCCGCGCCCGGGTGGTGACCGGGGACGACCTGCTGGCGCCGACCGCGGTGCGCGGCCGACTGCCGACCGCCGGCGTCCTGGTGGCGGTCGAGGAGGTCTACCTGCACTGCGCCAAGGCGCTGGTCCGCTCCAAGCTGTGGGAGGACGACCACCGGGTCGAGCGCCGGACCCTGCCGAGCCTGGGGCAGATGCTGGCCGACCAGGTCGACGGCATCGACGCGGGCGACGCGGACGCCCGGATCGAGGATTCGCTGAAGAACAAGCTGTATTGAGCGCGGCACGGAACGCCGTCAGCGCCGCCGCGCCCGGCGGTGCGGGCTGACGAACTCCGGCGGCTTGCGGGCTACCCAGCGCAGGAAGGCCGCGATCCCGGGATGGCCGCGCAGCGCCTCCAGGTTGGCGTAGGCCGTGGCGATCTCGCGCTCGCTCAGCACCGCGTGGATCTTGCGGCGGCAGACGGTGTGCAGCGTCGCCGCCTCGCGCCCGCCCTCCTTGCGCGGCACCCAGTGGTGCCGGTCGACGCTGGCGCCCGCCAGCATCGGCCGGCCGCACAGCGGGCAGGGGCCGAGGTCGTCGCCCGGCTCGATGCCGGTCATGCCGGCTGCTCCCGGCCCGCCTCGATCTCGGCCAGGTCGTGCCGCAGGCGGCCGACCGCATAGGTTCGGCGCGCCGGCAGGCCGAGGGTCCGCGCCCGGCTGAGGTGGTGCAGGGCCACGACGGGGGCCAGCAGGCGTGCGGCGCCGGCCAGCGCCGTCGCGCTTTCACGGTCGGCGGTATAGCCCGCGAGCGTCCGGCCGACGGCGCCGGCGCCGTGGAAGTGCCGCAGCAGGGCGAAGTCCCAGGCCGGGACCAGCACGGCGGCGTCGGCGAGGTCCAGCAGGCCCCGCAGCCGGCCGTCGGCGTGCCGAATGTTGGCGCCGTTCAGGTCGCCATGGATGATCGCCGGCACGGCGTCGGCGGCGCGGCGGATGGCGTCCTCCAGCTGCTGCAGGCGCGGCACCAGGTCGGGCGCGGCTTCGGCCAGCGGGTGCCCGGCCAGCCGCGAGCCGTCGAACGGCCAGGGCTGGTCGAAGCGGTCGGCGACCCCGGCGCCCGGCCCGGCGAGGCGGCCCTCCAGCCGGTCCCCGGCGACCCGCAGCCGGCCGTGGCCCCGGGCCGGCAGGCCGTGGAGATCGGCCAGCAGGACGCCGAGATCGTGCCAGACCGTATCCGCCGTGGCGGCATCGGCGCGCCCGCCCTCGATCCAGCGGTCGACCGCCCAGGCCGGGGCGTGCGCCGCGACCGTCAGGTCCGGGCGGTCGCGGCGGTCGAGCAGCGGCGCCGCCACGCGTGCTCCCCGCGCCGAGAGCGCCCGGCGCAGCGCCACGTCGGCGTCGAAATCGGCCGGCTTGCCGGGATGGGGCGCCAGGATGCGGACCGCCAGCGGTCCGGCCGCGGTCTCGGCCTTCCAGACCTCCGAGGTCGATGCCTTGGCGACGAAGTCGAGCCGGCGGACGCCGAGGTCGAGGGCGTCGAGCAGTGCCGCCACCGCGTCGCGCGGCACCGTGCATCCGGCGGCGCGTTCCGCCCCGGCGGCGGCAAGGCCGCGCGGGCGCGCCGGGTCGAGATCGGGTGACACGGGTTCGCCGCCTCCCTATGTCTGTTCAGGTGCCGACACCGAGGAGAATGCCATGACACGCCCCGCCGTCGACTGGGACGACGAGTATTCCGCACCGCGACGGCGGTTGCTGCCGGGCAAGGGCGTGCTGCGCTGGAGCGGCTGGGGCGTTGCCGCGCTGGTGGTCCTCGCCCTGCTGTACTACCTGGTCGGCGGCCTCGTGATGAACGTGGTCGACGACGACCCGGACTTCCGGCCGGTCGACACCAAGCCCGGCGCCAGCCGGGCGGTGGCCGCCGCCGCCGGGCTGATCGACCGCGAGGTGAACCGGCATCACTGGGTCGCCAACGACCCGTTCTTCTATCCCTCGGCCTGGCTCGACAACACGCCGAACTACCAGCAGGGCGTCGTCTACGCGCTGTCGCGCTTCGCGATCGAGATGACCGACCAGATCGGCCGCACCCGCGGCTCGTCGGAGGCCGATGCCGATCTCGACCGGGCGGCCGGGCTGCTGAAATATCCCGGCAACGTGTGGATCTACGACATCTCGACCTCGCTGCTGCCGACGGCGTCGTCGGAATCGCAGTACCGGTCGGCGCGCCGCGCGCTGCTCGCCTACAACGACCGGCTGGCGGGCGGGCAGGCGATCTTCGAGCGCCGGGCCGACAACCTGCTGGCCACCATCGACCGGATCGCCGCCGATCTGGGCTCGGCGTCGGCGACCATCGACCAGCACCTGGCGCAGACCCGGGACGCCTGGATCGATACCCGGGTCGACGACGTGTTCTACGGGGTCAAGGGCCGGCTGTACGGGTACTACATCCTGCTGCGCGAGATCGGCGACGACTTCGAGCCGGTGCTGAAGGAGAAGCAGCTCGGCCAGGTTTGGACCCAGATGCTGGATTCCCTGCGCCAAGCGGCGGTGCTGAACCCGCTGGTGGTGGTCAACGGCTCCCCGGACGGGCTGTACTTCCCCAGCCACCTGGCGGTGCAGGGCTTCTACCTGCTGCGCGCCCGCACCCAGCTGCGCGAGATCGGCAGCATCCTGCTGCGCTGACCGACGGTCGGCGGATCTAGGCCGGCCGGTCCGGCGGCAGCGTCAGCCCGGCGAACCGCGCGCGGTCGACGGTTTCCCGGGTCTCCCGGTACAGCGCCGCGACCGACCCGGCGCCCCGGACGCCGGCTGTGCCGGGGGACTCCGCCTCCAACTCCTGCCCGATCGCCTGGGCCAGGAAGGTCGACGACGGCCGCGGTCGCGGCCGCCCGGCCCTGATCTCCTCGAATTCCGGCCCGGCGCCGGACCGGTCGTACCGCGGATCCTGGCCGGCGTCGTCCGGGCCGCCGGGCGCGGCGCGCTGCGGGAGCGCACGGCCGGCCGCCGGGGCATCGGCACGGTCGCCGCGCGCCGCCTGCTCGGGGCGGAGCGTCTCGATGCGGGGCGGTGGCGGGACCCGGCGCGGATCCGCGGCAGCGGCCGACTGGCGAGGCTGGCCGGAATCCGTGGCCGGCACGCGCAACTCGGTCCCGGCCGGACGGTCGCCGGCCGGGGTCGCGGCGTATGGGGCCGGGACCGGTCCCGGCGGAATGATGGGCGTGATCATGCGACCTCGCGCCCGCTGTCAACGGGTCAGGATCGCACGGTCCGGTTGACCAAGGGTTAACCCGGCGGGAGCCCGCCGGTCACGAACCGGCGAGGGCGGTCAGCCCTTGCCCTTGTCGTCGCCCAGCCGGTCGAGCTGGTGCCGGAGCTGCTCGACCTGCGCCTGCAGGGTGCGCACCGCGGCCGCCGTCTGGTCGCCGCTCGAGGCCGGATCGGCCGGGGCGGTCGGCTTGCCGTCGGCGCCCGTGGCCGGCGGCGTGAACATCTTCATGGCCTGCTCGAACATGGCGAGGTTGGTCTTCGTCATGTCTTCGAACTGGGTGAAGGGGAACAGCCCGCCGAACGCCTCCTGCATGTAGCTGCGCATGCGCTCCTGGTTGTCGGCGAAGGTCGACATCGCCGTCTCCAGGTAGCGCGGCACCACCATCTGCAGGTTGTCGCCGTAGAAGCCGATGAGCTGGCGCAGGAAGCTGATGGGCAGCAGGTTCTGGCCCTTCGCCTCCTCCTCCACGATGATCTGGGTCAGCACCGCGCGGGTGATGTCCTCGCCGGTCTTGGCGTCGTACACCACGAAGTCCACGTCGTCCTTCACCATCTGGCACAGGTGGTCGAGGGTGACGTAGCTGCTGGTCGCGGTGTTGTAGAGGCGGCGGTTGGCGTATTTCTTGATGGTGACGACGTTGCTGTCGCCGTCGGCCTTGCCGTTCTGGGCACGGGTGGTCTTGGTCTTCTCTGCCATAGCGTCGTCCGCTGCTCCCTGTCGATGCGCCCGCCCGGGGCGCTGAAGGTTCCACGGTGCTCGCGACCCGGTCCCGAACCGCGACAAAGACTGCGCGTTTGCCTGTTGCTTTGCAACGGGTAACGTGGCCAAGCCTCGGAAATGCTGGGGTTCCGGGTCTGCCGCGACGCGAAACCGCAGGCGCGTCGTAACCGCTCCGTCGCTTGGCCCCGATCCGGTCGCGTGACATACTCCGCCGCCATGACGCGAACCCCCGACCCGCAAGAACTGGCCCGCCGGTTCCTGGACCTTTGGCAGGACCAGGTGCAGGCGATGGCGACCGATCCCGAGGTGACGGACGCGGTCCGGCGCTGGACCGCGCTGTGGGGCACCGCGATGGGCGGGGCGGCCATGGCGGGCGGCCCGGGACGGCCTTTCGGGGCAGCCGCGGCGGCCGACGGCGACGACGGCCTGCAGCCGGGGTACCGGCCGGCCGCCGGCAGGGCGTATGATGGCCCGGCAGGCGACGAACGGGACGAGCATGGCCGGCCGATACAGCAGCGCACAACGCCCGAGCGGCGGCCCGTCGCGGCCGGGTCCGCGGCCGCTGCCGCTGTATCTGACCGCGGCCCTGACGACCTGGCTGTCGTCCTACGCGAGCTCCGCCGCCTGGAAGCGCGGATCGCTCGACTGGAAGACCGGCTCGAGCGAGGCGGCGACCGGCCTGCGGGACCAGCTGGCGGCGCTGGAGGCCGCGCGGGCCGCGGCAAGGGCCGGCCAGGAGGCTGACCCGGCCACCGGGCCCGCGATGCCCGGTTCCTTCGACGATGCGCTCGACGACGAGGTTCGCCGCCGGCTCGACCGCTTCATGGCCGGCATCGAGGCCTATCGCGCCCATCCCTACCGCCGCCCGCCGCTGGATCCGCCGGTGTGCTGGAAGGAAGGCAGCACCCTGCTGCTCGACTACGGCGCGGTGCCGGAGGCGGCGGTGCCGGCCACCGCCCGCACCGGCGGCGCGCCGGTCCTGGTGATCCCGTCCCTGGTGAACCGCGGCTACGTGCTCGACCTGGCGCCGGAGCGCTCGCTGATGCGCGGGCTGGCGGCCGCCGGGTTCCGGCCGTTCCTGGTGGAGTGGGGGTTCCCGGGAGAGACCGAGCGGCGCTTCACCATGACCGACTACGTGGCCGGCCGCCTGGAGGGCGCGCTGGAGGCGGTGCTGGCCATCACCGGCCGCCGGCCGGCGGTTCTCGGCTACTGCATGGGCGGGCTGCTGGCGCTGGCGCTGGCCCAGCGCCGGCCGCGCGACACGACCGGTCTCGCCCTGCTGGCGACGCCCTGGGACTTCGCCGCCGACGCGCCGCCGGTGGCGGCGTCGCTGCCCCTGGCGGAACCCTGGCTGACGGGTATGATCGAGGCAGCCGGCTGGCTTCCCACCGACCTGATCCAGACCCTGTTCTTCTCGCTCGACCCGATGCTGGTCATCCGCAAGTTCCTGCGCTTCGCCGAGCTCGACCCCGGCAGCCCCGAGGCCGCCGAGTTCGTGGCGCTCGAGGACTGGCTGAACGACGGCGTGCCGCTGGCCGCCCCGGTCGCCCGCGAGGCGCTGTTCGACTGGTACGGGCGCAACACGCCGATGGCCGGCGAGTGGCGGATCGCCGGCCGCCCGGTGCTGCCGGAGCGGATCGATCTCCCGGCCCTGGTGATGGTGCCGGCGCGCGACCGCATCGTGCCGCCGGCCTCCGCCCGGGCGCTCGCCGACCGGCTGCCGAACGCCACCCGCGCCGACCTGGCGCTCGGACACATCGGCATGGTGGTCGGCTCCAGCGCGCCGAAGCGCGCCTGGAGCACCCTGATCGACTGGCTGACCGAAACCCTGGAGACGACAACGGCATGAACGACACTATCCGGCCCCGGCAGGCGGAGACCATCGAGGAGCTTCGCGAGGCCTGCCAGACCCTGCACGAGGTCGTCGACCGGGCCCGCAGCCGGCTGGACGGCAACGTCTGGGACTATCTGCGCGGCGGTACCGAGAGCGAGACCACCGTGCGGCGCAACCGCCTGGCCTTCGACCGCTGGGCGTTCCGGCCGCGGGTGCTGGAGGACATGCGCGAGGTCGACTGCGGCGGATCTTTCCTCGGCCGCAGGCTCCGGCTGCCGGTGCTGCTGTGCCCGATCGGTTCGCTCGAGAGCTTCCACCCGGACGGGCCGCGCGCCGCCATGCAGGCGGCCGCGGATTTCGGGGTGCCGCTGTTCCTGTCCTCGGTCGGCACCTTCCCGCTGGAGTCGATCGCCGAGGTGCCGGCCGGCAACGGCATGAAGGTGTTCTGCCTGTACAAGCGCGGCGACGACGCCTGGCTGGACGGCGTGGTCGGGCGGGCGATCGACCACGGTTACGACGCCTTCGCGATCACCGTCGACAGCGCCTGGTACAGCCGGCGCGAGCGCGACATCTCGAACCGCTTCGTCAAGCCGTGGCGCCAGGTGCCGGGCATGGAGTTCCAGAAGGCGCTGAACTGGGGCGACATCGCGCGCTTCAAGAAGACCTACGATATCCCGCTGATCCTGAAGGGCATCGCCACCGCCGAGGATGCCCGGCTGGCGGTCGAGCACGGCGCCGACGCGGTGTTCGTGTCCAACCACGGCGGTCGCCAGCTCGACCACGGCCTGGGCGCGCTGGACGTGCTGCCGGAGGTGGTCGACGCGGTGCGCGGCCGGGCTGCGGTGGTGGTCGACGGCGGCATCACCCGCGGCAGCGACATCGCCAAGGCGCGGGCGCTCGGCGCCGACATGGTCGGGATCGGCCGGCTGCTGTGCTGCGGCCTGGCGGCCGGCGGCGCCGCCGGCGTGGTGCGGGTGCTGGAGCTGCTCGAGGAGGAGGCGCGGGTCGACCTCGGCCTGCTCGGGGCACCCGGTTTCGGCCGGCTCGACGGCCGCTACCTGGCGCGCGCCGAGCCGGTGATGGAGCCGTCGCTGTGGAGCCAGTACCCGCTGCTCGGCGAGGCTGCCCGGAGTTGAGCCCGGGCGTCCGGGCCGGCCGGTCAGGCCGCCCGGGGCCTGGCCAGCAGGCCGTGGTCGCCGGCGTGCGGTCCGGCGAGCGCCGCCGAGACGTGCTGCTGTAGTTCGGCCAGCCGGGCGCCGATCTCGTCGGTGGCGGGCACCGCCCGGGCGGCCAGTGTCGCGATCCTGCCGGCCGCCGCCGCGAGGTCGGAGCCGGCCGGCGGGGCCACGTGGGACAGGGGGGCGGCCAGCAGGTTGCCGAGGCCGGCGATGTCGGTGGCCAGCGAGTCGATCTCGCGGGCCAGGAAGACGGCCTGCACCAGTCGGTTGACGCTGTCGGCGCTGCCTGATGTAGCGTCGGTCCGGGTCGACTTGGAGTCCGCGATCATCTGGCGGATCGCCTGGTCGACCGAGCGGCGCAGACCGCCGGTGATGGCGGCGATCCGGTGCAGCCCGGCCGAGACCTGCCGGATCGCCGCGGTCGCCGTCCGGACGTCGGGGCCGCCGGTCGCGGCGACCGCCTCCACCGTCGAGGCGGCGACGGCGATGCCGGCGACGGTCCGGTAGACCTCCGCGCCGAAGCGGTCCGCCAGGCTTTCCACGATGTGCCGCCATTCGACGACCTTGGCCGGATGTTCCTGTGTCATCGCGCAGCTCCCAGCGATTGCGGAACCAGGTTGATCGGCTCCCAGGCTACCGGGCGATCCGTTAAGGATCGCTGAGCCGAAGCGGTTAACGAGATTCGGTTGACGGTGGTTGGCCGCAATCGCACGGGAGGGACGGCGGGGCCGGACACGACCCCGCCGTCGACCCGATTGGACGCCCGATCAGGCGGCCCGGACTTCGCCGAGGAAGCGGTCGACGGCCAGGCGGAGGTCGCCGGCGCGCTGACCGAGGGTGTTCGAAGAAGACAGCACCTGGGCCGACGCCGAACCGGTCTCGGTGGCGGCCTGACTGACGCCTTCGATGTTGCTCGCCACCTCCTGGACCCCGCCCGCCGCCTGCTGGACGTTGCGGGTGATCTCGGTGGTGGCGGCGTTCTGCTCCTCGGCGGCCGAGGCGATCGACGCGGCGTTGCGATCGAGCTGGACGATGATGTGCGAGACCGCGGTGATGGCCTCGGCCGCCTGGTCGACCCGACCCTGGATCTCGCCGATCTGCTGCGAGATCTCTTCGGTCGCCCTTGCGGTCTGGGTGGCCAGGGTCTTCACCTCGGAAGCGACCACTGCGAATCCCTTGCCGGCGTCGCCGGCCCGGGCCGCCTCGATGGTGGCGTTGAGCGCCAGCAGGTTGGTCTGGGCCGCGATGTCGGAGATCAGCGACACGATCTCGCCGATCCGCCGGGCCGCCTGGGTCAGATGCTCGACGTTGTTCTCGCTGGTCTGTGCCTTGTCGGCACCGTCGCGCGCCAGCTTCGAGGCTTCGGACATCTGCCGGGCGATCTCGCCGATCGAGCTGCTCAGTTCCTCGGTCGAGGCCGCCACTGTCTGGACGTTGGCCGAGGTCTGTTCGGTCGCCACGGACACCGACGTCGACTGCCGGCTCGCCTCCTCGGCCATGGCCGAGAGCTGGGTGGCGGTGGCCTGAAGTTCTGTGGCGGCGGTCGAGACGCCGCCGACAACCGCGCCGACCTCCTTCTCGAACCGGTCGGCGAGCGCCAACATTGCGCTGCGGCGCTCGGCGGCGTTGCGCTCGCGCTCCTCGTCGGCCTCGCGCTCCATGTCCCGGACCCGTTGCAGGTTGCCCTTGAACACATCGGCGGTGCGGGCGATGTCGCCGACCTCGTCACGCCGCGCGGTGCCGGTCACCTCGACCGACAGGTCGCCCTCGGCCAGGCGCTTCAGGCAGGCGACGATGGCGGCGATCGGCTTGACGATGCCCCAGCGCGCGACGGCCATGGCCGCGGCGGCGCCGATCAGGATTCCGAGGCCGGCGACGGCGAAGAGGATCAGGCGGGTGCGCTCGTAGATGGCGGTGGCAGTGGCCGAGATCGTGCCCGCCGCTTGTTCGGTGATGGAAACGTAGCCGCGCACGGTGTCCCGCAGGGCGGCGGCGGCGGCGCGGCTGGACTGCACCGAGGCGATGATGCGGTCGCGGGCCGCGTCGCGGCCGATGCCGGCGCTCTCGGCCCCGGCGACCGCGAGGGTGTCGTCGAGCTCGCCGAGATAGCTCCGATACGACTCCTCGATCCGGTCCAGAAGCTTGGCCTGTTCCGCGGTGGCGGTCGACCGCGCCAGGGCCAGGCGCTCCTCGAACAGCTCGCGGTCCTCGGCGACCGAACGGCGGACTTCGGCAACGGTTTCCGCCGCCGGGTCGGCGGCGACCCGGTACTCCGCGCGGTTGAGGGCGACGACCAGCGTGTTCAGACCGGCGCCGAGGGTGGTTTCGCGCCCGGCCACCTCGAGCTCGTCGGCCGAGCTGTCGAGAGTGCCGAGCGAGGAGATGCTGAGGCCGGTGACGCCGACGGTTACCATGCAGAGGAATGCGACCACCGCGACGATCTTGGTCGCGGTTCGATAGGAGCCGAGTTCGAACATGCTGGGCATGGAAGGATCCCTGTTGGCGACCGCGTTCTCGACGCGGCCAAGGAGGAGGAGGGGAGCCTGTACTCCGCCGACGACCGCGGGGTGTTGCGTTGACACAATGAAATTCGCGTTAACCGGTTTGTGCCAGGCGGGGTGCCTGATCCATCTCAACTACCCGCGCCGCCGGTTGTGGGATACCGGGCTGCGGCCTATGTTGACCGGGAGGCCGGACGCCGCGAGAAGGGTCCGGCAGAGCGCCGACAGGCGAGTGAACGAACGACGTTCCAAAGAGGGGAGACTGCCATGACCCAGGTCGTGATCGCCGGCGCCGCCCGTACGCCGGTGGGTGCGTTCAACGGCGCGTTCGGCACCGTGCCGGCGAGCCAGCTCGGCGAGGTCGCCATCCGGGCCGCGCTGTCGCGCGCCAAGACCGAGGCCGCCGAGGTCGACGAGGTGGTGCTGGGCCAGGTGCTGACCGCCGCCCAGGGCCAGAACCCGGCCCGCCAGGCGGCGATCGCCGCCGGCATCCCGGTCGAGCGCACCGCCTACGGCATCAACCAGGTGTGCGGCTCCGGCCTGCGGACCGTGGCGCTCGGCTACCAGGCGATCGCGCTCGGCGACGCCGAGGTCATGGTGTGCGGCGGCCAGGAGAGCATGAGCATGTCGACCCATGCCCAGCACCTGCGCGGCGGCCAGCGCATGGGCGACCTGCAGTTCATCGACACCATGATCAAGGACGGGCTGTGGGACGCCTTCCATGGCTACCACATGGGCAACACCGCCGAGAACGTCGCCCAGAAGTTCCAGATCACCCGCGAGCAGCAGGACGCGTTCGCGCTCGCCTCGCAGCAGAAGGCCGCCGCCGCCCAGGCCGCCGGCAGGTTCAAGGACGAGATCGCCGCGGTCACGGTGAAGGGCCGCCGGGGCGACACCGTGGTCGAGGCCGACGAGTACCTGAAGCCCGACACCACCATGGAAAACCTGACCAAGCTGCGGCCGGCGTTCCTGCGCGACGGCGGCACCGTGACCGCCGGCAACGCCTCGGGCATCAACGACGGCGCCGCCGCGATGGTGCTGATGAGCGCCGAGAACGCCGCCAGGCGCGGCGTCACCCCGCTCGCCCGCATCGCCTCCTGGGCGACCGCCGGCGTCGACCCGACGATCATGGGCACCGGGCCGATCCCGGCCAGCCGCCTCGCCCTGAAGAAGGCCGGCTGGTCGATCGACGACCTCGACCTGGTGGAGGCCAACGAGGCGTTCGCCGCCCAGGCTTGCGCCGTCAACAAGGACATGGCCTGGGATCCGTCCAAGGTGAACGTCAATGGCGGCGCCATCGCCATCGGCCACCCGATCGGCGCGTCCGGCGCCCGGGTGCTGATTACCCTGCTGCACGAGATGCAGCGCCGCGACGCCAAGAAGGGGCTGGCGACGCTGTGCATCGGCGGCGGCATGGGGGTCGCGATGTGCGTCGAGCGCGACTGACGCGGCAGCGCGCGGTCGCATGAGGATCGGGGAGCGCGCCTCCGCAGAGGGGCGGCTTCCGGGGAAGGCAACGAACAGAGGGAGTGACGGTCAATGGCACGCGTGGCACTGGTGACGGGCGGGACCCGGGGTATCGGCGAGGCGATCTCGATCGCGCTCAAGGAGGCCGGCTGCAAGGTGGCCGCCAACTATGCCGGCAATGACGAGCGCGCGAAGGAGTTCACCCAGCGCACCGGCATCCCGTCGTTCAAGTGGGACGTCTCGGACTTCGCGGCCTGCCAGGCCGGGGTCGCCAAGGTCGAGGCAGAGGTCGGCCCGATCGACATCCTGGTGAACAACGCCGGCATCACCCGCGACGGCACCATCCACAAGATGGACCACGAGATGTGGCAGGCGGTGATCGACACCAACCTGGGCTCCTGCTTCAACATGTGCCGCTGCACCATCGAGGGCATGCGGGCCCGCAAGTTCGGCCGGGTGGTGAACATCGGCTCGATCAACGGCCAGGCCGGCCAGTACGGCCAGGTCAACTACGCCGCCGCCAAGTCCGGCATCCACGGCTTCACCAAGGCCCTGGCCCAGGAGGGCGCGCGCTCGAACATCACGGTCAACGCCATCGCGCCCGGCTACATCGATACCGACATGGTGGCCGCCGTGCCAGCCGACGTGCTCGAGAAGATCAAGGCCCGCATCCCGGTCGGCCGCCTCGGCCACGCCTCGGAGATCGCCCGCGGCGTGGTGTTCCTGACCGCCGACGAGGGCGGCTTCATCACCGGCTCGACCCTCAGCATCAACGGCGGCCAGCATATGTATTGAGGTGGCGTCGGGTTTCGGAAGCAGCGGGTGGGTTCCGGAGCCGGGCGCTGTTGCGCCCCCTCCGGAATGACGAGGCAAATGATCGTCATCCCGGAGAGTCCGCGGGAGCGGACGGCTCCGGGACCCACGAGGCGACGTGCCCCGCTCAGCCGCGCCCTCGTATCCCCAGCACCAGCACCAGCGACACCGCGAACACGATCCCCAGCACCCACCAGGCGTCGTTGAACGCCATCACCAGGGCGGCGCGCTCGACCAGTGGGGCGACGTAGGCGCGGGTCGTCTCGTCGATCGGGCCGAGCGGGGTGCCGTCGAAGCGGTCGAGCGGCAGGCCGACGAAGCCGGCGGCGTCGCGGCCGCCGGCCTGCAGGCGCTCGACCAGGGCGGCACCGTGGCCGGCCGGGCGCCGGGACAGGATGGTGTCGACCACGGCGATGCCGACGGCGCCGCCGAGGTTGCGCAGCAGGTTGAACAGCGCGCTGGCGTTGGCGAGCGCGTCGCCGGTGAAGCGCTCGAGCGCCGCCGCGGTGGTCGGCAGCAGGCACAACATCACCGCCACCCCGCGCAGCACCTGCGGCCAGAACAGCCCGTCGAAATCGGTCGCCGGCGTGGTCCAGGCGTTCGAGACGAGGCCGGCGGCGAACAGCGCGTAGCCGAGCCCGGCGAGCCAGCGCGGGTCGCAGCGCCGCTCGGCCCAGGCAGCCACCGGCGCGGCCAGCAGCTGGGCGGCGCCGGTCACCATCATGGTGGTGCCGATGGCGATCGGGCCGTGGCCACGCACGAAGCCGAGATACAGCGGCAGCAGGTAGGTCGCCCCGTACAGCCCGGCGCCGAGCACGAAGCTGAGGGCGCACGCTGCCGCGAACGGCCGGTCGGCGAAGGCGCGCAAGTCGACCAGCGGCTCGCGGTGCTGGAGGCAGCGCCAGACCGTGGCGGCCGCGCCGGTGGCGCAGGCGGCAGCGAGCGCCCAGACCACCGGCCCGGCCCAGCCGCGCTCCGGCCCCTGCTTCAGGGTCAGCTCCAGCCCGGCCAGGAACACCGCCGCGAACAGCAGCCCGGCGAGGTCGACCCGGCGCAGCAGCCGCGGCTCCGGCCGGCCGATCCTGACGCAGCGGGCGGCGACCGCCGCGGCGACGACACCGGGGCCGAGGTTGACCAGGAACAGCCAGTGCCAGGACAGGGTCTCGGTGAGATACCCGCCGACCACCGGGCCGAGGGTCGGGGCCAGCATCGCGAACACCCCGGCGACCGTGGTCGGCACCACCCGCCGGTCGGCCGGGAACAGCACGAACACTGCGGTGAACACCGCCGGGATCACCATGCCGCCGAAGAAGCCCTGGACGATCCGGAACCCGACCAGCGAGCCGAAGCCGGTGCTGAGCGCGCAGCCCAGGCTGGCGGCGACGAAGCCGAGGATGGCGGCGACGAACAGCCCGCCGAGGGTCAGCGGCCGGGTCAGCCGGGCGGTCAGCGGGATCGCCACCACCTCGGCGACCAGATAGGCGGTCTGGATCCAGCTGAGCCGGTCGGCCGGGATGGCCAGCGCGTCGCGGAGCGCCGGCAGCGAGCTGGCGACCACCTGGATGTCCAGGATCGCCATGAACATGCCGACGCACATGGCGAGGAAGCCGGCCCAGGCGGCGGCGGGAGACAGCTTCGGTGTACTGTCGCCGGTGATGCCCATCGGCCCGTCACGTCGTGGGTTCCGGCTCCATCCCGCCGTTGGCGGTCCGGTCCGGAATGACGAAAGCTAAAGGAAGACGGCGGCCCGATATTCCTTGCCGTCATTCCGGACGGACGCGCCGCCCTCGGCGCGGCCGAGCCGGAACCCACCCACCGCGCCGAGGTGGGTATTGCAGGGACTCAGTGCCCGACCGCGAAGTCGTTCCTGCCGCAGAGATCCTTGCCGCGCATCAGCCACAGGGCGCGGGTGCCGAAGTCGACCTGGCCGGAGCGCTTCTGCAGCTCGGCGCCGTAGCCGTGGTCGAAATGCGAGCTGGTCGGCATGTAGCGGCAGACGTAGCCGGCGCGGCGCTTCGTCGAGCGGTTCGGCTCCGAGCCGTGCACCAGGTAGACGTCGTGCAGCGACAGCTGGCCGGCCTCCAGCACGATGTCGACCGCGTCGGCCTCATCGTATTCCTCGGCGTTCAGCTCCTGGTTCAGCACCAGGTCCGGGCTGTCCTTCCGGGTGTGGGCGCGCAGCCGGTTCCCCTTGTGGCTGCCCGGGATCACCCGCAGGCAGCCGTTCTCCGGGGTGGCGTCGTCGAGCGCGATCCAGGCCGAGCAGGTGGCCAGCGGGCGGATCGGCCAGTACTCGCCGTCCTGGTGCCAGGGCACCCGCTTGCCGGTCCCGGCCGGCTTGCCGAACACCGTGGTGCCCCACAGCAGGAAGTCCGGGCCGATCGCCTGGCCGACCATGTCCAGCACCTCCGGGATGCGGGCGTGCTCCAGCCAGGTTTCCGAGCCCCGCAGGCCCTGGGTGCCGCCCTGGGCGATGTGCGGGCAGAACATCGAGTCGCGGCTGACGCCCTCGTTCGCTGCCAGCAGCTCGTCCAGGTCGGCGCGCATGCGCTGCAGCAGGTCGGCGGGCAGCCGCCAGCGCGGAACCACGTAGCCGCGCTCGTGATAGTGCTCGATCTCTTCCTGGGTCAGCAGATGGCTGATGCGTGCCGGCGCGTTCATGGAGGTCCTCCCGGATCGGCTTTTGCGCGAATGCTACGGCCGATCCCCGAGCGCGTGAAGCACCGCTTCCAGGCGCCGGTCGCGCAGCCCGAGCGCGTGGATGTGCTCGACCACCGATTTCAGGTAGTCGCGATTGGCGCCCGAGAGGCCGTGCGCCACGGCGACGATGGCCGCCTGTTGCTCGACCGTCAGGTGGCCGGCGTAGTCCGGGTCCGTCCGGTCTATCACGTAGGTCACCGAGCGCACGGTGCGCGGCGTCGGGCCGTCCAGCACCACCGGAAGGTCGGCACGCCGGTACACCGGGTAGTGCGCGGTCTCGCGCTCGTGCAGGTAGGCGAGGGTCCCGGCGACCGCTGCGGACGGCACCCGGTAGGCGATCCCGCGGCAGGATCCGCCGCGATCCAGCCCCATCACCAGGCCCGGCCGGGCGGCGTCGCCGCGGTGGTGGCGCGAAATCACGCACAGCCGCCGGTGGCGGCCCAGCAGCCGCGCGTTCGCGCGTTCGACGAACGGAAAGCCCGGGTTCCACATCAGCGAGCCGTAGCCGAAAATCCAGATCCCGCCCTCGCCTTCTTCGGCGCCATCGCCGCCGCCGCCGGCATCCGCCTCTTTCATCCGACGCTCCGCAAGCCTATGTTTCCGCGGTCTCGACAACCGGCCGGACCGCATACGCAATGTCGTCGCCAGACACAACCCGGCCCGGGCCGGGACGCCCGCAGCCGGCCGACCGCAAGCCGTTGCGTCGCCGGCTCGGGCTGGTCGCGGGGGGCGCGGCCCTGCTGCTGGTCGCGGGCTGGATCATCGCCTGGCAGCTCGTGGCGCTGCGGGTCGAGGCCTCGCTCGGCAGCTGGATCGATCAGCGGCGCGCCCTCGGCGACCGGATCGAGCACGGTCCGATGGCGCTCGGCGGTTTCCCGCTGACCGTCGCCGTCACCCTGCGCCAGGTCCACTGGACCCGCGAGGACGGACCGACCCTGCTGGCGGCGGCGGCCTCCGAAGTGGTGGCCAGCAGCCCGCTGTGGAATCCGTTCCGCGTCACCGTGGTGCCGACCGGCGGCGGCCGGGCCAGCGCCGCCGGGTCCTGGGGCTCGGTCACCGCCGATGCCGGCCTGATGGTCGCGGTGGTGAGCCTCGGTCAGCACGGTCCCCGGCAGGTCGAGCTGACCCTGCGCAATCTCGACCTGATCGGCCCCGGCGGTGCGGTCCTGGCGACGGTCGAGGCGGTCGACGCGCATATCGATCCGACGCCTGAGCCGGAATCCGGCGCGGTGGCGGCGGTGCCGACCACCCTCGAGGTCTCGGGAAGTGCCGCGGGCGTCCGGCCCACCGGCGTCGAGCGGCTGCCGTTCGAGGGGCCGGCGACGCTGTCCTGGCAGGCCGCGCTGCGCGGCGCCGTCGACCCGACCGCCGGCCTGCCGGGCCTGGCGATGTGGCGCGATGCCGGCGGTGTCATCGACGTCAACCACCTGTCGGTCTCGTGGTCGCCGGTCGATCTGGTCGGCGACGGCACCGTGGCGCTCGACGCCGCGATGCGGCCGGAGGGGGCGGGCGTCGCGCAGGTGCAGGGCGTGGCCGAGGCGCTCGACCGGCTGGTCGCCCTCGGTCGCCTGAAGCCGGGCGACGCGGCCCTGCTGAAGATCGCGGCGATCGCGGCCAGCGAGCCGTCGGAGGATGGTTCACGCCAGCGCCTCAAGGCACCGGTCAGTGCTCAGGACGGCACACTGAGGATCGGCCAGTTCCCGGTCGCCCGGGTCCGCTCGATCGCGGACTAGCAACCGCGCTACTGCGCCTCCGCCAGCTCCGTAACGAACCGTTCCGCGGCCGCAAGGAAGTGCCCGATCAGGGCGTCGACCTGGCCCGCGCCGAGCACCTCGCCGGCGATGTCGAGCTCCAGCCACAGCGCGCCGTTCTGCTCCCGATAGGCGCGGACCCAGCGCGCGGCGCTGTTCCAGTCGTTGACCGCGGCCAGCGGCACCTGTCGCTCGGGCTCGACGCCCAGATACATCATGCCGCTGCCGCACAGCCCGTCCGGGCCGCAATCGTAAAGCTCGACCGTCAGGGTCTGGCCGTCCAGCGCGTCCTTGAGCGCGGCGGTGACCGTCTGCGTGCCCGCGCCGTCGTCGGCGACGCTTGCTCCGAGGCCGAGCTCCTCGAGTCGCTCGGCGATCA
The DNA here is from genome assembly GCF_040219615.1 of Thalassobaculum sp. Taxonomy (GTDB): domain Bacteria; phylum Pseudomonadota; class Alphaproteobacteria; order Thalassobaculales; family Thalassobaculaceae; genus Thalassobaculum_A. The sequence goes on from NZ_JAVJSE010000037.1 coordinate 88,377, forward strand.
GCGCCGCCGAGAGCCCGCCCGCCGCCGCCGGGGGCGCCGTCGGGTCCGCCGTCGGGTCCGCCGTCGGGGCCGGCGCGTCCGGGGGGCCGGCCTCGAGTGACGCCAGTCCCTGGGCGAACAGCGCGCTGACGTCGTTGCCGTTCAGGAGGGAGCGACCGTCGCCGTCACGCACGAATCCCCAGTGGTGGGTAACCTTGCCGTCCACGCCTTGGGTGCGCTGGCCGAGCGCGGCGGCGAGCTGCAGGGCGGCGAGCTCGTCGCCGGCCAGGCCGCCGAGCGCCGCCACGATCCGGTCGAGATTGACCACCGTCAGCGCGAACTGGCCGACCGCGCCGTCGGGGGCGGTCGGAGAGGCGGCGACGCTGCCGGTCAGCTCGGCGCCGGTGTCGCCGACCGCGACGCGCGCGCGGTCGATCCGTGCGGTCGCGCCGGTGCGTTGCAGCAGGGCCAGGAGGTCGGGGCCGGCACGGTCGCCGGACTCGAGAAGGCGGAACAGGTCGCGGCCGGGCAGCTTCTCGACCGAGACCTCGAGCGCGACGCTGTCCGGCACCACGTTGCCGTCGACCGGCAATGCGCCGGCGAAGGCGAGACCGTCGTGCCAGTAGCCGACGGTCGCCGAAACGGCGTCGCCGGACAGCCCGGAGAAGCCGAACCGGAAGCCGAGCCGGCCGATCCCGCCGGGGCCGCCGGCCGCCGCGGACAGGCGGGCGTCCTGCAGGTCGAAGCGGAACGCGGCACCGTCGGCGACCGCATCCGGCACCGTCGCCAGGGCCTCGGCGCGGCGCGCCAGCGCCGGGTCGGCTGCGGCCGCCGCCTGGTCGGGAGCGGTCGCGAGGAGGGCCTGCAGCTCGACCAGCCGGGGCCAGTCGACGCCGCCGAGGCTCGCCTCGCTGGCGATCGACTTCACGCGGAACAGCTCTTCCGCCGGGACGCCCTGGGCGGCCGGCGCGGAGGTGACGATCAGGTCGTCGATCCGGTAGCTGGAGGTGAGCTCCATCCTGCCGCCGCCGCCCGGGCGAAGGTCGCTGGCGACGGCCGCCTTGGCGATGCTCAGCCGGGCGACCGGCTCCATGGCAACCGAAATGTCGCCGGCCTCGACGGCCGAGCGGCTGACCGCGCCGGTGCGCGGATCGATCACCAGGTCAAAGGCCGACCGGAGCGCCGAGACCACCGTCGTGGGCTGGCCGGGCGCGTCCACGGTCATCCGGGCCGGCAGCGCGCCGGTCAGCCGCCACAGCCCGCCCGCCACGTCGGTCCGGACGATCTCGACGTCGCCGAACCCGATGACCGAGCCGGGTGTCCGCCAGGCCAGGCCGGGCAGTCGCACCAGTTCGCCGTCGGCTCGAGCGGTGGCGGTGGGGCTCCCGGACATGGTCAGCTCGCCGGCGCCGGATGCGCGCAGCCAGTCGGACAGGGCCGCAACTCCCTGCTGCAGGGCGCCGGACGGCGTGTCGGCGGCCGAGGCGCCGGCGGTCGACGTGATGGCCGCCGCGGCGATGGCGCCGGCCAGCAGCGCGGCCGCGAACGGTCTGCGGGTTCGGATCGGCGTTCGCATGGCAGTCACATCCCCGGCGGTCCCTGGCACCCGGAGCATCGCCGGTTTCGGCGGAACCGTGCAGCGCTATTTCCGCATGGCGGCAGGCTGCCGGCGGCTACTTTCCGTTGCCGCCGCCGTTGCCGCCATAGGGGAAGGGCTTGGCCTGCTTGGCCTCGATGACGCCCTGGCGGATCTCGCGGGTCTTGGTGAACAGCTCCTGCAGCTTGTCGCCCTCGCCCCAGCGGATGGCGCGCTGCAGATAGCTCAGGTCCTCGCTGAAGCGCTGCAGCATCTCCAGCACCGCCTCGCGGTTGTTCAGGAAGATGTCGCGCCACATGATCGGGTTGGAGCCGGCGATCCGGGTGAAGTCCCGGAAGCCGCCGGCCGAGAACCGGATGACGTCGCGCTGCTCCTGGCCTTCCAGGTCGAAGGCGGTGCCGACGATGGTGTAGGCGATCAGGTGCGGCAGGTGCGAGGTCACGGCCAGCACCTTGTCGTGATAGGCCGCCGGCAGTTCCTCGACCAGGGCGCCGCAGCGGGTCCAAAGGCTCGCGAGCTTCGCCACCGCCGCCGGGTCGCTCCCCTCGATCGGCGTGAGGATCCAGAACCGGCCCTCGAACAGCGCGCCGGAACCGGCGTCCGGCCCGGATTTCTCGGTGCCGGCGATCGGGTGGCCGGGGACGAAGTGCACGCCGGACGGGACATGCGGCTGCACCGCCGCGACCACCGCCTGCTTGACCGAGCCGATGTCGGTCAGCACCGCGCCCGGCTTCAGATGCGGGGCGATGCCTTCGGCGATCGCGCCATAGGTTCCGATCGGGGTGCAGATCACCACCACGTCGGCGTCCCGCACGGCGTCCGCCGGGCTCTCGAAGAACGCGTCGGCGAGGCCGAGCTCGGCGGCCCGGGCGCGGGCCTCGTCCGACAGGTCGGCGACCGCCACCGATCGCACCAGGCCGCGCTCGCGCACCGCACGGGCGATCGACGAGCCGAGGTTGCCGATCCCGATCAGCGCCATGCGCTCGAACACGACGCCGTCGTCGCTGTTGCCTGGATCGCTCATGAGTTCGCCCCGTTCAGGAAGTCGCGGACGGCGTCGACCAGCAGGCGGTTCTCGTCCTCCGTGCCGACCGACAGCCGTATGTACGCCGGCGCTCCGTATCCGGCCATCTCGCGGACCAGGATGCCGCGGCCGGCCAGGAACGGCCGCACCGCCTCGGCGTTGCGACCCGGCTCGGCCGGGAACCGGACCATCATGAAGTTGGCGGCCGTCGGCATCGGCTCCAGGCCGAGTTCCCGGAACCGCTCCTGCAGCCACGGCATCCAGCGGGCGTTGTGGGCCACCGTGGCGTCCTGGAACGCCTGGTCCTCGACGGCGGCGACGGCCGCCGCCAGCGACGGCGAGTTCACCCCGTAGGGCGGCCGCACCGAATACAGGACGTCGGCCACCGGCTGCGGGCAGTAGGCCCAGCCGAGCCTCAGCCCGGCCATGCCGAAGGCCTTGGAGAAGGTCCGCAGCATGACGGTGTTGTCGGTCGCCTCGACCAGCTCGATGCCGGCGGTGTAGTCGGGCCGCTGGACGTATTCGGCATAGGCGGCGTCGACCACCAGCAGCACGCGGTCGGGCAGGCGCTCGCGCAGACGGCGCACCTCCTCCGCCGGCAGGGCGGTCCCGGTCGGGTTGTTCGGATTGGCCAGGAACACCAGCTTGGTGCGCGCCGTGACCCGCTCCAGGATCGCGTCGACGCTGGCGGTGAAGCCGTCGTCCGGAGCCGAGACCGGGATACCGCCGGCGATCCGGGTGGCGATCGGGAACTGCACGAAGCCGTACTGGGTATGGATCACTTCCTCGCCGGGCTCGACATAGGCCAGGCACAGGAACTGGATCAGCTCGTCCGAGCCGCAGCCGAGCACGATCCGCGCCGGGTCGATCCCGTGCTTCTGGCCCAGCGCGACCACCAGGCCCGAGGCGTCGATGCCGGGATAGCGGTCGATCCGCCCGACCATCTCCCGCATGGCCGCGATCGCCCGCGGCGACGGCCCGAGTGCGCCCTCGTTCAGGTGCAGCCGCACGATGCGCGCGCCGGTCGGCGCGCCGGCCAGGGCCGGCTTGCCGGCGACCAGGCCGGCAATGGACGCTTTCGGGGCGACGCTGGGCATCGGATTCTCCCGGTGGAGGCGGCGGATCAGCAGTGATGAGTGCGGGCGTAGGCGCCGATCGCGGCGGCGCCGGCCGGCAGGGCGCCGGCCGCCGGCCAGCCGTCGAGCGCGACCAGCGACAGTACGGCACCGTCCGGCCCGGCGGCGGTGTCGACGGCGCCGTCGGCCCGGCCCGGGCACACCCACAGGGTGACGTCGTCGCCGGACGGGTCCGGGTCCTGGAAGGCGACACCGACGCCGGCGACCGGCGCGGAAACCGGGCCCCCGAAAAGCGGAAGCCGCGCAACGATGCGCGGCTTCGGGTCGGACTCCACGAGCAGGGACGGCCACCAGCGCCACGCCGTCAGTTCGGGTGCCGGCAGCACCGCCAGGGTCGCCCGGCCGTCGGCCACCGCGGCCAGCGCCATCGCCGGCCCGGTCACGGTCTCGACCCGGGTCGAGGAGCCGCCGCGGTCGCGCGCGAGATCGATCAGCGCCTCGGCGCCCTCGGGTGCCCACACCACGGTGACCGGATCCACCTGGCGCGCCAGGTTGGCGGCCAGGATTTCCCGCCAGACCCGCTCCATGACGGGGACCGGCAGGTCGGAGCCGTCCAGGCGGGCGGCCAGCCGGCGCAGGATCTGGGCCTCGCGGCCGGGCCGCAGGAACGGGCCGGACGCGTCGCCCTTTGCGGCGGCGACCCGGCGGCCGATCGCGATGCGGCGTTCCAGCAGCGTCAGCAGGCCGTCGTCGATTTCGTCGATCTCGGCGCGCAGTTGAGCCAGCGAGGGAGAGGCGTCGGCCATGATTCCAGGGCATCTCGAAGCCGTAAGGACCAGGACACTTATCGGGCGGCGGGGCGGAAGGCAAGAACCACCGGGGCCTCGGCGGTGTGCCGGGGATCGCGGCCGGCCCCGACCGGTGGACGATCGCCGCGCTGTCGGCCCGGCCGGCGTTGCGCTAGATTCTCGCGCCGCCCGCCGGCGGCCGGTACGGGCGAGGCGACATGGACAGGCTGGGCTTCCTTTCGCAGCATGTCGGCCTGTCGGGGCTGACCGCCATCGAGATCGGCGCCCTCGACCATCCGGTGCTGGTGCCCGGGTCAGCCGGTGTCGGCTATCTCGATCACCTGGACACGCCGGGGCTGCGCGCCAAGTATCGGAACGACCCGGCGGTCGACAAGGAGCGGATCGTCGAGGTGTCGCACGTCTGGAGCGGCGGGCCGATGAGCTCGGCGGTTCCGGCCGGGCTGCGGGTCGACCTGCTGGTCGCCAGCCACGTGTTCGAGCACATTCCCGATCCGGTCGGCTGGCTGCTCGACGCCCGCCGGCTGCTGCGCGACGACGGCCGCGTCTTCCTGGTGCTTCCGGACCGCCGCTTCACCTTCGACCTGAAGCGCCGCGACACCGCCCTGACCGACTGGCTCGGCTGGCACCTGCGGCGGCTCGAGCGGCCCGGCCCGGACCAGGTGTTCGATCATTTCGCCGGGGTCTGCGCGGTATCGACCTCGCGCGCCTGGGGCGGCGCCGACGAGGCCGAGTTCCCGGCGATGCAGGACGTCAGGGTCGCCCACGACCTGGCCGTGTCGGTGGCCGCCGGCGGCGACTATCTCGACGTTCACTGCAGCGTGTTCACGCCGTTCCACTTCGTCGCGCTGTGCCGGGCGCTGTCGCGGCTCGGGCTGTTCCCGTACCGGATCGAGGCGTTCCGGCCGACCGAGCCGCACGACATCGAATTCGCCGTATTGCTGCGGGCGGCCGACCGGACACCGGTCGGGCCGGGCCAGGACGATCTCCGGGCGATTGCCCGCGCCGCCGGCTATCGTGGCGAGTTCGGCGGCGGGCGGCTCCGGGGCGCGCTGGATGCCGACCCGGCGTTGCGCGGCCGTTACGAGTCCGCGGTCGCCGCGGTTCACGCCGAGGTGGACGCCCAGTGGGCTGTCCGCCTGGCCGACTTCCCGGCCCTCGATCCGGCCCTGCACCACGAGCGGCCGCGGCCGGGCGACCCCCGGTTGTGACCCGGACCGAATTCGCCTACGCCGCCTTGACGTCCGACAGGAAGCGCTCGACCTGGGCGCGCAGCGATTCTGACTGCTGAGACAGCTCACTGGACGACGCCAGCACCTGCGAGGCGGCGGCACCGGTATCGCCGGCGGCTTGCTTGACGCCGGCGATGTTCCGGGTGACCTCGCCGGTGCCGTTGGCGGCTTCCTGAACGTTGCGCGCGATCTCGAGCGTTGCGGCCGATTGCTGCTCGACCGCGGAGGCGATCATCGTCGAGATCTGGTTGACCTCCTCGATCACCTTGGCGATGCCCTCGATCGAGTGCACGGACTCGGTGGTCGCGGACTGGATCGTCGCGATCTGGGCCGAGATCTCCTCGGTGGCCCTGGCGGTCTGGGCGGCCAGGTTCTTCACCTCGGCGGCCACGACCGCGAAGCCCTTGCCCATCTCGCCGGCCCGCGCCGCCTCGATGGTGGCATTCAGGGCCAGCAGGTTTGTCTGCGCCGCGATGTCGCTGATCAGGGTGACGACCTCGCCGACCTGCTGGGCCGCGCTGGCCAGCCCCTTGACCCGGACATTGGCCTGGTCGGCCTCGTCCTTGGCACGGTTGGCGATGTCGGTCGACTGCCGGACCTGGCTGCCGATCTCGGAGATCGAGCTCGACAGCTCCTCGGAGGCGGAGGCCACGGTCTGGACGTTGGCGCCCGCCTCCTCGGCCGCCGCCGACACCGCCAGCGCCTGCTGGCTTGTCTGCTCGGCGGTGGCGGTCAGCGAGGCGGCCGTGCTCTGAAGCTCGGTCGACGCCGAGGCGACGGTCTTCAGCACCGCCGAGATCTCGGCGTCGAAGCCGCTGGTCAGGGCGGTGAGCCTGCTGGCCCGGGCCTCCTTCTCGCGCGTGGCGCGCTGCTCCTCCTGGCGGGTTTCCTCCAGCTTCGTCTGCATGCCGACGAGATGCTCGAGCGCCTGTCCGATCTCGTCCCGGCGCTCGATCTCGATGCGGTTGTCGTAGTTGCCGTTCGCGATCTCCCCCATGGCGGCGATCAGCCGCTCGAGCGGGCGCGAAATCGCGCGGATCGTCGACAGGGCGATCAGCGCCCCGACCACGATGCCGCCGACCAGCAGGGCGATGGCGGCCAGGAAGGCGGTCGTGAAGGTCGAGGTGGCGGCCGCATATTCCCGCGCGGCGACCTCGGTCTGCAGCACCATCAGCTTCTCGGCGATCGGCTTGGCGATTTCGTACAGCGGGATCGCGGTCTCCGACACCAGGTCGTCCAGCTCGTCGTACTTTCCGGCTTCCAGCAGCTTCATCGCCGGGTGCAGGCCGTCCTTGACGAAGGTCGCGCGGGCGGTCTGGTAGGCCTTGGCGAGCTCGGCTTCCTCGACCGTCAGGGTGGTCGCCATGTAGGCCTTCCAGATCTCGCCGATCGCCGCGATGTTGGCTTCCTCGGCTCGCAGGATCGCCGCGGTGTCGACGGCCCGCCCACTGACGCCGGCGCTGGCGGCGTCGTACAGGGCGAGAATGTTCGCGGCCATGCGGTTGTTGATCTCGGCCAGCTGTCCCAGCGGTACGGTGCGGTCGGCATAGACCGTCTGCAGCCGGTTGTTGGAGTAGTTGGCGGTCAGAAGCCCGACGGCCCCGACGGTGACCAGGCCGGCCATCAGGACGGCGACCAGCGTGATCAGCCGGGCTCGTATGGTGCCGGTCAGCTTGCGGATTAGAGTGAACATGTTCGGCCGCCCCTGCTCTCGATACTGCTCGGTTGAGGAAAGACTCAAGGACCGTGCGGCAGCCGACATGTGCGGACGGACGCCGGATCCGCCACCGGTTCCGAGCAAGTCTTCGTCCGCAGTTCTTAAGAAAGCGTTTCGACCGTTCGGCGATTATTTGAGGTTCAGCTAGTTCTATTATTCCGTGATCTTGTATCGAAATCGTCAACCTGAAAATCGACCAGGGGCCGGGAACCGGTCGACGCTCGATGGTGGCCGCCGCGGACCGGCGACCACCCGTTCCGGACGTCGTCAGGCCGCCGCCCGGCTCACGCCGCCAGCCCCGGCATGGTGAAGCCGAAGGCCTCCAGGTCGCGGCCCAGCTTGCCGACGGTCTCCTCGTCGAGCGCCACCAGCGGCGGGCGCACCCGGCGCCAGCCGAGGTCGTCGGAGTAGTGCGCGATGGTGGCCTTCAGGGCCGAGATCATCACGTACTGCCCGACCCGGTTGCGCAGGGCGGTCAGGGCCTCCTGGCGCCGCTCGGCGTCCGGCTCCTGCCAGGTCTTGTAGAACTCGACGATACCATGGGCGTTGACGTTGCAGGTCGCCGAGATGCAGCCCATGCCGCCGGCCTGCATGGTCTTCAGCAGCACCGTCTCGTTGCCGGCGAATACCCCCCAGCCGGGGAACCGCTCGATCATCGCGCGGGTGTTCTCCCAGTCGCCGGAGCTGTCCTTGATGCCTGCCACGATACCCGGGAAGTCCCCGATCAGCCGCTCGATCAGGTCGAGGCTGAAGCCGACCTGGGCGACCGGCGGGATGTGGTAGAGGTAGACCCGCAGCCGGTCGTCGCCGACCCGGTCGATGACCTCGGCGATCGCGCGGTAGATGCCCTCGTCGCTGACCCCCTTGTAATAGAACGGCGGCAGCATCAGCACGCCGCCGACGCCGCGCTCGGTCATGTGGCGGGACAGCCTGACGGTGTCGGGGAGGGCGCAGCAGCCGGTGCCCGGCATCATGCGCGACGGGTCGATGCCGGCTTCGACCAGTCGGTCGACGATGTCGATCTTCTCCTCGACCGAAAGCGAGTTGCCTTCGCTGTTGGTGCCGAAGATGGCGAGCCCGCAGTCGTGCGACAGCAGCCAGCGGCAGTGCCGGATCAGCCGGTCGACGTCGGGTTCCAGCCGCTCGTCGAACGGCGTCACCACGGGCGAGAGCACGCCGCGCATCGGCGTCTGGTCGGTCATCTGTCGTCTCCTTGATTCGGGCCGCCGGGTTGCGGACCGGTGGATGTCGGAAGGGTGGACGTCGGAGCCGGCGCGGTCGAGCCCCGAACGATCAGGCTGGTCGCCACCTCGGTGACGGTCGCCACGGTGCGGCCCTCGAGCCGGTCGATGAGATACTCGGCGCTGCGCCGGCCGATCTCCTCGGCCGGCACCCGCAGGGTGGTGAGCGGCGGGTCGAGTTCGGCTGCGAACTCCAGGTCGTCGATACCGGCGATCGACAACTCGCCGGGCACCGCGATGCCGTGCTTGCGGGCTTCCAGCAGGGCGCCGAACGCCAGCAGGTCGTTGCCGCAGATCACCGCGGTCGGGCGCGGCTCGCTGGCCAGCAGGGCGCGCAGGCCGATCTGGCCCTCGGCGATCCGGTAGGGCCGCTCGATCAGGTGCTCGCGGGCCAGGGCCAGGCCGCGCGCCGCCAGGGCCTCGGCGATGCCGGCCACGCGGGCGGCCGCCCGGTCGTTGCCGCGGGTGACGCCGGCGATCACCCCGATATGGCGATGCCCGAGGTCGAGAAGGTAGTCGGCGAGCTGCCGGCCGACCGCCCGGTTGTCGAAGCCGACGCAGGCCGCGTCCGGCCGCAGCGTCCAGGTCTGGACCAGCGGTACGCCGCGGGCGGCGCACAGCTGCTCGATCTCGGCGTGATGGCTGCCGCCGACCACCACCACGCCCTCCACCCCGCGGGTCAGCAGGGTACGGACCTGGGTGCTCTCATTCGCGCTGTCGTAGCCGGAACTCGCCAGCAGCAGGGTGTAGCCGGCGGCGCGCAGCCGGGCCTGCAGGGCCTCCACGGCGATCGCGAAGCTGGCGTTCTCCAGGGTCGGCACCACCGCGCCGATGGTCTCGGAGCGGCTGCGCACCAGGGCCCGGGCGGCGGCGTTCGGCGTGTAGCCCAGGATCTCGACCGCGGCGACGACCTGCCGGCGCACCTTGTCGGCGACCGGCCCGCTGGCGTTCAGGACCCGGCTGACGGTCGCGACCGACACGCCCGCATGCCGTGCCACGTCGCGCGCCGACACCCGGTCGGGTCCGGCGGGTCGGCGGCGGGCTCGGCGGCGGGTTGCCGGCTTGTCTACGTCCATCCCTCGAGGGTCCATCGTTCTGCGACGCGGGCATCGGGATCAAAGCCGAGGCCCGGACCGATTGGCAACAGCGGGCTGCCGCCGGTGCCGATCGGCTTCTGGTGGGCGGTCGGACGCCGGCGGCCCGGCACCCGGTCATCGGCCGGCTTCCCCTGGATTGCCTCATGTGTAACCGAGTTCATGCGAGAGTATCCGACGCAAGAGCGCGCCCGTGATTATTCGTCGACCGGGCAGCTGTGGGAAGCCCGACGTGTAATCGATTACACGCGTGTCCGACGGACACCGGGTTCTCGCCCATCGAGAGGATCCGCGCCGTGGTTAATGATTCACGGTCTTTTAAGGAATTTCGAACGACATATCCGCCGCGCGGGTTGGCGCCGGGATCGTCGGGAGGGCTTCCATGAGACAGCTGAAGATCGCAGCGCGCACGCTGCTGATCAGTATCGTCGCGTTGACCGGTTTCGTCGCCGTCGCCGCAGTCACCATCTGGGGCAGCGTCAGCCATACGCAGACGGCCGCCATGCAGCAATCCGCCGTCGAGAAGCTCACCCTGGTGAAGGACCTGTCGACCGACTTCCTGAACGCCCGGCGCCGCGAGAAGGATTTCCTGCTGCGGCTGGACGAGAGCTATGTCGGCAAGCACGCCGGGGTCTCCGCGACGATCCGCAAGGATATCGAGGGCCTGTCGGCGCGGGTGGCCGCCGAGCGAACCGGGGTCGTCCGGACCCTGGCGGAACAGTACGCGGCCTACGAGAAGCAGTTCGGCGTGGTCGCGGCCCAGTGGGTCGAGATGGGGCTCACCGAGAAGCTCGGGCTGCAGGGCAAGCTGCGGGCGGCGGTGCACGAGGCCGAGGAGCTGATCAAGGCGAACGCCAGCGACGACCTGATGGTCAAGCTGCTGATGATGCGGCGGCACGAGAAGGACTTCATCCTCCGCAAGGATCCGAAATATGTGGTGTCCCTCGACGACCGGGTCGCCGAGTTCAAGGCGCTGCTGGCGGACAAGCCGGTCGACGCCGGAAGCAAGACCGGGATCGAGGCCGCCCTGGGAGCCTACCAGGCCACGTTCCATGACTACGCCAAGTTGATGCTCGGGATCGAGCAGCAGACCACGGCGTTGTCCGACCTGTATGCCGCCGCCGAGCCGACGCTCGCCGATCTGCGCGGTGGCATCGAATCGGAATACGCCGCGACCGCGGCATCGCTCCATTCGATCAACCAGCGGACCTTCTGGATCACCATCGCCCTGATCGTCGCGATCGCGGGTATCTGCGTCGCCGTCAGCCTGTTCGTCGGGCGCTCGATCAGCCGGCCGATCACCCGCCTCGCCGGGCTGATGCGGCAACTGGCCGATGGTGACAAGGCGATCGAGGTCGACACCGACGGGCGCGACGAGGTCGCCGACATGGCGGGCGCGGTCCAGGTGTTCAAGGAGAACCTGATCCGGACCGAGGCCCTGCAGGCCGAGGCCGCGGCGAAGCAGTCCGCCGAGGTGGCCCGCGGCCGGAAGCTGTCGGAGCTGACCAACGGCTTCGACGGCGAGGCCAAGGGCCTGATCGACGAGCTGATGTCGGCCGCCGGCCAGCTGCAGTCGACGTCCCGGGAGATGTCGGGCCTGGCCGCGGACTCCGGCCGGCGAGCCGTGACCGTGGCGACCGCGACCGAGGAGACCACCGCCAACGTCCAGACGGTGGCGACCGCCACCACCGAGCTGTCGGCGTCGATTTCCGAGATCGCGAGCCAGGTGTCGAGCGCGAGCGCGGTGGCGGGCGAGACCGCCCGGCAGGCCCAGGAGACCTCGGCGGTGATCGACGAGCTGAACGTCACCGTCAGCCGGATCGGCGAGATCGTCACCCTGATCCGCGACATCGCCGAGCAGACCAACCTGCTGGCGCTGAACGCGACCATCGAGTCGGCGCGGGCCGGCGAGGCCGGCAAGGGCTTCGCGGTGGTGGCGTCGGAGGTCAAGAGCCTGGCCGGCCAGACCGGCCGGGCGACCGAAGAGATCGCCGCCCAGATCGACGCGGTCCAGAACCGCACGGCCGGGGCAGTCGAGGCCATCAAGGCGATCGTCGGCAAGGTCGGCGAAATGGAGGGAATCACCGCCGCGGTGGCCGCCGCCATCGAGGAGCAGAACGCCGCCACCCAGGAGATCTCGCGCAATATCGAGGACGTCTCGGTGGCTGCCGAGGCCGTGAGCCAGAACGTCGTCCATGTCAGCGAGGCGTCGCAGCGGACCGGGACGATGGCCGGCGAGGTCATGCAGGCGTCGGACCGGGTGAGTTCGCACTCGGACCGGCTGAGCGAGCGGGTCCACAGCTTCCTCGGCGAGGTTCGCGCGGTCTGACGGGCGGGCGGCCGCCGGGACCGGGGCGAATGAGCCGCGGTCCCGGGGCCGGCGGCGTCACACGATCAGGTTGCCGGTCGCCAGCACCCGGTTCTTCAGCAGCGGGCCGGCGAATTTCCCGAACTCGGCCATGAAATCGGCCGCCTTGTGCGCCTCGAAGGCGGCGGCGTCCTTGTAGACCTCCCAGAGGTGGAACGAGGCCGGGTTGTCGTGGTCGCGGCTGACCGAGAAGCCGAGGCAGCCGTCCTGGGTCAGGCTGTTCTTGGCGTGCTGCTTGATGCGCTCGGCGAAGTTGTCGGCATCCTTGGGGTCGACCACCAGGTTCACGGCGACGATGTACATTGCTTCTCCTCCCTGCGGCCCGCGGCCGGCGCCCGGATGGCACCGTCGGACGGACCGATACGAAATGGCCCGCCGTCAGGCGGTCCGGTCACGGTTGGCGGGCACCGGGACCGACGGCCTGCCGGACGGCAGCAGCGCCCGGGCCCGGGCCAGGACCCGCTTGCGGACCCGGCGGGGGGCGTAGACTTCCTTCTGGGCCTCGATCATGACCACGCCGGCGAAACGGGTAAACCAGCGGTGTCCGACCTGTTCCAGCGCCGGCGCGGAACGGATGACCAGCCCGGAGGTGTAGGGCGGCGCGTACAGCGCATGCACGGTGCGGGTCGGGGTGAAGCGACTGTCGCGCAGCAGCCGCGACAGCTGCGAGACCGTGTAGGGCTGGCCGTGCCCGAACGGCGTGTGGTCGAAGCGCGCCCACAGGCCGCGCCGGTTCGGCACCACCACCAGCAGCCGGCCGTTGCCGGCCAGCACCCGCCAGGCCTCGGTCATCATCGCGGCGCGCTGCTCGGTGTTCTCCAGGGCGTGCACCAGCAGGATCCGGTCGACCGAGGCGTCCTCCAGCGGCAGCTCGGCCTCGTCGACCAGGACCGAGGCGTTCGGCCCCTCGGCCGGCCAGTGCAGCACGCCCTGCTGGGCCGGCATCGCCGCCAGTACGCGCTCGGCCTCGCCGCGATAGGGCCGCAGATAGGGCACCGTGTAGCCGAGCCCGAGCAGCGACTGGCCGCGCAGGTTCGGCCACAGCTCGCGCACCCGCCGGCGGATCATGCGCCGGGCGAGCAGGCCCAGATGGCCGTCGTAGAAGTCCCGCAGTTCGACCACGTCGAGAAACATGGCGCGGAGGGTAACCGCGGCGGCGGCTGGCCGGAAGCGGCTTGGCCGCCGGGTGGGTTCCGGCTCCGTCCCACCTGCGGCGGTCCGGTCCGGAATGACGGCATATTGATCGTCATTCCGGACGAACGCGCCGCCGCGGCGCGGGCGTGCCGGAACCCACGGGGCGACGGGCGTTGGGCGACGGCCGCCGGCCGGCTACGCCACCCGGTACTCCCTGATCACCGCCGGATCCGGGTCGAGCCCGAGGCCGGGGCCGTCGGGCACCCGGAAGGCGCCGTCGACCGGGGTGATCCAGTCGCCGTACAGGCTGGCCTCCGGGTTGATGTAGAAGCGTTCCACCAGGCCCGGGTTCGGCATCGCCGCGGCCAGCTGCAGGGTGGCCAGGAAGCCCGGGCCGAAATACGGCGAGTGCGGCATGACCTGCACGCCGGCGGCCTCGGACAGGGCGGCGACCTTGCGGAACTCGGTGATGCCGCCGACCTTGGTCACGCTCGGCTGGGTGTAGTCGACGGCGCCGGCCGCCAGGGCCTGGGCGAACTGGAACGAGGTGCACCAGTTCTCGCCGGCCGCGATCGGCACCCCGGTCTCGCCGCGGATGCGGGCCAGCGAGGCGAAGTCCTCCGGCGGGAACACCGGCTCCTCCAGCCAGTGCAGGTCGAACTGGTCGAGCTCGAGCGCCATGCGCTTGGCCTGCTCCGGGGTCCACGGGCAGTTGACGTCGACCATGATCGGGATGTCGTCGCCGGCGGCCTCGCGGGCGGCCCCGACCTCGACGGCGCCGATCTCGTGCAGCTTGATGTAGCGGTAGCCCTCGGCCAGCGACCGCTGCACGTCGGCGATCACCGCCTCCTTGTCGCGCAGGATGAACAGCGACGAATAGGCCGGCAGGGTGCGGTCGGCGCTGCCGCCGAACATCTGCGCCAGCGGCAGGCCGGCGGCCTTGCCGGCGATGTCCCAGAGCGCGATGTCCAGCCCCGACAGCGCGAACAGGGTGACGCCGTAGCGGCCGAACAGGTGGAACTTCTGCTGCAGCCGGTGGCTGATGCCGGCGACGTCGCGGGCGTCCATGCCCAGCACCGCCGGCTTCACCATGTGCTCGACCGCCGCGGTCACCGCCTCGCGGCAGTGATAGGCGAAGGCGTCGCCCCAGCCGGTAATGCCGGTGTCGGTGGTCACCTTGACCAGGCAGAAATCCAGGGCGGGCCAGCCGCCGGCGGTCAGGTCGCGGGATGCGCCGGCGTGGTCGAACGGCATGCGCAGCGGCACCGCTTCGACATGGGCGATCTTCATGGTCGTCTCCCCTGGCTGGTCGGCTTCCCGATGGTCGGGCGGCCGATAATAGGTTCGGTCCCGGCGGGTTTTGAGGGCCGATGGGTGGATGCACTGTTGCCGGTTCGCGATCCCGGCGTCGGTGGCAGGCTCCGGATCTTAATGCTACCGTGCCGGCCGCTGTCGATCCCGGCAGACACGCGGCGCATCCGCACCGATCGTCAAGACACCAGGAGGCCCCGATGGCAGCCCTCGAAATCGTGCTGGTCCCGGCCCTGTCGGACAACTACGTCTACCTGCTCCACGACGCCGCCAGCGGCAAGACCGCGGTCGTCGACCCCGGCGAGGCGGCGCCGGTCGAGGCGGCGCTGAAGCAGCGCGGCTGGACGCTGACGCAGATCGTCAACACCCATCACCATGCCGACCACATCGACGGCAACGAGGCGCTGAAGGCCAGGTACGGCGTGCCGCTGGTCGGGCCGCGGGCGGAGAAGGCGCGGATCCCCGGCATGGACGTGACGGTCGGCGACGGCGACACCGTCGACATCATCGGCCACACGGCGACGGTCTACGAGACCCCCGGCCACACCACCGGCCACATCGCGTTCCACATCCCCGACTCGGCGGCGCTGTTCTGCGGCGACACCCTGTTCGCGCTCGGCTGCGGGCGGATGTTCGAGGGCACGCCGGCGCAGTTCTGGAAGTCGCTGTCGACCCTGCGGGCGCTGCCGGCCGAGACCCGGATCTACTGCGGCCACGAGTACACCCAGTCGAACGCCAGGTTCGCCCTGGCGATTGACGGCGGCAACGCCAGGCTGAAGGCCCGGGCCGAGGAGATCGACCGCAAGCGCGCCGCCGGCCAGCCGACGGTGCCCTCGACGATCGCCGACGAACTCGACACCAACCCGTTCCTGCGCGCCGACGATCCGGCGATGGCGGCGGCCGTCGGCATGGCCGGCGCCGATCCGACCGCGGTGTTCGCCGAGATCCGCAGGCGCAAGGACTCGTTCTAGGCCAACGACGTCACGCGACGTCATCGGGAGAAGAAACGCCATGAAGCTCTACCATTCGCCGGCCTCGCCCTATGTCCGCAAGGTCATGGTCGTGGCCCAGGAAACCGGCCTGCTCGGCAAGCTCGAACTCGCCACCATCGCCACCACCCCGATGCAGCCGGATCCCGGCGTCGCCGCTGCCAACCCGGTGCGCAAGATCCCGGCGCTGGTCACCGACGACGGCATGACGCTGTTCGACTCGCCGGTGATCTGCGAGTACCTCGACAGCCTGCACGGCGGCGCGAAGATGTTCCCGGACGGCAAGGCGCGCTGGCAGGCGCTGCGGCTGCAGGCCGCCGCCGACGGCATGCTCGATGCCGCCCTGCTGGTGGTCTACGAGGGCCGCTTCCGCGAGGAGGCGATGCGCAACAAGGCCTGGACCGACGCCCAACTCTCGAAGATCGCCGGGGCGCTGGACGCCTTCGAGGCCGAGGCCGACAGCTTCGGCGACCGGGTCGACATCGGCACCATCACGGTTGCCTGCGGCCTCGGCTACGTCGATTTCCGGCTCGGCCACCTGAACTGGCGCGACGGCCGGCCGAAGCTCGCGGCCTGGTACGAGAAGTTCTCGGCCCGGCCGTCCATGCAGGCGACCGTTCCGCCGGCGGCATGAGCGCCGGCGAAGTCAGGCGGCTGGTCGAGACCCTCGGGCTGCAGCCGCATCCCGAGGGCGGCTGGTACGGCGAGACGTTCCGCGACCGGCCGGCCGGCGGCGGCCGCGGGGCGCTCACCCAGATCTTCTACCTGCTGGGGGCCGGCGAGATCTCGGCCTGGCACCGGGTGACCGACGCCACCGAGGTCTGGCACCACTACGCCGGCGGGCCGCTGCTGCTGTCGCTGTCGGCCGACGGGCGGGAGACGGCCGAGCATGTGATGGGGCCGGACGTGCTGGCCGGCCAGACGCCGCATGTGGTGGTGCCGCCGGGGGTCTGGCAGAGCGCCCGTCCGCTCGGCGACTGGGCCCTGTGCGGCTGCACGGTGGCGCCGGCCTTCGAGTTCGCGGGCTTCGAGATGGCCCCGCCGGGCTGGGAGCCGGGCAGCTGAGATCGGGTCGCGACGGTCAGCGCCGGACCACGGCGAGGCCGTAACGGGCGGCCAGTTCGCCCAGGTCCCGGACCTTGACCGGCTGCTCGCGGACGTCGCCGACCGGAATCGGCTTGGTCATGCCGATCGCCAGCGTGCCGCCCAGGTGGACGAACTCCTGCACCACCGCCAGCCAGCGCAGCAGGCGCGGGTCGGCGCTCGGGCTCATGTCCTTCAGGAACACGCCGATCTGCTCGGCGACGGCGCCACGCAACCGCCCGGCCGGGACGGTCCTGTCGGCGGCGAACGCCAGCACCGCCCGGTCGATTCCGCCGGAATCGGTCAGCGACAGCGAGATGCCGTTGATCTGCAGCGCGGCCAGCCGGGGATCGCCCTTCTTCGCGTCCCGCCACTCGCCGATCGACAGGTCGGGCAGGCCGGACAGGTCGACCTGCAGGTTGAACGACCCGAAGTCCTCCACCGACATCTCCTGCCGGTAGCCGACGAAGCCGGCGTCGACGTCGTAGGCGATGTCGCCGGTCCACTGCATCGGCACCTCGCCGTCGGGCGGGAACAGCGCCTGCAGCAGCGGCGCGAACCGGTTCGGGATGTCCTTGGCCTGGCTCCGCATGCCGTCGCTGCCGAACGACAGGACGCCGGCGCGTCCGGGCCGCGTGCTCTTGGTCCGGAACCACATCCGGTCGACGCTAGACGTGCCGGTCAGCGAGGACTCGGCCCGGAACCCCTCGATCTCGAACCGGCCGATGCCGACGCCGGCGAGCGCGGCGAACGGCCGGGCCGTATCGGGATCGTCGCTCATGTCATAGACGGCGGGCGCGATCGTCAGGTCGTCGGCGCGAAGCTCCGCCATCGAGGTCGTCACCAACTCGCCGTCCGGCCCGGTCGCGGATTGCCAGGCGCCGTCGATCTCCAGATGCTGGATGCGCCCGGTATCGGCGCCGACCGCGAGCAAGCGGTCGAAGCGGATATCGAGCGGCCCATCGTCCGAGACGAAGACGCCCTTCAGGTCCCGGATTTCCATCCGTTCGACGGTCAGCCGGCGCGACCACGGGAAGCGGTTCGTGGGGCCAGTTTGGACGACGTATCTCTCCAGTTGCTGGCCGATCGCGCCGAGATCCGGCTGCGCGATGTCGATGCGCCCGACCGTGTAGGCATGGGGTCCGCCGACCGTGACGTCGCCGATCGACAGGGCCACGGCCGTCAGCGACCCGTCGGCCCCGGTCGTCGGCTCCTCTACGGTCATGACGCCGATCCTGAGCCGCTCGAGCCCCTGCTGGTCGGTGCCGCGCAGGTCGCGGACGGTGACGTCGCCGCCGAACAGGCTGGTCGACATCGCGCCCCAGGACAGCCGGTACCCGGCCACCGCCAGCGACATCGAGGTCCGGTTGAGCCAGTCCTGCACCCGGTCCGCGCTCGGACCGGCCAGCGCCGGGGCGAACGGCACCAGCCCGACGGTCGCGGCGAGCAGCCCCGCGAGGATGGCGCACCGGACGCGGTGGACGGTCATGCGATGCTCCTGCGGATCGCTTCGACAGCTTTAGATTGATCCGACTATATCATGCGAGTGTGCGGCGTGGAGCGCTCAGACCGGCACGATCCGCAGAATTCCGGCGTGCGCGAGCCAGAATGCCGCCCGCAGTCCGGCCCGCATTTCACGCATCTGGCCCTGCGGCGGGTCGAGCTGCACCAGCAGGCTGCCCTGGTCCGCCAGCCGCTCCAGCAGGGCCCGCGCGTCGCCAGGCAGCCGCGGGTCGACCACGGCCTTCGGCAACGCCGCGACCCGGGCCAGCTCGGCCATCGCGTCCAGCCCTTCGACCGGCTCGATGCGCAGCCCGCGGCCGCCGCCCGGGGTGGCGAAGCCGGCGAACGCCTCGAACGGGTCGGGCGCGACGCTCGCGACCCGGCCGGTCGGCGATCCGGCGGCTGCCCGCCGCTCCGCCAGTTCGCCCCACAGCGCCTCGTAGGCCCGGATCACCCGGGGCCAGGCATAGGTGGCGTGCGCCCGCGCCCGCCCGGCCTCGCCGATCCGGCGGCGCAGGGCCGGATCGTCGGCCAGCCGTGCGATCGCCTCGGCGGCGGCCTCGGTGTCGACCGCCACGGTCTCGCAGGTCAGCGCGTGGAACACCGAGTCGTCGTCGATCCCGAGCAGCCGGCGCCAGGCCAGCTCCGACCCGGCGCCCGCCGGCGGCAGCGCGGTCGGCACCCGGAAGCCGGTGACGTCGTCGATCACCGTGTCGCGGTAGCCGTCCCAGTCGCTGACCACGCAGGGCAGGCCGGCGGCCATCGCCTCGATCGGGGTCAGGCCGAAGCTCTCCTGCAGGTTGTCGGCCAGCGACAGGAACACGTCGCAGCCGGCCAGCGCCGCCCGCTTGACCTCGGGCGGCCGGGCGTCGAGCGCGATCACCCGCACCGTCGGGGCCAGCGCCGCCGCCGTCGCCTCGAAGGCCCGCCGGGTGTCGTCGTCGTGGTACCAGCCGGCCAGCACCGCCACGATCGGCCGGTCGGTGCGTGCCGCCGCCCGGCCCAGCGCCCGGAACATCGGCAGCGGATGGGCCTTGGCATGGGCCGACAGCCGGCCCAGGTAGAGCACCGCCACCGCGTCCTCCAGCAGGCCGTGCTCCGCGCGGAACGCCGCCCGGTCGCCGTGCTGCAGTGCCGGCATGTCGACGCCGAGCGGGATCACCGGCAACTGCAGGGGGATGTCCATCGCGCCGCCGCCGGTGCGTTCCGCCAGGTGCTCGGCATGCCGTTCCAGCACCCCGGTGACCAGATCCCGGATCGAGCGCGAGGCGCAGATCAGGGCGTCCCAGGGCCGGGTCGGGGCCACCAGCAGCTCGCGCACCGCGTCGAGCGCGCGAGCGGTCGACATGGTGTGGGTGACCCCGGTCAGCGAGTAGGCGGCGTCGCCGACGGTGCGCCGGCGCCAGGCGAACGGGGCGAGCACCGGTCCCGGCACGAACAGCGCGCCGGGGGTGCCGAGCCGGCGGGTCTCCAGCCGGTGCACCAGCTCGACGCTCCGGTCGGTCGGGAACCGGGCGCGGAACCCCTCGGCGGTGGTGCTCTCGTCGGTCGGATGCAGCCAGACCGGGCCGGGTCCGGCGTGGTCGAGCCAGGCGCGCAGGAACCCGGCGCTGGCGGTCGCCAGCCCGGTCATGCGCTCCTTGCCGGCGTCGAAGCCGCGGCTGTCGTACAGGATGGCGGCGCGGCTCACGGTGCCGGCGTCCGGGCATTCGCGACCTTCAGAAATGGCCGGAGGGCCATCGTCGACACTGTCAATCCAATCAATCCGACGGCTCCCCCGGTGTGGTCGGGGCACGTCACCGGTCTGCCCGACGCGAGTTGCGTGTAGCCTGCAACGGACTGTCCGGCAAGGGGGAGCGCCGAAGTTGCGCAAAGCCTCTCCTCTAAGGCTTAAGATGGATGCGCTCGAGCTTCTGCAGGGTCTCGACGTCCGATGGTGAAAGGAGGCGGTCCGCGATCTCCGGTGTCACGCCGATCGGCACGCGAGTGTCGATCAGCGACAGCATAGCTTCGGGCGTGTTGGCGATCGGGTAGACGAGAACCATGTCGGACGTTACCGACGACCGTTCGGTTCTCTGCACGGCTCCGATCGCGACGAGCTCACCGGTATCGGAAACCGAGACCCGGTACGGCAAGATTTCTCTGGGTGTCTCTAACGTCAGCAGTTCGACCGCCTCCGGGACGGAGTAGACGCCGACACGACCGGTGGAGTGCAAGGCAACGAACGATCGGCCATCGCCGCTGAGCGAGGCGGCACAGATCCGGACGAGATTCTTGGGCAGGACGCTGGCCAGCGCGTTCAAGGCCGAAGCGATGGACGGCTCTTCCAGCCCGGCGGGCGGTGTGCAATTGGCAAGGGAAGGATCCGCCGTAGGCTGCAATAGTGCCTCCGACCAGGAGCCGGCGTCCCACTTCCCACTGGGGTGAATAGGCCGGACGCTGAAGTGCCGTTGCCGAACGATCTTCCGGATGAAGTCGTTGGTGGTGCTCACGACGATCGAATCGTCGGACTCGACCGGGGCGGGGCTACCGACATGCTCGTCCTTGCGGATCGAGAGGTCTTCCTTTGGTTCGAGCGCGGCGCCGCGGTCGCCCGACCGCGACACCGTGAACAACCGCAGCATGCCGTCTGCGCCACCAACAATCAGGGTGCCGCCGGCGGCGCCCCAGCGGGCGTCGTAGACCTTGCCGGTCAGGTCCGTCGAAGCCACCACTTCCAGGGTGTCCGCGCGCCGCAGGGTCAGTCGGGACGCGCCCTCGGTGGTGGCGAGCCACTCCCCGTTCGGCGCAAACCGGACCACCGAGACGCCTCGTCGGCCCGGCCTGGGGACGTCCTGCTCCGAACTCCTGGTATCCCCGTCCGCAGACAGCTTCCCGTCATCGAACCTGAATGCCAGCAGCGCGCCCCCGGACGTTCCGGCCACGAGCCGACGGCCGGCGCCGTCGAAGTCCACGCCGAGGACCCTCAACTCGTCGTCTTCGCGGGGCCGGGCGGTCTCCATCCGCGGCGGGATGAAGCCCGAAGAATTCCCGGTCAGCACATTCAGAACCCGAAGGCCCGGTTGCGTGGCGTCGGCCGCGACGATCCAGTCTCCCGACGGATGCACGGCCAGTTCCATCCCGACCTCGTAGTTCGCCTTGCCTTCGTTGGGGAACCGCCGGACCAGGACGCCGTCCTCGCTGACGACGTCGACTTCCCCGGATTTCCGCAGGACCGCGAGAGTGCGACCGTCGGGCAGGTACTCGACATCCGCGACGTCGCCGTCGCTGCTGGTCTCCGACAGATCGATCCGTCCGAGGACGGCGAGGTCGGCCGCGTCCAGGACGACCACTTCTGGCTGGCTGAAGAGACCGGCGGCGATCCGGCGTTGGTCCGGCGACTGCGCCAGCCGGAACACGGACGAACCGACGTCGGCTATCGCGACTTCCCGCAACGTCTTGAGCGAGTTGTAACCGGCCGCGATCAACCGCACGTCCGGATCGACGGCCTGGGACAGGACCAAACGAAGCGCACGCCGCAGAAACATGAGGGCGCCGACATCGTCGTTCTGCGACTGCAGACGTTGCGCAATAGCGGTCAGCGAGGTGACCCCGAGTTGCTTCGATTCCGCTTCTGCGACCCTGGTCTGCTCCTCGGCGGTGGTTCGGGCTTCGATCTGAGCTAGCAGTTCTTCGGCCTTGTTCTCGAGTTGGAGGTTGAGCGTCCTGATCTTCTCCAGAGCGGCCTGAGCGACTCGTGTCTGTTCCTCCGCGATCACCCTCTGGCGCTCGGTTTCCGCAAGAGCCAGTCGGACGGCTTCTCGCTCTTCGACGAGTTGACCGTTCAATCGCGTCAGTTCGGCATTCTGGTACTGGAGCGAGATGACGACGGTTATTGCTAGCGCGGCGGCGCTGGCGGTACCCAGCAGGGCATGGCGAAGATATCGCTCCCATCTCGCCTTTCGCTGCGCAGCCGTCAGGAACGCCGAAGTGAGTTGATCGATCTGCTCGATGTTGCCGCCCAGCCGGCGGGTCATGTCCGAGGTCAGGTACCGAAGTCCCCAGCGGGCGCCGTGGCCGTTCACGGAGGCCGTCTCGACGTAGCTGATCAGCTTCGGGCCGCCCGGGAGGGTGAAATTGTCGTAGCGCCAGCCGAGTGCGTCGCCGACCATCAGAGAGTACTGGCGGCCGTCACGCGCCTCGTCCTGCAGCCAGCCGCGGATGGTGCTGGTTCCGCTTATCTGGGGCCATTGGCGGATCAGGCTCTCGTGCGTGATGTCGACCACGATGTCGGGCTGCAGTGGCTTCGGAGCCGGGGGCATCAGGAAAAATGCTGGTGGTGCGCGGAACGCCTCGATGACGCGGATCAGCCGGACATAGCCCTCCAGCCACGAGAGATCCTCGTCACCCAGGCCATGGTCCGCCGCGAACCGCCGCAAGCCGACCGGTCCGACGGCCTTGCCCGTGGCGGCGCCGAATTCGGCGAGTCCGGCAAACAGCCGGCACACCCCCTCGCGTTCAGCCTGCCGGCTGTCGTTTGGAGACGCGCCGACTTGCTCGCGGAGCACGTCGGCACCGTCCACGTACAGCAACCGGTCGCTGGCGCCGCCCTGCAGACCGAGCGCAGCGCAGATCGCCCGGACCCGTTGCGGCCGGCGGATGCCGCGCTCCTGCTTGTCGAGCTCGGTCAATGCCTTGAACAGATGTTCCGCCGTCCGCTGTTCGGCGGTCCCCAGGCTCTCGAAGATGTCGTTTGCATGTCGGGAGATCGCCTTCTTCAGGGTCCCGATCTTGCGGTAGTGGGCGAGGTCGATCTTCTCGTCGTCGCCGGCGGCGAACCACAGGCGCATCAGGCCGTGCTGCATGACAGGCAACTGGTCCTGGGCGTCGTCCGCGTCGTTCAGGATCGTCTGTACCAGCGACCACTCGATTTCCCGGCCCGACTTCCGCGCCGGCTCGATGATCGCTGCCGTCCGCTGAAAGCGGTTCAGCGTCGGCACCAGATATTGCCCGTCATTGATCTGCTCGGTCAGGCCCGGATAGCGCGCGCAGTCGGCCAGGAAGTCGAGCCGCATGGTGATCAGGATGCTGACCCGGACACCGTGCTGGGTGGCCGTGCGCAACAGCATCCGAATGAACTTCAGTGAGGTATCCACGTTGTCCTGGTCGAAGCGGATCAACTCCTCGAACTGGTCGACCACGATCAGGACGCGCTCGTCCGTCTCGAGGCCCAGTTCCGTGACCGCTTCGCCGAGTCCCTCGGAGCTCAGTTGGAGCAGACTGGTCAGGCGGGCCAGGGCCACCGGTTCGCCCAGACCGTCGTCTCCGACTTCGCGCAGCAGGTCGCGGGCCAGATTGCCGTACGGGTCAGCTTGCGGCCGAAAGACCAGACACCGCCAACGTCGTTCCGTGCTCCTTCGCAAGGTAGGGATGAGCCCGGCCCGGACCAACGACGACTTTCCGCTGCCGGACGCACCGACCACCGCCGTGAACGCCTTGTCGCGGACGCGGCGCTGCAGGTCGAGGATGTGCTCTCCGCGACCAAAGAAATAGTCGGCATCGCTTTCGTCGAATGGGCGAAGGCCGGGATAGGGAATGTCGGCGGACAGGCGCATCGCGGTCCCCTATCCCTCGAGCGCGTCGAGCGCGCCGTCGATTGTCTGATCGTCGGGAGCATGGAGCTCCAGGTTGAAGGCGAGGCTCGGAAAGTGGAAGGCAGCTTGCTCGAAGCGATCCGGAGCCAGCCGGAACAGGCCGATCTTTCGCTCGGGCTGTCTTGAGAGGGCGGTCATCAGAAGCGAGACTTCCGAAGACGGGCTCGTTCCCCAGCACAGCACGATCGGCTCGCCCCGCTCGGCCAGGACGCCGAGGTCGCCCGGGCTGCCTTCCACCGGCTCGATCGCGACGCCTCGGCTCGCAAGGCGCTTCGCGATCGTCGTTACGGCGATCGAGTCTGTACCCGGGAGCTTGGCCAGGATGACCCCCGATGGGGATGGCGCAATACCCGCAGCCGCCACGGAGGCAGTCCGGTTTGCGTCGAGCGGTTGGAAACGACGCTCGATCTCGTCGAGCAGGATCTGCACGAACGGCTCGAATTCCCGAGCGATGACCTCGTCGCCAGGACCGACGATGAACTGCATTCCGCTGCTGTTGCCCGGTGGCATCCAGATGAACCGGCGGAAGTCCGGTCGACTGTGATAACGGGTGGCCGTCTCCGCGAGCTGGATCCGGTCGGCCGTGTCGTTGCCACCCTTGGGCACGAACGGGCGTTCGTCGATCAGGTGAACGGCGAATTCGGCGTTCGCGACGGCCGACTGGGCGGCGCTCCGGAGCCCGGGACCGTCCGGCGGCATGTCCTCCGGCGTCACGACCTCAAAGCCGAGGCTCTTAAGCTCCCGGCGAAGCTGCGCGACCTTTGCCTTCAGGGGGCCTGTCGCAATCTGCAGATAGGCTCGAGCGCGGTACGTCGGAGTTACGGCGGGTTGATTTCCCGGTGGCGTGTCGACGATCTTCCGAATCTGTTCGACGACCTGGCGCAAGCGGCCCCAGTAGCGTTGATCGATAGCCAGCCCGATGTCCTCGAAGCCGACGACAAACGGAACGATATCATTGTTCAATTCATCAATGTCATAGAGTGGTATGAAGTGGTTCTCTCGAATTTTTTCCGGAATTCGAAATTTGTCAAATGGGGTCAATGCAACTATAATCACCTTATCATTGTGTTTTCTGGTTAAAAAGAAAATAACTTCGTTGTTACAGTAATCGCTCTCGTGATTGCTCTTGGACATCAACGATATCAGCCCATCGGAGTCGATGATTCCGGCGTCGATCTGGTCGTCGATGTTGCCTGCCGTCATGCGCCGAGCGTCACGCCAGACTTTGACACGGCGCCCGAGTCCGGCTTTGCGAAGCTCTATTCCGAGGAACATGTCGAAGAGCGACACGTGGCCGTTCTTCCCAGGCGGCGCAAGATTGTCGTCGTGCGCGTAGCTGAGAAACAGTTCCTGCATGACCTCGGTCCCCCCGAACCGGCGTATTACGCCAGTATAGGTTGGATTTTGGCAGAAAGACAAACAGCCTTGCTGTGCGCTTTGCCGTCAGGACGCAGTGATCGGCAATGGCCGATCGAGGCCCTACCCCTCGCGCGGCGCCCGGGTGATCAGGTTGCGGCGCTCGAAGGTGATCGACTTGATCAGGGCGTAGACCGGCTTGCCGATCGCCAGGCCGAGTTCGGCGACCGAAGCGCGGGTGACGCGCGAGCGGATGCGCGCGCCGCCGATGTCGACCAGGGTCTCGGCGAAGGCGGTGTCGGGTTCCTCGACGATCTCGGCGACGGTGCCGGACAGGATGTTGCGGATGCTGATGCCGGTCGGCCGCACGGTCGCCAGCGACACGTCGCGGGCCCGGATCCGCAGGCGGAGCTCGCCGCCGACCGGGGTGTCGGTCATCGGCATCACCAGTTCCTGGCCGTTGTGGTCCAGATGGGTCAGCTGGAAGCCCTGCTCGTGCCGGGTGACCCGCACGGTCAGCACCACGCCGGCCTCGAACCGGCCCATCGCCGGGTGCAGGTCGAGCCGCTCCAGGATCGAGGTCACCGGGCCCTCGGTCACGACCCGGCCGCGGGCCAGCACCACGATGCGGTCGGCCAGCCGGGCGACCTCCGAGATGTCGTGACTGACATAGAGGATCGGGATCGCCAGGCTGTCGTGCAGGGTCTCGAGATAGGGCAGGATCTCGTCCTTGGTCGCGCGGTCGAGGGCCGACAGCGGCTCGTCCATCAGCAGCAGCCGCGGCCGCGACAGCAGCGCCCGGCCGATCGCCACGCGCTGGCGCTCGCCGCCGGACAGCGCCGCCGGCGCCCGGTCCAGCAACGGGGCGATCCCGAGCAGCTCGACCACCTGGTCGAAGTCGAGGCTCGGGCCGGAGCCGTCATGCGCCGCCCGCCGGGCCCCGTAGGTCAGGTTGCCGCGCACCGCCAGGTGCTCGAACAGGCTGGCCTCCTGGAACACGTAGCCGACCGGCCGCCGGTATGGTTTCAGGAACACCCCGCGGGCACTGTCCTGCCAGGTCTCGTCGGCCAGGGTCAGGCGGCCGGACAGGTGCTGCAGGCCGGCCAGGCAGCGCAGGACCGTGGTCTTGCCGCAGCCCGATGGGCCGAACAGCGCGGTGATGCCGCGCATCGGCACCCGGAAGGCGACGTCGAGCGCGAAGCCCCCCAGCCGGCCGGCGAAGGCGGCGTCGATGGCGGCGCCGGTATCGACGTCGCGCGGGTTCATGAGCGCCCGTCGCGCGGTGGGTTCCGGCTCGGCCGCGCTGCGGCGCGTCCGTCCGGAATGACGGACAGAATGGAAGGGTCTTCCGGACCTCTTCCACCCCTTTCGTCATTCCGGACGCGCGAAGCGCGAGCCGGAACCCAGCCGTTGCTTCGACATCCCCTCATGGCCGCGCCCGCCCGACGCGCTTCTCCAGCAGCATCGTCGCCAGGATGACCGCGAACGCGAACACCAGCATGCCGCCCGCCAGGATGTGCGCCTGGGTCCATTGCAGGGTCTCGACGTAGTCGTAGATCGCCACCGACAGCACCTTGGTCTCGCCCGGGATGTTGCCGCCGATCATCAGCACCACGCCGAACTCGCCGACGGTGTGGGCGAAGCCGAGGACCGCGCCGGTCACGAAGCCGGGCCGGGCCATCGGCACGGCGACGCTCCAGAAGGTGTCCCAGGGCGAGGCGCGCAGGGTCGCGGCGACCTCCAGCGGCCGGTCGCCGATCGCCTGGAACGCGTTGCGGATCGGCTGCACCACGAACGGCATCGAGTACAGCACCGAGCCGATCACCAGCCCCTCGAAGGTGAAGGCCAGCGACCGCCCGCCGAACAGCCCGGCGATCCAGCCGCCCGGCCCGCTCGGCCCCAGCGCCACCAGCAGGTAGAAGCCCAGGACCGTCGGCGGCAACACCAGGGGCAGGGCGACGACCGCGGCCACCGCCTCCTTCCAGCGCGCCGAAGACCGGGCCAGCCACCACGCGATCGGCGTGCCGACCGCCAGCAGCACGACGGTCGTGACGCTCGCCAGCTCGAGGGTCAGCCGGATCGGAGGCCAGATTTCCGCGAAGTCGGGCATCGCACCGTCACCCAGTCAGTCGCCGGCACCGTAGCCGTATTTCCGATTCACCGCGCGGGCTTCCGGTCCCTGCAGGAACACCATGAAGTCGACCGCCGCCGGGTTGCCGGCCCCGGGCCTCAGCAGCACGGCGTCCTGGGCGATCGGCCGGTACAGCTCGAACGGCACGATCCAGCGCGATCCGCGATCGTGCCCGACGACCTGGGACAGCGCGACGAGGCCGAGTTCGGCGTTGCCGGTCGCCACGAACTGGTAGGCCTGGGCGATGTTGTTGCCCTGCACGAGCCGCTCGCGCAGCGTCTCGTGGACTCCCAGCGCCTGCAGAACCTCCACGGCCGCGGCCCCGTAGGGCGCGGTCGCCGGGTTGGCGATCGCCAACCGCGCGAACCTGCCGTCCCGCAGCGTGGCCTCGCCGGTCACCAGGGCCCTGTCGGGGCTGAACAGCACGATCCGGCCGGTTGCGTAGGTGACCTGCGAGCCCGGGACGGCGAGGCCCGCCTCGACCGCCATGCGCGGCCGCACCGGGTCGGCCGCCAGGAACACCTCGAACGGCGCCGCGTGGCTGATCTGGGCGTATAGCTGGCCGGTCGAGCCGAAGCTGAGGATCGCCCGGTGGCCCGATGCGGCCTCGAACCGCCCGGCGATCTCCTTCGCCGCCTCGGTGAAGTTGGCGGCGACCGCGACATGCACCTCGCCGGCACGGGCTGCCAACGGAGCGAGACCGGCGAGCGCCGCCAGCGCGATCGCGGCGACGCAGGTCCGGCGGCGCAGGGCGACGAGTCGGCGGACCATCCCGGAACTCCCTGAAGCGTTATGCATGATCGAAGATAGCGATACATAGCTGCCGGCGCCGCGCAGCCGCAATCGCTATTTTCCGCCGTGCATAACGCCCCCGCGCCAGGCGCGCTCCGGGCGCGGCGTTCAGTACAGCTCGAGCACCCCTTCGTCGGCGGCCTTGCGCTCCATCTCGTCGGCCGACAGGCCCATGCGGGCATGTGCCGCCATGGCGTCGCCGAAGCTCGTCAGGTCGTCGACCGCGGGCCAATGCGCGGGATCCCACAGCCGGGCCCGGATCATGCATTTCGGGCAGTGGATGTAGACCTGTCGGACCCGCACGATGGTGACCAGTTCGGGTGTCCGCCGGTTGACCGCCATGCTTTCCCGCAGCGCCCGGTCGCGCACCAGCCGCGCCTCGCCCGAGACCCTCAGGGTATCGGGCCGGCCGGGAACCATGAACAGCAGCCCGACCCGCGGGTCCTGCAGGATGTTCCGGAACGAGTCGAGGCGGCGGTTGCCGGGGCGGTCGGGGATCGCCAGCCGGTGCCGGTCGAGGACCCGGACGAAGCCGCCGGGGTCTCCCTTCGGCGAGATCGTGCAGGCCCCGTCGGCCCCGGTGCTGGCCAGCAGCATGAACGGCGAGCGGGCGATGAAAGCCGCCGCGATGTCGTCGACATGGTCCAGGACCTTGCTGACCGCCGGCGCGAACGGTTCGCCGATTGCCGCACGAACCTCGTCGATCGAGGTCACCACGTTCTCCAGGTCGGCGGTCCAATCGTCGCGGGTTCCGGGCATCTCGCGGCCCTCCCTCTCGTCTCGGGTCCCGCCAGAATACCGCATCTGCCGCCGTCGGCTGCCCGCACAAGTGACAGGGTGCCGTCGGCAGGGCCCGCGTAGGTTGCCGGAGGCCCGGCGCCCGGCGGGGGCCGAGATCAGGGTCGTCCCGGGGCGGCCGGTCGCCGGCAGCGACCGACGTCGTCCGGCGCCTCGCACTCCGGCGGGATCACCTCGGCGAGCCCACGCCTGAAACTCAATCCGGATAGGCCGTGCCGCGCGGCGACGGGACCGCGACCGAGCCGAAGTAGAGCACCCCCATCGTCAGTTCCGCCGCCGCGCCGTCGCGCGACACCGGGCAGTGAACGCTGTCGTAGGTGCGCCAGGTCTTGTCGGTGGCCCAGACCACGTGGCCCGACCGGAACACGGGACGGCCGTCGACGATCGGCCGGCGGAACGCGTCGAGCACCCTGTCGCGGGCGTCGTCGCCCGCCCCGTAGTCGCATTCGGAGACCAGCTTTCCGCTGTAGTCGCGGTCCAGGAACTCGGTGATCGCGGTGCCGATCATCCGGTAGCGGAAGTCGCGGCCGCCGTCGACGGCCTCCATGATGAGCACGTGGCCGAACCACGGCACGAGCTCCTCGACCCGGAAATCGTCGCGCAGCGGCAGCGGCCGGTTGCCGCGCCTGGTCTCCCACAGCTCGCCGAAGCCGCGGACCAGCGCGTGACGGCTGTGCGGGACGATGTCGCTCGTCTGCGGCTCAGAGGCCAGGAAGGGCTGGGCGATTGCGGGTCTCCGATCGGGTCCATGCGGTCGTCCGGAGATCATGCCGGCATCCGGTTAACCCCGGGTTACCGGGAGCCCGGGCCGACACGCGGGCGGCGGCCGCCTACCCGCACTTGGAATAGCCGCAGGCGGTGCAGACGGCGCAGCCCTCCTGGTGGATCATCGCGACCGAGCCGCAGCTCGGGCACTGCCCGGGCGTGCCGCCCAGGTTGACCACCTCGCGGCCGGCGGCCGGGTCCTTGCCGGATCCTGCCCCGCGGCGCTTCAGGAAGCCGATCTCGACCATGTGGGTCTCGATCACCTCGCCGATCGCCGCCAGCAGCGACGGCACGTATTTGCCCTTCAGCCACTGGCCGCCGCGCGGGTCAAATACCGCCTTCAGCTCGTCGACCACGAACGACACGTCGCCGCCCCGCCGGAACACCGCGCTGATCATCCGGGTCAGCGCCACCGTCCAGGCGAAGTGCTCCATGTTCTTGGAGTTGATGAACACCTCGAACGGCCGGCGGCGGCCGTCCTGCACGATGTCGTTCACCGTGATGTAGATGGCGTGGTCGCTGTCGGCCCATTTGATCTTGTAGGTCTCGCCGGGCAGCGCCACCGGCCGGTCGAGCGGCTCGGTGAGGTGCACGACCGCGCGGCCGTCGGCCAGGATCGTGGCGGTCTCGGCGGCGGGATCCGCCGGGGCTTCCGTCTCCGGCTCCTCGCGCCGGGTCGCCAGCACCGCCCCGGTGACGTCGTTCGGGCGGTAGGTCGTGCAGCCCTTGCAGCCCGACTCGTAGGCCTGCCGGTAGACGTCCTTGAAGGCCTCGAAGGCGATGTCCTCGGGGCAGTTGATGGTCTTGGAGATCGAGCTGTCGACGTATTTCTGCACCGCCGCCTGCATCACCACATGGTCGCTCGGGCTCAGGCTCTGGGCGTGCACGAAGGCCGGGGTCAGCGGCGCGTCCGGCCCCTTCAGTTCGCAGAACAGCCGGTAGGCGAGGTCGCTGACCTCCTCGGTCCGCTTCGAGCCGTCCGGCATCAGCACCGTGCGGTCGTAGGTGAAGCTGAACACCGGCTCGAGCCCGGACGACACGTTGTCGGCGAACAGCGAGATGGTGCCGGTCGGCGCGATCGAGGTGACCAGGGCGTTGCGGATGCCGTGCTCGGCGATGCCGGCGCGCAGGTCGTCGTCGAGCTCGGCGATGCTCTCGCCGGCGAGATAGGGCTCGGCCTCGAACAGCGGGAACGGCCCCTTCTCGCGCGCCAGGTCGATCGAGGCCCGGTAGGCGTGCCGGCGCAGCAGCGCCATCCAGCGCTCGGTGGTCGCGACCGCCTCCGGCGAGCCGTAGCGCAGGCCGCAGAAGATCAGGGCGTCGGCCAGGCCGGTGACGCCGAGGCCGATGCGGCGCTTGGCCTTGGCCTCCTGGGCCTGCATCGCCAGCGGGAAGCGCGACACGTCGACCACGTTGTCCATCATGCGCACGGCCACCGGCACCACCTCGGCCAGCGCCGCCTCGTCGAGCCCGGCGTCGGGTTCGAACGGCCGGGCCACCAGGGTGGCCAGGTTGATCGAGCCGAGCAGGCAGGCGCCGTAGGGCGGCAGCGGCTGCTCGCCGCAGGGATTGGTCGCGGCGATGGTCTCGCAGTAGTGCAGGTTGTTCCGCCGGTTGATGCGGTCGATGAAGATCACCCCCGGCTCGGCGACGTCGTAGGTCGTCCGCATGATGCGGTCCCACAGGGCGCGCGCCTTGAGGGTCCGGTAGACGGCGCCGTCGAACGTCAGCGCCCAGTCGGCGTCGGCCTTCACCGCCTCCATGAACGGGTCGGTGACCAGGACCGACAGGTTGAACATGCGCAGCCGCGCCGGGTCGCGCTTGGCCTCGACGAAGTCCTCGATGTCCGGGTGGTCGCAGCGCAGGGTCGCCATCATGGCGCCGCGGCGCGAGCCGGCGCTCATGATGGTGCGGCACATGGCGTCCCAGACGTCCATGAACGACAGCGGCCCGGAGGCGTCGGCGCCGACGCCCTTCACCGGCGCGCCGCGCGGCCGCACGGTCGAGAAGTCGTAGCCGATGCCGCCGCCCTGCTGCATGGTCAGGGCGGCCTCCTTCAGGGACTCGAAGATCCCCTCCATGGAGTCGGGGATGGTGCCCATGACGAAGCAGTTGAACAGCGTGACCGTGCGGCCGGTGCCGGCACCGGCCAGGATCCGGCCGGCCGGCAGGAAGCGGTAGCCCTCCATCGCCTCGTAGAAGCGTCCGGCCCAGTGCTCGCGCCGCTCGGGTGCCTCGGCCTCGGCCAGGGCGGCGGCAACCCGGCGCCAGCTGTCCTCCGGCGACGCCTCCACGGGCTGGCCGTCGACGCGCAGCCGGTACTTCATGTCCCAGATCTGACGGCTGATCGGTGCCGGTTCCTGCATCACTCACCCCTGGTGTCGCGGGCGGCCTTATAAGATAGGAGCCGGCCGCCGGCGGAGCAATTTATTTTGTTCTTCTTACGTTCTCGGCGCCGCGACGGGCGGCGGCGGTGCCACCAGGTCGGCCAGGGCGATCCTGATGCGGGCGAAGATGAACTTCGTCCATTCGCCGGCGATCAGCCCGAAGGTGCCCGGCCAGCGCCACCAGGCTTCCACCCGGACATCGGCCGGGACCACCGGGTAGGTGGTCAGCGCGATCTCGGGCAGGGCGTGCTCGAACTCCATGCGGGCCCGCGGCATGTGGTAGTTCGAGGTCACCAGCACCAGGGACCTGCGGTCGGTGGCGCGCGCCCACAGCGCGGTCTCGCGGGCGTTTCCCAGGGTGTCGGAGGCGCCGTAGCCGAGCACGATGCAGCAGTCGATGGTCGCCTGGTCCAGGCTGGCCCCGACATCGGGCACCAGGTCCCGGACCCGGGCCGGATCGACCCTGTGGTCGACGCCCGACACGAACAGCACCGGCGCGGTGCCCCGGGTCAGGAGGTCGACGCCGGCGTCCATGCGCTTGCTGCCGCCGGTCAGCACCACGATCGCGTCGGCGGTCGCGACCGGCAGCGTCGCCTGCATCGGGATGCGGTTCGCATACTGCGTCAGGCCGATCGCCCAGGCCACGATCAGTGCCAGTATCACGATCGCGAACGCTCTCCGGATGCGGGAGCCGGAGTGCTCGGGCGTTCGACGGAAACGGTAGCGCCGGCGGGCCATCGCTCAGGGCAGCCGGGCGAGGGATACCAGGACGGAGGCCCGCGCGGTCAGGGTGGCGATCAGGGTGGCGGCGACCGGCAGGACCGCCAGCACCAGCCAGTCCCGCAGGCCGAACTCCACGGCGTCGAGCAGGCTGGCCAGACCGGCCGGGCCGGACACCGCGGCGGCGTCGGCGGCGGTCCACTGCAGGGCGGCCACGGTCGCCGCCGCCAGCACGGCGCCGCAGACCGCGCCGGCCAGGGCCAGCCGGCCGGTGTGGCGCTGGAACTGGGCGGCGATGAAGCGGTCGGGGGCGCCGATCAGGTGCAGGATCTCGATCTCGTTGCGGTGCACGCCGAGGCCGGTGCGCACCGCGAACACCACCGCGAGGACGGCGGCCAGCGAGACCAGCACGATCACCACCAGGCCGGTCGCCGCGATCGAGCGCCCGAGCGCCTGGGCGTCGGCGAGCCAGCGGGCATGGTCGTCGAGCGTGGTCCCCGGGGCGGCGTTCTCCAGCCGGTCGGCCAGCGCGCCGCGGTCGAGCGGCTGCCCGGCGGACAGCCGCACGTCGACCAGGGTCGGCATCGGCAGGGCGCCGACCAGCTCGGGGCCGAGCCAGGGTTCCAGCAGGGCGGCCGCCTCGGCGTCCGGCAGCGGCCGGGCGGCGGCGATGCCCGGGGTGACCCGCAGCAGCCGCAGCACCGCCTCGCGGCGCTCGCTGGCGGTCTCGCGCGAAGCCTCGGCCTCGGCGCCCGCCACCGGCGGGATCTGCACGGTCATGGTGCCGGCCAGACGCTGGTCCCAGCTCTCGACGAAGCCGTGCGCGGTCAGCCCGCCGATCGCGGCCAGCACGGCGAGATAGACCAGCACCGCCAGCAGCCCCGGCAGGAACCGGGTCGACGGATCGCGGGCCAGGGCCAGGTCGTTGCGTCCCCACATCCTCGCCACCCCGGTCAGGCCGGTCGCGCGGCGGCGGCCGCCGCCTGGACCGCCGACGCCGGCGTCGACATGGCGGTGCCGCTCACCGAGACCCGGGTCAGGCGGGCGCCCTCGAGATGCAGCCGCGGGTGGTCGAACCGCCGGACCAGCGATTCGTTGTGGGTCGCGATCAGGACGGTGGTCCCCATCTTGTTCAGCTCCTCGAACAGATAGAGCAGCCGGACCGCGATCCGGTCGTCGACGTTGCCGGTCGGCTCGTCCGCCAGCAGCAGGCTGGGCCGGCCGATCACCGCCCGGGCGATCGCGATGCGCTGCTGCTGGCCGCCGGACAGGGTCGCCGGCAGCGCGTCGAGATGGCTGCTGAGCCCGACCCAGGCCAGCAGTTCCGGCACGTGCTCGCGGATCAGCGCCTCGCGGGTCCCGGCGATCCGCAGCGGCAGCGCCACGTTGTCGAGCGCCGACAGGTGCGGGATCAGGCGGAAGTCCTGGAACACCACGCCGACCCGCCGGCGCATCGCCGGCCGCTCGCTGCGCCGGATCCGGGCGACGTCGCGGTCGAACAGGTGGACCCGGCCGGACACCGGCCTGGCCCCCAGATACATCAGGCGCAGCAGCGTCGACTTGCCGGCGCCGCTGCCGCCGGTCAGGAAGTGGAAGCTGCCCGGCTCCAGCTCGAACGACACGTCGCGCAGAATGACGGGACCCCCGTCATAGCGCATGAACACGTTCTCGAAGCGGACCACCTGACTTCTCGTCCCTCGCGGCTGCGGGCGGCGCGCGTCCGGCGCCGATTCCCTTCAGGCCCAGATCCCTGCAGGTCGGGCGGATCTTGGACGAAGGCGGTGGCGAAAGAAAGACGTGCGCCGTCATGGATTTCGACGGCGGTCCGGCGGGCGCCGACGCAGTCGTGGCGGGCCGCCGCGTGCGCTGTATACTCCGCGCCGCGGATCGGAACACGAGGCGGCGGATGCGGGTCACCTGCCCGGAATGCGAATCGAAGTTCAAGGTACCTGACAAGGCCCTGGGGGCGACCGGCCGCAAGCTCCGCTGCAGCCAGTGCGGTCACCAGTGGTTCCAGGAGCCGAAGGCCGAGAAGCCGGCGGCCAAGGCCGCCGCCAAGCCGGGCGCCAAGGGCAAGCCGAAACCGAAGGCCAAGGCGAAGCCGAAGCAGAAGCCGGCTCCCGAGGTCGAGGAGGGGGTCGACGAGCCGTCGCCGGAGGCCGCCGCCGAGGACGGGTTCGCCGGCGACGATGGCGCGCCGGGCGACGATCTGCGGCCGATGGCCGGGGACGGCGAGATGGATCCGCCGCCGCTCGGCGGCGTGTCGCGGTTCCGCGGCCCCCGGCGCACCGAGCGGCCGCCGCGCCGGCTGCCGGTGCCGCTGCTGGTGCTGGCCGGTGCCGCGATCGCGATCCCGGCCGTGCTGTTCGCCGGCCGCGACGCCCTGGTCGAGGCCTGGCCGGCCAGCGCCCTGCTGTACGACAAGACCGGCCTGCACGTGCCGGTCCCCGGCGAGGGGCTGGTGCTGCAGAACGTCTTCGTGCAGCGCCGCCAGGAGGGGAGCGTGACGCTGCTGGTGGTGGCCGGCGAGATCCACAACCCGACCGACCGCCTGCGCAGCCTGCCGGCGCTGCGCGGCACCGTGCTCGACGGCCATGGCGACGCCGTCCAGTCCTGGCTGTTCACCGCCGAGGCGCCGCAGCTGCTGCCCGGCGACACCGGCCGCTTCCAGTCCGAGCTGGCGGCCCCGGCGCCGGACGCCGTCAAGGTCAACGTGACCTTCACGGCGGATCGCCCGGAGGGCGGCATCGGCTACTGAGGCGGCCCGGGCCTCAGAACCGCTTCAGCAGGCGCTCGATGTAGTCGAGCTCGAGTTCCGGGCGGCTGCGGTCGCCGGAGCGCTTGCGCAGCTCGTCGAAGATCCGCCGGGCCCGCAGCAGGTCGCTCTCGCCGGGGATCTCCACGCCGCCCTCGTCGGTGGCGTAGCCCTGGTTCGGGCGGTCGCGCAGCGGGTCGCGGGGGCGGTCGCTGCCGGGCTGGCCCTGGGCGCCCGGGTCCGGGGCGGTGCCGCCGTTGGCCTGCTGGTTCTGCCGCATCGCCTCAGCGAGCGCCTGGGCGCCGTCCTGCAGCCGCTCGACGGCGTCGCCCTGCGGGCCGACCGCCTCGCCCGGCTGGGACCGGCCCAGCGCGTCGCCGGCCTCCTTCATGGCGCGCTCGGCCTCGCCGAAGGGCTGCGGGATCTGGCCCATGCCCTCGCCGAGCTTGCGCATGAACTCGCCGAGCTGCCGGCGCAGCTGCTCCTGCATGCGGGCCAGCGCCTCGGGGGTGGCGTTGCCGCCGGCGCCCGGCTGGCCGCGCCGGCCACCGCGGTCGGCTTCGCGCGACTGGCCGTCGCCCATCCGGCCCTCCTGGCCGGGCCGCTGCCCGGGGCGCATGCCTTGGCCCTCGCGCGGCTGGCCCGGCATCTGGCCCATCTCTCCGGGCCGCTGGCCTTCGCGCCGGTCGCCCTCCTGGTGCTGCTTGTAGGTCTGGTCCATCAGCTGCTGCTGGCGCTCGGCCAGTTCCTGCAGCTGGCGCATCATCTCCTGGGCCGCCATCTGCTCCGGCGACATCATCTGCGGCCGGCCGGCGCGCAGGTTCTCCATCATCTCGCGCAGTTGCGACAGCAGCTGTCGGGCGGCGTCCTTGGCCCCGGCCTTCATCATCTCGCGCGCCCGGTCGACCATGTCCATCAGGTCCTTGCGCTCGACCATCTGGCTCGGGTCGACCTCCTGCATCTCCTGCTGCTCGCCGCTCTGCATCTGCTGGCGCATCTGCTCCATCATCGCCTGCAGGTACTTGTCGATCGCCTGCTTCAACTCCTCCATCAGCCGCTCGAGCTCGGCGTCGTCCGGGTTGTCCTGGGCCAGCATCTCCATCAGCCGGCGCTCCAGCTCGCGCAGCTCGCGGGCCGCCAGCGACATCTCGCCGTCCTCGATGCGCAGCGCGATGTCCCACAGCAGCGACTGGATGTCGGCCACCATCGCCGGGGTGGCGTCGTTCATCACCAGCCGGCCGGCCGACAGCCGCAGCCCGAGGAAGGTCACCGCGTCGTCGTAGTAGTGCTGCGGCCGGGCGGCCAGCGACATCAGCACCTCGGCGATGTCGGTCTTCTCGTGCGGCTCGGTCACCAGGCGCTTGCGCTGCTCGATGACGGCGCGGGCGACCGGGTGGGTGAACTGCCGCTCCGGCAGGATCAGCCGCACGGTCTCGCTGACCCCCTCCTGGCCGGCCTCGTCGCGCGCCACCAGCGTCATGTCGACCGGCTGGCCGGCCCAGGGATGCGGGGTCAGGTCGTGGAAGTCCTTGGCGTCGGCCGCCTCCAGCCCGCTGCCCGGCAGGACCATCGCCAGCACGACCGGCTCCTCGCCGGTGGCGGCGCCGGTGGAGTCAAGCCGCCGGATTCTGGCCTCGACCGCCGCCAGCCCGTAGTCGTCGCTGGCGGTGTAGTGGACCATCAGGGTGGCGCGCTCGGTGCCCTGCGGCGGCTCGGCGAACGCGACCGAGGGCTTCAGGTCCGGCAGCACCGTGAGGGTCCAGGCCGCCAGCTCGCTGCCGCCCTGGCGGATCGCCAGCGCGGTGCCCTCGGTGATCGGGGTCTCGATCTGGTAGGCCTGCTCGGCGACCTGCTCGAACGGCCGGGCCGCCTCGGCCTGGCCGGCGGCGAACGCCAGGGTCGGCACGCCGTCGCCGCCGTTGACCTTGGCCAGCAGCACCGACCCGGTCGGCACCGCCAGCCGCTTCGGGGTCGTCTCGGTGGCGGTCGCCACGCCGTCGCCGCCGCCCGGCTGGCCGGCCCGGGCCAGCAGCATCGGCGGCCGGCCGGTATAGGCCGGCGGGTTGATCCAGACGTCGAGGGTCGGCGGCGGGGCCTGGGTGAGCGGGCTCAGGGTCGGCTGGAACGCCTCGGCCATACGGCCCAGCGGATCCGGGGCGGCGACCGCCAGCCCGGCGATCAGCGCGAGGCCGACGGCGACGCGCGCGCCGAACGGATCGAGCCGGGCCATCGCCGGCTCCGGCGCCCGTACCCGCAGCCCGGCCAGGCGGTCTTCCTGGCGGCGGCGATGCGCCTCCCACAGCGCCTCCGCCATCGGGTCGCGCCCGGCACCGGCCAGGCGGTCGGACAGGCCGGAGATCGGCCGGTGGGTCAGGGCGCTGTCGCGTTCCAGCCGGCGCGCGGCGTCGGCGTCGGCCGCCGGCTGCCAGGCGACCGCGCCGCGGCGGGCGGTCCACAGGATGGCGAGGGCGAAACCGACCAGCAGGGCCAGATGGCCCCAGCCGCCGGTGTGCTCGCCGATCGCGGCCGGAACCCCGAGCAGGGCGATGCCGAAGAAGGCGGCGATCAGCAGCAGCGGGACCCAGATCGAGGGCCACAGCCGCTCCCAGCCGACGATGGCCCGGGCGAACGCGAGCTGGCGGGCGACGCGGCGGGTGGGCTGGGGCGGCGTCCGGTCGGACGGGGCCTCGGTGGGGCGCACGGCAATCCTCCGCGAAAGCGGTGGGCGACCAGACGCCGTCAGGGTCAGCCCCCTTTCCCGGCGACGTCCAACGGTCGTGAACCGCTATAGTGTCGGGTGCCGCCCCGGCAGGGTCAAGGGGCGCGCACCGACCGGGCGGCCGGGACCGCCCCGGTCAACCGCCCCGGTCAGCCGCCGATCCAGTCCGGCACCCGGTCGAGCCCGATCAGCGCCGACACGTCCTGGCGCGGCCGGATCACCGCCCAGCGGTCGCCGTCGACCAGCACCTCCGGCGCCAGCGGCCGGGCGTTGTAGGTCGACGACATGACCGCGCCGTAGGCGCCGGCGTCGCGCACCGCCAGCAGCTCGCCGGCCTCGACCGCCGGCAGCGGCCGGTCCTTGGCCAGATAGTCGCCGGATTCGCAGATCGGCCCGACCACGTCGGCCGGGCCGGCGTCCGGCCGGTCGCGCCCGGTCACCGGCTCGATGCGGTGGAAGCCCTCGTACAGGGTCGGCCGGATCAGGTCGTTCATGGCGGCGTCGACCACCACGTGGCGCTTGCTGACGCCCTGCTTGACCAGGATCACCCGGGCCAGCAGCACGCCGGCCGCTCCGACCAGCCAGCGTCCCGGCTCGACCGCCAGCTCGAAGCCGAGGTCGCCGAGCTCCTCCGCGATGATCGCCGCCAGCGCCTTCGGGTCCGGACCTTCCTCGCCGCGGTAGCCGATGCCGAGGCCGCCGCCGAGGTCGAGGGTGGTCAGGCCGTAGCCCTCCGCGCGCAGCGTCAGCGCCATCTCGCGCAGCCGGACATAGGTCTGGCGGTACGGCGCCAGGTCCATCAGCTGCGAGCCGATATGGGCCGACAGGCCGACCGCCTCGACCCCGTCGAGTTCGGCGGCGCGGGCGAAGAACTCCGGCGCCCGCTCGATCGGCACGCCGAACTTGTTCTCGGCCTTGCCGGTGGTGATCTTGGCGTGGGTCTTGGCGTCGACGTCCGGGTTCACCCGCAGGCCGACCCGCGCGGTCGTCCCCTTCGAGCGCGCGACCTCGGCGAGCATCTCCAGCTCGGGCTCGGACTCGATGTTGAACAGATGGATCCGGGCGTCGAGCGCCGCCGCCATCTCGTCGCGGGTCTTGCCGACCCCGGCGAACACGATGCGGTCGGCCGGCACGCCGGCGGCCAGCGCACGGGCCAGCTCGCCGCCGGAGACCACGTCGGCGCCGGCGCCCATCGCGCGCAGCAGCGCGATCACCGCCTGGTTGCTGTTGGCCTTGACCGCGTAGTGGATCGAGGCGCCGAGCGGCGCCAGGGCGTCCGACAGCGCCGCGTAGCGGGACCGGATCGCGCCGGCGGAGTAGACGTAGACCGGCGTGCCGACCTGCGCGGCGATGACCGCCAGCGGCACGTTCTCGACGGCCATCTGGCCGTCTCGGGTGTGGAAGCCCTGCATGCTGGTCCCCGGTGCTGGAGGCGTTGCGGCGGTCAGTTGGCGGGATAGGACCGCGGATAGGCCGACGGCTTGTCGGACGGCGGCTCGAGTTGCCCGCGTTTGCCGCAGGCGACCGGCCCGGCCAAGGCCAGGCCGAACACCACCGCCAGCAGGGTGAGAGTACGGGTCATCGCGCGCCTCCTTCGAGGAACCGGGTGCGGGCCTCCGCGACCTGCTCGCGCACCCGCGCCGGGGCGGTGCCGCCGAAGCTGGTGCGGGCGTTGACCGAGGCCTCGACCGAGACCACCGCGTAGATCCGCTCGTCGAGCGCCGGGTGCGCCGCCTTCATGACCTCGAGCGGCAGGTCGGCGAGGCCGCAGCCGCGGGTCTCGGCCTCCTTGACCAGGCTGCCGCTGACATGGTGGGCGTCGCGGAACGGCAGCCCGGCCTCGCGCACCAGCCAGTCGGCCAGGTCGGTGGCGGTCGGGAAGCCGGCCTCGACCGCCCGCCGCATGGCCGCCGGGTCGGCCACCAGGTCGGCGATCATGCCGGCGGTCGCGGCGATGCAGAGCCCGAGGGTGTCGATCGCGTCGAACACCGGCTCCTTGTCCTCCTGCATGTCCTTGCCGTAGGCCAGCGGCAGGCCCTTCATGACCACCGACAGGGCGGTGAAGGCGCCGAGCACCCGACCGGCCTTGCCCTTCACCAGTTCGGCGCCGTCGGCGTTGCGCTTCTGCGGCATGATCGAGCTGCCGGTCGAGAACGCGTCGGACAGCCGCACGAAGCGGAACTGCTGGGTCGTCCAGAGCACCAGCTCCTCGGCCAGCCGCGACATGTGCACGGCGCAGATGCCGGCGGCGGCGATCAGCTCCATCGCGTAGTCGCGGTCGGAGACCGAATCCAGCGAGTTCGCCGTCGGCCGGTCGAAGCCGAGGGCCGAGGCGGTG
Organism: Thalassobaculum sp.; assembly: GCF_040219615.1. Classification (GTDB taxonomy): domain Bacteria; phylum Pseudomonadota; class Alphaproteobacteria; order Thalassobaculales; family Thalassobaculaceae; genus Thalassobaculum_A. Next base: position 128,925 of record NZ_JAVJSE010000037.1, read on the forward strand.
CGGAAGCGGTCGATCGGGTACGGCGTGCCGGCCAGCGCGGCGGCGCCGAGCGGGCTCTCGTTCAGGCGCCGGCGGCAGTCGGCGAGGCGGCTGCGGTCGCGGCCGAACATCTCGACATAGGCCAGCATGTGGTGGCCGAAGGTCACCGGCTGGGCGACCTGCAGGTGGGTGAAGCCGGGCATCACGGTGTCGGCGTGCCGGTCGGCCTGGTCGATCAGCGCCGCCTGCAGGGCCGTCAGCTCGACCTCCAGGTCGTCGATGGCGCCGCGGCACCAGAGCTTCATGTCGAGCGCCACCTGGTCGTTGCGCGACCGCCCGGTGTGCAGCCGGCCGGCCGGATCGCCGATCAGGTCGCGCAGCCGCGACTCGACGTTCATGTGGATGTCTTCGAGCGCACGCGAGAATTTGAACCGCCCGGACTCGATTTCGCCCCAAATCTCATCTAGACCCTTGGCTATGGCGGCGCCGTCCGCGGCCGAGACGATGCCCTGGGCAACCAGCATCTCGGCATGCGCCTTGGAGCCCTGGATGTCTTCCCGCCAGAAACGCCGGTCGAAGTCGATGGACGGGTTGATACGCTCCATCACCTCGGCGGGCCCGGACGCGAAGCGACCGCCCCAGAGTTCGTTCGTCCGGCTCTCGGGTGCGGTTGGGGCGGGAGATTGATCGGTCATGACGGGTCCCGGTTGGCGCATCGCTCGTTCCCCGTGGCGCCTCGGCCTGCTGGCCGGTGTGATCGCCGCGGTACTGGCCGGTGCGGTGGTGGCTGTCGGAGCGGCCGGCGGGCCGCCGGCCCTGACCGGTGGCTATGGCGCCTACGAACCGCTCTCCGAGCCGCAGCCCGCCCCGAGCACCGCCTTCCTAGACCCGGACGGGCGACCCATCAAGCTCGACGCGTATCGCGGCGGCTACGTGCTGCTGAATGTCTGGGCCACCTGGTGCGCGCCCTGCGTGAAGGAACTGCCGTCGCTCGACCGCCTGCAGGCGGCGCTGGGCGGCGACCGGTTCCGGGTCCAGCTGCTGTCGGTCGACCGCAAGGGGCTCGAGCTGGCGGGCCCGTTCCTGACGAAGCTCGGGATCCGGAACCTGCGGACCGCCGCCGACCCCAAGTCGGAACTGGCGCGTGCGCTGGGGACTGCCGGGCTGCCGACCTCGGTGCTGATCGACCCGGAAGGCCGGATCGTCGGTCGCATGCTCGGCGACGCCGAGTGGGATTCGCCCGCCGCCAAGGCCCTGATCCTGCATTATCTCAACCGGCCGGAGGCGGCGTGATGGCGCGCGACGGGAGCATCCGCGACCGCACCGCCCGGCTCGGCCGAGCGGCGGCTTTGGCGCTGGCGCTGGCGCTGGTCGCCGGGATCGCCGGGCCGGCAGCGGCCCAGGACCCGGAGCTGACGTTCTTCCGGATCGCCACCGGCGGCGTCAACGGCACCTACTATCCGATCGGCGCGATCATCGGGAACGCCATCTCGAACCCGGCCGGCTCGCGTCCCTGCGGCCAGGGCGGCAGCTGCGGCGTCCCCAACCTGATCGCCGCCGCGGTCTCGTCGAACGGCTCGGTGGCCAATGTCGAGGCGATCGAGACCGGACAGATCGAGTCGGCGTTCGCCCAGGCCGACGTGGTGCACGACGCCTACTACGGCAAGCGGACCTTCGACGGCCGGCAGCCGATGCAGAAGCTTCGGGTGATCGCCAACCTGTACGCCGAGCGCATGCAGGTGGTGGTGCGACGGGGCATCGGCATCGCCGGAATCAGGGACCTGGCCGGCAAGCGGGTGTCGCTGGACGAACCCGGGTCCGGAACGCTGCTGATGGCCCGGCTGGTGCTGAAGTCCTACGGGCTGGCCGAGACCGACGTGGTGGCGGACTACCTGAAGCCGGGACCGGCGTCGTCCTTGATGCTGCGCGACGAACTCGACGCCTTCGTCATCGTCGCCGGGGTGCCGACCAACGTGGTGGCCGACCTGACCGCGAACGGGGTCGCCGACCTGCTGGCGCTCGACGGCGCGCCGGTCGACAAGATCCTGGAGACCCACCCGTTCCTGGCCCGCACCGCGATCCCGGCGGAGACCTACTGGCCCGGCGCCCCGGAGATCCCGACCATCGGCGTCGGCGCCCAGTGGATCGTCTCCGCCGACGTCCCGGAGGAGCGGGTCTACGCGATCTGCCGGGCGCTGTGGAACACCGCGACCCGCGTCCTGCTGGACGGCGGACACCCGGCCGGCAAGCAGATCCGGCTCGAGACCGCGCTCGACGGCATCGACATCCCGCTGCACCCGGGTGCGGCGCGCTGCTACGACGAACTGGGAGTCAGTCGGTGACGGCCGGCAGCCGGTGATGGCAGGGAAATGGTGACGGCGCGCCCGGCCGCCCCCGGCCGGACCCATGGCCGGCCGGGGGGACAGCCGGCGCAGGGGTGGGGATGCCCACGCAGGCAATTCCGGCGCCCAGCCTGGTCAGTGCATGGTGCCGCCGGCCAGCCTCAGCGCGTAGCCCTGGATCTGGCGACGAAGCGTCGAATCCAGGTCGTCGAAGGAAGCCTGGGCCATCAGCAGGTCCATGGGGCTTCCGCTGTGGATCGCGCGGGACAGGGCCGTGGCGATCTTGGTCTCGTCGCCGACCACGTCGGAGACAGATTGAGTCAGCAAGGCGAGCGCCTTGTCGGTAACCATTCTGGTCATCATGATTCCCTCGTTCTGAAGGAGTTAGGCGGACTCCCGAGATACATAAAACTTTATCTAAAAGCAAGTGAAATACCTGTCGCCCCGGCATCTCGGCACAACCGTCTGAAAGCAGGAGAGAAATCTTGAAGGACCCGATCGGCGGGCATCCGACCCGCGGCGAGCAGCTCGATGTCCTGGCCGGGATCGTCGCCGATCTGGCCCGGCCGGGCGACATCGTGCTCGACCTGGGCTGCGGCACCGGCTACCTGGAGCATCTGGTCGAGCAGCACCGACGCGACCTGTCGTTCGTCGGGGTCGACCGCAAGGGCGAGTCACTGGACCAGGCGCGGGCCCGGTTCGGCGATCGCGGCGACTTCGTCGAGGGCGACCTGGCGGATCCGGACGCGATCGTGCTGCCGGTCGGGCGCGCCCGGTTCGTGGTCAGCGCGCTCACCTTCCACGACCTCGCGGACGACCGGAAGCGCGCGCTCCTGGAATGGGCGCGCGACCGGCTGGCGGCCGACGGGATGATCCTGCTGTATGACCGCATCCGCCTGGCCGAGCCGGCGCTGTTCCCGGCGCAGCAGGCGATCTGGCGGCGCATCGAACGGGTGCACGGGGCCGCCATGCGCAGCGCCGACGACTTCGCCGCCTACGAGGCCGACCTGTCCGACAGCAACCGCCCGGCGCGGCTCGCGGACTATCTCGCGTGGTTCGCGGAGCTGGGGCTGGCGTCGCAGGTGCTGCACCTGCACGGCAACGTCGCGCTGATCGGCGCGGCGCCCCGCCGACGGGACGCCGCGCCGGGGCGGGCTACTTGAACACCGCCGAGGTGGTGTCGGTCTGGCGGTTGTACTTGATGGTGATGACGGACACCGTGCACAGGTCGATGCCCTGCCAGACGGCGCTCGAGTTGTCGTCGTGGTAGATCACCTTGAGGTCCCAGAAGCAGGACTTGTCGGCGCGGTCGAAGGAGATGTCGAACTCGACGCCGTCGTCCATGATGTCGCGTCCGAGGATATCGTCCTGCCAGTCGTCCGCCTTGCTCGGCGAGACATAGACCTCGCTCAGCGCGTAGCCGGTGTTGTTGACCAGGGTGAAGTCCTGCTTCGCCTGTGCCCACGCGACCGCCGACACGGCCATGCTCGACGCGATCGCGACCGAGCCCAGCCACATGCGCATGCCCATTCCAGCCTCCAGACAAAAGAGACCCGTCGATCACCGAATTCTTGACCTTGGTAAGCGCCGGTTAAGAACTCAAGCGAGCGGGCAAGTGAAGCTGAGGCATTTTATTTGCGTTGGCAAATAGGAATTTTGTAGCTGGCGGCCGAGCCCGCCGGTCAGCGGGTCGGCACCGGCGTCTCGCCGCCGTAGTCGTAGAAGCCGCGGTTGGTCTTGCGGCCCAGCCAGCCGGCCTCGACGTATTTCACCAGCAGCGGGCACGGTCGGTACTTGCTGTCGGCGAGGCCGTCATACAGCACGTGCATGATCGCCAGGCAGGTGTCGAGGCCGATGAAGTCGGCCAGCTCCAGCGGCCCCATCGGGTGGTTGGCGCCGAGCTTCAGGGCGGTGTCGATCGACTCCACCGAGCCGACCCCCTCGTACAGGGTGTAGACCGCCTCGTTGATCATCGGCAGCAGGATGCGGTTGACGATGAAGGCCGGGAAGTCCTCGGCCACCGACACCGTCTTGCCGAGCCGCTGCGCCAGCTCGCGCACCGCCTCGAAGGTCGCCTGCTCGGTCTGGATGCCGCGGATCAGCTCGACCAGCTGCATCACCGGCACCGGGTTCATGAAATGCATGCCGACGAACCGGCCCGGGCGGTCGGTCGAGGCCGCGAGGCGGGTGATCGAGATCGACGAGGTGTTGGTCGCGACCAGGGTGTCCGGGCCGAGATGCGGCACCAGCTTCTTGAAGACCTCGCGCTTGACCTCTTCGTTCTCGGTGGCGGCCTCGATCACCAGGTCGCAGTCGCCGAACACCGCATAGTCGGTGCCGGCCGAGATCCGGGCCATCGCCGCCTGCATGTCGCCGTCCGACATCTTGCCGCGGGCGACCTGCCGGCCGAGGTTGCGCTCGACCGTCTCGCGGGCGCGCGCCAGAACGTCGTCGGCGACGTCCACCATCCGCACGTCCAGTCCGCCGGCCGCGCAGACCTGGGCGATTCCGCTGCCCATCTGCCCGGCACCGATCACGCCGATGCGCCGCATGAATCCCTCCTGCCTGGGCCTCTCGGGGCGGGCCCTATCCGGCCGGACGGCGGCGGGACCCGGGTCCCGCCGCGCCGGTTCCGCTCAGCCCTTGCCGAGAGCCTCGCTGAGCTCCGGCACCGCCTTGAACAGGTCCGCCACCAGGCCGTAGTCGGCGACCTGGAAGATCGGTGCCTCCTCGTCCTTGTTGATGGCGACGATGACCTTGCTGTCCTTCATGCCGGCCAGGTGCTGGATCGCACCCGAGATGCCGACCGCGATGTACAGGTCCGGGGCCACCACCTTGCCGGTCTGGCCGACCTGGTACTCGTTCGGCACGAAGCCGGCGTCGACCGCGGCGCGCGAGGCGCCGACGGCGGCGTTCAGCTTGTCGGCGACGGCCTCGAGCAGCTTGAAGTTCTCGCCGTTCTGCATGCCGCGACCGCCGGAGATCACCACCCGGGCGCTGGTCAGCTCCGGCCGCTCCGACTTCGACAGCGCCTGGCCGACGAAGGAGGACAGCCCCTTGTCGCCGTCGCCCGACACGTCCTCGATGCTGGCCGAGCCGCCCTCGGCGGCCACCGGCTCGAAGTTGGTGCCGCGCACGGTGACCACCTTGACGGCGTCGGAGGACTTGACCGTGGCCAGCGCGTTGCCGGCGTAGATCGGCCGCACGAAGGTCTCGGCGTCGATCACCTCGATGATGTCCGAGACCTGGGCGACGTCGAGCAGGGCGGCCGCCCGCGGCATGATGTTCTTGCCGACCGTGGTGGCCGCCGCGACGACATGGCTGTGGTCCTTGGCCAGCCGCGCGATCAGCGGCGCCAGGTTCTCGGCCAGGGTGTGCTCGTACTCGGCGGAATCGGCCTTCAGGACCTTGGCGACGCCGGCCACCTTGGCGGCGGCCTCGGCGGCGGCCCCGCAGCCCTTGCCGGTGACCAGCAGCACGACCTGGTCGCTCATCTGCGCGGCGGCGGCGACCGCGTTCAGCGTCGCCGGCCGCAGGGTGCCGTTCTCATGCTCGGCGAAGACAAGCGCGCTCATCTCAGATCACCTTCGCTTCGTTCTTCAGCTTGGACACCAGCTCGGCCACGTCGGCGACCTTGACGCCGCCCTGGCGCTTCGGCGGCTCGGTCACCTTGAGGGTGGCGAGGCGCGGCGCCGGGTCGACGCCCAGCTCGGCCGGGGTCGACTGGTCGATCGGCTTCTTCTTCGCCTTCATGATGTTCGGCAGCGAAGCGTAGCGCGGCTCGTTCAGGCGCAGGTCGGTGGTGACGATCGCCGGGGTCTTGACCTTGATGGTCTCGAGACCGCCGTCGACCTCGCGGGTCACCGTCAGTTCGCCGTCGCCGACCTCGATCTTGGAGGCGAAGGTCGCCTGGCTCCAGCCGAGCAGCGCCGAGAGCATCTGGCCGGTCTGGTTGCAGTCGTCGTCGATCGCCTGCTTGCCCAGGATCACGACCCCCGGCTGCTCCCTCTCGACCAGCGCCTTCAGCATCTTGGCGACCGCCAGCGGCTCGACCTCGCCGTCGTGCAGCACGTGGATGCCGCGGTCGGCGCCCATGGCCAGCGCGGTCCGGATGGTCTCCTGGGCTTGGCTCGGGCCGATCGACACCGCCACGACCTCCGCAGCCTTGCCGGCCTCCTTCATACGGATCGCCTCCTCGACGGCGATCTCGTCGAAGGGGTTCATCGACATCTTGACGTTGGCGAGCTCGACTCCGCTCTGGTCCGCCTTCACGCGAACCTTCACGTTGTAGTCGATCACCCGCTTGACGGGGACGAGTACCTTCATGGTTCCCTCGATCGTGTACGGGGGTATCGGCCGATCACCGCCGGGCGACCCCGCTCTTTAGAAAGCGCCCCCCGACGTGTCAAGGTAACGCGACGGAAGTTGTCTTGCGGCGCGGTAGCCGCGACGGCGGTTTCCCCTCATCGGTTGCCGCCGGGTACCCATAGCACGTCTCCGGCGCCGCGGTCGTTGACCCAGCGCGATAGCACGAACAGATGGTCGGACAGCCGGTTGACGTAGCGCACCGCCTCCGGGTTCACCGGCTCGGCCTCGGCCAGCGCGGTGATCTCGCGCTCGGCCCGGCGCACCACGGTGCGCGCCAGGTGCAGTTGCGCCGCGGTCGGCTTGCCGCCGGGCAGGATGAAGGAGTCGAGCGGCGCCAGCGCGGCGTTCAGGGCGTCGATCTCGGCCTCCAGGCGGGTCACCTGGGCGGCGGTCACGCGCAGCGGCGGGTATTTCGGGTCCGGCTGCTCGGGCGTGCACAGGTCGGCACCGAGGTCGAACAGGTCGTTCTGGATGCGCGCCAGCATGGCGTCGGTCTCGGCGCCGCCGTCGGCCGCCGCGGTCAGCCGGGCGACGCCGATCACCGCGTTGGCCTCGTCGACCGTGCCGTAGGCGGCCGGCCTCGCCGAATGCTTGGCGACCCGGGTGCCGTCGCCGAGCGAAGTCTGGCCCCGGTCGCCGCCGCGCGTGTAGATCCGGGTCAGGCGGACCATCGGCGCGGTCAGCCCTTGGTCAGCGACAGCAGCAGCGCGAACACCGCCAGCGCGACGGCCTGGAACAGGACGCGGTAGCGCATCATCTTGTTCGACCATTTCGCGTTGAACTCGCCGCCACGGGCCATGGCGATCAGTCCCCATACCAGGGCGCCGACGGTCGCGGCCATGGCCAGGATCAGGACGACGGTGAAGAGCGTGTTCATGGGGTGACCATATAGACCGCCGGAAGCCGGCTGCGATACCGAAACCGACGGCCCGGCGTGGCGGATCGTCGCGCGCGGGACAGCCGCCCGGCGGCTACCGTGTCCGCCGGCCGACCAGCAGCAGCGACAGCAGCCTCTCCTCGGCGTCCCGCGGCTCGCGCAGGTCGGCGACCGTCAGCCCGGCGTCGCGCACCAGGGCGATCCAGCCCTCCAGGGTCCGGAAGTACCAGGGCACCGGCGCCCAGCTCTCTCCCTCGGCGGCGATGTCCGCGAAGTTCTCGACGCGCCAGCCGTGCCGGTAGTCGTCGTCGGCGGTCGACCATGGGTGCAGGGTCTGGACGATCAGGGCGCCGCCGAAGGTCAGGCGCGAGGCCGCCGCGGCCACCAGGTCGTGGGCGAGATGGTCGAACAGCGCGAAGTTGACCACCACCGCGTCGTACGGCCCGCCGACCGCTTCCGGGGCCGCAACGATGTCGGCGTAGGTCAGGTGGCGGTAGTCGCCCGCCGGGTGGGCGCGGCGGGCCGCGCCGATCAGGGCGGGCGACCCGTCGATGCCGGTCACCCGGCAGCCGGCTTCCGAACTGAGCCGACGGACCAGCCAGCCCTCGCCGCAGCCGAGGTCGAGCACGCTCCTGGCGCCGTGCCGGGCGACCGCCGTCAGGATCGCGCCGTCGGTCTGCCGCCGGCTCGCTATGCGGCCCTCGCTGAGCGCCCTGGCCCAGAGGCCGGCGTTCGCCTCCCACAACTCCGCGAGCCGGTGCTCGGTCGGTGCGTCGGTTTCGGTTCGCTTCGACATCGGTTCCTCTCCCGAGTCCGCAGAACGTCGTGCGGTCAGTTGCGCCCGGGGGTCAGCAGGCCGCGGGCGATCACCCCGGCCTGGATCTCGCCGGCGCCCTCGAAGATGTTCAGGATGCGGGCGTCGCACAGCACCCGGCTGATCGGATACTCCAGCGCGAAACCGTTGCCGCCGTGGATCTGCAGGGCGTCGTCGGCGGCGGCCCAGGCGACCCGTGCGGCCAGCAGCTTGGCCATGCCGGCCTCGATGTCGCAGCGCCGGTCGCTGTCCTTCTCGCGGGCCGCGTACAGGGTCAGCGCCCGCGCCGCGGTCAGCTCCGCCGCCATCCGCGCCAGCTTGCTGCCGACCCGCGGAAAATGGCGGATCGCCTGGCCGAACTGGACTCTTTCGGATGCGTAACGAAGGCCCAGCTCGAGGGCGTTCCGCCCGACCCCGAGGGCCCGCGCGGCGGTCTGGATGCGCGCGCTCTCGAAGGTCGCCATCAGCTGCTTGAAGCCCTGGCCCTCGACCCCGCCGAGCAGCGCCGAGCCCGGGACCGCGAAGCCGTCGAAGCCGAGCTCGTATTCCTTCATGCCGCGGTAGCCGAGCACGTGGATCTCGCCGCCGGTCATGCCGTCGGCCGGGAACGGGTCGGCGTCGGTGCCGCGCGGCTTCTCGGCCAGCAGCATCGACAGGCCCTTGTAGCCGGGCTCGTCCGGGTCGGTCCGCACCAGCAACGTCATCAGGTCGGTGCGGGCGGCGTGGGTGATCCAGGTCTTGTTGCCGTGGATCCGGTAGCCGTCGCCGTCTCGGACCGCCCGGGTCCGCAGCCGGGCCAGGTCGGAGCCGGTGTTCGGCTCGGTGAACACCGCGGTCGGCAGGATCTCGCCGGAGGCGATGCGCGGCAGCCAATGGGTCTTCTGCGCCTCGGTTCCGCCCAGGCGGATCAGCTCGGCGGCGATCTCGGAGCGGGTGCCGAGCGAGCCGACGCCGATATAGGCCCGGCTGAGGGTCTCGGAGACCACCACCAGCGCCTCCTTGCCCATGCCGAGGCCGCCATACTCCTCCGGAACGGTCAGCCCGAAGGTGCCGAGTTCGGCCATCGCCTCGACCACCTCGATCGGGATCAGCCGGTCGTCCAGATGCCACTGGTGGGCGAACGGCTCGACCCGGTCGGCGCCGAACCGGCCGAACTGTTCGCGCACCATGCCCAGGGTCTCGTCGAGCCCGTGGTCGCCGAGCCCGTCGGGATCGCCGCTCTCCAGCCCGTCGTGCAGCATCGCCGCCAGCGTGACCCGGGCGGCCTGGCCGTTGCCCTGGCGCATGAGCCGGCGGCAGGCCTCGGAATCGAGCGGTGCCAGGTCCGACGGCTCCAGGCCGAGGTCGTGCGGCCGCACGGTCTCGGTCTGGGTCATCGGGATGCCGCCTGCGATCTGGCCGAGATACTCCCCGTAGGCGACGCCCAGCAGGGCCGCCTCGATGTCGCCGAACCGCCCGGATTCCGCCAGTCTGTCGGCCCAGGCCAGGGTCTGGCGCAGGGCTTCGACGGTGGTGGCCAGCCAGGCGAAGCCGTGCGCCATGGTCTGTTCGGCCTCCAGGGCGGCGCCGTCCGGCCGGCCGCCGGGCGCCAGGCGCCGGCTGACCTGCCGGCGGGCGGCGTCGAGCACCGAATCGGCGGCCGGCAGGGCGGCGCGGGCCAGGGCACGGGTGTCCGGTTCCGCCGGTGCGACGGTCCGGGCCGTGGAAATGTCGGTCATCGGCGGGCTCCGAGATGGATCTGTGTCAACATGGCGCGGAACCGGGCGCCGGTCCAGGTTGCGGCGCAGCAGAATCGGTTCGGAGCCGATGCGGTTTTGAAGTCAGAATGCAGTTTCGGTATGTAACCATTTGATAAAAAACAAAACGTGATCCGCGGCATTTGACGGAAGATTGCGCCAAAGATCGAATCCGTATGGATTATCAGGGGTTTCGGCTTCGGCATTAACCAATGCTGTTAATGAACTGTTAGCATCTTGGTGACGGAGCGGAACGGACCGGGGCAATCGTAACTCCGAACGCGGTTGCATGGGAGTGCCGACCGGGGTACCGTCGGCGCCGAAAGCCAGATATGGCGGTTTTCCGCCGTGTAGTGTCCAGAAGTGGTAGTGCCATGCCCGACGCCTCTGCCCCGGTAAGCACCCGGGGGGCCTCCTATATCGTCCCCTGCGCGTCGGCGTTCCGGGATCGCGTGGCCGGCTTGGCGGCGCGTCGCGGGGCCAGCGCCGCCGATCTCGCGCGTGCGGTGCTGCTGCTGGTCGGCCCGGACCAGCTGGCGCGGGTAGCCGATCCCGGCGAGCCGGCGCCGGGCGACCGCGAGGCGATCGAGCTGCGGTCGGGCGCCTCGCAGGGCCGCGTGCTGAAGCGCAAGCCGCGGATCCAGATGCGCCTGCCGGCGGGCTACAGCGACGCCGACCTGCGCCGGGCCCTGGCGCTGGCCCTGCAGATGGCGGAGGGCGAGGCCCAGCTGTCGGTGGTCACGCCCTCCGACCGCAAGGCCGAGGCGGCGGTCGAGAAGGCGCGCGACGGCCTGGCCGAGGAGAACGCGACCCTTCGCCAGCTGGTCGCCGACCTCGCCACGCCGGTGCTGGAGCGCGGCGTGACCAGCCGCTCGGACGCACTGTTCGTGCTCGGTTTCCCGTCCACGGCGGTGCCGGATCCGGTGACGGTCAAGCGGCGCTGGCGGCGGCTGGCGATGATCTACCACCCGGATTCCGCCTTCGGCGACCACGAGCGGATGAGCCAGCTGAATCTGGCGCTGTCGCGGCTGATGGGGTGACCGGCCGCGCTGGACCGTTGACCGGTCGACCGAGCCTGGGTAATTTAATTTCCATGAGTGCGGATCTCCACATGCGGGCGCCGGCCCGCATCGGTCGGCGAATTAGCCGCCCGGTCCTCGTCGAGGGCCGGGACAGTGCTGTTCGTCCGTCCGACATCGTTGGAGATTCCCCATGCTTTCCGAGCGACTGAACCGCTCCACGTCTTCCGAGCCGTCCTCCGACTACCAGCCCGCCGTCGCCTGCTTCTCGATCCAGGCCGGAGCCGACCCGTCGGTCATGCCGCGGGTGCTGGAACTGTTCGCCAAACGCGGCATGATCCCGCAGCGCTGGCACAGCGACCTGGGCGGCCGCCGCCGCGACGAGCTGACCATCGACCTGCAGGTCGACGGCCTGGACCGCGCCAAGGCCGAGCTGATCGCCCACGCCATCCGCCAGATGGTGACGGTGACCAGCGTGCTGACCAGCGAGAAGAGCTACGCCTGAGGTGAGCGATCCCGCGGGCGGAGCGGCGGGTGGGTTCCGGAGCCGAGCGCTGTCGCGCTCTCTCCGGAATGACGGATGAAGGAAGGATCGTCATCCCGGAGAGTCCCGGACCTGATCCGGGACGGCTCCGGGACCCACGGCACGACGGGCTTGAGGTGGGTCCCCACCTCGGGCATAGACCGCGCATGGCCTTTCTCGACCACATCCGCGCCTGCAACGCCTACTCGCTCGGGGACTTCGTGCCGTTCCGCGTCGGCCCGGCCAAGGCCGGCTGGATTCGCCGGGAGCTGAGCCTGGAGCTGCGGCGGTTCGGCTCGCTGTTCCACGTGTTCGAGGACCTGGTCCATCTCGAGCCGAACCTGCGGACGGCGGCGGACCGGACCGAGGCGGTGGCCGAGGCGCTGGCGGTACTGGCCGAGGACGGGGTGATCGGCCGGCTGCGCGGCGAGATGTACCCGGTGATCGAGAGCCTGGGGGCGGAGCCGCTGTTCGAGATCGACCGCGGCGTGGCGACCGAGTTCGGCATCGCCAACCGGGGCTTCCACCTGAACGGCCTGGTCGGCGAGGGCGCCGACACCCGGATGTGGGTGGCCCGCCGGGCCCTGACCAAGTCGACCTTTCCCGGCCGGCTCGACAACATGGTGGCCGGCGGTCACCCAGCGGGCCTCAGCGCCCGCGAGAACCTGCTGAAGGAATGCGCCGAGGAGGCCGGTATCCCCGAGGACCTCGCGGCCCGGGCGATCCCGGTCTCGATGGTCAGCTACACCATGGAGGTGCCGGCCGGGCTCCGGCGCCACGCCTTCTGGTCCTACGACCTCCGGGTGCCCGCCGACTTCGTGCCGCAGCCGGTCGACGGCGAGGTCCACGAGTTCCTGCTGATGCCGGTCGACGAGGTGGCGCGCATCGTCGAGACCAGCGACGAGTTCAAGTACAACTGCAACCTGGTGATCATCGACTGGCTGATGCGCACCGGGCGCCTGGATCCCGAGCACCCGGACTTCCACGCCCTGTCGGTCGGCCTGCACCAGCCCTGGCCATAGCGCTCCGCCGTCGGCTCAGCCGCCGTCCTCGGCGAAGCTGACCAGCGGGCAGTCCGGCAGCACGTCCTCGACGGTCTTCGACAGCCCGATCTGCAGGTGGGCGGACAGGATCTGCGTCATGCCGGCGCCGTCCGACAGCGGCAGGTCCAGGCCGAGCAGCTTGACGTGGTCGCGGCCGTACTGGCTGAGATAGCCCGACGCGATCCCCAGGAACGGCTCGCGGTACATGGCCTGGAAGTAGTCCCGCTCGACCCGCCAGGCCTGCGGATCGGCCGACAGTTCCCCGAGCGTCCTGCCGGTGTAGTCGACCCGCCACCAGTCCCGCAGCTGGGTGCCCCAGAGCGTGAACCGGATGTCGAACGGGTCGTGCTCGATCCGGGCGACGAAGATCCGGCCGAGCCACGGCGCGAAATCCGTGATGTCGAAGTCGTCCCGCATGGGCAGCGGCCGCCCGTCGCGCCGGCGGTCCTGCCACAGCGCCACCAGCTCGCCGAACGGGCCCAGCAACCGCGGCTCGACCTCCAGGGCGCACATCGCGTACCGCCAGTCCGACGCGGTTGCCGCTTGCGAAGCGGTCGCTGCGTGTCTCGCCATCGTCCCCTTCTCCGACATGGCGGACCGCGGTCCGGTCGTGGGAACCGCGTTCCGGTCGGCGTTCAGGTCGGGGCGGCGCCAGGCACGGCTGCCGCCCGGCGCCCAGCCTAGCACCGAAGCCGACGGACAGCGACTCGGGGGGCGCCGGTCGTGCCCGACGCTAGGCCCGCAGCGTGCCGCCGGTGTGCTTCCCGACCGCCTCGACGATCTTCCGGCCGACCGCCTCGATCTGCTCGTCGGTCAGAGTCGCGGTGCGCGGCTGCAGGGTGACCTCGACCGCGATCGACTTCGCGCCCTCGGGCAGGCCCTTGCCGCGGTACTCGTCGAACACCCGCACCCCATCGATCAGCGCCTTGTCGGCGCCGGCGGCGGCCCGCGCCACCTTGTCGGCCGGCACCGCGTCGTCGACCACGAAGGCGAAGTCGCGGACCAGCGCCTGGAACGGGATGCGCTCCAGCAGCGGGCGCTGCGCGCCCTTGCGCTTCGGCATCGGCACCGCGTCCAGCAGCACCTCGAAGGCTGCGGCGGGACCACGCAAGTCGAATGCCTGTAGAATGCGCGGGTGCAACTCGCCGAACCGGGCCAGGGTGTTCGGGCCGAGCCGCAGGCAGCCGGAACGGCCCGGGTGGTACCAGGACGGCGCGTCGGTGGTGACCTGCAGGTTTCCGGTCGGCGCCTCCAGCGCCTCCAGCAGGTCGAGGGCGTCGGCCTTGACGTCGAACAGGTCGACCGGGCGGTCGGTCTTGCGCACGTCGCGCGGGCCGGTGCGGCCGTGCCGCAGGCCGGCGGCGACCCAGGCCTGGTCCTGCGGCCGGTCGCCGGCGTATTCCGGGCCGACCTCGAAGATCGCCAGGTCCGGATAGCCCTGGTTGGCGTTGCGCGCCGCCGCCGCCAGCAGGTTCGGCAGGATCGCCGGCCGCATGACGTCCAGGTCGGCGCTGATCGGGTTGACCAGGGTCCGCTCGGGCCCGGCGCCGCCGAACAGCGCGGCGTGCCGGGCCGGCAGGAACGAGAAGGTCACCGCCTCCATCATGCCGCGGCCGGCCAGCGCCCGCTTGGCGAGGCGGCGACGGTTCTGCTCCGGCGTCAGGGCCGGGTGCGGCACGCTGCCGTCGCGCTCCATCGAGACCGCGGCGATGGCGTCGTAGCCGTTGACCCGCACCACCTCCTCGACCAGGTCGGCCTCGCCCTCGATGTCGCCGCGCCAGGGCGGCGGCGTCACGACCATGGCCTCGCCGGCCCCGGACACCTCGAAGCCGAGCGCCGACAGGATGCGCTTCGCCTCGGCTTCCGGCACCTCGACGCCGCACAGCCCGGCGATCCGCGAGTGCCGCAGCCCGATCTGGCGCCGCCACTTCGGCGCCTCGCCGGCGACCACCAGCTCGCTGGCCTCGCCGCCGCAGATCTCCTGCACCAGCCGGGTCGCGACTTCGGCACCCCAGAACGGCGAGGTCTGGTCGAGGCCGCGCTCGAACCGGTAGCGGGCGTCGGACAGGGCGCCGAGCTTGCGGCCGGTGGTGGCGACCGAGGTCGGGTCGAAGATCGCGACCTCCAGGAACATGTCGGTGGTGTCGTCGGACACGCCCGAGCGCTCGCCGCCCATCACCCCGGCCAGGTCGTCGGCGCCATGGGCGTCGGCGATCACCAGCATGTCGGCGTCGAAGACGTATTCCTTGCCGTTCAGCGCCAGATACTTCTCGCCGGGCCGGGCCATCCGGATGGTGAGCTGGCCGCCCTCGACCTTGGCCGGGTCGTAGGCGTGCAGCGGCCGGCCCAGGTCCAGCATCACGTAGTTGGTGATGTCGACCAGCGCCGAGATCGGCCTGAGGCCGACGGCGCGCAGCCGGTCCTGCATCCATTTCGGGCTCGGCCCGTTCTTCACCCCGCGGAAATACCGGCCGACCACGATCGGGGCGAGGCTCTCGCGCCCGGCCGGCAGGTCGATCCGCCACTCCAGCGGGCTCTCGAAGCTGCCCTTCACCGGCGACGTGTCGAGCGGCTTCAGGGTGCCGAGGCCGGCCGCCGCCAGGTCGCGGGCGACGCCGCGCACGCCCAGGCAGTCGGCGCGGTCCGGGGTGATGGCGATGTCGATCACCGGGTCGTCGAGGCCGGCCCACTCGGCCCAGGCCGTTCCGACCGGGGCGTCGGCCGGCAGGTCGATGATGCCGTCATGGTCGTCGGACAGCCCGAGCTCGCGCTCGGACAGCAGCATGCCGTTGGATTCCTCGCCGCGGATCACGCCCTTCTTCAGGTCGACCCCGGTGCCGGGGATGTGGGTGCCGGCGGGCGCGAACACGCCCTTCATGCCGGTCCGCGCGTTCGGCGCGCCGCACACCACCTGCACGACCCCGTCGCCGGCGTCGACCTTGCAGACCCGCAGGCGGTCGGCGTTCGGGTGCTGCACCGCCTCGACCACATGGGCGATGCGGAACGGCTTGAACCCGGCGGCGCGGTCCTCGACTCCCTCGAGCTCCAGCCCGAGCATGGTCAGCCGGTCGGTGATCTCGGTCAGCGACGCATCGGTGTCGAGATGGGCCTTCAGCCAGCTCAGCGTGAACTTCATGGCTCACAGCCCTCCGGCGATGGTCGGCTGGGCGATCGGCACGAATCCGTAGTGCCGCAGCCAGCGCAGGTCGGTGTCGTAGAACGGCCGCAGGTCGGGGATGCCGTATTTCAGCATGGCGATGCGCTCGATCCCCATGCCGAAGGCGAAGCCCTGGTACTCGGTCGGGTCGATGCCGGCGTTGCGCAGGACGTTCGGGTGCACCATGCCGGACCCCAGGATCTCCAGCCAGTCGCCGTAGTTGCCGATCTTCAGCTCGCCGCCCTTGCGCGAGCAGCCGATGTCGACCTCGGCCGACGGCTCGGTGAACGGGAAGTAGGACGGCCGGAACCGCACCGGCAGGTCGTCGATCCCGAAGAACGCCCGGCAGAAGTCGATCAGGCAGCCCTTCAGGTGGCCCATGTGGCTCTTCTTGTCGATCACCAGCCCCTCGACCTGGTGGAACATCGGCGAGTGCGTGGCGTCGTGGTCGGAGCGGAAGGTGCGGCCCGGCACGATGATCCGGATCGGCGGCTTGCTGCTCTCCATGGTGCGGATCTGCACCGGCGAGGTGTGGGTGCGCAGGACCTTGCGCGCGCCGTCGGCGTCGGGCTGCAGGTAGAAGGTGTCGTGGTCCTGGCGCGCCGGGTGCTCGGGCGGGAAGTTCAGGGCCTCGAAGTTGTACCAGTCGGACTCGATGTCCGGTCCCTCGGCCACCGTGAAGCCCATCTGGCAGAAGATCGCCGTCAGCTCGTCGATGGTCTGGGTGATCGGGTGGATGCGGCCGCGCGGCTCCGGCCGGGCCGGCAGCGAGACGTCGATGCGCTCGGCCGCCAGCCGGGCGTCCAGGGCGGCGTCGCCCAGGCTCGCCTTGCGGGCCTCCAGCGCCTCGCTGACCGCGTCCTTGACCGCGTTCAGGGCCTGCCCGGCGGTGCGGCGCGCGTCGGGGTCGAGCCCGCCCAGCGTCTTCATGCGCTCGGTGATCCGGCCCTTCTTGCCGAGCGCGGTGATCCGCACCTGCTCCAGCGCCTCAAGGTCGCCGGCCTGCGCCACTTCGGCCAGCAGCTCGGCGCGCAATGCGTCCACGTTGTCCATGCGGTCCCCGAATGTCGGACGATGGTCTGTCGAGGGCGCCGTTTTAGCGGGTCGCGCCGGGAATGGCGAGAGCCGAGGCGGCGGCCATCGGGACGCGGGCGGGCCGGCCCGCCGGAAGGCCGCGGGCGCTACCGCCGCGTGTCGAGCAGCGCGCGGGCTTCCGCGAGGTCGGGGGTGTCGAAGCCTTCGGTGAAGGAGCCGTGGAGTTCCGCCAGCAGGGCGCGCTCGGCCTCGCCGGCGGTCAGCCGGACGAGGCTGGTTGCCGCCCGCAGTTCCAGCGACCTGGCCTGCTGGTGCCGGGCGACGTCGAGCGCCCGCCGGAAGCAGTCGGCGGCCTCGGCATCGGTGCCGCCGCGCTCGATCGTGCATGCACCGGCCAGCCGATGCAGCTCGGCCTGCCACCACCGCTCACCGGTCGCCTCGGCCAGTTCCAGCGCCTCCGAGAGCAGGCCGAGGGCGGCCACCGGTTCGCCGGCCAGCCGGTGGGCATCGGCGAGCGCCGCCAGGTTCCATGGCTCGATCAGCCCTGCACCGGTGTCGCGCAGCGCCTTGCGGCCGCGCTGGATCGCGACGATGCCGCCGCGTGCGTCACCTTCGTGCGCCATCGCCCAACCGAGCAGGGTCAGCCCCAGCGCCCGCCAGTACGGCAGCCCGAGCTCCTGCGACAGCGCGATAACGGCGGTCGCATGCTCGCGTACCCGGGCGGGCTCCCTGCGGACCTGGTGGAACCGGCTGGCGGTGGTCAGGGCGACCGCGACGCTGAGGTCGTGCCCGAGCCGCCGCGCCAGGGCCAGCGCCTCCTCGATGTGCCCGAGCGCCTGGTCCGGGTGGCCGAGCGCCCAGGTCGCGGTGCCGAGATAGGCCAGGCAGACCACGCAGGGATCCGCGCCGTGCTCGGGGGCGAGGGCGGCGTGGAGCCCCGGATCGTAGGCCGCGATCGCGCGCCGGAAGTTCTCCGCGGCGGCGGCATACTCCCCGCTCTTGAACAGGGTGACGCCGACCGCGCGATGGGCCGCCACCAGCTTCCCGGGGTCGCCGTCGCGGCCGGCCAGGTCGAGCAACTGCCCGCTGAGTTCCCGCGCCCGGCCGAGTTCGGCGCGGACCAGCCGCAGGTTCCACAGCCCGCGGATCGCCGGAAACAGGCGGGCGCGGTCGGCGAGTTCGTGGCTGAGGTCGTAGGCCCGCGTGTAGCAATCCTCGGCCTCAGGCGAGCCGTAGCCCTTCGCCGCCACCAGAGGGACCCCCATCGCGGCCCGCAGCGCCAGTTCCCGATGCTGCCTCTCGATCGCCTCGGGGAGGTCCGGAAGCAGCCGGATCGCGGCGTCGAAATGGCTGATCGCCTCGACATAGGCAAGGCGCCGGGACGCTTCCTCGCCGGCCTGCTGCCAGTACCGGATCGCCGCGGCGGCGTCCTCCGCCCGGGCGAAGTGATGCGCCAGCACCTCGGGCGCCGTGCCCGGCCGCTCCTCGAGCACCAGCGCGATGCGTTCGTGGTAGTCGCGGCGGGGGCCGCGAAGCAGCATCTGGTATGCCGCATCCTGGACCAGCGCGTGCCTGAACGTGTAGACCGCGTCCGGCGGCTCGCCGTGCCGGAGCAGCAGCTCGGCGTCGACCAGTGCCGCCAGGTCGCGCCGGAGGTCGGTGTCGTCTAATAGGGCGACCTGCCGGAGCATGGCATAGGAGAACCGGCGGCCGATGACCGAGCTGATCTGCGCGGTCAGCTTGCCGGACGGCAGCCGATCCAGTCTGGCGATCAGCGAATCCTGGAGGCTCGCCGGGATCGACTGCGGCAGCGCCGGCGGCGAGGAGCCGGCGGAGGCCTGCTCGGGCACGAGGCCGGCGTCGAGCAGCATCTTGGTCAGTTCCTCGACGAACAACGGCACGCCGTCCGTGCGGTTCGCGATCTCCGCCACGATGGCCCCCGGGAGCGACCGGCCCGCCACGGCCGTGACGATGCGTTCGGCGGCGTTGCGGCCCAGGCGCGCAAGACTGAGCGCGTGGACGCCCGGTCGATCGGTCCAGCGCGGGCCGAACTCGGGACGGGCGGTGAGGACCACCAGCATCCGGTGCTCGGCGGTGGCGTCGACCAACCGGTCCAGCCACTCCAGGGTGGAGGCGTCGATCCAGTGCAGGTCCTCGACGATCAGGATGAGCGGCCGTTCCGACGCGAGCGCGAGCGCGAGCACGAAGCCCTGAAGCGCGGCGATCGTGTCCTCGCGCACCCGTTCGGGCGTCCGGGCACGCCGCGGGCCGACACCGTCAGGGAGAGGGATGTCGAGAAGCGTGGCCAGCAGCGCGGCGGCATCGTCGCCGGGTAGGCCGTGCGTGGTCAGCTTGGCGCGCAGGCGTTCGAACCGCTCCGGGCCCGGCAGGCCGGCGTCGTCGAACCGCAGCGCGCGGTGCAGCAGCTCGGCGACCGGATGAAAGGCGCTGTTGCGGTGGAACTCGGTGCCGCGCGCCTTGAGACGGACATGGGGCTGTCCGGAGACACGGGCAGCGATGGCGCGAACCAGCCGCGACTTGCCGATGCCGGGCTCGCCGCGCAGCAGCACAACCTGGCCTTGCCCGCTCGCTGCCAGGTCCCAGTACTGGGACAGCAGCGCGATCTCGCGGGTCCGTCCCACCAGCGGCGTCGCTTCGGACGCGTTCGCCGCCTCGTGCATCTCCCAGGGCGGCCGCTCGCGCAGTGCCCGGTAGACGTCGACCGTGCCGGTGATGCCCCGCAGCCGCTGCGTGCCCAGCCAGCTGCATTCATAGGCCCCGCGCAGCAGCTGGTGGGTGGCGTCGCTCAGCACGACCGCATCGGGCTCGGCAAGGCCCTGGAGGCGGCCGGCAATGTTGGGCGTCTCCCCGACAGCCGCCATCGACTCGCGGCTGTCGCCCGACCCGATGTCGCCCAGCACCGCCATGCCGGTGTGGACACCGATGCGCACCTGCAGGGGCTCGGCGGACGGCAATCCACGCACCGCCTCGACGATCTGCAGGCCGGCCCGCACCGCACGCGCGGCATCGTCCTCATGTGCCCGGGGATAGCCGAAATACACCAGCAGCCCGTCGCCGACGTAGCGGGCGACGATGCCGCCGCACTGCCGCACGATCGCGTTGACGGTCTCCTGGTACCGGCGCAGCAGATCGCGCAGGTCCTCCGGGTCGAGACGCTCGGCGAGCCCGGTCGAGCCCACGAGGTCGCAGAACATGACGGTCACCTGGCGCCGCTCGGCACCGCCCGGCGCCACGGCGGTCCCGGCCCATTCGAGGACGCCGCCGTCGACCTCGACGGCGAGCCGCTGCACCGAGATCAGCTCCGCCGCCAGGTCGGCCAGCAGCTCGTCGTCGACCCCGAGCTCGCGCTTGAGGGCGCGATACGAGACCCGGCCACGGGTCCTCAGCAGTTCGGCGATCCGGTCGAGGTCTCGGTAGAAGGACTCGGCCAACCGTCAGCCTCCGGCGACGATCCGGTGCAGGGGCGCCCGGTCGCGGATCCGGATGCGGCCGCGCCCGAGCTCGACGAGACCGGCATCGCGCCACACACCCAGGTGCCGGCTGACGATCTCGCGTGAAACCCCGAGGGTCTGCGCCAGCTCCGCCTGCGAGATCGCCACGGTCTCGCCGGCGCCGGCGCCCTGGCGTTCCGCGAGCACCGAGAGCTGCTTGGCGAGCCGGACCGGGACGTCCCGGAGGGCGGCGTCCTCGAACAGCTCGGTGGTGCGCCGCAACCGGTCGCACAGCAGCGCGATCATGCGGACCGCCAGCGCCGGGCGCCGCTCCAGGAACGGCAGGAACTCGCCGCGCGGCAGGAACAGCAGCCGCCCGGCCTCGCGGACCAGGGCGTTCGCCGTCCGGCCCTTGCCGTCCAGCAGGGCGATCTCGCCGAAGAACTCGCCCGGCCCGAACCTGTTCAGGATCAGTTCCTTGCCCTCGGCGGATTCGACAGTGACGACGATCCCGCCGGAGAGAACCCCGTACAGCCCGTCCCCGGGGTCGCCGCGCCGGAACAGGGTCTGCCCGGCCGCGACCGTTCGGACCGCGACGTGCCGCAGCAACGCCTGCCGTTCTTCGGGCGACAGGATGCCGAGCAGGTCGTGGCGGGCCAGCAGGTCGTCCGGGTTCATCGAGCATCCGTTGTGTGAACTGGTTCGCAGACGGCGTCGCCGCGAGCGTCGACAATTCGTAACGCAATGTATCGGAATCCGATGGGCTCGCGTTGCCGGCTTCCAGATCCGCCTTCCGAATGAAAGGTGAGTCGCGCCACTCGGCAGCCTCCGAGAACGTTCGTCCGGAACATTGTAGGGAGAGTGCGATGAACCGGCCAGCGGTCAATCGGCAAGGTTTCGGCGATTTGAACAGCCGGATCGACGGCGAACGTGCCGCGGCGCCGCAATTCCCCGCCCTGGTTGCGATCGACGCGCGGGTGCCGGCGGCGGAGGCGATCCTGGCGGCGCTGACGGTGCCGGCCCGGGTCGTTCGGGTCGACCCCGGCCGGGACGGGCTGGCGCAGCTCGTGGCGGCGGCCGAGGCCGCACCCGGCCGGCGGCTCGCGGTGATCTGCCACGGCGAGCCGGGGGCACTGACGCTCGGCGACCGGCCGGTGACGGCGGCGACCCTGGCCGGGCGGCGGGAGGAACTGGCGGCACTCCGCCGGGCGCTCGCCGGCGCGCCGGTCGAACTGTACGCCTGCCGGGCCGGGGCCGGCCCCGCCGGGCGGGCGCTGCTGGCGCTGCTGGCGGCGGCGACCGGCAGCGCGGTGGCGGCGGCGACCGGCGATGTCGGCGGCAGCGCGCTCGGCGGGTCCTGGGTGCTCGATGTCGGCCACCCGGTCGCCTGGCCGGCGCTCGACGCCGCCGCCCTGGCCGGCCTGCCGGTGCGGCTGATCGACTGGAGCAACGCCGGCACCGGCGACTGGAACACCGGCGGCAACTGGGTCGGCGGCGTGGTGCCGTCCGGCGCTCCCAACACTGGCATTATCGACAATGGCGGCACCGCGCAGATCACGAGCGCTGCCCCCACCGCCGGCGGTGTAATCGTCGGGTCGAGCAACGGCGGTTCGGGCACGCTGCAGATCCTCAGCGGCGGCAGCCTGACCACCAACAACACCACCGCCTCTATCGGCAACCTTGCCGGCAGCACGGGAACCATGCTGGTCGACGGCACCGGCACCTTCAACTCCGGCGGCTTTGCAATTGCCGTCGGCAGCTCGGGGACGGGGACACTTACGGTCTCGGCTGGCGGAACGGTCACCACGACCCATTCCATTGGCGTGAGACTGGGGTTCGGCGGCGCGTCGAACAGCACGCTCAACATCGGCAGCGGCGGTGCCGCCGGCATCGTCAACGCGCCCGTGATCACCGGATCGGGCGGCACCAACAACGTCAACTTCAACCACACCGACGCAGGTTACGTCCTCAGCAGCGACGGCACCGGCAGCGGCACGGCGGTGGCTGTCACCGGCTCGACGGCGGTCAACCAGATCGGCACCGGCACCACCATCCTGATCGCCACCAACACCTATACCGGTGGGACGACGCTCAGCGCCGGCACCCTGCAGGTCGGCAACGGCGGCACGGCGGGATCGATCACCGGTAACGTCACCAACAACGCCACGCTGGCCTTCAACCGCTCCGACGCGCTGACCTTCTCCGGCGTGGTCTCCGGCACCGGCGCCCTGACCAAGTCCGGGGCCGGCACCCTGACGCTGTCCGGCGCCAACACCTACGGCGGCGGCAGCACGGTCAGCGCCGGCACGCTGACGCTATCGGGCGGCAGCGCGCTGGCGGATGGCGGCAGCGTGTCGGTGTCCGCCGGCGCCACCCTGGACCTCAACGGCACCACGGAGACGATCGGGACGCTGTCCGGCGCCGGGGCCGTGGCGATCGGGGCCGGAACCCTGTCGGTCGCCCAGGGCGCCGACGCGACCTTCTCCGGCGTGATCTCCGGAACCGGCGGCCTGACCAAGACCGGCGCCAGCGTGCTGACCCTGTCGGGCACCAACACCTATACCGGCACCACCACGATCAGCGCCGGGACCGTCCGGCTCGCCGGCGGCAGCGCCATCGCCGACAACGCCACCGTCAATGTGGCGACCGGCGCCACGCTCGACCTGAACGGCACCACCGAGACCATCGGGGCGCTGACCGGGTCCGGCACCGTGACCATCGGGGCCGGCACGCTCACCCTGTCCAACGCCGCCGCCAGCAGCTTCACCGGCACCCTGACCGGCACCGGGACGTTCCGAGTCGCCTCCGGCGTCACCCTGAATGGCACCGGCACCTACTCCACCCCGGTCGAGGTCCAGTCCGGCGGCACCATCGCCCCCGGCAACAGCCCGGGCACGATCTCCACCGGCAACCTGACCCTGGCCTCCGGCTCGACGGCCAGCATGGAGATCGACGGCACGGCGGCCGGTACCGGCTACGACCAGATCGCTGTCACCGGCACCGTCACCATCAACTCGGCCACCCTGACCACCAGCTTCGGCTACACCTCGGCCACCGGCGACAGCTACGTGCTGATCAGCAACGACGGCGCCGACGCGGTCACCGGGAGCTTCTCCGGCCTCGCCGAGGGCGCCGGCTTCAGTTCGGGCGGCCGGGCCTACCGGATCAGCTATGCCGGCAACGACGGCAACGACGTCACCCTCACCGACGTGGGCGCGGCCGCGAGCGTCGGCGGCGAGAGCGGCAGCGGCGGCTCGACCGCCGCCCTGCACCTGGTCGGCGGCACCGGCGACGAGACCTTCATCGGCAGCGACGGCGACGACACGGTCTCGGCCCTCGCGGGCAACGACCAGGTCTATGCCGGCGCCGGCGGCGACCTCGTCTACGGCAACCAGGACGGCGACTCGCTCTGGGGCAACGCCGACGCCGACACCCTGTACGGCGGCCAGGGCGCCGACGTGGTGTACGGCAACCAGGGAAGCGACCTGCTGTACGGCAACCTCGCCGACGACCGGCTCTACGGCGGCCAGGACGCCGACACCGTGTTCGGCGGCCAGGGCACCGACGTCGTCTATGGCAACCTCGGCGACGACCGGCTGTTCGGCAACCTCGGTGCCGACAGCCTGTACGGCGGCCAGGGGGCGGACACCCTGTCCGGCGGGGCCGGCGACGACCTGCTGTCCGGCGGCCTGGGCGCGGACCGCTATGCCGTCGGTTCGGGCGACGGCGCCGACACGGTCAGCGGCTTCTCGTCGAGCGACGGCGACGTGATCGCGGTGGCGGCCGACGTCAATGGCACCGGCATCGCCTCGACCGCCGACCTGCTGGCCCGGCTGACGTCGGACGCCAACGGCGACGCCGTCATCGACCTTGGATCGGGAAACACCCTCACCCTCATGGGCGTGCAGGCGGCCAACGCCACCGCCGACTGGTTCCTGGTCGCCTGACGACGCCGGTCCCGGCCCGGCAAGGCACCCGCGTGGAGGCGAGTGCCGGAACCGCCCTGTCGTCAGGCGGGGGGCCGGCGGCGCTGCAGCGGGCGGCCGAGGTCGGTGAACGCGGCGGTCGCGACACCGGGCTGCGGCGGCGGCTCGGCCGACAGCCGGCAGTTTGCCAGCCGGGCCTGTTCCGAAGCCTTGGGTGACATCCGGGCGCCCGCGAAGTCGCAGTCGGCGAGGCTGGCGGTGGCGAAACTGACGCCGCCCAGGTCGGCGCCGCGGAACGAGCAGCCCCGCAGCTCGGCGCGGCGGAACCGGGCGCCCGTCAGCCGTGCCGCCCGCGCGCCGCGGACCGGAGCGTCGTCTCCGGCGACGATGTCGATGGCGTCGAACCGGCAGCCGGTCAGCCGGGCCCGGTCGAACACCGCCAGGTCGAGGTCGGCACCGTCGAAGCAGGCCTTGTGGATCGAGGCGCCGTCCAGATGCGCGCCGCTGAGGCAGGCGAGGCGGTAGCGGCCGCGGTCCAGGCAGGCCCCGCGCAGGTCGGCGCCGGACAGGTCGGCGCCGCTGAGCTCGGCGCCGGACAGGTCGAGGTCCCGGAGGTCCTGGTTGCGCAGATCGGCGCGCGCGCCCTGCCGGCCGTTGCTCTCGATCCACAGGCTGTGGGCCGCCAGCGACCAGCGCACCAGCAGGGGAAGGTCGGAGCCGCCGTTGCCGTCCGTTCGCATCGCTGCCGGGGTCCACGCCGAGAATTGCCGGACCTTACCGGCAGCCGGTTAAGCCCTCGTGAAGGGACATCGTAAACGGCCGGTAGTCTGTTGCGGTCGGCACCCCTCAGCCGATGAACTTCGGCATGATCCAGCGCGGCAGCGCCAGGATGGCCTCGGGGAACAGGATCACGAACAGCAGCACGCCCAGCATCGGGATCAGGATGACGGCGACGTCCTTGAGCGCATGTATCAGCTTGATCTCGCCGATCGAACTGGCGATCAGCAGGCACAGCCCGTAGGGCGGGGTGACCAGCCCGAAGGCCAGCGACACCACGCCGATGATCGCGAAGTGGATCGGGTGCATGCCGGCGGCCTGGGCAACCGGGAACAGCACGGTGCCGAGGATGATGATCGCCGGGATCGCATCGATGAACATGCCGACGATCAGGAACGAGGCCGCCACCAGCAGGCCGGTCTCGATCGGACCGCTGCCCCAGGCGGCCATCACCGACACCAGGGCCTTGGGGATCTGGAAGAACGCCAGGATCCAGCCGAACGCCGAGGCGGTGCCGATGCAGAACAGCGAGATCGCCGCGAACCGGGCGCTGTCGTACAGCACCTTCGGCAGGGTCCGGAACGTCACCGTGCGGTACACGAACAGGCCGATCGCGAGCGCGTACAGCACCGCCACCACCGAGGCCTCGGTCGGGGTGAAGAAGCCGCCGACGATGCCGCCGACGATGATCAGCGGGGTCATCAGCGGCAGCACCGCGCTGAAGACGGCGTGCCCGACCTCGGGCAGGGTCGAGCGGGCGTAGACCGGGTAGCCGCGGCGGATCGCGTAGATGTACACCAGCCCCATCATCGAGCCGGCGATCAGGACCCCCGGCAGCACCCCGGCCAGGAACAGCCCGCCGATCGACACCGACATCAGGCCGCCCCACACCACCATCAGGATGCTGGGCGGGATGATCACCCCCATCACCGACGAGCAGGCGGTGATCGCGACCGAGAAGCTGGCGTCGTAGCCCTGCTTCTTCATCTGCGGGATCAGCAGCGAGCCGATGCCGGCGGCGTCGGCGGTCGACGATCCGGAGATGCCGGCGAACAGCATCGAGACCATCACGTTGATGTGCCCGAGCCCGCCCGGCAGGTGCCCGACCAGGGCCTTCGACAGGTCGACCAGGCGCTGGGTGATGCCGGCCGAGTTCATCAGGTTGGCGGCCAGCAGGAAGAACGGCACCGCCAGCAGCACGAAGGAGTTGTAGGACACGAACATCTGGTCGAACAGCAGCGTCGGCGACAGCCGGTCCGACAGGAAGAATACCGGCACGCAGGCCAGCCCGAGCGCGAACGCCACCGGCACCCGCAGGATCACCAGGACCCCGAAGGTCCCGAACAGGATGGCCGCGACCTCACCCGGCGACATTCGAGTCTCCCTTAGGCGCAACGCCGCGGATCTTGGCGATATCGGCGGCCAGCTTCTCGATCAGGAACAGGGTCCACAGCACCCCGGCCAGCGGCCAGGCGGCGTAGATGGCGATCATCGGCAGGTCGGCGATCTCGGAGGACTGCAGCAGGCCCTCGTCGGCGAACTGCTTGCCGTACCAGATGAAGCACAGCGCCAGCGCGAACATGATCACGTGCACCAGCAGCTTGGCCCAGCCCTCGCCGGCGGCGGTGCGCGGGTGCGGCAGCACGTCGACGTCGAAATGGCTGTCGTCGCGCACCGCGATCATCGCGCCGAGCATGATGATCCACACGAAGCAGAACCGCGCGACCTCCTCGGTCCAGATGTAGCGCGGCACGAAGTCGATGTAGCGGGCGAGGATCTGCAGGGTCACCGGCACGATCAGCAGCCCGATCAGCGCGGTGATCGCGACCCGGAGAACCCGGTCGATGCAGTCGAGGATACGGGTCATGGATGTCGGCTGCCCCACGTGACTGTCGATTGCGGCGCCCCTCACGGCCGTCATCCCGGGCCGGCCGCGCCCGGGGCGCGACCGTCCGGGATGACGGCGTTGGTTGGCGTGAGAGGCGGTTTGGGCGCAGTAGCCCCGCCGTCACTGGATGCTGTTGATCTTCTCCAGCGTAGCGGTCGCGCCGAGCTCGTCGGCGTAGGCCTTCTTCACCGGCTCGGCCAGTTCCAGCAGCTTGGCGCGGTCGGCGAACTTGTGGGTCCGCAGCTTGCCCTCGCTCTCCATCTTGGCGAGCTTGGCGGAATCCTGCGACGACTCGATGTCGCGGGCATGCTTTCCGGCGGCCTTGCCCGAGCTCATGACGCAGGCCTGCAGATCCTCCGGCAGCTTGCGGAAGGTCTTGCCGCTGAACCCGATCGGCCGGACGGTGATGGCGTGCTGGGTCAGCGAGATCTCCGGACCGACCTCGTAGAACTTCATCTGCTCGATGCCGGCCGCCTCGTTCTCGGCGGCGTCGATCACGCCGGTCTGGATGGCGTTGTAGACCTCGGAATAGGCGATGACGGTCGGGGCCGCGGTGATCGCCTGGAAGATCTGGGTCTGGATCGGCGCGCCCATGACGCGGATCGGCAGGCCCTTCAGGTCCTCCATCTTCTCGATCGGGCGCTTGACGATCAGGTTGCGGGTGCCGCCGCCGGCGTAGCCGATCAGGATCACGTCGGCCTTCTTGGCGACGTCCGCGGCGATCGGCGCCAGGCCGTCGTTCTCCAGCACCTTGTTCCAGTGGTCGATGTCGCGGAACAGGAACGGCATGTCCATGAGCGGCGCCATCTTCGAGTAGGTCGACATGTGCGACGGCGACACGATGGCGTAGTCCACCGACACGCCCTTGCTCATGAAATTGAAGTAGTCCTTCTCGAGGCCGAGCTCGCTGTTCCGGTGCAGCACGAACTTGATCGGCTTCTTGTAGCAGGCGGCGGTCAGTTCCTGGAACTTCAGCAGGCCCTTGTTGAAGGCGTGGTTGTCGTCGAACTGGACGGCGCCGTGCAGCTCGATCTCCTGGGCGCCGGCGGGAACCGCGGCGGCGGCCAGCAGGCCGGCGGCGACGAGCGCCCCGGCAAGGCGGATGCGGTGGGTCATGTCTCACTCCCTTGCGACGTAATGCCGTGATCCGCCGATCTCCGACCGGGCCGGCGGTTGTGCGCCGGCGGGGGCCGGCCGAGACAGCGTAAGCGTTTACAATGTGAACTGGCAATATGATGACATGACGGACGGCAGATGGCGCGCGGCGCCGGCATCCCCGGGCCAATCGCGTCGCCGACCGGCTGTCACATCGGGGGATTGGCCGGCGGCCCGTGATCGGCATGATGCAGGCGACGAACCGCATCGTCGGTGGGAGGGCGGCATGACGGACCATGGGAGCGAAGCCGGGCAGACCCTGCGATTCGAGCCGGACGAGGCGCCGCCGCCGGCGCTGGCGGCAGCGCTGGGCTTCCAGACCGTGGCGCTGATCCTGGCCGGGGTGGTGCTGACCCCGCTGATCGTGCTGCGGACCGCCGGCCTCGGCGACGCCGACTCCACCTGGGTGGTGTTCGCGGCGATGGCGATCAGCGGGCTGATCACGGTGGTCCAGGCGCTGCGGCTCGGCTGGTTCGGCTCCGGGCACATCCTGTTCATGGGCACCTCTGGGGCGTTCATCGCGGTCGCGATCGCGGCGGTGCAGGACGGCGGGCTGGCGCTGCTCGGCACCCTGGTGGTCGCCTCGTCGCTGGTGCAGTTCCTGCTGGCGTTCCGGCTCGCCGCCCTGCGCCGGCTGATCACCCCGACGGTCGGCGGCACGGTGGTCATGCTGATCGCGGTCACCGTCATGCCGATCGCCTTCGCGATGGTCTCGCGGCCGCCGCCGATGCCCGACGCCCCCGGGTCAGCGGCGCCGGTGACCGCGATCGTCACCCTGGTCGCGATCGTGCTGCTGGCGCTGTTCGGCAGTCCCCGGCTGCGGCTGTGGGCGCCGCTGCTCGGCATCGCGGTCGGCTGCGCGGTCGCCGCCGGCCTCGGGATCCTGTCGACCGACCGGCTGGCCGCCGCGCCCTGGATCGGCCTGCCGACCGGCGACTGGCCCGGCCTCGACCTCGGGTTCGGGACCGGGTTCTGGGTGCTGCTGGTGCCGTTCGTGCTGGTCACCGTGATCGGCGCGGTCGAGACCTATGGCGACGCCATCGCCGTGCAGCGGGTGTCTTGGCGGCGCCGCCGGCCGATCGACTTCCGGGTGGTGCAGGGCGCGGTCTACGCCGACGGCCTCGGCAACCTGCTGTCGGGCCTGGCCGGAACCCTGCCGAACACCACCTACTCGACCAGCATCGCGGTGATCGACATCACCGGGGTGGCGGCCCGCCGGGTCGGGATCTGGGGCGGCTCGATCCTGTTCGTGCTGGCGTTCTCGCCGAAGCTGGCCGCCGCCCTGCTGTCGGTGCCGGACGCGGTCGCCGGTGCCTATGTGGTGGTGCTGCTGACCCTGCTGTTCGTGCACGGCCTCAAGCTGGTGGCCGAGTCCGGGCTGAACTACGAGACCGGGCTGGTGGTCGGGCTGTCGTTCTGGCTCGGCATCGGGTTCCAGGACCAGGCGATCTTCCACGACCACATCCCGCTGTGGGCCAGGGCCATCCTGGACAACGGCATGACCTCCGGCGGCCTGTGCGCGATCGTGCTGACCTTCCTGGTCGGGCTGCGCAGCCGCGCCCGCGGCGAGGTCACGGCGGCGCTCGACACGGCGGCGATCCCGAAGGTGCACGCCTATCTGCAGGACTTCGCGGCGCGCCTCGGCTGGGACCGGCCGGCGGTCGAGCGCCTGCAGCTGGCCGCCGAGGAGGCGCTGATCTACCTGATCGGGCGCGGCGAGGCCGCCGG
This sequence comes from Thalassobaculum sp., assembly GCF_040219615.1. Classification (GTDB taxonomy): domain Bacteria; phylum Pseudomonadota; class Alphaproteobacteria; order Thalassobaculales; family Thalassobaculaceae; genus Thalassobaculum_A. The sequence continues at coordinate 158,744 of NZ_JAVJSE010000037.1, forward strand.
CGGCGCGGCCCGCCGGCTGCGGGTGGCGGCGCGGGCGGTCGACGGGGTCGCGGAGCTCGACATCGCGGCCGGCCCGCGGGACGCGCCGCATATCGACGACGCCATGGCCGGCCTGCGGGACGACGGGGCGTTCGTGCCGGACGAGGCGCCGCTGCGCCTGCTGCGCCATCTCTGCCGGTCGGTCGAGCACCAGCAGTTCCGCTCCGGCGACCACCTGACCCTGCGGATCACCAGCCGGAGCCTGTAGCCGGAACGCGAAACGGCCCCGGAACGCGAAACGGCCGGTCTCGCGACCGGCCGTCCGTAATCTCTCGCCAGGGTGCCCCGATGGGCGAAAGGTCAGGCCGGGAGGGCCGCCTGTGCCTGGTCGACGATCTGCTTGAAGGCATCCGGCTCGCGGATCGCCAGGTCCGAGAGGACCTTGCGGTCGAGGTCGATGCCGGCCAGCTTCAGGCCGTTCATGAACGTCGAATAGGTCATGCCGTACTGCCGGACACCGGCGTTGATGCGCTGGATCCACAGCGCGCGGAACTCGCGCTTGCGGACCTTGCGGTCCCGGTAGGCGTACTGCTGGGCCTTCTCGACCGCCTGGACGGCGACCCGGAAGACGTTCTTGCGGCGGCCGTAGTAACCGGCCGCCTTGTCGATGACTTTCTTGTGCCGGGCGTGCGCGGTGACGCCCCGTTTGACGCGTGCCATTGCTCAGCCCTCCTCAGCCGTACGGCATGAACTGCTTGACGATGCCGGCATCGGCCTCGGACAGGATGAACGTCCCGCGGGCCTTGCGCTTCATCTTCACGCTCTTGGCGCTGAGCTGGTGACGCTTGTAGCCGACGTTGGCGCGGACCTTGCCCGAGCCGGTCAGCCGGAAGCGCTTTTTCACGCTGCTCTTGGTCTTCATCTTGGGCATTTCGTCGCTCCTGGGTTGTCGTGGTCGACAAGGCACCGGCCGGGCAGCCCTTTTGGCCCGGACGCGGCGCTCCTTCCCGGCGGCCGGGCCGCGGGAGGAAGGCGGGGATATACAGGCAGCGACCCGGGGGCGCAAGCGATTCCCCCGCCGGCTTGCCGGGCGGTGCCGCCGCGGCCTAGGCTCGCCCCGTCCAGGCCCGGCGCTCGACCGGGCCGCCACGTTCCCGGGGGGCGAAACGATGAGCACCGACACACCCGCCAGCGCCGGCTGGCGCCCGTATCCGCGCTACCCCGACCCGGCGATCGAGAGCCTCGATCCGCGGTTCGACCAGTACAAGATCTTCAGCGCGGCGGTCGAGCGCCTGTACACCGGCTGCCGCTGGGCCGAGGGGCCGGTGTGGTTCGGCGACGGCCGCTACCTGCTGTGGAGCGACATCCCGAACAACAAGATGATGAAGTGGGAGGAGGAGACCGGCGCGGTCAGCGTCTACCGGCACTCCACCGACTTCCCGAACGGCAACACCCGCGACCGCCAGGGCCGCCTGATCACCTGCGAGCATGCCGGCCGCCGGGTGACCCGGACCGAATACGACGGCTCGGTCACCGTGCTGATGGACAACTGGCAGGGCAAGCGCCTGAACTCGCCGAACGACGTGGTGGTGAAGTCGGACGGCTCGATCTGGTTCACCGACCCGCCGTTCGGGCTGCTCGGCAACTACGAGGGCATCAGGGCGGAGTCCGAGGTCGGCCAGGCGGTCTACCGGATCGACGGCGCCAGTGGCGAGGCGTCCCTGGTCGCCGACGACGTGCTGGGCCCGAACGGCCTGTGCTTCTCGCCGGACGAGCGCATCCTCTACGTGGTGGAGTCGCGCGGCCAGCCGACCCGCAAGATCCTGGCCTTCGACGTGGTCGGCGACGGCCGCAGCATCGCCAACAAGCGGGTCCATATCGACGCCGGTCCGGGCGGCACCCCCGACGGCATGCGCTGCGACGTCGACGGCAACCTGTGGTGCGGCTGGGGCATGGGCACGCCCGAGCTCGACGGCGTGCTGGTGTTCGCGCCGGACGGCGCCAAGATCGGCCGCATTGCGCTGCCCGAGCGCTGCGCCAACGTCTGCTTCGGCGGCGTCAGGCGCAACCGCCTGTTCATGGCGGCCAGCCAGTCGGTCTATGCGGTCTACGTCAACACGCAGGGTGTGGCGGGCGGCTGATCGCCGGGCGCGGCGCGCGGCCGGCGAGGCACAGCGCGGCGAGGCCCGCCGTGGTCGCCTCGACCATCGCGCCCCGGCTGCGCCGCACCAACCCGCGGTCGACCGCGTCCTCCCACACCGGCAGGCGCGGGCAGGAGGTGCGCCAGGCGTCCATTACCTCGGCATAGGGCCGCGGCCGCTCGGCCACCCAGGCGACCAGGTCGAGGATCAGCGGTTCGTGGGTATCGGTCATGGCTGGTCTCCCTTGCGGTAGTCCTGGCGGCCCGTCGCGCCGTGGGTCCCGGAGCCGTCCCGGATCAAGTCCGGGGCCCTCCGGGATGACGATATGGGGGGCTGCCATTCTCATTTTCGTCATTCCGGAGGGGGCGCATCAGCGCCCGGCTCCGGAAACCACCCGCCGCTCCGGCGTCACCCCGTCGCCAGCAGCCAGCTCCCTTGCAGCACGTAGAAGCCGCTGACCGCGGTGATGATGTGGCTGGCCCAGCGCCGGTACTGGGTGTCGCTCATCGCCTCCAGCACCTTCTTCGACAGCAGGGTGCCGAGCATCGCCGAGGCGATCGCCAGGCCGGCCAGGGTCGGGTCGACGGTGCCGACATTCTCGATCAGGACGCCGAAATACAGCAGCTTGGTGGCGTGGCCGAAGATCTGGCACATGCCCTTGGTGGCGATGATCTGCCGGCGCTCCAGGCTGCCGCCCAGGAAGAACTGGTCGAGCAGCGGCCCGGCGACGCCGGTCAGCAGCAGCAGGCTCATGCAGGTACCGCCGATCGTCACGCCGTGCCCGAAGCGGTCCGGGGTCAGGCGCCTGCCCTCAGGGATCAGCCGGGCCAGGAACGGGGTGACGCCGAGGAACAGCAGCGCCAGCGGCTTGCTCGGCACGAACAGCCAGGCCGACCACACCGCCAGCGCGAAGCTGCAGCCGACGATGTAGGCGGCGACCACGCGCCAGCGCACGTGCCGCCACCACAGCGCCGCGCGCCAGCCGTTCGACGCGATCTGGGTGACCGCGTGCAGCGCCATCGCCGTCGGCACCGGCAGCACGGTCAGCAGCACGCCGATCAGCACCATGCCGCCGGCCATGCCGAACACGCCGGACAGGAAGGACGTGCCCACCATCACGGTGCAGATGCCCAGGATCAGCAGAGCCGACATGCGAGTCTCCTCGACGTTCCCGCATGTTCTGCGCCCGTTGAGCGGATTCGGCAAACCGAGTTATGTTCGGGTCAGCATCAGTTTTCCTGAGGGTGTCATGCGTCGCTTGCCGTTCCTCAACGGGGTTCGGGCGTTCGAGGTCGCGGCAAGGGCCGGCAGCTTCGCCGGCGCCGCGGCCGAGCTGCATGTATCGCCGGCGGCGGTCAGCCGGATGGTGCGGCTGCTCGAGGACCGGCTCGGCGTGGCGCTGTTCGAGCGCGGCGCCAATCGCCTGGGCCTGACCGCCGCCGGGCGCAGCTACCGGGCCGGCCTGACCCGGATCCTGGACGAGCTGGCACTGCTGACCGACCAGGTGACGGCCATGGGCCGGCGGCAGGTGCTGACCGTCGGGGTCGGCCCGACCTTCGCGATCCGCTGGCTGATCCCGCGGCTGGCCGAGTTCCGCCGGCACGCGCCGGAGGTCGACGTGCGGATCACCACCGGCGGCCAGGCGGTGCCGTTCGACCCGGACTGGAGCTGCGGCATCGCGCTCGGCGGCGGCGACTGGCCCGGGCTGACCGCCGAGCCGCTGTTCGCCGCCGACCTGCTGCCGGTCTGTTCCCCGGCCCTGGCAAGCGGGCTGGACGTGCCCGGCGACCTCGACGCCGCCGCACTGCTGCGGGTCTCCCACGCCCCCGAGGACTGGCCGCGCTGGCTCGCGGCCGCCGGGCTCGAGCGCGTGGCGGCCGCCGGGCCGGTGTTCGAATACTACGGCCAGGCCCTGCAGGCGGCGGTCGACGGCGTCGGGATCGCCATGGGCATCCGGCCCTATGTCGACGACGACCTGGCGGCCGGCCGGCTGGTCGCGCCGTTCGACCTGACGGTCTCCAAGGGCAAGGGCTGGTATCTGGTCTATCGGCCGGCGCGCGCCGCCGAGCCGGCGTTCGCGGCGTTCCGGCAGTGGATGCTGGCGCAGGCCGGCGGCTGAGCCAGTGCCCGTCGCTTCGTCTATGGTGTTCACACATTTCTCGGCGGCTGGTGGGTTCCGGAGCCGGACGCTCACGCGTCCCCTCCGGAATGACGGAAGTTTGGCGGAATTCGGCCGATTTCACCGCGAGATCCCACCCCCCTGTCGTCATCCCGGAGAGGCTGCGCGAGCAGCCGGCTCCGGGAACCACGAA
>NZ_JAVJSE010000038.1:0-559650 GCF_040219615.1 Thalassobaculum sp.
GCGACGGCGCCCAGTGCGGCTTCAGCGACGACACCACCAGGATGTAGGCGAAGTACAGGCACGACAGCAGCAGGCCCGGCAGGATCGCGCCGAGGAACAGGTTGCCGACCGAGATCGCCAGCAGGTCGGCCATGATCACCAGCATGATGCTGGGCGGGATCAGGATGCCCAGCGTCGCCGAGGAGGCCAGGGTGCCGGTCGCCAGTTCCTTCTGGTAGCGCTGGCGCAGCATGGTCGGCAGCGCCATCAGCGTCATCATCACCACCGAGGCCCCGATGATGCCGGTGGTGGCCGCCATGATGGTGCCCATCACGGTGACCGACAGGGCCAGGCCGCCGGGAACCCGGCGCAGCAGGATCTCCAGGATGTCGAGCAGGTCGTTCGCCACGCCCGACCGCTCGAGCATGGTACCCATGAAGATGAAGCAGGGGATCGCGACCAGCACCAGGTTGGCGGCGGCGCCGCCCCAGACGCGGGGCAGGATGTTGTAGAACTCGATCAGCGAGAAGTAGTCGACGGCAGCCCCTAGGAAGCCGAACGCCAGGCCGATTCCGCCGACCACGAACGCCACGGGAAAGCCGGAGAACAGTCCGAGCGCAAGCGCCAGGAACATGTATACGGACAGGTAGTCCGCCCAGTAGAAGCCCATCTTCGCCTCCGCCTCACCAGCCCGCGCCGCGCTCGGCGACGACCCCGGGCGGCAAGTCGCCCGGTTCTCCGCTGTCCTGGATCTTCGGCAGATGCTCGGCCACGGCGGAGGTGAGCATGTTCATCTTCACGGTTCCGCGGAGGTCCTCCGGACCGAACAGGTAGACCAGTTGCCGCAGCAGGGTCGCCACGCCGGCCATCAGCGTCAGGGCCAGCCCCAGCAGCACGAAGGACTTGATGACCCAGCGGTGCGACAGGCCGGTCATGGCGTCCGACGACTCGTTGGACTCCCATGCCTGGTGCACGAAGGTCCAGCCGTAGTAGAGGACCACCAGGACGTAGGGCAGCATCAGGCAGAGGATGCCGATCAGCTCGACCCAGGCCTGCCCGCGGTCGCTGAGCTTCTCGCGCAGCAGGTCGACGCGCACATGGGCGTTGACCGTGTAGGCATAGCCCAGGGCCAGCAGGAACAGGGCGGCGTGCAGGTGCCACTCCAGCTCCTGCAGCTTGGTCGGCGACATGAAGTCGTACAGCACCGTGGACATGATCCACTGCTGCATGAACTGGAACTTCCGGGTGATCACGTCGAACATGATGATCCCGATCAGCGGCAGGATCAGCCAAGCCCCGAGCTTCCCGAAGATTTGCGGGATGCGCTCGAGCCGGTCGGCGATGCGCAGATAGCCTTGCATGATGTATCCCGATCCTTGTCTGGCGCGCCGGTCAGCCGACCGCGACCGCAACGCGGCAAAGCGCGTCGATCATCAGGCCGCTGCCGGCCACGAACACGGCGATGAGAAGCAGTCCCAGGGCGTTGGTACCGGCGACCTGCCGAAACCCGATGGCGCCCCCGGACCCCGGGTGCTCGAGAGCGCTGAGCCGGAGCAGGGCCCTGGCCAGCAACCAACCGAGACCGGCCGCCGCCGTGGCGAGAGCCAGTTCGAGCACGAGTGCCATTGGCCTCACTCCTCAAACCGGTCGAACCGGCGCGCCATGAGGCCACCGGCCGGGATGCTGAAAGCGGATGACATGAGGTGTCCTTTCTTGCCGCGCGCTTTCCCGATGCCTGGGACCGGCGTCGCCGGGAGCAGCTGCGGTTCCGATGAGGCAGGGCGACCGCGGCGGAAGGCCAGGGCCGGTCCGCGTCGGCGGCACAAATGGGAATTCTGGGGGCCTTTCTGGGCCGCTCAGGCGCGGCCGGTCGTCAGGCGTCGGCGGGCGGCGCCCTGGCCCGGACGCGGCCGGTCGGGCCTTCGCCGGGCACGACCGATGCGACCGCCGCGGCCTCGACACCCCGTTCGGCAGCGATTGCCGGCGGCGAGCCGGGAAGATCGAGGTCGCCCTGGTCCGGCCCGCCCTTGGTCGACTCGCCGGTCGCCGCCAGGCGCTTCTCCGCCATGGCAGGGACGACGGGAAGCTGCGCGTAGAGCGCCGCCCCCGACGGCGACGCATCCGGAGCGGCCGGGTCGCTGACTTCCGCGACGGCGGGCAACCGCGCGCCGACGCCCGGGGGCGTCCCCGAGACCGACCACACGACGACCGACAGCAGCGTGAGGATCCAGAGGAACGACAGCGACAGCGAGGCGAAACGCCCGCCCAGGGTACCGTCCGACTTGCGACCGCCGATCATGGCGCTCTGCCGTCTCCGGGCGGGAACGTGCCGGCGCCAAGCTTGCGACCGGTACCGCTGTACCCGACCGGATTCCTCCGATGCGCCCTATATACAGCACCGCCGGCCCGCTTGCACAGCGGGATTCGGCCGGCCGGCCCGGCAGCCCCTCAGTTCCGCTGGTGACCGGTGATCATCACCAGCCCGGCGATCAGCAGGGCGACCCCGGCCAGGTCGCGCAGTTCGATCCGCCGCAGCTCCAGGCCGAACGCGCCGGTGTGGTCGTAGGCGAGCGCGGCGACCAGTTGGCCGCACACCACCGCCGCTGCGAAGGTGGTCACGCCGATCCGCGGCACCGCCAGCAGGGTCAGCACCAGCAGGCTGGTGCCGATCAGACCGCCGGCCCACACCCAGATCGGCATCCGCAGCACGCCGGACGGCCGCGGCAGGGCCCCGCCGGTCAGCAGGCAAAGGGCTACCAGCGCCGTCAGCCCGATCGCGAAGGCGACGATCGCCGCCTGGATCGGCCCGCCGGCATACACCGCCAGCCGCGCCAGGATCGGCCCCTGAGCGGCCAGCAGGGCGCCGGCGACCAGGGCCAGGGCCACGAACACCGGCGCGCTCATGCCGCCTGTTCCCCCTGCCCGAGCAGCTTGTACATGATGGTGGTCGGGTCGAGCTGGTCGGCGAACGGGTCGCGGCAGTAGCCCGGGATCACCCCGACGGTCCGGTATCCCATCGACGCGTATAGCGGCTCGGCGACGTCGCCGGTCCGGGTGTCCAGGGTCAGCAGGCTGCGGCCGAGGCCGGCGGCCCGGCGCTCCAGCGCCGCCATCAGCGCCCGCGAGATGCCCTGGCGCCGGAACTCCGGATGCACCAGAAGCTTGCGGACCTCGGCCCGGTGCGGCTGGTTCGGCGGGGTGTCGTGGTCGAGCTGGACCGAGCCGGCGATCCGGCCGTCCCGGCGCGCCACCCACAGCACCCGCGAGCCGCCGCGCACCGCCGGCAGCACCTTGTCGCGCCAGAACGCCTCGGCGTCGCCGGCCGTGAACGGCAGCACGTAGCCGATGCTGGCGCCGTCGTGGACGCAGGCGTGCAGCAGCGCGCCGAGCCCGCCCAGGTTGGCGGCGATCTCGGCCGCCGAGAGTTCCGAGATATCCGCCGGAAGATCAGTTTCCATGCCGCCTCAGACCATGAACAGGACGTAGCGGGCGCCGCTATTCCCAGGGGTGGTGAAGGTGCTGGGACCGAACAGCTGGTAGCGCAGGCAGTCGCCCGGCCCGAGCTCGTGGGTCTGCCCGCCGACCGCGATCGTCAGGGCGCCGTCGAGCAGCAGCAGGTGGTGCTCCAGCCCCGGCCGTGGCGGCTCGTCGTAGGCGATCCGGGTGCCGGGCTCGAGCTCGCACTCCAGCGCTTCGGCCGCCAGGGTCTGGGACGGTGGCGACACCGAGCGCCGCCGGAACCCGACCTCGGGATCGACCCAGACCGGCTGGGCGTCGCGCCGCACCAGCGGCCGGAAGTCGCCCTCGACCATGTGCATCAGCCGCGACATGGTCAGGCCGTAGGCCGCGCAGAGCTTGCCCAGCACGCTCGCAGTCGGGCTGACCTCGGCGTTCTCCAGCCGCGACAGGGTCGCCCGGCTGACCCCGCTGCGCCTGGCCAGCTCGTCCAGCGACCAGCCGCGCTCACCGCGCAGCGCCCGCAAGCGCTGGGCGATCCGGCGATCGATGGAGCCGTCGTCCGTGAGAGTGTTTTCCATATATGGGAAATTCTCCCGAAACAGGGATTGAGTCAAGCGGCGGCACGGGGGTCGGCAGCACAGTGCTTCCGACGCGGCGGCTTGCCGCCGCCGCACCCCGGTGATACCCGCAGCGGATGGACATCCTGACCTCGATCCGGTCGAGCTTCGCCGACGAATACGGCGACGCCCGCCAGCTGTTCCTCGCCGCCGCGACCGCCGCCGGGGCCAGCCTCACCGCCTGGGAGAACCCGCTGCGGGGCCCGCATGGCGAGCCGCTCACCACCGACGTCGCCTGGCTCGGCCCGCAGGACGCCGGCCGGGTGCTGGTGCTGATCAGCGCGACCCACGGGGTCGAGGGCTTCTGCGGCTCCGGCGTGCAGGTCGACTGGCTGGCCCAGGACGCCGCCCGCAACCTGCCGGCGGACACCGCGGTCCTGCTGGTCCACGCCCTGAACTGCCACGGCTTCGCCTGGTGGCGCCGGGTCACCGAGGAGGGCTGCGACCTCAACCGCAACTTCGTCGACTTCGACCAGCCGCTGCCGGAGAACCCCGGCCATGACGAACTGGTCGACGCCTTCGTGCCGGCCTCGCTCGATGACGCCACCCTGGCCGCGGCCGAGGAGAAGATCGCCGCCTGGCGCGCGAAGCATGGCGAGAAGGCGTTCCAGGCCGCGCGCAAGGCCGGCCAGTACAAACACCAGCACTCGATGTTCTTCGGCGGCACCGCGCCGAGCCGGGCGCGCCAGACCCTGGCCGGCATCGTCGACGCCTTCAAGCTCGGCGACCGCCGCATGGTCTCGGTGATCGACGTCCACACCGGGCTCGGCCCGCACGGCTATGGCGAGCCGATCTGCGGCCACAGGCGCGGCACCGTGAACCTCGACCGGGTGCTGGCGATGTACGGCGATTCCACCGGCCTGCCGGCCGAGGGCGCGTCGTTCTCGATCCCCCTGAACGGCACCCAGGGCCGGTTCTGGGAGCCGCGGCTGGGCGAGCGCTACACCTATGTCGCCCTGGAATACGGCACCTACGACCAGGAGCGCAGCCGCAAGAACCTGCGGGCCGACCACTGGCTGCACGCCCACCGCACCTTCGACTGGCACGACGCCGAGGCCCAGGCCATCAAGCGCGCCATCAAGTGGCACTACTACCCGGCCACCGACGCCTGGAAGGAGATGGTGCTGTGGCGCTCACGCCAGGTGATACGGCAGACGATCGCGGGACTGGAGCGGTTCGGATGAGCGCCGTGGGACCTCGGTCGCGGCGGGTGGGTTCCGGCTCGGCCGCGCCTCTCGGCGCGTCCGTCCGGAATGACGAATGTGAGGGATGGTCGCTCCCTTATTTGGACGTCATTCCGGACCGGTCCGCCGCTGGCGGAACGGAGCCGGAACCCACGGCGCGACGGGCGCCGGCCGACCCGTAACGTCAGGCGTCCGGGTCGAGCGGCCAGATCGGGCGGCGCAGCTTGCGGAACGGCCGGTTGCGGACGTCCGGCGAGCACAGCGCGCCGGTGTCGCAGACCAGCACCTCGTCGGCCAGCGGCTGGTAGGCGGCCCGGAAATGCTGCATCGACTTCAGGCCGACCGTCGCCATCGCCGCCGGGTCGATGCCGGCGTGCTGGAACTGCTGCACGTCGGTGATCTGCATGCTGTTGGTCACGATCAGGACGCGCACCCCGCCGACCCGCAGCACGCCGCTCGGACCGAACGACTTGGCGATGCCGCGCCACATCGGGCCGTCGCACACGAAGCGGCCGTCGGTCAGGCGCTCGACCGTGCCGGTCAGGGTCAGCGGATCGCCACCGAACCGCGGGTCGACCTTGCCGCCGACCGCCAGGGTGACCGTCGCCCCCTCGCCGGCGGCGTGCAGGGCGGCCGCCGCCTCGCCGTCGACCATGGCGCCGAAGCAGGCGTTCCGCAGCCCGGCGTCCAGCATCGCCTTCAGCAGGCCAGTGGCGTCGCCATAGGCGCCGCCGCCCGGGTTGTCGGCATAGTCGGCGATCACCATCGGCTTCGCCGCCCCGGCTTCGTGCGCCCTCGATTCGTGCACCTTGGCGCGGGCCGCCGCGGCGTCGGGGGTCAGGTAGGTGTTGCCCTGGTGCGCCCGGGTCTCGACGCAGAAGTCCATCAACGACTCGGCGATCGCACGGGCAGAGGCCTCGGCGCCGGCGACCCCGGCGTCGTAGCTGACTGCCACGCTCGGCCCCATGAAGGCGATGTCGGCGCTGGAGAAGCCGGCGCAGACCGAGGTGGCGAGGATGCCCGGCCGGCTCTCGGCCTTGGCGGCGCTGGCCAGCGCCTCCAGCATCGGGCCGGCGTCGGTGCGTCCGTGGTCGAAGCCCTCGGCCAGCGCCCGGCGGGCCAGCACGGTGCGCGGCCGGGTCCGGCCGGCCATCGCATCACCGATCAGCCGGGCGCAGCGCTCGCCGGTCTCGGCCATGTCGACATGCGGGTAGGTCCGGTACGGGCACAGCACGCTGGCCAGGTCGGCCATGCGGTCGGACACGTTGGCGTGCAGGTCCAGGGTCACCCCGACCGGCACGTCCGGGCCGACCGCCTCGCGCACCGCCACCAGCAGCGCGCCCTCGGCGTCGTCGTCGAGCTCGGTCACCATGGCGCCGTGCAGGGCCAGCAGCACCCCGTCGAACGGCCCTTCGGCCGCCGCGGTGCGGGCGATCGCCAGGCCCAGGCGGTCCCAGGCCTCCGCCGTCACCGGCCCGGCCGGGGTCGCGATCGCGGCCACCGACGGCACCACCGTCCAGCCCTCGGCTTCGGCGACCGTCAGGAAGCCGGCGGTCTCGCTGTTGGTGCCGCGCAGCGCCGAGACCATCGCCGGGCCCTCGTGCAGCAGCACGCGCGCGAACGCGTCGGTCCCGGTCTTCTGGACGCTGAAGGTGTTGGTCTCGTGCATGAACTGTCCGATCAGCACGCGCGGCGGGGCCATGTCGTTCTCTCCGGCTGGGGATGCGGGGGTATTCAGCCCGCAGCCCGCCCCGCCGGTCAATGCCCCACGGCCGGTGGCCAGGGTCGCGCCGGGACCGGTTGCCGCGCCTCCGGCCGGGCGCTAGAACCGGGGCCGTCGATCCGCCGGAGCGCGCCATGGCCAGCCACGAGATCCCGAACGTCCTGCGCCGCACCGACCCGGCCGGGGAGCCGGCGCCGCTGGTGTTCGACAGCCCCCACACCGGGTTGCTGTTCCCGCCCGACTTCCGGCCGGCGATCCCCCGGGAGCAGTGCGAGCGGGTCGCCGACTGGTTCGTCGAGGATCTGTTCGGCGCCGCCCCGGCCCACGGCGCGATCCTGATCGAGGCGCTGTTCCGGCGCGCCTATATCGACCCGAACCGCAGTGACCGCGACCTCGACCTTTCGATGGTGGAGGGCGACTGGCCGGGCGAAGTCGACACCACCGAGAAGACCGCGCGCGGCGCATCGCTGATCTGGAAGGTGATCGACGGCGAGACTGCGATCTACGACCGTCGGCTGACGGTCGACGAAGTCCGGAACCGGATCGAGACCTACTGGCGGCCCTATCACCACGCCCTGAAGGCCGCCCTCGACGAGACCCATGCCCGGTTCGGCCGCGTGTTCCACGTCGACTGCCACTCGATGCCGGAATGGGGCGACCCGCGCTGGGGCGACCAGGGCGAGCGGCGCGCCGACTTCATCGTCGGTACCCGCGACGGCACCACCGCGTCGGCGGCCACCACCGAACTGGTGGTCGAGACCCTGCGCGCGTCGGGCTACTCGGTGGCGGTCAACGTCAAGTTCAAGGGCGTCGAGCTGATCCGCCGCTATTCCGACCCGGCCGCCGGCCGGGAGTCGCTGCAGATCGAGGTCAACCGCGGGATCTACATGGACGAGACCGCGATCGTCCGCAGCGAGCGCTTCGCCGCCACCCGGGCGGCGGTCACCCGGATGATCGCGGCGCTGGAGGGCTACGCTCGGTCCATGGTCGGCTGACGGACTTGGCTCTACCCGGTCGCGGATACGCGTGTTCGGAGTTCCCCGGATTTCCGGAGCGACGCGAGAGGACCCGATGCAACCCCGGCTGAACCCCCTGACAGCCTGCCCGGACGCCTATCAGGCGGTTCGGGCCCTGAACACCTACGTCCAGAACTGCGGCCTCGAGCATTCGCTGCTCGAACTGGTGAAGATCCGGGCCTCGCAGATCAACGGCTGCGCGTTCTGCATCGACATGCACGTGAAGGTCGCCCGCAAGGCCGGCGAGAGCGAGCAGCGCCTGCACCTGGTCGCCGCCTGGCGGGAGTCGCCGCTGTTCAGCGACCGCGAGCGCGCGGCGCTGGCCTGGACCGAGGCCCTGACCCTGGTCGCCGAGACCCGGGCGCCCGACGAGGACTTCGAGGCCCTGAAGGCGCAGTTCAGCGAGGCCGAGATGACCAATCTCGGCGTGGCGATCGGCCTGATCAACGTCTGGAACAGGCTGATGGTCGGCTTCCGGGTCCCGCATCCGGCGGCGTGACGCGCCGGTCGCTTCGTGGGTCCCGGATGCGTTCCGCCTGCGGCGACCCGCTCCGGGATCACGGGGAATGCATGTGCACTTTCCCTTCGTCATTCCGGAGCGGCTCGCCGCGGAGAGCCGGGACCCACCCGCCGCTCCGACGCATGCACTTCCGCCCTCAGTACCGCTCGATCCGGTACGGCGTCATGTCGATGCCGGGGTCGCGGCCGGCGATCAGGTCGCTGACCAGCTCGCCGGTGCGGGCCGACAGGGTCAGGCCGATATGGCCGTGGCCGAAGCCGTAGTAGACGTTGGCGTGGTCCGGCGAGCGGCCGATCACCGGCACGCTGTCCGGGGTCGAGGGGCGGAAGCCCAGCCACTCGCGCGTCACCTCGGCCTTCAGCCCCGGCAGGGCCTGGTGCGCCAGCTCCAGCATCCGGTAGATCCGGCGGAAGTCCGGCGGCGCGTCGACGCCGGCGAACTCGGCGCCGGTGGTCAGCCGCAGGCCGTCCTGCATCGGCGCCAGCACGAAGCCGTGGTCGCCGATAACCGTGGCGCGCCGCAGCTCCGGCCCCTCCTGGACGGTCAGGTTCAGATGGTAGCCGCGCTCGGTGTCGAGCGGGAACCGGCGGCCCAGCATCGCCACGATCTCGTGGCTGCGCGCGCCGGCGCACACCACCACGGCGTCGCAGGGGTACATCGCGAGGTCGGTCACCACCTTCTCGACCCCGTTCGGGCCCATGGCGAAGCGCCGCACCTTTTCCGGAACCCAGCGCCCGCCGAGCTCCTTGAACTTCGCGAAATACGCCTCGGTCAGCTTGACCGGCTCGCTGACGAAGCCGTTCTCCGGCTGGTGGTAGCCGTGGGTGAACTTCGGCGACAGGCCGGGCTCCAGCTGCCGGATCTCGTCGGCGGTCAGCACGTCGAACTTCACGCCGCGCCGGGTCATCACCTCGCGCTCGTGCTTCGTCTTGTCCAGGCTCTGCTGGCTCGAATAGACCTTCAGCCAGCCCACGGGCTTCACGATGTCATGCGCCCTGGTCAGCTCGATCAGCTTGCGGTGCGAGGTCATCGCATCCTTGGACAGCGCCCAGAGGTGATGCGAGATCTCCTCGACCCGGCTCTCCCGGCTGGCCTCCAGGAAGTGCCAGAACCAGGGGGCGGCCTTCAGCACGTAGGACCACTTGATTCGCAGCGGTGACATCGGGTCGGTCAGCATCTTTGGAACCTGCTTCCAGTTCCCCGGCGACCCGGTCGGGTAGACGCTGCCGATGGCGATCGAGCCGGCGTTGCCGAACGAGGTGCCGCGGCCCGGCGGCGTCGGGTCGACCAGGGTGACCGAATGGCCTTCGCGCTGCAGGTGCAGGCCGGTCGACACGCCGACGATGCCGGCGCCGACCACGACGATCCGTTTCGGCTGGGGGGCGGTGCTCATCGCGCTGTCTCCGTCTCGCGCAGCATCTTCAGCAATAGGACGAGGCGGGTGTCGCGCTCGTTCTCCAGGTCTTCGATCGTGCGGTCGCCCATCTCGCGCTCGATGCCCTCGATCAGCCGGGCCTTCAGGTCGTCGTCGAATTCCGGGGTCTTCTGCATGGTCGCCCACCAGGACGCCATCGGCGGCCCGAACTGCTCGATCGCCGCCCGGATGCCGCCCTTGCCGCCAGTCAGGTTGAAGATCATGTGCGGTCCCATCAGCGCATAGCGCAGCCCGGGCCCCTGGGCGATCGCCGCGTTGATGTCCTCGACGCTGGCCAGGTCGTCGGCGACGGCGTTGAACGCCTCGCGCCACAGCGCCGCCTGCAGGCGGTTGGCGAGATGGCCCTTCACCTCCTTCTTCACCACGATCGGATGCTTGCCGATATGGGCGTAGAAGCCGAAGGCCCAGTCGGCGGCGGCCGGGTCGGTGACCTTGCTGGAGACGATCTCGACCAGCGGGATCAGGTGCGGCGGATTGAACGGATGGCCGACCACGAAGCGCGGTGCCGCCGCGATGCCCTCGACCATCTCGGACAGGATCAGCCCGGAGGTCGAGGTCGCCAGGATCGCGTCCGGCGCCAGCGCCGCGTCGATCCGCCGGTACAGGTCGATCTTTATCGGCGCCCGCTCGGTGGCGTTCTCCTGCACGAAGTCGGCGCCCGCGACCGCCGCTTCCGGCGTGTCGAGCATCTCCAGGCGGCCCTCGCGGTCGACGGCGGTGCCGACCGCGCGCAGCTGCGGCAGGGCGTTGTCGACGAAGGCCTGCAGGCGGTCCCGCCAGCCGTCGGCCGGATCCCATGCCGCCACGTCGTAGCCGCGCGCCAGGAAATACGCCGCCCAGCTGGCGCCGATGGTGCCACAGCCGAGCACCGCGATGCGCCGGACCGCGTCGTAGGCCTTGTAGGCCGCCATGCCGAACTCCCCTCGCCGGTCAGTAAGCGGGTCGCATATCAGCATGCGAGCGCGTCGTAAGGGAATGGGAAGGATCGTGCGGTACCTTGACGCTTCGGCCCGACGCATCGATGTGAGAAGGACCATCGTATCGCGAGGGTCACGAAACTGAAAAAAAGCGCACCAGGTGCGTAATTTGCCCTTGAGAAGCGCACGGCGTGCGCCTATGTTCCGAGCGTCTCGGAGGAAGCAGCCATGGGTGGAACCGCCATGCACCAGCACGGGCCGCAGTTGCGGCTGGTGGTCGAAAACGCCGACCCGCGCGTCATCCTGATGCCGATCCTCGATCTGGAGCGCCGGCTGGCGGCGGTCGAGCGCGAGTTGCGCCGGCCGGCCATGGTCCAGGGGCGCCGCGAGGCGCTGACCGAGATTCGCGCGCTGCTGCGTTGCGAACTGGAGGCGCGGCCCTTCAACCCGTCCCTGGCGCGCCGCTGCGAGCACCGCCTGCGCTGGGTCGAGCGGACCTTGGGGACCGGCACCGGCCCGACCCGGCCGATCTCAATCTTGGGGCGCGCCCGCGCCGTTCTGAATGCTATCCTGCCGCCGCCATTGGCCAGCGCTTGAGGTCGGATTGCCTTCTCGCACACCGGAACCGCAGCCGCGAGCGGCGGGGGCGCGCGAACGCCCCGCGGTCGTCACCCCCCTCGCCGCGATCGCCGACGCCGTCCGCGGAACCCTGCAGGCCGACCCCGAGGAGATGACGACCCGGCGGCTGCGCCTGCTCGACACCGTTGACCGCCGGCTGGCCCGGCGCGGCTTCCGCCTGGAAGCCGAGCCTGCCGGCGACGGCGAACCGGAGCACTGGCGCCTGGTCTCCGCGAGCGGTCGGACACGCGCCGCCGCCGACATTGCCGTCCCGGCCCCGCGACTGGTCGACGACCTGCCGCAGGGCCCGCTCAGAAAGGCGCTGGCGCCGATCGTCGACATCCGCGGCCTGCAGCCGTCGCCATGGATCGCCGTCGTGGAGCACCGTGCCGCCCTGCGCGATACCGCCGGCAAAATCCGGTGCCGGCTGTCCGCGCGCACCGCTTCGTCGACGGATCCGGGCGAGCGGTGCAGCGCGGTCCGGGTCGATGCGCTGAAGGGCTATCGGACCGACGGCGACCGCATCGCCGATCGCATCTCGCGTCATTTCGGCTGGTCGCCCTCGGCCCCGGATCCGCTGTCGGTGCTGGCGACGAGCCTGCTGCCGGAGCCGAAAGGGGCGGCCTATCCGTCGGTCGCCGATGCCGGGCTACCCGCCGGACTGGCGCTGCGGCCGGTGCTGCAGGCCCTGCTCGACACCGTCGAGCATCGCGCCGCCGGTGTGACCGCCGACCTCGACTGCGAGGAGTTGCACGAGCTCCGGGTCGCGGTCCGGCGCAGCCGGGCGATACTGACGCTGCTGCGGTCGGACCAGCCGGAACCGGAGCTGGAGCACGCGCGCGGGTTCTTCGCCTGGCTCGGGCAGGTCACCGGGCCGACCCGCGACCTCGACGTGCACGTCCTGGACTGGCGGGCGCACCGGCGCCGGTCGCCCGACCAGGCGGCCGACCTCGAGCCGCTCGGCCGCTACCTCAAGGCCGAGCGCGACAAGGCCCAGGCGAAGCTCGTCAGGCAGCTCCACTCGCGCCGGTTCCGCGACGGCGTACGGCGCTGGCGGCGCGCCCTCGACGCCGGCGACGACGCCTGGAGCCGGACCGACCGGGCGCGGACGCCGATCGGCAAGCTGGCCGGCCGCCGGATCCGCAAGCTGTACCGGCAGGTAGTCGAGGACGGCTCGGCGATCACGCCGGACTCGCCCGCCGAGGAACTGCACGCCCTGCGCAAGACCATGAAGAAGCTGCGCTACGTCTTCGAGATCGGGCGCGACGTGTACCCGGCGAAGCCGGCCGCCGCGGTGCTCAGGAAGCTCAAGGAACTGCAGCAGGATCTCGGCGAGGTCCAGGACACCGCGGTGCAGGCCGAAGCGCTGCGGCGGTTCGGCGAGATCATGGGACGGACCGGGGCCGCCGGACCGGTGACCTTGATGGCGATCGGGGCCCTGGCGGAGGACCTGGAGATCCGGCGTGCCGAGGCCCGGGCGCGGTTCGCCTCGGTGTTCGCGCCGGTCGCCAAACGCCGGTTCGGCGACCGCCTGCGGCGGCTGACCCGGGGCAAGGCCGGAGGCGGAAGATGAAGGTGGTTGCCTGCTACAACATCAAGGGCGGCGTCGGGAAGACCGCAACCGCGGTCAACCTCGCCTTCGTGGCGGCCCGCGAGGGCGCCCGGGTGCTGGTGGTCGACCTCGACCCGCAGGGCGCGGCGACCTTCTACTTCCGGGTCAAGCCGAAGGTGAAGGGCGGTGGCAAGGGCCTGGTGTCCGGCAAGCGCGACCTCGACGACCTGATCAAGGCGACCGACCACGACCGGCTCGACCTGATCCCGGCCGACTTCTCGTTCCGCAACCTGGACCTGCTGCTCGACGCCGAGAAGAAGTCCAAGAAGCGACTGGCCAGGCAGCTGAAGCCGCTCGCCGGCGACTACGACTACGTGATCCTGGACTGTCCGCCGAGCGTCTCGCTGGTCTCGGAGACGGTGTTCCACGCCGCCGACGCCCTGGTGGTGCCGCTGATCCCGACCACCCTGTCGCTGCGCACCTACGAGCAACTGGGGACGTTCCGCGAGGAGGAGAAGCTCACGGGGCTCCGGCTGTTGCCGTTCTTCTCCATGGTCGACCGCCGCAAGACCATGCACCGCGACATCGTCGACAGCTTTCCCGAGAGCCACGGCGAGGCCCTGCCCGTCAGCGTCCCCTATTCCAGCGTGGTCGAGCGCATGGGATCCGAGCGCGCGCCGCTCGCCGCCTTCGCGCCGAAGTCGGCGCCGGCGGCCGCCTACGAGATGCTGTGGGCCGAGATCGCCCGGCGGATCGGATAGAAACGGCGGCGACGCTCGCTCGGGCACTTACTTTCGCCGGAACGCCGTATAGGTGAAGTCCTGGGTGGACCCGGACGGCGTCCGATGCACCTCGGCCGCCGCCTCGTACAACGCGAAGTCCGGTCCCAGGCAGTCCGCCAGGCCCGCCGGGCCGTAGCGCATGACGGGCAGCCCGCTGCATTGTCCCGGGCCGGTCGGCGCGAAGGTGGCCATGATCACCGCCGCGCCCGGCCGGGTGCCTTGCCGCAGGGCGGCGATGTAGGCGTCCCGGGTCTTGGGCTCGGTCAGGAAGTGGAACACGGCGCGGTCGTGCCAGACGTCCCAGGCGCGCTCCGGCCGCCAGACGGTGACGTCGGCGACGATCCAGGACACCCTCTCCGCGAGCGCGCCGAGACGTGCCTTCGAGCGCTCGAGCGCCACCGTCGACACGTCGAGGACGCTCACGTCGGCGTACCCCTCGGCCAGCAGCCCGTCGACCAGCCGCGACGCCCCACCGCCGACGTCGACGATCCCGGCCGACGACCCCGGTACCGCCGCCTGGATCATGGCCAGGGAGCGCTCGGGCAGCGCCTGATACCAGCTCACCTCGTTGTCGGCCCTGGCCGCGTAGGTGTCGTCCCAGCGGTTCCCGATGTCGGTCATGATCGGTTTGCCGCGCAGTTCCCCTCGGCCCTCCGTCGGGACGCCGTGCTCGTCACGGTCGCGGCTCGACCCGGTCGTGCTCGCGCAGGAGGTCGTGGCTGGCCGCGTCGACCTCCTCCAGCGCCACCGGATAGCCCCACAGGTCGGCCACGTGCTGCAGCACCGCAGTGGCGTCCTCCCGGTCGAGCAGCCGGCCGGCGATCGCCTCGTGGCGCAGCACCAGAACCCGGTCGCCGTCCAGGTCGGCCGCGATCACCTGGATGTTCGGGTCCTGCAGGGCCACATCGTAGCGCCGCGCCAGCGCCTTGCGGATCTTCTGGTAGCCGCGCTCGTTGTGGATCGCCTCGACCAGGTATTCCGGGTCGTCGGCCTCGGCGCTGAGCCGGAACATCTTGAAGCGCCGCATCACCGCCGGGCTGAGGAACTGCAGCACGAAGCTCTCGTCGCGGTAGTTCGCCCAGGCATCGCGCAGCGTGCCCATGGCGTCGCCGTTGCCGGCGATCTCCGGGAACCACTCGCGGTCCTCGTCGGTCGGGCGTTCGCAGATGCGCTGGATGTCGGTCATCATCTCGAAGCCGAGCGCGTAGGGGTTGATGCCGGAGTAGCGCTTGTCGTCGAAGTCGGGCTGGAAGATCACCGACGAGTGCGAGTGCAGGAACTCCAGCACCCCGCCGTCGGACAGCAGCCCCTTCTCGTGCAGCCGGTTCATGATCCGGTAGTGCACGTAGGTGGCGCAGCCCTCGTTCATCACCTTGGTCTGCTTCTGCGGATAGAAGTACTGGGCGAGCTGGCGGACGATGCGCAGGATCTCGCGCTTCCAGGGCTCCAGCCGCGGCGCCATCTTTTCGAGGTAGTAGAGGATGTTCTCCTCGGGCAGCGGCACCAGGTCGGCGACCCGCGGCGCCGGCTCTCGGCCGTCGTCATGCTCCGGGCGCGCGTCGACCGGCACCGTGCGCTGCCACAGGTCGTTGTAACTCTCCTCCTCGTAGCGCAGCCGGTCGCGGGCCCGCTGCTCCCGCGATTTCGGGCTGACCCGGCGCTTGCGCTGGTAGCGGTTGACGCCGTGATCCATCAGGGCGTGGGCGGCATCCAGCACCCGCTCGACCGCGCGGGCGCCGTGGCGTTCCTCGCAGCGCGCGATGTAGGACTTGGCGAACTGCATGTAGTCGAGGATCGCCTCGGCGTCGGTCCACTGCCGGAACAGGTTGTTGTTCTTGAAGAAGTGGTTGTGGCCGAAGGCGGCGTGCGCGATCACCAGCGCCTGCATGGCCATGGAGTTGTCCTCCATGACGTAGCTGATGCAGGGGTTCGAGTTGATGACGATCTCGTAGGCGAGGCCGCGCGCACCCTTGCGGTAGAGCAGCTCGTTGTAGGCGAAGTGCTTGCCGAAGGACCAGTGGTTGTACATCAGCGGCATGCCGATCGAGGCGTAGGCGTCCAGCATCTGCTCGGCGGTGATGACCTCGATCTGGTTGGGATAGACGTCCAGGCCGAGCTCCTTGAGCGCGATCTCCTCGATCGCGTCGTAGGTGCGCTGCACGGCGTCGTAGGACCAGTCGTGCTCCGAGAACAGCAGGCCCGGATCCCCGGTCGTGATCGCGGCGTCAGACACTGTGCTTCTCCGGCGTGAACAGGTCGCGGAACACCGGGTAGATGTCGGCCCGGTCGGCCACCCGGCGGGCGGCGAAGTTGCGGTGCGTGGCCGAGAACGGCGCGTAGGTCCGCCACAGGTTGGAGTCGGTCTTCAGCAGCTCGCCGACGCCGCCGGACACCTCGACATAGGCGAAGTACTGGGTGATCGGCAGGATGTCGCGGGCCAGGATCGCCGCCACCTCGGGGCCGTCGGCGGTCAGGTTGTCGCCGTCCGAGGCCTGGGCGGCGTAGATGTTCCAGTCCGAGACCGGGAAGCGCTCGGCGATCACCTTGCGCATCTCGACCAGGGCGGTGGACACCACGGTGCCGCCGGTCTCGCGGCTGTAGAAGAAGGTGTCCTCGTCGACCTCCTCGGCCTTGTGGGTGTGGCGGATGAAGACGATCTCGACATGCCGGTAGCGGCGCTGGATGAACAGGTAGAGCAGCATGAAGAACCGCTTGGCGAGGTCCTTCATGGACTCCGACATCGAGCCCGACACGTCCATCATGCAGACCATCACCGCCTGGGTGATCGGCTTCGGCACCGCCTCGAAGCGGTTGAACCGGATGTCCATGGGGTCGAGATAGGGGATCTCGCGGGTCCGCCGCTCCAGCAGGCCGAGCCGGATCCGCAGCTCGTCGAGCCTGCGGCTGTCCGGCGCGCTGCGCTCGAGCTCGGCGATCTCGGCGCGCAGGGCCTCCAGTTCGTCGGTGCTGGGGCGCCGCAGCGCGATCCGCCGGGACAGGCTGTTGCGCATGGTGCGCAGCAGGTTGATGTTGGTCGGCGACCCGGAGGTCGCGAAGCCCGAGCGCTCCGGCGTGGTGTTCTCCGACCGGCTGACGCTCTTCTTCATCAGGTCGGGGAGTTCCAGGTCCTCCAGGAAGATGTCGAGGAACTCCTCGCGCGTCAGCACGAAGCCGAAGGCGTCGGTGCCGTCGCCGTCGGCACTGCCCTCGCGCCCGGACTTGCCGCTGCCGCCGTCCGGACGCGGGATCCGGTCGCCCTCCTGGAACGTCTTGTTGCCGGGCACCACCCCGTCCTGGTGCCCGGTCTCGCCGTCGTGGTGGAACCGCGGCTCGCGCAGGCCGTCGGTCGGGATCACGATGCGCTCGCCGTCGGCGACGTCGCGGATCCTGCGCTCGCCCGAGGCCTGCCTGACCGCCTCGGTGACCTGCCGCTTGGCCCGCCTCAGGAAGCGCTGCCGGTTCGACAGGCTCTTGCCCTGCGGATTCCTGCGCCGGTCGATGATGTGCATCGTTCGGACCGTCCCTTCTGGACCAGCCGGCCTACCCGGCCTGCTTCACGCGCATGTACCACTCGACCAGCCGGCGGACCTGGCGCTCGGTGTAGCCGCGCGACACCATGCGCTCGACGAACTCGGCGTGTTTGCGCTCGGTCTCCGACTCCTTCTTGGTCCCGAAGCTGATGACCGGCAGCAGGTCCTCGACCTGGCTGAACATCCGGTGCTCGATCACGTCGCGGATCTTCTCGTAGGAGGTCCAGGACGGGTTCTTGCCGGCGTTCTGGGCCCGGGCCCGCAGCGCGAACTTCACCACCTCGTTGCGGAAGTCCTTCGGGTTGGCGATGCCGGCCGGCTTCTCGATCTTGCTGAGCTCCTGGTTCAGCAGCTCGCGGTCCATCATCTGCCCGGTGTCCGGGTCCTTGAAGTCGTGGTCCTCGACCCAGGCGTCGGCATAGTCGAGATACCGGTCGAACAGGTTCTGGCCGTAGTCGTTGTAGGATTCCAGATAGGCCTTCTGGATCTCGTTGCCGATGTACTCGGCGTAGCGCTGGCCGAGCTCGCTCTTGATCATCTCCAGGTAGCGGCGCTCGGTGTCGTCAGGAAACTGCTCGTGCCGGACCGCCTGCTCGAGCATGTACATCAGGTGGACCGGGTCGGCCGCAACCTCCTTGGCGTCGTAGTTGAAGGTCTTCGACAGCACCTTGAAGGCGAACCGGGTGGACAGGCCCTCCATGCCCTCGTCGACGCCGGCGGCATCCCGGTACTCCAGGATCGACTTCGCCTTCGGGTCGGTGTCCTTCAGGCTCTCGCCGTCATAGACCCGCATCTTGGAGTACGGGTCGGAGTTCTCGTGCTCGCGCAGCCGCGTCATGACACTGAAACGCGCCAGCATCTCCAGGGTGCCGGGGGCGCAGGCCGCCTCCGCCAGCTCGCTGTTGTCGATCAGCTTCTCGTAGATCTTCAGCTCCTCCTGGACCCGCAGGCAGTACGGCACCTTGATCACCGAGACCCGGTCCAGGAACGCCTCGTTGTTGCGGTTGTTGCGGAAGCTCTGCCATTCGGACTCGTTGGAGTGCGCCAGGATGACGCCCTGGAACGGCATGGCGCCGATGTTCTCGGTGCCGACGTAGTTGCTCTCCTGGGTCGCGGTCAGCAGCGGGTGCAGGACCTTGATCGGCGCCTTGAACATCTCGACGAACTCGAGCAGGCCCTGGGTCGTGCGGTTCAGGCCGCCGGCATAGCTGTAGGCGTCCGGGTCGCTCTGGCTGAAATACTCCAGCTTGCGGATGTCGACCTTGCCGACCAGGGTCGAGACGTCCTGGTTGTTCTCGTCGCCGGGCTCGGTCTTGGCGACCCCGATCTGGCGCAGCTTGGAGGGGAACACCTTGGCGACCTTGAACCTGGTGAGGTCGCCGTCGAACTCGTCGAGCCGCTTGACCGCCCAGGGCGAGATCAGGCCGGTCAGCTTGCGGCGCGGGATGCCGAAGCGATCCTCGAACTTGGCGCCCATGCGCTCCGGGTCGAACAGGCCGAGCGGGCTCTCGAACACCGGGCTGAGGTCGTCGCCGGCCTTCAGGACGTAGATCGGGAACTTCTCCATCAGCGTCTTCAGGCGTTCGGCCAGCGACGACTTGCCGCCCCCGACCGGGCCCAGCAGGTAGAGGATCTGCTTGCGCTCCTCCAGGCCCTGGGCGGCATAGCGGAAGTAGCCGACGAGCCGCTCGACGGTGTCCTCCATGCCGTAGAAGTCGTGGAAGGCCGGATAGACCTTGATCGTCCGGTTCATGAAGATGCGGCCGAGCCGGGCGTCCCTCGAGGTATCGACGATCTCGGGCTCGCCGATCGCCGCCACCATCCGCTCGGCGGCGGACGCGCAGGCCATCGGATCGGTCCCGCAGAGTTCCAGGTACTCCATCAGACTCATCTCGGACTCCTTGCGGGTCTGATAGGTCTCGGCGTACTCGGAAAAGACGTCGTTCATGACGCTCATGCCTCACTCCATGGTGGCAACCACGTGACCGCGCTCTGCGGCCTCGAAAGATCGCGCCTGGACTGCGTCGGCATCGGCATTGCGCCGGCTTCGAGCCGTCGTATTTTTTAAGTCTTGTTTCCGGCTCGGACCGGCACTCGGCCGCGTTCGCGCACTATATACTCGTCAATCCCTGGTCCAGGCATTCGGAACCCGCCTCTTCAGCTGGCGTCCCCCTCGCGGGCGAAACAGTCATCGCCATTCCGCGACCAGCGACACTTGATGTGTCTTTCGTATTTACTTCACGTACTTCTAATTTTTATCCAACCCTCTTATGGTCGTCTGCCGCCCCTTAAAAAACACTTAATCTCTGATATCCCGACAACAAGGGCATCTGATGTCCTCAGTATGGCACAGTGTGGCATCGTCCCGCGACACCGCCATCTCCGATTCCGCCCTCGCTCTCCAATGACATAGGGTGTCGGCACGCCCGCTTCACGCCTCTTCACGGGATTGTTCCGGCCCGACGTGGTCGTAAATCCAGGCACTTGCAGGCACGGTAACGTTGCGGTCGCCGCCCCCCGGGGCGACCCGGTCGTCCGCGAGGACAAGACGCTCCGGCGAGACTCCGGGGCGCACCACCGCCGTCCCCTCGATCGCAGCGACTCGGAGAGCCGGGGCCGGGCTATCATCCGGCCTCGGCGTGCCCGGAACCGCAGGAGACCCCGATGCCCGTCGATCTGTACCGCCACCCCCGCACCGGCCTGGCGCTGTCGCGCCTCGGCTTCGGCGGGGCGCCGCTCGGCAACCTGAACCGCCGGCTGGACGACACCGAGGCGGTGGCGGCGGTGACCGCCGCGATCGAGTCCGGGATCACCCTGCTCGACACCTCGCCGCTGTACGGCCAGGGCCTGTCGGCCGCCCGCATCGGCACCGCGCTGCGTCGCACCGCCCGCGACCGGGTCGTGCTGTCCACCAAGGTCGGCCGGCTGCTGTCCCCGGCCCGACGCACCGGCGGCCCCGCCGGCAGCGGGCGGGCCAGCTATGTCGACGCCCTGCCCTTCACGCCGCGCTTCGACTACTCCTACGATGGGGCGATGCGGTCGCTCGAGCAGTCGCTGCTGCTGCTCGGCACCGACCATGTCGACATCGCGCTGATCCACGACGTCGACGGCTGGACCCACGGCGCCGAGGCGCTCGACGGCCGTTTCGCCGAGGCCATGGACGGCGCGTATCGGGCGCTCGAGCAACTGCGCGCCGAGGGCGTGGTGAAGGCGATCGGCGTCGGGCTCAACGAGGCCGACACCGCCGCCCGCTTCGCGCGGGCCGGAGACCTCGACGCCGTGCTGCTGGCCGGTCGCTACTCGCTGCTCGAGCAGGGCGCCCTGGACGACTTCCTGCCGCTGGCCGCCGAGAAGGGCATCGCCGTGCTGATGGGCGGGGTGTTCAACTCCGGCATCCTGGCGACCGGCGCCGTCGAGGGCGCCACGTACAACTACCGCCCCGCCCCGCCGGAGATCCTCGAGCGGACCGCCAGGATCGAGGCGGTGTGCCGGGCGCACGGGGTACCGCTGGCGGTCGCCGCCGGGCGGTTCCCGCTCGGGCATCCGGCGGTCGCCTCGGTGGTGCTCGGCATGGTCAGTCCCGGCGAGGTGGCGCGCAACGTCGCCGCCGTCGACACCCCGGTGCCGCCCGCCCTGTGGGGCGACCTGGTGGCCGAAGGGCTGCTGCGGCCGGATGCCCCGGTGCCGGGCTGATAGCGGCGGTCAGGCGGCGCCGGCGATCTCCGCCAGGATTTCCTCCAGCGTCACCGTCCGGCAGTAGCCGCCGAACGCCCGCAGCGCGCCGTCGTGGCGCTCGGTCGAATAGCTGCTGCAGCAGTCGGCGACGCAGACCGGGTAGTAGCCGCGGTCGGCGGCGTCGCGTACCGCCATGTCGACGCACTGGTCGGTCAGCAGGCCGACGACGATCAGGTGGCGGACCCCGAGATTACGCAGCACGTAGTCGATGCTGGTCGAGTTGAAGACCCCGGACGAGGTCTTCGGCAGCACCACGTCGTTCGGCGCCGGCGCCACCGCGTCGATCACCCGCCCTTCCCAGGCCCCCTTCGGCACGAGGATGCCCGAGAGTTTGTGGTCGAGGCTGCGGTCGCGGCCGTCCAGGGTCAGGCTCTCGATCACCGTGTAGACCACCTCGATGCCGGTGGCGCGGGCGGCGGCGACCAGCCGGGCGATGTTCGGCACCACCCGGGCCTCCAGGTCGGCGACGAAGGCCGGGTGGGCCCGCCGGATCGCGTCGCCGATCTCCAGGTTCTGGACGTCGACCAGCAGCAGCGCGGTGGCGGCCGGCTCGACCGGCACGTCGCGGCGCAGGCCGGCAGCGGCCGGCGGCATCTTCTCGCTGGGCATCGGGACCTCCCCGGGTTGGCGGCGACGCGACCGGTACCCCGCCGGACGCCTTCCGGCAACCGGCCGGATCGCACTACACTGTCCTCCGGGCGATCACCCCGGGTGGATACCCCGCTCCAGTGCCGCCCGGAAGTTGAGGGCGCGCGACGTGCGAGCACCGAACCTGTGGGTCGACCTCGATCCTGAGCTCAACTGCCGCGACGCGACTCTTCTGGCGATCCATCGCTACTGGCTCGCCAAGCGCGGCGACCGGCTGTTCCCGAGCCGGGCGGACATCGACCCGATCGACCTGGCGCCGCATCTGGGCAACGTCGTCCTGATCGACGTCCAGAGGTCGCCGCTCCGCCTGCGCTACCGGCTAATCGGCACCGCCATCACCCAGGCCATGAACCGGGACTCGACCGGCAAATACTACGACGAGATCTACCCGGAGACCCTGCTGCGGCAGATCTACGCCAGTTTCCGGTGGATGATCGACCACGGACGGCCGGTGCGGACCTTCGGCGAGGCATTCTATCCGGACAAGAACTTCTACCAGTACGAGACCCTGAACCTGCCGCTCGCCGCCAACGGCCGCGACATCGACATGGTGCTGGGCGGGCTGGTGTTCCACCCGGCGGCGCAGCCGCCATCCCCGCGTTGATCCGCCTGCCGACGCGCTGATCGGGCTTGCCAGCGGCCCGCCGGGTGTCGTCCTGTTGGGTCGGACGCCGGCGGGCAGCAACCACGGAACGCAGGACGATGCAGCAGGACTACGACTACGTGATCATCGGCGGCGGCTCGGCCGGCGCGGTCCTGGCGGCGCGGCTGAGCGAGGACCCGGCGGTCCGCGTGCTGCTGCTGGAGGCCGGCCGCGATTTCCGGACCGCCGACACGCCGGAGCACATCCGCATCCCCAACCCGCTGCGGGCGATCGGCGACGACGACTACCGCTGGCCGACCCTGCTGGCGCGCCGAACCGACCGGCAGGAGCCGAAGCTGCTGTGGCGCGGCCGCGCCATCGGCGGCTCGTCGACCATCAACGGCCAGATCGCCATCCGCGGCATCCCCGACGACTTCGAACGCTGGGCGGCAGCCGGATGCGACGGCTGGGGCTGGGACCGGGTGCTGCCCTATTTCCGCAAGCTGGAGGACGACGTCGATTTCGGCGACGCTCCCTATCACGGCCGCGGCGGCCCGATCCCGGTGTACCGGGCGCCGGTCGAGCATTGGGGGTTTGTCGACCGGGCCCTGAAGGGGGCAGCCGAGCAACTCGGCTATCCGTGGTGCGACGACCACAACGCGCCCGAGGGCACCGGCGCCTCGCCCTATGCCATCAACAGCCGAGACGGCTACCGGGTGTCGACCAACGACGGCTACCTGGAGCCCGCGCGTGGGCGCCGCAACCTGACGATCGTGGGCAACGCCCTGGTCGACACCCTGACGGTCGAGGGCAACCGTCCGCATGTCAGCGGCGCGACGGTGCTGATCGACGGCGCGCGCCGGCAGGTCCGCGCCACCCGCGAGGTCATCCTGGCGGCCGGCGCCATCCACTCGCCGGCGGTCCTGCAGCGCACCGGCATCGGTCCGGCCGCGCATCTACGCTCCCTCGAAATCCCGGTGGTGGCCGACCTGCCGGTCGGCGACAATCTGCTCGACCACCCGATCCTCGGCATCCTCCTGCATCTGCGCGAAGACGCCCGGGTCGGCACCCGCATGCACCGGCATACCAACTGCTGCCTGCGCTACGCCTCCGGCCTCGCCGGGGCCGGCGAGAACGACATGATCATGATCGCCGGCAACCTGCGCTCGGAGGCCGACGGGGACCTCGGGCGCGGCCGCATCGCCGTGTCGGTCTACCAGGCGTTCAGCCAGGGCACCGTGCGCATCGTCTCCGCTGATCCGGCCGCCGATCCGGCGATCGAGGAGCGCATGCTGTCGGACGAGCGCGACCTGCTGCGGATGCGCGACGGGGTCGAGCGGCTGCGCGCGATCGGCCGGTCACCCGCCGTCGCCGCCATCGCCGACCGGGTCGAGTACGGCATCTCCGGCCGCTCGGTCGAGGACGCGCTCACCGGCGAAGCGCTCGACGATTGGATGATGGCCGAGTGCTCCGACGCCCAGCATGCCAGCGGCACCTGCCGGATGGGGGCCGACGACGACCCGCGCTCGGTGGTCGACCCGGCCTGTCGCGTCGTCGGCTGCAGCGGCCTGCGGGTGATCGACGCCTCGGTCATGCCCGAGGTGGTCCGCGCCAACACCCACCTGACCACCGTGATGCTGGCCGAGAAGATGGCTGACACCCTGAAGCAGGGAGGATGACCCGGCATGGACGCGCCCGTGTTCGAGCCGCTGGCCGGCTACGTCGAGTATTCCGAGGACGAGATGGTGGCGCGTGCCGCCGGTTTTGCCGACGACCTCAGGCGCCGCCGCACCGTGCGTGACTACGTCGCCCGCGACGTGCCGCGCGAGGTGCTCGAACACTGCCTGCGGGCCGCCGGCTCGGCGCCGTCCGGCGCCAACATGCAGCCCTGGCACTTCGCGGTCATCACCGACCCGGCCGTCAAACGCCGCATCCGTGTGGCGGCCGAGCAGGAGGAGCGCGAGTTCTACCGCGAGCGCGCCCCGCAGGAATGGCTGGAGGCGCTGGCACCGCTCGGCACCGACGAGCACAAGCCGTTCCTCGAGGACGCCACGCTGATCGCGGTGTTCGCCCAGCGCTTCGGCGAGTTGCCGGACGGCCGCCGGGTCAAGCACTACTACGTCGCGGAATCGGTCGGGATCGCCACCGGCTTCCTGATCGCCGCCCTGCACAACGCCGGCCTCGCCACCCTGACCCATACGCCGAGCCCGATGGGCTTCCTGAACGAGATCTGCCGGCGGCCCGACAACGAGAAGCCCTACCTGCTGCTGGTAACCGGGTTCCCCGCGCCGGACTGCCGGGTGCCCGAGTTCGGCGGGCGGCGCCGGCCGCTGGACGGGATCGCCAGCTGGTTCGACGCGTCGCCGTGAACGGCTCCGGCCCGCCGAGCCGGGCGCTGCTCGCCGGTTCGTCACGACATTGGTGACGATCGGCTTGTTGTCACGGCGAACGGCCTGGCCATAGGCTGCCGCGGCCGTCACCGGAGGGTGGCTGCCCGCACGGCTGGAGGTCACCTTGGAACGACACGGCGGTCTCCGCGGCATGCTGCCGATCCTGTTCGGCGCGTCGGTGATGCTGAGCGTCGCCATGGGGCTGCGGCAGAGCCTCGGCATCTTCATGCCGCCGCTGACCGCCGAGCTGGCGATCTCGGTCGCCGACTTCGCGCTGGCCATCGCCATCCAGAACCTGACCTGGGGACTGTGCCAGCCCTTCGCCGGCTGGCTGGTCGCAAGCTGGGGATTCCGGCCGGTGATGCTGGCAGGGGCCGTGCTTTACGTCGCCGGGATGGCGCTTCTGGCCGGGGCCGGCGGGCTGGTCGCGGTCATGCTGGGCGCCGGGCTGACGATCGGCGTGGCGATGGCGTTCGCCTCGGCCTCGATGGCGATGGCGGTCACCGCCCGCGTGGTCTCGCCGGAGAGGCGCAGCACCCTGCTCGGCGTCGTTTCGGCGGCCGGGTCGGTCGGCGCGCTGGTCGCCGCGCCGATCGGCCAGATCCTGTCGGTCGACCACGGCTGGCGGGTCGGGGTCATGGGATTCGTGGTGCTGGCACTGGCGATGATCCCGGCCGCCTGGATGGCCGGCCGGGTCGACGGCCTGGCGCCGCCGGTTTCGGTTCCCGGCGGCAGCGACGGACTGACAGCGCGGGCCGCCCTGCGGGTCGCCGTCCGGCGGGCACCTTTCGTGGTGATGACGCTCGCCTACTTCGTATGCGGCATGCAGCTGGTCTTCCTGACCACCCACCTGCCCTCCTACCTCGTGCTGTGCGGCCTCGACCCGCTGCTCAGCGCCACCGCGCTCGGCACCATCGGCGGGTTCAACGTGCTCGGCAGCCTGTTCTTCGGCTGGGCCGGCGGACGCTGGAACAAGCCGATGCTGCTGGGCGGGATCTACATCGCCCGCTCGCTGGCGATCGCATGGTATTTCGTGCAGGCCCCGACCCCGGAGAGCACGGTGTTGTTCGCTGCGGTGATGGGCTTCCTGTGGCTCGGCGTGGCGCCGCTGGTCACCGGCATGGTGGCCGAGATGTTCGGCCTGCGCTGGCTGGCCATGCTGCAGGGGGTGACCTTCCTCAGCCACCAGGTCGGCAGCTTCGTCGGCGCGTTCGGCGGCGGCTGGGTGTTCGACACTCTCGGATCCTACGACCTCGCCCTGCAGCTCGGTGTCGGGCTCGGACTGTTCGCCGGTGTCGTGCAGATCCTGTTCGCGCTGCTGCCGCGCCCGCGGGTGCCGCAGCCGGCATAGCCCGGCGCCAGGGCGCTTGACGACGTCGCCTGCGGCTCAATATTGTAAGTGAACATTCACTTAATTTCGTGGCCGCGACCATGCCGAGACGCCCCGATACCCGCCAGCGCATCGAGCGCGCCGCGCTTTCCCTGTTCGCCGCCAAGGGCGTCGACGCCACCACCACCAAGGACATCGCCGCCGAGGTCGAAATCTCCGAGGCGGCGATCTACCGGCATTTCCGCAGCAAGGACGAGCTCACCTGGCACCTGTTCTCGACCCACTATGTCGAGCTCGCCGGCCATATCGACAGGGTCACGACCGATACCCCGGCGCTGGCCGACCGGATCGAGCGCGTCGTGGCGCTGTTCTGCGACCTGTTCGACCGCGAGCCAGCCCTGTTCACCTTCATCCTGCTGACGCAGCACGGCCAGCTCGGCCGGGTCACCGAGGACATGCCGACCCCGGTGGAGAGCCTGCGCCGGATGTTCCAGGCCGGGGTCGACGGCGGCGAGTGCCGAGGAAGCGATCCCGACCTGCTGACCGCGATGGCGCTCGGGCTGGTGACCCAGCCGGCGACCTTCGCGATCTATGGCCGGATCCCGCGCCCGCTCGGCCGGCTGGCCCCGGAGCTGACCGAAGCCGTCAAGCGGGCGGTATTGCGATGAACGCGGCCGACCTCGGCCCGCTGCTGGCACGGGTCCCGAACCTGCCGCTGCCGACCCTGGGTGGCCGGCACTTCTGGGCCGACCTGGCGATCGCGCCGTCGCACCGCATCCAGCGCCATGTCTGGACCGGGCATTGCCGGCTGCTCGACGGCGGCGACCGTCGCCGCGCCTTCGGCACCTACGCCCATTGCCGGACCGCCGCCAAGCGGCTCCCCCCGGCACCGACGGCTGCCGGAACGCTGGTCGTGATGCTGCACGGCCTGTACCGGTCGCGGCATTGCCTGCGGACGCTGGAGCGCCGGATACAGGGCAGCGGCCTCGACGTAGTCGCGCCCAACTACCCGAGCGGCCATGCCGACCTCGCGGCGCTTGGCGCGTGGCTGAACGACCTGATGGCGGGCTTCCGGGGCTACCGGCAGGTGGTCTTCGTGACCTACAGCCTCGGCGGACTGGTGCTGCGCAGCGCGCTCGCCGGCGACTGCGGCTGGCGACACCGCATGACGGTCGCGGGGATCGTCCAGATCGGGCCGCCGAACCGCGGCGCGCGGGCCGCCGAGATCATCCGCGCCCTGCCGCCCGGCAACCGGGTCACCGGCCCTGCGGCACGCATGCTGTGCGACCCGCTGGACCTGCCGGAGCCGCCGTCCGGGATCCCGGTGCTCGTGATCGCCGGCGGGACCGGCCGGCACGGATTCAACCCGTGGCTCGACGGCGACGACGACGGTGTGGTCCGGGTCGCCGAGACCCGCCTGGACCGCCCCCACGACTTTCGACGCCTGCCGACCCTGCACGGCCTGCTCGTCCGCCATCCGGAGACCGCCCGGCTGGTCCGGGCCGCGATCGACCGCTGGGGCTCCGCCGAACAGGCGGATCCCGACCGAAGCGGCTAGCTCGACGCCGGATGCGCCTTGTCCGGACGCGCGTTCCGCGCCGGCGGCCACAGCACCACGTCCAGGTCGTCGACGCCGCTTCCGTGGCGGATGAAGTCGTTGCAAATCGCCGCGAAGGTGTTCCAGGTCAACGCCGGCGGCACCAGCCGCATGCCCTCGCTGGCGACCAGGACGTGCATGTCGTAGCGATAGCGGCCCAGGAACGCGCGCAGCGCCTCCATGTTCGGGTCACGTTGGACCCAGCCGCGCGGATTGACCTCCATGATGACGATCGGTGCGCGGTCGAACCGGAACAGCAGGTCGCCGATACCGGCGACGATGTCCGGTTCCGCGCCCTGCACGTCGAGCTTGATCAGGTCCAGGCGATCCAGCCCATCGAGCTCGCGCTCGAGGGTCGAGGTCTGCACCAGTCCGGACGGCTCCAGCCGCGGCTCCGGCACGATGCTGTGGATGGCGCGGTTGTCTTCGCTGGTGAACAGCGTCGCCTCGCCGGCCTCGGCGGCGATCGCGCAGTCGCGGATGTCCAGGTCGACGCCGTTGGCGCGGGCGTTCATGGTCAGGACCGCGCGGTTGACCGGGTCCGGCTCGAACGAGACGATCCGGCCGCCCCCGGCCGCCGCCTTGGCGGCGATGATCGAGAACAGCCCGATATGCGCCCCGACGTCGACGAACACCTTGCCCGGCTTCATCATCTGCGCCAGCACCTTGACGATCGGCGGATGCCAGAGCATGCCGCGCGCCAAGTAGGACGACACCGGATCTCCCTCGCGAAACAGGTGCAGGTCAACGCCGCCGTCGACGACCCCGTCGATCAGATGCACCGGCGCATCCGTCACCGATTCTGGAATTCGAGCCTCCCGCATGATGTATGGCCACGTGGCGATCGCCGTCCGTATGTCAAGGCCGAACCCGGCCGCCGCGGCCCGGTTCGGGACATCGAGCCGGCGACCGGCCGTCATCGTCGGCAAGGCGATGCGAGCGCCGGATTCTTTGCTATACCGGGCCGTGGAGTCGTGACCGGCGGGAATGGTGTATATCGTCCGAGGGCCGTGTCCGCACGGGACTGGAGGAGAATGTGAGTCTCGATCGAGATCGGATATCGCTCTCGAGGGGCGTGCCGGCGCTGCGGGCTCTCGAACTCTGCGCTACATATCAACGACCGGCGGCCCCCGTCGCCGGGGACAGACCGATTTTGCAGCTGAAGGAGGCCGCGTAATGGCGAAAAAGATATACCCGGATGCCAAAGCGGCCCTCGAAGGGCTGCTGTTCGACGGCATGCTGATTGCCGCCGGCGGGTTCGGGCTGTGCGGGATTCCCGAACTGCTGCTGCAGGGCATCAAGGATGCCGGCACCCGCGACCTGACCTTCGCCTCCAACAATGCCGGGGTCGACGATTTCGGGATCGGCATCCTGCTGCAGACCAAGCAGGTCAGGAAGATGATCAGCTCCTATGTCGGCGAGAACGCCGAGTTCATGCGGCAGTATCTCGACGGCGAGCTCGAGGTCGAGTTCAACCCGCAGGGCACCCTGGCGGAGCGGATGCGCGCCGGCGGCGCCGGGATTCCCGCCTTCTACACCCGGACCGGCGTCGGCACCGACATCGCCAAGGGCAAGGAGCACAAGGAGTTCGACGGGCAGACCTACATCATGGAACGCGCCCTGGTCGCCGACCTGTCGATCGTGAAGGCCTGGAAGGCCGACGACACCGGCAACCTGGTGTTCCGCAAGACCGCCCGCAACTTCAACCCGCCGGCCGCCAGCTGCGGCAAGGTCTGCGTCGCCGAGGTCGAGGAGATCGTGCCGCGCGGCTCGCTCGACCCGGACATGATCCATCTGCCCGGCGTCTACGTGCACCGGCTGATCCAGGGCGAGCATGAAAAGCGCATCGAGCAGCGCACCGTGAGGGAGGCGTAACCATGGCTTGGGACCGCAACCAGATGGCCGCCCAGGCGGCCCTCGAGCTGGAAGACGGCATGTACGTCAACCTCGGCATCGGCATTCCGACCCTGGTGTCCAACTACATCCCGGACGGCGTCGACGTCACCCTGCAGTCGGAGAACGGCATGCTGGGCATGGGGCCGTTCCCGCTGGACAGCGAGGTCGACCCCGACCTGATCAACGCCGGCAAGCAGACCATCACCGAACTCGCCCGCACGGCCTATTTCGACAGCGCCACGTCCTTCGGCATGATCCGCGGCGGCAAGATCGCCATGGCCATCCTGGGCGCGATGGAGGTGTCGGAGACCGGCGACCTGGCGAACTGGATGATCCCCGGCAAGCTGATCAAGGGCATGGGCGGGGCGATGGACCTGGTGGCCGGCGTCGGCCGGGTGGTCGTGGTCATGGACCACACCAACAAGAAGGGCGAGTCGAAGGTGCTGAAGTCCTGCACCCTGCCGCTTACCGGGGCCGGCGTGGTCGACCGGATCATCACCAACCTCGGCGTGCTGGACGTGGTGGAAGGCGGGCTGAAGCTCGTCCGGACCGCCCCCGGCGTCACCGCCGAGGAGATCGCCGCCGCCACCGAGGCGACGCTGGTCTGACCGCATTGGGCCGGCCGTCCGTTGCCCGATGACGGGCGGCCGGTTCTCCGATCGACCGAGCCGCGGGCGTCAGTCGCAGGCGCCCTCGATGACCCCCATGACCGCACCGGGCGCGGCGTGCCCGGCGACCATCCGCCAGCCGGCACGGCGCAGCAGTTCGGCGTACTCCGCCTCGGTCCGCTCCTGCCCGGAGCCCCAGCACATCATGTGCACGTCGAACAGCTTGGCGAAATGCGGCGTCTCGGGCCCGGGCACGATGTGCTCCATGATGAACACCCGTGCCGGCCCGGCCGCACCGCGGCGGATCGTCTCCAGGATCGCCACGCACTCCTCGTCGTTCCAGTCGTGCAGGATCATCTTGAGACCGTAGGCATCGGCCTGCGGGACCTCCTTGAACATGTCGCCGCCGACATAGCGGCAGCGCCCCTCCAGGCCGAGCCGGTATGCCCAGAGCGCCTCCGGGTCGGCCACCACGTCGGGCAGGTCCAGGACGATGCCGGAGAGATGCGGGTAGGCCTCCAGCAAGGCGCAGGCCATGTAGCCCTGGCCGCCCGCCACGTCGCAGAACACCCGGACATCCGAGATGTCGGTGCCCTGCAGGGCGCCCAGCACCTGCGCCGCCTGCGCGCCGGAATAGCTCGACATGGCCTGGTCGAACCGCTCGGCATAGTCGCCGTCGGCCCGGGTGTGGTCGAACGCCATGTGGCCGAACTCCCGCAGGAAGGCGTTCTGCCGGCCGTCCGCGACCATCGCCGGAAGGTGCTTCCAGAGCGCGTAGTGCTGCGGCCCCTCCTCCAGCCGCGCCATCGCCGCCAGCGACTGCGGATGGCCGGCGCGCAGCAGGTCGCCGCTCTCGGTCAGGACGAAGCCGCCCGCGGCGTCCTCGGCCAGCAGGCCGATGGCCGCCTGCGCCCGCAGCAGCCGATACAGCAAGGTCGGGTCCAGCCCGAGTTCCGCCGCGAGCTCGGGCGCCCTGCGCGGCGCCGCCCGGTCCAGCCGGTCATAGACCCCGAGCTCCGTCCCGGCCGCCAGGATCTGGCTCCTCCAGCGCCCAAAAATGACGTCGATCACATGCTCCGCTGCCGTTGCCATGGCTTGCCCCTCCCCGCTTTGTCCCCACCAGACAGATTCGCGCGCGGAAAGCATGCCGAGGGATCGGCCGCAGACAAGGTCTTTCTTCGTCTATGGGTTGACACAGACGTTCAGGCGGGCGGGCCAGCCGATGCTTGGGAGCAAGCCGGGGCAGCGGTCGGCGATACTGACCTGGAATCGGGACCCGTCTGTCGCTTCTACCCGGTGGACTTGCTGCGGATCTCCACCCCGGCCCATTCCTCGACGACCTTGGCGATGCTCGTGAAGTCGGAGTCGGGCCCGAACTTCGCCTTGGTGATCGCCAGGAACTGGCGGATCAGCGCGCCGCCCAGCATCGGGACCCCCATCGCCTCAGCCTCCTCGACGCACAGCCGGACGTCCTTGTAGGACAGCGCGGTCGTGAAGCCGAAGTCGAAGGTGCCGGGCAGGATCGCGCGCGGGAACTTGTCCTGGGTGGCGCTGTTCCGGCCGCTGCTGACGTTGATGATGTCGACCATCACCTGCGGGTCGATGCCGGCCTTCACGCCCATCGCCAGCGCCTCGGAGCTGAGCACCAGGGCGGCCGCCGCCAGCATGTTGTTGCCGAGCTTGACGACCTGGGCCAGGCCCGGCTCCTCGCCGACGAAGAACACCTTGCCGAAGGTCGAGACGATCGGCTCGACGCGCTCGTACGCCGAGCGCGGGCAGGACGTCATGACCGCCAGGGTGCCCTTCTCGGCCCCGGTGACGCCGCCGCTGACCGGGCTGTCGACCCACTGCACCCCGTGGCCCGACAGGCCCTCGGCGACGCGCTTGGCAGTGCCGGGGCCGGTGGTCGACAGGTCCAGCATGATCTCGATCACGCTGCCGCCGCCGAGCCCGTCAGGGCCCAGCGCCACCTTCTCGACGACGTCGGGCGTCGGCAGGCTGGTGAGCACGACCGGCACCGCATCGGCGACCTCGCGCGGCGACCCTGCGGCACGGGCGCCGCGGGCGACGGCCGCGTCGACGGCGGAGCGGTTGGTGTCATAGACGGTCAGGTCGTAGCCCGCGTCGATCAGCCGCCCCGACATCGGGCCGCCCATCCGCCCCAGGCCGACGAAGCCGAGTTTCCTGTCAGTCATGTCCTGGTCCCTCATCTCACGGTCGGCATACAGGGTAGCCGAAGAACGCCGCGGAACGGGGCGGACCCGGTCGGCCCGCCCCGCGTCCGGCCCGGTCAGTTCATGCCGACCGTCTTGACCAGCGTCACATAGGTCTCGCGCTCCTTCTTCATGACCGCGGCCGCGGCGTCGCCGCCCCGGTAGGTCATGTCCATGAAGCGCTTCTGGCCGACGGTCTGCACCATCTCGCTGTTCACGGCAGGCTCCAGCGCGGCGGCGATCTTCTTCACGACCTCCGGCGGCGTGCCGGCCGGGGCATGCAGCGAGATGTGAGCCGTCACCCCGAACGGAAAGCCGAGGTCCTTCATGGAGACCAGGTCCGGCGCCAGCTTCAGGCGCTCGTAGGAGGCGGCGAACAGGGCCTTGGCGTCGCCGGCCTTGACGATCGGCGCCCAGGATCCGCCCGAGAACGCCACGTCGACGTCACCGGACATCACGGCCTGGACCGACCCGCTGCCACCGCTGACCGGCACCGGCACGAACTCGACCCCGCGCTCCTTGGCGATGAACTGCATCACCAGCCGGTCGATCGCCAGCTGGCTGGCGCCCTTGATCGCCCGGTTCTCGGCCTTCACCGTCTTGATCAGGCCGTCGAGCGAGTCGTAGGGCTGCTTGGAGCCGGTGAAGAAGGCGTTCTGGAACTCGCCGATGATCGCGACATGCTCGAAGCTGTCCATGTCGTACAGCGCCTTCTGGACCAGGGGCGCCAGGGTGATCGAGGTCGAGTTGGTGGCCAGCAGGGTGTAGCCGTCCGCCGGCTCCTTGGCGACCTTGGTGGCCGCGACGCCCCCGCCGGCGCCGCCGACGTTCTGGACCAGGATCGGCTGGCCGAGCTTCTCGCCGAGGGTGTCGGTCAGGGCGCGGATCGAGATGTCGGTGCCGCCGCCGGCCGGATAGGCGACCACGATGGTGATCGCCTTGGTCGGCCACTCGGCCGCCATGGCGGGCGCTCCGATGCCCGCCGCCAAGGCCAGGGCCGTTCCGGCCAGGACGGTCGACGCCGCGCGCCGGGTCAGCCGCCTCGACTTCGATTGATAGTGCTGTCTCATCGATTTCCTCCGTCGGTTTTGGGTTCGTGCTTGGTTACTCCCGCATGCTCCGCCGCCTGGCGGGCCGCAGGTTGGGCGGCGCGTGCCTGGCCCCGCCGTGTCATCGGTCGCCGCCGTCCGATGCCGGTGCCGGCGCGATCTGCATCGAGCGCGCACCGGCGATCGCGAAGCGCCAGATCGAGAGCGCGGCGAGCACCAGGAAGACCACCGCGATCGGATGGTCGATCAGGACCGCGGGATTGGAATCCGAGATGATCAGCGACTGCCGGATCGTCAGCTCCGCCATCGGGCCCAGCACGTAGCCGACGACGAAGGTGACGAACGAGTAGTCGAACTTCTTCATGAAGTAGCCGACGAAACCGAACACCAGCATCAGGTAGACGCCGAACATGCCGCCGCCTTCCATGTAGGCGCCGACGATGCACAGGAAGACGATGACCGGCAGCAGCACGCTCTTGCGGATCTGGATGACCATGCTGAAGATCCGCTGGCCGAACAGGCCGACCAGCAGCAGCGCCGCCGATGCCAGCAGCATGCCGAGATAGATTGCGAACACGACCGCCCCGCTCTCCTTGAACAGGAAGGGCCCCGGAGTCAGGCCGTGCATCATGAACGCGCCCATCAGGAGGGCGGTGGAGAGGCTGCCCGGCACGCCGATCGCGAACACCGGGATCAGCGCCGCCGGCACCGTGGCGTTGTCGGCCGACTCCGAGGCCGCCACGCCTTCCGGCGCCCCCTTGCCGAACGCTTCGGGCGTCTTCGAACTCTGCCGGACCCAGGTGTAGGCGAGGAAGGAGGCCAGGGTCGCGCCGAGGCCGGGGAGGATCCCGACCAGCGTGCCGACCAGCGAGCCGCGCAGCACCGCCGGCGTGATGCGGGCGACATCCGGCAGCCGGAATCCGGAGTCGGCGTTCTTGGTCCTCTCGTCCGCGATCTGCGGATAGCGATGGTCGCCGTGCCAGCCTTCGTCGATCTGCACCAGGATCTCGGAAAGCGCGAGCGTGCCGATCGCCACCGCCAGCAGCGGGATGCCGTCATACAGCTCGAGCATGCCGAAGGTCATGCGCGGCAGGCCGGTCTCGATGTCGATGCCGGGCGCCGACAGCAGCAGCCCCAGGATGCCGGCGATCAGCGCCTTGAAGAAGGAATCGCCGGAGACCGCCGCGATGAAGGTGATCGAGAAGATCAGGATCGAGGCGAGCTCGATCGGGCCGAGGCCGATGGCGAACCGCGCCACCGGCTGCGCCAGCAGGATCAGCGTGACGGTGGCCAGCAGGTCGCCGGCCACCGACGCCAGCAGGGCGATCGTCAGCGCCTTGCGCGCCTTGCCCTGCCGGGTCATCGGGTAGCCGTCGTAGGTGGTGACCACCGCCGACGGCTCGCCCGGCACGTTCAGCAGGATCGCCGAGACCGCGGCGCCGGCCGCACCGCCCTTGTTGATCCCGATCAGGAACGACAGCGCGGCGGCCGGCGGCATCGTGAAGGTGAAGGGAATGGCGAGCGCGATCGCGGTCGTCCGGTTCATGCCCGGCAGGGCGCCGACGATGTAGCCGATCAGAACGCCGAGGATGATGTAGCCGATCACCGAGGGCGTGAAGATCTCTCCCGCAGCGATGCTTACATACTCGATCATGCCGGCCTCAGGGGAGCGGTGCGCGAAGGACGTAGGTCGCCAGCAGGTAGACGACCGCTACCGGAAGCGTCGCCGTCGCCAGGATGCGGACGGCGTTGCGCTCGCCCAGGAACAGCATGAAGGCGGCGATCAGAAGCGGCCCGCCGACCAGCATGCCGAAATAGTCGATGACCAGCGCGCCGGCGATCACCAGCGCCGCCGAGAGGACGAACATCACCAGGTTGCGGAGCCGCATCGGCATCGGCTGCAGCGCGACGCCGGCTCGCAGCCGCAGCCAGGCCTTGGTCGCCAGGGCACCGGCGAATGCCGTCAGCCCGACCGAGAGAAACACGGGAAAGAACTCCGGCGGCAGGCCGAAATACACCCCGTCCTCGGTATCGAGCGGGATGACCACGAAGATGAGAAGGATGCCGAAGAGCGCAAGCAGCACGCCCCCGGCCAGATCGGCCCGCTCCACGTCCTCGATTCCCTCCCCGCCTGTTCTGTTTTTCTTGGGCGGCCTGTTTCCTGGCAGGAACCGGCGGTTGCGCCGGCATCGAAGGAATAGTACGAGACACCTAGGGTATGTCAATCATCTGATACTACAATCTGAGCATTCGCCGAACGACCGGAGACGGACATGACACAGCGCTCCCGCATCGCCATCGTCACCGGCGCCAGCCGCGGCATCGGCCGGGCCATCGCCATGGAACTCGCGCGTGAGGGCGCCGGCCTGGTGCTGGCCGCCCGCAGCGCCGATGCCCTGGCGCGGGTCGCCGAGGAGGCCGAGAAGGCCGGAGCGTCGGCGACCCTTGCGGTCGCGGCCGACCTCGCCCGGCCGGGTGAACCCGAGCGCGTGGTCGCCGCCGCCGTCGAGCGATTCGGCGGCGTGGACATCCTGGTGAACAACGCCGGCGCCACCAAACGCGGCGACTTCCTGACCCTGTCGGACGCCGACCATCTGGACGGGTTCGCGCTGAAATATCATGCGACCGTGCGGTTCTGC
The DNA here is from genome assembly GCF_040219615.1 of Thalassobaculum sp. Taxonomy (GTDB): domain Bacteria; phylum Pseudomonadota; class Alphaproteobacteria; order Thalassobaculales; family Thalassobaculaceae; genus Thalassobaculum_A. The sequence goes on from NZ_JAVJSE010000038.1 coordinate 36,021, forward strand.
CGCGCCGCCTGGCCGCATCTGGTGGCCGCCGGCGGCACGGTCGTCAACATCGCCGGGATCGCGGCCCAGACGCCGGACGCCGAGTTCACCATCGGCGGGCCGGTCAACTCGGCCCTGCTGAACTTCACCAAGGCGCTGGCCAGGCGCGCCCTGGAGGAAGGGGTGCGGGTCAACGCGCTCTGCCCGGGCCATATCGTGACCGACCGCCTGCATACCCGGATCGAGGTGCATGCGAAGCAGCATGGGTTGACCCTGGAGGCGGCCCGCGAATCGCTGCGCGCGCACTACGGGATTCACCGCTTCGGCGAAGTGGGTGACATCGCCGGCATGGTCGCGTTCCTGTGCTCGCCGCAGGCGTCCTATGTGCACGGCACCACCATCGTCGTCGACGGCGGCGCCACCCCCGGCCTGTGATCGGCCGACCGGCCGGGGCTCACTCGGCCGGGGCTCTCACTCGGCCGGGGCGCCGACTTCCTTGCGGTATTCGGCGATCGTCTCGGCGACGCTCCGCATGCTGTCGAGGGCGGCGGGAAACCCGCAGTAGATGGCGGTCTGCAGGATGACCTCGACGATCTTCTCCTCGCTCACCCCGTTGCGCAGCGCCCCGCGGATATGGGCGCGCAGCTCGTGCGGGCGGTTCAGGGCGGTCAGCATGCCGATGTTGAGGATGCTGCGCTCCTGCTTCGACAGGCCCGGCCGCTGCCAGATGTCGCCCCAGGCCCACTCGGTCACCATCTTCTGGAGCGTCGCCGTCAGGTCGGTGACGCCGGCGAGCGACCGCTCGACATGCGCATCGCCCAGCACCTCGCGCCGCATCGCGACGCCCTTCTCGAACAACTCGGTCTGGAACTCGGGCCTCGCGCTCATCGCGGCTCCTTTCGTGACGCTCTGCTCAATGTCGCTTGAATGCCGACAACGCACAGCTAGACTGGACCTCGCGGCCAGTCAACATATTGTATGACAGGATTATTGTCGAAGAAGGACAAGACATGCCCGGGCCCGCGCCGTGCGCGGGCCCGCCACCGATCGACGCCGCTTCCGGGAGCTTCGCCATGACCGAGACCGATGCCAGCCTGCCCGAGGTTCAGCTCGCCACCTTCGCGGCACGGCTTCGGCTCGAGGACATCCCGGAGCGTGTCCGCCACGAGGCCCGGCGCTCCCTCGTCAACATCTTCGCCACCGCGTTCGCCGGCAGCGCCGAGCCGGCGGTCGACATCACGGTGCGGACCATGAAGCCCTATGCCGGCCCGCGCACCGCGACGCTGGTCGGCCGCAGCGAGGGCGGCGACGCCGCGCTCGCCGCCTTCGTCAACGCCATGAGCGCCAACATCCACGACTTCGACGACACCCACCAGGCGACGGTCATGCACCCCGCCGCCCCGGTGTTCGCCGCCCTGTTCGCGCAGGCCGAGACCCATCGCCTCTCCGGCGCCCAGGTGCTGCTGGGCTTCGTGGCCGGCGGCGAGGTCGAGTGCCGGATCGGCAACGCCATGTCGCCCTACCACTACGCCCGCGGCTGGCACATCACCTCGACCTGCGGCGTGTTCGGCGCGGCGGCCGCCGTGGGCGCGATGCTCGGGCTCGACGCCGGCGCCATGCTGCATGCCCTCGGCACCGCGGCGGTGCAGTCCTCCGGACTCGTCGAGGCGCTCGGGACCATGGCCAAGAGCACCAGCGTCGGCGGCGCGGCGCGCAACGGCCTGCTCTCGGCGCGGCTCGCCGCCGACGGCTTCACGGGACCGGCGGCGCCGCTGTCGGGCCGGCGCGGCTACCTGCGGGTCCACGCCGATCCGCCCCGCCTGGAGGCACTGACCGAGGGCCTCGGCTCGCAGTGGGAGATCGCGACCAACACCTACAAGCCCTACCCCGGCGGCATCGTGCTGCATCCGCTCGTCGACGCGCTGCTCGAGCTTCGACAGGCGCACGGCCTCGGGCTCGACCAGGTCGCGGCGATCGAGGTGACCGGCCATCCGCTGCTGCGCGAGCGGACCGACCGGCCGGACGTGACGACCGGCCGCGAATCCCAGGTCAGCGCCCAGCACACGGCGGCGGCCGTCCTGCTGCGCGGGCGCGCCGGCCTCGACGAGTTCACCGACGAGGCGGTCGCCGAGACCGGCCGGGCGGGCCGGCCGCCGCTGGTCTTCCACGACGACGCCGGACGCGGGATCGAATCCGTCGCGGTCGTGGTCCGCACCCGGGACGGCCGCGCGTTGCGCACGGAAATCGCGGCGGCGCTGGGGTCCGAGGCCAACCCGCTCAGCGACGGCCAGATCGAGGCCAAGGTCGTCGAACTGGCCGGCCGGGCCGGCTTCAAGGGGGACGTCCCGCGCCTGATCGACTCGATCTGGCGGATCGACCGGATCGCCGACGCCGGCGAGATCATGCGCCTTGCGGCAAGCCCGGCATAGCCGCCGACCAGGAGGACGACACGTCATGCTGAAGGGAAAATGCGCCCTGGTGACCGGCTCGGTCGCCGGCCTCGGATACGCCATCGCCGAGGCGCTGGCGCGCGCGGGCGCGAATGTCGTGCTGAACGGACTCGGCGACCCGGCCGCCGGTCGCGCCGCCGCCGCCGGCCTCGCCGCCGCCCATGGCGTGGACGCCGCCTTCGACCCGGCCGACCTCAGCGACCGCGGTGCGATCGAGCGGATGGTCGCCGGTATCGGCGACCGCTTCGGCGCCGTCGACATCGTGGTCAACAACGCGGTCGTGCGGCATTTCGCGCCGATCGAGGAATTCGACCCCGACGACTGGCAGATGTCGCTGACCGTGAACCTCACCGCCCCCTTCCTGCTGGCCCGCCTCACCCTGCCGGCGATGAAGCGGCGCGGCTGGGGCCGGATCGTCAACGTGTCCTCGGCCTATGGCTGGCGCGGGGCCGCCGACCGGATCGACTACGTCACGACCAAGACCGCGCTGATCGGCATGACCCGCGCCATCGCCGTCGAGACCGCGCGGACCGGCGTCACCTGCAACGCGGTGTGCCCGGGGTCGGTGCCGACGCCGGCGATCCTTGAGAAGATCGCCGGGATCGCCCGCCAGCAGGGGCGACCGGTCGAGGATGTGGCGCGCGAATATGCAGCGCAGCGCAATCCGACCGGCCGCTTCGTGCCGATGGAGCATGTGGGCGATCTCGTCGTCTTCCTGTGCGGCCCGGCTGGGAACGACATCACCGGGACGGCGATGCCGATGGACGGCGGCTGGCTGGCGGCGTAGGCCGCCTCGGCGCTGGTTCAGCCTTCGGTATTATTGTATGATTTCCAAGGTGTGGTTCACCGCTCGACCGTCGGACGACAAGGACGGGATTGGTCGCGGGCCGGCGGAATGCTATCCGGCTCTTCCAGAAGGACAGTAAACGGCGGATGCCACGATGACCGATTCTGATGCTGCTTTCCGCGTCGAGAAGATCGCGGCGCCGTTGCGCTACAGCGTGACCGAGAGCATCCGCAGCGCGATCGCCGCCGGCCGCTTCAAGGCCGGCGACCGCCTGCCCGAACGCGAGCTGTGCGAACTCACCGGAGTCAGCCGGACGCTCGTGCGCGAGGCGATGCGGCAGCTCGAATCGGAAGGCGTCATCAAGGTCGAACCGCATCGCGGGCCGTTCGTGGCGCGGCTGTCGCGCGAGCAGGCCGAGGGTGTCTACCAGGTGCGGCTCGAACTCGAGGGGCTGGCCTGCCGGCTGTTCGCCGAGAAGGCCACGGACGCGCAGCGCCAGGCCCTGAAGGACGCGTTCAAGGACCTGCAGGCGGCGGCCCGGCGCTCCGACCCGCAGAACCGCCTGCGCACCAAGAACCAGTTCTACGCCTGCCTGCTCGACGGCACCCGGAACGAGGCACTGGGAAGCTGCCTGCACATCCTCAATTCTCGCATCAGCCTGTTGCGCGCCACCTCGATGACCGCGCCCGGCCGAATCAAGAAGAGCATCGCGGAGCTGTCCGAGCTGATGGAGGCGCTGATGGCCCGCGACGGCGAGCGCGCCTACACGCTCGCCCGGCATCACGTCGCGATGGCCGCCGAAGCCGCGCTCAGGCTGCTGTCCACCGACGAGCCGGACTGACACGGCCCGGGCCGATGAGGCCTGGACCGTGTTCGCCCGTCCCCCTCATCCGGCCGCTTCGACCTTGTCCTGGGTTTTCGTCTCGAAGTCCGCCGCGTCGTGGCGCTCGCGCAGCTGTTCATGCGCCTCGCCGCGGATGCGGTTGACCATGCGGCCGCGCCTGACCGGCTCGCGGGCATGGATCTCCTCGGCCCAGCGCAGCACGTTGGCGTAGCTCCTGGCGTCCAGGAACTCCTCCGCCTCGTACTGGTTGAACAGGACCAGCCCGCCGTACCACGGCCAGATCGCCATGTCGGCGATGGTGTAGTCGTCACCCGCCACGTAGCGGTTGTCGGCCAGGCGCCGGTCGAGCACGTCGAGCTGGCGCTTGGTCTCCATGGTGAAGCGGTCGATCGGGTATTGCTGCTTCTCCTCGGCATAGGCGTAGAAATGCCCGAAACCGCCGCCGAGATAGGGCGTGCTGCCCATCTGCCAGAACAGCCAGCAAAGGCACTCCGTCCGCCCGGCCGTGTCCTTCGGCAGGAACTCGCCGAACTTCTCGGCCAGGTACAGCAGGATGGCGCCGGATTCGAATACCCGGGTCGGCGGGTTGGTGCTGTGGTCCATCAGCGCCGGGATCTTGGAGTTCGGGTTGATGTCCACGAACCCGCTGCCGAACTGGTCGCCGTCGCCGATGCGGATCAGCCACGCGTCGTATTCCGCGCCGGCGTGGCCTTTCGCCAGCAGTTCCTCCAGCATCACCGTGACCTTCACGCCGTTCGGCGTGCCGAGCGAGTAGAGCTGCAGCGGGTGCCTGCCGACCGGCAGCTCCTTCTCGTGGGTCGCACCGGCGATCGGCCGGTTGGTGCTGGTGAACCGCCCCTGCTTCTGGCCTTCCCAGGTCCAGACTTTCGGCGGCGTGTAGGTCTTCGTCATGGCGCGAACTCCGTTCCAGGTGTCGTGGAGACGACCGGCGACGCTCTATCGGGAGCTTGTGGCGGCGGTCGGAACCCTCTCTGATGGGTGCGGTCGCAGGATGCGGGCCGGAAGGCATCGGTCCGTTTCATTTTACCTCATCAGGGAACGGGTGCCGCCATGCCCATATTCGAGAACGGTCCGGTGCGGATCCACTACGAGGAGGCCGGTTCCGGCTTCCCGCTGCTGGTCATTCCGGGCGGCGGGCTGAACGCTACGGTCGCCGGGCTCGCTACCCACGCCTTCAACCCGCTGGAGGCGTTCAGCGACCGCTACCGTGTCATCGCACTGGACCTGCGCAACGCCAACGGCGGCGGGTCCGAGGGCCCGCTCGAGATCGAGCGGACCTGGGACGGCTTCACCGACGACCAGCTCGGCCTGATGGACCATCTCGGGATCGACCGTTTCCTGGTGATGGGCTTCTGCATCGGCGGCCCGATGATCTGGAACACGCTCCGGCGCGCCGGCGACCGGGTGGCGGCCGCGGTGCTGGTGCATCCGAGCGGCTACAGCGCCGCCTTCCCGGACATCTTCTACCGCAACAACATCACCGGCTGGGGACCCGCGTTCCAGGCGCGCCGCCCCGAGGTCACCATGGCGATGATCGCCGAGTATCTCGACAACATGTACACCAAGCGGGCGGATTTCGTGTTCACCGTCGACCGCGATTTCGTGCGCGCCTGCCCGACCCCGGTGCTGGTGCTGCCGGACGACATCCCGGCGCACCCCTACGCGACCGCGATGGAGACCGCGCTGCTGGCGCCGAACGCCGAGGTCAGCCTGTACCCCTGGAAGGAGAACGCCCGGAAGATCGAGCTGGCGCTGCGCCATGTCCGCGGCTTCCTGGCGCTCAACGCCCCCGCGGCCAAGGCACGATAGCAGGCCGCTGGCGGCGGCATCGCCACGCTGCCGTGGCAATGCCGCCGAAAAGCGCCAGGGCCTCCGGAGACCGTCAGGCCGCCTTGGCGCGGTTCGCCTCGAGCCAACCGTCGACCAGCGCCACGGTCTGGTCCACCACCGCGTTGTGGCGCCCCTTCCCGGCCGCGATGGTCTGCACCAGCCGGTCGACCCGCTCGATGTTCGGCGCACCGCCCGCCAGCGCCCGTGCCGCCGAGGACGGGCTGCCCAGCGACAGCGCGGCGTTGGCGTATTTCTCGAACGGCACCATGTCGGCCGGATCGGCCCCCAGCGACCGGCACAGGTCGACCACCCACTCGTACACCGAGCGGGTCGCCTCGAGGTCGGCATGCACCGCCTCCTTGATCGGCCGCATGCCGTCCTTCCCGACGCAGCGGTAGTTGCCGGCCAGCAGCATGCTCCACTTGGCCAGCGGCACGAACACCGAGTCGTGGACCTTCAGCTTGACCGGCAGATCCAACGGGCCGTCGCCCGGGTCGAACCGGGCCGCCTCGATGTCGGCCTGCAGCCGCCGCAGGATCGCGGTGTGCTCCTCGGACTCGAAGCGCGCCGACTTGAAGTTGGTCGGCAGCCGGACCTGCAGCACGTTGACCTTCTCCTCGGGCGGCCGGAATGCCTGGGGATCGGGGCTGCACAGGGTCATGCAGGCGGGATCGAAGCCGTCCCAGACGCTGGCGTCGGTATAGCTGCTGCGGCACGATTCGGCGTCCAGGCCGGGAATCCGCTTCAGGTAGGGCAGCGGCGGCATGTTCATGATCGACATGCAGGGCTTGCGCGACTTCGCCACCGCGTCCAGCAGTTCGCGCACGCCGGGCGAGCGGAACTGCGGCTCCTGCATGGCCAGCGCCACCAGGTCGAAATCGCCGGGGTCGACGTCGCCGGTTCCGGCGGCGGTCAGCTTGCCGGGCAGGGTCCTGGTGTTGACCTCGACCAGGCCCTCGCGGTTCTTCACCGGCATTCGGACGATCGCGCCCTCGGCGTTGATCAGATCGGCCTCGGCCGGCAGGCAGATCAGTGTCGCGTCGTGGCCCGCCAGGGCCAGCTTGGTCCCCAGCAACGAGCCGTAGGACGCACCCATAATCAGACAGTTGACGTTGTCCGCCATGACCTCTCCTCCCTCAGGATCGGTTGTTGTTGTTCAGGATCTGTTGTTTCACCGCGGCTGGAGCCGGCGCTTCTGGCGACGCCGGTCTCCCGGGATTTTCATTGATCGATATCTCCCGTTCGATGACCGGTCGACGTAGTGTCGCGACAGGATATTCGGACTCAGCAGGAACCGGAAGCTCGCGCCCGGCCGACCGGGACAACCGGATTGCAACCGGAGGGCGGGCGCGCCACGCTGTCCGCCCTGCCCCACCGTCCCGGAGAATGACAGCCGTGCCCTCCGCCACCCCCGCACAGCAGGCCGCGATCCTCGACTGGCTCGACCAGCAGCGCCCGGCCATGACCGAACTGCTCGAGAAGATCGTGAACATCGACTCCGGGTCCTACAACAAAGCCGGCGTGGACGCGGTCGGCCGCGCCATCGAGGAATGGTTCGCGGCCGAGGGCATCGCCACCGACCGGGTGCCGCACGGCGACTTCGGCGACTGCATCCGCGCCCATGTCTCGGGCGGCGAGGGCAACCGGCCGGTCCTGCTGATGGGCCACCGCGACACGGTGTTTCCGGACGGCGAGGCGGCGCGCCGGCCGTTCACGGTGGAGGGCGACATCGCCTATGGCCCCGGCGTCGCCGACATGAAGGCCGGGCTGGTGATGAACGCCTTCGTGCTGGCGGCGTTCAAGCGCTTCGGCGGCGCGCCCTACCCGCTGACCGGGCTGTACACCTCGGACGAGGAGATCGCCTCGCCCTCCTCCCGCCCGGTCATCGAGAACGAGGCCCGCAACGCCCGCGTGGTGTTCAACGCCGAGCCGGGCCGCGAGAGCGGCAACGTCGTCACCGGCCGCAAGGGCGCCAGCTTCTTCAAGTTCCGGGTCACCGGCGTGCCGGCCCATTCCGGCGGCCAGCACGAGAAGGGCATCAGCGCGATCGGCGAGCTGGCGGCGAAGATCACCGCGCTGCACGGGCTGACCGACTACGCGGCCGGCACCACTGTCAACGTCGGCATCGTGAGCGGCGGCAACGCCGTCAACATGGTGGCGCCGCTGGCGATGGCCGAGGTCGACGTGCGCTTCAAGACGATGGCGGCGCGCGACGCCGTGTGGGAGCGGATCACCGAGATCCTGCAGACCGCCCATGTCCCCGGCACGTCGGCCGAGATTACCGAGAGCCGCGGCTTCCTGCCGCTGACCCAGTCGGCGGAGAGCAAGCAGATCTTCGAGCTCTATACGCAGGCCGGCGCCGAGGTCGGGCTCACCATCGGCGGCGAGTTCTCCGGCGGCTCCGCCGATTCCGGCTTCACCGCCCAGGTCGGCGCCCCGACCGTCTGCGGCACCGGCCCGGTCGGCGGCCGGGCGCACACGCCCGAGGAGTTCATGCGGCTCGATACCATGGTGCCACGCGCCAAGACCGTGGCGCTGGCGATCATGCGGCTCGGGGCGTGAGGGCGGGGCCGGTCGCAGTACGGGTCGATACCGGTGCCGGGCCGATCGCAGGGGCGGTGCAGACCTGACCGCGGGTCCATCGGATCGGCAGCAGGCCAGACAACCCGGCGGCGCTTTCGATCGATGGACCACCCAGACGGACGACAATCCAGGCAATCACCAGGAACGCCCCCGTCCAATGCTCGTGAGAGACTGCCTCTACGCGATCTGCGCGACGCTTCCCATCGTGGCGAAGTAGACCTTCATGTCTCCGATCAGCGGCGCAATCTCGACGACCTCCTGACGGGTCATCAGCGCGAATGCCGTGGACCAGGCATCGGCGGTTGTCGCATCGGGCGCCGTCACCGTCGTTCCCCGCAGCACCGGCGCCGTGCGGCCGTTGCGTGGATCGATCAGATGGCTGTACCGGTACCCCCGATCGAAAACCGTGCCATAGCCGCCTGACGTGGCAATCGCTCGATCGACGCAATCGAGGCGTCGGAGCGACCGGTCCGGATTCCCCGGGTCGGCGATGCCCACGTGCCAGGGCCGTCCGTCGCCACGGTCCCCGGCGGCCCTGATCTCACCGAGATCGAGCAGGACCTGTCCGATGCCGTTGCGCCGCAGCAGGTCGTGTACCCGATCGGTGACGAAGCCCTGGGCGATGCCGTTGAGCGTGACGGCCATGCCGCTGCGGGTCAGGGCGACTTCCGTCGGGTCGATCCGCAGCGCGCGCCAGTCCACCAGCGGCAGCAGATCCGCTACGGCCGGCAGTGCCGTGCCGGCATGGGTCGCGAAGTGATCGCGGTAGCGCTGCCAGAGCGGCTGCACCGTCACGTCGAAGGCGCCGCCGCTCAGCCGACTTACCTCCCGCGCGCGCGACAGCAGCTCGACCAGCTCGAGCGGCGGGTCCGGCAGCCGGCCGTCGCGGTTCAGCACGGCCAGGGCAGAGTCGCCACGGTACAGGCTGAAGATCGCTTCGAGGCGCTCGATCTCCTGCACCGCCAGGTCGATGATCCGGTGTGCCTCCGCCGGGTCCGGATGGAGCAGGCGGATCGACGCCCGCGCGCCGAGCGCCACGCCGCGCCAATGGTGCAGTTCCGCGGTTGCCTGGGTGACGGTCGGTAGCAGGGCGGTACCGCCGAAGGCGCCGGCGATGGCGATGAACCGCCGCCGGCCGACGTCGCGGCATTCAGTCGGTCGCATGGGTGCCATGTTCCGCACTCCCCGTTCCGGCCGCGGGCGCAGCGGCGAGCCCGCCGTCGGTCCCGAGGACGTAGCGCTCCGGCACCTCGCCGAAACGGTAGATCTCGCCGCCATGCGTGAGCCGGAACCGGTCGGCGGCCGCGCGGTCGGCGAACGGCACGGCTTCCTGGACGCCCATTCCGCCCACCGCGCGGCTGCCAGCGACGAAGAGGGCGTCACGCGCAATCACCCAGCGCCCGGCTTGCGGCACGGCCCAGCTCTCCGCACCGCTCATGTCGTTCACGTACAAGGCGATCACGGTCCTCGGCTCGCCGGGCAGCATGGTGAAGGCCAGGGCGTCACGCACCGAACTGAACCAGAGCGGCTTGGCGTGTCCCGCGATGAAGGCCTGGGCCTTCGGGCCGCGATGCTCGGTCACGGCCATGCCGCAGAAATAGCCGATCGAATCCGGCCCGGGCTCCTGCGGCGGCGGCAGTACGGCGAGATCGCTGCCCTCGCCGCATGCGGCGAGCGCAAGCAGCAACGCCAGTGCGGCCCTACGCAACCCTTTCATGGATGCCTCCTGTTGAAGACGGCGATGGCCGCCGCGAGTGGCGCCACGATCCACGCGGCGAGCGCGGCGTACAGGGCCGCAGTCGGGATCTGGCCGGCCTCTCCCGGCGCACTCATGCCGGTGAGCAGCGCCGCCGCGCCGGCGCCGGTCAGGTTGACGAGCCGGTAGGCGTCGGCCGGGTTGAGCAGCAGCAGGGCGTCGAGCACGCGCCCCGAGACCAGCGTTCCCTGGTCGACCACCAGCAGCCCGAGCAGGGCCGAGTCATAGAGCAGCACGAACAGCAGCCAGAGCCCGACGGACAGGCCGGCGGCCGTCGGCCGCTCGCGGACCATGCTGGCCAGAGTGCCGAGCGCCACGAATGCCATGCCCAACAGGATGGAAGTACCGATCAGCAGCCCGAAGGTCGCCCAGGCTTCCGCGTCCGCATCCGTGGTGATCGCCAGCAGAACCCCGGCAGCGCCGTAGCCGACGACCGTCGCCAGCGCCAGGATCGAGGCGTGGCCGAGGAATTTGCCGACGACCACCTGCCATCGGGACACCGGATAGGCCAGCAGCAGCAGCAGCGTGCCGCGCTCCGCCTCGCCGACGATGGCGTCGAACGACAGCAGCAGAGCGAGCAGCGGCAGCAGGAAGATGGTCAGGCTGGCGAGGCTGACGACCACGACGGCCACGGGCGAGGCACCGACGGTTCCGGTCGGCGTGCTGCCCAGCAGAACCAGGCTGAGGGCAAGGGCCGCGAGGAGCAGCGTGGTCGCGACGGCCCAGCGATTGCGAAGGCCGGCCCGGATCTCCTGGCCGGCGATTGCGGCGAGGGCGTTCATGTCGCGTCTCCCCGGGTCAGGTGCCGGTAGAGGGTCTCGAGTCCGGGGCTCTCGATCTCGACCTCGTCGATCAGTTCTCGCAGGTCGTCGAGGGCATGGATCAGGTCGGCACGGCACTCCGGCATCACCGCCAGCTGCAGATGGGTCGGTCCGCGATCGAGTGTCTCCGCCCACCCTTGGAGCCGGTCGAGCACGCGCTGCGTCGTGCAGTGCCGGACACGCAGTCGGATGCGGACCGGCATCGGGATCCGCCGCCGCAGCGCGGCGACATCGCCGACCGCGATCAGCCGGCCTCGGTGCAGCATCGCCACCCGGTCGACCTGCCGCTCGATTTCCGCCAGGGCATGCGTGGACAGCAGGACCAGGGCGCCGGAGCGCCGGAGGTCGTCGATGGTCTCGTAGACCTGTCGGCGCGACTCCGGGTCGAGGCCGGAGGTCGGCTCGTCGAGCAGCAGAATTCCAGGCTCGCCGATGAGGGCCTGGGCCAGCGCCAGCCGCTGCCGCATGCCCTTCGAATAGGTACCGACGCGGCGGCTCGCGGCGTCCGCCAGGCCGACCCGCTCCAGCAGCTCGGCATTGGCCGCGCGCGGCTCGCCCTTGAGGCGGGCGTAGAAGTCGAGCAACTCGGCACCGGTCATGGCGGCATGAAAGGCGACGCTCTCAGGCAGGAAGCCGATGCGGCCGCGGACCCGGGCCCCATGCCGTCCGGCCGGATCCTCGCCCAGCACCCGCACCGTGCCGGCGGTCGGACGGATCAGTCCGAGGACCAGCTTCATGAGCGTGGTCTTGCCGGCGCCGTTGTGACCGACCAGCGCGACGGTTTCTCCGGGGTCTGCGCGGAGGTTGGCGTCTTGCAGCGCCGTTACCGCGCCGTAGCGACGGCTCACGCCGTCCAGGGCGATGGCCGGTGTCATTGCTCGGGCCCTCCGATGAGCGGCGCGGCCATCAGCGGCGCGGTGTCCACGACACCGCCCGGATAGAGCGCCGGCAGGCGGGACTGCGCGAAGCGCAGGACGGTCACCGCCGGACTGTTGATCAGGAGCTTTGCGCGTGGATGGCGCCACAGCAGGTCGTCGACGATGTCGTTGGGGCGGTACTCCCGGTCGGCGACGCCGTTGCCGTCGAGGTCGAAGGCCGGATTGTCGCTCCAGTAGTTGCCGCGGCCCTCGTGGGTCCACTCGACCCGGCGGGTGCCGACGTACTTCACCTGGGTCCGGTTCCCGATGAAGGCGTTGCCGGTGATCCGGTTGCGTTCGGACCCGGCAGTGAAATGGATGCCGATCGGACAGCCCTCGAAACGGTTGCCGGTGATCCGGTTCATGTGTGCGTTGTAGATGAACACGCATTTGCCGGCGCTGTTGCGCACGGCATTGCCGGTGATCTCCGACGACTTGACGAAGTTCAGCAGCAGGCCGTGGTCGCGGTCATCCTCGCTGTCGTTGTCGCGCACGGTCAGGCGGTCCGAATACATCAGCGCCAAGCCGACGTGGTTGCGACGCGACCGATTGCCGACGATGCGGCTGTCGTGGGTGTACATGTAGTGGATGGCGAACCGCAGGTCGGCAAAGCGGTTGTCGGCAAAGGTGTTGTTTCGGCTGGTGTTCACGAAGATGCCGTCGCGGCCGTAGCGGACGTCGTTGCCGATGACCGCCGCTCCCGGGGCGTTCCAGATCGACACCCCGTTGCCGGCCTCGGCCATGCGCAGGTCGCGGCGTCCACGGATGACGTTGCCTTCGACGCGCGAGCCGGCGGCCCCGTGCAGGTAGACGCCGAACAGGTTGTCTTCCAACCGGTTGCCGACGACCGTGGTTCGCTCGGCGGTGCGGGTCGCCAGGATTGCCGAGTCCATGGCCGGCACGTCGGTGCCGGAGCCGCGGATCGTCAGGCCTTCGATACGCACGTCGCCCGCCGTGACGGTTACCACGCTCCCCCTGCCGGTGCCCTCGAGCACGGCCCCGCCGACGCCGACGAGGGTCAAGGGCTTGTCGATCGTCACCGGGCCGGCATGACGGCCCGACGACAGCCGGAGCACGTCGCCCGGCGCCGCGGCGGCAATGGCGGCCGGCAAGTCCCCGCCCGCCATCACCCGGAGTTCGGCGGCGGTCCCCGGCGCCGCCGCGACCGAAGTCGCGACGGCCACCAGGGCCATGCCGACGAGCAGCTGACGCATCCTCGTCATTGGGCGATGCCTCTCGCTACGCCGCCCGCGGTTCGACCAGCATCCGGCCCTTCATCTCCATGTGCAGGGCGTGGCAGAACCACTGGCAGTAGAACCAGTGCACTCCCGGACGCCCGGCGGTGAAGGTGATGGACGCTGTCGCCTGCGGCGGCACTTCCATGGCAACGCCGTGGTTGGTCAGCGTGAAGCCGTGGGTGAGATCTTCGACCTCGTCGATATTGGTGACGTAGACCGTCACCTCGTCGCCCTGCTTCACGGTGAAGCTCTCCAGGCTGAAAGCCGGCGCGACCGAGTACATGTAGACCCGCACCTTGTTGCCGTCGCGGATCACGTCGGCCGCTTCCTCGAGCACCACGCCGTCGGCCGCCGCCTGCTTCTTGGCATCGTCGAACATCGGGTCGTTGCGGTCCCAGACATGGACCGGGCTGACCTTGGAGCGGTGGACGATCGTGGCGTCATGCGGCTCGGCGAAGCTCGGCCCATCGTGCACCAGCACCATCTCGTCGCCGGAGATGTCGATCAGCTGGTCGCACTCGGGCTTCAGCGGGCCGACGTTGAGGAACCGGTCCTTCGAGAACTTGTTCAACGATATCAGCCATTTGCCATCGGCCTCCTTGGTCTGGCCCATGGAGGTGTGGTTGTGGCCGGGCTGGTAGTGGACGTCGAGCTTCTGGATGATCGGATCGACGTCCTTGCCGTCGAACTTCTGGATCGCCTTCTCGAGGTTCCACTTGCAGATCTGGCTGTCGATGAACAGGGTCGTGTAGGCGTTGCCGCGGCCGTCGAAAGCGGTGTGGAGCGGGCCGAGGCCGAGCTCCGGCTCGGCGACGATCACGCCGCGCGGCTCGATCTTGCCGTCGAACAGATCGTCGAACCGCCGCACGTCCATGACGCTGACGGTTGGCGACAGCTTGCCGTTGGCGACCACGTGGATGCCGTCGGGTGCCGTGTTGATACCGTGCGGGCTGTTCGGGATCGGCACGTAGCGGGTGTAGGGCGAGCCGTGCCGGCCGTCGATCACCGGGACGCCGTGGTGCTCCGTGAAGTCGCCCTTCTTCACCGCCTCCTCGATGCGGGCGATGTTGAAGATCACAACCCAGTCCTGCTCGGCCGCGGTCATCTCCGCCAGCGTCACGCCGCCCTCGGAGTTGTAGCTGGTCGAGAAGCAGTACTTGCCCTGGTAGTCGGCATCGACGTTGTCGAGGTTGCCGTCGACCATCACCTGCCAGGCGATCTTCATGGTGTCGCCGTCGATGGCGGTGAAGATGCCGTGGTACTTGGCCGGCTCGTCCAGGATCGAGCCGTCGTTCGGCAGCGGCAGTCGGTCCTCGCCGTTGGCGAACACGTAGCCGGTACGCGGGAACTTCTGCACCCGCAGGCCGTGCACCGCCTCCATGTTCGGGATCTCGATGATCTTGTCGCACTTCATGACGTCGCAGCGGACCCGCGCGACCCGCGAGTTCGCCTTGTCGTTCATGAACAGGTAGCGGCCGTCATAGGTACCGTCGGTGAACGACATGTGCGGGTGGTGCAGGTCGCCGTTCAGGTAGACCCCGCCGCGCTTGGCCAGGAAATCCTTCGTTTCGGGCAAGAGGCCCTCGGTCAGGATCTTGCGGCTCTCGTTGGTGTCGCCCCAGCCGGTGGCGCTGCAGCGGTTGAACACCGGCACTCGCATCAGCTCGCGCATCGACGGCAGGCCGACGATCCGCATCTCGCCGCACTGCCCGCTGGAGAAGAACACATAGTACTCGTCGAGTTCGCCGGGACCGACGCTCGCCTTCTGGGCCGCGGCGTGGGCCACCCCGGGCTTCAGAAGCGCACCGCCCGCGAAGCCGGTGGCGCCGGCGAGTCCCGCCAGCGTCGCCGCCTTCGCGGTGGAGCCCAGCAGATCGCGTCGGCTTACGCCTGCGGGTTGCTCTGTAATCTTGACCATGTCGGATCCCCTTTCAGTGGCCGGTTGTGGTCGACTAAGAATTGGTTGCGGCAGTTCGCGGCCGGCCTTCCGGCAAGCCGCCGAGGCTCGGCGACGCCATCGCCGCCCGCTTCTCCCGCTTCAGGCGCCGCTGGATCACCACCGGGCACTTGCGGTCGTGGTGGTACAGCACCTGGCAGTGCAGGCAGGAAATGCATTCGTTGGGATTGATGTGTCCCTCGGGGTGGATCGCCCCGACAGGGCATTCGTTGTAGCAGCGCATGCAGGGGTTGCCGCACTCGCGGTAGCGCTTCAGCCAGTCGAACATCCGCAGCCGCCCGGGGATCGCCAGCGCCGCGCCCAGCGGGCACAGGTAGCGGCAGAAGAACCGCTCGACGAACAGCCCGGCGCCCACAAGCACCAGCGCGAAGGCGACGAACCACCATTCCCGCATGAACCGTAGGATGATGGCGGTCTTGAACGGCTCGACCTCGGCCAGTTGCTCGGCCATCGCCAGCGAGCCCAGGGACACCCCGAACAACGCCATGAAGATCATGTACTTGACCGGCCACAACCGCTCGTGCAGGCCCCACGGCACGGTGATCTGCGGAACCTTCAGCAGCTTGGCGCCGCGGTTGGCCAGCTCCTGCAGGGCGCCGAATGGGCACAGCCAGCCGCAGAACGGCCCGCGTCCCCAGAACAGCAGGGCGGCGGCGACGGCGAACCACAGGATGAAGATCAGCGGATCGACCAGGAAGTACGACCATTCGAAGTCGGTCCGCAGCGCGTTCAGGAACGCGAGGATGTTGACGATGGAGAGCTGCGCCTGCGCCACCCAGCCGAGCCAGACCAGGGTGACCGCGAGGTAGACGAGACGAACGCGGTCGAACAGCTTCTCGCGCTTCACCAGGGCGTCCTGGAAGAAGAAGATCGCCGTGAGCACCGCCAGCATGGCGCCCAGCATCGCGATCGAGGCGATCTTGCTGCGCCAGATCCGCTCCCACAGCGGCGTCCCGTCCGCCACCGGCGCCGCGGCGGCCGGGCCGGCGATTGCGGGCGGGGCGGCAGCCGGAGCCCGGGTCTTCGCGTAGAGCCGCGGCAGCCGGTAGTCTAGCGCGAAGCTGGTGAACGCCTTGTCGAGCGCGCCGATGGCGCGCTGCGCCAGCAGCCGCAGCGTCCAGGTCTCGGCGGGGTCGAACTGCACCTCGGCCGGCACCCGGAACAGCGCGATCTCCTTGAAGTCCGGCGCGCCGTCGGCGGCGAGGTCGGCGATGCGCTCGTGCTGCCGGTCGCGGAACCGGATGGTCTCGGTGCCCTGGGTCACCTCGATGCGGTCGAAGATGCCGCCGCGCACATAGCCGGACCCCTTGAAGGAGTAGCGTCCCTCGCCCATCACCAGGATCGCCGACCCGTCCGGCCCGAGACGCTTGCTCAGCCGCTCGTAGGCGGCGTCGCCCAGCAGGCTGCGGCCGATCGCCGGCTGCGAGACCAGCGCGACGTAGAGATCGATGAAGGTCTCGCCGGGCTCGCCCTTCTCCGGCCGTTCGGCCGCCTTGCGATTGCCGGAGCGGCCGAAGGCCTGGTTCACGTCGCCGACGCTGACCTGCAGGCGCCGGATCGCGCCGTTGCCGAGCAGCGTCAGCCAGTCGGTGACCTGGCCGCCCTGCGGGTCGACCATGCGCCGCGGCTCCGCGGCGATCTCCGCCGGCGCGCCCCCGACCATTCGCGGCGCCAGCCGTCCGGCGGAGCGGATGATGGTGTCGCCGATCACCAGCACCGTGACGGTGGCACCGGAGACGATGTCGACCTCGGGTGCGGATTGCCCGAGTTGCGCGGCCTTCACCGGATTGAACCCGACGACGCCCTTGATGTAGCCCTCGATCCGCTCCTCCGGGATGCCGATCAGGACGATCGGCTCGTGGTGCTCCACCAGCTTGGCGCCGACGATGGTTCCCTCGCGATCGAGGCCGACCAGGGTGTGGATCGGCTTGCCCGAGTAGCCGGCGGTGTTGACCACGTCGGAGGTGAGGTAGGCGTAGCCGACGACCTCGTCGTCCCGCAGGGCGGCGGCCATCGGTGGCGAGCCTTCCGGAGATCCGAAGCGCTGGGCGCCCGGGACCAGTTCGCCGGCCGCAACCTGCGCGAGAAACTGTCCCAGGCGCGAGGATGCGAGGGCGTCGGCGGGTCGAAGCAGGACGGCCAGCAGCGACAGCACCGCGACAGCGGACCAACGGGTCAAGCAGAAACCGGGGTGCCTAGTGTGACTGGAGGCGGCCATGTCCGGTGTCTTTGCTCCAGGTGCAGTCGTTTGCCGCCGGTGGGCGGTGCGGGGAACCTAGGGCGGGAGAGCGGTCGGGAAGTTGCGCAAGATCAAATTCGCCGTGCATTAGTCGTGCGAGTCTCTCGTCGATGCGCCGACCAGCGCCGGAACGTCAGGGAGATGGCCTCATGGCGAGCTTGAGTTCCGAGCCGGGGGCACGGGTGGAGACACTGCCCGAGCTCGTCGGCATCGCCCACACGATCGAGACCGAGGCGATCCGCTGCTACGGACGTCTGGCCGAGGAGATGCGCCGACGAGGCGAGCTGGAGACGGCCGAAGCCTTCGAGGCCATGGCCCGCGAGGAGAACTCGCATGTGGCCGCGGTCGAGAGCTGGGCCTCCGGCCTCGGCCAACCGGTTCCGTCCCTCGGCAGCTTCCGCTGGCGGCTGCCCGCCGACCTTGCGGCGAGTTGGGACGACGTGTCCGGCAGCGCCTTGCTGACCCCCTATCGGGCGTATGCGATCGCGGTGGACAACGAGCAACGCGCATTCGCCTTCTACGCCTATCTCTCCTCGACCGCGGCCGATGAGACGATCTCGCGGGAGGCCGAGGTCCTCGCCCGCGAGGAGCTGCGTCACGCCGCCGTTCTGCGCACGTGGCGCCGGGCGGCGTGGCGGCGGGAGCGTCCTGCGGATTCGACGGTCGAGTTCGGACCGATCACCTCGATCGAGCAGCTGGCACAGGTCGTCGAAGCCGCCGGGGCCGATGTCGCCGCCTGTCATCGGCTGCTGGCCGTCAGGTTGCGCGAGGCCGGCGACCGCACGAGTGCGGACCTGCTCGAGCAGATCGCGGATGAAGCCGCCGTCCGCGCGTCGGTTCAGATTCCTGGTCACTGTGCCGACCAGGCGTGCCTGACCCGGCAACCGCTGGCATTGCTCGTCGCGGCGCAGCGACCGTTGGAGCGGTTCTGCGAGGCGCTGGAGCACGCATTCCTCGTGTCGCCGGACACGCAGTTGCAGACAGCGGTCGAGGATGCCCTGGCGCTGGCCGTCTCATGGATCGCCCGGATCGGGCGCAGGATCGAGGCCCTGGAGGCCACGCCCGGCCCGGCCAGTTGAGCAAACATTCCGGTATTTGACCTGGCGCAACAAACTAGCCGGCAACCTCCCCTATCACCACCGCAACGGATCCGCGCGAGGGTCCAACGAGCGTGCAAGGCAATAAGGGATATCGAAGATGCGCAAGCTGATCGTCATGGGCGCCCTGGTGGCCGCCCTGGGAACCGCCGACGCGACCACCGGGACCGCGTCGGCCGCCGAGTTCGAAGTCAAGATGCTGAACCGCGGCACCGCCGGAATGATGGTATTCGAACCGGCCTTCGTGAAGGTCGCCGCCGGTGACAGCGTCCGGTTCGTCGCCACCGACAAGGGGCACAACGCCGAGTCGGTCGACGGCATGCTGCCCGAGGGCGTCGAACCGTTCGCCGGCAAGTTCAACCAGGACATCCTCGTCACGTTCGAGAAGCCCGGCGTGTACGGCTACAAGTGCAAGCCGCACTACGGCATGGGCATGGTGGGTCTGGTCGTCGTCGGCGATCCGGCCAACGCCGACCGGGCGAAGGCCGCGAAGCACCCCGGCAAGGCCAAGAAGGTCTTTGCCGAGTTGTTTCAGAAGCTCGACACGACGACGACCGCGGCGAAGTGACGTCCGGGGCGAGTGCCCCGATCCTTCCTCTGGGCCGAAAGGGCGGCGGCGCCGTGCAGGTCGAAGCCATGCGGCGCAATTCGCTTCCGAGGCGCCGGACGCCCTCCAGAGATTCCCGACGGAACCGAGTTAGGTGAGCTGAGCATGTCCATCATCGACCGCATCGACACGGTCACCGCCATACCGGGCTCGCACCGGACACATCTTCCGCCGGCCCCACGGTCGGTGAAGATCGAGCTCACGGCCCGCTGCAATCTCGCCTGTTCGTTCTGCGCTCGCTCGATGATGCTGCGCCGACAGACCGACATGGACCGCGGCCTGTTCGAACGGTTGGCCGTTGAGATGCGCGAGGCCGGCGTCGAGGAACTCGGACTGTTCTATCTCGGCGAGAGCTTCCTGCTGCCCTGGCTGCCGGAGGCCATCGCCTTCGCCAAGAACGTCGCCGGCTACCCCTACGTGTTCCTGACCACCAACGGCACCATGGCGACCCCGCCCAAGGTCGAGGCCTGCATGCGGGCCGGGCTGGACAGCCTGAAGTTCTCGTTCAACTACGCCGACGCGGAGCAGTTCGAGGCGATCGCCCAGGTGAAGGGCAAGCTGTTCGCCGACATCGAGACCAATTTGCGGGCGGCCCGGACGATCCGCGACCTGGTGTACCGGGAGACCGGCCATCGCTGCGGCCTGTACGCCAGTTACATCGAGTATGACGGCGAGCAGGGCAATCGCATGGCCCGGGCGATCGAGCGGATCGCGCCGGTGGTCGACGAGGTCTACGCCCTGCCGCTGTACAATCAGGCGAACCTGGCCACCGGCGACGAGATGGAGCGCGGCTGGAAGCCGACGGCCGGCAATCGGGGCCGGGCGGCGGCGTTGCGCGAGCCGTTGCCGTGCTGGTCGGTGTTCACCGAAGGGCACGTGACCTGGGACGGCCGGCTCAGCGCCTGCTGCTTCGACCATGACGGCCGCTTCCACATGGGCGACCTGAACACGGCCTCCTTCATGGACAGTTGGCAGTCTGAGCGGTTCCAGGCGCTCCGCGCCGCCCATCTGCGCCGCGACGTCCGCGGTACCCCGTGCGAGACCTGCGTCGCCTTCGCCTGAACCGGGCCGCGCTTCGAACGCACACCACGAAGCCGGCGCGGCGCGCACGGTATTTGCGCCCGCTCAAATTCGCCAGCGCCCGGTCGAGGCAGTCTGCTCCTCGGCAATGCGAGGAAGCGGACATGAACACCAGGATCGAGTCCTCCGACATCGAGGATCCGGACACGCCATCGCTTATCGCCCATATCGTTCAACGGTATCACGAGGCCCATCGGCGGGAACTTCCGGAACTGGTCCGGCTCTCGAGCCGGGTCGAAGCCGTGCACCGAGACCACCCGTCGGTCCCGGGCGGCCTCGCCGACGCGCTGGAACGGCTGTCCGGCGATCTCGGAAGCCATATGGCGAAGGAGGAGGCCGCCCTGTTTCCTCTGATGCTCGATGGCGGTCATCCGATGATCGCGCACCCGATCGCGCAGATGCGCCACGAGCACGATGACCACGGCGCCGCGATCGGCGAGATCCGGGAGATCTGCCGCGGGTTCGTCCTGCCGGCGGACGCCTGCCGGTCGTGGCGGACCCTGTATGCCGGCGCCGAGAAGCTGGTCGTGGATCTCGCCGAGCACGTCCTCCTGGAGAACGGCGTCCTGTTCCCGCGGTTCGAGGCACCGGTCGGACTCTGACCAGTCCGCCCCCCGCCGAGAGGCCCCACCCCCCAGCGCAAAGAGCCGGAAAGATGACACCGGACACCCCCTGGTCCGACCTGCTGCTGTCGGAAGAGACGACCTTCGAGCGCCTCCTCGACTACAACCCGAAGATCCGGAATTTCCGCGGTGTCCTGAACGATGAACGCGTCGCGGTGCAGCTGACGGTCGGCGACGTCGCACGGATGTTGGGTTTGCCGGCGGAGGTGCTCCTGCGGGTCGCGCGCGGCCAGCAGGCGGGAACCGCCGGCGGCGCGCCCGCCGAGCCGGCGCACTGCGACTGGGCCGGCAAGGCGCCGCAGACGAGGTCGCTGGACCTGCGGCCGATCTTCGCCGACGGCCACGAGCCGCTTGCGGTCATTCTGACGGAGATCGGCCGGCTACCCCGGGAAGCAGCCCTGGTGATCGACGTGCCGTTCCACCCGTTGCCCTTGCGCCGGCTGCTCGAGGGGCGCGGCTACGGAAGCGTCGCCCGTTGTCTCGCCGCCGATCACTGGCAGGTCACCTTCCGCCAGGTCGACGTGGCCTGACAGGGAGACGACCCGCCGGACAGGTCGCAGCGTTGGGGTGACCGGCGCAGTACCGCGACGGCCGCAGCGATCCGGACGGACGCCTCCGCGAGCAGGTTGGCACAGTCGTGGGAGAGTGCCCGCACGCCGACCGCCTCGTTTGCCGGTCGGTCTTCGGGAATCAGGGTCGCTTGCACCCTGATCCTCGCCGCCGAAGCAGGGCGACGAGACAAAGCGCCATGGCCGCAATCCAGGCGATCGCGGCGATCCGGTATGAAACATCGGGCGAGCCGAAGCCCAGTGCCCTGACGATGGATGCCAGCGCCAGCAGGACGACCGCCGCCGTGATCGTCATGGCGGGCAAGGGCAGTCGGGCGCGCTGAGCCTGGGTCTTGAGCATCATCGTCACCGTCGCGATGCCTATTCCGCCGATCGTGACCAGGTGCAGCGGTGCATGCTCCGGCCAGGGAGGGCGGAACAGACCGGCACCGATGCCGGCCAGGCCCAGGGCGATGAGGCCGTGCGATACGGCCATCGATCGTAGGGCCGGGTCGGCAAGGCCGAACCCGGCGCGCCAACCGACAAGGCGGACGACGATACCGGCCGCGGCAACCCACGCTGTCGCCGCCAAGAGCGCCGGAATGCCGGTCGAAAGGGCGACGCCGACACCGATTATGGCGGCGACGAGCAAGCGCTCCAGCACCGGCTGCGGCGGGATCCGGTCGCGGCCCGCCCGCTGCGCGAGCCCGGACAGCGCGGCACCTACAATGCGGCCGCCCATTACCACGATCAGCAGCACGATCAGCAGTACGGCGAACAGCAGCGCCGACCGGGCGGCGGACGGCGCCCACAGCAGCGTGCCGGCCTGCGCGGTGACCTCGCACAGAACCAGGGCGGCGAGCAGGGCCGGGAACACCGCGTTCTGGGCACGCTTCAAGCCGCGAAGGAAGCTCCGGCCCGCCAGGACCGCGATCGTGCCTGTGGATGCAATCCCCGACGCCGCCCGGACCAGATCCGGGGTGTCCGGGACCATCCAGGCGATGCGGGCCGTCAACCAGACGGCCAGGCACCAGGCGACCTCCTGTGGGTTCGCGCGCGTCAGCAGGAAGCCGGCGACTACCGCCATGGCGTAGCCGAAGACGATTTCATGGGCGTGCCAAGCCGCACCGGTCCCGCCAAACGGAAGGAAGCTCCACAGGCCGATGCCGATGGCACCCTGAGCGGCTGCCAGCGGAAAGAACACCGTGTGAGATGCGGATCCTGTCACGTCGCTCTACTCGCCGAAGATGCAGAAGGATCATACTACCCCGCCGGATCGGACGGAGCGGTCATCCGGCGTGCGACAACGGCACGGCGACCGGACAAAGGCTTGCCCGACTCAGCGCTGCTACGAGGACCTCCTCCGCATTGGCATATGCTGAGCTTGAATGTCCAGAAACCGCCCGCAAACCGCGCCGTGGTTTCCGGGCACAAATCCGTCCCCGACGCGATCTGAACGACCGGCTCTCGGGGCGACAGCTTGTCAGCTCAAACGTGGGGGCAATTGCGGATCGCCGGATTGGCAATCTCAATTCGTTCAATTACTTCATGTGTCTAATTGGATTGATTGGCGGAGGGGATGGGATTCGAACCCACGATAGGGTGTTACCCCTATAACGGTTTAGCAAACCGCCGCCTTCAGCCTCTCGGCCACCCCTCCGCCGGGAGAGGACATCCGGCCCCCGGGTGACCCGGGGACCGCACGGCGCATGCGCGCTCCTTCTACGGGCCGGAGGTTCCCGCCGTCAAGCCGACATCATGCCGGCCGGCGAATGCCCCCTCAGCCGTCGAGCGCCTGGGTCAGGTCGTCGATCAGGTCCTGGGCGTGCTCGATGCCGACCGCCAGGCGAATCAGGTCGTCCGGCACCGGGGTGCCCGGCCCCTCGGTCGAGGCGCGGTGCTCGGCCAGGCTCTCGGTGCCGCCGAGCGAGGTGGCGCTGTGCCACACCGTCATCCGCCGCATCGCCGCCAGCGCCGCCTGCTCGCCGCCGGCCACCCGGATCGACAGGATGCCGCTGAACCCACCCTGCATCTGGCGCCTGGCCACCTCGTGGCCGGGATGGCCCGGCAGCCCGGGATACAGCACGTGGCTGACCTTCGGGTGGCGGTCCATCGCCTCGGCCACCGCCATGGCGTTCTCGCAGGCCTTGCGGACCCGGATGTGCAGGGTGCGCATGCCGCGCAGCAGCAGCCACGCCTCCTGCGGGCCCATCACCGTGCCGAAGTCGCGGCGCACCTGCTCGATGCGCTCCCACCACTCGTCCTTGCGCGCCGTCACCAGGGCGCCGGCCAGCACGTCGCTGTGGCCGTTCAGGAACTTGGTGGCCGAGTGCATCACCAGGTCGACGCCGTGCTCCAGCGGCCGGGTCAGCACCGGCGTCGCCACCGTGCTGTCGACCGCGATCCGCGCGCCGGCGGCATGCGCGATCTCGGCCGCCGCCGCCAGGTCGACGATGCCCCACAGCGGGTTGGCCGGGGTCTCGACCCAGACCAGCTTGGTCTTGCCGGGGCGCATGGCGGCCCGCAGGGCGTCCAGGTCCTCGGCCTCGACGAACTCGACGTCCAGGCCCCAGCGGGTCGCGAAGGTCAGCAGCCAGCGCCGGATGCCCCAGTACATGACGTTCTGCACCACCACGTGGTCGCCCGGCGCAAGCGCCATGAACGGCGCGGTGACCGCCGACATGCCGGACGCCATCACCAGCGCGTCCTCGCCGCCCTCCAGGCGCTGCAGCAGCGACTCGACCTGGGTGTAGCTCGGGTTGTCGTTGCGGCTGTAGCTGAAGCCGGGGCCGCCGGCCGCGCCGATGCCGCCGGGCACGCGCTCGTAGGTGGTCGCGTAATGCACCGGCGGGACCAGGGACTTGTGTTCCGGGTCGACGAAGCCGAGGGCCTGGGCGGCCAGGGTCTCGGGCGCGAGGTCGTGGTTCCGGGTCATCGGTCGGTCCCTGTGGTGGGTTGCGGCGAAAAATACGCGTCGGCACGCAGGAAGGCAGCCAGCCGGGCCCGGGTCGCCAGGGCCCGATCGGCCTCGACGGCGCCGACCAGCAGGGTCGCCTGCGGCGCCACGCCGTTCTCAGTGAGCAGGTCGTGCAGGCCGGAGGCCAGCGCCATCCGGTTGCCGACCGTCCGCCAGCCGGCGAGGCGAACCCCGCCGGCGTCGCGCAGGGCGCACAGCCGCGCCTCGGCCGATCCGTCCGGGTCGAAGCCGACGGCCAGCAGCTTCGGCTTCACCAGCGCGCGCAGCCGCTCGGCGGCCCCCGGGGCCGCCAGCGCGTCGAGCGTGAACACGATCGCCGCCGGCGCCCGGCCGCACTCCATGACGATCGAGGCGATCTGGCGATAGCTCAGGCCGAGTTCGGCGGCCCGCCGCAGCCGCATCTGCACGACCTCCGGCGCCGGGTTCTCCCAGGCCTTGGCGTGGGCCCGCTTCCAGACATGCAGACCCCAGCGGGTCGCCATCGGCGGGCCGTTGTTGTGGCCGATGCCGATCGGCACGACCGAGGCCAGCGGCCGGCCGCGCAGCCGGGACCGCAGGCCCGACCCGGCCAGTCCCGCTGCGTATCCCGACCTCGGCCTTGACGCCGACCGCATTGCGGTCTCCACTAAAGAAATGATGAATTCCTCTATAGAGGATCAACATCCGGCTGTCGATGCGGACCTCGACCTGAGGGCGATCGGCGACCGGGTGCGCGGCCTGCGCAAGGCCCGCGGCGACACTCTGGCGGCCCTGGCGGCGCGCGCCGAGCTCAGCGTCAGCATGCTGTCGGCGGTCGAGCGCGGCGAGAAGGCCGCGACCGTCCTGGTGCTGCACCGCATCGCCGGCGCCCTCGATACCACCATCGCCCGGCTGGT
This sequence comes from Thalassobaculum sp., assembly GCF_040219615.1. Lineage (GTDB taxonomy): Bacteria > Pseudomonadota > Alphaproteobacteria > Thalassobaculales > Thalassobaculaceae > Thalassobaculum_A. The sequence continues at coordinate 61,250 of NZ_JAVJSE010000038.1, forward strand.
CGAGGCGGAATCGCCGGTCCGGGTCACGGTGCTGCGGCGCGACCGGCAGACGGTGATCCCCGGCGAGGGCGGCTGGACCCGCCGGATCGTCTCGCCCGTAGTGCCGGGCATCGAGCTGGAGATGATGGTGACCACCCTGCCCCCTGGGGTCGACGCCGGCGAGTACGGCCCGCATCCGGCTGGCAGCCACGAATACCTGCTGGTCCTGGAGGGCGAGCTGACGCTGTCCCTGGACGGCGCCGAGCACCGCCTGGCGGCCGGCGACGCGATCCACCATGACGGCCGGTGCCGGCACGGCTACCGCAACGACGGCGACGTCCCATGCCGCTACGTTCTGGCGATGACCGAGGGCGCGCGACGGTAGCCGGCCGCCGGGCCGCGCCGGCGCGGGCCAAGTCGGTGCGGGCCAAGTCGGTGCGGGCCGCGTCAGTCCTCGTAGGCCGGCAGCGCCCCGATCTGCGCCTCGCTCAGGTCGGAGCGCACCATGCCGTTTCCGCTGGGCGCCAGCGACTCCGCCGGCACCAGGACCAGCCGCTCGCCGATGCCGAGGAAGCCGCCGATACCCAGGACGGCCTTGCGGGTTCCAGCCGGCTCCTCGACCAGCCGCTCGACCTCGCCGACCACGTTGCCCTCGGCGGACAGCACCTTGGCGCCCTCGAGCTGAACGGCCAGCGCCTCCGAGGACCCCGACTTCAGGCCGGTGCCGTCCGGCAACGGGACCGATCCGGCAGGCGATGGGGACGTCGCGCGCTCCGCCAGCCGCCGCGGCGCCGGGGCCGGAACCGGGGAGGAGGCGGCAGTCGGCTTCATCGCTGCCGGCCGGGCGACCGGCAACGGCACCACCTGGCTCCGCTCCGTGGCGGACCCGGCCGTCGCGCCCAGCGACAGCGTCCCGGCCAGGAGCACTGAAGTGACGATCGCGAACCTGCATGTCATGGTCGACCTCCAGCGGCAGATGAACCGACGGCGATCGAACCGGATTCGGACCGCCGTCTCCCGAACCCGAGGGTCGGCGAAAATCGCTGGCATTAGAAGGGCTTCACCGATTCCTTACAGATCTGTCACAGCCCGGGTCCGGCTGGGTCGGAGATCGATCGAGTGATCCCCGGCGGCCGTGCGCGACGGGGCCCCAAAAAAACGGCACTGCCGAAGCAGTGCCGTTGAGGACCGACGTGTGGATCGCACGAACCCGCGACGGGAGGGACGGTGTCGCGGGCCGATGGCGGGCCGGAACGACGATGGGGCGTTCCGGCCATGCGATCGACGCGTCGGCTGGGGGACCGATCAGGCGTGCGCGCCGCAGTCGCTGCAGCCAAGATGGACGGTGGCGCGGCGGCCGAAGGCGGCATTGGCGATCCGCAGGAACCACCGGCCCATGCCGGCGAAGCTGCTGCGCACGGCGCGACCCTGGAGCGCGCGGCCGTGGGCGGCGAGGCGGTTGATCTCGGCGGTCGAAAGTGAGGTCGTACGGGTCATGTCTGCCTCCTCTGACAGGAAGGCGGGGGTTCGGCCGAACGGTCCCGTCTGGTGTGCTTAGGAAGGTAGACCCTTTAATGGCGACGGATAATGAGGTACGATACGATCTCATTCATGCCTTCAAAGAATGAATTATAAAAAAACTGGGGGGAGAGTCGCCTGTGGACGTGTTGACCGGAATGACAATCTTCGTGGCGGTGGTCGAGAACAGCAGCCTCGCCGGAGCGGCGCGCCACATGAACCTCTCGCCGTCCGTGGTCTCCAAGCAGCTTTCCGCGCTCGAGGATCGCCTGGGCGTGCGGCTCCTGAACCGCACCACCCGCCGGGTCAGCCTGACCGAGGTCGGCGCCGCCTATTATGAGCGATGCAAGCGCATCCTGGCCGACGTCGACGAGGCCGAGGCCGCGGTCTCGACCGCCCACAGCTCGCCGCGCGGCCTGCTGAAGATCACCGCGCCCTCGACCTTCGCGCACCGGCACGTGGCCCCGCACCTGCCCGGCTTCATGGACCGCAATCCCGAGGTCCAGGTGCAGATGCTGGTGGCCGACCGGCTGGTCGACCTGGTCGAGGAAGGCGTCGACCTGGCGATCCGCATAGCCCAGCTCAAGGACTCCTCGCTGATCGCGCGCAAGCTGGCGCCGAACCACCGCAAGCTGGTGGCCGCCCCCGACTACCTGGCGAAGTGGGGGACGCCGGTGCGCCCGGACGAGGTCAACGACCACGCGCTGATCACTCTGCAGCCGGGCAGCCCGATCAATGACTGGCATTTCGTGGTCGACGGCCAGGAGACGATCATCCGGGCGCGCGGCACCATCTCGACCAACCACGGCGACTCGATCCTGGCGTTGGCGCTGTCCGGGGCCGGCCTCGCCATGCTGGCCGCCCATGTGGTCGGCGAGCACATCAAGTCCGGCCGGCTGATCTCGGTGCTCGACGAGTATGTCCGCGAGGACGTGCCGATCTACGCCGTCTATCCCTCGAACCGGCACCTGTCGCCGAAGGTCCGGGCCTTCGTCGACTATCTGGTCGAGGTCTATGGCCCGCGGCCCTATTGGCTCGATTACATGAACGGCGGCGCGGCCGCCAGCGACGCCGCCGACTGACGCATCCGCCCCGGCCTCACGCAACCGTGAGGCTTCGGCATGTTGCCCGCGGCGGCCGTCGCGGCATTGACCCGGCAATCCGGCGCGCCGAGGGCCGCCGTTGAGCCGAAGGAGATGTCGATGTCGTCCATCAACCACGGGGCGGCCGCCGGCGGGGGGCTCCCCCCGATCGTCGCCCGCCTGATCCCCGACGCCCGCACCGTTCGCGACCTGTGCCTCGGCGGTGCCGGCGGCCTGCTGGCCTGGGAGCTGTTCGCCCGGCTGCTGACGCCCGAGGTGATCGGCGGCCCGCTGGAGCCGGCCAGCCTGATCATCAGCCTGTTCCAGAACCTGTTCGGCTTCGATCCCGGCCGGCCGGCGGCCGAGGCCCTGCACTACGTCACCGGGATCGCCGGCTACCCCCTCGCCTACTGGGTACTCGCCCGGCTGACCCGCAGCCTGGGGCCGACGCTGGACGGCGTGCTGTGGGGCGTGGCGACCTGGTTCATGGCGCTCGGGCTGTTCGCGTCGCTGGCCGGGCTGCCCTTCATGCTCGGCTTCATCCCGCTGAGCTGGATGTCGCTGGTCGGCCACATGCTGTACGCCATGGTCGCGGTCTCGATCTTCTTCGAGCTGCGCCAGCGCGGGTGAGCGCCGGCATCAGCCGATCAGTTCGGCATTCAGCAGCGTCAGCACGGCGGTGGCCAGCAGGCCGAACACCAGGGTGAACAGCAGGTTCGGCCCGAAGGCCAGGCCGAGCGGCCGGACCCGGAACATCTGGGCCGCCGTGATCAGCGACAGCGAGCTGATCGAGTTCATCGAGCCGAGGCCCCAGCCGAACAGCATGGCCAGCATCAGCGGCAGGTCGGCGATCGCGAGGCCCGACCCGGCGAACGCCGCCATCATGACGGTGCCGGTGATCATCGGGTGCATGCCGGCCAGGGCGAACAGGATCATCGAGCCCGAGGTGACCCCGAAGGCCGCCCAGGGCGGCAGGTGCGCGGCGATCCACGGCGCCACCAGCTCGCGGACCGGCGGCGCCGTCTCGGCCAGGGTGCCGAGGATCATCGCCGCCGACACGATCGCCAGGTCGTCGCCGAGCCGGCCCATGGCGTCGCGGGTCTCGGACAGTACCGGGGCGATGCGGTGCGGACGGCCGGCGAAGTGAAGGGCCGCCAGCGCCGGCATCACCACCAGCACCGCGCCCAGGGTGGAGATCGGGAGCAGCTGGCTGGCGACCACCACCAGCACCGCGGCGCCGCCCATCGGCACGGCGATCGGCGCCAGGCAGCCGAGCCCGGCGCGCACGCCCTGCCAGGACAGCGGGCGGGCGAACATCGCCAGGCCGATCCCGTGCCCGACCGCGGCCAGCGCCCCGCCGAGCGCGAACACCTGCCAGACCGGCACGTCGGGCAGGTAGGTGTAGGCGACCGCGAAGCCGACCAGGAACGGCGAGAACAGGGCGACCGTGTTCATGCCGCGCAGGGTCGCCAGCGCCGCCGCCCGGCGGTCCGCCTCGGGCGCGTCGTCCGGCACCACCGCGCTCATCAGCGCGAAGGCGCCGGTGGTCAGGACCGATCCGAAGGCGTGCGCCCCGAACAGCAAGCCGATCCCGGCCCAGCGCTGCGGCAGGCCGGCGATCCGGTACTGGGCGGCCCGCACCGACGGCATGCCGCGCGCCACAGCGCGGGTCAGCGAGAGCGTCGGCAGAAGCGCCGCGAAGATCAGGCTGCGGTCGAGCCCGTGCAGGATCTCGCCCGGATGCGCCCCGAACAGCACCAGGATCCCGCCCAGCCCGGCGATCAGCGTCATGACCATCCAGGTCTCGCGGCGGGCATCCAGCAGCGACAGCAGCACGAATCCGCCCAGCGCCGCCGAGGCGGCGTCGTGCAGCCAGCGCAGGTCGATCCACAGCAGGATGAAGGCGGCGGCCCAGATCGCCAGCAGAACCGGCGGACGCCACCGCCGGTTCAGGGTGGCGATTGTCATCCTCCGGACGGTCGCGCACTGTCGTGGGCAAAGCAACGATCCAGACCGAGGAGACGCCGATGACCGGCCGACTGCAGGACAGAATCGCCCTGGTGATGGGGGCCGGGTCGTCCGGTCCCGGCTGGGGTAACGGCAAGGCGACCGCCGTCCGGTTCGCGCGCGAGGGTGCGAAGGTGGTGTGCGTCGACGTGGTCGCGGCGGCGGCCGAGGAGACCGCCGGCATCATCGAGTCCGAGGGCGGGACGGCGGTCGCGCGGACCTGCGACGTGACCGACTCGGCGGCGGTAAAGGCGGTGGTCGACGACACGGTCGGGCGCTGGGGCCGCATCGACGTGCTGCAGAACAATGTCGGGATCGCCGTGATGGGCGGCCCGATCGAGCTCGACGAGGCCGCGTGGCGCCGGGTCCTCGACATCAACCTGACCAGCGTGTTCCTGACCTGCAAGCACGTGCTGCCGCTGATGCTGGCGCAGGGCAAGGGCGCGATCGTCAACGTGTCGTCGGTCGCGGCAATCCGCTGGGTCGGCTACCCCTACGCCTCCTACTATGCCTCCAAGGGCGGTCTGAACCAGTTCACCTGCGGCCTGGCGCTGCAGTATGCCGCCCAGGGCATCCGGGCCAACGCGATAATGCCGGGACTGATGGACACGCCGCTGATCCGCACCCAGATCGCCGGCCAGTACGCCGACGTCGACGAGATGATCCGCGAGCGCGACGCCAAGTCCCCGACCGGCAAGATGGGCGACGCCTGGGACGTCGCCAACGCCGCGCTGTTCCTGGCCTCCGACGAGGCCAAATACGTCAACGGGGTCTGCCTGCCGGTCGACGGCGGCCACCACCTCAAGATCGGTTAGTGGTCGAAATCGGACATATGGCGACCACTAACCGGCGGCCCGGTCGAGCCATGCCGCCAGGGCGTCGGCGAACGGCGCCATGCTCTTGTAGCGCCGCATGTCGTCCGGCATGTCCGTCAGGGTGCCTCGCAGGGCCGCAGCCAGTGCCGGTCGCCCGGCCAGGGCCGAAAGCGGGTCGACCACGGTCTTGATCCCGAACACCAGCACCCCGGTTCCCGGCAGCCGCACGAAGGTCTGCCGCTCGATGCGAAGCCAGACCACGTCGCCGGCATTGTCGGCGGTGATCGTTTCGTCGTGCCCGCTGCGCCCGTGCCCGGTCGGCTGGAACAGGCTCGGATCGTCGATCACCGACCAGTTGAGGCGCATGAACAGCTGGCCGGGCTCGACCCGGTCGAAGAACCGGTCGACCGGCCGCGCGAGGCGCTCGTTGAAGCCCGGCACCGGGGCGTGAATCGCCGCCATCGGCCGCCCGAGCTTGTCGGCCAGCCGCCAGCGCGACGGGAAGCACAGCGACGCCGCAATCAGCCGCCAGCTGTCGCCGGACGGGGCCATCAGGCAGAGATCCTCCTGCACCAGCCGGCCGGCGAGGTCGAGCGGGCGGTCGGCGAACGCGGCCCGATCGAAGCGATCGCCGGTGCCCGGGATCTCCAGTGTCGCGTCGTCGCCCTCGACCAGGCCGCGACGATGGCGCCCCAGATGCGCGAGCAGGGTCTCCAGGCATTCGGCCTGCGCCGCCAGACTCTCCGGCAGGGCGCCGAACACCTCGTCCGGCCGCTCGGACAGCAGGCGGCGCTTCTCGGCCATCTGCGCCGGGTAGTGGCCGTCGACCTCGATCCACTCGGCCGGATCGATCGTCTTGATCCCGAGCGTGAGCTGGAAGCGGCCCTTGTCGTAGGGCGTGTAGCGGGGTGTACCGGACATGCGCGGATCCTACCGTCGCTCCGTGTCCGGAAGCCAGAACGGCCGGCCGACCGCGATGCCCTGCCAGTCCCGCGGACCGGTGGCGATCGCCCGCACCCTGATGCGTCGGCCCCTCAGCTCGGCGGCTGCGGTCCGGTCGAACACCCGCCAGGTCCAGGCCGCGTCGCTCGGCCGCTCGAAGCCGTGGCGCGCGATCTCCTCGCCGGTCTCGGCGTCGCGCACCTCCAGCGCGACCGCCATCGGATACGGACCGGTACGCACCGGCACCGCCAGCACCGACGGTTCGGCCGGCGCCTCCAGCTCGATCGTCGCGACGAGACGCGAGCCCTCGCCCAGCGTGCCGATCGCCGGTCGGGCGGCGTCCGGCGGAGCCTCCGGCCCGGTCCGATCGGTGCCCGCCCCCTCCAGGACGGTCCACCCGGCATCCGTCGCCGGCCGCGCGGCGGCGGGCAGATCCGGCAGGAAGGCCGGGGGCGCCGGCACCGCGGCGGGATCGAGCGCGCACCGTCGGCCGTCGGCGAACGCGGCAGTCACCGCCAGGGGGCCGTCGGCAGCGGACGGTCCGACCGCCTTGAAGCCGCGGCCTCGCCAGCCGATCCCGAGCGCCGCGCCGACATCGTTGCGGCGTATCCGGCTGGCGCCCCAGGCGACGACCCGACCGGAGCGATCGGTCACCAGTATCCACTCCGGCTGTTCCGCCGAGGCTGCGGCCGCGGCCCAGCCGTTCACGACGACCCCGTCGACCGCATCGCTGTGCGATCCGTCGACATGACCGCGACAGGTGACGGTCGGCAGGTCGCCAGCCGTGGTGAGCAACGCCACCGGCGGCATGAACCGCGCGCGGTCGGCGAACGGTCCCCAGCGATGCGCTTCCAGCAGCCGGACCGCCTCGAACGGCCGGACGGGCAGGAACGGATACAGCGGCTGAAGATCCGCCGGCCGATAACCGCCGGCGATGTAGGTGACGATCGCGTTGATCCGGCCGTCGCGCTCGCCCAGGGCCACCGGCACGTGCCTGACGCCGTCCACCAGTCCGGGAACCAGCAGCAGCGCGACACCGACGGCGGTCACGCCGGCCTTCAGCCGCACGTTCTGGACCCGCAGCAGCCGTTCGAGCAGCAGCGCCCCGGTGACCAGCAGGAACAGGAAGGACGGGGTGGCGTAGCGCGTGGCATTGGCCTGGCCGACGCCGAAGTTGACCCGGCCGAGGGCGGTCGCCAGCGCCGCGCCGATGATGAAGCCGGCGATCGCCAGCAGGACGGCATGGGTTGGCGAGTAGCGCGACCGCCGGACGATCGCGTCGATCGCCATGCCGATCACGGTCAGCGTCAGCAGCGCCCCGATGACTTCCTGGCCGAGCGACCCGATCGCCCCGATCCCGTTCGTCAGGTATCGGAACGCATAGAGCAGCAGCTTCCCGGGCTCGGCGATCGTCTTCATCGGGTCGCCATGGCCGGGATGGGCATGGAATCCGGCCGCCTCGAACCCGACCACGGCGACCGCCGCCGCCGCCAGCAGGATCAGCGGGCCGCCGCGCAGCCCGCTCCACAGTGCCAGCGCGACCAGCAGCGGCCAGACCAGCATCCCGTTCGCCATCGAATAGGTCGAGGCCAGACCGGCGAGCACCCCGGCCGGCACCAGCCACCACGCGGCGTTCCCCCTGGCATGGGCGACCGCGACGAAGGCCAGGGTCGCGAACAGCCAGACCTGCACGAACTGGACCTGGAAGCCCCAGACCAGGTTCTCCCATTGTCCCGGCGACAGCACCGCCCCGACGGCCGCGCCGGCAAAGGCCCAGAGCGGCCAGCCGCGGTGGCCGAGCGATCGGAACAGCAGTGCGAGGACCGCCGCATGGACCAGCGACGACAGCACCGTGACCAAGATCAGGAAGGCCTGGGTCGCATCGAACGCCACGGCGTCGAGCAGGAACCAGAGCCTGGGGATCACCAGCCGGTGCTCGTTGTGGCGCGCGTAGAGCTGCTGGAGGCTGAAATTCTCCAGCCCGCCGGCGTTCATGATCTGGCGGAAGAAGTCGATCGAGTCGGCAAACGGGATCGGCGCGAAGGCCGCGACCGCCATCGCCACGCCCGCGGCCGCCGAAACCGCCCCGAGCGCCAGCGCGAACAGCGCGGCAGCCTTCATGTACCGCCCTCGCGGCGGTGCGAGAACGAGAAGTGGCGATGCCCGAAATAGCTGGTGACCGCCGGGATCGCGACCCCGATCAGATGGGCGATGTCCTCGGCGTGCCAGCCGAAGCCGACGGCCGGGAACACCAGCCGCGCCAGGCCGACGCTGACCGCCCACACCTGCACCAGGGCGACGGCGTTCACCAGGGCGAAGCGCAGCGCCTCGTCGGCGACCGTCCGGCCGGACCGGGCGAACACGAAGGCCCGGGACAGCAGATAGGCGGTCACCATGCCGACCAGATAGGCCAGGACCACGGCGATCTCATAGACCATCGCGTGGCTGAGCAGCCAGCGCGACACCACGTTGGCCCCGGCGGCCACGCCGCCGGTGAGCAGGAACCGGCCGAACTCGCCAACGACGATCGCCTTCGCCACCCTCAGCCCCCCACCCCGGCGGCCATCATCGCGCCGTATCTGACACTCTCCGAGATTCCCCGGTCCTCGGGGTAGTAGAATGCGGTGTCGGCGACCTGCAGGCCGGCTATCGGGGTCCGGATCGGCGGGACCCTGGCAGCGAAGCCGGCCTCGCAGACCGGCTGGGCGTGCCGCAGCCGGCCGACCAGGCTGGCCTTCAGGTCGCTCTCCCCGACCGCCGGATTGAGCCGGCGGATCGCCGCCATCGACTCGGCGACGAAGGCGGCGTCGTCGCGGCCGAACTTGGGATGCGACTGCGGCATGTAGAACGGCACGTAGACCACGGTGTCCTCGACCGGCCGCAGCCGCGAGAACTCGATGATGCCGGGGATCTCGACCGCCGGATCGTTGATGTTGACCCAGAAATGCGGCGACACCGACTTCGAAAGCCGGAGCAGCACGCAGACCACGCCGATGTTGACGATCCCGTCGTAGCGCGCCTTCCAGTCGTCCGGCAGCGCCGGCACCAGCTTCGACACATACGGCGTCGGCATGGTCGAGATCGCCGCGTCCACCGGATCGACGCCGGCAGCGGTCCGGATCCCGGCCACCCGGCCGTCCGCCACCACCACTTCCTGCACCGGGGTACCGAGCCGGATCTCGCCGCCGCGGGCCCCGATCGCTTCGACCAGAGCGCGGACCAGGGTCTCGGAGCCGCCGTCGATGTAGCCGAGCTGCTCCTGCATCAGCGACCTGCGCGAGGTGCCGATGCGCTTGATGCGGGTCCAGATCCATGCGGCGGACACCGTGTCGGCGTATTCGAAGAACTTCAGGTCGAACAGCCGGCGCCACAGCACGTCGTATGCCTCGCGCCCGGCGCCGCGCTCGATCCAGTCCTTCGCCGCCAGGTTCTCCAGCGGCCGCCAGTCCGACCGCTTGGTCGACAGGAACATCTGCAGCCCGTAGCGCAGCTTCGCCATCGGCGACAGCTTCGGAAAGGTCAGCAGCGCCAGCGGGTCGCCCCAGCGGTACATCTTTCCGTCGACGAAATAGCCCATCGAGGTGTCGCGCCAGCGCATCCGCTCGCCGATGCCGAGTTCCCGCATCAGCGCGAAGGTGGCGGCGTCGGCCTTGCAGACGAAGTGGTAGAAGCGCTCGATCGACAGGCCGTCGAGGTCGGTATGCGCCGCCATGCCGCCCGGCACCGTATCGGCCTCGTAGACGGTGACCCGGTGCCCGGCCTTCAGGGCGTGATAGGCGGCGGCGAGGCCCATGGCCCCGGCGCCGACGATGCCGACGGTCGCCAACGCGGTCTCCTCAGAACTCGAGCACGACGCCCGAATAGGTCGGGTCGTTGAAGGTCGCGCGCAGCGCCTCGTCCAGCGGCGTCGAGCGGACCCCGAAGATGCCGGGCCAGTCGATGATCTCGAAGCTGTCCGGGGTCACCAGGGCCTCGAGCTGCTTGACGGTGAACGGCGGGTTGCGGTCGACCAGGGCATAGGCCTGCAGCAGCAGCTTGAACAGGGCGTAGGGGATCCGCACGATCGGCGTGCGGGCGCCGGTCGCCCGCTTCACCGCCCGCATCAGGTCGATGTAGTCGATCTTCTCCTGCCCGGAGATGTTCCAGGCGCCCTCGCGGCGGTCGCGCAGGCAGGCCTGGATGATGTCGCAGAAGTCGAGCACGAACAGCGGCTGCCGCATGTAGCGGCCGGAGCCCGGGATCGGGAACACCGGGACCTTCTGCATGAACCGCGCGAGCCAGCCGAGATGCTTGCGGTCGAACCAGCCGAACATCAGGGTCGGGCGCAGGGTGGCGTGCGGGATTCCGGATTCCGCGACCAGTTTCTCCTGGGCCTTCTTCGACTCGGTATAGAAGTCGACCGCCAGCGAGTTGACCACCGACGAACTGATATCGACCAGATACGGCACCTGCGCCGCCTTCATGGCGGCCAGCACCTTCCCGGTCGCGGTGATGTTGTTGGTCTCGAACTCGCGCCAGTCGAGGCCGCCGATCTGGGCGTGCAGCTGGACCACCGCGTCGGCGTCCTGGAACGCCTCGACCCACGGGCCGGCGACCGACAGGTCGGCGGCGATCACCTCGATCTCCGGATGCAGCCGGGCCAGGGCCTGGGTGTTGGAGGGGTGCTTGTCGATGCCGACGATCCGCAGCGCCGGATCGGCTTTCAGCCGGGCGATCAGGTTCTGCCCGACCAGGCCGGCGGCACCGGTAACGACGATCTTGGTCAAGGCCCGGCCCTCAGATCTTCAGCCGGTTGAAGATCGGTCGCGGCAGGTTGCGGATGATCAGCATGATCAGCCACCAGAACCACGGGGTGTAGATCACCGGCCGGCGCCTGGCGATCGCCTTCTCGATGTCGGCGGCGACCCGGTCCGGCGTCGCCCAAAGCGGGCCGCCCTTCGGGACATGGGCGGTCATCGGCGTGTCCACGAAGCCCGGCTTGACCGACACCACCGTCACCGGCGTGCCGGCGAAGCGGTGCGCCAGCCCTTCCAGGAAGACCGAAAGCCCCGCCTTGGCGGCGCCGTAGGCGTAGTTGCTGCCGCGTCCGCGGTCGCCGGCCACCGACGAGATCGCGACCAGGGCGCCGCCGCCCGCCTTCTCGAAAACGTCGGCCGCCAGCTCGCACCACACCGCCGCGCTGAGGAAGTTGGCCCGCAGGCCGTGCTCGAGACGCCCCACGTCCTGCTGTGCGGTACCCTGGTCGCCGAGCACGCCGTAGGCGACCAGCACGACGTCCAGGCCGCCGAGCCGCTCGACATGGGCGGCGAAGCGTTCGGCCGCGCCCTCGGTGTCGGCCAGGTCGCTCTCGGCCGTCAGGACGTCGCCGGCCCCTCTGGCCTTCAGGTCGGCGGCGATGACCTCGAGCTTCGCCGGATCGCGCCCGACCAGCAGCAGTCGGTCGCCCTGCGCCGCCCGCAGGCGCGCCCAGCGCTCGGCGATCGCCGAGGACGCTCCTAGAACCAGGATCCGCTTGGTGTCGCCCATCGCCGCCCGCTACTCCCCCTGCGTAACCCGCCGCCAGAAGCTGGACATCAGCATCGGGTCGCGCAGCTTTTCGAGATCCCGCCAGGCCGGATAGCCGCGCCGGAACTCCGCCGCCGGCAGCCGGCCGTCCTTGGCGGGGTATAGCCGTCCGCCGGCCTCCGCCACAACCCGGTCGAGGTCCCCGAGCAGCGCCAGCGTGCGCGCGCCGCGGTTCGGGAAGTCGAGCGCCAACGTGGTACCGGCCGCCGGAAACGACAGCAGGCCCGGCGACTCCAGGCCCCCGAAGTTCTTCAGGACCGCCAGGAACGAGGCCTCGCCGCTGCGCGCCACGCGCTCCAGCAGGGTCCGCGTCGCCTCGCGCGCCGCCGCCGGCGGCACCACGCCCTGCCACTGGTAGAAGCCGCGGGGACCGTACAGCCGGTTCCAGCCGCGCAGCCGGTCCAGGGGATAGAAGAATGGATCGTAGGGCTGTTCGCCGCGGAACGCCGAGCCCGGCCTCGCGTAGTAAAGCCGGTTGAAGGCGCCGACGGTCCAGCGGTTCAGCAGGAAGCCCGGGGCGGTGACGGGTACCGCCGGCCCGCCGGGCCGGTGCGGCATCAGTGGCCCGGCAGCCGCATGCCGCCCGCGCGAGAACACGCCCCGGCCGAGCCGGGCGCCGGACGCCAGGGTGTCGACCCAGGCCACCGTGTACGGCCAGTCGCTGCCCTCGTCGGACAGCCTGAAGAAGTCGTCGAGGCCCTCGAAGCGCTCGTTCTCGACCGCCATCGCCGAGGACGCGACCGGGATCAGCGCGAGTTCCACCCAGGCCATCACCCCGGTCAGGCCGAGACCGCCAATCGTCGCGGCGAACAGTTCGGACTCGCTGTCCGGCCCGCACTCCACCAGCCCGCGGTCGGAGCGCCACAGCCCCATGCGCCGGACATGCCGGCCGATGCAGCCGGCAGCATGGTGGTTCTTGCCGTGCACGTCGTTGGCGACGGCACCGCCGAGGCTGACGAACTTGGTGCCCGGCGTGACCGGCAGGAACCAGCCGGCCGGCACGGCGAGCCGCAACACGGCATCCAGCGACAGGCCGGCATCGGCCCGCAGCACGCCGGTCGCGCGGTCGAACGCGATCGCCCGATCGAGGCCGGTCATGTCCAGCAGGCCGGCGCCCAGGTTCAGGCCGCTGTCGCCGTAGGACCGGCCGAAACCGCGCGCCAGGGTGCTGGTGTCGCCGGCCGAGGCCCGGGCCGCGGCCGCCAGGTCGCCGGGCCAGGCCGGTGCCGCGACCCGGTGGCGGCCGCGATGGACCCGGCCCCAGGCCAGCACGCCGTCGTCCTCGCGCACGGCGGGCCCGGCGTTCCGGCCGGTCATCCCGCCACCAGCACGGCGAGCACGGCGAGCGTCCCGAGCACCAAGCTGGCCCGGTCCTTGAGCGCGAACACCACCGGGTCGTCGTGCATCTCGCCGCGGGTCGCCAGCAGCCACACCCGCGGCACCCACCAGCCGAGCACCGCGGGCACCACCCACAGCCATTCCGGATCGGCCAGCCGCTCGGCATGCAGCGGGTCGGCCACCAGATAGATGATGAAGATGAACACCGAGGAGATCCCGGTGGTCAGGCCGAGCGCCAGCACGAACGGCCCGTCGCCGGCGTGATAGCCGCGCCCTGGTGTCGAGACCAGCCCGCGCTCCTCCAGTCCGCGCACTTCGGTCAGGCGCTTGACCAGGGCCAGGCTGGTGAAGAACGACATGCAGAACACCAGCAGCCAGGCCGGCACCCCGGCGTCGACCAGCAGGTGGCCGGCCAGTAGCCGCAACGTGAACAGCGCCCCCAGGGTCAGCACGTCGACTACCGGCTGGGTCTTGAGGCCGAACGAGTAGGCCAGGGTCAGGGCGAGATAGGCCAGCAGGGCCAGGAACACGCCGGTGTCGAGCGCCAGGGTCCCGAGCAGCCCGCCGCCGATCATCAGTGGCGACAGCACCATGGCCACCGGGATCGGCAGCGCCCCCGACGCCAGCGGCCGGTCGCGCTTGCTGGGATGCGAGCGGTCCGCCGACAGGTCCAGCAGGTCGTTAAGCAGATAGGTCCCGCTGGCCGCGATCGAGAACAGTGTAATGGCCGCGAGCGCGGCCTGCAGCACCTCCGGCAGCGCGTAGGCCCGGGTCAGCAGCAACGGCAGCAGGATCAGCCCGTTCTTGGCCCACTGGTGCGGCCGCATCCCCCTGAACAGCGCCGGCAGCAGCCGTGAAGGCGCCCCGAAGGTCGCCTCGACCGGCGCCAGGGCCGCCACCTCGTCTCGCCACGCGACCGCGCCGTTGACCGGGATCGCACCGGCCGCCCGGCGCCAGACCGCCATATCGGCCTTGGCGTCGCCGGCATAGACGAAGCCGCCCGGATGGCGCGCGGCCAGCACCGCGGCCTTGGCCTCGCCCTTCAGATTGGTGCTGCCGTCGCTGCCGACCACCGCGTCGAACAGGCCGACCTGCTCGGCCACCCGCTCGACGACGCGCTGGTCGGAGGCCGAGACCAGTTCGATCCGCCGCCCGGCCTCCTTCTCCACCCGCAGATAGCCGATCAGATCCTCGGTCATCGGCAGGCCGGCGAAGTCGATGCCGTCGCCGGCCGCCTCGACCAGCCGGGCCTTCAGATGCGCCTTACCCGCCAGCAGCCAGAACGGCAGGGCAAACACCAGCCAAGGCCGCCGGCGCAGCGCCGCCAGCAGCGTCTCGTACAGCAGGTCGGTCCTGACGAGCGTACCGTCGAGGTCGACACAGAGCGGCGGCCGCATCCCCATCTCCATGCGCAGGGTCCGGTCTTCCTAAGGAACACCGCCGGCCCGGGCAAGCTTTCGTCAGCGCGGGTGAGCCGCCTTCCAGGCATCGGCTGCCGCCGCGGCGCGCGCGCGCTCCTCGACGCTCAGCACCGCCGCGACCGACCCGCGCAGTTCCTCGGCCGGCTCGACGCCGGCATCGACGGCCAGAATCAGCCATTTCAGCGACTCGACGGCATCCGCCGTCACCCCGTCGCCCCGGGCGTACAGGCCACCCAGGTTGAGATAGGCCTCGGACACGCCCGCCGCCGCCGCCTCGCGGTACAGCGACGCGGCCCGCGCGGTGTCGACCGCGCCGCCCTGCCCGGTCTCCAGCAGAACCGCGAGGTTGTACTGCGCCGACGCCATGCCCTGCTCGGCCGCCTTGGCGTACCAGTCGCGGGCCCTCGCCGCGTCCTGCTCGACGATGCTGCCGGTCTGGTACAGGACGCCCAGCTTGAACTGCGCCAGCGCGAACCCGGCGGCGGCCGAGCGCCGGTACCACTCGATCGCCTCCTGCGGCCGGGCCCGGTCCTGCAGGCCCTGCTCGAGCGTCAGGCCGAGATAGAACATCGCCTTGGGGTCGCCGGCCCGCGACGCGTCGCGGTACCAGCGCATGGCGTCGCCGTAGCTGCGCGGCACCGGCACTTCGTCCGCACGCGCGCCGACGGTGAGGCCCACGCCCGTCATCGCCGTCGTCACCGATAGCAGGAGCGCGATCGCGAAGCGTCTCACCGGCGGACTCGACGGTGGACAGAAGGGAGCGTCGCCACCCTCACGGACTCAGCGGGCCGGTGCCGCTGCTGGACCGGGGCGGCGGACCCTGATAGCCGACGAGCCGGTTCGCCTCGTTGCCCGGCAGAGGCTGGCTGTAGCAGTTCACCTTGCCGATGGTCCGGTAGCAGTAGGACGGCGTGGGCGGCGGCGGCGGCGCCTCGGGCTTCGGCTGGAACGCGGCGGACACGTCGTTCACCGCATTCTGGACCGACTGGCCGACCTCGGCACAGCCGATCAGCAGGCCGGCCAGCGCCAGCACCGGCCCGGCCACCCTCCACGCCGCCCGGCGCGGTGCCTTCCGTTTCGTCATCCCGTCGTCACCCCATCATCCCCGCGAACCTCCCGAAGGCGCCCCGCAGAGCCGTAAGCCTATACGAATCAGCAGGGAATCCCAAGATGGCCGGATCGTCGCAGGCCAATGGCCGTCAGTGCACCGTCTTCAGCACGTCGCCGACCGTCTCGACGATGAAGTCGATATGGCTCTTCTCGACGATCAGCGGCGGCGACAGCGCGATGATGTCGCCGGTCGTGCGGATCAGCAGGCCCTTCTCGTAGGCCTGCAGGAAGGCGTCGAAGGCGCGCGCCGTCGGCTTGCCCGGGATGCCCTCCAGTTCGATCGCCCCGACCATGCCGATGTTGCGGATGTCGATGACGTGGTTGCCGCCCTTCAGCGAGTGCAGCCCCTCCTCCCAGTACGGCGCCAGCTCGGCGGCGCGCTCGAACAGGCCCTCGTCGCGGTACAGGTCGATGGTGGCGAGGCCGGCGGCACAGGCCAGCGGGTGGCCCGAGTAGGTGTAGCCGTGGAACAGCTCGATCGAATTGTCGGGCGCGTTCATGAAGGCGTCGTAGATGCCGTCGCGGCAGAACACCGCGCCCATCGGCACCACCGCGTTGGTGATGCCCTTGGCGGTGGTGAACAGGTCCGGCTTGACCCCGAAATAGTCGGTGGCGAACGGCGCGCCGAGGCGGCCGAAGCCGGTGATCACCTCGTCGAAGATCAGCAGGATGCCATGCTTGTCGCAGATCTCGCGCAGGCGCTTCAGGTAGCCCTTCGGCGGGATCAGCACGCCGGTCGACCCGGCCACCGGCTCGACGATCACCGCGGCAATGGTCGAGGCGTCGTGCAGGGCGACGATCCGCTCCAGCTCGTCGGCCAGGTTCAGCCCATGCTCGGGCTCGCCCCGGGTGTAGGCGTTCCTGGCCAGGTCGTGGGTGTGCGGCAGGTGGTCGACGCCGGCCAGCAGGGTCCCGAAGGTCTTGCGGTTCGACACGATGCCGCCGACCGAGATGCCGCCGAACCCGACCCCGTGATAGCCGCGTTCGCGCCCGATCAGCCGGGTGCGGGTGCCCTGGCCGATGGCGCGCTGGTAGGCGAGCGCGATCTTCAGCGCGGTGTCCACCGCCTCCGAGCCGGAGTTGGTGAAGAACACCTGGGAGAAGCCTTCGAGCATCTGCGTCAGGCGCGACGCGAACTCGAAGGACAGCGGGTGACCCATCTGGAAGGTCGGCGCGAAGTCCAGCTTCTCGACCTGCTTCTGCACCGCCTCGATGATCGGGCGGCGGCGGTGGCCGGCGTTGCAGCACCACAGGCCCGAGGTGCCGTCCAGCACCTTGCGGCCGTCGGCGGTGGTGTAGTGCACGCCCTCCGCCTCGACGAACATCCGCGGCTGCTTCTTGAACTGGCGGTTGGCGGTGAACGGCATCCAGAACGGGTCGAGGTCGTTCGGCTTGGTCTGATCGTTCGCCGCGATGGTCATGGGAGTCTCCGTTGGTCGGCAAGGCCGTGGAACCGGGGTTGCCGGCATCTTACGGGGACGCGGGAGCGCCGTGCAAACGGGATCGGCGGGGCCGGCGGGTCAGTCGAAGCGGTAGGTCGGCAGCCGGTGCAGGCATTCGCCCATGGCGGCGAGGTCCTTCTCCAGGTTCTGGGCGTAGGCCCGCCAGAAGAACTTGTCGTTGTCGATCCGCTTGATCCTCGCCACGTTGCCGTCACCCTTCGACGGGAACGGATCGCGGCCGGCCTGGATGTCCCACAGCACCTTCTGCTTCTCGGCGGTCAGCCGGCCCAGCTCGCGCCGGGTGTTCTCCAGGATGCCCTCCTTGTGGAACAGCTTGTACGGTGCGTCCTTCCAGGTCAGCTCGCATGTCCGCGGGTCGAGGGTCACGGTCGCGATGCCGAAGGCATAGCGCGCCACGGTGATCGCCAGGATCGCCAGCACGATGACCGTGCAGCCGGTGACGCCGAACAGGCGGCGGTACGGGTAGTCGACGATCCGGTCGATCAACCTGGGCTTGGCGATCCCGCGCCCGGGCCGGCCGGTCGGTTTCATGGCCACATCGCATCCTTCCGGCTATGGGACGGCCGACACCCTGGCGCCCGGTCGTCCGACTCCGTAACCATAATGGTCATCGGCGGGCCGAAGAAGGTTCCTGTCCCCGCCCCCGCAAAGCCCCGCCCCGAGGACATCCGCGATGCTCGAAGATACCCTGGACATCATCACCGCGGACGGCGCGATGGAGACCTTCGTGGTCCGGCCGGACCGCGGCGGCCCGTTCCCGGCGGTGCTGTTCCTGATGGACGCGCCGGGCATCCGCGAGGAGCTGCGCGACATGGCCCGGCGGCTGGCCACGGTCGGCTACCTGGTGCTGCTGCCGAACCTGTACTACCGGGCCGGCCGGGATTCGACCTTCGCCCCAGACGTGCTGGAGCACGGCAGCGCCGAGCACGCCCGGATGCGGGCGATCCGCACCAGGATGACGATCCCGCCCGTGATGAACGACGTGGCTACGATGCTTGCCTTCCTGGACGCCCGCGACGATGCGTGGCCGGGCGAGGTCGGTGTGCACGGCTACTGCATGAGCGGGCCCTATGCGCTGGCTGCCGCCGCGCGCTTTCCGGACTGGGTCGCCGCCGCCGCGTCGTTCTACGGCACCTGGCTGGTCAGCGACGCCGAGGAGAGCCCGCACCTGACCCTCGGCGGGGCGAAGGGCGAGCTGTACATCGCCTGCGCCGAGCACGACGACTTGGCGCCGCTGGCGATGGTCGCAGAGCTTCAGGGGCTGTTCGACGCCTCCGGCGCCCGCGGCGAGCTGGAGATCTATCCCGACGTCCACCACGGCTTCGGCTTCCCGCAGCGCCGGGTCTACGACAAGCCCGCGGCCGAGCGGCACTGGCAGCGCCTGCTCGCGCTGTACGCCCGCAACCTGTAGACCGCAGGGCCGTCAGGCCGCCTGCAGCCAGGTCCGCAGCTCCTCGAATGGCATGGGTCTCGCGATCGCGAAGCCCTGACCTTCGTCGCAGTCGAGGCGGCGCAGCGCCTCGAGGGTCGGCTCGTCCTCGATGCCCTCGGCAACCACCCGCATGCCGAGCTTATGCGCCAGCAGTACCGAGATCTCGGTCACGGTAAGGTTCTCGACGCTCGAAAGCAGGTTCCGGACGAATCGCTGGTCGATCTTCAGCTCGTCGAACGGCACACGCACCAACTGCACCAGCGACGAATAGCCGGTCCCGAAATCGTCGATCGACAGACCGAAGCCCTTCATTCGCAGCCGCGTGAGAATGTCGATCGAGCGCGCTACGTCCGCCATGGCCGCGGTTTCTGTGATCTCGAGCACCAGACTCTGCGGCACCACCCCGTGCCGCTCCGCCTGGGCGGCGATACGCTCCGGCAGGTCCAAATCGTGGATGGTCCGGGCCGACAGGTTGACCGACATCCTGTGGATGCCGAGGTGGGAACTCAGGCTGGCAAGATCGCGCAATGCCCGATCGATCACGAACTCGGTCACCGGCGCTATCAGCTCCGAATGCTCGAGCATTGGGATGAAAGTGCCCGGCCCGACGACACCGCGCTCCGGGTGGTGCCAGCGCAGCAATGCCTCGGAACCGACCGGGCAGCGGTCGCTCAGGCGGATCTTGGGCTGATAGGCGAGCCACAGGTGACCGGCCGCAAGTGCGATGCGGACGTCGTCGACGGACAGCTCCGGGAGCCCTGCCTCGGCCTGCCGGGTGGTCTCCGATGGGTAGCGCTCGAGTACCCGCTCGACGTCTGCGAAACCGAACGGCTTCGGCAGCACGCCGAGAACGGTCAGACCCCGCTCGACCGCGAGCTCCCGGGCGGCGTGCAGGATCGAGAGGTCCTTCCCGCTCATGAACACGATCGCCGCCCGGCTCTGGTTCTCCGACAGGAAGCGGACAATCTCGATGCCGTCCATGCCAGGCATGAACAGGTCGACGAAGCAGACATCGATCGAGGCCAGAAAGCGGTCGGCAAACTGATCCGGATTGATGGCGGAACGAGCGTCATGGCCGAGCTCATCGAGAACGTCGGACACGAACTCGCAATAGTCCGGCTCGTCGTCGATCACCAGTACCTTCAGCATGGGACGTCCTTCCCGTCGAGGGCGCGTCGCACCGCCTGGGCGAGAGCGAGGTTGGAATAGGGCTTCGCCAGCACCCAGCCGGCCCAGCGTTCGGCCGTCGCCTCGTCGAACAGGCTCCCGGTATAGCCCGACGCCAGCAACACCTTGAGGTCCGGCCGCAGGTCGAGGGCGGCATCGGCGAGCTCGAGGCCGCTCATGCCGCCGGGCATGACAATGTCGGTGAGGAGCAGGTCGATGGTGGCGTCCTGCTGCAGCATCGCCAGGCCGTCCCGGCCGCTCCTGGCGGTACGGACAGAATAGCCGAGGTCGCCCAGCACGCTCTCCGCCAGCCGCAGGAGGTCCTTCTCGTCGTCCACCACCAGCAGCCGCTCGCTGCCGTGCGGGCTTTCCAGTCCGGAGTCCGGAGCAGCGACGTCGAAGTTGGCATCCCCGGCCCGGCTCCGCGGCAGATAGAGCCGGAAGGTCGATCCCAGCCCCTCCTCCGAATAGGCCGATACATTGCCGCCGGAGCGCCGCGCGAAGGCGTACACCATCGGCAGGCCGAGACCGGTCCCGGCCTCCGGATCCTTGGTGGTGAAGAACGGCTCGAAGACCCGGTCCAGGACGGCCGCCGGCATTCCGATGCCGGTGTCCGACACCGAGATCCTGACATACTCGCCGGGGGCGAGCCGGAGCATCCCGTCGAGTTCCGCATCCGTGATCGTGACATTCGCGGTTTCGATGCTCAGCCGGCCGCCGGACGGCATGGCGTCGCGGGCATTCAGGACAAGGTTGGTCAGCGCGTCGTCGAGATCGCCAGGATCGGCATTGGCCCGCCACAAACCGTCGACCAGGGTGAGTTCGAGCGAGATGCTGGCGGTCAGCGACCGCGACAGCAGTTCATCCAGGTCGCGGATCGTGCCGTTGACGTCGATCGCCTTGCTGGTCGTCGGGGTCTGGCGGGCGAAGTTCAAGAGGCGGCGGGTCAGCCGCGCCCCGCGCTCGGCCGCACCCAGCGCCCTGCCCAGTTGCCGGTAGGCACTCGAGTCCGCGTCGGTCTTGCGGAGCACCAGGTCGATGTTGCCGATGACGATGCCCAGGATATTGTTGAAATCGTGGGCGATACCGCCGGTGAGCTGGCCGACCGCATCCATCTTCTGGGACCGCCGAAGCTGCTCGGCGAGGCGCTTCTCCTGCGTCAGATCGGTGATCGAGCCGATGAAGCCGATTGCGTCGCCGACCCGCAACTCCCCGACGCCGAGGTGGATCGGAAATTCCTCGCCGCTCTTGCGGAGCCCCGTGGTCTCTCGTCCGACCCCGATCACCCTGGCATGCCCGGTCTCCAGATAGTGCGACAGAAATCCATCGTGTTCGACGGCGATCGACGCCGGCATCAGCATGCGGACATTCTTTCCGACCACCTCGCTGCGGTCGTACCCGAACATCTGCTCGGCGCTGGCGTTGAAGGACTCGATGGTTCCGTCGCGCGTGATGGTGATGCATCCGACGGTGACGTTCTCGAAGGCGATCCGGGCACGCTCGGTGGCCTCCCAGAGCCGCTTCTCCGCCTCTGTCTCCTCGGTGATGTCGGTCCCGATGCCGCGGTATCCGGCGAACGCGCCCTCGGCATCGAACACCGGGATCCCGTTGACCCGGACGTGGATCGTCTTGCCGTCGCCCTCCCGGAGGTCATAGTCGAAGTTCTTGACCGGCCGCCGGTTCGCCATGTCGTCGAGATGCCGGCGCCACTTCTCCGTGGTGACGTCCTCGCCCGTCATCTCTTCCCGCCGCTTGCCGACGTAGCCCTGTGCCTCGAACTTCGGCCGGACACCGCTGCCGGCGAACACCGCGGTGAACCGCAGGTCGGCGTCGGTCTCCCAGAACCACTCCGAGGCGGCCTCGGCGAAATCCCTGAACCGCTTTTCGCGATGTTCGACCGCGGCGACCAGAGGCTTGATCTGCCGGCGGACCAGGGCGAACATCGCGAGCATCACGATCAGGACCATCGCGACCACCACGAGGTTCCGCTCCAGGATCGTCGCGCGAATGCTGCGGATGCTCTTGCGGACACACAGCCCCCAGCCGGCGGACGCGACCGGTGCACAGGCGAAGATTTGCTCGATGCCGGTCCGGTCGACCGCCTCGAAGACCACGGACTCGCCGCCCAGCGCCCGCAGCAGTTCTCCACGTCCGCGCGTGTCGACCGGGAGGATGTCGTCGTGCTCGCCACCGGTCCGGCCGTGATCGGCCAGCACCTGCAGGCGGTCGCCGTCGCGGGCGAACACGGCGATGTCCCGATCGTGCTGGATCTCGTCGAGGCTCTCGAAGGCGCGCTCGACACGTCTCAGGACATCCGCCCCGCCCCCTTGGAGGTCCGCCGAGCCGTCTCCGTCGGGAGCCGTCACCTCGGCGATCAGCCTGGCCGCGACTTGCGCCTCCACCAGGCTATCGCGCATCTCCTCGTCGAGGACATTCCGGTAGTCGAGGAAAGCCAATACCGCGAAAGCGATCGCGAACGCACCACCGGTAACGAGAAGGACCCGCAGCAAGGGGCTGGTAACGCCCTGATTGCCTGCTTTCATGGCAAATGCCGATCATCCGTCCGGGCGCAGAGTAGCAAACCGGTCGGCCTCTGCATACGCTGGGTTGTCCGCCGGGCCCTGGCGCTCGGGCCGGATCAGCGCCCCAGCGCGATCACGATCACCGACGGCACCACCACGCAGACCGCGGCGACCAGCCGGCCGGTCACCCGCTCGCGCCGGAACACCAGGATGCTGAGCAGCATGGTGAACACCGGCGAGGCCGAGACCACCGGCACCACCACCACGATCTTGCCGAGCAGCAGTGCCTGGTTCAGCGCGGTGATCGCCAGCGCCATCGCCACCCCGCTGCCGACGAAGCACAGCGCCGCCGGCCGCGACGCCAGCACCGGCGGCCGCGCCCGCCGCACCGCCTGGCTGGACGCCAGCACCAGCGCCGACACCGTGAACGACACCAGCCCCGCGACATAGGCGTCGGGCACGGTGACCATGCCGATCTTCGACAGCACGTGGGCCAGCGAGCGGATCGCCGCGGCGGCGATCGGCAGCGCCAGCGCCCACACCGGCCAGTCGGCGGCGACCCCGCCCTGGCGGCGCGACAGCACAAGGATGGCGCTGACGATGCCGGCGGTACCGAGCGCCACCGGCCAGGTCAGCACCTCGCCGAGCAGCAGGATGCCGAGCGCGGTGCCGAACAGCGGCGAGGTCGAGGCCAGCGTGCTCGACAGGGTCGGGCCCAGGTACCGGACCCCGGCGACCGACAGGTTGGCGCTCAGCGCCGGCCGCACCAGGCCGATGACCGCGAACACCAGGATGCCGATCTCGGTCAGGTAGGCCGGGTCGAGCAGCAGCGGGGCAAGCAGCCAGAAGCACAGGGTCGAAGTGACGATCGAGATCATCGTGCCGCTGCGCGAGTCCAGGCTGCGCACGCCGAGATACTGGAACTGGTCGCCGACCGCGAACAGCACGGCGGCGGCCAGCGCGAACGCCAGCGGCAGGAGATCGGCGGACAGCAGGGGAGCCGGCACGGGGCCTCGGGGGCTACAGGGCCGGCATCTTAGGGACCGCCGCCGGCCGCCGGCAAGCCGCAAGGCCCGCCCGGGCGCCGGGCCGCGCGACCGGAGCGTTGACACCGCCGGGGGCCGTGCGTATATCGACCGCCTGCCGGGCCTGCGACTGCGCGGGCCGGTTTCGGTGGCGGAGTAGCTCAGCTGGTTAGAGCAGCGGAATCATAATCCGCGTGTCGGGGGTTCAAGTCCCTCCTCCGCTACCAATTTCCTCAAAAGCGTTTCGACCTTTGCCCGACGGCCCCTGCATCACGAAACTGTGAGCAGCGCTTAACGCCTTGCGTGGCTCTCCTACCTCGTATCGGAGCTTCGCGGTTCGTCGTCGTGGGATTGCCGGGGCCGGCAGACCGGCGAAGCGCCGTCACTGCCGTGAGGAGAAGTCTCGATGACCAGCCACCTGCTCGCCCGCCGTACCCTGCTCGCCGCCGGCGGCGCGTTGGCGGTGACCGGGATCTCCGGCCTCCTTGTCCCGGCACACGCCAAGGGTCTGGCGCCGACCCCGACCATGCGGGGCGGCTCGAACAACTACCTGCCCGGGGCGCCGATCGTGGAGCGGATCGGCGGCGGGGGATTCTGGATGTCGGGCACCGTGCGCCGGGCCGGCGACGGCGCCCCGCTCGCGGGCCAGCGCATCCAGATCTGGGCGCACACCACCGAGGGGTACGAGCGGGACCCGCACAGCCACGGCGCCACGCTGACCGACGCCAACGGCTTCTTTCGCCTCGAGATGCCGCAGATCGTCCCGGCATTCGGCCAGCCGCACGGGCACCTCGCCTATGACAGCGGCGAGTTCGAGACCGTCTTCCTGCGTCCCGTGATGCGGAGCTCGAGCGACACCAGCCTGGAGGCGCATTTCGTCCTGAAGCCGGCCTGACGCGGACCGGTTCGGGGAATGGGCCCGGCCCGCAGTATCCTTGTCTGGGCCGCCCTCGGGATCGCCGTCGCGGTTCCGATCGCCGCGGCGGCGGCCAGCCCGCTGCTGGCCTGGCGCGACCCGGTCTACATCGCGGCCGGGTTCGCCGGAATCGCCGCGATGGCGCTCCTGCTGGTTCAGCCGCTGCTGGTAGCCGGAACCCTGCCGGGCCTGTCCGGCCGCAGGGGACGGCGGGTCCACGGCGTGATCGGCGGGGCTCTGGTCGCGGCAGTGGCGGTCCATGTCGGGGGGCTCTGGATCACCAGTCCGCCGGACGTGGTCGACGTCCTGCTGTTCAGGTCGCCGACCCCGTTCTCCGAATGGGGGGCGATCGCCATGTGGGCGGTGTTCGCGGCGGCGCTTCTGGCCGCCCTGCGTCGGCGGCTCAGGCTGCGGCCGCAGACCTGGCGACGCGGCCATGCGGCGCTCGCGGCCGTGACCGTCCTGTGCAGCGTGGTCCACGCCCTGCTGATCGAGGGCACCATGGAGACGGTGTCCAAGGTGGCGCTCTGTGCGCTCGTCGTCCTGGCCGCCGTGAAGGCGGGCGCCGATCTGAGGCTCTGGACGATCCGCCCGCGCTGACGCCGCCGCTCAGTTGAATGCCGAGAACCCGCTGTCGGCGATCCTGTCGACGTCGGCGGCGGCCGCCAGCTCCTCCGGACCGAACAGCCGGACGCACAGGCGCAGGGCCATCGACAGGCCCGACAGGAACAGCAGAACCGGCCCCAGGAACAGGAAGAACTTGATGATCCAGCGGTTGCCGATGCCGTTGGAGGGGCCCGAGTTCTCGTCGCTGACCCAGGCGCTCAGGAAGAACTCCCAGCCGTAGTAAGAGAAGATCGCCAGGAACGGCGCCAGCAGCAGGATCCCGCCGGCGAGCTCGACCAGCATCCGCCCGCGCGCGCCCAGCCGGGGCCGGAAGATGTCGAGCCGGACATGGGCGTTGCGGCTGTAGGCGTAGCCGAGCGCGCCCAGGAAGATGATGGTGTGCAGGTGCCATTCGGCGTCCTGGAAGACCGGCGAGTTCAGGTAGTCGTGCAGGTCGTTCTCGATCACGAAGGGCAGCTTGCGCAGGAACTTCCGGCTCAGCGCGTCGAAGATGATGATGGCGATCAGCGGCAGCATCAGCCAGGACACCGCCCGGCCGGCCAGGACCGCGGGCGCGTCGGCCCAGCGCGCGATCCTGAGCAGGGCCGGCCAGATCCCGGGATGTCGCCTGGTCTCCATCTGGGGCGGCCTATGGGTCGAACAGCTGGTGCGGCAGGCCGACGACGATCTGCGGCCATGCCAGGATGATCGCCACGCACAGCATCTGCAGCGCCACGAACGGCACGATCCCGATGTAGATCTGCCGCATGGTGACCGAGCTCGGCGCCACGCCCTTGATGTAGAACAGCGACAGCCCCATCGGCGGCGTCAGGAACGAGGTCTGCAGCGTGACCGCGACCAGCACCGCGAACCAGTAGATCACGTCCGGCTGGGCGATGTGCGCGCCGAAGTCGAGGGGGGCCACCATCGGCCCGAACAGCGGCACGGCGATCAGCAGGATCTCCAGCACGTCGAAGAAGAACCCCATCAGGAAGATCAGCAGGATCGCGAACAGCAGGATCCCCCAAGACCCCATGTCCGAGGCGCCCATGAAGGCGTGGACGAGGTCGTCGCCGCCCAGGACGCGGAACACGTAGGCGAAGCCGGTGGCCCCGATGTAGAGGAAGAAGATCATGCCGATGACCATGGTCGAGCGGCGCAGGCAGTCGCCCAGCTCCGCCAGGGTCAGCCCGCCGCGGGAGAACGCCAGCAGCAGCGCGCCGCCGGCGCCTACGGCGGCGGACTCGGTGATCGTGACGACCCCCGCCAGCACCGATCCCATGACCAGGGCGATCAGCACCGCCGGCGGCAGGACGCCGCGAACCAGGGCGCGCCGGATCTCCGGCCAGCCGGTCCGCTCGCCGTCCGGCGGTGGACGGGGGCCGGCGCCCGGCACCGCCAGGGTGTAGAGCAGGATGTAGACGAGGTAGAGCAGCGCCAGCAGCAGGCCCGGCACCAGGGCCCCCGCGAACAGGTAGCCGATCGACATCGGCAGCAGTTCGCACAGGAACACCAGCAGGATGCTCGGCGGGATCAGGATGCCGAGCGTCGAAGACGCCGCGATGACCCCGACCGCCAGCGACGGCCGGTACCCGGCCTTCAGCATGGTCGGCAGGGCGATCAGGGTCAGCATGATGACGGAGGCGCCGACCACGCCGGTGATCGCCGCGAAGATGACACCCATCAGGACCACGGCCAGCGCCACCCCGCCGGGCGCCCGCTTCAGGACGAGTTGCAGCGCCTCCAGCAGGTCCTGGGCGATCCGCGACCGCTCCAGCATCACCCCCATGAACACGAACAGCGGCACCGCGATGATCTGCAGGTTGTCGGCGACCGTCCAGACCCGCGGCACGAAGTTGAAGAACTCGATGAACGAGAACACGTCGAACGCAATGCCGATCAGGCCGAACAGCACGGCCGTCCCGCCCAGCACGAAGGCGATCGGATAGCTGGTGAACACCAGCGCCATCAGGACCAGGAACATGAACAGCGGCAGCAGGTCGACGATCATGTCCGGGATGTTCAAGCGCGCCACGCCCCGGCCAGGCGGCCCGCTCCGCAGCCGTCGCCTTCCGGCGCCGTCGCTCGCCGCTCGCAGCATGGCGCCGATCGCATATGCCGCCCCCGAAGTCATACGCAGCGGGCATGGTATGGAGGAGACCGGGACGGCGCAACGCCGTCGACGCCCGGCACGCCGGGCCGGGATCGGGTCGCTATTCCGCCGCCGCGCCCACCGCCGGCGCCTCGGCGCCGCGGATCCAGCCGCCGCCGAGCACCCGGTCGCCGGCCTCGGCGTACAGCACCGCCGCCTGGCCGGCCGACACGCCGTATTGCGGGGCGTCCAGGACGATCGCCGCGCCGCCGCGGCCGTCGGGCAGCACGGTCGCCGGCGCCGGCGCCTGGGTCGAGCGCAGCTTGACCTGGACCCGGGCACCCTCGGCCGGAATGCCGTCGCCGCCGCCCAGCCAGTTCAGCTCGCCGGCCATCACCGTCGCCGCCGCCAGCGCCGCGCGCGGGCCGACCACCACGCGCCGCGCCTCCGGCTCCAGCCGTACCACGTAGAGCGGGTCGGTGTCGGGCTCGCCCTCGGGGGTGCGCCGGCCGCCGACGCCGAGGCCGCGGCGCTGGCCGACGGTGTAGCCGACGATGCCGTCGTGGCGGCCCAGCACGCTGCCGTCCAGGTGCACGATGTCGCCCGGATCGGCGGCCCCGGGACGCAGCCTGCGCACCACCTCGGCATAGTTGCCGTTCGGCACGAAGCAGATGTCCTGGCTGTCCGGCTTGTCCTGCACCGCAAGACCGAGGCGCCTGGCCTCGGCCCGGGTCGCGTCCTTGTCCATGCCGCCGAGCGGAAACCGCAGGAACGCGAGTTGCTCGGGCGTGGTCGCAAACAGGAAGTAGCTCTGGTCCTTGCCCGGGTCGGCGGCGCGGTGCAGCTCGGGCCCGCCGGCGCCCACGACGCGCCGCACGTAGTGGCCGGTCGCCAGCGCCTCGGCGCCCAGGTCGCGGGCGGTCGCCAGCAGGTCGCGGAACTTGACGGTCTGGTTGCAGCGCACGCAGGGGATCGGGGTTTCGCCTCGCAGGTAGCTGTCGGCGAAGTCGTCGACCACGCTCTCGCGGAACCGGCTCTCGTAGTCCAGCACGTAGTGCGGGATGCCGATGCGCTCGGCCGCGCTGCGGGCGTCGTGGATGTCGGCGCCGGCGCAGCACGCGCCCCGGCGCGCGGTCGCCGCACCATGGTCGTAGAGCTGCAGGGTGATGCCGACCACGTCGTAGCCGGCCTCCTTCAGCAGCGCCGCCGTCACCGAGCTGTCGACGCCGCCGGACATGGCGACCACCACCCGCCGGCCGCCGCGCGGGCCCGGCAGGCCGAGGTCGAGGTCGGGGCCGCTGAACGTCGTCATGGCGGGGATATAGGGCCGCCGGGCGTCCGGACGCAAGCCGTGGCGCGGATGCCGGCGCGTGCCCCCGGCCCGGGGAAACCGACGGCTGCCGCAATGACACCGCAACGGGGCCACATTCGCCGCCGACCCTGCCGCGTGAAATCGGGGGAGATAGTCGATGCGGCTGGCCGTCGCGTGCTGCTCTGCATGGATGGCGTCGGCGCTGGCCGGCTGCGCGGCCGCCCCCGCCGTCCATCCTACACCGGGCGTCCTTCCCATGAGCATCGGCAACGGCGCCGGCAGCCAGCACGGCAACTACGCCGCACGGCCCGACGGCGAGACGCGCGGCCCGGCCGGCGAGCGTTGCGTGATCTTTAACTGGGACCGCCCGCTCACCGGGGGCCTCGCGGTCCGTCTGCGCTCCATGTCGTGCGAATCCCGGGAGCGTCCCGGCTGGATGATCGCCACACAGATCTCGCGCACCGTCATCCCGCTGTCGCAAAGCAACCTGAAGGACGAGTGAACCGAAGCCGGTCGCCGGTGGCCCAACCCCGGGAAGCTCAGGCGGAGCGCCTGCGGATCCGGTTGTTCTCGACATACAGCACGTCGGCGGCGGTACGCCGAAGGAACGCCAGCGCGTGCTCCGGCGTCTCGCAGATCGGCTCGCCCGGGCCGTTCAGCGAGGTGTTCAGCACCACCGGGGTGCCGGTACGGCGGTCGAAGGCCTCGATGACGTCCCGAAACGGTCCGCTGCCGGGTGCCACGGTCTGGGCCCGCGCCGATCCGTCGACATGGGTGACCGCGCCGAGATCCCTGGAGCGGACCCGGTAGTTGAACAGCATGTGCGGCGAGTCCGCCGGGCCGCCGTCGAAATTGTCGCGCAGCCGCTCGGACAGGGTGGCCGGTGCGAACGGCCGCCACAGCTCGCGCGACTTCAGCCCGTTCACCCTCGCCCAGTTCGCGGTCCGGCGCGGATCGGCCAGCAGCGAGCGCTGGCCGAGCGCCCGCGGCCCGCTCTCGCTGCGGCCCTGGAACAGCGCCACCACCTTGTCCTCGGCGAGGTCGGCGGCGGCCCGTTCGGCCAGATCGATGCCGGTCTCGATCTCGAACTCGCCCGCCGCCGCGGCCAGCGCGCGATCGATGTCGGCCGGGGCGTTGGCCCGGCCGAGCGCGGCGATGCTGCGGCTGTGGTCGGAGGGCCCGGTCCGCGGATTTTCCAGCAGGTGATGGTACAGGTAGAGGGCCGCCCCGATCGACAGCCCGCCGTCGTCGCAGGACGGCGGCACGAACACCGACGTGAAGTCGGTCTCCTCGACGATCCGGCTGTTGGCCGGGCAGTTCAGCGCGCAGCCGCCGCTCAGGCACAGGTTCGGCGACATCCGGCCGGTCTTGGTCAGCATCAGTTGCAGGCGCCGGAGCGCGTAGAGGACCAGTTCCTCGAAGGTCTTCTGGGCGGTGGCGGCGAGGTCCTTGCCGAACGGGCTGAGCGCGCCGGCGTGGATGTCCAGGCCGAGGTCCCCCGCCCGCCGCTCGACCTCCTGGAACCAGCCGACGACGGTCTGCACGTTCTCGCTCTTCAGCGAACGGATCCGGCCCTTGGTCAGGTAGATCGGCGCCAGCATCTCGACGTCGCCGATATAGCGCTCGTC
The DNA here is from genome assembly GCF_040219615.1 of Thalassobaculum sp. Lineage (GTDB taxonomy): Bacteria > Pseudomonadota > Alphaproteobacteria > Thalassobaculales > Thalassobaculaceae > Thalassobaculum_A. The sequence goes on from NZ_JAVJSE010000038.1 coordinate 91,190, forward strand.
GAACATCGACGGGCTGCCGTAGGCGGACAGCCCCATCAGCTTGCCAGGGCCGGCGTCGCGGCCGAGCCCGATGGTCTGGGCGCACAGGCTGTAGATCACCCCGGCGGCGATCGGCGCCGTCCAGATCGGGCTCAGCCGGTGCCCCTCGCCATAGAACAGCATGCCGCCGACATACTTGTTGCGGCGCCGGACCGGGTTGCCGTTGTCGTGCGCCAGCACCGGGGCGGCATCGAAGGACGACTGGTAGAAGGCCGCCGAGGCGTGCGCCAGTTGATGCATCACGCCGACCGCCGGATAGCTCCGGCCGTCCAGGGTCACGGTCATCGGCAGGGCCTGGCTGTACCACAGGCTCGGCGCCGTAAAGATGCTGCCGAGCTTCTCCCCGTCCATCTTCCCGATCGGCTCCATCCCCCGCCCGGCCATCCAGATGTCGGGCATGTCCGGCCATTCGGAATTGAACAACTGATGGCCGTCGGCGTGGATCGCGCGGACCCGGGTGGTCTCGGCCAGATGCGCCGCCCGGTCGAACACCGTGCGCCGGAACCTGGCGGCGCCGATCTTCTCGGCACTCGCCCAGTCATAGGCGAAGGACAGCCGACTGGCGTCGTCCGACTGATAGCCGTAGCGCTGGGTCGTGCTCACCGCGAACATGTCGACGTCGCCGGCGTCGAGCCCGCAGTAGCGTAGCGCCTGGTGGATCAGTTCGGCCGACATCGATTCGTCGTGCCGGATCCGGGACACCCGCTCGCGCTCCAGATGAACCAGGATCCGCCCGTCCTGCAAGACGACCACGGACGCGTCGTGACCGCACTGGATCCCAACGATGAGCATGCTGGCTACCTTCGACAACTCAGGTGGACAAGGCCGCGCGCAACTGCCGGCGGCGGCTGGGCCCGTGCGCGAAATCGACAGCCCTAATAGTCGGATTGGCCGCGAATGTCACAGGGGAGTTCATCACGGCACGCCCCGCGACCGGTCAGACCGCGTTCAGCCCCATCTGCCAGAACCCGACCTCCAGGTCGGTCGCCTGGCGGAAGGTCCGGGCCAGATCGTCGAACCGGGCATCGCCGCCACGCCGGGCCGCCAACCGCTCGACCTGGGCGATCGAATTGCGGACGACCGTGCGGTAGTCGTCGCCGGCATACACGCCGATCCAGGCGTCGTAGGGGTTGCCGTCGCCGCGCCGGGTCGCCGGATCGGCCGCCAGCCGCGCGCCGATCACCCCGTAGCCGACCACGCAGGGCGCCAGCGCGGCATACAGATCCAGCAGGTCGCCGGCATGGCCGCGGTCCAGCACGAAGCGGGTATAGGCGACGCAGGCCGGGTCCTCGGGCACCGCGGCCATATCGGCCTCGGTCATACCCCAGCCGGCGCAGTACTGGACGTGCAGTTTCATCTCGGTATCGGTCAGGGCCGACAGCGTCCCGGCCGCGTAGCGCATGTCGTCGAGGGTGTCGGCCTTGTGGGCGGCCAGCGCGTAGGCCCGGGCGAAGTGGATCAGGAACAGGTAGTCCTGCGCCAGGTAGTGCCGGAACGCCGCCTCCGGCAGCGAGCCGTCGGCCAGGCCGGCGACGAACGGGTGGCGGGTATAGGCCGCCCAGGAGTCCGGGCAGGCGGCGATCAGCTGGCCGCAGAAGCTGCCGGTTGGGACGAGGTCGCTGTGGTCGGTCATCATGGACATTCCGGTTGGAGACTCAGGCTGCCCGGGCGGCGGGCGACAGACGGTCGCGCATCGCCCGCCAGGCCGCAAGGAAGCCGTCGATCTCGGCCTCGGTGGTGGTCCAGCCGAGGCTGATCCGGATCGCCTGGCCGGCCAGCGGATCGTCGCCCAGCATGGCCGCCAGCACGTGCGAGCGCTTCACCTTGCCGGACGAGCAGGCCGAGCCGGCGCTGACCGCGACGCCCGCCAGGTCGAGGGTCATCACCTGGGTCTCGGCCGGCACGCCGGGAAGCCCGAGGCAGGTGGTCGCGACCCGGTCGGCGCCGGCGCCCAGCACCCGGGCTTCCGGGGCGGTGGCCGGCAGCGCCGCCTCCAGCCGGTCGCGCAGCGCGCGCAGCCGCTCGGTCTCGCGCGGACCGTCGGCCGCCGCCGCCGCCGCGGCGCCGAACCCGGCGATGCCCGGCAGGTTCTCGGTGCCGGACCGCCGCCCGCGCTCCTGGCCGCCCCCGAGTGCCAGCGCCCGCAGGGTCGCGCCGGGCCCGACCAGCAGCGCGCCGACGCCGGACGGGCCGCCGATCTTGTGCGCCGACAGCGCGATCAGGTCGGCCCCGGCCAGCGCCGCCGGGTCCAGCCGGCCGGCGCCCTGCACCGCGTCGACATGCACCAGCGCACCGGCCGCGTGGGCCAGGCGGACCACCTCGGCCACCGGCTGAACCACCCCGGTCTCGTTGTTCACCCACATCACCGAGACCAGCGCCGGTCCGTCGCCGGACGCCAGTCGCCGCTCCAGGTCGGCAAGGTCGACCCGGCCCTCTGCGTCGACCGCGATCCTCGCGGCGTCGCCCGCCACCGCCAGCACCGCGTCGTGCTCGACCGCGGAGACCAGCAGCCGGACCCGGCCGCTGCCGACGATCGCCAGGGCGTCGGCTTCGGTTCCGCCGGACGTGAACACCAGCTGCCCGGCCGGCCGGTCGACCAGGGCCGCCACCTGGCCGCGGGCGGCCTCCAGCCGGCCGCGCGCAGCCCGGCCCGCGGCGTGAACCGAGGACGGGTTGCCGACCGCTCTCGCCGCCTCGGCCATGGCGTCGAGCGCCGCCGGGCGGATCGGCGTGGTCGCATTGTGATCGAGATAGATTGCGGCGGTCATCACGATCACCGGTCTACGGACACCGCGGATTTCCGTCAATCTCGACGGTCGGCGGGGCCGACTCTTGATTCGGCGCGGCCTGATACGACGTCTGATCGGAATCGACAAGTCGACACCCGACGCGCTATGTGCTCCCCCTGCGCCGCGTTCGGTCACGAGGAGGCCTATGCCCGAGGTCATCATCAACGGTCCCGAAGGTCGTATCGAGGGACGCTACCTGCACTCGCAGGAGCCGAGCGCCCCGATCGCCCTGATGCTGCACCCGCACCCGCAGCATGGCGGGACGATGAACAACAAGGTCGTGTACTCGATGTACCAGTCCTTCGTTGAACGCGGGTTCTCGACGCTGCGCTTCAATTTCCGGGGAGTCGGGCGGTCCCAGGGCTCCTACACGGGCGGCGAGGGCGAGCTGTCGGACGCGGCCACCGCGCTCGACTGGCTGCAGACCTACAACCCGAACGCCAAGTACTGCTGGATCGCCGGCTTCTCGTTCGGCGCCTGGATCGGCATGCAGCTGCTGATGCGGCGGCCGGAGATCACCGGCTTCGTGTCGGTCGCCCCGCCGGCCAACATGTTCGACTTCTCGTTCCTGGCTCCCTGCCCGGCCTCCGGCCTGGTGGTTCAGGGCGATCAGGACGACATCGTGCCGCCGGAGTCGGTGAAGAAGCTGGTCGACAAGCTGTCGTCCCAGCGCGGGATCACCATCACCCATTCGGTGATCAAGGGCGCCAACCACTTCTTCGGCCAGCAGATCGACCAGCTCTCCGGCATCATCGGCGGCTACGTCGACAAGTCGATGGCGGCGCACGAGAAGGCGTCGGTCTAAGGCTCGGCTCAGTCAGCCCGGCAGGCTCAGGCGCCCGCCGCTCAGCGGCCGCGGCGCCCGGGTGGTACCGGGCCAGCTGATCGGCAGGCCGAGCCGGCTGCGCACCGCCAGATAGCCGAAGGCCTGGGCCTCCAGGGCATCGCCGTCCCATCCCAGGATGTCGGCCTCGTCGACCGGCACCCCGAGGCGCCGGCGCAGCCCCGCCATCAGCACCGGGTTGCGGCGGCCACCGCCGCATACGATCCAGCGCCGCGGCGGCTGCGGCAGCCAGGCGACCGCGCGCTCGACGGTGGCGACCGTGAAGGCCGCCAGCAGCGCCGCCCCGTCGGCCGGTGCCAGCCCCGCGGTGGCGGCCCCGGCGATCGCCGCGAACTCGTCGCGGTCCAGCGATTTCGGCGGCCGGCGCCCGAAATACCCGTGCGCCATCAGCCGGTCCAGGCGGGCCGTGTCGACGGTCCCCGCCGCCGCCAGCCGGCCGTCGAGATCGCAGGCGGCGCCGGTGGTGCGGCGCGCCCAGTCGTCCAGCAGGGCGTTCGCCGGGCCGGTGTCGAACGCCAGCAGGTCATCCTCGCCGGGCCCGATCCAGGTGACGTTGCCGACCCCGCCCAGGTTCAGCACCGCCAGCGGCCGCTCCAGCCCGCCGGCCAGCGCCCGGTGATAGGCCGGCGCCAGCGGCGCGCCCTCGCCGCCGGCCGCGACGTCGTCGTAGCGCAGCCGGTCGACCACCGGGATGCCGAGCGCCGCCGCCAGCCGGGCGCCGTCGCCGATCTGCCGGGTCACGCCCTTGTCGGGCTCGTGCCGGATGGTGTGGCCGTGGAACCCGACCACGTCGACCTGCGCCGGCGCCAGGCCGGCCACAGACAGCAGCCGCCGGACCGCCTCGGCGTGCCGGTCGGTCAGTTCGGCCTCGACCCCGGCGACGTCGCCGCGCTCGCCCAGCACCGAGCGCAGGCGCGCCCGGAAGCCGTCGTCATAGGGAACGGTCAGCGCCGGGCCGGTCTCGACGGCCAGCTCGCCGTCGGTGCGGATGACGGCGGCGTCGATGCCGTCCATGGAGGTGCCGCTCATCAGGCCGACGGCGGTATGCAGCTGTCCGGTGGTCATGGCCGCGACCATCCCCCGGCGGATGTCGACTGGCAAGCGCGGCCTGTGCTACACCCCGACGCCCTGCCGACCATGCCCTGTTGCCGATCACGCCCTGTTGCCGACCTGTCGAGACGGACCCTGATCATGACCGCGCCCCGCTCCGAGTTCCTGAAGACCATCGTCGATCGCGGATTCTTCCACCAGTGCACCGACCTGGAGGGGCTGGACGCGGAGTTCGCGTCCAAGATGGTCACCGCCTATATCGGCTTCGACTGCACCGCCGACAGCCTGCACATCGGCTCGCTGCTGCAGATCATGATGCTGCGCTGGATGCAGAAATGCGGCCACAAGCCGATCGTGCTGATGGGCGGCGGCACCACCAAGATCGGCGACCCGTCGTTCAAGGACGAGGCCCGCAAGCTGCTGTCGGTCGAGGACATCGCCCGCAACAAGGCCGGCATCCAGACGGTGTTCGACAAGTACCTGTCGTTCGGCGACAACCCGAGCGACTCGGTCATGGTCGACAACGCCGACTGGCTGGACAAGCTGGAGTACATCCCGTTCCTGCGCGACTACGGCGCGCATTTCTCGGTGAACCGGATGCTGAGCTTCGACTCGGTGAAGCTGCGGCTCGAGCGCGAGCAGTCGCTGAGCTTCCTCGAGTTCAACTACATGATCCTGCAGGCCTACGACTTCCTGGAGCTGCGCCGGCGCTACGGCTGCGTGCTGCAGATGGGCGGCTCGGACCAGTGGGGCAACATCGTCAACGGCGTCGAGCTGACCCGCCGGGTCGACCAGCAGACCATCTACGGCCTGACCTCGCCGCTGATCACCACGTCGTCGGGCGCCAAGATGGGCAAGACCGCCCAGGGGGCGGTATGGCTGAACGCCGACCGGCTCAGCGTCTACGACTTCTGGCAGTTCTGGCGGAACACCGAGGACGGCGACGTCGGCCGGTTCCTGAAGCTGTTCACCGAGCTGCCGCTCGACGAGATCGCCCGGCTGGAGGCGCTCGGCGGCGCCGAGATCAACGACGCCAAGAAGATCCTGGCGACCGAGGCGACGGCTTTGTGCCACGGCCGCGCCGCCGCCGACGAGGCCGCCGAGACCGCGCGGCAGACCTTCGAGGCCGGGCAGTCGGCCGACGGCCTGCCGAGCGTCGAGGTGGCGCGCGGCGAGCTGACGGCCGGCCTGCCGGTGGTCGACGCGCTGCGGCGCTCCGGGCTGGCGGCCTCCAACGGCGAGGCCCGGCGGCTGATCCGCGGCGGCGGCGCCCGGGTGAACGACCAGCCGGTGAACGACGAGAACGCCGTGCTCGGCGAGGCCGACATCGACGGCGACGGCGTGGTCAAGCTGTCGGCCGGCCGCAAGCGGCATGCCCTGCTGAAGGTCGCCTGAACGCCGCCGCGCGCCGGCCGCGCTACCGTCCCCGGTCCTCGCGCACGCCCGGCTGCGGCGACTGCGCCGGCGGCGGCTCGACCACCGGCGCGTCGGCCGGCCTTTCGGCGGTCGAGACCAGCTCGCGCAGGAAGCCCGGCGTCAGCGCGGTCAGCGGGTTCACGGCGACCTTCGGGTCGTCGAGCTTTCCGCGGACGCGGAACTCGGTGGCCAGCAGCCCCTCGCCCTCGCCGCCGGTCAGCAATTCGCCGAACACCGGGATCTTGTCGATCAGCCGCGACAGCGAATAGGCCGGGGCCACCAGCCCGACGAAGTCCATCAGATCCGACGAGCGGTCGTAGGCACCCTCGACCTTCAGGCCGAGCCCGGGGCCGTAGGCGATGCCGTTGCGGGCCTCGATCCGCCCGGGCGTCATCGTCAGGTCGACGCGCGCCCGGCTGAAGCGGATGCCGTCGCCGCGCAGGGTGTCGGCCAGCCCGGTGAAGGACGCGACCGACAGCACCTGCGCCAGCACCGGCGCATCGACCACGCGGAACTCCTCGATGCGGGCGGTCATCGTCAGCCCGTCGGTCAGCCCGTCCCCGGTCACCAGGCCGTCGACGCCGAGCCGCCCGCCCCGCACGGTCTCGACGATGTCGAAGGCGCTGAGGAACTCGCCGGCATCCTCGGCCCGCAGGGTCAGCCGCCGCTCGCCGTCCGCCGGCAGCACCGACAGCATGGCGTAGCCCTCGCCGACGCGCCCCCGCAGATCCAGGGACTCCAGGCGCTCGCCGGTGCGGCGGACCGCCAGTGTCGCCCGGGTAAGCGAGGCCTTCTCCGTCACCATGAGGGTGTCGGCGGCCACCCGCAGGTCGAGGGCGATGCCGCCGCCGTCCGGCTCGCCCGGAGCCGCCGCCGCACCGGCCGCCGCCCCGGCGTCGTCGTCGCCGTCGACGATCGGCGAAAGATCGATGCTGCTGCCGCGCAGAGCCACCCGCCACTCGCCGGGGCCGATCTTCTCCAGCCGGCCGGCGGCGTCGGTCCGCCCGACCTTCAGCCGTGCGAAGTCGATCACGACCGGCGCCCCGTCGGGCCCGAGCGCGAAGGTTGCCTGCACCGCCATGTCCCCGGCCTTCAGGTCGAATTCGTCGACCGACACCGGGTTGCCGTCGCGGATCGCGAGCCGGGCCCGCAATACGCCGCTGGCGCCCGCCGGCTTCTCCCAGCCGATCTCCGGCAACGCCAACCGGGTCTGCTGAAGGTCGGCCGTGATCGAAACCGTTTCCGCCCCGCCGGGCTTGACCTCCGTCTGGGCTTCCACGGCTGCCTGCCCACCCACCCGGTCACCGAGATCGAGCCCGAAGGCCGCCAGCCGCTCCCGGGTGGCGATCGTCCTGATTCTGCTGCGGCTGGTGTAGGCGCCACGCTCATGGAACCGCTGGTCCAGGAAAACCTCGGACCGGGCGCCGAGCACCGTGCCGGTGCCGGACAGTTTCATGCCCGCGCCGTTGAGGTCGAGTGACAGGGCTGCGTCGTTCAGGTCGTGACCGGCCACGACCGCCGGCAGGTCGACCCCAGCAAGGTTGGCGGCGGCGGCGAGCTTCACCTGCTCGATCTTCAGGTCCTTGAGCAACGGCAACTCGAAGCGCAGGCGCACCCCTGCCTGACCTTCGACGCCGTCCAGCTTCAGTCCCAGCCGGGTCGGATAGCCGAGCGGCTTGTGGTCGATCACCCGCAGGGCCTCGACCAGCGGGCCGCGGGCCGCCACGTCGATGCTCGCGAACTCGTTGTCGGTGTCGAGGTCGCGGAGCCGGACCCGGGACGGATCGATCTGCAGCTTGCCGAGATGCCCCTCGTCGATCGTGATGTCGAAGCTGGTGGCGTCATACACGGCCGCGCCGGTCACGCCGGCGGCCGGCGGCAGCGGCCGGAAATAATGCGTGGTGACGCCGGCGAACTCGATCCGTCCGCCGAGTTGGTCGAGCCGCGCGGTCCCGGGCTCCACCGGGTCCAGCCAGCCAGCGGCCTGCACGGTCGCGCGCGGCACCGTGCCGTCGACCAGGTTGCCGGTGATCCACTCGCGGGCCGCCTCTCCGACGGTCACCGGCCAGTAGCGGTGCAGGTCGCCGACCGGCATTCCCTTCGCTTCGCCGTCGACGGTGACCCCGTAGCCGGAGCCGCTGCGCACCGCCACCGCCCCGAGAGTCAGCGTCGGGCCGCCGAGGTCGAGCACCGCCTCAAGGTTGCCGCCGTCCAGGTCCGGCCGCACCGACCCGGTGATGGAGGCGGATGCGATGTCCAGGGCCCCGTCAAGCAGGCCCGGAACGGCGACGGTTCCGGCACCGACCTGCAACTCGGCGGACCCCGAGACGCCGACCCCGGTCACGCCGGCGGACATCCGGACCGTGCCGCTGACCGGAACCGCGATGCCGGCGAGCCGCTCCAGGGATGGATGCAGTTCGGCGAGAGCGTCCACCGGCAGACGGTCGAGCATGGCCTCGACCCGGATCGTGCCCCGGTCGCTGATGTAGGCGCCGTGCAGGTCCAGCGGGGTACGGGCGCCGTTCTCCCAGGCGACGACCCCACCACCGTGGAACGCCAATCCCTCGCGGGTCCGCAACAGCGCGACCGAGACGTCATGCGCCGCCAGGCCGAGGCCGCGGCGGTCGTCGACCAGGCGGACGCGCGCGCCGGACACGTCGATCTCGAGCAGATCGGAGAGCGGCCCTCCCGTCCCGACGCCGGAGAACGCCTGGAGCAGGCCCGCCAGGTCGAATTCTCCGGCCCCCCCTCCGGATTCCGGGATCAGCCGCCAGTCGCCGTCGACCGTCCGGGTGACCGCGATGCTCGGCTCGAGCACGTCGATCCGCTTCGGTGCCAGGCGCCCCGCCAGCAAGGCCTTGGTGCTGAGCGCGACCGCCACCCGGTCGACCCGCACCCGCACGGTGCCGTCCGGCTCGACCAGACTGACATCCGACGCCACCAGGTCCAGGGCACGGTCCCAGCCGCTCCAGGCCACCTGCGTGCCGCCCACCCGGGTCTCGAAACCGACGCCCGGCGGGCTCAGCATCTCCTCGACGTGCGGCTTGATGCCATCGAGGATGATCGGGCCTTCCGACAGCCGCCAGGCCAGGACCGACGCGGCCAGCACCAGACCGATGACCAGCGCCAGCAGTACCTCCAGGAAGATGACGGCGGTGCGATGGATCACGGGCAGGTAACCCCGTTGGGGCGTCGGTCGGGTATCGATCCTGATAACACGTTCCTTTCCCGCCTACGACGCTCCCTTGTGCCTCGCGGCGCGGGCCGCCCGACTTGACCGCGGCGGGCGGAACTCCCCACTCTCCACCCGTCCAGGAACCGCCACCCAGAGACCGTCTTGAGCTTTCGACTGCAGCCCCGCACCCCGCCGATCCCGACCGATCCGAACGCCGTAAGGGTCGGCCTGGAACGCTGGCAGGAACGCGCGGCCGAGCTGGCGGGTTCCGAGTCCGGCGGCGGGGCGCTGCAGGCAATGGAGGATCCCGGCGCCCGGGCCCTGATCGAGGGAATTTTCGCGCACTCGCCATACCTCACCCGCGAGATGCTGCGCGAGCAGACCTTCGTCGTCGGGGCGCTGCGCGACGGCGTCGACGCCGCGATCCAGCAGGTCTGGGCGGATTTCGCGGCGATCGATCCGGGCGACGGCGCCGACGCGATCATGAAGGCGCTTCGTGTAGCCAAGCGCCGCGCCGCGATCACCGTCGCCATGGCCGACATCGCCGGCCAGTGGGACCTGATCCAGGTCACCGACGCGATCACCGGCACCGCCGACCGGGGCCTGGAGGTGTCGTGGCGCCACGCCCTGCTGGAGCAGATCCGCCGCAAGAAGCTGCCGCTCGACCCGGACGCCGCCGATCCGCTGGCCGGGTCCGGCCTGGTCTGCCTGGCCATGGGCAAGATGGGCGCGCGCGAGCTGAACTACTCCAGCGACATCGACCTGATCGTGCTCTACGACGATGCGCTGCCGGCCTATGCCGACCACTGGGAACTGCGCCAGGCCTTCGTCAACGCGACCCGCACCATGGTCAAGCTGATGGAGGAGCGCACCGCCGACGGCTATGTCTTCCGGACCGACCTGCGGCTGCGCCCGGACCCGAACTCGACACCGCCGGCGGTCTCGATGACCGCTGCCGAGACCTACTACGAGAGCATGGGGCAGAACTGGGAACGCGCCGCCATGATCAAGGCGCGGCCGGTGGCCAGCGACCCGGAGTCCGCGGCGGCCTTCGAACGCGCGCTCAAGCCCTTCGTGTGGCGCCGGCATCTCGACTTCGCGGCGATCCAGGACGTGCACTCGATCAAGCGCCAGATCGCGGCGCACAAGCGCGGCGTGGCGATCAAGGCCGAGGGCCAGAACGTCAAGCTCGGCCGCGGCGGCATCCGCGAGATCGAGTTCTTCGTCCAGACCCAGCAGCTGATCTGGGGCGGCCGCGACGCCCGGCTGCGGGTCCGCGGCACCGAGGACGCGCTCGCCGCCCTGGTGCAGGCCGGGCGGGTGCGGGGCGAGGTCGCCAACGCCCTCAAGCTCGCCTACCGGTTCCTGCGCAAGGTCGAGCACCGGCTGCAGATGGTCGACGACAAGCAGACCCAGGTCCTGCCCGACGACCCGGCCGAACTGGACCGGTTCGCCGCCTTCCTGGGCTACGAGGACCCCAAGGGGTTCCGCGGCGACCTGGCCCACCATCTCCATACCGTCGCCTACCACTACGCGCGGCTGTTCGAGGAGGCGCCTGCCTTGTCCATCCCGACGAGCGAGTCCGGCAGCCTGGTGTTCACCGGCAGCGACAACGATCCCGAGACGGTGGCGACCCTGTCCGGCCTCGGCTTCGAGGATCCGGGCGCCATCGCCGAGACCATCCGCGACTGGCACCGCGGCCGCACCCGGGCGACCCGCAGCGAGCGTTCGCGCCAGTTGCTGACCGAGCTGACGCCGGCATTGCTGGAGGCGCTCGGCCGGATGCCGCAGCCGGACCAGGCGTTCCGCCGGTTCGACCGGTTCCTGGAGGCGCTGCCGGCCGGCGTGCAGCTGTTCAGCCTGTTCCACGCCAACCCGGCGCTGATCGAGGTGATGGCGGAAATCCTCGGCATGGCGCCGTCGCTGGCCTCGCAACTCGGGCGCGAGCCGGCGCTGTTCGAGGGCGTGCTGACCCACGACGTGATGCGGCCGCTGCCCGACGCCGACGCCCTGACCGCCGAGCTGGAACGCCACCTCGGGGTCGTCGACGACTACGAGGTCGCGCTCGACACCGCCCGCCGCTGGACCGGCGACCGGCGCTTCCAGGTCGGCGTGCAGATCATCCAGGCGCATCTCGACGCCGACCATGCCGGCGAGACGTTCTCCGATATCGCCGACGCGACCATCCGCTCGCTGCTGCCGGTCGTGGAAACCGAGTTCGCCGAGCGCCACGGCCGGTTGCCGGACACCGATTCCCCGGCGATCGGCGTCCTGGCACTCGGCAAATACGGTGGCCGCGAGCTGACCCACGGCTCCGACCTCGACCTGGTGTTCGTCTACGACACCCCGCTCGATCGCGAGTCCGACGGCCCGAAGCCGCTGATGACCTCGGCCTACGACATCCGGCTGAGCCAACGCCTGATCGCGGCGCTGTCGGCCAAGACCGCCGAGGGCGCACTGTACGAGATCGACATGCGGCTGCGCCCGACCGGGGCCAAGGGCCCGCTGGCGACCGGGCTGGAGACCTTCGAGCGCTACTACGCCCAGGATGCCTGGACCTTCGAGCACATGGCCCTGACCCGGGGCCGCGTCGTGGCAGGCCCGGCCCGCCTGCGGGCCCGTATCGAGGACAGCGTGCGCACGATCCTCACCACCGAGCGCGATCCCGCCGAACTGCTGGCCGCGGTACGGGCGATGCGCAGCCGCACCGCCAAGCAGCACCGCTCGAGCAGTCCTTGGGAGGTCAAGCACTGGCGCGGCGGCCTGCTCGACCTGGAGTTCATCGCCCAGTACCTCCAGCTGCGCGAGGCGCATCGCCACCCCGCCGTGCTGGACGGCAACACCGCCGAGGCGTTCCGGCGGCTCGGCGCCGCCGGTGTGCTCGACGACGAGGAGGCGCGCTTCCTGGCCGCCGCCACCCGGATCTGGCGCAACCTGCAGGGTCTGCTGCGGCTCACCGTCGGCCGCGACTTCGATCCCGAGACCGCTCCGGAAGCGCTCAAGCGTCGGCTCGCCCGGACCGGCCGCGCGGTCGACTTCCCGTCGCTGGAGCGCAATATCGAGAAGATGGGCGAGACCGTCCGCGCCGCCTTCGCCCGTCACATCGGCGAGGACGAAGAGTAGCCGGCAGCGCTTCGCCTGCAATCGAGCTCATGCGGGTATGAGAGTTTTTCATCCCACCCCCGCATGGTTATCGGCCAGGATGCCCGCCCGGACGAGCACCCAGGGAGGAAATCATGCCGCACGCCTATGTCGTCGCGCAGGTCGACGTGAAGGATCCCGCCGCCTACGAGGAGTACAAGGCCCAGGTGCCGGCGACCATCGCCCAGTACGGCGGCGAGTATCTGGCGCGCGGCGGGCGGATCGAGACCCTGGAGGGCGAGCCGCCGCTCGGCCGCGTGGTGGTGCTGCGGTTCCCGAGCTTCGAGCAGGCCAAGGCCTGGTACGACTCGCCCGAATATGCCGGGCCGCTGGCGATCCGGCATCGCGCCGCGGTCAGCCGATCGATGCTGATCGAGGGAATGGAGTAACCCGATGGCCCGTCTCGCTGGACGCCAGTTCCTGAACATCCCCGGTCCGACAAACATCCCGGATCGCATCCTGCAGGCCATGCACCGGCCCGCCCTCGACTTCATGACGCCGGAGTTCTTCGAGATCCAGGTCGAGTGCCGGGACAACCTGAAGAAGGTCATGAAGACCACCGGCGAGGTGATGATCTATGCGTCGTCCGGCCACGGGTCCTGGGAGGCGGCGATGGCCAACATCTGCTCGCCCGGCGACACGGTGCTGATGTGCGAGACCGGCCGGTTCTCGGAGTCCTGGGGCGAGATGTGCAAGGCGTTCGGCCTGCAGGTCGAGATCCTGGAGAACCCCTGGGACCGCGCGATCGATCCGAACCGCGTCGAGGCGCGACTGCGCGCCGACAAGGCCGGCACCATCAAGGCGGTGGCCGTGGTGCACAACGAGACCTCGACCGGCCTGACCCACGACATCGCCGGCATCGGCGCCGCGATCCGGGCGACCGGCCATCCGGCGCTGCTGATCGTCGACACCATCTCGTCGCTGGCCTCGATGGATTTCCGCATGGACGAGTGGGGCGTCGACGTGGCCGTCGCGGGCTCCCAGAAGGGCCTGATGCTGCCGGTCGGCCTCGGCATCTCGGCGGCCAGCGACAAGGCGCTGGAGGCCACCAGGACCGCGAAGCTGCCGCGCAAATACTACGACTGGAACGAGATCAAGACCGGCGACCACGGCCGCCTGCGGTTCGCCGGGACCGCCCCCAGCCACCTGTTCTTCGCCATGCGCGAGGGCTTGCGGCTGCTGCTCGAGGAAGGCCTCGACCAGGTGTTCGCGCGCCACCACCGGCTGGCGGAGGCCACGCGCCGCGCGGTCCGGGCCTGGGGCCGCGGCAACGGCCCGACCCTGTTCGGCAAAGACGATCATGCGCTGTCCAACTCGGTCACGGCGATCCAGATGCCGGCCGGCTTCGACGCCAACGCGTTCCGCGGCAAGGTGCTGTCGGAGACCAACGTCGCCCTGGGCGGCGGGCTCTCCCGGTTGAGCGGCAAGGTGTTCCGGATCGGCCATCTCGGCGACCTGAACGAGCCGATGATCCTCGGCTGCCTGGCCACCGTCGAGCTGCAGCTCAAGCGCCAGGGCATACCGCATGGGCCGGGTGGCGTCGACGCGGCGGTCGAGTACCTCGCAGGCGCGTGACCCGGCTTTCGCGATTTCAGCTTGACGGACCCTTAACCGGTGGCGTGGCATGCTGCGCCCTTGAACCCGCGACGAGAGTCCGCCCGCGTTGACGACGCCATCGTTTCCCGCTGTCCCGACATCGACCGGGCCCGCCGCGACCGAGGATCCGGTGGTGCTGGCGAGCCTCGCCTTCGCCTTGGAGAGCACCGAGGTCGGCATCGCGGTCTGGGATGCCGAGGACCGGCTGGCGTACTGCAACGCCCGGTTCCGGGAGATGTTCGCCCATGCGGGCCCGTTCGAGGGCAAGCCGCGCTTCGTTGACCTGTTCGCACGGGATCGCCGGGCCCGCAGCAAGGCTCCGGAGGCGGTCTCGGCTCCGCGCGGGCGTGCCGAGCGCCACCGCAGCCGCGCCGGGTCCGGCGAATTCCTGTCGGTGGCGAACCGTCTCATCCGCTACCAGGACGTCCACACGCCTGACGGCGGGCTGGTGACGTTCTACGAGGACGTCAATCGCGACCGGATCGCGGCCGCGACCCTGACCGCCCTCGCCAAGACCATCCCCGGCGCGATCTTCGAACTGCGGTGCGATACCAACGGACAGGTGACCTGCAGCTATGTGAGCGAGCGGGTGCGCGAATTGACCGGGCTCGGACCGGAGCGATTCACCGCCGACTGGAACGCCGCCCTGGCCGAGTTCGTCACCGAATCGGAGCAGCGCTATCTCGAAGCCAGCCTGCGGGCCTCGGCCGACCGGCTGGACGACTGGGACGAGGAACTGCCGATCCGCCATCCGACGGGCGGCACCCGATGGCTGCGGACCCGGGCGTCGCCACGCCGGCTGGAGGACGGCACCGTCCTGTGGTCCGGGATGCTGACGGACGCCACCGAGACCGTCGAGAGCAACGCAGCTCTCGCCGCCAGCGAACGCCGGTTCCGCGATATCATCGACATCGCCTCCGACTGGGTCTGGGAAACCGGCCCCGATGGACGGTTCACCTTCATATCCGACCGCTTCTTCGAGATCACCGGGATCGCCACCGACGAGTTCGTCGGCCGGAACCGCCACGAGTTGCGGTTCTACGACCTGAACGACCCGGGCTTCCGGGCGATCGAGGAGGACACGCGCGAGAGGCGGCCGATCCACGCCCGGCGCATGCGCTTCACGCTCGCCGGCGGCGAACGGCATGTGGCGATCCGCGGCCGGCCCATGTTCGACGAGGACGGCGATTTCCTCGGCTACCGTGGCACCGGGACCGACGTGACCCGCGAGCACGAATACGTCCAGAGACTGCACGAGGCGATGGTCGAGGCACAGGCGGCCAACCGCGCCAAATCCCGCTTCCTGGCCAATATGAGCCACGACCTGCGCACGCCGCTGAACGCCATCATGGGCTTCAGCGAGATCATGCAGGCCGAGGTCTTCGGCCCGGTCGGCCATCCGCGCTATGCCGAGTACGTCCGCGACGTCCGTACCAGCGCCGCCCATCTGCTGGAGTTGATCGACGATCTGCTGGACCTCGCGCGCATCGAGTCCGGCCGGATCGAGATGATCGAGGAACGGCTGGTGATCGCCGATCTGGTGGACGAGGCGATGATGCTGGTGGCACCGCGCTGCGAGGCCCGGGGCGTGACGCTGGCGAAGACCTGTGCAGTCGAAACCCCCGTGGTCAAGAGCGACCGCCGGGCGGTCAAGCAGATCCTGGTCAACCTGCTGACCAATGCCGCGAAGTTCACGGACCGCGGCGGCATGATCGAGGTCATCGTCGAAGCCGATCGCGGCGACGGGGTCTGGGTGACCATCCGCGACGACGGCTGCGGGATCCCGTCGGCGATGATCGAGGAAGTCACCAAGCCTTTCGTGCAGGCTGCCAACCCGTCCAATCCGACCACCCGCCCGCGCGACGGCGTCGGCCTGGGGCTGGCAATCGTGCGCTCGCTCGCCGAGGCGATCGGTGCCGAGTTCCGGATCGAGAGCCGGATCGGCGAAGGCACCAAGGCGGCATTCCGGCTGCCGTCCGGCCGTACGGTCCGGGCAGCCTGAGGGCCGACTACTCGGCAGCCTCGGCGCGGTGCGCGGTCAGTGCCGGGATGCCCATGCGGTCGAACAGGGTGTTGGTCCAGCGCTCGATGCCGTCGTTGAACAGCTCGAAGCCTTTCACATGCGCCCGTTTCGGCTGCGCGCCCGGCATGTGCAGGCGGTGGCCGCCGCCCAGGTTCCAGCGGTGGATCATCGCCAGGGTGATCTCCGGATGGAACTGCAGGCCGTAGGTCCGGTCGCCGACGCGAAACGCCTGGTTCGGGAACGCGTTGGTGCCGGTCGCCAGCAGCTCGGCGCCGGGCGGCACGTCGAAGCCCTCGCGGTGCCACTGGAAGAAGAACCGGGAATGCTCGAACAGCGGCTCGGCCCCCGGCACCGGCTCGACCCGGGTGTAGCCGATCTCGACATGCTGCTCGGGATGCGGCGTCACCGTGCCGCCGAGCGCCCGTGCCAGGATCTGGCCGCCCAGGCAGATCCCGAGATACGGCACGTCGGCGTCCAGCACCCGCTTGGTGAAGTCGATCTCGTGGCGGATGCCGTCCAGGGACTGGCAGTCGTTGGCACTCATCGGGCCGCCGAACACCACCACCGCCGCGTAGTCCCGGGGGTTGTCCGGCAGCGGATGCTCGATGCACGGGCAGCGGCGGTCCAGCGCGTAGCCGCGGGCTTCCAGCAGTTCGCCCACCCGGCCCGGCGTGGAGTGCTTCTGGTGGACGACGATCAGCACCCGGTCAGGCATCAGCGCGCCACCTCGCGCAGCAGGAACTCGCGGCCGATCTTCACGCGCGCCGCCCCGTCGTAGTCGATGATGTCGGCGGTGGCGTAGGTCTCGCTCCAGCGCTCCGGCAGGTAGGAGCCGGTGCCGATGACGTCGACCGGCGCCTTGGCCAGGGCCATCACCCGGCACTTCTCCGGCCCGAAGCCCGACGATGCGACGATATTGACGTCCGGGAAGCCGGCATAGTCGAGCTGCTCGCGGGCGTGCCAGATCGCCGCCGCCGACACGCCGGTGCCGATCAGCGACTTCAGCTCGGCCTCCGAGCGGTAGCCGCGGATCGCCTCGGGCGCGTTGCGGTCGAGCACCTTGTAGGACTCGGCCATGTCCAGGCCCTCGATGTGCCGGCCGCCATGGGTGTCGAGCCGGATCGAGAGGCGTCCGGCCGCGGCGATCTCCGGGAACCGGCGGCACACCGCCAGGGCGTCGGTGATCTCCTGGCCGAAATAGTCGACCAGGACCGTCAGGTTCTCCGAAGGGTGGGTCTCGTGGAACATCTCGGCGGCGCGCAACGTCGAGCCGGCATAGCCGATCAGGGCGTGCGGCATGGTGCCGAAGCCGCGCGCCTGGCCGAAGTAATGCGCGGTCGCGTCCGAGGCGTTGCCGATGAAGCCCCTGGCGCCGACCTTCTTCTTGGCCTTCTCGGAGCCGACGCTGGCACCGTAGGCCATGATCTCGGCCATCTCGGTGCCGGCGCAGTGCCGGGCGTCCATCGCCAGGAACGCGGTGTCCGGCAGCTCCACGCACATGGTATAGGCGTTGTAGGCGGCGACGCAGGCGGCCCCCAGCTTCTGCAGGTACTGGGTCTCCAGGTCGACCAGGTGGTACAGCGAGCCGGTGATGTAGAGGATCGGCTCGCCGGCGCCGACCCAGGCGCCCTCGCGATGGGTCAGCTCGATCTCGAACTCGACGCCGCGGGCCGCCGCCATCGCCCTGATCCACTCGACCGCCAACCGCGGCGCGCAGGTGACCGGACGGCGCATGAACACGGCATAGGTGACGCGCTTGTCGCCGAACCGCTGCACGCACTCCTTGGTCCGCAGGAAGTACTTGTCGACATAGCCGGACAGGGTCTGGTCGGTCGGATGCCGGGTCGTCGACATCCAGGTCTCCCCCGGGCCGCCCTGGTCGGGCCCCGGGTCCAGATCCTCACGCTCGATCGCACTCATTGCCGGCTCCGGCCGTTGCATCCGCCACGATAACGCGACGCCTGTCGAAGCGACAACGGTCGCTGGGCGAAGGAGTTATGCGCTCCGGGCAATGCTGCGGCCGGTTCCCGACGTCAGGACGCCGCCTTCAGCGGCGTCGCCGCCCCGGTCCGGCGACGGCGCAGCATGTCGGCGATCAGGAATGCCAGCTCCAGCGACTGCGAGGCGTTCAGGCGCGGGTCGCAGTGGGTGTGGTAGCGATCCGCCAGCGCATGCTCGGTGATCCGGGTGGCGCCGCCGATGCATTCGGTGACGTCCTGGCCGGTCATCTCGAAATGCACGCCGCCGGCATAGGTGCCCTCTTCCTCGTGCACCTCGAAGAACGACTTCACCTCCGACAGGATGCGGTCGAACGGCCGGGTCTTGTAGCCGTTCGAGGACTTCACCGTGTTGCCGTGCATCGGGTCGCAGGACCACACCACCTTGCGGCCCTCGCGCTCGACCGCGCGGATCAGCTTCGGCAGCGCCTCCTTGACCTTGTCGGACCCGAAGCGCGCGATCAGCGTCAGCCGGCCCGGGTCGTTGCGCGGGTTCAGCACGTCGACCAGGCGGATCAGCTCGTCGGGATCCAGGCTGGGCCCGCACTTCATGCCGATCGGGTTGTGGATGCCGCGGCAGTACTCGACATGGGCACCGTCGAGCTGGCGGGTGCGGTCGCCGATCCACACCATGTGGGCGGCGGTGTTGTACCAGCCCTTGTCGTCGGTGATGGTGTCCTTGCGGGTCATCGCCTCTTCGTAGCCGAGCAGCAGCGCCTCGTGGCTGGTGTAGAAGTCGGTCTCGCGCAACTGCTGGACGTTGTCCGGGGTCAGGCCGCAGGCCCGCATGAACGCCAGGCACTCGTCGATGCGCGCCGCCAGCTGCTCGAAGCGGTCGTTCTGCGGGGCGTCGGACAGGAACGACAGGGTCCAGCTGTGGATCTCGTCGAGATTGGCGAAGCCGCCCTGGGCGAAGGCCCGCAGCAGGTTCAGGGTCGCCGCCGACTGGTTGTAGACCCGCATCAGGCGGTCCGGGTCCGGCGTGCGCGCGTCGGCCGTGAACTCCATGGCGTTGACCATGTCGCCGCGGTAGCTCGGCAGGCTCACCCCGTCGACCACTTCCATGTCGGACGACCGCGGCTTGGCGAACTGGCCGGCCATCCGGCCGACCTTCACGATCGGGCAGGATGCGCCGAAGGTCAGCACCACCGCCATCTGCAGGAACACCCGGAAGCTGTCGCGGATGTTGTCGGCCGAGAACTCGGCGAAGCTCTCGGCGCAGTCGCCGCCCTGCAGCAGGAAGGCCTTGCCGGCGGCCACGTCGCCGAGCGCGCTGCGCAGGCGCTGGGCCTCGCCGGCGAACACCAGCGGCGGGAAGCTCCGCAGGGTCTGCTCGACCTGCCGCACCCGGTCCCGGTCCGGATAGCTGGGCTGCTGCTGGATCGGCATCGACCGCCAGCCCGACGGGTTCCATTCGCGCATCATCGCACCCTCCCCTGGGGCGTTTCGTCGATTCGTCGGGCCGGTTCTAGCAGCGGCTTCCCGGCGCTGCCAGCCGATTCGCCCCGGCAGGCCGAGCCTGTTGCACCGCAGCGTCGACCGCGCCATCGTCAGGCGAACCAACGGAGAGCGCCATGGCCGACCAGCACATTCCCGCCATCCCGACCGTCCAGGTCGACGACGACAAGGTCCGCGTCACCGAATGGCGCATCCCGAAGGGCGGCGCCACCAGCTGGCACCGCCACGAGATGCCCTATGTGGTGGTCCCGATCCAGGGCGGCCGGCTGAAGATCGCCACCAAGGACGGCGACGTTCCGGCCGAGATGGTCGCCGGCCAGGCCTACTCCCGCCCGCTCGGGGTCGAGCACGACGTCATCAACGACGACGACCACGACATCGTGTTCATCGAGGTGGAGATGAAGGGCTGACCCCGCAGACGGAGCGGCCGGAGGGTTCCGGGTCGCGCTGCGCTCGCCCGGAATGACGACGCGAGGAGCGGAGCTCTCTCCCCCCTTGACGTCATTCCGGACCGGACCGCCAGAGGCGGGACGGATCCGGAACCCACGGAACGACGGGCGGCGCCCCTCCTACTCCGCCGCCGCCTCTGCCGGCGACGGCTCCGGGCGCTTCTCGCGCATGGTGACGAACTCCTCGGCCGCGGTCGGGTGGATGCCGATGGTGCGGTCGAAGTCGCGCTTGGTGGCGCCCATGCGCACCGCGATTCCGATGCCCTGGATGATCTCCGGCGCATCGACTCCGAGCATGTGGGCGCCGACCACCCGCTGGCTCTTGCGGTCGACGATCAGCTTCATGAAGCCGCGCTCGGTGTTGCGGGTCAGCGTGTACTTCATCGGCCGGAAGCCCGAGACGTAGACGTCCAGCTCGCCGTATTTCTCGCGCGCATTGGCCTCGGTCAGGCCGACGGTGCCGACCGGCGGCTGGCTGAACACCGCGCTCGGCACGTCGTCGTGGTCCGGCTTGATCGGGTTGCCGTTGAACTCGGTCTCGGCGAAGGCCTGGCCCTCGGCCAGCGCCACCGGGGTCAGCTGGATGCGGTCGGTGACGTCGCCGATCGCCCAGATCGACGGCACCGACGAGCGCGACCAGGCATCCACCTTCACCGCCCCGTTGGCGGTCAGCTCGACACCGGCCTGCTCGAGCCCGAGGCCCTTGGTGTTGGGCGACCGGCCGGTCGCGTACATGACCGCGTCGACCTCCAGGGTCTCGCCGTCCGACAGGGAGACCAGGTAGCAGTCGCCGGCCTTCTCGATCCGGGTCGGCAGGGTCTCGGGGAGCAGGTTCAGGCCCTTCTTCTCGAGCTCGACGGTCAGCGCGGTGCGGATGTCCTCGTCGAAGCCGCGCAGCACCTTGTCGGCCCGGTACACCAGGTGCGTCTCGCTGCCGAAGCCCTGGAAGATGCCGGCGAACTCGACGGCGATGAAGCCGCTGCCGACGATGGCGATCCGCCGCGGCCGCTCCTTCAGGTCCAGTGCCTCGTTCGAGGTGATGGCGTGCTCGATGCCCGGCACGTCCGGCAGGGTCGGCCAGCCGCCGGTCGCCACCAGGATGCGCTCGGCCGTGTAGCGCTTGCCGCCGACCTCGACGGTGTGCGGGTCGACCACCACGCCGCGGCCGTCCAGCACGGTGTTCCCGGCGCCGCTGAGCAGGTTCATGTAGATGCCGTGCAGCCGGTCGAGTTCCTTGTCCTTGGCGGCGATCATCGCGCCCCAGTCGTGCTGGACGCCCTCGACCGTCCAGCCGTAGCCGACCATGTCCTCGATCTCGTGGCGCAGGTGCGACCCGTAGACCATCAGCTTCTTGGGCACGCAGCCGCGCAGGACGCAGGTGCCGCCGACCCGGAGTTCCTCCACCACGGCGACCTTCGCGCCGTAGCGCCCGGCCAGCCGCGAGGCCCGCACGCCGCCGGAGCCGGCGCCGATGGTGATCAGGTCGTAGTCGTAGCGTGCCATGGCGGGCTCCTGCGGGGCGTGGTGGCGAACGGAGGCGTGGTGCCGAAGATGGTGACGGGCACTCTAGGCGAAACCGGCGCGGCGTTCACGGTCTCGTGCCGCGGGGGAACGGACGGCCCCTCGAACGGGGCGTTGCACCCGTCGGTGGAGTCTGGCACTCAGGCCCCACCAGGGGTGGTACGGCCGGTCCGGACAGTACGGGGGGTAGAGTGATGCGAACGGCGACGGCGATCCTGGCAGTCGGGCTGCTGCTCGCCGGCTGCGTGAAGACGAGAGCCGACAACGAGCTTTCCCAGATCGGCGGCGGCCAAGCAGTCTCCCGGAACAGCGGCGTGGTCATGTTCGGAATTGAGCGGGCCCCGATCGATCCGCCGATTTTCTGGACAGTCGATATACGGCGGCTCACCCCAGGCACGGCACGGCCCGAGGCTCCGGTCGAGGGATCTGGGGCCGCCAACCATGTGAGCTACCGCCAGTTCGGCGGGATGCTGGCCCGTGACGAGAACTACGCCGCGTACGCCGTCGTGCCCGGCGACTATGCGATCGTCGCCATGGTGCCGGCACAGGAAGGCGGCCTGTTCGTCAATCCGGACTTCCGCCAGGCCGGGCCGCAGGCCGCCGCGATGGGCGGCGCGGGCCTCATCGGGCTGCTCGTCCTGGGCGGCGGAGCGTTGGCCGAGCGGTCGGCCGAGGAGGCACGCTTCGGAAAGCGCGGGCGCTCCCCCCTCGTGTTCGTCGCCGACGACGGCACCGTCCTCCCGGAGGCCCCCCGGTTCACGGTTAGGGCCGGCGAGGTGGCGTATCTCGGCGAGTTCCTGTTCGGAGCGAAGCGATACTTCGACCAGCGCCGGGACGTCGGCGGCGGGGGCAACACCGACGGGAAATGGACCCGCGTGTTCACCAGCCCGTTCGTCGAACACCTCGTCGACGAGACCGCAGCCCGCCGCAACGTTCAGGGTCTGGGCCTCGCCGGCTGGCCGATCCGGACGGTGAGGCCGGCGGCGCTGGTCGAGGGACCGGCCTACTTCGCTCCCTATCTGACCCGCGACCGCGTGGACTGGCTGTCGGCCGGCACGGTGGTGAGCGAGGACATGGTCCGTGCGCGGCCGGCGTCGGCCGGACCGGCCGCCCCACGGGCCGTCCCGCAGACGGTCCCGGCGGTCGCCGGACCCGGGCCGGGCAGGCTCGACGGCCTTAGCGCGGCGGATCTGCGCGAGCGCTTCCTGGCCGGCGAGATCTCAGCCGAGCAGTACCGGGCGGCATTGACCGCCCGGCGCTGACCGGTTGCGGAACCGAGCGCTTACGGCGCCCCGATGCCGCCCATCAGGACGTATTTCAGCTCGACGAACTCGTCGGCGCCGTATTTCGAGCCCTCGCGGCCGAGGCCGGATTCCTTCATGCCGCCGAACGGCGCCACCTCGGTCGAGATCGCGCCCTCGTTGACGCCGACCATGCCGTATTCCAGCGCCTCGGCGACCCGCCACACGCGCCCCAGGTCGCGGGCGTAGAAGTAGGATGCCAGGCCGTACTCGCTGTCGTTGGCCTGCCGGATCACCTCGGCCTCGTCCTTGAAGCGGAACAGCGGCGCCACCGGGCCGAAGGTCTCCTCGCGGAAGATCTTCATGTCGGGCGTGGCGCCGGTCAGGACCGTCGGCTTGTAGAAGTTGGCTCCCATGTCGGTCAGGCGCTGGCCGCCATAGGCGACCTTGGCGCCCTTGGCGACGGCGTCCTGCACATGCTCCTCGACCTTGTCGACGGCCGCGCCCTCGATCAGCGGGCCGAGCACCACGCCGTCCTCGAAGCCGCCGCCCTGCTTCATCTTCGCGACCGCCGCAGAGAGCGCCTCTGAGAACGCGTCGTAGACGCCGTCCTGCACGAAGATCCGGTTCGCGCAGACGCAGGTCTGGCCGGCGTTGCGGAACTTCGACAGGATCGTGCCCTGCACGGCGGCGTCGATGTCGGCGTCGTCGAAGATGATCATCGGCGCGTTGCCGCCGAGCTCCAGGCTGATCTTCTTCACGGTGCCGGCGGCCTGCGCCATCAGCTGCTTGCCGATCGGGGTCGAGCCGGTGAAGCCGATCTTGCGGACGATCGGGTTGGTCGCCAGCTCGGTGCCGATGGCGCTGGCGCTCTTGCCGATCACCACGTTGAACACGCCCTTCGGGAAGCCGGCGCGCTCGGCCAGCTCGGCCAGCGCCAGCGCCGAGTACGGCGTCATCTTCGCCGGCTTGATCACCACCGGGCAGCCGACCGCGAGCGCCGGCGCGCATTTGCGGGTGATCATGGCGTTCGGGAAGTTCCAGGGCGTGATCGAGCCGACCACGCCGACCGGCTGCTTGAGCACCAGGATCCGCTTGCCGGGCGCATGGTTCGGGATGATGTCGCCGTAGACCCGCTTGGCCTCCTCGGCGAACCACTCGACGAAGGACGCGCCGTAGGCGATCTCGCCCTTGGCCTCGGCCAGCGGCTTGCCCTGCTCGGCGGTCATGATGGCACCGAGGTCGTCCTGGTTCGCCATCATCAGGTCGAACCACCGGCGCAGGATCGCCGCGCGCTCCTTGCCGGTCTTGGCCCGCCATTCCGGCCAGGCCCGGTTCGCGGCCTCGATGGCGCGCCGGGTCTCGGCCGCCCCCATGTCGGGCACGGTGCCGAGCTTGCGGCCGGTCGCCGGGTCGTCGACGTCGACCGTGCCGCGACCGTCGGCGTCGACCCAGGCGCCGTCCACATAGGCCTGCTGACGGAACAGGCTCGGGTCCTTCAGGCGGCTCGCGAGATCCATGATGTCCTCCGGATCGGTCGGTTTGTCTGGTTGGCCGTACTATAGGTTCGGAGACGCTGTTTGAAAGGGGCGGCGGCGGCGTTTCAGGTATCCGCCCGGAAAGCCGCCGGCACGAAACCGCCGAGTTCGCGCAGGATCGCCGGCCAGGCGCGCAGCCCCATTGCGATCGACTCGATCCGGAAGAACTCGTTCGGTGCGTGCACCGGCTCGTCCGGCAGGTTGAAGCCGAACATCAGGGTGTCGATCCCCATCGTCTCCTTGAAGATCGCGGTGATCGGCACGCTGGCGCCGAGCCGGACCGGGATCGGGCGCCGGCCGGTCTCGGCCTGCAGCACGCGCTCGGCGGCCAGCACCAGCGGATGCCCCGGCGCCAGGGTCGAGGCCGGCGAGCCGTCGCCGATCCGCCCGAACGACAGTTCCACGCCCTGCGGGCAGTGCGCCTTCAGATGCGCCACCACCGCGTCGATCACCCGGCGGGCGTCCTGGCCGGCGACGATCCGCACCGTCAGCTTGGCATGCGCCTCGGCCGGGATGATGGTCTTCGATCCGATCCCCAGGTAGCCGCCCCACATGCCGTTGACGTCCAGGCAGGGCCGGAGCGTGATGCGTTCGCGCATCGCGTAGGCCGGATCTCCGTGGGCGGCCGCCCCGGCCTCCGCCAAGAACGCCGTCTCGTCGAACGGAAAGGCCGCGACGTCGGCGCGCTGGCGATCGGTGAGCTCTGCGGCGTCGCTGTCGAAGCCGGCGACCGCCACCCGGCCGTCGCGGTCGTGCAGGGTGGCGACCAGCGCCGCCATCTCGTGCAGGGCGTTGCGCACCGCCCCGCCGTAGCGCCCGGAATGCAGGTCGCCGGACGCGGTCCGCAGGCTGAACTCCAGGCCGTTGGAGCCGCGCGCCCCGGTGTTGACGGTCGGCAGCTCGCGGCTGGCGCGGCCGCCGTCGGCGGACAGCACGCCGTCGGCCGCCAGCAGGTCGCGGTACCGCTCGATCAGCGGCCGCAGGCTCGGGCTGCCGGTCTCCTCCTCGCCCTCCAGGAAGAACTTCACGTTGACCGGGCAGCGCCCCTCGACCGCCAGCAGCGCCGCCACCGCCTCGATCGCGATCATGGTCGAGCCCTTCACGTCCGATGCGCCGCGGGCGTACAGCTTGCCGTCGCGCACGGTCGGCTCGAACGGCGGCGTGGTCCAGGCGTCCAGCGGATCCGGCGGCTGCACGTCATAATGACCGTAGACCAGCAGGGTCGGCCTGCCCGGCGCGTGCAGCCAGTCGCCGTACACCGCCGGCTGGCCGCCGCCGTCCAGCAGTTGCACGTTCTCCATGCCGATCGCCGTCAGCCGGTCCAGCAGAAACCGGCGGGCGTCCGCCATGCCCTCGGCGAAGGTCGGGTCGGCGCTGACGCTCGGCATCCGCAGCAGGGTCTTCAGGTCTTCCAGGATGGCGTCGTGGCGGGCGAGCAGATGGTCGACGACGGGGTCGCTCATGGCAGGCTTCCAATGGCTGGCGGCGTGCCGGGCCGGAGGGAAGGATGCGGTCGCCCGGGCACGGTCGATCCGCCTACAATAGCCGCCGAGCGTTGGTTTGGAAGGGCATCCCGCCGTGACCGTTCCCGAGATCGTCAGGCTCGACCCCGAGGCCTGGGCCGTGTTCCGCGCCGTCCGCTTGGAGTCGCTGGAGCGGTCGCCGCATGTGTTCGGCACCGGCCTGCACCAGGAGGTCGAGCAGCCGGAATCCTGGTGGCGCGGGCGGCTGGAGAACCCCGATCTCGGGGTCTACGTCGCCCGGCTCGCCGGCGATCCGGTGGGCATGGCCGGCTGGATGCTGCCGGCGGCGGCGAACACCCGGCACCGGGCCTATCTGTGGGGCGTGTATCTCCGCGACGAGTTGCGCGGCGGCGGGATCGGGCGGGGCCTGGTCGCCGCCGCCCTCGAGGAAGCGGCGTCACGGGCCGAGGCGGTCGACCTGCACGTTCTGACCGACAACCTCCCGGCCATCCGCCTTTACGAGACCCTCGGCTTCAAGGTGGTCGGGACGGTACCGCGGGCGCTCAAATACGCCGGCGTCCACCGCGACCAGCACCTGATGGCCCGCGACCCTGCGGTTCAGTCGACGCCCGGCACCGTGCAGGCACCGGTGGTGTAGATCGTCCGGACCGCGTTGGTCTGGCTCAGGTCGATCACCAGGTTGCCGCGGCAGTCGGTGAACGAGATCCAGCCGGTGTAGCTCTGCACCGGGGCGTCCTGGGAATACCCGACCGGTGCCAGGTAGATCGACTTGATCCGGGCCGGGTCGACCTTGAGCCGCGCCAGCTGGGCCTGCACCGCCGCTTCGGCCTCGTCGCGCTTGGACGCGGAGGCGGGGCCCGCCGCGGCCAGCACGACCGCAACCGACAACAGAGCGAGGACGATCCGCATCGTTCCCTCCTTCGAGACACCGGCGAAGTGCCGGCACTCCGAACATGGTGCGCCCGGGGCGGAGCGTCCATCACCCGCGTCGCCGCAGGCCGGGAACTGCAGCGGCGCGCGTCAGCTCGACTTTGTGAGAATCGCCGCACTCCGCCTTGCCGCCGGCAACGCCTCCCCCCTTTGACGTCATCCCGGACCGGGCCGCCGACGGCGGCACGGAGCCGGGACCCACGGAACGGCCGATGATGGCGGTGGCCGCGGCAGAAGCGACGGGTGGGTCCCGGCTCCGCCGCACCTCCGGCGCGTCGGTCCGGGATGACGTCGCGGGAGTGAAGGCCCGGCGCCCACCGGTACGGCACGTGCTGCGCGAAATTGGCCAAAGTCGAGCTCAGGAACCGATCAGGTCGACGACCGCCGCCAGCACCGG
This sequence comes from Thalassobaculum sp., assembly GCF_040219615.1. Classification (GTDB taxonomy): domain Bacteria; phylum Pseudomonadota; class Alphaproteobacteria; order Thalassobaculales; family Thalassobaculaceae; genus Thalassobaculum_A. Next base: position 118,278 of record NZ_JAVJSE010000038.1, read on the forward strand.
CTTCGCGAACAGGATCCGGAGATGGCCGAAACGTTCGGTCCGCAGGAACTCGGCGTCCGGCCGTGCCGCGGCCAGCCGCTCGGCGTCGGCGATCGGCATTTCCGGATCGCCTGCGTCGTGGGCGATCAGCAGCCGCGCCGGCAGCCGGTCGGCGACACGCACCAGGTCGAAGTCGGCGGCGTCGTAGCCGAAGTCGTCCCGCAGCACCCGGTGCAGGCCGGCCAGCCGGTCGTCCGGCAGCCCTTCGCCGCGCAGGAACCGCAGGGTCATGCTGTCGATGCGGCTGGGTGCCGCGACCAGCGCCAGGGCACCGGCCGACAGCGGCACCCCAGGCTCCGGCCGCTCGGCGAAGGCGAGGCCGGCTGCCATGCCGCCGAAGGAATGCCCGACCACCGCGTCGACCGGACCATGCGCCGCCACGACCGCGCGCATCGACCGGATCACCTGCGGCATGCTGGTGGCGGTGCCGGGGCTCTCGCCATGGGCCGGCGCGTCGAAACCGAGGCAGGCCCGGCCGGCCCGGTTCAGCGCCCGCACGATGCCTGCGAGGTGGGTCGCCCGCGATGCCCAGCCGTGCACCAGCAGCACCGGCGGCCGTTCCGACGCCGTCTCCGGCCGCCACAGATAGGACTCGACCTCGATGCCGTCCGGGGACACGGCGACCCGCCGGCGTTCGGCGGCGGCGGCCAGGCTGCGGTCGCCGTCGGTGGTCTCGGGCGGCGCCGGCGTGCGGTAGCGCTCGAACAGCGCCGTCGCGTCGTCCCCGTACGCCGTCATGCGGTCACCCCGCCCGGCTCATTCGACCGTCACGCTCTTCGCCAGGTTGCGCGGCTGGTCGGCGTCGGTGCCCTTCTCGACCGCCGCGTAGTAGGCCAGCAACTGCACCGGCACGGTGTACAGGATCGGCGCCACCACCGGGTCGACGGTCGGCAGCACGATCACATGGTCGTTGCTCTCGCGCAGGCGCTCGGCGCCGGCGGCGTCGGTCAGCAGGATCACCCGGCCGCCGCGCGCCCGCACCTCGGCGACGTTCGAGGCGGTCTTCTCGAACCAGCCGTCGGTCGGGGCGACGATCACCACCGGCATATGCTCGTCGATCAGGGCGATCGGACCGTGCTTCATCTCGCCCGCGGCATAGCCCTCGGCGTGCACGTAGGTGATCTCCTTGAGCTTCAGCGCACCTTCGAGGGCGATCGGATAGGACAGGCCACGGCCGAGGTAGAGCACGTCGCGGGCGCGCGCCAGGTCGTGGGCGATCCGCATGAACTGGCCTTCGTGCTCTTGCCGCAGGACCTCGCCAACCCGGCCCGGCAGGCCGGTCAACGCGATCCGCAGCGCGCTCGCCCGCTCCTCCGACAGCCGGCCGTGCTTGCGGCCCAGCGCGATGGCGAGCGCGCAGAACGCCGTGAGCTGCGCCGTCGTCGCCTTGGTCGACGCCACCCCGAACTCGGGCCCGGCCCGGGTCAGCAGCACCCCGTCGGATTCCCGGGCGATGGTGCTTTCCGGCACGTTGACGATCGCCAGGGTCTTCTGGCCGAGCGCCTTGGCCCGGCGGATCGCCATCAGGGTGTCCAGGCTCTCGCCCGATTGCGATACCGCGATCGCCACCCCGCCCGGCGGCAGCACCGCATCGCGGTCCCGGAACTCGCTGGCCAGCTCGACCTCGGTGGCGATGCCCGCGAGGGATTCCAGCCAGTAACGCGCCGCCAGCCCGGCGTAGTAGCTGGTGCCGGCGGCGACGATGGTGATCTTCGGGACGTGGTCGGCGTCGAGCGGCGACGGGATGGTCGCCGCCCCGGTGCCGGGGTCCAGGACCGCGTGCAGGGTGTGGGCGATCGCCTCCGGCTGCTCGTGGATCTCCTTCTCCATGAAGTGCCGGTAGTTGCCCTTGCCGACCATGGCGGCGCTGACCGTCGACACCTGCTCGGGCCGCTCGACCGGGACTCCGGCGTCGCGGAACACCTGCACGCCGGCGCGCCGCACCACCGCCCAGTCGCCGTCCTCGAGATACACGATGCGGCGGGTCAACGGCGCCAGGGCCACCGCGTCGGAGCCGACGAAGCACTCGCCGTCGCCGATTCCGAGGGCCAGCGGCGAGGCCCGCCGGGCCGCCAGCAGCAGGTCGTCCTCGCCGGCCACCAGCACCACGAAGGCGAAGGCCCCGGCCAGCCGCGGCATCAACGCCGCCATCGCCGCCTGCGGGGTCTGGCCGGCCCGGATTGCGCGATCGAGCAGATGGGCGACCACCTCGGTATCGGTGTCGCTGGTGAACACCACGCCCTCGGCCTTCAGTTCGGCCTTCAGCTCGGCATGGTTCTCGATGATGCCGTTGTGCACCACCGCGACGCGGCCGGCGACATGCGGGTGAGCGTTGTCGACGGTCGGCGGCCCGTGGGTCGCCCAGCGGGTGTGGCCGACCCCGGAGGTGCCGGGCAGCGGCTCGGCCGCCAGCACGCCCTCCAGCTCCGACAGCTTGCCGGCGGCCCGGCGGCGCTGCAGGGCGCCGTCGACGATGGTGGCGAGGCCGGCCGAGTCGTAGCCCCGATACTCGAGCCGCCGCAGGGCGTCGAGCATCAGCGGCGCGACCGGCCGATCGGTGAGAGCGCCGACGATGCCGCACATGGCTCAGTCCTTCCCCGGATTGGCGCGTCGCGACCGGAACCGGGCGGCACCGCCCGGCACGATCCTGTCCTCGCCGCGGACCACCGCGAGGGCGTCGGCCGGGACGTCGCGGGTGACGGTCGACCCGGCGCCGACGATGGCACCGTCGCCGATCGCCACCGGCGCGACCAGCGCGCTGTTGGAGCCGATGAAGGCGCCGGCGCCGATGTCGGTGCGGTGCTTGGCGAAACCGTCGTAGTTGCAGGTGATGGTCCCGGCGCCGAGGTTGGCGCCGGCCCCGACCCGGGCGTCGCCGACATAGGTCAGGTGGTTGGCCTTGGCGCCCGGCCCGACCGTCGCATTCTTGATCTCGACGAAGTTGCCGATATGGGCGCCGGCACCGATGTCGGCGCCGGGCCGCAGCCGGGCGTACGGGCCGACGATCGCGCCGGTCGCCACGGTGGCACCCTCCAGGTGGCTGAAGCTGCGGATCTCGACCCCGTCGGCCACCGTCACGCCGGGGCCGAACACGACGTGCGGGTGCACCGTCACGTCGCGCCCCAGCCGGGTGTCGTGGCACAGGAACACGGTCTCCGGGGCGACCAGGGTGACGCCGTCGTCCATGGCGGCGGCGCGCAGGCGCGCCTGCATGGCGGCCTCGGCGGCGGCCAGGCCGGCACGGCTGTCGACGCCCATGGTCTCGATCGGGCTGCAGGTGACCACGGCGCAGCGCCGATCGCGCTCGCGGGCGATGCCGACGATGTCGGTCAGATAGTACTCGCCCTTGACGTTGGCATTGCCGATGGCGTCTAGCATCCCGAACAGCACCGCCGCGTCGATCGCCATGACGCCACCGTTGCACAGCCGGATCTCGCGCTCCACCGGCCCGGCATCGCGGGCCTCGACGATCCGCTCCAAGCTGTGGTCGGCACCCAGCACCAGCCGGCCGTACAGCGCCGGATCGGCCGGCTCGAAGCCCAGCACGACCACCGCCGGGGCGTCGGGCCCGCGCCGCGCCTCGACCATCCGGCTCAAGGTCGCGGCGGTTATCATCGGGGTGTCGCCATACAGCACGATGACGGTGCCGTCGGTCATCGGCGCCAGGGCCTGGCGCGCCGGCTTCACGGCGTCGCCGGTCCCGAGCGGCTGCTCCTGCACCGCCGATGCGGCGCGCCCGGCGACCGCCTTGCGCACGGCGTCCTGTCCCGGGGCCGTGACCACCACCACCGGGTCGGCGCCGATCGAGCCGGCGGCGTCCAGTACCCAGTCGATCATCGGCTTGCCGGCGACCGGATGCAGGACCTTCGGCAGCTCCGACTTCATGCGCGTCCCCATGCCGGCGGCCAGCACGACGGCGGCAAGGCGATCGGTCATCGCGGGGTGCTCCTCACGGTCTCGACAGTCATCGAAGGATGAATGCCATGCCATTGAGTCGGAACGAAGTCACGTTTTGCGACGAACGATGACGAGGGCACCCTTCGGCGTCGACCACGATCCGGTGCTTCCGCACCGAACTTGGATCGCTATGATTGCAGTTCGGGCGGGAGGCGCGATGCAGGGACAGCAGGAAGATCACGGAGCGGTCGTGTGGTCGGTCGTCCGGCATCGCCCGCGCCGCAACTCGATTGCCGAACTGCTCCGTTGGCTCCTGAAGACGCCGGCGCGGCGCACGATCTACCGGCTCTCGCTGGTGCTCACGCTATGGCTGGCGTTGAGCACGACCGACATCGCGGGCCTCAGTTCGGCGTCGAACGACGCCGTCCATGACGCAATCATGCGGTTCGTTGCATCGGATCCGGAGCAACCGAGGGACGGTGACGTCACCGTGGTATTGTGGACCGAAAGCGCCACGCAGCAATTCGTCAGACATGGATTGGCCCAACGGGCATGGCCGATCGAATACGGAGCCCATGCCGAGTTGTTGTACACCCTGATCGATTTCCGGCCGCGAGCGATCTTCCTGGATTTCGCCTTCCTGGACAAACGCGAGGACGAGGGCTTCGGATACCTGAAAGAGGCGTTGCAGGCGGCCGCCGACGCGAAAATTCCAGTCTACGTTTCAGACCTGCCCGAGGCCGGACGAAACGCCCTGCAGCCGACGCCCCCCACCCCGGAACCGTCGGAGCAACCGGTCGTCCGGTTCGTCCCCGCCACGATCTCGCCGGAACCCGTGGTCCGCCACTACCCGATCTCGGTCGGTGGCGGCAACAGCGTCGCCGTCGCGATCTACTACGATCTTTGGTCCGACCTGTGGCCCGACGTGCGACGCGAGATGTGGAGCCGCGACCGCCTCCTGGACGGAGTCATGACCGGGTCCGCGGAACGATTTGGATTGCACTGGTACCGCAGCGTTCATCCCGCGACCGAAACCTACTTCGGCGACATCGACCCGCACAGCGTCTGGTGCCTGGAGTTCCAGAACAGCCTCCGATCAGAAGGTTTCAGGGAGTCTGCGGTCGATCTCGCCAGCTCGGTCTGCGAGCTTCTCCACGCCTGGTTGTTCAATCGAGAACTGGCACAGAAGGCTCTGGCCGCACCGCCGGTCATCCCGGCCGACTCGGTCGTATTCGAGGAGCCGCCCCCCGCCGATCCAGCGCGTTGCAACAGGCTGCAGCCGGTCGATGCCGACCCGGCCAAGGAGGTCGAGAAGCGGCGCATGTGGGAATTCCTGTCCTGTCGGATCGTCATGGTCGGCTCGGGCCTGCTGGCCTCCGGCGACTTTCGGGATACGCCGCTCGCGCCGCGTCAACCGAGCGTTCTGGTTCACGCCCAGGCGCTGCAGAACCTGCTCGACGGCAATGTCTACTTCAAGGAGCCACACTGGCCGGAATGGCTTGCCGACTCTCCGGGCGTCAGAGCCGAGCTCGAGAAGGTCGGCATCTCGCGCCTCGCCGGGGTTCTCTTTCTCGTCATATCGGTAGGCCTCTACTCGCTGCACTTCGAGTCGAAGGCCCGCAGGCGGTACGGGCAACATTCAACGACCCTGCCGCATGGCCCTCTCGCCCTGGCCGCCCCTGGAGAGGCGGGCTTCTGGTCCTTGCTCCTGTTGTTCCTCGTCTGCTCGACGATTGCGGCGGCCATCGCTTCGGCGTTGGTCGCGGGCCGCATCGACCCCGGCGGATGGGGTGACGCGTTTACAAGTTTCGCGCTCGTCGGCGCGCCGGTAGTCCTGCCGGGAGTCGACCGCCTGATGCTCTGGGCAATGTATCGCGAAACCATGGACCTGAGCGTCGGCGGCAGGCCTCCCCTCCTGCCTTGATCAGATATTGCACATGTGCTGCACTCGCATTGGTCGCACCCATGACGGCTCGGGGGAGTTGGGGGACATGTTGCGAATCCTTTGTCTGGCGATGGCTATCCTGACGGTCGTCGCGTTCGCACCGGACGGCCATGCGGAAATGCCGAAAGTCGTGGGGGTCCGGGGCAGCGGCATCGAGCTCTACGAGGACGCCGGGCTCGGCGTGGAAGCCGGCAAGCTCAGCCGGTCCGAGGCGACGGCCAACATTGGAAAAATCGAGGTCGTCGATCACAGCCCAGATGCCCTGAAGATCAACTACTCCGGTAAGGAGTATTGGGTGAAGCGCGGCCAGATCCGCCTCGATCGCCCGACCGACTACGCCACCGACTGCTCGCAGAAGCTGGCCGGGGTGAGCACCGGTGCGAGCCGCGGCATCGGCGGCAGCTGCAAGAACTGACGGTCGCGCGTCGAACGCCGGAGGATACCATGGCCCCATCCCGACCCCGCGTTCCGGGTTCGGCCGCCCTGACGGTCGCCCTGCTGCTGGCCCTCGCCGCCCCGCCCGTCGCCGTCGCCGGACCCGGCGACGAGGCGATCGAGACACGCCCGGCGCCGAGCGAGGGCTCGTCCAAGAGTGGAACCTTCCTCGATGACTGGTTCAGTTCGAGCAAGCCGGCCATCGAAAGGTTCGAGCGGCCCACCGACGGCTACGGCGCGCTGGTGGCGCAGCGTGCCATGTCGCTGACTTTGGAGCGGTCGCGCGGCTACGGACTGCTCGCCGAGCCGGTGAGCGAGGAGCAGATGAATGCCGTGCTGCGCCGGATCATGGTCGCCAACGGCTTCGGCGACCTGGCGGCGAAGGTCTACCTGCATGCCGACCGGACGTTCAGTGCCGTGACCACCCCCGACGGCGGCATCTACGTGAACATCGGCATGGCCACCAACCTGCGCTTCGAGGACGAGTTGGCCTTCCTGCTGGCGCATGAGCTGTCGCATTTCCTGCTGAGGCACCACGAGAGCGACTGGTTCGTGAAGTCCCAGCACGGAATGCTGGCCAGCATCGAGACCCTCAAGGAGGTGTCGGGCGAGCTGCAGCGCCTGGGTGCCGGACGGGCCGGCGGCGAGATGGACGAGCGCCTGCAGAAGGCCAACCAGGTCGGCGCGGTGTTGTTCGACCTGTCCAATGTCGTGATTCACCCGGCCTGGGGGCGCGAGCAGGAGGACACCGCCGACCGTCTCGGGATCGATATGATGGTCGCTGCCGGCTACAACCCGTACTACGCCGAGGATGTACTGCTGGAGATCGGGCGCTACGAGGAGGCGCTGCGCGCTGCGGCCGCCGAAGGCGGCGGCGACCTGGGGCTGAAGAGCCTGGAGGCCTTCGGCGTGACACCCTCCAACGATGCCGAAGCCTCGCTGTTCTCCGAGATCAGCAAGGGCGTCGCCAAGGCGGTCGGCGAGATCGGCAGCGACCACTACCCGGCCGACGAGCGGATCGAGACGGTTCTGAAATACATCGAGAAGTTCCATCCGAACCCGCCGGAGGACGCGCCGCGGCCGCTGTCGTGGACCGAACAGCCCTCGCACCCGCTGTCGGAGGTCAATCAGAAATACATCCTGTCGGAGCAGGCGATGTCGGCCTTCAAGGCCGGCGAGGAGAATCGCGCCCTCAAGCTGATCCGCGAAGCGGTCAGCGGGGTCACCAAGAGCCACGCCTTCCCCCGCCTGGTGTTTTTCGAGATCCGGCGCGAACAGAAGCAGCTCGACAATGCGCTGCTCAATCTCAAATACGCCTCGGAAGGCGCGGAAGTGCCGCTCGCCGTGTACGAGTGGCGCCTCGATGTCGAGCAGGAACGTGGAAGATGGCAGTCCGTGCTCGACCTGATCGACGAGGCCGAGCGGGTCGTCGGCCCGAGTCCGTCGCTGCTGCCGCACCGGATACTCGCGCTCCGCGAACTCGGCGAGCGATCCAAGGCGGCAGAACTCCGCCGGACCTGCAAGTTCGACTTCCCGGTGCTCGAGAAGAGCTGCGATGCAGCCGCCGAAGGCAAGCGTCCGAAGGGGCCGCCGATCGACCGCGGCGAACGTCGCGGGAAGTCGAACGCGGGACTGTTGCCGGCCGCCGCCAAACGCAAACCCCGGTAGAGCCGAGCCCCCGAACCACGCCCCCGGACCACGCCCCCGGACCACGCCCCCGGATCACGCCCCCGGATCACGCCTGCGAACCACGCCCTTGCGGACCGGCAGAGGCTCGCCGACACTGCGGCTCGCCCACCCCTCCCGGAGCCGCCCCGACATGCCCTCGCCCGCCCGCTTCGCCGGCCGCCCGGTGGACGCCGTCGTGTTCGACCTGGACGGCACCCTGATCGACAGCGCCGAGGACCTGGGCCGCGCCGCCAACCGGCTGCTGGCCGAGGAGAGCCGCCGGGCGCTGTCGATGGCGGAGGTCCGCAGCTTCATCGGCGACGGCGCCCGGGTGCTGGTCGAGCGCGCGATGGCGGCGACCGGGACGGCGGCCGGCGGCGAGGCCCTGACCGATCTCACCACCCGGTTCATCGCGCATTACGAGTCCGACCCGACCGCCGCCACCACCGTGTACCCGAGCGTGCCGGAGACCCTGACGGCGCTGCGCCGGGCCGGGCTTCGGATCGCGGTCTGCACCAACAAGCCGCAGCACGCGACCGGGTCGGTGCTCGGCGTGCTCGGCCTCGCCGACCTGGTCGACGCCGCTGCCGGGGGCGACCGCTTCCCGGTCCGCAAGCCGGACGCCGGCCACCTGCTCGGCACCCTGGAACTGATCGGCGTGGCGGCCGGCCGCGCGGTCATGGTCGGCGACAACGAGCACGACGCGGCGGTCGCCCGGTCCGCCGGCACCGGGGCGGTCCTGGTCACCTACGGCTACGCCCGCAGGCCGCTCGCCGAGATCGACGTGGACGCCCGGATCGACCGCCTGGACGACCTGCTCGAACTTCTCGGACTGGCGGCGGCATCGGCCGTTGACAAGCCCGCCCCCCGACCGTAGAAACCGGTCTCCCTGGGCGGGCGCGTAGCTCAGCGGGAGAGCACTACGTTCACACCGTAGGGGTCGCTGGTTCAATCCCAGCCGCGCCCACCATCCTTCCCCGTCGTGACGACATTCAGGCGAAGCCGGTCCGGCTTCGCCGGCCCCCTGGCGTCGGTAACGGTTCGTCAACACTTCGGCGGCTACCGTTCCGACGCCATGATCTCGCTCGTCACCATCACCTGGTTCGCACCGGACGGCACGCGGCCTCCGCAGCCGGCCGACAGCCCGGTTCCGGCCGCCCAGTGGGCGGCGATCGCCCGCAGCCGGCACGGCTGGGTACAGCTGGAGGTGCGCGACCGCGACGCCTCGCTGAACTACGACCCCGGCCGGGTCTCGCCGGATGCGATGCGGGCCGCAGAGCGGGCGCTCGACCGTCTCGGCCCCGTGCCGGCCTCGGTCACCCTGGTCGAGTGGCATGGCGAGCAGGTCACCCGGCGGGTGCTGTCCCGGCTCGACGCCGACGACAGCGATCTCTACGCCGGCCTCGCGAGCTTCTGAGAGGCTCGCCGGCTACGGCCGCGACGCCACCGTCCCGCAGATCCGCCCCAGCACCGCCGCCGACAGCAGGCCGTTGCCCGACAGGTAGCCGAAGCCGGCGCTGCCCGACAGCCCGCGGGCCGCGCCGCCGCCGGCATACAGGTTCGGCATCCGCCGTCCGTCGGCCCGCAGCACCCGGCCGTCCGGGTCGACCGCCAGCCCGCCCTGGGTATGGAACAACGCGCCGGTCACCTTGACCGCGTAGTACGGCGCCTGCAGGCCCGGCTTCCCGGTGAAGTCGCGCCCGAACGGGTCGGTCTCGCCGGCGACGCCGCGGGCGGCCTGTTCCAGCGACGCGGCCAATGCCTCGGCCGGCAGGCCGGTCGCGGCCGCCAGCTCGGCCACCGTGGCGCCGCTGCGCACGGCGCCCGCCGCCTCGGCCTCGCGGTAGTCGTCGAAGTCGCGGCCGAGCGCATGCAGGCGGGCGTCGTAGACGTTCCAGGCGACGGCACCCGGCTGGGCGATCACCGCCGCCGCCTGCTCGGAGTATCCCAGATGCTCGTTGGAGAACCGCCGGCCCTCGGCGTTCACCTGGATGCCGCCCTCCATCATCAGCGCCCAGGTGATCAGGATGGCGTGCGGCTCGGCCAGCGAGCCATGGCCCTGATAGGCCCCCATGTCGGCGAGCTGGGCGCCCAGCGCCTCGCCCCAGGTCACCGCGTCGCCGACATTGCCGGCATGGCCGTGGTAGCGCGCGCCCGCCATCTCCGGGATGAAGCGGCGGACCATCTCGGGGTTCCCGCCATAGCCGTTGCAGGCCAGGACCAGGCGGTCGCAGCCGACCCGCTCGACCGTGCCGTCGGGCCGGCCGTAGGCGAGCCCTTCGATCCGGCCATCCGGCCCGGCGAACAGGTCGGTCACCCGGGCCTCGGTGACCATGTCGACGCCGGCCTCCTCGACGGCCCGCGACAGCGCGCCGATCAGCTCGGCCCCGGTCCGGCTCGGCGGGGCGTGCATCCGCATCACCGAATGGCCGGGATACAGGAAGCCGGTGACCAGCGACAGCGGCACCCGCCAGCGGTCGGCCAGCCACTCGACGGTCGCGCCCGAGGCCGCGGTCACCGCCGCCACCACCGCCTGGTCGGCGGCGTCGTGGTTCTTAGCCATGATGTCGCGGGCGAACAATTCGGGGCTGTCCTCGACCCCGTGCTCGGCCTGGAACCGGGTGCCGGCGGCCGGGATCATGCCCGACGACATGGCGGTCGAGCCGCGCGGCACGGAATCGCGCTCCAGCACCAGCACCCCGGCCCCCTGCTCGTGCGCCGCCAGCGCCGCCGTCAGCCCGCACGCCCCGGCCCCGACGATCACCAGCGGGACGGAGACGTCGAACGCCACGTCGGCCGGCAGCACCGCCATCAGCGGGCTCCCGCCAGCATCGCCGTCACCTCGGCGCAGGTCGCGGTCTCGGAGACCGTGGCGATCGAGCCCATGGCGACCTCGTGGATCGCCGGCTTGAACGCCGCGCAGCCGTCGGACAGCACGACCGTGTGCAGGTCGCGGACATGGGCGTCGCGGACCGTCGACTCGACGCCGCCGTTGGTCACGATCCCGGCGACCACCAGGGTGTCGATGCCGGCCTTGCGCAGCACCCATTCCAGCCGGCTCATGTAGAACGCCGAATAGGCCACCTTCTCGACCTGCAGGTCGGCCGGCGCCAGCTCGTCGATCAGGGCGTGGCCGAAGCTGCCGGGCGCGAAGTCGCCCTTGCGCAGGAACGGCCGCAGCCGCTTGAGATGCGGCGAGATCATCGGCTCGCCGCCCCTGGCCGGCACCAGGGTGAAGTGGGTCGACACGATCCAGCCGCCGGCCGCCCGCATGGCGTCGGCCACCGGCTTCAGCCGGGCCGGCAGGGCGGCGATCGCCTCGGCCACCGCGCCGCCGCGCGCATAGGCGCCGTCCGGATGGATGAAGTCGTTCTGCATGTCGCCCAGCAGCAACGCCGTGCGCGCGGGATCCAGGGCGTGCATGGTCAGCTCTCCTTGCGGGTGACGACGAGGTTGCCGAAGCGGTCGACCGCGGCCTGCAGGTCGGGCTCGACGAACACCGTGGCGTCCGGCTGCTCCAGCACCGCCGGCCCCGGGACCGTAGCACCCACCGGCAGCTCCAGGCGGGCATAGACCGCCGCGTCGTGCCAGGCGCCCTCGACATAGACCGGGCGGGTCCCGGTCCGGGCCGCCTCGACCGTCAGGCCGGCCTTCGGCGCCAGCAGCGCCAGGTCGAACTTCGGCCGCGCGCCGATCGCCGACACCCGGACGTTCAGCACCCGCACCGGCACGCCCTCCAGCAGCCGGCCGTAGGCCTCGCGATAGGCGGCGTCGAAGGCGGCGCGCATGCCGTCGCGGGAAACCCCGGTCCGGCCGTCGACCAGGGTCAGGTCCAGCGGCACCGCCACCGTGTGGGTCTGGCCGAGATACAGCATGTCGGCCTCGAACTTCACCATCGTGCCCTCGAACGACACCCCGGCCCGGTCGAGCAGCGCCAGGCCCTCGCCGGCCATCTCGGCCAGGGTGCCGTCGAGCGCGGCGAGGTCGAGGCCGTCGAGCAGCGCGTTGACGGTGCGCACCTGGTCGTGGCGCATGTCGGCGATCACGCAGCCGAGCGCCGAGGTCACGCCCGGGAACCGCGGCACCAGAGCGCTGGCCAGCCCGACCTCCTTGATCAGCGCACCGGCGTGCAGGGCGCCGCCGCCGCCGAACGGCATGGCAGCGAAGTCGCGCGGGTTGTAGCCGCGCTCGATCGAGATCAGCCGGACCGCGCCGGCCATCCGCGAGTTGGCGACCCGCACGATCGCCTCGGCGGCGGCCATGTCGTCGAGCCCGAGCGGCTCGCCCACGTGAGCCCGGATCGCCGCCTTCGCGGCCTCGACGTCCAGCCGGGCCAGCTTGCCGCCGATCGGCCGGTCGGCGTTGATCCGCCCCAGCACCACATTGGCGTCGGTGACGGTCGGGCGGTCGTTGCCCTGGCCGTAGCACACCGGGCCCGGGACCGAACCGGCGCTCTCCGGGCCGATCTGCAGCAGCCCGCCTGGATCGACCCAGGCGATCGAGCCGCCGCCGGCGCCGATGGTGGTGATCTCGATCATCGGCGTGCGGATCACCATGCCGAAGTCGATGGTGGTCTGCGGCGACAGCATGCCGGCGCCACCGGCCACCAGCGAGACGTCGAAGCTGGTGCCGCCCATGTCGCAGGTGATGATGTTCGGGAAGCCGGCGCTGTCGGCGATGTAGGCCGCCGCGATCACCCCGGCCGCCGGGCCGGACAGGGCGGTGCGCACCGGCCGGCGCCGGGCCTCGGCGACGCTCATCACCCCGCCGTTCGACTGCACGATCAGGAACTCGCCGCCGAAGCCGCCGGCCGCGAGGTCGGCGCCCAGCTTCTCCAGGTAGTCGCCGACCACCGGCTGCAGGTAGGCGTTCAGTGCGGTGGTCGAGGCCCGCTCGAACTCGCGGATCTCCGGCAGGATCTCGTGGCTGACGGTGACGTGGGCGTTCGGCCAGACCGCGCGCACCGCCTCGGCCGCCACCCGCTCGTTCGCCGGGTTGGCGTAGCTGTTGACGAAGAACACGCTGACCGCCCGGGCCCCGGCGTCGCGCAGCGCCAGCGCGGCACGGCGCACCTCCTCGGGGTCGACGGCGGTGTGCACGGTGCCGTCGGCGAGCGTGCGCTCGGCCACCTCCAGGCGCAGGTCGCGCGGCACCACCGGGGTGAAGCTGCCCCACAGGCCCCAGGTCTTCGGCCGGTCGCGGCGGCGCATCTCCAGCACGTCGCGGAAGCCGGCGGTGGTGATGACGCCGGTCCTGGCACCCTTGCGCTCCAGCAGGGCGTTGGTGCCGACCGTGGTGCCGTGCACCACCGTGGCGATCCTCCCGAGGTCGTCGAGCTTGCGGCCGATCCCGTCGAGGAACCCCGCCGCCTCGTTGCCGCGGGTCGACGGCACCTTGGCGACGTCGAGGGTGCCGGTCGCCTCGTCGACGAAGAACAGGTCGGTGAAGGTGCCGCCGACGTCGACGCCGATCACGTAGGAGGGTTTCGCGGTCATCGTTCAGGCCATCCGGGTCCGCAACTCGGCCGTCCGGCCCTCGTCGACCGCGCCGTCGGCGGTCAGCGCCACGCCGTAGCCGGCCTCCGCCGCCGCGCGGCTGACATAGCCGAGGCGCACGTCCTCGGCGACCTTGGCAGAATCGCGTTCGCGGGCCGGGCCGTAGCCGCCGCCGCCGGGCGTCTCCAGCCGGACCCGCTGGCCGCGCCTGATCCTGATCCCAACCATCTTGGAGGCCATGGGCGGCGTGTGCTCGCCGTCGTCCTGCTGATAGATGAAACGGTTGAGGGCGGCCGGCGCGCCGCCAACCACGCCCTGCGGCGCGTACCTGCCGCGCTCGCCGAACAGGAACACGTCGGCGTTCTCCTCCAGCAGCTCGATCTCGTAGATGGCACCCAGCCCGCCGCGGCTGCGGCCGGGGCCGCCGCTGTCCGGGCGCAGCGCCCACTGGGTGAACATCACCGGATAGGCCGCCTCCAGGATCTCCATGGGCGGGATCGTGGCGGTCGAGATCGGCGCGTTGCCGTGGTTCAGGCCGTCGCCCTCCGGATGGCCGCCATGGCCACCGCCGAAGAACGAGAACATCACCCAGCGCCGCCCGTCCCGGCGGTGGCCGGCCAGCGACAGCGCGTTGATGGTGCCGTAGGCGCAGCCGTTGACCCGCTCGGGCGCGCAGTGCTGCAGGGCGCCGAACACCACGTCGATCATCCGCAGGATGGTTTCGGTATAGCCGCCGACCGGCTTCGGCGCGGTCGCCGCCATCAGCGAGCCGTCGGGGATCACGAAGCGAATCGGCTCCAGCACCCCGGCATTCGCCGGCACGTCTCGGAACACGTGCTTGAGGGCGACGTAGCAGGCGGCGATGGCGGTCGAGCGGGAGATGTTGACCGGCCCCAGGCAGGCCGGCGCGGTGCGCGAGAAGTCCAGGGTCATCTCGTCGCCGGCGACCACGATGTCCAGGCCGACCCGCAGCGGCTCGTCGACCGCGCCGTCGTTGTCGAGCCAGTCGTCGCAGGACCAGGTGCCGTCCGGCAGCTCGGCGATATGGGCGCGCATCAGCCTGGCCGCCCGGGCCCGCAGTTCGCCCATGGCCTGGCCGACGGTCGTCGCGCCGTATTCGTCCAGCAGCCGGTCGAGCCGGCGGATGCCGAGGTCGAGGGCGTTGACCTGGCCGTTCAGGTCGCCGTACAGGCTGCCCGGTAGCCGCGAGTTGGCACGCAGGATATCGACGATGTCGGGCCGGAACTCGCCCTTCACGTACAGCTTCACCGGCGGGATCAGCATGCCTTCCTGGAAGCACTCGGTGGCGACCGGGTTGTAGTTGCCCGGCACGTTGCCGCCGACGTCGTGCCAGTGGCCGACCGAGGCCAGGTAGCAGAACAGCCGGCCGTCGCGGAAGTATGGGCGGACCAGCTTGAAGTCCGACAGGTGGGTGCCGCCGTCATAGGGGTCGTTGAAGATGTAGACGTCGCCGTCGGCGAGGTCGCCGTCACGCGCCGCCTTCTCGATCACCGCCTTCACGGCGAACGCCATGGCGCCGACGAAGATCGGCAGGCCGGACTTGCCCTGCACCAGGGTCTCGCCGGTCTTCGGGTCGTACAGCCCGTGCGAGGCGTCGTGGGCCTCGGCGATGATCGGGTTGAAGGCGCTGCGGAACAGGGTTGCGTCCATCTCGTCGGCGATCTGCTCCAGGCGGCCCTTCAGCACCGCCAGGGTGACCGGGTCGATGGCGGTGGTCTCGGTCACGCGTCGCCTCCGAAATTCGAGCCGTCATACTGCCTGCCGCGCGCCAGGTAGCCGGGCGTGCCGATGATCTCGTTCAGGCCGTCGAACAGGTTCATGCGGTCCAGGAACGGCCCTGTGCCACCGTGCTCGCGCAGACTGCCGTAGTATTCGGCGAGCAGCCGGGACAGTGCCCGCACCGTGCCGCCCGGGAAGATCGCCAGCCGGTAGCCGATCGCCTGAAGCGCGGCGGCGTCGAGCAGCGGGGTCCGGCCGCCCTCCACCATGTTGGCCAGCAGCGGCACCTTGTCGCCGAACCGGGCGACGATGCCGTCCATCTCGCCACGGTCGCGCGGCGCCTCGACGAACAGCACGTCGGCGCCCGCCTCCAGGTACAGCCCGGCGCGGTCGAGCGCGGCGGCGTAGCCCTCGACCGCGATCGCGTCGGTGCGGGCGACGATCAGGAAGTCCTCGCACTTGCGGGCGTCGACCGCCGCCTTGACCTTACCCGCCATCTCGGCGGCCGGCACCAGGGTCTTGCCGGCCAGGTGGCCGCAGCGCTTCGGCATCGCCTGGTCCTCGAGCTGGATCGCCGCCGCACCGCAGCGCTCGAAGGTCCGGACCGTGCGGATGACGTTCAGGGCGTTGCCGAAGCCGGTGTCGCCGTCGACGATCACCGGGGTCGCCACCCGGTCGCAGATCGCGGTCAGGGTCTCGGCGACCTCGGTCATGCCGAGCAGGCCGATGTCCGGCGAGCCGTAGCGCGTGTAGGCGATCGACGCGCCGGACAGGTAGAGGGCGCCGAACCCGGCCTGGCTGGCGATCAGGGCGGACAGCGCGTCGTAGATGCCCGGCGCCACCACCAGGGCATCGCCGGAAAGCTGGTAGCGCAGGCTGCCGGTGTCACTCGACGGCATATCGCTTCTCCAGCGCGTCGTAGGTCGCCTTGTCGACCAGGCGCTGGCGCTCGCCGAAATCAGCCAGCCGGTCGCGCACCGCGTCCAGGCCGCCGTCGCGCCGGAGGGCGCCCAGCACCTCGCTCATCGCCCGCATGGCGGCCTGCAGCGGCGTGTTGGCGTACAGCACCAGCGCGAATCCGATCTCCGCCAGTTCGGCCTGCGGCAGCAGCGGCGTGCGCCCGCCGACCACCATGTTGGCGACCTGCGGCACCGCCAGGCTGCGGGTGATCGTTCGCATCTCCTCGACCGAGACCGGCGCCTCGACGAAGGTCAGGTCGGCTCCCGCCTCGATGTAGCGCTGGGCACGCTCGATCGCGGCGTCCATGCCCTCGATGGCGCGGGCGTCGGTGCGCGCCATGATCAGCAGGTTCTCGTCGTCGCGGGAATCGACCGCGGCCTTGACCTTTGAGACCATCTCGCCGACCGGGATCACGCCCTTGCCGTCGAAATGCCCGCATTTCTTCGGGAACACCTGGTCCTCGAGCTGCAGGCCGCAGGCGCCGGCGCGCTCCAGCAGGCGCACCGTGCGGCGGGTGTTGATGGCGTTGCCGAAGCCGGTGTCGATGTCGACCACCATCGGCAGCGACGAGATCTCGCCGATCGCCTCGACCGTCTGCACCAGCTCGGTAAGCGTCACCAGCCCGATGTCGGGCACGCCCAGCAGGGTGTTCGCCAGCCCGGCGCCGGTGACGTACAGCGCATCGAAGCCGGCGTCCTCGATCACCCTGGCGGTCAGCGCGTTGGCGGCCCCCGGCACCAGCAGGGCCCGGCGTTCCTCGACCATGGCCCGAAGGCGCCGACGCCGGTCCTTCGGCCGCAAGGCCGCGGGGTTGTCCTCCGCCATGCTGTCCTCCTGCCTCGATGTCCGTCCCTCGCCGCCGGCGACGCGGGCCGCCCCGGCATTAAACGACGCCCGCCATTTCAGTCAACTGTTGACAGTTTCGGAATCCACGATGGACGATCCCCGGATCACCGATGCAATCCGCGACGTGCGGGAAAGGAACAGGGTGGCCACCGCCAGCAAGGCCTGCCGGATGCTGTCGACCAGCGGGATACTCGGCTACGGCTTTCCCGAGAGCTCGCTCGAGTCCGGGATGCGGCGCGGGGTCCATATGCTCGGCGTCGACGGCGGCAGCACCGATCCCGGGCCGCACTATCTGGGCTCCGGCAAGACCCTGAACTCGGCCCGCGCCATGCGCCGCGACCTGCAGCTGATGCTGCTGGCCGCCCGCCGGCACCACGTCCCGCTGGTGATCGGCACCTGCGGGGGCGCGGGCGGCACGCCGCATCTCGAGGCGGTCGCCGGTATCGTCCGCGGGCTCGCCCGCGACTTCGGCCTGCGGTTCCGGCTCGCCACCATCGAGGCCGAGCAGGACAAGGCAGCGCTGGTCCGCGCCCACGGCGACGGCCGGATGGCCCGGCTGACCGGCGGCCCGGCGCCCGACCCGGCGGCGATCGGCCGGTCCGAGCGGGTCGTCGCGATGATGGGGGCCGAGCCGTTCGCGGCCGCCCTCGACGGCGGCGCCGACGTGGTGCTGGCCGGCCGCTCGAGCGACCCCGCGCCCTGGGCGGCGATGGCGATGCGCGCCGGCCTGCCCGCCGCGCCGGCCTGGTACGCCGGCAAGATGCTGGAATGCGGCGCCACCCCGGCGGTGCCGAAGGGCCATGACTGCCTGCTGGTCGACGTCGACCGCGACGGCGTGGTGCTGGAGCCGGCGGCGGCGGAGCGGCGCTGCACGCCGTCCTCGGTCGCCAACCACAGCCTGCACGAGAACCCCAGCCCCTGCATCCACGTCGAGCCGGGCGGCATCCTCGACACCACCGACTGCCGGTTCGAGGCGGTCTCCGACCGCGCCGTGCGGGTGTCCGGCATGACCTGGGACCCGCAGCCCTACACCGTGAAGCTGGAGGGCGCCGAACTGGCCGGCTACCGGGCGATCACGGTCTGCGGCACCCGCGACCCGCTGCTGGTCGCCACCCTCGACGACTTCCTGGCGCGGGTCCGCGAGGCGGTCGCGACCAAGGCGGCGGCGCTCGGCATCGCGGAGGACGGCTACCGGCTGATGGTGCGGCGCTACGGCATCGACGGGGTCATGGGCGCGGCCGAGCCGGTGCGCGACGCCCGGCCGCACGAGGTCGGCTTCGTGATCGAGGTGGTGGCGCCCGACCAGGACACCGCCGACGCGGTGCTGGCGCTGGCCCGGGTCACCATGCTGCATACCGACTTCCCGGGCCGGCTCTGCCGCGAGGGCAACATGGCGTTCCCGTACTCGCCGTCCGACATCGCGGCCGGGCCGGTCTACCGGTTCTCGGTGTTCCAGACCATGACCGTCGACGACCCGCTGGCGCCGTTCCCGATCACCTACGAGGACCTGTGATGGCCGCGATCCGGGACATCGCCAAGGTCTGCAAGAGCAAGAACGCCGGGCCGTTCCAACTCACCGTCGACGTGGTGTTCGAGACCCGCGCCCAGTACGACGCGGTGGCGGCGACCGGCGTGCTCGGCCCGGCGCTGATCGCCCGGCTGTACGGCGTGCCGGAGGACGAGGTGCTGTTCACCCCCTACCCGGCCGGCCTGGCCTTCAAGGCGACCATCCCGCGCGCGATCCCGGCCGGCGACCTGGGCGACACCGACGTCTACGGTTGCCAGCAGCACGCCCCGCTGCTGGACGTCGACATCCCGGTGAACGACTGGCCGGACGCGGGCAGGTGAGACGTCGGGTTCCGAGCCTAGCCCCACCAGGCCCTTCGTGGCCCTTCGCTTCGCTCAGGGCACCTCAGGGCGACAGAGATGGGGCGGCTGCCGCTTTCATTCTACCCTGTCGTCCTGAGGTGCGCGCCGTGCAACGGCGCGCCACGAAGGACAGGGGGCAGGGCTCCGCCTCACGCCACCTCGACCGCGGCCTCGCCGGTGGCCGACGCGCTGTCCGCCATGTGGCGCTCCAGGCTGGCGCGGCTGCTCTGGATGTGGGCGCGCATGGCGGCCTCGGCGGCGTCCGGGTCGCGGGCCTCCAGCGCCGCCAGCACACGACGGTGCTCCTCCAGCGCCTGGGCCGGCCGGCCGGGCCGGGTGCTCAGACGCTGGCGGTACAGCCGCAGCAGCGAATACAGCTCCTCGTCGAGCATCTGCACCAACCGGTCGTTGCCGCTGGCGCGCACGATCCGGTAGTGGAAGTCGAGGTCGCCGCCGCCCTGGAAATAGCCGCGGCCGCTGATCACCGCCTCGTCCTCGGCGTGCTGTTCCAGCATCCGCTGCAGCTTCTTCAGCTCGGCCGGCTTGATGCGGGTGGCCGCCAGCCGGCAGGCCATGCCCTCCAGGCTCTCGCGGATCACCATCAGGTCGATCAGCTGGTCGTTCTGCAGCGAGATGACCCGCGCCCCCTGGTTGGCCACGCGCTCGACCAGGTTGCGGCCCTCGAGCCGGCCGATAGCCTCGCGCAGCGGGCCGCGGCTGATGCCGTAGCGCTTCGCCAGCGTGGTCTCGCTCAGCCGCTCGCCGGGCTTGAGCTCGCCGGTCATGATCGCCTGCTCCAGCCGCTCGAAGGCGAGGGCGGACAGGTTCGCCGAGACCAGGGGCTGCAGGTTGTCGGAGTTCGCCAAGTGTCGGTTTCCTCGCTGTCGCTGGGTCTCTTCCGGCGCCCGATGTCAGGCGCCGGCGGCCTCTTTCGTTCTCATATGCGTCGCGACCTCGCCGAGCGTCGCCTGCCACAGGCTGTCGAAGCCGGCGATCCGGTCAAGCGCCTCGTTCAGGTAGCGGATGCGGTGCGGCATGCCAATCAGCCATGGATGCAGTCCCAGCCCGAAATAACGGCCGGAGCCGGCCGCTTCCTCGTGCAGCACCGACAGCGCCTCCGCCACCAGGGCCGGATAGCGGTGGCTGAAGACCCGGCGATGCCACAGCAATTGTACATCGTCCCACTCCGCCTGACACGGGATCGAGACCAGCGCCGGCTCCGTGGTCATCCGGTAGGGCTGGTCGTCGTTCGGCCAGTCGGCCACGTAGTCCAGGCCGGCCTCCGCCAGCAGGCGGGGCGTGCGCACGGTCTCGCCGAAATCCTGGGCGACCCAGCCGCGCGGCCGGCTGCCGGTGGCCGCCGCCACGGCGTCGACCGATCGGGCGATCAGCTCGCGCTCGCGCGCCTCGTCCAGCTTGGCGGTCACCATCCGGGTGGCATGGGTGGCGTGCGCCGCAAACTCCCAGCCGCGCCGCAGGCACTCCTCGACCAGATAGGGATAGCGCTCGCAGGCCGCGGCGTTCGCCGCCACGGTCGGGCGGATGCCATGGCGGTCGAGCGCCTCGAACACCCGGAAGATGCCGACCCGGTTGCCGTATTCCCGCAGCGTGTAGGCCCGGTAGTCGGGCCGGAAGTCCCCCATCGGGTCCTTGAAGCGCGGATCGCGCACCGCCGAGGCCGGTGGGTCGAGCTCCCAGTGCTCGAGGTGAAGGGTGACCGTGAACGCCACCCGGGCGCCGCCCGGCCAGCGCAGCGGCGGCCGGTCCGGCAGGGCCGAGAACGGGTACAGGTCGTGGTCCATGCCCGGGGCGCGATAGGACGGCATCTAGTTGCCCTCCACCGTGGACTGCTGGGAAATGTACCAGTCTGCGATCTGGCTGCCGGTGGCCAGCCACACGCCGTCGCGCTCGACGATGTGCCGGAGCGCCCGCTCCAGGTGCCGGATCCGGTGCGGGTGTCCCATGATGTACGGGTGCAGGGCGATGCAGACGACGCGGCCTTGCTCGCCGCCCTCGTCCCACAGGGTGTCGAAATGGTCGGTGATCATGCGCGCGAAGTCCTCGCCCTCGAACGGGTGGCGCCAGACCATCGCGTCGTTGACGTCCATCTGGTACGGCACGGTCACAAGGCGACCGCTGCGCACCGCCATCTCGGTCGGCTGGTCGTCGTGATACCAGTCGCAATAGTAGGTGATGCCGGCCTCGGCGACGAGGTCGGGTGTGTTGTGGGTGAAGGTGGCGGCCGGCGAGAACCAGCCCCTGAGCTGCTTGCCGGTGAAGCGGCGGTAGGTCGCGACGCAGTCGGCGATGATTGCCCGCTCGTCGTCCTCGGCCATGCCCCAGTGGTACTGGGTGTTGTAGACGCCGTGGCACAGCACGTCCCAGTCGCGCTCGACCATGGCAGCCATGATCTCGGGATAGTGCTCCCAGTTCGCCATGTTCAGGGACACCGTGCAGGGAATGCCGAGGCGGTCGGTCACCTCCATCATGCGCCACAGCCCGACCCGGTTGCCGTAGTCGCGGGTCCCGTAGCCGAGCACGTCCGGATGCGGCATGCGCGGCCACGGGTCGCGCGGGCCGATCGGGTCCGGCATGTACTCGTAGTGCTCGACGTTCGGCACCACCCAGACCGCGACGCGCGCGCCATCCGGCCAGCGCAGCGGCGGCCGGGTCACGATCGGCGAGTACGGCACGCGGTCACGGATCATGGCGGGGCTCCGGGAGCAGATCGCTTCGACGGCGACGGCATCGGGTGGGTTCCGGCTCGATCCGGTCCGCTCCCGCGGCCCGCCTCGTCCGGAATGACGAAAGGAGGAAGGTCGCCTCGGCTTCCCCTCCCGTCGTCATTCCGGGCCGGCGCGCCGGTGGCGCGGCGGAGCCGGAACCCATGGAGCGACGGGCATCGGCAAACGCCGGTCGCCGCAGGGACCGAAGGCATCGAACCATCGAGGGAGACAACGACATGACCAAGGTTGACCTGCGGCTGGCGGGCGGCGAGGTGCTGCTGCCGGGGCTGGGGTTCCGGCGCGTCGACGTGCTGGCGGCGGAGGGCCGGATCCTGGCGGTGACCGAGCCGAGCGCCGGCCCGGAGGCGGCGGAGACCGTGGACGTCGCCGGCCTGACCGTGCTGCCGGGGGCCTGTGACGTGCACCTGCATCTCGGCCACGGCAGCGACATCGCCCGCCCGCGGGTGCCGTCCGACGCCGACACCGAGACCGCGGCGGCGGCGATCGGCGGGGTCACCAGCTTCATCCCCTATGTGATGAGCCCGACGCCCTACGGCCCGCTGTTCGACGAGCTGAAGGCAGTGACCGAGGCCGGCGCCCGCATCGACTTCGGCTTCCATTTCGTCATCAGCACCGACGAGCAGCTGGCCGAGCTGCCGCGCTACATCGCCGAGTTCGGCGTGCCGACCGCCAAGCTGTTCATGAACATCCGCGGCGACGAGGGCAAGCGGCTCGGCCTGCCCGGAACCGACGACGGCTTCCTGTTCCGGCTGCTGGAGGTGCTGCGCGACCACGGCGGCATGCTGTGCCCGCACCCGGAGAACATCGAGGTGGCCTGGGTGCTGCGCGACCGGGTGCTGGCCGCCGACCCGGACGGCAGGGACGGCCTGGCGAGTTGGAACGCGACGCGCCCGCCCTTCGTGGAGGCCGACGCGATCCGCCGCGCCACTTACTTCGGCCGCGTAGTGGGCGCCCCGGTCTACACCGTGCACACCTCGTCGGCCGAGGCGCTGGCGGCAGCGATCGAGCAGCGCCGCCAGGGCAGCCGGGTCACCATCGAGACCTGCACCCACTACCTGACCCACGACACGACGAGCGCGTGCGGCACCCTGGCC
Source organism: Thalassobaculum sp. (assembly GCF_040219615.1). Lineage (GTDB taxonomy): Bacteria > Pseudomonadota > Alphaproteobacteria > Thalassobaculales > Thalassobaculaceae > Thalassobaculum_A. The sequence goes on from NZ_JAVJSE010000038.1 coordinate 141,013, forward strand.
AAGGTCAACCCGCCGCTGCGCGAGCCGGCCGACCGCGAAGCGCTGTGGGAGGGCATCCGGCGCGGCGAGATCGACACCGTCGCCACCGACCACATCCACCGGCCGGTGACCTCGAAGGACGGCGGCATCTGGAAGGCCCAGCCCGGCTTCCCGGGCCTCGACGCCTTCCTGCCGGCGCTGTTCAGCGAGGGCCATCACCGCCGCGGCATCCCGCTCGAGCGGCTGGCCGCGATGGTCACCTCCAGGCCGGCCGACGCCATGGGCCTGGCGCCGCGCAAGGGCCGGATCGCCCCCGGCGCCGACGCCGACTTCAGCATCCTCGACATGAAGGCGAAGTGGACGGTGGAACGCGGCGGCCTCGCCACCGACGCCGGCTACTCGGTCTATGAGGGCCAGGAGATGCTGTGCCGGGTGGTCCATACCGTGGTGCGCGGCCGGTTCGCGGTCCGCGACGGGGCGCTGGCCGACGACGCGCGCGGCACCGGGCGGTTCATGGCGCGCAGGCTCAAGGACTGACGGAGCGGTGGGTGGGTTCCGGCTCGACCGCGCCGCGGGCGGCGCGTCCGTCCGGAATGACGACGATGGGAGAGACGCAGCCCGCCGACCCTCTTCCTCCGTCGTCATTCCGGACCGGAGCGCCAAAGGCGGACCGGAACCGGAACCCACGAGCCGACCTGCGCCGTCCGCTCCCGATCCCGTCAAGGCGCTTCCGTCACTCACGGCGCCACCGACCGGCGAACAGCCGCCCGGACAGCCGGGCCGGGCCGGTCAGCACGGCGGCGTCGTGGCTGGTCCCGCTGCCGATGCCGACCGCCTGCTCGACCGCGAAGCGCTCGCCCAGCCAGCCCTCGACCGATGCTGCCGGTATCGGCTGGAACGGCCCCTGGTTCGGCACCTGGGCGCGCGACTCGACCTCGGCCCAGTGCCGGCCGTAGGCGGAGTCGCGGTTGCGGACGCTGACCGTGACGTGGCCGCCGGGCCGCAGCACCCGCCGCACCTCGTCGAGCACGGCCTCCGGATCCGGCATGTGCTCGAGCACCTGCGGCAGCACGACCGCGTCGATCGTGCCGTCCGCGTAGGGCAGCCGACCGTCGGCGAACAGATCGAGGGACACCCGGTCGAGCGGCAGCCCCTCCTGCCGGAAGCGCTCCTCCACGAAGGCCAGGTTGTGCGGTGACAGCTCGGCCAGGTGCAGATGCACGGACGGCGGCAGGCGGTGGCGCAGCTCGACGCTGTAGGTGCCACCCCACGGCATGATCTCGACGACACGGCCGTCGCCCGCCGGCGCCGGCAGCAGCTCGAGTTCGACAGCGGTCGCCTCGCCCTGGCGGCGGGAGACATAGACCCCGGCCAGCGGCGACTTGGCCCACACCGAGTAGCCGCGGAAGTCGGCGATCTGGCCCCAGTCCCATTCGGCCGGGTCCCAGACCGCGAACGGGTTGTCGTCGTTGCGGATGGCGAAGAACGGATACTCGTCGGCCGGCTTCGCCGGATACCGGGTCACCGCCGGGCGCTCAAAGCGGTTCCAGGAGTGGACCTGCCCGAACGGCCGGCGCGGCGCCTTCATGGCCGGTGCCGACGGCTTCGGCCGACCGATCGCCAGCGCGCCCTGGATCTCGAAGGTCGGCGGGACGCCCAGCATGTCCGCCAGCGCCGCCTTGTCGCCGATGCCGGCGTTCCAGATCGCCGAGAAGCCGCGCAGATGCGCGCTCAGCATCATGTGGTAGGCGGCCCCGGCGACCGACTGCACGACCGAGAAGTTGCCGTGGGTCCAACCCTTCTGGAAGCACAGGTAGATCAGTGCCGAGCACTCGGCGAAATGGTGGTTGCCGCCGGAGATCTCCCAGGCCCGGCGCTTCAGCGCGCCGTCGTCGACCACGATGAAGTGCCATTGCTGCTGGTTGCAGGAGGACGGCGCCTCGGTGCCGTCGGCCACGATCCCGGCCAGCACCGACCGGTCGATCGGGCTGCCGTCGAAATCCCGGCACGAACAACGCTCGGCCAGCACGTCCAGGATCGCCCGCCAGTCCTCCCGGCGCGGCAGATCGGTCGCATTCGGGGTCGGGGACGACCGTTTTGCGGCTGATTCGGGCAAGCGGGGGCTCCGTCGCGTTTGGGCCTTCACGGGCCTGCGGTTTCGAGGCCCTGCAATGCGTTGACAGCAGGCCGCCGCACCGCAAAAATGTCAACAGTTGACCGATTGTCCGGCCGGCTCGAGCGAAAGCTCCGCTTGGCCGAATGCGGTTTACCGCCCATCATGCCGCGGGGTGACGGAACGGAAGGTGCAGGGCTTCGACCGCTTCGCCGGCCGCCTATCCAGGCGGAAAAGCGGCCCGCTCCCTCGGGACACGATCCCACGGAAAGCGGCCGTCCGCCCCGGAAAGCCGGTCGTCGACCACCGCGGGACAAGAAACAGGCTGAGCGTCCACGGGGAACGGAGGTATCCAATGAACAAACCAATGCGAATGCTGGTGCAGGCAGCGGTCGTGCTGACGACGCTGACTGCCGCCGCGTCGGCCCATGCCGAGGCCGAGTTCAAGCTGCGCTGGGGTCACTATCTCGGGAACAGCAAGTTCCTCGTCCCCGAGCAGAACTTCGCCAAGGCGATCGAGGAGCGGACCAAGGGCCGCGTGACCATCGAGATCACCTATTCCGGAGGCCTCGGCAAGGGCAACGAGCTGCTGCCCCTCGCCGGACGGGGCGCCATCGACATGGCCTCGGTGGTGCCGGGCTACTATGCCGACCAGCTGCGGTTCTGGAAGGCGTTCCAGATCCCGTTCGTGTTCAACTCGTCCAAGCAGGCGATCGAGGTCTCGATCGCGTCCTACAAGGACCTGCCGATGTTCAAGGCGGAGCTGGACAAGATGAACGTCCGGTTCCTGTTCCACCAGCCGCTCGGCGAGTACTACCTGACCGGCCCGTCGCCGGACTGCGACACGGTCGAAGGCCTGAAGGGCAAGAAGGTGCGCAGCTTCGGCGCCGACATCCCGAAGGTGCAGAGCGCGATCGGCGCGGTCCCGGTGACCATCGGGGTCGGCGACATCTACGAGGGCCTGCAGCGCGGGTCGCTGGACTACTCGTTCATCAACCCGGGCAACATCCTGGCCACCAAGATCTACGAGCCGGGCAAGTACAGCTGCGGCCCGATCATGTCGATCGCCGGCCACCTGATCGTCATCGGCAACCGCAGCTGGGACAAGCTGCCGAAGGACATCCAGGAGATCTTCCTCGACCAGGCGGCGAAGAGCCAGGCCGAGTACATCCCGTTCCTGGACAAGGTCGAGAGCGAGGCCAAGGCCGAGATCGAGTCGAAGGGAGGCATCTTCAAGCCGTTCCCGGCGGCCGAGATGGCCAAGTGGCGCGCGGCTGCTCCCGACGTCCTGGCCGGCTGGGTCGAGGACATGAAGGGCAAGGGCCAGGGCGACGAAGCCGCCATGGTCGCCAAGCGCTGGCGTGAGATGACCGCGAACTGACGCGGTCCGGCCAACCTGATCGCCCGCCCGGCCCCACCGTTTCGGGGCCCGGGCGGGCGATTGTCGATTTTGGGGGACCGCGGTCGGCGATGCGGAGCATCTCGAAGATCCTGGAACGGCTTGCCCTCGGCGTCCTGATGGTCGGCGGCCTGGGCATGCTGCTGTCGATGTTCCTCGGCACCGCCGACGTGGTGGGCACCCAGATGCTCGGCCAGCCGGTGCCGGGCGCGCGCGAGATCACCGAGAGCACGATGGTGCTGATCGTGTTCGGCGCCCTCACCTACGGCCAGATCCGGCGCAGCCATATCCGGGTCGAGTTGCTGTATACCCGGCTGCCGCCGCGCGGCCGCGCCGGGCTCGACATCCTGGCCGACCTGTGCGGCCTGCTGTTCTTCGGCCTGCTGCTCTGGCAGGCGATCAACGAAGCGCAGTTCAGCATCCAGATCGAAGAGGCGACCGATGGCCTGATCCGCTTCCCGCTGTATCCGGCACGGATCATCCTGGCGACCGGCACCGGGTTGCTGATCGTCCGGCTCGCGCTCGACGTGATCGTCGACCTCGGCCACCTGATCGCCGGGACCGAAGCCGAGAAGCTGGTCGACCCGATCTATGCCGATCTCGTCGAATCCAAGTCGGACAGGTAGTGGAGAGGTAGGCGGTGCTCGATCCAGTCACCACCGGCATCCTGGTCGGGGCCGTGCTGTTCACCCTGCTGGCGCTCGGGGTGCACATCGGCATCTCGCTCGGGCTCGGCGGCATCCTCGGGATCTATCTGGCCATCGGGCCGGACGCCGCCTGGGCGCAGCTGGCGACGATCCCGTTCAGCACCACGAACTCCTTCGACCTGGCGGTGATTCCGCTGTTCATCCTGATGGGGTCCCTGGCCACCCAGGCATCGCTGACCACCGACCTGTACCGGGCCGCCTACAACTGGCTGGGGCGCCTGCCCGGCGGCCTGGCGATCGCCACCACGATGGCCTCTGCGGCATTCGGCGCGGCCTGCGGCTCGACCATCGTCAACGCCGCGATCTTCACGCGCATGGCGATGCCGGAGATGGTCCGGTTCGGCTACGACAAGCGCCTCAGTGCCGGCTGCATCGCCGCCGCCGGCACCCTGGCGTCGCTGATCCCGCCCAGCATCCTGATGGTGATCTACGCGATCATCACCGAGCAGTCGATCGCCCAGCTGCTGATGGCGGGACTGCTGCCCGGCCTGCTGTCGGCCGCCGTGTTCATCGCCGGGATCGTCGCGATCGCCAAGTGGAAGCCGGAACTGTGCCCGCGGCCCGACATCCGGATCGCCTGGAAGGATCGCTGGGAGTCCCTGACCCATGTCTGGGGCATCGGCTTCCTGTTCGTGCTGGTGATCGGCGGCATCTATTTCGGCTGGTTCATCCCGACCTATGCCGGCGCCATCGGCGCGTTCGGTGCCTTCCTGATCGTTCTCGGCAAGCGCCGGCTGTCGGTCGGCGGCATGGTCGACACCTTCCGGGACGCCGGCACCACCACCACGGTGATCTTCATCATCGTGATCGGCGGCATGCTGTTCGCCCGGTTCCTGACCTACACCGGGCTGATCACCACGATCTCGGACGCCATGCTGGCGATGCAGCTGTCGCCCTACCTGTACCTCGCCTGCTTCGCGGTGCTGTACCTGATCCTCGGCATGTTCGTGGAGCCGATCGCCATCATGGTGATGACCCTGCCGGTGATGTTCCCGATCCTGGTGGGGGCCGGCTTCGACCCGATCTGGCTGGGGGTGATCTCGGTCAAGCTGGCCGAGATCTCGCTGCTCACGCCGCCGGTCGGCCTGAACGTCTACGTGGTCCGCTCCTCGTCGCCGGTCCCCCTGACGCTGGAGGAGGTATTCGCCGGCGTGACCCCGTTCGTGCTGATGGACATGGTCACCCTCGGCCTGCTGATCGCCTTCCCGGCGATCTCGCTCTTCCTGCCGGGGCTGATGAGCTACTGAGGACCGTCAGGCGAGGTCGGTGCGGGCGAAGTCGTCACCCTTGTAGATCAGGGCCACGCCGAGCGCCTTCGCGCAGGCATAGGCGAAGCAGTCCCCGAAATTGAGATCGGCCGGGTGGCCGACAGCCTTGCCGTAGGCCCGGCACGCTTCCACCGCCAGCCTGCCGATCTCAGGCGACACCGCCATCTCGGTCGCGTCCAGGTCCTCGACGAAGGCGTCGACGGCGCCTTGTGCCTGCCGCAACAGGTCCGGGGTCGGTCTGCCGACGCCCGACTTCAGCCGGTCGAGGCCGGCGACCGCCTCGAACTTCACCAGCGGCGAGACCCAAAGCGGCCCATCGGCGGAAGCCAGCCGCTTCTCGATCTCCTGGTAGCCCGGCTCGCGCCCCAGGATGGCGACAATCGCCGACGCGTCGACGAACATCAGGAATCGCCCCACAGCTCGTCGGTATAGGCCTTCATGTCGAACGCCCGATCCCCGCTGCCCATGGCATCGGCCATGGCCTTCGAGCGGGCCAGCCGCTCCCGCAACGGCAACGCCCGCCGCGCCGCCGCCAGCTGGGCCTGCAGGGCGCTACGCACCGCCTCGGTCTTGGTGCGGGCCTTGGTGACCCTGCGCACCTCCTCCGCCAGAGCGTCGACCTCGGAATCGCGGATGTACAAGGCCATTATGAGATATCCCATGGGAATATCTTTATATCATATAGGAATATTCCAGACGAACAAGGGAGCGTCCCTACCGCCGCGCGCGCACCTCTTCCGCCGCCCTGAGCCCGGCGATCCGACCGAGCCCGAGCGCCGTCAGCAGGCCGTTGCCGCTGGCATATCCCCCGGCCCCCTCACGCCCGCTGATCCCGGCCGCCGCCCCGCCGCCGGCGAACAGGTTCGGCACCGGAGTGCCGTCGGGCCGCAGCACGCGGGCGTGGTCGTCGACCATCAGGCCGCCCTGGGTGTGGAACAGCCCCGGCTTCACCTTGACGATCCCGAGTTCGCCAGTGAGCGGCGCCAGGTTGAAATGCGTGCGGCCGAACGGGTCATCCCGCCGGCCGGCGGCGGCGGCGTTGTAGGCCGCCACGGTCGCCGCCAGACCGGCCGGGTCGACGCCGGCCGCCGTCGCCACCGCCTCGGCGGTGCCGCCCCAGCGCACACCCCCCATCGCCGCCATCTCGGCGTACTCTTCCTCGAGCATGGCGACGTCGTGGATCCGGCGGTCGTAGACCGCCCAGGCGAATTCCCCCTGCCCCATCACCACCGGGGCATAGCCGGAGTAGCCGGCGTCCTCGTTGCCGAACCGCCGGCCGTCGGCGCCGACCAGGATCCCGCCCTTCTCGACCGTGGTCCAGGACAGCAGGCTGCCCTGCGGGTAGGCGACGGCGGCATAACCCTGGTAGGCCGCCATGTTGCCGAGGGCGGCCCCGACCCGCTCGCCCCAGCGCACCGCCTCGCCGGTGCTGCCGCGGGCACCGAAATACTCGGCCCCGGCGATCTCCGGGCACCAGCGCCGCACCAGGTCGCGGTCGCCGGCGAAGCCGTTGGTGGACAGCAGCAGCTTGCCGGCCCGGATCGGCTCGCCGCCGATGCGCGCGCCGACCACGGCGCCGTCCTCGACCAGCAGATCCTCGACCGGGTTGCCGACCGCCAGCGGGATGCCGCGCTCGGCGACGAACCGCAGCAGGTCGTCGACCAAGTCCTGGCCGCGCCGCGAGTTCGGGGCGTGCAGGCGCGGCACCGAATGGCCGACATGCCGATACTCCGTGATCAGCCGCATGCGCGCGCCCAGCCCGTCGATCAGCCATTCGACCAGCGGCGCCGACTGCGCGGCCATCAGCCGGGTCAGCGGGTCGGCGTCGTGCGGCCCGGCGACCGCCTGCAGGTCGGCGACCATGCGGTCGGGCGAATCCTCGATCCCGGCCTCGCGCTGGTAGCGGCTGCCGGCCCCCGGCACCGAGCCGGTGCTGAGCGACGAGTTGCCGCCCGGCCGGTCGAGCTTCTCGACGACCGCCACCTGGATGCCCGCGTCGTGGGCGGCGATCGCCGCCGCCAAGCCGCAGGCCCCGGCGCCGACCACCAGCAGGTCGGTATCGGTCCCACCGCTCATCGGGTCGTCTCCGCCACCATGCGGTCCCAGGGCGTGGCGAGCAGCTCCGGGTCCAGGTCGAGCAGCCGTAGCAGCACCGGCGCCATCCGGGGATAGGGCTTCTCCACGATGCCGGCGATCTTGGCGCGGATCTCCTCCGGCGCGAACGGCCGGTCCGGCCCGCCGCGGGCGCTCAGGCACTCCTCGGTCACCCGGGTGCCGTCGGCGGCCTCGACCGTGACCCGCGCCGGCCGGTCGTTCGGCCAGGCCGGTTCCGGCTCGAAGACGCCGATGCTGACCTTCTCGCGCAGCGCCGAGACCGCCGGGTCGGCCAGGGTCGAGGCATGGAACGCCTCTGCCCCGGCGTGGCCGTGCGCGGCGGTCGAGGCCAGGATGTGCTGCATCGAGAACTTCGAGGCGAGCGTCGTCGCCGGCCGGGCGTTGTCCAGCTTGCGGCCGCGCCAGTGGGTGTCGATGTGGATACGGCGGATGCCGGCGGCGGCGCCCGGCAGCCGGTCCAGCGCGCCGAGCATCGCCTCGACCGCGGAATGGGCGTACTGGCAGCAGGCGTGCAGCTTGTGATAGCCGTCGGCCAGCGCCCAGGCACCGCCCAGTTCGTCGGTCAGTTCCTGCGGGTGGCAGTCGCCGGCAAAGGCGGCGGCGTAGACGTCGTGCAGGCTCTCGGGCCGGCCGGCGATGCCGATTTCGGCCCAGTCGACCGCCCGCATCCCGGCCCAGGCGCCGACGCCCGGCCAGACGTTGCGGACCAGAGCGCCCTGGACGGTGTGATTGAACGGCCCCGGCACCACCATGGTTGCGGCCGAGCCGATCGCCGCCGCCGCGGTCGCCGCCGGCAGCCGGCGCAGCGCCGCCACCGTCGCCGCCGCGCCGACGGCGGCCAGGCTGCCGTGCGGATGCAGGGTCAGGGTCTGCCAGGTGAAGGCGCGGGCCACCCTGGCGGCGGTCTCGTAGCCGATCGCCAGCGCCCGCAGCAGGTCCTCGCCGGTCGCGCCGGTCGCCTCGGCCTCGGCCAGCAGTGCCGGCACGCAGTACAGCCCGGCATGGCAGATCACCCGGCGATAGCCCTCGTCGAGTTCGCACCAGTCGGCGGCGCTGCCGTTGGCGGTGGCGGCGGAATAGCGGTCCAGGCGCTGGCCGCGCGCGTTGAACACGGTGGCCTCGGGCCGGCCGGACGAGCGCGCCATGCCGTCGTGCAGGGCGATAAGCTCGGGCTCGTCGCGGGCGGCGACGATCGCCGCCAGGTCGTCGGCCAGCACCACCGCGGCGCGCCGCCGGATCGCCTCGGGAATGTCGGTCCAGCGCAGGGCCGCGGACCATTCCGTCAGGGCGGACAGCCCGGTGGCGATCCGGGCCGCGTCGTCGCCCGCCCCGCTCATTCGCCCGCCCCGCTCATTCGCCGGCCGCGCGGGCCGGGCCGGCGACCGCCTTGCGCAGTGCCGCGATGGCGTCGGCGGTCGGCATGACGTCGGCGTATTTGGCGTTCATGTCGAACAGGTTGGCGGCATGCGAGGTCGGGCTGCGGTCGTAGACGCATTCCTGCGGCACCACGACCTTGAAGTTGTAGGCGAAGGCGTCGCTGACCGACGACCGCACGCAGCCGCTGGTGGTGCAGCCGGTGACGAACAGGGTGTCGGCGCCGAGATCGATCAGGTGGCTGACCAGCGGCGTGCCGAAGAACGCGCTGGGGTGCTTCTTCGGCAGCAGCACGTCGCCCTTCACCGGCGCCACCTGCTCGACGAACGCGTAGCCCCGCTGGTCGATGGTCATGATCGACGGCACCTTCTCGGCCAGCCGGCCGGAATCGGTGTCGGCGTTCTTCGGCGCCACATGCGGGTACAGCACCGGCAGGCCCAGGCGCCGGAACTCGGCGAGCAGCGGCGCGATGTGGTCGACCGCCGCCCAGCCGTCCTCGCCGCAGGACGTGGGATACTCCTTGATCGCCTCCCAGTAGGGCAGCCGCTCGGTGCCGACGGTGCGGTACTGGACGTCGATGATCAGCAGGGCCGGGCGCGATCCGATGCCGCCCGAGCGGCCGAAGCCGGCGGCCTCGTAGCGACGCTCCTCCTCCTCGCTGATGACGCTGCTCCACGGGCGCATGGCGACCTCCCAGACGACGGCAACGGACGGCGGAAACGGCCTGCAGAATTGTCGACAGTTGACGGGCCGTCCGGCGCCTTGTCAAGATGCCGGAGGCGCCGTGGGGCGCCGTTTTCCAGCCTCCCGCCGGTGGACAGAACCATGCAGCTGCCGAAGCACGACCGCTATGACTACGTGCCGCTGAGCCGGCGTCCGGACTACGCCTGGCCGGACGGCAAGCGCCTCGCCGTGTGCTTCTGCAACAACATCGAGACCTTCGGCTTCCTGTCCGGCCTGGGCAGCGACAGTGCCAGCCTGACCGCCCCGCAGACCACCCGGAACTACGCCTGGCGCGACTACGGCAACCGCGTCGGCCAGTGGTACCTGTTCGACCTGCTGGACGAGATGCAGGTGCCGGCCTCGCACAACCTGAACTCGCTGCTGCTGGACGAGTGCCCGGAGATCGGCGAGCGCATCCGGGCGCGCGGCGACGAGGCGGTCGGCCACGGCCGCACCAACGCCGAGCGCCAGGACGTGCTGGACGAGGCCGGCGAAAGGCAGCTGATCGAGGACACCAGCGCCGGCATCGCCCGGCACATGGGCGGCGTGCGTCCGACCGGCTGGCTCGGCCCCTACCTGGCGCAGACCCCGGTCACCCTCGACCTGCTGAAGGAGGCCGGCTACGACTACGTCATGGACTGGCCGGCCGACGACCAGCCGTTCTGGATGCGCACCCGCTCCGGCCCGATCCTGTCGGTCCCCTACTCGATCGAGCTGAACGACTCGCCGGCCCTGGTGTTCCGCCAGCAGGCGGCCCGCGACTTCGAGGACATGATCGTCGACCAGTTCGACGAGATGCTGCTGCAGTCGGCCAAGTGGCCGCTGGTGTTCACCGTGGTGCTGCACCCGTTCATCATCGGCCAGCCGTTCCGGCTGCGCGGCCTGCGCCGCGCGATGGAGCGGATTCTGGCGAAGCGCGACCAGCTCTGGGTCACCACGCCCGGCGAGATCGCGAAGTACTGCGCGAGCCTGCCGGCGGGAGTCGTCCCGGGATCGTGAGGCCCGACGGACCTTCCGGGCGCGACGCTCCGTGGCTCCGGCTCCGTCCCGCCTCCGGCGATCCGGTCCGGAATGACGTCGGGGTGGGGTGCGCCGTCTTCTCCTTCTTGTCGTCATTCCGGACGGACGAGCCGCCCCGGCGCGGCCGAGCCGGAACCCACCGGCCGGCAGGCTCGATTCACCCCGGCACCCTGACCTTCCCGAACCGCGGGTCGACCACCCGCGCCACCGCGTCCGCCGCCGCCAGCAACGCGCCGTCGGCGTGGCGGAAGCCGATCAGCTGGACCGCCAGCGGCAGGCCGTTCGGGCCGTCGCCCGCCGGGATCGACACCACCGGGGTATGCAGCAGCGTCCACAGCGCGTTCAGCAGCGGGCTGCCGGTGTGATCCGGGGCGACCGGGTCGGCCTCGCCGGTCGCAGCCAGCGACAGCACCACGTCGACGTCGCGGTAGTAGGCCTCGAACGCGACCCGCGACTGGGCGGCGTGGTCGAGGGCGGCGCGCAGCCCGGCCGGGGTGATGCCCTTGCGGTTCTCGACATGGGCGCGCAGCCGATCGTTCAGGCCGTCGCCGTGGACCCGGTAGGTCGGCAGGAACGCCGCCCGCCCCTCGCCGCCCATGATGGTTTCCTTGGTGGCATTCAGGTCGCCCATCGACGGCGGCAGCTCGCGCTCGACGACGATCGCCCCGGCCGCTTCGATCGCGCGGACGGCGGCGTCCAGGGCGGCGTGCGCCGCCTCCGAGGCGAGATCGGCATAGGGCGAACGGCACAGCGCGACCCGCAGCCCCTGCAGCGGTCGCGGCGGCTCGACCGGCAGGTCCAGCACCCCGGCGACCAACGCCAGGTCGGCCACGCTGCGGGCGTACCAGCCGATGGTGTCGAGCGTGGCCGAGTACAGCTTGGCGCCCTCCCGGCTGACCGCGCCCCAGGTCGGCTTCAGGGCGTAGCAGCCGCAATAGGCCGCCGGCCGGATCACCGAGCCGCCGGTCTGGGTCCCGAAGCTCACCGGTACCTGCAGGTCGGCGACCGCCGCCCCGGAACCGCTGGACGAGCCGCCGGCGGTACGCGCCGGGTCGTGCGGGTTGCGGGTCGCCGGCAGGTTGCCGGCGGCGGCGAACTCCACGGTGTCGGTCTTGCCCAGCGGGATCGCCCCGGCGGCCCGCAGCACCGCCACGCAGCCGGCGTCGTCGGCCGCCACCCGGTCGCGGTGCAGCGGCGAGTTGTGGGTGCAGGGCAGCCCGGCCACGTCGATCACGTCCTTCACCCCGAACGGCACGCCGTGCAGCGGCCCGCGCAGCCGGCCGGCGGCGCGCTCGGCATCCCGGTCCGCCGCGGCGGCCAGGGCGCCGTCGCGGTCGAGGTGCAGCCAGGCGCGCACCGCGTCGTCGCGCGCGGCGATGCGGTCCAGGCAGGCGGTCACCAGGGCGACGGCGGTCAGCCGGCCGTCGGCCATCGCCTGCGCGGCCTCGGTCGCGGTCAGGGTCTCGGCGGTCATCGCCATGTCTCCTTCGGATCGAACACCAGGGCGGACCCGAGACGGTCGGGCAGCGGTCGCGGGATCCGGCCGACGCTCTCGGCCATGCCGGCGGCAAGCCGACCGGCCCGCCCGTCGCGGGACGGCGCGGCCGGCGGCCGGGCATTGGGTCCGGCGCCGGCCGGCGGATCGGTCGGCCGCCGCCCGGCGAAGCCGCTGTCGGCCTCAAGGGCCGCCGCGATCCGGACCAGCAGGGCCTCCGCGAACGGCCGGGTCGCCAGTTGCATGCCGACCGGCAGGCCGGCGCCGTCGAGGCCGGTCGACAGTACCAGTGACGGCTGGCCGGAGAGGCTGAACGGGGTCATCGCGGAGTCGCCGGTGAACCCGGCGCATCCGGTCTCGTCGTCCAGCCGCGGGGCCGGCGCCATGGTCCCGGCGCACAGCATCGCGTCGCAGCCTTCCATGGCGGCGACCAGGGTTCCCACCAGGGCGCGGCGCCAGCGCAGCGCGTCGAGATAGTCGGCGGCGCCCAGCCCTGCCGCTGCCTCCAGCTTGTCGCGCAGCGCGGTCCCGAGGGTCTCCGGCTCGGCCAGCCGGCCGCGGTGGATGGCGTGGCTCTCGGCGGCGTTGACGATGCGGCCGCAGGCCCGGAAGTCGCGCAGGCCGGCGGCGACCCGCCGGTCCACGATCTCGGCGCCGAGCGACGACAGCGAGCGGGCGGCGCGCTCGAACGCCTCGGCGACCGCCGGAACGGCGACCGGATCGGTGTCGTGGAACGACCGGACGACCGCGACCCGCAGGCCGTCGAGCCGGCCGGGCGCCGCCGCACCGGCGACCGGGGCCGCCCGGCCGACGACATCGAGCACCAGTGCCGCGTCGGCGACCGTGCGGGCCAGCGGTCCGACATGGTCCTGCGACGGGCAGTTCGGCAGCATGCCGTCGCGCGGCACCAGATCGTAGGTCGCCTTCAGCCCGACCAGGCCGCAGGCGGCGGCCGGCAGCCGGACCGACCCGCCGGTGTCGGTCCCGATGGCGAACGGCACCATGCCGGCGGCGACCGCGCAGCCGGCGCCGGTGCTGGATCCGCCGGTGAAGTGGTCGGGGTTCCAGGGGTTGCGGGCCAGCGGTGCCGGCAGGTCGTCGAACACCGCGCCGGTACCGGTGCCGTACTCGTAGGTGTTCAGCTTGCCGACCAGGATCGCCCCGGCATCGCGCAGCCGGTGATGTACCTCGGCCTCGGTCCCGTCGTCGACGGGCGGACGCCGGGACGCGGCAAGCGTCGGCAGCTCGCGGGTGAACAGGATGTCCTTCAGGCCGTAGGGGATGCCGTGCAGCGGCCCGCGCGACCGGCCCGCCGCCAGCTCCCGGTCGGCCCTGTCGGCCGCCGCCCGCGCGCCGCCGGCGTCGAGCGCGACCCACGCCCCCAGCACCGGGTCGAGCGTTTCGATCCGCGCCAGGCACGCCTCGACGAGCGCACGCGCGGTCAGCCGGCCGGCGGCGATCGCCTGACCGGCCTCCTGCACGGAAAGCCAGTTGTCGTCGGACAGGATCGATCTCCCGAGCGGAAGACGGGCGGTTGGACTGGCATGGGAGTGCGCCGGCGCCGCGGTGTCAAGACAAGCGCTCCTGGCGCTATCATCCTCGAAATATCCGAGGGAGGGTGGAATGAACGGAACCGGAGAGGCCGTCTGGCAATGGAGCGCGACCGTGGTCGCCGAGGCGGTGCGGCGGCGAAAGGTCTCCGCGGTCGACGTGACGACGGCGGTCCTGGACCGGATCGCGTCGGCCGACGCCACCGTGAACGCCTTTGCGCTGGTCGACGCCGACGGCGCGCTGGCGGCGGCCCGGGCGGTCGACGCCGCAGTCGCCGCCGGCCGGGACCCCGGCGCGCTCGCCGGCGTGCCGTTCTCGGTCAAGGACCTGGTCCCGACCGCCGGGATCGAGACCGCCTACGGTTCGCACGTCATGGCCGGCAACGTGCCGGACCGCGACGCCGAGGCGGTGGCGAGGCTGCGGCGGGCCGGGGCGATCCTGCTGGGCAAGTCCACCACCCCGGAGTTCGGCCACAAGGCCCTCACCAACAGCCCGCGCTACGGTTTCACCCGCAACCCCTGGGACACCGCCCGGTCGCCGGGCGGGTCGAGCGGCGGCGGGGCGGTGGCGGTCGCGGCCGGCATGGGGCCGCTCGCCGTGACCACCGACGGGGCCGGCTCGTCGCGCATTCCGGCCAGCGCCTGCGGGGTGCTGGGCCTGAAGCCGACGCTCGGCCGGATCCCCAACGAGACCGCGGTCGAGCAGTTCTCGAACTTCATCAACATCGGCCTGGCCAGCCGCACGGTCGCCGACCTGGCCGTCGCTCTCACCACGACGAGTGGGCCCTGCCCCGGGGACCCGTGGTCGATCGCGGTGTCGCCGGCGGTCTTCGCGGCCTCGGACGATCCGCGACAGGGCCTGCGCGGCCTGCGGGTCCTGGCGTTCCGGCACATGGGCAACCCGCTGGTCGACCGCGGCGTCGAGCGGCTGTTCGACGACCAACTGGCAAGGCTGGAGAAGGCCGGGGCCACCCTCGCCGACGGCCCGGCGGATTTCGAGTGGGCGAAGCCGGCCCAGTTCGCCGCCATGCGCGCCTACCAGCGGGCCCGGCTCGACCGCTTCCTGGAGACCGACCGCGACCGGCTGGATCCGTCGCTGGTGCGGGCCCTCGAAGAGGGGCGCCGCCAGGACCTGCTGGCGGTGCAGGCGGCCCCGGCCGAGCGGTCGGCGCTGTTCCACCGGGTACAGGCGCTGTTCGCCCGGCACGACCTGATCGTCACCCCGACGGTCTCGGCCCCGCCGCCTCCCTACGACCACGGCCAGGAAGACCCGATGGAGATCAACGGCGAGCCCGCCGGGCCGATCCGCGCGAACTGGTACGGCTACACCGGCACCTTCAACCACACCGGCCATCCGGCGATCAGCATCCCGATGGGCTTCACCGCCGACGGCCTGCCGGCCGGCTTCCAGGCGGTCGGCCGATGGTTCGACGAACAGCGTCTGATCGACCTGGCGGCCGGTTTCGAACAGGCCGCACCCTGGGCCGGATACTGGCCGGACCTGCCGTGAGCAGCCGGCCGCCGGGCCGCTAAGTCCCTCAGTTCAGGGCGCAACCTTGCCGAAGCATTGCCAACTTGTAATAATAAACGCCTCGCAAATCCGACACCTCGACTCCTCATAGGAATGAGTAGACGAGACGATCGGAGAAGACCGATGGCTGAGCTGAAAGAGTTGGGCGGGCACAGCACAGCGCGCGTCCGGCATTGGGGAGCGAAACTGTGCCTGGCCGAGAGTGAAGGAGAGTCGCGGCAGATCCTGAGCCAGGCCTATCTTGACCTGGGATTCACCTCGGTCGCCACGGTGCGGCGCGACGCGGCAGCCGGCGCCTCGGTGCTCTGGCACAGTGTCGACGCCCACGAACGCTCGATGGAGGACCCGCTGACCACGGCCCTGCAGGAGACGCTGAGCGGCCTCGATCCGCTGCTCAACCGCTGGATCATGCGGCAGGACCGGATGCTGTCGCAGGACGACCTTCTGGAGCAGGACGGCCCGGCGTTCCAGGGCCTGATGGACCTTCCGGTGACGGTCGGCGACGCCGCCTGGCGCACGCTGATCTCGGTCCCGCACCGCATCGGCAGCCGATGCTTCAGTGTCGACGCGGCCAGCGCGCGCCCGTTCGTGTCGCAGGCCGAGCGCCTCGACGACGCCCGGTTCCTGGCCCAGCTGTTCTTCGCCACCCAGACCGCGACCTGGAGCGAACCCGACTGCCGGCGCGACCAGCGCGCCCAGCTCCAGCCCAAGCAGGTCGAGTGTCTGCGCTGGGCGGCCGCCGGCAAGGCCTATCACGACATCGCGGACATTATCGGGATCAGCCCGCGCACCGTCCGCTTCCACCTGGACAGCGCCCGGGCCCGCTACGGCTACGCGACGATCACCCAGACGATCGTGCAGGCCGCCAAGGATTTCGATCTCGACCCGCTGGACGCCCGGTAGGGAGGATCAGCGGACCAGGGACGAAAGCCGGGTCCACAACGGCACCACCAGCTTCCCGACCACCGGGATCAGCGCGCCGCCGAGCCCCAGCCCGACCAGGCCGGAGCCGGCGGCGCCGACGATCCAGTGCACCGCATCGGCAGCGGCCGGAACCCGCAGCGCAGCGCCGGCGGCGACAGTCTCGATCGCATGCGCCGGCCAGGGCACGCCGAGTTCCTCCAGCCCGTGCACCACGATGCCGCCGCCGACCCAGACCATCGCGGCGGTCCCGACAGTGGCCAGCAGCTGCAGAAAGGCAGGCATTCCCAGCACGATCCCGCGCCCGACCGCCCGCGAGACCCGGCCGGGCAGCGTCGGCGCGGCATAGCGCCCGAGCGCGACGCCGGCATCGTCGGCCTTCACGATCACCGCCACCACGCCGTATACGCCGATCGTGATGCCGGTCCCGACCACGGCCAGCACCGTGGCCTGGGTCCAGAACCCGGCGTCCGGCACTGCCGACAGGGTGATCGCCATGATCTCGGCGGACAGGATGAAGTCGGTCCGGATGGCGCCCGCGACCCGCGCGTCCTCCATCGCTGCGGCGTCCAGGAGCCGCTCGACGGGTTCGTCCGGACCGGGAGCGCCGTGGTGTGGAACCAGGGCCTCGTAGACCTTCTCGGCCCCCTCGAAGCAGAGATAGGCCCCGCCCAGCATGAGCAGCGGCGTGATCGCCCAGGGTGCGAAGAAGCCGAGCGCGAGCGCCGCCGGCAACAGGACCAGCAGCTTGTTGCGCAACGAGCCGACCGCGATCCGGCCGACGATCGGCAATTCGCGCTCGGCCGCGAAACCCACGACATAGCGCGGTGTCACGGCGGCGTCGTCGATCACCACCCCGGCCGACTTGGCGCTGGCCCGGGCGGTATGCGCCGCGACGTCGTCGATCGATGCGGCGGCGGCCTTGGTCAGGGCCGCGACGTCGTCGAGAAGCGCGATTAGTCCGGAACTCACGGGGCGGCCTCGGCGGCTGGTCGGGGTTCATCGCCGGTCCGCGGACGGTGGTCGGTCGGCGGGCGCATTCTATGGGATGCGTGGCGGCGGGTCACGCGAGCTCGCCGTCCCGGCCCGCCTTGAACTGCCGGTGGACGTCGCTCAGGGCCCGGAACCAGAACCGCGCGAGAATCGCCGGATGGTGGGTCTCGGCCACGTATCGGCGGGCGTCGCGCAGCGCCCGCCCGACTGCCGCCGGGTTGTCGACCGCCCACTTTATCCCGTCGACCACGGAGCCGTGCATCAGACCGAAGCGGGCGAACGCGGGATACCCGTCGACGTCTTCCGAAATCGCCACCCGGCCTTGCCACAAAGCCTGTACGAGGCGCACCGGAGAGCGCCCCGAGTATGACACGCTGTCGTCATACGGAATGACCACGATGTCGGCTTGCTCCATCGTCGCGTTGAAGGCATCGAACGACCAAGGCTCGGCCCGAATCCCGAGGCCCGGCCAGGAGGAGTCGAGGATGTGCCGCAGGACCGGGTTGACCGGGTCCATGTTGGTCATGATCGCCAGTTCGATCGGACGTCGTTCCGCCAGCCAGGCGAGTGCCGGCAGGCGATCCGCCAAGGTCCCGATCTTGTGCTGCCAGCCGTACCAGAACAGCCGCAGCGGTCCGTCGGCCCGCGGCAGGCGGACCGGCCGGGGCGCCCCCTCAACGGCATCGGGCACCACGTGGATCGGGGTTGCGGTCCGGGCCGCCAGCCGCTCGGCCAGGGACCGGGTCGGGACCGTGATGCCGTGGGCGCGCTGCGCGTTCTCCCACGCGTAGCCGAGAACACCGACGAACCCCGTGACGTCGTCGCATATGTCGGTGACGACGCATTTGCCGGCGTCGAGCAGCGCCGACACATAGCGCCGGTGGTCCTCCAACGCCTGATAGATCACGTAGACGTCCGCGTCGAAGAACGACCCGTCGGCCATTCGCTTGGGAACATTCTGACTCTCGACGAGCTTCAGCACCGGTCCCAGCGCGCCGAGATGCTGGGCGATCTCCAGGCAGCGGACGCGGATTCCCGCCTCCTTCCAGCGCCGGTTCCCGACCGAACCGTCATTCGCAGCGGACAGGATTCCGGTGATCCGGAGCGGCCTGTCGGTTTGCCCCTCAGCCATCGCGCAGTGCTCAGGCGGCCGGTCGCGCCGGGGCGTGCGCGGTCTCGTCGGCCAGTTCGGTCAGCCAGCGCTCCAGCCGGCGGGAAGCCGCGGTCGGCGGCGTGTCGCCCGCCCGGCAGAGATAGTAGGCCGCGCCGGTCGGCTCGGCATCGCCGAACGGCGCGACCAGGGCGCCGCGCGCCAGCCGCTCGTCGACCATCGGCCGCCGGCCGAGCGCCAGACCGTGTCCGCCCTCGGCGACCTGCAGGGCCTGCTCCTGGGCGTCCATGGTGACGGCGCCGGCAAGACTGGGCGGCTCCATCCCGCGGGCCCGCGCCCATTCCTCCCATTCGTCGGGGAACGAGGCCGTGACGATCAACCGGGCCCGGTAGAAGCCGGCGATCGGCTCGGCGCCGCCGGCAAACGCCGGATAGTCGGGTGCGCAGACCGGCATCGCCGCCTCCTCCAGCAGGAACGCGGCGTCCAGCCCCGGCCAGGCGCCCTTGCCGTGCCGGATCGCCAGGTCGACCTGATCGCGCCGCAGATCGACAACCCTCGTGGTGGTGACCAGTTGCAGGTCGATCGTCGGATGCGACCGCTCGAAGGCGCCCAGTTTCGGGATCAGCCAGGTCGCGGCGAGCGACGGCGGCAGGGTCAGGCGGACCACGCCCCGCCCGGCCGGCCGCAGCATCGCCTCTGTGGCGCCCTGGATCTGACGGATCGCCGGGTCGATCTGCTCGAGATACTGGCGGCCGGCGGCGGTCAGCCGAACCCCGTTGCCCGAGCGATCGAACAGCGCGGTCCGCAGGAAGTCCTCGAGCCGGCGGACCTGGTGGCTAATCGCCGATTCCGTGATGCCGAGCGACTCGCCGGCATCGCGGAACCGGCCGTGCAGCGCGGCGGCATGGAACGCCCGCAGGGCGGCGAACGGCGGCATCGGAGTCCTCGGCTCGGTCATGCTCCGACGGTGGCAGCCACGTGAAGGGAATTCAAGTGCCGACCGGGCGGCCGGCAGCGACTCTTGCGGCCTCGGAAGCACGGGGACGGCAGGCATCGATGGCGTGGGACGTGTGCATCGTCGGCGGCGGGATCATGGGTCTCAGCACCGCCGTGTTCCTCAAGCGTCTCGATCCCGGCCTGTCGGTGTGCGTCGTGGAGCCCGACCCGACCTACGCCTTCGCGTCGACCACCCTGGCGGCCGGCGGCGCGCGCCGGTTGTTCTCGCGGCCCGAGAACATCGAGATGTCGAACTACAGCATCGACTTCCTGAAGCGTTTCGGCGCCGAGATGGCGGTCGACGGCGACGCCCCCGACGTCGGCTGGCGCGAGGAAGGCTACCTGTTCCTGGTGCCGCCGGCCGCGGTCGCCATGCTGGAGGCCAATGTCCGGCTCCAGGAAAGCCTGGGCGTCGAGGTGGTGCTGATGGACGCCACCGAGCTCAAGCGCCGCTACCCCTCGATGACGGTCGACGACGTCGGTGCCGCCGAACTGTCCCCGCGCGACGGCTGGTGCGATCCGAGCAGCGTGCTGCAGGGGTTCCGGCGCATGGCCCGGACGCTCGGTGTGGCGTTCGTGCAGGACCGCGTCGTCGGCCTCGAGGAGACCGGCGGCCGGGTGCGGCGGGCGATACTGCAAGCCGGCGAACCGCTGGTCGCCGACCGTTTCGTGATCGCCGCCGGTGCCTGGTCGGCCCCGGTCGCGGCGTCGATCGGCATGACCCTGCCGATCTCGCCGATGCGGCGCTTCGAGCATTTCTTCGACACCCGAACGCCGATCGAGCCCCTGCCCTTCGTGAAGGACCTGGCGCGCCTGGCATTCCGGCCCGAGGGCACCGGCTACACCGGCACGGTGGTCAACTCCGACGAGCCGCGCGGCGTCAACTTCGACCCCGACCCGACGCATTTCGAGGCGATGGTCTGGCCTGCCCTGGCGCACCGCTTCCCGGCCTTCGAGGCGACCAGGTGCATCCGCTCCTGGGCCGGGCTGTACGAGGTGTGCGAGCTCGACGGCAACCCGGTGATCGGCAACTGGCGGGACCGCCATCCCAACGTCCACGTGATCGCCGGATTCTCCGGCCACGGCCTGATGCACGCCCCCGCCGCCGGCCGCGGCATCGCCGAGCTGGTCGTCCATGGCGAGTTCCGCAGCATCGACCTCGGCCGGCTCGGCTACGACCGCGTGCTGCGGAACGAGCCCTATGCGGAACTCGGAATCCTGTAGCCGGGCCATGTGCGCCCGTCGCCCCGTGGGTTCCGGCTCCGTCCCGCCTTCGGCGGCCCGGTCCGGAATGACGTCAAGGAGGGAGGTGCCGCGAGATGGGCAGGATGGGGCAGGTGCTGGCGTTCCGCACTCCACCCCCTGACGTCATCCCGGAGCGCGTCGCCCCAAGCGGCGCGCATCCGGGACCCAGCCGCCGCCTCAGTACAGCCGCGTCGTGTACGCCTCCTCCAGGCGCTTGTCGGCCTCGTCGGCGTCGATTCCGGCGACCTGGTCGGCGATGATCCGGCCGAGCGACGGGAACCCGCCCTTCTCGATCTGCGTGTCCGGGTCCCACAGCTTGGCCCGGATCAGCGCGCGGCCGCAGTGGAAGTAGACCTGCCGGATCGTCACCTCCATGGCCGAGGCCGGCACCTGGCCGCGCACCGCCATCGGCTCCAGCAGCGCCGGATCGGTGACGATCCGGGCGGTACCGTTGGCCCGCAGGGTCTCGGCCACGCCCGGCACGAAGAACAGCAAGCCGACCTCCGGGTCGGCGACCACGTTGCCCAGGGTGTCGAGCAGGTTGTTGCCCTTGCGATCGGGGATCAGCACGGTGTTGTCGTCGACCACCCGGACGAAACCGGGCCCGTCGCCGCGCGGCGAGCAGTCGGCGCCGCCCGGCCCGCGCGAGGCGACCACCAGGAACGGGCTGAGCGCGATGAAGGCGCGGGCGTGCCCGTCCAGCCTCGGCATCAGCTTCTTCGAAGCGGCCTCGCCGGGCTCTGCATAGGTGGTGCGCAAGTCGTCGCTGGTGTCGATGACGCTCATTCCGGTCTCCTTCGGCACGGCAGTGGTGCGGACGGTCGCTGCGACTGCGGCGATGCCACGTCCCGGACGAGTTGCTAAGGTCCATTCGGACTTTCCACGTGAGGACAATCATGGTCGAGCCCTGCCCGCTCATCGACGTCTCCGGTCCGCCGCGCGAACGCGGCCGCCAGTATGGAGCCCAGGCCGCTGGCCGGATCGCCAAGGGCGTGTCGCACTACAGCGACCAGCTGCGGGGGATGGGCCTCGGCTGGCCGGAGATCCGGGCGCTGGTCGACGACTACCTGCCGGTGATCGAGCGGTTCGAGCCGGCCTATGTCGACGAGATGCGCGGCATCGCCGAAGGTGCGGGGGTGCCGTTCGAGCAGATCGCGCTGCTGAACGCCCGCACCGAGATCCTGAAGCTGGGATCGCGCCCCGACCTGCGCGCCCGGCTGGCGGCGGCCGAAGACCCGGACGGCTGCACCGGCGTGGTCGCCCTGCCCGGCGCCACCGCCGACGGCCGGCTGATCCACGCCCAGAACTGGGACTGGAAGGCGGAATGCGCCGAGACCGCGGTGGTGCTGCGGATCCGGCGCGACGACTGCCCGGACATCCTGACCTTCACCGAGGCCGGCGGGCTGGCGCGCTGCGGGCTGAACGCCGCCGGCATCGCGATCACCGCCAACTACCTGGAATCCGACCGCGACTACTGTCAGATCGGGGTGCCGCTGGCGCTGATCCGCCGCAAGGTGCTGGAGAGCGAGCATCTGGCGCTCGCCATGCGCGCGGTCTACGCCACCCCGAAGTCGCCGTCGAACAACATGATCGTCAGCCATGCCGGCGGCGTCGCCATCGATTTCGAGTGCGCGCCGGACGAGACCTTCCAGGTGCATCCCCGGGACGGCCTGCTGGTCCATGCCAACCACTGGCAGAGCCCGGTCGCGCTGGCGAAGCTGAAGGACACCGGGATCGCCAGCACGCCCGACAGCCTGTACCGCGACATCCGGGTGCGCGACCTGCTGGCGCCCGCCATCGGCTCCATCGACACCGATGCGGTGAAGACGGCGCTGTTCGACGACTTCGCCTCGCCCTGGTCCGTGTGCCGGCCGCCGCGGCCGTCGCTGACCACCAACCTCAGCGCCACCGTCGCGATGATCGTGATGCAGCCGGAACTCGGCCGCATGGAGGTGGCGATGCTGCCGGCCCTGAACCGGACATTCCGGACCTTCGAGCTGTCCGGCGCCGCCGTCGATTCGGCGGCCGCCGAATAGCGGGAGAGAGCGCCATGGCCGATCACCGCGTGGACGCGCATCTGATACCGCCCGGCGGCGGCCTGCCCAACAACCCGCGGCTGCCGCTGCTTGTCTATCGGGGCGTGCTCGACCTCGCCGGCGACGCGGCCGGCCGGTGCGAGACGCTGTTCGCCGGCCACGGCTGGGGCGGCGCCTGGCGCAACGGCATCTTCGGCTACGACCACTTCCACGCCACGATGCACGAGGTGCTGGGGATCGTGCGCGGCCGGGCCCGGGTGCGGTTCGGCGGCGACGGCGGCCCGGAGGCTGAGGTCGCGGCCGGCGACGTGGTGGTCATCCCGGCCGGGGTCGGGCACCGCAACCTCGGCGCCAGCGGCGACTTCCTGGTGATCGGCGCCTACCCGGGCGGCGGCTATCCCGACACCAGCACCGATCCGGGGCCGGACGCCGCCGCCCGGGTGGCCCAGGTGCCGGTTCCCGACCAGGACCCGGTATACGGCCCGGCCGGGCCGCTCATCGAGCGATGGACGCCGGCATGACGCCGACCGCCCATCGACCATCAGCCAGCAGGGAGAGACCATGACCGCCGAGCCGTTGTGGAGCCTCGACGCCGTCGCCCTCGCCGACCGCATCCGCCGCCGGGAGGTCTCGGCCCGCGAGGTGGTCGACGCCCATCTCGACCGCATGGACGCCGTCAACCCGAGGCTGAACGCCGTGGTCCTGGCGCTGCCCGAACAGGCCCGGGCCGCGGCCGACGCCGCCGACGCCGCGCTGGCAAGGGGCGACGCCGCCGGACCGCTGCACGGCGTGCCGGTCACCATCAAGGTCAACACCGACCAGGCCGGCTGCCCGACCGACAACGGCGTCGTCGCGCTCAAGGACCTGGTCGCCGAGCGCGACAGCCCGACCGTCGCCAACCTGCGCAAGGCCGGCGCCATCGTCATCGGCCGCACCAACACGCCCTGCCTGTCGATGCGCTGGCTGACCGACAACAGCCTGCACGGCGCCACCCTGAACCCCTGGGACCCGTCCCGCACGCCCGGGGGGTCGAGCGGCGGTGCCGCCTCCGCCACCGCCGCCGGGATCGCCCCGATCAACCAGGGCAACGACATCGCCGGCTCGGTCCGCTACCCGGCCTATTGCTGCGGCGTGGTCGGGCTGCGGCCGAGCTACGGCCGGGTGCCGGCACGCAACTACTCCAGCCCGAAACCGCGGCCGATCAGCGCCCAGCTGATGGCGGTGCAGGGACCGCTGACCCGCACCGTGCGCGACGCCCGGCTGGCGCTGCGGGTGCTGGCGGCGGGCGACCCGGGCGACGCGCGCTGGGTCGACGCCCCGCTGGAGGGCCCGCCGCCCCCTGCGCCGGTGCGCGTAGCGCTGGTGGCGAACCCGGCGGGGCGCGGCGCCGATCCGGCGATCCAGGACTCGGTCCGCCAGGCCGGCGGCTGGCTGGCCGAGGCCGGCTATGCGGTCGAAGAGATCGAGCCGCCGCGTCTCGGCGAGGCCGCCGACCTGTGGGCCAGGATGGCGATGGCCGACACCATCCGGTCGCTGGACACGGCGGTCGAGCAGATGGGAGACGACGGCATCCGCCGGGCGATCGCGCTCTGGCACGCGGTCATGCCGCAGTGCGGCCCGCAGGACACCCTGGACGCGCTGATGGAACGCGACGCCATGCTGCAGGACTGGCAGGCGTTCATGGAGCGCTTTCCGGTCATCGTCATGCCGAACTCCAGCGAGCCGGCCTTCAGGGTCGACGAGGACCTGGTCGACGTCGAGACCACGCGCCGGATGATCGCCGCCCAGCTGCCGCAGCTGGCGATCCCGGTGCTGGGGCTGCCGGGGCTGTCGGTGCCGACCGGGCTGCACGAGGGAATCCCCATGGGCGTGCAGATCGTCGCCGGCCGGTTCCGCGAGGACCTGTGCCTGGCGGCCGGCGAGGCCATCGAGGCACGCGCCGGGATGACCGGGCCGATCGATCCGAAGATCGCCTGACCGCACGGTCGGCGGCGACGACGACACCAGGGAGGAAGAACGGATGGCTGGACAGCAGCGGGTCGCGCTGATCACGGGCGGCGGCGGCGGGATCGGCGGCGCCATGTGCGCCGCGGTCTCCGCCGGCGGGGCGAAGGTCGCGGTGGTCGACCGCGACGAGGCAACGGCCCGCCGGGTCGCGGACGGGATCGGCGGCAGCGCGGTGGCGATTGCCGCCGACGTCTCGACCGAGGACGGCTGCGCCGCCGCGGTCGCCGCCGTCGAGCAGGCGCTCGGCCCGGTCGACATCCTGGTCAACAACGCCGGCATCGGGCTGAGCGCGCTGCGCCCGGACGGCGAGCGCAACCTGCCGGACCTCCAGGAGGTGACGCCGGAGATCTTCGACCGGTTCATCGCCGTGAACCTGCGCGGGCCGTTCCTGATGACCCGGCTGGTCACGCCCGGCATGAAGCGGCGCGGCTGGGGCCGGGTGGTGAACAACACCACCAGCTTCTTCACCATGCTGCGGACCTTTCCCTACGGCGCCCTGAAGGCCTCGCTGGAGGCCGCCTCCGCGGTGTGGGCGGCCGAGCTCGACGGCAGCGGCGTGACGGTCAACGTGCTGGTGCCCGGCGGCCCGACCGACACCGCCTTCATCGCCGACGGCAGCGGCATGGACCGCGGCACCATGCTGAAGCCGGCGGTAATGGGTCCGCCCGCGGCGTGGCTGGCCTCGACCGCCTCCGACGGGTTCACCGGCCGGCGCATCGTCGCCGCGTTCTGGGATCCGGCCCTCGCCGACCATCGGGCGGTCGCCGAGGCGGCCTCGCCGATCGGCTGGCCCGACCTGGCGCAGTCGACGCGGGTGTGGCCGAAGGAGTCGACCTAGGACAGCCTCACCTCTGCGAGATCAGGCGCCCGTAGAGGTGCCAGGTCGTGTGGCCCAGGAACGGGAACACGAAGATCACGCCGAGCAGGGCGGGGACGACGGCGGCGAGCGTCAGCGCGCCGACCGCCGCGCCCCAGCCCAGCATGACCACCGGGCTCGCGAGAACGGTCTGCACGCTGGTGATCATGGCGGTCACGAAATCGACGTCCCGGTCCAGGAGCAGCGGCATCGCGATCACCGTGACCGAATAGAGGACCGTCGCCAGGAACGCCCCGACCAGGGTGCCGATCAGCAGGAACGACGCCCCGCCGGAGGTCGTGAACACGCCGACCAGCAGGTCCTCGAGCGAGCGGAAGTGCCTGTAGTGGATCGTCAGGGCCAGCACGAGCCGGATCTGGTAGGCCCAGATCCAGAAGACGAACAGCACGACGAACGACATCCAGCGGAACTCGCGCCGCTGCTGCGTGAAGATCACCAGGAAGATGTCGGACGCCGAGAACCCCTCGCCGCGCCCGAGCCGCCGCGACATCTCGTACAGTCCGGCGGCCAGGAAGGGCGCGACGAGCGGGAACCCGACCGCCACCGCGATCGCGATCCAGATCTGGTCGAACACCACCAGCCCGGCGATCAGCAGCGCCCCCAGCAGGGCGTAGACCAGGCCGAAGAACAGGCTGAGCCCGGGACGTGCGACCATGTCGCGCAGGCCGGCGCGCGCGGCGGCCTTCAGGTCCTCGAGCGTGGCGGTGCGAACGGCGAGACGGATCGGCGAGGCGTCATCGCCCTGGCCTTGGTTCGCTGCCATGTCCTTCCACCTCCCCGGAGACCTCCCGGTCGATTGTGGACGCGGAGTCCGCCCGGCCGTCACTGATTCACATCAATTGGCCGGAGCGCCATGACCAGGACCATCCGCCTCGTCCGTCGTCGCCTGACGTGGACATCGGGGCGCATCTTGAATTCAATATCTTTGCCGACCCCGATCCGCCTCTGGTAAGGATTATCTCCTTCCCAACCCTGCGCATTCGCGAGGGACCTCAGCGCATGAACAGCTTCGACTACGTCATCGTCGGTGCCGGCTCGGCCGGCTCGGTGCTCGCCAACCGTCTGACCGAGGACGGGGCCGCCACGGTCTGCGTGCTGGAGGCCGGCCCGCCCGACTGGCACCCCTTCATCCACGTGCCGGCCGGGTTCATGAAGACCATGGTCGACCCGGCGGTGAACTGGCTCTACGACATGGAGCCGAGCGAGTGGACCGGCGGCCGCCGCATCAAGGCGCCGCGCGGCAAGACGCTGGGCGGGTCGAGCTCGATCAACGGCCACATCTACAACCGCGGCCAGCGCCTGGACTTCGATGGCTGGGCCCAGCGCGGCAACCGCGGCTGGGGCTATGCCGACGTGCTGCCGTATTTCCGACGGTCGGAGAAGCGCCTCGGCGACGGCGACGACACCTTCCGGGGCCGCGACGGCAACCTGGTGGTCACCGACATCGACTGGCGGCACCCGCTGTGCGACGCCTTCATCGAGGGCTGCACGACCCTCGGAATCCCGCGCAACCCGGACTACAACGGCGCCATCCAGGAAGGCGTGTCCTACGCCCAGCGCACCATTGCCGGCGGTCGCCGGATGAGTGCCGCCCGCGCCTTCCTGCGCCCGGCGATGAAGCGGCCGAACCTGACCGTGATCACCGACGCGCACGCCACCTCGATCATGCTGGACGGCAAGCGCGCGGTCGGCGTGCAGTACAACAAGGGTGCCCGCCACGGCATCCCGAGCGAGGTCCGGGCGAATCGCGAGGTGATCCTGGCCGGCGGCACCTACAACTCGCCGCAGCTGCTGCAGCTGTCCGGCATCGGCCCGGCGGGACTGCTGAAGCAGCTCGGCATCCCGGTGCGCCACGAGCTCGCCGGCGTCGGCGAGAACCTGCGCGACCACTACGCGCCGCGCTTCGTCGCCCGGGTCAAGAACTCCGAGACCATCAACGAGGAGGCCCGCGGCCTCCGGCTGGTCGGCAACGTCATGAAGTGGCTGGCCACGCGCAAGGGCATCCTCGCGCTGAGCCCGACCCTGGTCTACTGCTTCTGGCACTCCGACGAGGCGGCGCGGAACAGCGACGTGCAGTTCACCTTCACGCCGGCCAGCTACAAGGAGGGCGTGCAGTCGCGGCTCGACGACCATCCGGGCATGACCGTGGCGTCCTGGCAGCAGCGACCGGAGAGCAAGGGCTTCGTGCGCGCCCGCAGTGCCGACCCGTTCGAGGCGCCGGTGATCCAGCCGAACTACCTGGCCGAGGAAGGCGACCGCCAGGTGCTGCTGAAGGCCATGCGGCTGGCCCGACGGCTGCTCGCCACCAAGCCGCTCGAGCGCTTCTACGACTTCGAGGAGTATCCGGGGCCGAAGGTGCAGAGCGACGACGAACTGCTGGCGGCGGCGAAGGAACGCGGCACCACCACCTTCCACCCGATGGGCAGTTGCCGGATGGGGCCGGAGACCGACCCGACCGCGGTGGTCGACGACCAGCTGCGGCTGCGCGGCATCGAGGGGCTGCGGGTGGTCGACGCCTCGGTGATGCCGACCATGCTGTCGGCCAACCTGAACGCCTCGGTCATCATGATCGCCGAGAAGGCCTCGGACATGATCCGCGGGCGCCAGGCCCCGGAGGCCGTGATCCTGCCCGGCTGAGCCGGCACACACGCAGATGTCAATTGAACGGCCCGGCGGTGGCCAGCAAGCTTCGCCCGCGAGGGGTGGGCCACCGGCCCGTCCCGTAACGGGCAGGAGGACCCATGCGAAATCTTGTATGTGCAGCCGCGACTTGCGTCGTGATCCTGGGCTCCCTTGGCGGCGCGATGGCCGCCGGTGAGATCGCCGCGCGCCAGGAAGCGATGAAGGGCGTCGGCGGCGCCATGAAGGCGATCAAGGCCGCCGTCGAGGGCAACACCGCCGCCGACGCGGTCGGCCCGGCCGGGAAGATCGCGGCCACCATGAAATCCGTCCCGGATCTGTTCGCGAAGACCTCGGACACAGGCGAGACCTACGCCAAGCCGGAAATCTGGACCGAGTGGGACAAGTTCAAGGAAGCCGCGGCGAACTCCGGGGCCGCTGCCGACAAGCTCGCGATGGTGGCGAAGACCGGCGACGCCGCCGCCACCGGCGAAGCCTTGAAGGCCCTCGGCGGCACCTGCGGCGCCTGCCACAAGCCGTACCGCACGCCCAAGACCTGACGCCGGCCGGTCGACGCGCCGCCGCGCCCGAGGCGGCGGCGCGTCACCGCCTCCCCGAAACTCCCCCCGTCCCTGCCATAGCCGCCGCGCAACCCGCGGACCGGCGAGCCATGGCGGACCCCCCAGACGACGACCGCAGCGGACACCGGGCCCGGCTGCGCCGGCGCTTCCTGACGGCCGGCGCCGAGGCCCTGGCCGACTACGAGCTGCTGGAGCTCATGCTGTTCCAGGCCCGCCCGCGCGGCGACGTGAAGCCGCTGGCGAAGCGGCTGATCGCGCGCTTCGGGTCGTTCGCCGCCGCCGTCGGCGCCCCGGTCGACGCGCTGGCCGGGATCGACGGCATGGGCGAGGCCTCGATCGTCGCGCTGAAGACCGCCCAGGCCGCCGCCACCCGGCTGCTCGGCGAGCCGTTGCGCGACCGGCCGCTGCTGTCGAGCTGGAGCCAGCTGCTGGACTACTGCCGGGTCGCCATGGCCGGCCTGGCGGTCGAGGAGGTGCGGGTGCTGTATCTCGACCGCAAGAACCGCCTGGTCGCCGACGAGCGCCAGGGCCGCGGCACCGTCGACCACACCCCGCTATACCCGCGCGAGGTGGTCAAGCGGGCGCTCGAGCTGGGCGCCTCGGCGCTGATCGTGGTGCACAACCACCCGTCCGGCGACCCGACCCCGTCGCAGGCCGACATCGCCATGACCCGCCAGCTCGCCGAGGCGGCGGCGGCTCTCGGCCTGGTGCTGCACGACCACCTGATCGTCGCGCGCGGCGGGCACACCAGTTTCAGGGCGGCGGGGCTGCTGTGACATTTGTCGGCCGTCAGGAACATTGCGGGCACCACGGCGTTTCCCGGAGGAACGACACCACCGGATACCGGAGTTCTTCCATGTCGAATGATGTCGAACGCGCCTGGAAGCTGATGGAGAAGATCGGCCTCTGCATGCTCGCCAGCCGGGACGGAGAGGACATCCGCTCCCGCCCGATGGCCGCCCATGTCGCCCGGGACGAGAAGGCCGTCTACTTCCTGACCGACGCCGCCGGCCACAAGGACGAGGAAATCCGCGACGACCCGCATGTCGGCCTCGCCTTCGCCGACATCGGCGGGCAGAGCTTCGTGTCGGTGACCGGCATCGCCGAGGTCAGCAACGATCGCGACAAGATCCGCGAGCTGTGGTCGACGCCCGCCAAGGCCTGGTGGGACGACCCGCAGGATCCTGCGATCCGGGTCCTGAAGATCCAGCCGAAGGACGCGCAGTACTGGGACGGCCCCGGCAGCGTGATGGCGTACGTGAAGATGGCGGCGGCCGCCGCCACCGGCAGCCGGCCGGACCTGGGCGACAACGCCAAGGTCCGGCTGTGAACCCGGCGGGCCGCTAGAGCGGCTGCTCCTCGAACGGCCGGGCGCCAGTCTCACGGATGAACAGGGTGATCAGCACGCCCCAGGCGCAGGTGACCGGCAGGATCAGGAAGGCGCCCTCGTAGGCCGGAAGGCTGTAGATCCGGGCGCCGGCCACCAGGGTGCCGTCCCAGCCCAGGTCCAGCAGCCAGCCGACCAGCGGCTGCAGCACCGCGCCGGAGCCGACCACGAAGCCGTTGACGATGCCCAGCGTCACCCCGGCCGACCAGCCCGGCGTGTTCTCGCGCGCCACCGCGAAGCACAGCACCATCGCCGACGAACCGAGCCCCTGGGCGAACAGCACCGCCGCCAGCGTCGTCGTGGTCAGGCCCGGCAGGTAGACCGCGGCGGTGATCCCGGCGGTCGCCAGCAGGCCGCCGAACACCATGAACGGCCGGCGCCGGCTCCAGCGGTCGGACAGGAAGCCCCAGAGCGGCGCGCCGATGCCCCAGCCGACGAACAGGATCGACACCAGTGCCGCCGCCTCGGCCTTCGGCAGGCCGTGGACCTTCTCCACATAGGGCACGCCCCACAGGCCGCCGAACGCCAGCATGCTGCCGGTCATCGCCATGCCGAAGCCGGCGGCCAGCCAGACCTGGCCGGTCGCAGCCGCCCGCTTCAGCCCGGCCAGCAGGCCGTGACGGACGGTCGTGGCGGTCGGCGCCGGCTTCGGCCGGTCGCGCAGCACCAGGCCGGTCGCGAGGGCCAGCGCCAGGCCGAACACCGCCAGGCCGCCGACGGCGGTGCGCCAGCCGACACTCTCCACCAGGTAGCCGAGCGGCGCCTGGCCCAGGATGCCGCCGACCACGCCCAGCATCTGCGCCCAGCCGCCCAGGGTCGCGAACTTGTTGGGCGGGAACCACAGGCCGGCATAGTTCAGCGCCCCGACGAAGCTGAAGGCGCAGCCGAAGCCGATCATCAGCCGGCCGACCGAGGCCAGCCACAGCCCGTCGGCCATGGCGAACACCAGGGATCCGGCACCGGCCAGCGCCGCCGCCGCCGTCACCAGCCGGCGCGGCCCGAACCGGTCCATCAGCACGCCGACCGGGATCTGCGAGCCGGCATAGGCGTAGTAGTAGTAGGCCGAGAGGTTGCCCAGCACCGCGCCGCCGACCGCGAAGTCGCGCATCAGGTCGTCGACCATGACCGAGGGGGCGACCCGCTGCACGAAGGCGTACAGGAAGAACACCGCGCACAGCAGCCAGCCGAAGCCGAGCAGGGCGGCACGCGGCACGGCGGGTGCGGTGGGGGAGTGGGCTGCCTGGATCACGGGGAAGTCGCCATGCTGAAGGGATGGCGAGGCTAGGCAGGGCCGAACGGCGGGGTCAAGGTTCGCGGACGCAGCCCAGGGTTGGGCCAAACGCGGCCGGGCGACCGGCTCGACGGGCGGTCAGGCGACGATGTCGACGATCGAGCCGCGCGGGGCGTTCGGGTTGAGCTGGCGGATCTGCTCGGCCGCCTGCTCCAGGTTGAGCTGCCGGCGATCGGTATCGTCCAGCGGCTCGGCGACCGCCGGCTCGCCGGCGCGCGGCTGCGCGTCCCGGCTGCGGAAGCCGAACGCCTCCTGCAGGCCGCGGGCCAGGCGCGACGGCGCCAGCGACCCGCCCTGTCCCTGCGGGACCGGGGGGAGTGGGGCGGCTCCGGTCGGACCGATCGCCATCGTCTTGCTCCTCGATCAAGGCCGGACGCATTGGCGGGCAACGTCCGGGAGAGCAGTGCAGCACATTTATATTGTATTTTAAATAAAATTGTCCAGATCGCGCTATGCGAGGATGTCGATCACCTTCGCCACCGCCCGTGCCGTGGCCTGCTGGCCGACGTTGCGGATGTACTCCGCGCGCTCGGACGGGTTCATCTTCGAGACTTCCGAGGGGGTCGCGAGCTTGACCAGCGGCTGGTTCACCGGATCAGCCCGCAGGCCGGGCCCGGCACCGCCGATCTGCACCTTGTGGGGGCCGGCGACCTTGGAGTTCGGTCTGGGCGCCGGAACGCCGGGAATGCCTTCCATGGATCGATCCCGTCAATCAGGCGCAAACCCTCTCATATAAAGGCGTGTTGCGCGAGTTACATTTAGACTGGAAGGTCAACTATCAAAAACACTCTTCTTCCGAAGACTCTCGAGCTAGAATGCGACTTAGCCGACCGCCACCGTCCCGCAACTTCTCGAAACTGAAGCGCGACTCGGATATCGTTTCGACCATGCATCCCTTCGATGCGTCGGCGTGGCAGTTCTCTCCGAAGAGGTTTGCTGGTGGCATTGGGCGCAATCACCCTGGCTTGGCTCGACCATCTGGCCGAGCGATCGATCATTCCGCCCGGCGCTGTTCTTGAACTCGGCCCGCAAGACGTCACGGCTGCGCGCCCCGTGGTCACGTCCTTCCTGAACCGCCGGCTCGGGCCGGATGAAGGCGCGAGCGCCTTCCAGCGAATGTACGGCGACATTCCATCGGACCTGCCGCAGTTTGCCGAACGACCACAGGCAGAAATTTACCGGTCTCTTGGGCTCACCGAGTATGTCTCGGTCGACCTGGGCGACAGTCGCGCCGACGTCAACCACGACCTCAACTATCCCCTGGACGTCGGCCGCCGATTTCAGGCTGTCACGAATTTCGGCACCGGCGAGCACATCTTCAACGTTTCGACGGTTTTCGAGACACAGTACCGCAACCTGGCGGTGGGCGGCGTGGCGCTGTTCTATCTACCGACATTCGGGCACATCAATCACGGCTTCTACAACATTCACCCCACTCTGTTCACCGACCTGGCGGCGGCGAACAACATGGAGATCGCCGACTTCCGCTACGTCGACGACGTCGTGGGGCGAACCTACGGGCTCGACGACGAAGGCTCCTGTCAGGTCGACTTCGACACGATGCCGGTCAAGCCCTTCGAGGGACAACTTTGGATTCTGTGGATGTACGTGTCGATGAACTTCCTCCGGAATACCGCAAAGCACATGAAGAATGCCCCTCCGGGGAAGCCTCCAACCTGCGTCCTCGACTGCTGTATGGTGGCCTTGCGGCGGACCGACGCAAGTCCGGCCGAGTTCCGCACTCCGCAGCAGAACATCTACGTTGGGCCGACCGCGCCGGCAGCGAATCCCCGCCAGCGCGCCTGAACGCGATTCCGGGCGCGCTCGCAGCGGCCGAAACCTACGCGAAAGGCGGCCGACCGTCGGGCTCGGCCCTTTGATCTCGCATGGACTACCGGAGCACTTGGCCGGCCGTAGCGAGGCGCTGAACCCTAGCGCCGGTCGTCGTCGGGCGGCAGCAGCCGGTCGCGGAACCGCCGCGCGAAGCCGACCGGATC
This sequence comes from Thalassobaculum sp., assembly GCF_040219615.1. Lineage (GTDB taxonomy): Bacteria > Pseudomonadota > Alphaproteobacteria > Thalassobaculales > Thalassobaculaceae > Thalassobaculum_A. Next base: position 174,348 of record NZ_JAVJSE010000038.1, read on the forward strand.
GTCGGTCAACCGGCCCTCCGCCGCGGTCTCTCGGGCGCTTTCCAGCACGTGCCTTCCGGCATTCTCGACCTTCGGCGCCACCTTGCCGTAGACCTCGCCGGCGACCCGGGCGGCGGTCCGCCGGACATCCGGGTTCTGGGCGGCGCGGCGCCCGGCCTCCAGCAGCAGGCGGTGCAGCAGGCTCATCCCACGCTACTCCCGGCTTCCTCGATGACCGCGCGGCGGGCGTCCAGGAACTCCTCGAAGCCGGCCGCAAAACGCTCGAACTCCGGCGCCCCCATCGGTAGCGACAGGACCGCCATGCCGCGGCGCGCGGTGTAGATCCCACCGGCGATCAGGTCGAGGTGCATCAGGTCGACCAGCCTGCGCGGGCGCCGGCCGGCCTCCGGCGGCGACAGCGGGGCGGTCGTGCCGGGATGCACCGCCATCATCGAGCCGCGCCCGGTCACGACCATCGGCAGGCCGCGCCGGACGATCGCGTCGTTCAACCGGCCGCGCAGGCTGTCGCCGGCGGCATTCAGCATGACCGCCCGCTCGGGCGTGTAGACATGGGTCAGCCCGGCCAGCCCGGCCGACATGGTGAACACGTTGTTGTTGAAGGTGCCGGCATGCGGCCAGCCGTCCGGCCGGCGCGGGTCGAAGCGGTCGAGAATGTCGGCCCGCCCGCCGAACGCCCCGAAGCTGAGGCCGCCCCCGAGATACTTGCCGAGCGTGATCAGGTCCGGGGTGATGCCCAGCAGGCCGTGCAGCCCCTCGCCCGACAGCCGCGAGGTCATGACCTCGTCGAAGATCAGCAGGGCGCCGGTCTCGTCGGTGGCGGCGCGCAGGCTCTCCAGGAACTCGACGCCACCCGGGATGCAGCCGCCGGAGCCCGACATCGGCTCGACCAGCACGCAGGCCAGCCGGTCGCCCTGCTCGCGGATCAGCGCGGCCGCCCCCTCCGGGTCGTTGTAGTCGCCCATCACGTAGTCGAACGGCACGTTCAGCGGCGAGCCGCCGAAATACAGCACGCCGCCGTGATAGGCGCCCTTGAACACCATCACCCGGTCGCGGCCGGTGAAGGCCCGGGCGGCGGCGATCGCCATCAGGTTGGCCTCGGTGCCGGAGTTGGTGAAGCGCACCCGCTGCAGCGCCGGGAACCGGTCCACGATGGTCTGCGCCAGCCGCGCCTCCAGCAGGTTCGGCCCGCCCAGCACCCAGCCGTCGTCGGCCGCCTGCCTGATGGCGTCGCGGATCACCGGCTCGGAATGGCCGTACAGCCCGGCGGTGTATTCGCCGAGGAAGTCGACATACTCGTGGCCGTCGGCGTCCCACAGCCGGCAGCCCTCGCCGCGCGCGAAGCGCAGCGGGAACGGATGGTAGTGCAGCACCGTGCGGGTGTTGCCGCCGGGCATCGCCTTCTCGGCCTGCGCCTGGATCTCCCGGCTGTTCGGGTTGGCGGCGACGAAACGCTCGGCCGCCTCGGCGTAAGCGGCGTCCAGCGAGGTGTTGACGAGTGCCGTGCTCATGCCGCCCTGCCCTTCCGCTTCTTCGGCTTGGCTTCGACCTTGTCGACCGTGCCGTAGCCCATGGTCCCGAATTTGATGCCGACCCGCTCGATCTCGTCGTCCGGCAGGATCACCGGCTTGCCGACCTGCAGGGTGCGCCAGTACATCGCCGCCAGGGTCTCGACCTCCAGCGCCAGCGCCAGCGCCTTCTTCAGGGTCGGCCCGATGGCGATCATGCCGTGGTTGGCCAGCAGGCAGGCCCTGCGGCCCTCGAGCGCCTGCAGCGCGGTGTCCGACAGTTCCTGGGTCCCGAAGGTGGCGTAGTCCGAGCAGCGGATGGTCGGCCCGCCGGCCTGGGCGATCATGTAGTGGAAGGCCGGGATCTCCATGCGCAGGCAGGCCAGCGTGGTGGCGAACATGCCGTGGGTGTGGACGATGGCGCCGCAGTCCGGCCGGTGCCGCATGATGTCCAGGTGGAACCGCCACTCGCTCGACGGCCGCCGGTTTTCGCTGTGCGATCCGTCCAGTTCCATGCGCACCACGTCCTCGGGCCGGATCTCCTCGTAGGGGATCGCCGACGGGGTGATGTAGAACCCGGCCGCCGGGTCGTCCGCCAGCCGCACGCTGGCATTGCCCGAGGTGCCCTGGTTGATGCCGAGCGCGTTCATCTTCAGGCAGGTGTCGATCACCTCCTGGCGCAGGGCGCGTTCCTTGGCGGGCATCATGGGCGGCGATCCTCGTCGGTACTGCGTGCGGCGATCCTGGAACAAGTTCGCGGCAAGGTGAAGGGGGCCCTTCGTCGTGCCGCCGGCGGCTTGTACCGGCGACCGTCGGGGAACCGGGTTGCTTCAGCCGCCGGCGATCATGGTCCAGAGCTCGCCGAAGCCTGCCCGCGCCTGCTCGCGGTGCGTCCGGTAGCGCACATGCGCGTCCAGGGGCGCGCCCGGCGACAGCTCGATCGACCAGAGGCCGCGCACGCTGGTCGGCAGGAAAGCGTAGCGGACATCGACGATCCGGGCGGGATGGTCCGGGTCGCGCGCCACGAAGCCGTCGCTGAACCGCCGGAACCGCTCGACGTCACGGGCCTGCTGCGTGGCCGGGTCGAGCCACGGGAAGTCCCGGGCGCCGTCGAGCCGGGCGACCGAGGTACCAGGGAACACGCGCCGCAGGATGCCCGGCCGGACCCCGTCGACATGGAACCGGTCCGCCGTCTCGTAGATGGTCCTCCACAGAACGATGTTCCCGAATGTCGGCTTCACCTCGATCCGGATCGGCTCGTGCCCCCGTTCGGCAGCGATCTCCGCCGCCATGGCCCGCGCCGCCTGATGCTGCACGGCGCCGAGGGTCAGGTAGAGACCGGCCCAGGCCAGGGCCAGGCGCGCCAGCACCGGCCGGCGGCGCAGCCCCGCCAGCGCGACCAGGACCGCGACCGGCACCGTGAACAGCGGATCGACGACCGAGACGATGCTCAGCGCGTAGCGCTCGTCGCTGAACGGCCAGAGCAGCATCGTGCCGTAGGACGTGCAGGCATCGAGCACGGCGTGGGTCGCATAGCCGAGCGTGCAGAACAGCAGGGTCCGCGCGAACGGCAGTCGCCAGCGTCGTCCCAGCAGGAAGTGCAGCGCCAGCGCACACAAGAGCCCACCGACCGGGATGAAGACCAGGGAATGGGTGAAGTGGCGGTGGTAGTCGAGAAACAGCAGCGGGTCGGACCCGGAGCGGATCAGCACGTCGAGATCGGCCGCCATGCCCGACAGGAAGCCGAGGCCGCCCGCCAGCCCGACCCCGGCCGTTCGCCGTGTCGCCTGCGGCAGCGCCGCGCCGAGCACGCCCTGCGTCAGTGGATCCATGGGTCAGGCCCGCTCCCGGGAATGTTTCGGCGGGAAGAACGCGATCCGGGCCGGCTGGCCCGATCCTACCCCGCCGCCCGCCGCTCCGGGAACAACCCCAGCAGCCCCTCGGCCGTCGCCGGGGCCACGCCGCGCTCGGTGATCAGGCCGGTCACCAGCCGCGCCGGGGTGACGTCGAAGGCCGGGTTCGCCGCCCTGCTGCCCTCCGGCGTGATGGTCACGGCGCCGATCGAGCCGTCGTCGAGGCGGCCGGGAATCCGGGTGACCTCGTCGCCCGCCCGCTCCTCGATCGGGATCGCGAAGCCGTCGTGCAGGGTCCAGTCGATGGTCGGGCTCGGCAGCGCCACGTAGAACGGCACGCCGTTGTCGTAAGCGGCCAGCGCCTTCAGGTAGGTGCCGATCTTGTTGGCGACATCGCCGTTGGCGCTGGTCCGGTCGGTCCCGGTGATGCAGAGATCCACCCGGCCGCGCTGCATCAGGTGGCCGCCGGCGTTGTCGACGATCACCGTGTGGTCGACCCCGTGATTGCCGAGTTCCCAGGCGGTCAGAAAGGCGCCCTGGTTGCGCGGCCGGGTCTCGTCGACCCAGACATGGATCGGGATGCCCTCGTCATGGGCCTGGTAGATCGGCGAGGTGGCGGTGCCCCAGTCGACGGTGGCAAGCCAGCCGGCGTTGCAGTGGGTCAGCACGTTGACGGTCTGCCCGGGCTTCCGGGCGGCGATCGCCCGGATGATCTCCAGTCCATGCCGGCCGATCGCGTGATTCAGCCCGGCATCCTCGTCGCAGACATGGGCGGCGAAGGCGGCGGCAGCCGCGACGCGGTCGCCGGCTGCCAGCGGCGCCAGCTTGGCGCGGCCGGCGTCGAGCGCCCAGCGCAGGTTGACCGCGGTCGGCCGGGTCCGCATCAGGGCGTCATAGGCCGAGGCCAGGCCGGAATCGCTCGAATCCTCGCGCATCGCCAGCCACAGGCCCCAGGCGGCGGTGGCGCCGATCAGCGGCGCGCCGCGCACCAGCATCGCCTTGATGGCGTGGGCGGCGTCGGCCATCGAGGCCAGCCGCGCGACCACGAATTCATGCGGCAGACGGGTCTGGTCGATGATCTCGACCGCCGAACCGTCGGCGGCCTGCCAGATCGGGCGGTAGTGGGTTCCGTTGACCTTCATGGCGTCTCTCCCGGCGCGCGCGTCCTGCGGTGCAAGATGGCGGCGCCGGGCGGCCGGCACAACCGCCGGATCCGCCTCACATGAAGACCGGCACCAGCGACAGCACCAGCAGGCCGGCCATGCAGAGGTTGAACGCCCGGAGCGCCCGCGGCGACCGCAGCACCCCGGCGATCAGCGTGCCGAAGGCGGCCCAGACCGCGAGCGACAGGAAGGCCGCCACCACGAACACCGCGCCGATCAGCAGGATCTGGGCCAGCGCGCTGCCGTCCGGCGCGGTGTAGGTCGCGACCGCGCTGAGCGCGATCACCCAGGCCTTGGGGTTGACCCACTGGAATGCGGCCGCCTGCAGGAAGGTGAAGGGCCGGCCGCGCGCGACCGCCTCGCCCGGCCCGCCGGCGGTGGCGATCCGCCAGGCGAGATACAGCAGGTAGGCGGCGGCGACGTAGCGCAGCACCGCGTGGACCTGCGGCCAGGCGGCCAGCGCCTGGCCGAGCCCGAGCCCGATCGCCAGCAGCATGACCGGGAAGCCGAAGCTGATCCCCAGCATGTGCGGGATGGTCCGTCGGAAGCCGAAATTGGCGCCGGACGCGGTCACCATCAGGTTGTTCGGTCCGGGCGAGATCGACATCGACACCGCGAAGGTGACGATCGACGCGAACAGCGGCCACATGGTCTGCACGATTCCGACGCTCCCGGCGGCCGGCGGCGCTGCCGGCCCGCCCTATCTGGGGCGCCGCAGCCGGCCGATCAATTCCGGACATGTCCCGGTGACAATCCGGCCTCGCGCACGGCATTCTCCGCCGTTTCCATCGGGGAGCCGACCATGGCCAGCTGCCGCATCCACATCACCGGCGCCTCCGGTTCCGGCACCACCACGCTCGGCCGGGCGCTGGCTACGCTGCTGGCGGTCCCGCACCACGATTCCGACGACTATTTCTGGGAACCGACCGACCCGCCCTACACCGCCAAGCGTGACGCGGCCGAGCGCCTTGCACTGATGCGCCGGCTGTTTGTGCCGCGCGCCGGCTGGGTGCTCAGCGGCTCGCTGGTCGGCTGGGGCGACCCGCTGATCCCATGCTTCGACCTGGTGGTGTTCCTGCACGCCGACACCGCCGTCCGGGTCGACCGTCTGCGACGGCGCGAGGCCCTGCGCTACGGTGCCGACGCGGTCTCGGCCGGCGGCGACCTGCACGCGGCGTCCCGGACCTTCCTCGACTGGGCGGCCAGCTACGATACAGCGCCGCCAGAGGGCCGGTCGCGAGCCAAGCACGAGTGCTGGCTGTCCATGCTCCCCTGCCCGGTAATGCGGCTGGACAGTGCCCGACCGACAGCCGATCTCGCCGACGGCGTCATGGCTCGTCTGCGCCCGGATCGGGTGACAGCCCCGGACCCCGGTGCTATTAGCCGGGCACCGACCGACGACGGAGTGCCGCCCGCATGATCCCGCGCTATTCCCGCGAGAAGATGGCCGCCATCTGGGCGCCCGAAGCCAAGTTCCGGATCTGGTTCGAGATCGAGGCGCATGCCTGCGACGCCCAGGCCGAGCTCGGGGTGATCCCGAAGGAGGCCGCCAAGGCGGTCTGGGAGCGCGGCGCCTTCGAGGTCGAGCGGATCGACGCCATCGAGGCCGAGGTCAAGCACGACGTCATCGCGTTCCTGACCAACCTGGCCGAGCATGTCGGGCCGGAGGCGCGGTTCGTGCACCAGGGCATGACCTCGTCGGACGTGCTGGACACCTGCCTCGCGGTGCAGCTGGTGCGCGCCGCCGACATCCTGATCGACGACGTCGACGGCCTGCTGGCGGCGCTCGAGCGCCGGGCCTTCGAGTACAAGGACGCGCCGACCGTCGGCCGCAGCCATGGCATCCACGCCGAGCCGGTGACCTTCGGGCTGAAGCTGGCCGGCTACCACGCCGAGTTCCAGCGCGCCCGCGAGCGGCTGCAGCTGGCCCGCAGGGAGATCGCCACCTGCGCGATCTCGGGCGCGGTCGGCACCTTCGCCAACATCGACCCGCGGGTCGAGGAGCATGTCGCCGCCGCCCTCGGCCTGGAGCCGGAGCCGGTGTCGACCCAGGTGATCCCGCGCGACCGCCACGCCATGTTCTTCGCGGTGCTGGGCGTGGTCGCCTCGTCGGTCGAGCGGCTGGCCACCGAGATCCGCCACCTGCAGCGCACCGAGGTGCGCGAGGCCGAGGAGTTCTTCAGCGAGAAGCAGAAGGGCTCGTCGGCGATGCCGCACAAGCGCAACCCGGTGCTGACCGAGAACCTGACCGGGCTGGCCCGGCTGGTGCGCATGACGGTGGTGCCGGCGATGGAGAACGTGGCCCTGTGGCACGAGCGCGACATCAGCCATTCCTCGGTCGAGCGCATGATCGGCCCGGACGCGACCGTCACCCTGGACTTCGCGCTGGCCCGCCTGACCGGCGTGGTCGACAAGCTGATCGTCTACCCGGAGACCATGCAGGCCAACCTGGACAAGCTGGGCGGCCTGATCCACAGCCAGCGGGTCATGCTGGCGCTAACCCAGAAGGGGGTTAGTCGCGAAGACGCCTACCGTCTGGTCCAGCGTTGCGCCATGCCGGTCTGGCTTGAAGGCAAGGATTTCAGGACCTTGCTGGGCGAGGATAAGGAAGTGTCGCAAGCGATGTCCGCGGCCGAGCTGGATGCGCTGTTCGACCTCGGCTATCACACCAAGCACGTCGACACCATCTTCCGCCGGGTGTTCGGCCGGGCCTGATCGACCCTCTCAGGCCTGCGACTGCGGCTCGGCCAGGGCGGTCGCCAGCACCGGCGCCGCGGTCCCCGACCCGGCGTCCGGCCGGTACAGCAACTCGCAGGAGAACGCGGCCGCCGCGCCCTTCTCCAGCCGGTAGACATGCGGCCCGAACTCCGGGAACGCGACGCCGGGATTGCCGGCCCCGAGCCCGACCAGGACGACGAAGCGCCGGCGGGGCTGCTCCTCGGTCGCGCCACGCGCCGCGGCGGTCGTCGCCGCATCGACGATCCGGAACGGATCGAACCGCAGGACGGGCCGGAACTGGAAGACACGCCGGATCTCGTTGCCCAGCCGGGCGCCCAGCCGCTGCGCGACGTCCCGCACCGTGTCCGGGTCCTGGACCGGCTGGCCGGCCCCGCGGGCCGCGAGCCGGTCGCACAGCCCCGACGGCAATAAGCGCGGCAGGACCAGCACCGGAGCCGGACGATCGAGATCGTGCGCCCCCGCCGTCATCGCGGCGGCGAGCGTCTCGGCGAGTCGGGCCGCCTCGGCGACCGGGTCGCCATAGGATTCCGCCGGGAAGATCGCCACCAGCCGCTGGTTGGCGTCCAGAACCGCCGCCGACGCGATCGACGGCTCGCCGTCCTCCCGCGAAGGCCGGAACAGCGCCATCGCATCGCCGTAGGGGTCGATCCACACCAGGGCGCCCAGCACATCAGGGTCCGCCGGCGGCCGCCGGGTCAGCACGAAGCAGTGGGCGCCCGCCTGGCGGAACTGTCCGGCGCGTCGGGCCAGGCCGTCGAGCGCCACCCGGCCCGGCCCGCTCAGCGGATCCGGAACGGTGACGACCACGACCGGTCCGCCGGTGACCTCGAGGTACAGCTTGCGGGTGCGGCCGCCCAGGTCCGGCAGCGTCAGATTGGGTGCCCGGTCGCCCGGCGCGAGCGCCGGGACACGGACGGCCCCGCCGGTCGCGGCATCCGTCATCGCAGCGCCGCCGTCCGGCAGCCGGTCAAGAACCGGCCTTCAACTCGGCCAGGGTCTCGCGCAGCGTCTCGTCCATGCGATGACGCAGCCGGGCCTCGGTCAACTCGCCGCCGGCATCGGCGACCCGCTTGAGGACGAAGGCCACCACGTCGTCGTCGCCCGGCTTCTCGAAGTCGGACGCCACCACTTCGCTCGCGAAGTTGGCGGCGGCCTCACCCTCGAGTCCCAGGAACTCGGCGGCGATCCAAAGGCCGATCCGGCGATCGCGCCGGACCGTCGCCTTGAAGGTCAGTTCGGCGTCATGTGCGAAACGCGACTCTTCGGCGCGCTCGCGGTCCTGGAACCCACTCATTCCGGCCCTCCTAGATGCCTGTCGGCTGAAAGCGGCCGGACCATACACCGCACGTCCGGGGAAGTGAACGGCCGATCTCAGCCTTGCGGAACATGGCGGATACCGTCAGTTTCGGCCCGTCATGTGCACCGTTGTCATACTGCGCCGCCCGGGCGGCGCCTGGCCACTGATAATGGCCGCCAACCGCGACGAAATGGCCGGCCGGCCATGGCGCGCGCCGGCCCGCCACTGGCCCGATCGCCCGGAGGTAATCGCCGGGCTCGACGAGCAGGCCGGCGGCAGCTGGCTCGGAATCAATGACCACGGGGTCGTCGCCTGCATCCTGAACCGGCACGGCACGCTCGGGCCGGCCCCCGGCAAGCGCTCCCGCGGCGAGCTGGTGCTGGATGCGCTCGACCACGCCGACGCGGCCGACGCCGCACGGGCCCTGCAGGCGCTGGAACCGGACAGCTACCGTCCGTTCAACATGCTGATCGCCGACAGCCGCGACGCGTTCTGGCTGGCGCATCGCGGCCCCTCCCACCCCGACGGCGGCGCCGGGATCGATGCCCTGCCGGTTCCGGCCGGCATCTCGATGCTGACGGCGCACGACCTGAACGACCGCACCGGATCCGCCCGCACCGCGCGCTACTTGGACCGGTTCCGCGCCGCGCCGGCCCCGGACCCGGCAGCCGACAACTGGACAGCCTGGGAAATGCTGCTGGGCGCCACGGACCATGCCCCGGATGCCGGCCCCGGCGGCGCCATGACCATCACCGGCCCCGGCGAATTCGGCACCGGCAGCGCCGCGATGATCGCGCTGCCGGCTCCCGGCGACGGCCGGCCGGTGTTCCGGTTCGCGCATGGTCGCCCGGACCGCACGCCGTTCGTCCGGATCGACGTAGGGCCGCCGGTCCGGACCGCCGAGCCCGCCGATTGAGTTTACGCGACCGTGCTGCTATAGACCGGCTCGGTGACGCGGGCGCGCCGCGGGAGCCGATCCATACAACTCGACGCCTGCCCGCGCGCCAGTCGCGTGACCCCGGAGACCGCCCCATGGCCAGACGCCGCAAGCTCTACGAGGGCAAGGCGAAAGTCCTGTACGAAGGACCCGAGCCCGGCACGCTCATCCAGTATTTCAAGGACGATGCCACCGCCTTCAACAACCAGAAGAAGGGCATCATCACCGGCAAGGGCGTGCTGAACAACCGGATCAGCGAGTTCCTGATGACCCGGTTGTCGGAGATCGGCGTCCCGACGCATTTCATGCGCCGGTTGAACATGCGCGAGCAGCTGGTGCGCGAGGTCGAGATCATCCCGATCGAGATCGTCGTCCGCAACGTCGCCGCGGGATCGCTGGCCGAGCGCTTCGGGATCGAGGAGGGCACCGTCCTGCCGCGCTCGATCATCGAGTACTACTACAAGTCGGACGAGCTCGGCAGCCCGATGGTCACCGAGGAGCACATCACCGCGTTCGGCTGGGCCGCCACCCAGGACCTGGACGACATGGTGTCCCTGGCGCTCCGCGTGAACGACTTCCTCAACGGTCTGTTCCTGGGCGTCGGCGTGCGGCTGGTCGATTTCAAGCTGGAGTTCGGCCGGCTCTACAACGAGCACGACGAGATCCAGATCGTGGTGGCGGACGAGATCAGCCCCGACAACTGCCGGCTCTGGGACATCCGGACCAACGAGAAGATGGACAAGGACCGGTTCCGCAAGGACCTCGGCGCGGTCGAAGAGGCCTACCAGGAGATCGCGCGCCGGCTCGGCGTGCTGCCGGAGGCCGGCCCGATGGACCTCAAGGGTCCGCAGGCGATGCAGTAGGCGCGGCGCAGGCGTCGCGGAGTGAAGGCGGAGGACCGATGAAGGCGATTGTTCACGTCACCCTGAAGCCCGGTGTTCTCGACCCCCAGGGCAAGGCGATCGGGCACGCGCTCGATACCCTGGGCTTCTCGGGCGTCGGCGAGGTCCGTCAGGGCAAGGTCATCGAGATCGACCTGGACGAGACCGACGCCGCCAAGGCGCAGGCGACCGTCAAGTCGATGTGCGAGAAGCTGCTGGCCAACACCGTGATCGAGAACTACGCGATCCGGGTCGAGGCCTGACCGGCCGGTCAGGGCCGAGGCGCCGGGCCACCGCCGCCACGCCGGTCCCGTCCAAGTCCCATGATGCCGGCTCCCAGGGCCAGGCTGCCGAAGGTCACCCAGACGCCGAACGCCAGAAGGGCGATCGCGACGCCGCCCCCGGAATCGCGGTAGGCCAGGGTCGTCAGGCTGAACGGGTCGGTCCAGAACAGCGCGGCCACCACCACGGCGGACGCCAGCGTCCCGACCAGCAGGTGGCCGACAAGGAACCGCATGAGCGGAAGCCCGGGCGTGCGCAACGGCCGTCTCCCACCGGTTTGCATCCCGCCGAGCATCGGCAATCTGTACTTGCTGCGTCAAGGCCGGCCCGGCTTGGATTCCCGCCGCCCTGCGGTACAGTAGTGTACGGTAGGGACATGCCATTCGGAGAGAGGATTTGCCCGACCCGATGACGCCACCGCCGGATATCCGAGTGCTGGTCGAAGCCCTCGACCATACCGACCTCGGCATCGCGGTGTATGACGCCAATCTGGTCCTGGTCTACTGCAACGCCCGGTTCGTCGAGATCTTCGACTATCCGCCCGAGGTCGTGGCACCGGGGGCAAGCATCGAGACCTTCGCGCGCTACGACGCCGAACTCGGCGAGTACGGCGCAGGCGATCCCGAGACCCTCGCCAGGGACTGGGTGGCACGGGCGCGCCACGCGGTTCCGCAGAGGATCGAGCACAGCCGGCCGAACGGGATGCAGGTCGAGATCGTCCGGCGACCGCTGCCGTCGGGCGGCTTCGTCTCGACATACCGCCAGCGATCCGGCGACCGCACCGAGTTGGTGAAGGACGACCTGAGCTTCGGCACCCTGCTGCAGGCCCTCGACTACACGACGGACGGCTTTCATCTCTGGGACGCCGACGACCGCCTGATCTACTTCAACTCCCGGGTCCGGCAGATCAACGAGGCCGTCGGATCGCCGCTGCGGCTCGGTATGACGTTCGAGCAGTGTGTCCGAAACAGTGTGGCGGCCGGCCTGATCCCCGAAGCGACCGCCGATCCCGAGGGCTACATCGCCCGCCGCGCCGAGCTGCACCGGCTCGGCGGCCGCAGCCTGACCATCCGCGGCCTGGACGAACGCTGGCAGCTGATCCGCGACCATCGCCTGCCCGACGGCGGCACGGTCACCACCGCGCAGGACGTCACCGAGCTGAAGCGGGTCGAGCAGGCCTATCGCGACAGCGAGCAGCGGTTCCACGACTTCGTGAACGCCAGCTCCGACCGGTTCTGGGAAATGGACGCCAACCTGCGCTTCACCATGGTGGTCGACACCAAGCTGGCGCGGCGCTTTCCGCCGGTCTCCCAGCTGATCGGCAAGACCCGGTGGGAAGTGGTCGGCCTGGACCCGGAGGACGACCTCGAACTGGCGGAGCACAAGGCCCTGCTCGACGCCCGCGAGCCGTTCCGCGACTTCCGCTACGAGGTCCCGGCGCCGGATGGCACGATGCGGCACTGGCGGGTCTCGGGCGTTCCCGTGTTCGACGACTCCGGCCGGTTCACCGGCTATCGCGGCACCTCGTCCGACGAGACCGAGTTCAGCCAGGAGCTGACCCGGGCCCGCCGCGAGCTGCAGGAGGCGCTGCGCCAGGCCGAGGTCGCCAACCGGGCCAAGAGCCTGTTCCTGGCCACCGTCAGCCACGAGCTGCGGACCCCGCTCAACGCCATCATCGGGTTCTCCGACCTGCTGGTGAACCGGATCTTCGGCCCGCTCGGCGATCCGCACTACGAGGGCTATGCGCAGGACATCCAGGTCAGCGGCCAGCACCTGCTGAGCCTGATCGAGGACGTGCTCGACCTGTCGCGGATCGAGATGGGCCAGATCCGGCTGCGGCTCGGCCGGGTCGACCTGCGCACCGAGGCACAGGCCGCGGTGGCCATGGTGAAGGCCCGGCGCGGCCAGCAGGTCGCCGACATCCAGATCGAGATCCCGGACGTCTTCCCGACGCTGCAGGCCGATGCGCGGCTGATGCGCCAGATCCTCATCAACCTGATCTCCAACGCCGCCAAGTTCACCCAGCCGGACGGCCACATCCGCGTGACCGCTTGGCGCGACGGCGACGGTGTCGCGTTCAGCGTCTCGGACGACGGCATCGGCATCGACCCGGCCGACCACGGCAAGGTGCTGCGGCCGTTCGAGCAGGCCGACAACCGCCTGACGCGACGCTACGAAGGGGTCGGGCTCGGCCTGCCCCTGACCAAGGCCTTCGTGGAGATCCACGGCGGCACCCTGCAGCTCGAGAGCGCCGTCGGCGAGGGCACGACCATCACGATTCGCCTGCCGCCGGAACGAATCGCCGACCCCGACGAGCCGGTGCGGGCCGCCGCCGGGGACAGGTAGCGGCCATGCGCGTTGTGCGCTTGCGTCCACGCCCCGTCGGACCTAGTTTCCGGCGCACTGTGACGCCCCTTGCGACGCCCCCGGAGCGCCCATGAAAACCGCCATCATCGTCTTCCCCGGTTCGAACCGCGAACGCGACATGGCGATAGCCCTCAGGCGCTCCTTCGGCAGCGACCCGCAGATGGTCTGGCACAAGGACACCGCGCTGCCGGACGTCGACCTGATCGTGGTTCCCGGCGGCTTCTCCTACGGCGACTACCTGCGGGCCGGCGCCATGGGCGCGCATTCGCCGGTCATGCGCACGGTCAAGGAGCGTGCCGACAAGGGCGTGGCCGTCCTCGGGGTGTGCAACGGCTTCCAGACCCTGACCGAGGCCGGACTGCTGCCCGGCGCGCTGATGCGCAACGCCGGCCTGAAGTTCGTGTGCAGGAGCGTGCATCTCCGGGTCGAGACCGCGCAGTCGGTGTTCACCAGCGGCTATGCCGACGGCCAGACCATCACGGTCCCGGTCGCCCACAACGACGGCAACTTCTTCGCCGACGACGCCACGCTGGACCGGCTCGAGGACCGCGGGCTGGTCGCGTTCCGCTACGTCGACGAGGGCGGGTCGGAGAGCGACGCCGCCAACCCGAACGGCTCGCGCCGGAACATCGCCGGCATCTTCAACGACACCAAGACGGTGCTGGGCCTGATGCCGCATCCCGAGGACGCGATCGACCCGCTGCACGGCGGCACCGACGGCCGCGGCCTGTTCGACGGCCTGGCCCGCGCCCTGGCGTAAGAGGACCGATTCCGCATGACCATCCCGAACGTCGCGATCACGCCGGCAGTGGTCGCCGAGCACGGCCTGTCTGAGGACGAGTACGGCGTCCTGCTGAAGATCATGGGGCGCGAACCGAACATCACCGAGCTCGGCATCTTCTCGGTGATGTGGTCGGAGCACTGCTCCTACAAGTCGTCGAAGCGCTGGCTGAAGACCCTGCCGACCGAGGCGCCGCACGTCATCCAGGGGCCCGGCGAGAACGCCGGCGTCATCGATATCGGCGAGGGCCTGGCGGCGATCTTCAAGATCGAGAGCCACAACCACCCGAGCTTCATCGAGCCCTACCAGGGGGCGGCGACCGGCGTCGGCGGCATCCTGCGCGACGTCTTCACCATGGGTGCGCGCCCGGTCGCCAACCTGAACGCCCTGCGCTTCGGCAGCCCCGACCATCCCAAGACCCGCCACCTGGTCCACGGCGTGGTCGCCGGGATCGGCGGCTACGGCAACTGCGTCGGCGTGCCGACGGTGGCCGGCGAGGTCAACTTCCACCCGGCCTACAACGGCAACATCCTGGTCAACGCCATGACCGTGGGGCTGGCGAAGACCGACCGGATCTTCTACTCGGCCGCGGCCGGACCCGGGAACGCGGTGGTGTATGTCGGCGCCAAGACCGGGCGCGACGGCATCCACGGCGCCACCATGGCGTCGGCCGAGTTCAGCGAGGACTCCGAGGAGAAGCGCCCGACCGTGCAGGTCGGCGACCCGTTCACCGAGAAGCTGCTGATCGAGGCCTGCCTGGAGCTGATGCAGAAGGACTGCATCATCGCCATTCAGGACATGGGCGCGGCCGGCCTCACCTCATCCAGCGTCGAGATGGCCGGCAAGGGCGGCCTGGGAATCGAACTCGACCTGGACGCCGTGCCGGTGCGCGAGACCGGCATGACCGCCTACGAGATCATGCTGTCGGAGAGCCAGGAGCGGATGCTGATGATCATTCGACCGGAGTCCGAGGCCGAGGCCCGGGCGGTGTTCGACAAGTGGGACCTGGACTTCGCGGTGATCGGCAAGGTCACCGAGACCGGCCACATCGTTCTGAGGAAGGACGGCGCCGTGCAGGCCGACATCCCGGTCGGCCCGCTGGTCACCGAGGCGCCGGAATACGACCGACCGCACGTCCCGACACCGAAGCGGCCGGTGATCGCCGCCGCCGACGTCGCGGCCCCGGCCGGCGTGACCGAGGCGCTGGCCCGCCTGCTGTCCTGCCCGGACATGGCCAGCCGGCGCTGGATCTGGGAGCAGTACGACCACCTGGTCATGGGCGACACCATGGTCCGCCCGGGCGCCGATTCCGGCGTGGTCCGGGTGCAGGACACCGACCGGGCGCTGGCGCTGACCGTCGACTGCACGCCGCGCTACTGCGTGGCCGACCCGGAGGTCGGCGGCGCGCAGGCGGTGGTCGAGACCTGGCGCAACCTCAACGCGGTCGGCGCCCGGCCGCTGGCGGTCACCAACAACCTGAACTTCGGCAACCCGCAGAAGCCGGAGATCATGGGCCAGATCGTCGGCGCGGTCGCCGGCATGGGGGCGGCCTGCCGGGCGCTCGACTACCCGGTCGTGTCCGGAAACGTGTCGCTCTACAACGAGACCGAGGGCCAGGCGATCCTGCCGACCCCGGTGATCGGCGGCGTCGGGCTGATCGACGACGTCCACAAGCTCTGCACCCCGGCACTGAAGGCGACCGGGGAGACCCTGGTGGCGATCGGCCAGCCGGCCGCGCGAACCGACGGCTGGCTCGGCGCGTCGCTGTATCTCCGGGAGATCGACGGCCGCGAGGAAGGCGCCCCGCCGCCGCTCGACCTCGCCGCCGAGCGGCGCACCGGCGACCTGGTCCGCGGCCTGATCGGCGACGGCAAGGTCTCGGCCTGCCACGACGTCAGCGACGGCGGCCTGCTGGTGGCAGTCGCCGAGATGGCCCTGGCCGCCCGCGGCCTCGGCGTCGAGATGGCGCTGCCGGCGGGGGCCCTGGCGCATGCCTGGTGTTTCGGCGAGGATCAGGGCCGCTACGTGGTCGCGACGGCCGACCCGGACGGCGTGATCGCCGCCGCGGCCGCGGCGGCGGTTCCGGCATCGGCCGTGGGGACCGTCACCGGCAGCGGCGATTTGAAAGTCGAGGCCGGCGATCTCATATCGGTGGAGACGCTCCGCCGACGGCATGAAGCGTGGCTGCCGGAATACATGGCCGGCGGCACCTGAGAAGGAAAGAGGAGAAGCGTCATGGCAATGGACGCGGGCGAAATCGAGCGGCTCATTAAGGCCGCCCTGCCCGACGCTCGGATCACCATCGAGGATCTTCGGGGTGACGGCGACCACTATGCCTGCCATGTCGTGTCCGCTGCCTTCTCCGGAAAGAACCGAGTTCAGCAGCACCAGATGGTGTACAAGGCCTTGCAGGGGCGGATGGGCACCGAGCTCCACGCCCTTGCACTGCAGACGGCGACGCCGGAGTAACGGCGGACCGCCCCGACAAGGAGGATTGCGAGGATGCTCGACGACACCCTGCGCCAGCGCATCGACCAGGAGGTCGGAAGCAATGACGTGGTGCTCTTCATGAAGGGCACCCCGGTGTTCCCGCAGTGCGGCTTCTCGGCCGTCGTCGTCCAGGTGCTGAGCCACCTCGGCGTCAAGTTCAAGGGCGTCAACGTGCTCGAGGACCCGTCGATCCGCGACGGTATCAAGGAATACTCGGCCTGGCCGACGATCCCGCAGCTCTACGTGAAGGGCGAGTTCGTGGGCGGCTGCGACATCGTCCGCGAGATGTTCGAGTCCGGCGAACTGACCGAGATGCTCAGCACCCACGGCATCGACGCCCGCCCCGCCGCCTGAGCGGCGCCGGCGGCCGTCGGCCGCGGAATCGGGTTGAATTGCATGGCATCCGGAAAGGAGGCGCCGTATCGTCCGGCGTCTCTTTTCGCATGACCGGAGCAAGGCCATGAACCTGCAGTCGCCCCCCATCGCGCGGCCGGACCCGTCGGCCCTGGAGGCCGCGCTCGCGGCCCTGCGCCAGCGCCTGGGCGACCGCCTGTCGGTGGCCGAGCCGGTGCGCAACCAGCACGGCCGCGACGAGAGCTACCACAGCACGCTGGCCCCCGACGCGGTGGCGTTCGCCGAGAGCACCGAGGAGGTGTCGGCGATCCTGGAGGTCTGCTCGAGCCATCGCGTGCCGGTGATCCCGTTCGGCACCGGCACCTCGCTGGAGGGCCATGTCGGTGCGGTCGCCGGCGGTGTCACCGTCGACCTGTCGGGCATGAACCGGATCCTGGAAGTCAACGCCGAGGACCTGGACTGCCGCGTGCAGGCCGGCGTCACCCGCAAGCAGTTGAACGAGCATCTCCGGGACCAGGGTCTGTTCTTCCCGATCGATCCCGGTGCCGACGCCTCGATCGGCGGGATGTCCGCCACCCGGGCCTCCGGCACCAACGCGGTGCGCTACGGCACCATGCGCGACAACGTGCTCAGTCTCACCGTGGTGATGGCCGACGGCCGGGTGATCAGGACCGCGCGGCGGGCCCGCAAGTCGGCCGCCGGCTACGACCTGACCCGGCTGTTCGTGGGCTCGGAGGGGACCCTCGGGGTGATCACCGAGGTACAGTTGAAGCTGCACGGCATTCCCGAGGCGATCTCCTCGGCGGTGTGCCCGTTCCCGGACCTCGCGAGCGCGGTCAACACGGCGATCCTGACCATCCAGTCCGGCGTGCCGGTGGCCCGCGTCGAGCTGCTGGACGAGGTCCAGATGCGGGCCTGCATCGCCTATTCCAGGCTCGAGGGCTTCCAGGCGGTCCCGACCCTGTTCTTCGAGTTCCACGGCACCGAGGCCGGGGTCCGCGAACAGGCCGAGACCGTGCAGGCGATCGCCGCGGACCTGGGCGGCGGCGACTTCCGCTGGGCGACCAAGGCCGAGGACCGCAACAAGCTCTGGGAGGCCCGGCACAACGCCCACTACGCCGCCCGGGCGCTGCGGGCCGGCTGCCAGGTGATGTCGACCGACGTGTGCGTGCCGATCTCGCGGCTGGCCGAGTGCATCGGCGAGAGCAAGGCCGACCTGGACGCGTCCGGCCTGCTGGGCATCATCGTCGGCCATGTCGGCGACGGCAATTTCCACATCGGCTACGTCATCGACCCGAACGACACCGACGAGGTCGACCGCGCCCATGCCCACAACGACCGGATGGTGCTGCGCGCCATCGCCATGGACGGCACCTGCACCGGCGAGCACGGCGTCGGCCGCGGCAAGATTCACTTCATGGACATCGAACACGGCGACGCCGTCTCGGTCATGCGCTCGATCAAGCGCGCGCTCGACCCGGCCGGCATCATGAACCCCGGCAAGGTCCTGCCGGCATGACGACGCTGATCCGCCGCCGTCGGCCGTTCCTGCGATCGCGGGCGCTGGTCGCCATCGGCTCGGTGTCATTGCTGGCGGGCGGCTTCGGCCTGTCCGGCCAGATCGGCTTCCTGAGCCGGGTGACCAGTGTCGAGGCGGAGGTCGTCGCCGTCGAGTCCCTCGGGTCGGACGAGGGCTTCCCGCTGTATAGGGCGACGCTTCGGTTCTCGCCGACACCGGGCGAGACCGTCGAGCGCGCCGCCGCCGAGACCTACCGGCCAACCACGGTCGGGGAGCGATTCGACGCCGGCTTCGACCCGGAGAACATCGACGACATCCGGCTGATGGACATCCGCGACCGCTGGCTGAGTCCGGTGTGGATGCTGCTTTTCGGCATCATCACCCTGGGGATCGCCGCCCATCGCTGGCTGCGACCGGCGCCCACGCCGACCGACGAGGGCTGACGGGCCCGATCAGGCCGGCAACCGACCGTCGCCCGGCTTGACCGCCAGAAAGACCGCGCCGGCCACCGGCACACCACCCTCGTGCCGCAGCACGACCTCCCGTCGGGCCAGCAGTCGGAAGCCGCACCGCATCAGGGCCCCGGTCACGTAGAGATCGCCATGCGCGTACCGACCGGTGTCCTGCAGGAGCCAGCGGCTGCGGTCCGCCGCCAACTCGATGGAGAACGCGAAGGTCCCGCCCGGCGCCATGCGGTCCGCCAATCGCGCCACGGTCGGCTCGATGTCCCCGATATGGATGAAGACATCGCTGGCGAGCGCGAGGTCCGGTGCGTCGCCCTCCTCCTCCAGCACCGTCTCGATGTCACCGCAGATCAGCGTGTCGTAAATCCGCTTGCGGTCCGCCTGCTCCAGCATCCGCTCGGAGAGATCGACGCCGATCAGCCGGTCGGCACGCTGCCGAACCAGGGTACCGGCGAGGCCGGTCCCGCAACCCAGATCGTAGCTCAGCGTGAAGTGGCGGTCCCGACAGACCGAGTCCAACAGTTCGACCGTCTCGCGATGGGCGCGATATCGCAGTTCGCCGACCAGGTGCGCGTCGAACCGGCAGGCATAGGAGTCGAACAGGTTCCGCACATAGCCGCGCGGCGCGCTCGGTGTCGCCTCGCCCTCGATCGCCGCAATCAGGTGCCGGGCACCGTCGTGTCCAGGCTCGAGCCCGACGGCGATCCGCAGATGCATAAGGGCGTCCTCATGCCGGCCGAGCCGCATGAGCAGCACCCCGGCATTGTAGTGGACCGTGCCACTGTCCGGCAGCAACTCGGCAGCCGCCAGGTAAGCCTCGACCGCGTCCTCGAACTCCCCGGCGTCCTGCAGGGCGTTGGCCAGGTTGTTCCAGGTCTCGCCCAGCGTCGGGTCCTGGTCCAGCGCCAGAAGGTAGTGATGCACCGCCAGCGACGTCTGGCCCTCCGCCTTCAGAACCACGCCGAGGTTCGAATGGGCCTCGGCGAAGGTCGGGGAGACCAGGGTCGCCTGGAGGTAGCAGCGGGCGGCAGCCGCACGCTGACCGGCCCTTTTCAGGATCAGTCCGAGGTTGTTGTAGGCATATGCCAGCCCAGGGTCGACCAGCAGCGACTTCGCCGCGTAGGGCGTGGCGGCGACGGCATCGCCGCGCTGCAGCCAAAGCGCGCCCAGGAGATGCAAGGCATCCGGATCGGCTGGAAATGCGGCGAGAGCCCGGCCGTAGAGATCGGCTGCGACATCGAGGCGACCGCTGCGGTGCTCGCGCACGGCCTGCCGCACCAGAACCGGTGCAACCGCGACGACCGACGACATGGCACCTCCTTTCTGGAGGGTGGGGCCGAGGCCGGCGATGCGCCGGCTCGATCCCCGATTTCCTTGCCCAGCAGGCTCGCCGCTAACTCTGAAGGAACCGTTAACCGAACGCAGAACGGCCGGCACAAGGCCGGCCGTCCAGTCGGCGCCGGTCGATGCCGGCGCCGGTATCCCCTCGATCAGCGCGAGTAGTACTCGATGACCAGGTTCGGTTCCATCTGCACCGGGTACGGCACATCCTCGAACTTCGGCAGCCGGATGAAGGTTCCCTTCATCGCGCCGTGGTCGACTTCCATGTAGTCGGGCAGGTCGCGCTCGGCGGACTGCACGGCCTCGAGGACCATCGGCAGTTCGCGGCTCTTCTCCTTGACCTCGACCACGTCGCCCTCACGGACCAGGAACGACGGCACGTTGACGCGCTTGCCGTTGACCTTCACATGGCCGTGGCTGACGAACTGGCGCGCGGCGAACACGGTCGGCACGAACTTCATCCGGTAGATCACCGCGTCGAGGCGGGACTCCAGGATGGCGACCAGGTTCTCGCCGGTGTCGCCGCGGCGGCGGACGGCCTCGGCGTAGTACTTGCGGAACTGCTTCTCGCCGATGTTGCCGTAGTAGCCCTTGAGCTTCTGCTTGGCCATCAGCTGGATGCCGTAGTCGGACGGCTTGCGGCGGCGCTGGCCGTGCTGGCCCGGGCCGTACTCGCGGTTGTTCAGCGGCGACTTCGGCCGGCCCCAGAGGTTGACGCCGAGACGCCGGTCGATCTTGTGCTTGGCCTGTTCACGCTTCGCCATGAAGCGGTCTCCTCTTCTTGCGTCGTCCCGTTCACGGGATCGACCGGTTGTCCCGATAGGGCGTCCGGAACCGGGTCCGGGCCGGGGATGCGCGGCGAAAGCCGGGCACCCCGCATTCTCGGGAATGCAGCGGGCGTTATACGGATCGCCCGCCGAATGTCAAACGCCGTCGACCTGTCGGCGGGGTATCGCGCTCAACCGCCGCGCAGGTGGCACGAGACCCAGTGGCCCTCCGGTCCCTGCTTGAGGGTCGGCGTCTCGGTGCTGCACAGCGGCAGCTGCCGGATCGGGCATCGGGTGTGGAAGTGGCAGCCGGACGGCGGATTGATCGGGCTCGGCACGTCGCCCTGCAGGCGGATGCGCTCGCGCTTGAGGGTCGGATCCGGGATCGGTACCGCCGACAGCAGCGCCTCGGTATAAGGATGCAGCGGGTTTGTATAGAGGTCGCGGGCCGACGCGATCTCCACGATCCGCCCGAGATACATGACCGCGACCCGGTCGCTGATGTGCTCCACCACCGACAGGTCGTGGGCGATGAACATGTAGGTCAGGCTGAACTTTTCCTGCAGGTCCTCGAGCAGGTTGATCACCTGGGCCTGGATCGACACGTCGAGCGCCGACACCGGCTCGTCGCACACGATCAGCTTCGGCGACACGGCGAGCGCGCGGGCGATGCCGATGCGCTGGCGCTGGCCGCCGGAGAACTCGTGCGGATAGCGCCGCGCATGATCGGCGTTCAGCCCGACCGTCTCCAGCAGCTCGACGATGCGGTCCTGGTACTCCCGCT
This sequence comes from Thalassobaculum sp., assembly GCF_040219615.1. Taxonomy (GTDB): domain Bacteria; phylum Pseudomonadota; class Alphaproteobacteria; order Thalassobaculales; family Thalassobaculaceae; genus Thalassobaculum_A. Next base: position 195,872 of record NZ_JAVJSE010000038.1, read on the forward strand.
GGTTCTTGGCCAGCTTGTGGATGATCAGGGCCTCGCCGATGATCGCCCCGACCGTCATCCGCGGGTTCAGGGACGCGAACGGATCCTGGAAGATGATCTGCATGTCGCGGCGCAGCGCGGTCAGCTCGCGGGTGTCGAGCGACGTGACGTCCTTACCCTCGAACCAGACCTCGCCGCCGGTCGGCTCGATCAGCCGCAGGATGCAACGGCCGGTGGTCGACTTTCCGCAGCCCGATTCGCCCACCACGCCGAGGGTTTCGCCGGCCTTGAGCTCGAAACTGACGCCGTCGACGGCGTAGACCTTGTCGACCTCCCGCCGGAACACCCCGCCCTTGATCGAGAAGTGCTTCTGCAGGTCTTTGACGCGGAGTAGTGGTTCGGTCATCGCGCGACTGTCCTCAGGCATCGTAAAGCACGCAGGCGACCTTGTGGCCGGGAGACACCTCCTGCAGCAGCGGCATCGCCTCGGTGCATTTGGGCGTCGCGAACCTGCAGCGCGGCGCGAACCGGCAACCGGGCGGCGGGGTCAGCAGGCTCGGAACCACGCCGGCGATCGCCTCCAGCCGCTCCTTGTGCTCGGCAGCGGTGTCGATCCGCGGGATCGAGCGGATCAGCCCCTGGGTATAGGGATGCTTGGGATCGCCGAACAGCTGCTCGGCGGTCGCCTCCTCGACGACCCGGCCGGCATACATCACCACCACCCGGTGGGTGGTCTCGGCGACCACCCCCATGTCGTGGGTGATCATCATGATCGCCATCCCGAGGCGCTCGCGCATCTCCGACAGCAGATCCAGGATCTGCGCCTGGATGGTGACGTCGAGCGCGGTGGTCGGCTCGTCGGCGATCAGCAGCTTCGGGTTGCAGGACAGCGCCATCGCGATCATCACGCGCTGGCGCATGCCGCCCGAGAACTGGTGCGGGTAGTCGTCCACCCGCCGCTCCGGCGTCGGGATATTCACCAGCCGCAGCATCTCGATGGCGCGGTCCTTGGCGTCCCTGCGGTTCAGGCCTTCGTGCAGCCGCACGGTCTCGGCGATCTGGTCGCCGACCGTGTAGACCGGATTCAGCGAGGTCATCGGCTCCTGGAAGATGATGCCGATTTCCTTGCTGCGAATCTTGCGCATCTCCTCGGCGCCGAGCGGCACCAGGTCGCGGCCCTGCCAGAGGATCTGGCCCTCGACGATCCGGCCCGGCGGCATGGCGATCAGCTTCATCACCGTCATCGCGGTGACCGTCTTGCCGCAGCCGGACTCGCCGACGATCCCGACGGTCTCGCCACGGTTCACGGTCACGTCGACACCGTCGACCGCCCGCACCATTCCGTCGTCGGTGCTGAAATGCGTCTTGAGGCCGCGGATATCGAGCAGCGCCTCCGTCACTTCACGCCTCCGACGGGACGGCCGGCCCGACCGGGCACATCCTGTCTTCCCCCACCCGTACGGTATGCAGTCATCACGTACCCCATTGCCTGAAGAACCTGCCGGGCGACCGGCGGTCGATCGTGTCGCGTCTCGGCATCCACCGCCTACATCACCCGGCGCGGATCGAGCGCGTCACGCAACCCGTCGCCAATGAAGTTGATGCTGAGCACCGTGAGGAAGATCGCGGCTCCCGGCAGCAATGCCCAGTGCGGCGCGAAGTCGAGGTAGTCCTTGGCGTCGAACAGCAGCCGCCCCCAGGTCGGCGTGTCCGGCGGAAAGCCGAGGCCCAGGAACGACAGGGTCGACTCCAGGATGATCGCGGCCGCAACGTCGATGGTGCCGGCCACGATCACCGGGCCGAGCGCGTTCGGCAGGATGTGGCGGACCACCTGGCGCTGGGTCGAGGCGCCGAGCGCCCGCGCCGCCTCGACGAACTCCTTTTCCCGCAGAGAGAAGAACTGCGCGCGCACCAGCCGCGCCACCGGCATCCAGCGCAGGATGCCGATCACCCCGACCACGATGATGAAGACGCCGACCTCCGGGCCGACCGTCTCCTTCAGGGAGTCGCGGAACAGGTAGATCACGACCAGCAGCAGCGGCAGCTGCGGCAGCGACAGGAACAGGTCGGTGACCCACATCAGCGCGGCGTCGACGCTGCCGCGCGAGATGCCGGCGATCGCCCCGACCAGCACGCCGACGAAGACCGCCACGAACATCGCCGTGAGGCCGACCGCCAGCGAGATCCGGCCGCCGTAGATCATGCGGGCCAGCAGGTCCTGGCCGAGGTCGTCGGTGCCGAGCGGATGGTTCGCCGACGGCCCCTCCAGCATGGCGCTGAAATCGATGTCGTTGATCGCGACCGGCCAGAACAGCGGCCCGCAGACCACGCCGAACACCAGCAGGCCGAGCACGATGGCGCCGACGACGGCCATGCGGTGGCGCCGGAACCGCCGCCACGCCTCCGCGGTCGGCGAAACGTACTTCCGCTTCGCGACCCCCGCGCCCGGGGCGTCAACGGTAGGAGATGCGAGGGTCGAGCCAGCCATAGAGCAGGTCCGCGATCAGGTTGAAAAGGATCACCAGGCACGCAATGACGAAGGTGACCGCCATGATCACCGGGGTGTCGTTGGCCAGGATCGCGTCGATCAGCAGCGATCCGATACCCGGCACCCGGAAGATCTGCTCGGTGACCACCGCGCCGCCGAACACGATCGGCATCTGCAGCGCGATGAGCGTCACGACGGGGATCAGGGCGTTCCGCACGATGTGCTTCACGATCACCACCCGCTCCCGCAGCCCCTTGGCGCGGGCGGTCGTCACATAGTCGAGCCGAACCACGTCGAGCACCGCCGAGCGCACGAAGCGCGTCAGCACCCCACCCTGGAACAGCCCGAGCACGGTAACCGGCATGATCGACTGCTTCACATGCTCCCAGTAGAACGCCAGGCCCGTCTCGTTGACGTTCGACTGGTACACGAAGGGCAGCCAGTCCAGCGAGATGCTGAACACCAGGATCAGCATCAGGCCGGTGAAGAAGGTCGGCAGCGAGAAGCCGATGAAGGCCATGGTCGTGGCGAGCTGGTCGAACAGCGAATACGGCTTCATGGCCGCGTAGACCCCGACCGGAAGCGCCACGACCAGGGCCAGGATCTGCGACGAGCCGATCACGATCAGCGTGGTGGGCAGGCGTTGCAGGATCAGGACGTCGACATCGACCCGGCTGACAAAGGAAAAGCCCCAGTTGCCCTGCAGCATCTGGCCCAGCCACTTCACGTAGCGCTCCCAGATCGGGTCGTCCATCCCGAACTTCTCGCGCAGCGAGGCCGCCACCTCCGGCGGTACCGCGGGGTTCTGGGCCAACTCGCCGAACGGGTCGCCCGGCGCGAGCGCCAGGACGGTGAACAGAATGACGCTGATCCCGAGCAGGCTCGGAATCGCGAGAAGAATTCGCCTAAGGAGATACTGGCTCACGTTATCGCAACCCCGGAAAAGAAATGACGGGAGCCGGCCGCAGGGCGGCCGGCTCCCGCTTCAACTCAGTCTCAGGCGTCGCGGTACCAGTCCTTGATGTTGAACGTGTTGTTGTCCCAGCCGCTGAGCGGGGCATGCAGCTTGTTGGAAACCGCTGCGACGCCGCCGCGCCAGACCACCGGGATGACCACCACGTTCTCGATCACGAGCTCGTTCATCTTGATGAACATCTCGGCCCGCTTGACCGGATCCAGCTCGCCGCCGGCTGCCAGGAACAGCTTGTCGTACTCGGCGTTCTGCCAGCGCGTGATGTTACGACCCTGCCACTTGTTGGCCTTGGTCGCGACCTGATCCGAGGTGAACTGGTTCATGAACACGCCCGGATCGGGCTGCGGCTGGGTGGTCGTGTACATCTGGATGTCGGTGTAGAACTTCGTGTAGGTGTCGGGGTTGCCGACGTCCGACGAGAAGTACACAGACGCGGTGACCGCCTTGACCTCGATGTCGATGCCGGCCTTCTGGCAGGCCTGCTTGATGATCGCCTGGGTCTTCTGGCGCGGCTGGTTGATCGAGGTCTGGTAGACGAACTTCAGCTTGACGCCGTTCTTCTCGCGGATGCCGTCGGAGCCCGGCTTCCAGCCGCCCTCGTCGAGCAGCTTGATCGCCTTCTCGACGTTCAGCTCAAACGAGGTCTTCTTGGAGGCGAAGCGCTCCGGGTTGTTCAGGAAGTTCGCCGTCGCCTTGCCGGTCCGGCCGTAGATGTGATCCTCGACCGCCTGCCGGTCGACAAGCACGTTGAGCGCCTTGCGGACCGCCATGTCGGTGAGCGACGGGTGCTTGGTCGAGATGTCGGACCGCGCGCCGTCGACCTCGGTCCACGGATCGGTGTTGTTGAGCTGGATGTGCTCGATGCTGCCGCCCAGGGTGATGTGGACCTTACCCTTGCCGCCTTCCTCGAGCCGCTTGAGGATCGCGTCCTCGACCTGCATGTTCCAGGCGAAATCGTACTCGCCGGTCTGCAGGACCGCACGGGCCGCCGACACCGCGTCGCCGCCGCCCTTCATCTCGATCGCATCGAAATGCGGCTTGTTGGCCTCGTGGTAGTTCGGATTGATCTTGCCGCGCACCAGGTCGCCCGGCTTGAACTCCTCGAACAGATACGGGCCGGTGCCGACCGGCGACAGGTTGGTCGGCGCGTCGCGCGACTTCTCGCCCGAATAGGCCTCGAACAGGTGCTTGGGAATCATGCAGCCACGGGCGCCCACGAAGGCGTCGGCCCAGAACGGGGTCGGGCTCGGGAACAGCACCTTGATGGTGTGGTCGTCGACCTTCTCGACTTCGACGTCCTTGTAGCTGGCGATCGTGTAAGCCGCCGACGCCGGGTCCGAAGCGTATTTCCAGTTGAAGATGCAGTCGTCGGCGGTGAACGGCTTGCCGTCGTGCCACTTGACGCCCTTCTTGAGCTTCCAGGTGACCGAGAGGCCATCCTTCGAGACGCCGCCATTCTCCAGGGACGGGATCTCCGCCGCCAGGACCGGCATCAGGAAGCCGTCGTCATCCCAGGCCGCGAGCGGCTCGTAGAAGATGCGCGAACCGTCCTGGTCCTTGGTGCCGACCGCGAAGTGCGGGTTCAGCAGGGTCGGGCCCTGCCACCACAGAACCTTCAGCACACCGCCGCCGCCGGCCTTGGTGGGCTTGTACATCGACTTGCTCTGCGCCAACGCCACGCCATTGTAGGCGAGCATCTGGGCCGCGAGCGGTGCGGTGAGGCCGAGCGCGACCATCCGGCGCACGAACGCACGACGCGAAAGGCTTCCCACCTTCACGTCCGCGATCAGACCTCGCAATTCTCGTTCGTTCATCGGAATCCCTCCTGCCCTGAACCGCTGATCATTTCGGGTTCTATGGCGATTGCGTAACACCTCAGCCATTCCCGAACGGGGCGAATGGTACGGCTATATCGCAGGGGGAAACAACACCATCATTCTGAATTCAATAGCGGCTGCTGGTTCACAGCCTCCAGTTTATATCCGTCGATGTCGCGCACGAATGCCGCGTAGTAAGTCGAACTATAGTGCAATCGCACACCGGGTTTGCCTTCGTCTGTGGCACCTTCGGCCAGGGCTGCTGCGTGGAAGCGGTCGACGGCCTCCCGGCTCGGCGCGTCGAAGGCCAGATGAAATCCAGGTCCCGGCGCGATCACCTCGCCCGGTCGCGAGAACAGTGCCAGCTTGTCGCCCCCGCCGGGCGGGCCGAAGCCGACCGCATGCGGCGACGTCCAGACCCGGACGAAGCCGAGGGGAGCCAGGATCGCGTCGTAGAACGCGGCGGCGCGCACGAGATCGTGAACCCCGAATGACAGGTGCCCCAACATCGAGATGCCCTCCGCTGCGGGATCGCTCCCCGACAGTACACGCGGATACGGTCGAGCGTCCCAGGCGTTTCGGCGGTCCGGAGCAGCCGGAATGACGTCAAGAGGGGAACGTCGTCCGCTGGCTTCGACCCTACGCCTTGACGGTACCCTCGATTCGACGTGAGCCCGGAGTGCAACGCCATAGGCGGCGCTCATCCGGGACCCACGACGCGACGGGCGGTCAGTTCCCCCGCGAGCGCCGGCGCGGCCCCTCGGACAGCGACCGCAGCGCGCCGTGCAGGGTCTGCACCTCCTGGTCGGACATGCCGGCCCGGGTGAACAGCGTGCGCAGGTTGCGCTTCATGCTCGGTCCGAGATGCTCGGGGAAGAAGAACCCGGCCTCCTCCAGCAGGGTCTCGAGGCGGCCGAGGAAATACTCGCGGGTCGCCACGGTGGCCGGCGGCGCGTCGTCGTCCATCAGGACGGAGGCCGGGGTGTCGTCGCCCGCCTGGTACCACTCGTAGCCGACCAGCAGCACCGCCTGGGCGAGGTTGAGCGACGAGAACGCCGGATTGAGCGGGACCGACAGCACGGCGTCGGCCAGCGTCACGTCCTCGTTGACCAGGCCGGCGCGCTCCGGCCCGAACAGCACCCCGGCGCCCTGCCCGGCAGCAAGCCGTGCGCGCAGCTCTCCGGCGGCGGCCCGCGGGGTCAGCGCCGGCTTCAGCATGTCGCGGGTCCGGGCCGTGGTGGCCAGGACATAGGACAGGTCGGCGCAGGCATCGGCGGTGGTCTCGAACACCCGTGCGCGTTCCAGCACCACGGTCGCTCCGGAGGCCATGGCCTCGGCCTTCGGGTTCGGCCAGCCGTCGCGCGGCCGCACCAGGCGCAGGTCGGTCAGGCCGCAGTTCAGCATGGCGCGGGCGCAGGAACCGATGTTCTCGCCGAGCTGCGGCTCGACCAGCACGATCGCCGGGACCGCATCGGCCAAGGCGCCGGCGCGCGAGCTGTCGGTCCCGGCCACCGGGTCAGGCTCCCGACGTCCCGGATCCCGGGCCGGCGACGCCGTCCTTGATCAGCTTCCAGATCAGCGCGTCGGCCAGGGCCTCGATCGAGGCGTCGATGATGTTCGGGCTGATGCCGACGGTCCGCCAGGTCAGGCCGGCGGCGTCGGCGCTCTCGATCATCACCCGGGTCACCGCGTCGGTGCCGTCGCCGTCGCGCGACGGCGGCAGGATTCGGACCTTGTAGTCGATCAGCCGCATGCCCTCGATCGCCGGATAGTACGGGACCAGGGCCTTGCGGATCGCGGTGTCGAGGGCGTTGACCGGCCCGTTGCCGACCGCCACCTCGTGGCAGGGATGGCCGTCGACCCTCAGGGTCGCGGTCGCCTCGGACTCCACCACCAGGGTGCCGCGGGCGTTGAACCGCCGCTCGTCCATGACCCGCCAGCGCTCGATGCTGAAGAACTCCGGCACGCCATGGATCAGCCGCCGCGCCAGCAGCTCGAAGCTGGCCTCGGCGCTATCGAAGGCATAGCCCTGGTACTCCCGGTCCTTCACCTCCTCGACCAGGCGCTGCACCTTCGGGTGCTTCGGGTCGATCTCGACGCCGATCTCGGCGAACCGGGCCAGGATGTTGGAGCGGCCGGCCTGGTCGGACACCAGGATGTGGCGCTGGTTGCCGACCGCCGCCGGGTCGATGTGCTCGTAGGTCGCCGGGTCCTTCTGCACCGCCGAGACGTGCAGCCCGCCCTTGTGCGCGAAGGCGGCGGCGCCGACATAGGCGCGGTGCGGGTCGGCGGCCCGGTTCAGGCGCTCGTCGAGCATCCGCGACACCGCCGTCAGGTGGCCCAGCTTGGCGCGCGTGACGCCGCAGTCGATGCCCATCTTCAGCACCAGGCTCGGGATGATCGCCATCAGGTCGGCGTTGCCGCAGCGCTCGCCCAGGCCGTTGATCGTGCCCTGCACCTGCCGGGCGCCGGCGCGGATCGCCGCCAGCGAGTTGGCGATCGCGTTGCCGGTGTCGTTGTGGCAGTGGATGCCGAGATGGCTGCCCGGCACGGCCTTCGCGACCTCGGCGACGATCGCCTCGATCTCGTGCGGCAGGGTGCCGCCGTTGGTGTCGCACAGCACCACCCAGCGCGCTCCGTTCTCATGGGCCGCGGCGGCGCAGGACAGGGCGTATTCGGGGTTGGCCTTGTAGCCGTCGAAGAAGTGCTCGCAGTCGAACATCGCCTCGCGGCCGACGGCGATCGCCCGCTTCATGGAGTCCCGGATCATCGCCACGTTCTCGTCGCGCTCGATCTCCAGGGCCACGTCGACGTGGAAGTCCCAGGTCTTGCCGACCAGGCAGACCGCCGGCACCCGGGCATCGAGGATGGCGGCCAGGCCGGGGTCGTTCTCGGCGCTGCGGCCGGGCCGCCGGGTCATGCCGAACGCCACCAGCCTCGCCTGCTCCAGCTTCGGCGGCTCGGCGAAGAACCGGTCGTCGGTCGGGTTGGCGCCCGGCCAGCCGCCCTCGACATAGTCGACCCCGAGGGCGTCGAGGGCCCGGGCGATCGCGATCTTGTCCGCCACCGTGAAGTCGACGCCGCGGGTCTGCTGCCCGTCGCGCAGGGTGGTGTCGAACAGATAGACGCGGTCGTCGCCGGCCATGGCGTGCCTCCGGGATCGGTAAGCGGCGGTGCCGGTCTCTAGCAGCGGCGCAGCGGGGCGGCAAGGAATCAGCGGCGCAAGGCGGGTTTGCGCGGCCATGGCGCGCCTACTCTCCCCTCCCCCTATCGCCCTTCGTGGCTCCCCCGGCTTGGCGCCGGGGTCGCTCCTCAAGGCGACAGGGTAATGGCTACCCCGCCCGCTTCCAGGTCGTGCCGCCGGCCCCGTCCTCGAGCTCGATGCCTTGCGCCTTGAGGTCGTCGCGGATGCGGTCGGCCTCGGCGAAGTCGCGGGCCTTGCGGGCATCGGCCCGGGCCTGGATCAGCCGCTCGATCTCGGCCGGGTCGGGGCCGTCGCCGGCATCGCCCTGGAACCACGCCTCCGGGTCGGCCTGCAGCAGGCCCAGCATCGCGCCGCCGGCCAGCAGCGCGGTCTTGGCGGCCGCCCGTTCGGCCGGGTCGGTCGCCTTGTTCAGCCGGCCCGCCGCCTCGTGCAGCCGGGCGATCGCCAGCGGCACGTTCAGATCGTCCAGCAGCGCCGCCATGACGTCGTCCGGCACCCCGGCCTCCGGCTCCGCAGTCACGTCGGCGGCGTTGCGCAGCGCCTGGTACAGCCGGTCGAGCTGGGCCCTGGCCTCCTTCAGCCCGGCCGCCGAGAAGTCCAGCGGCGCCCGGTAGTGGGCCGACAGCAGCAGCAGGCGGATGACCTCCCCCGGCCAGTCCTTCAGCACGTCGCGCACCGTGAAGAAGTTCCCGAGCGACTTCGACATCTTGTCGCTCTCGATCGTCACGAAGCCGTTGTGCATCCAGTAGTTGGCCATGGTGTGGGTACCGAAGGCGCAGCGGCTCTGGGCGATCTCGTTCTCGTGGTGCGGGAAGATCAGGTCGAGGCCGCCGCCGTGGATGTCAAAGGTCTCGCCGAGATGCTCCCACGACATCGCCGAGCACTCGATGTGCCAGCCCGGCCGGCCGCGACCCCAGGGGCTGTCCCATCCGGGAATGTCGTCGGGCGACGGCTTCCACAGCACGAAGTCGGCCGGGTCCTTCTTGTAGGGCGCCACGTCGACCCGGGCGCCGGCGATCAGCTCGTCGCGGTCGCGCCGCGACAGCCCGCCGTAGTCCGGCATCGACGGCACGCTGAACAGCACATGGCCGTCGGCGGCATAGGCGTGGCCCTTGGCGATCAGCCGCTCGATCAGCGTGATCATCTGGGCGATGTGGTGGGTCGCCCGCGGCTCGACGTCCGGCGGCAGCGCGCCCAGTGCCGCCATGTCCTGGTGGTACTGCTCGGCCGTGCGGGCGGTCAGCTGGGCGATGGTCTCACCGTTCTCGCGGGCCCGGGCGTTGATCTTGTCGTCCACGTCCGTGATGTTCCGGACGTAGGTGACCCGTGGGTAAAGCCGGCGCAGCAGCCGCGCCAGCACGTCGAAAATCACCACCGGCCGGGCGTTGCCGACATGGGCGAAGTCGTAGACCGTCGGGCCGCACACGTAGAGGCGGACGTGACTCGGGTCGATCGGGCGGAAGACTTCCTTCTCCCGCGTGAGCGTATTGGTGATCTTGAGATCCATGGTCCCGGCTCCGGGTATCGCTTCGCTGTATCGGATGGCTGCGCGCACGGGCGCGCGGTCCGTCAGCGACAGATGTCGGCCGTCGGGTACAGCGCGATGCCGAGCGAGGCGATCGGGCGGCGCGCGAACATGGATCCGATTCTCCCGTGGAGCGAAGAAAGCTCTGGTTAGCAGATCGGTCGGGGACGGTCCACTGCGATGCCCGTCGCTTCGGGGGTTCCGGCTCCGTCCCGCCTTCGGCGGTCCGGTCCGGAATGACGGACAAAAGGTGCGCCAACCGCTGAACGACACGCCCTTCTTTTCGTCATTCCGGGCAACCCTCGACCTGATCGAGGGGTGACCCGGAACCCACCCGCCGCCGAGGTGTCCGCCGCCCGCTTATTCCGCTGCGGTCTTCAGCGGCGGGCGGTACACCCCGACGAAGGCGTTGGTGATCGGGTAGCGGCGGTCCTTGCCGAACGACTTGCCGGTGACCTTGACCCCCGGCGGCGCCTGCCGGCGCTTGTACTCGGCGCGGTCGAGCAGCTTCCAGACCCGCAGCACGGTGTCGGGGTCGAAGCCCTTGTCGACGATGCCGGCGACCGGGGTCTCGTTCTCGATCAGCTCGGCCAGGATGGCGTCCAGCACCGGATAGGGCGGCAGGCTGTCCTCGTCCTTCTGGTCGGGGCGCAGCTCGGCCGAGGGCGGCTTGGTGATGATCCGCTCCGGCATCACCGGGCCGTCCGGGCCGAGGCCGCCGGCCGGCCGGTGCGTGTTGCGCCAGCGGCAGAGCTCGAAAACCGACATCTTGTAGACGTCCTTGAGCACCGAGTAGCCGCCGCACATGTCGCCGTACAGGGTGGCGTAGCCGACCGACATCTCCGACTTGTTGCCGGTCGACAGCACCATGTGGCCGAACTTGTTGGACAGCGCCATCAGCGTGATGCCGCGCGAGCGCGCCTGGATGTTCTCCTCGGTGATGTCCGGCGTCGTCCCCGCGAAAGCCTCCGCCAGCATGGTCTCGAACGCGCCCATCGCCGGGCCGATGTTGATGGTGCGGTAGTCGACCCCGAGCATCCTCGACGCCGCCGCCGCGTCCTCCAGGCTGTCCCCGGAGGTGTAGGGCGACGGCATCATCACGCAGCGCACCTTGTCGGGGCCGAGCGCGTCCACCGCGACCGCCGCGCTGAGCGCGGAGTCGATGCCGCCGGACATGCCCAGGATCACGCCGGGGAAGCCGTTCTTGCCGACATAGTCGCGCAGACCGGTGACCAGCGCGCAGTAGAGGGACTCGGCGCCTTCCGGCTGCTTGATCCGCTCGCCGACCGCGCAGGACCAGCCGTCCGGCCCGCGGGTCCAGCGGGTGGTGACCACCGCCTCGGTCCAGGCCGGCATCTGCAGCGCCAGTTCCCGGTCGGCATTCAGCACGAAGGAGGCGCCGTCGAACACCAGCTCGTCCTGGCCGCCGATCTGGTTGAGGTAGACCAGCGGCAGCCCGCTCTCCACCACCCGGGCGACGCCGAGCTGGGTGCGCATGTCCGACTTGCCGAGCTCGAAGGGCGAGCCGTTCGGCACCAGCAGGATCTCGCCGCCGGTCTCGGCCACGCACTCGACCACCTCGGGGGTCCAGATGTCCTCGCAGATCGGCACGCCGATGCGCACCCCGCGCACGTCGATCGGGCCGGGCGGCGGGCCGGCGGCGAACACCCGCTTCTCGTCGAACACGCCGTAGTTCGGCAGGTCGACCTTGTAGCGCGCCGTCACGATCCGGCCGCCGTCCAGCAGCAACATGGCGTTGTACAGCTTGCCGCCGTCGACCCAGGGCGCGCCCAGCAGCACCGCCGGGCCGCCGTCGGCAGTGTCGCGCGCCAGTTCCTCGGCGGCCTCGCGCGCCTCGGCCTGGAACATGCGCTTGAGGACCAGGTCCTCGGGCGGGTAGCCGCACAGATAGAGTTCCGGGGTCAGGATCACGTCGGCGCCCTCGGCCGCCGCCTGGGCCCGGACCCGGCGCAGCTTCTCGAGGTTGCCGGCGATGTCCCCGACCCGCGGGTTCAGCTGCGCCAGGGTGATGGTGAGGGTGTCGGTCATCGTCGATCACTTAGCCCCGGAGACGGAAACGGGCAACGGCATTGGCGCGGCGGCTACCCCTGCCTGGCCCTGATTCCCTCCCAGACCGCACGGAAGTCGTAGGTCGGGTAGAACTCGGTGTCGAAGGCACCCCAGGCGGACTGCTCGATCGCCAGGTTCACCTCGCGCAGCCGGTGCCCCGGAACCTTCAGCGTCACCACCTGGCCGATCCCCATCATCACGTACCAGGACACCACCTCGATGCCGTCCGGCGGGAACTTCTTCCAGAACCCGGCGGCGTCCAGCTTGGCGTTGATCTCGCCGAGGTTCTTGTCCTTCTGATGCTTCAGCATCACGGTCAGCAGGATTTCCCCTTCGCCCGCGCTCATGGTCGCCCTCCGTCAAGTCCGACATTCGCCGCCGGAGCTTAGCGGGCACCGTCGCGCCGTGTCACGCCGCCAGCGGCGACTCCGCCCGGGCCCAGGCCCGGCGCGCGCGCTCCTGGTCGCCGCGCAGCACATGGGCGCGCGCGACCAGCCGCCAGTTCTGCGGGCTCGACGGCTTCAGCTGGCAGCGCTCGTTGGCGAGCGCTAGGGCGAGGTTGCCGTCGCCGGCCCGCAGCGCCGCTTCCAGCAGGGTCCAGGCGATGACGTCGCGCTGGGCGTGGCTGCCGCCCAGCCGGTGGGTCATGTAGCGCACCGGCAGCAGCCGGTCGACGCAGGCCCGGTAGTCGCCGGCGGCGAACGCCTGCAGGGCACGGCAGAACGGCAGGCCGATCTCCCGGCTCATGGCGGCGTTGGCGTCGCCGGCATGCTCCAGGTAGCGCTCGTTGGCGGTCAGCAGCCGCTCCTGCGCCTCGCCGCGCCGGTCGCCGACGAAGGCCATCATCGCGTGCACGTCGTTGAAGGCGTACAGCGTGTCCGCGGCGCTCGGCTCCCACTTGTCGGCGAGGTCGGCCCAGCGCCGCCCGACGTCCACGCCGACCAGGTTGAGCCGCCAGAGCAGTGCGGCGGAATCCAGTTCCTCGTATTTCTCGCCGGCACCGCCGCTGCCGCGCAGGCTGTGGTCGTAGATCGAGAGCACCTCGTCGACCCTGCCGAGGTCGAGCAGGAACAGCGACAGGTGCCACCACAGGTGATTTCGGAAGTTGCTCTCGGCCCAGACGTCGCGCCGCGAGGTCATGAAATGCACGCCGCCGAGCTGGCGGCCCTGCATCTCCATGACATGGGCGACGGCGTGGATGGCGTAGGGATGGTCCGGCCGCAACGCCAGCGCCCGACGCCCGGCCTCCTCGGCCCGGCTGAAGTCGTTGTTCTCCTCCAGCCCGAAGGAATAGAAGCCCAGCACGAACTCGTAGCCGGGGATCGACTCGTCCCACAGCGGGAACACCCGGGCCACGCAGTCGCGCTGGCCGGCGATGTCGCCCAGCAGCACGTCGGTCAGGTGCACCAGCGCCAGTGCCAGCAGGTCGTGCGGGTTCTGCACCAGCCCGGCCTCCCAGCGCTGCACCGCGCCGTGGAAGTCGCCCTCGGTCCACGCCCGCACCGCCCGGATATGGGCGCGCTCGCGGTCGTTGGCCCGGTCCCACAGGGCCTCGGCCTTCTCCAGGCTGTCGACCATGGCGCCGTAGATCCGGGTCTCCATCGCCTGGGTCAGCATACCGGCCCGGAACACGTGCCCCATCACGAAGTCGGGGTGCTCTGCCAGCGCCTCGTCGATCCGGGCGACCGGGTCGCCCCGGAAGGCGAGCGCATCGTCAAGCGCGGCGTCCAGGGCCTCGGCGCAGGCGGCGGTGGCATTCGACAGCGGGAGTCCGCGGCGGTCGGTGACGGTCATGACGTCCTCGTCGTGGCGATTGGCCGCGCGCTGGCACGGCACCGTTCGAAAGTAGGCGTGATCGCCGCCCGCTTCCAGTCACGCTGTCGCGTCCCCGCCGTGATTGCCCGGCCCTCCAGCGGGACCGGCCGGCGTGCCCGGTTGACATCGGCCAGGACAGATCGAAGTTAGTCGCGTTCGCGGCCACCCATCCCAACCGGAGATACCCGTCATGAGCCTGCAGATCGGCGACAAGGCCCCCGCCTTCACCATGCCCGCCGACGGCGGTGGCGAGGTATCTCTCGCCGGGCTGAAGGGACGGCCGGTGATCCTGTATTTCTATCCGCGCGACGACACCCCGGGCTGCACCACCGAGGCCTGCGGGTTCCGCGACGCCATGCCGGACTTCTCGAAGCTCGACGCCGCCATCGTCGGGGTCAGCCGCGACTCCGTCGCCAAGCACGACAAGTTCAAGGCCAAGTACGAGCTGCCCTTCACGCTCGGCGCCGACGACACCGGCGCGGTCACCGAGGCCTACGGGGTGTGGGTCGAGAAGTCGATGTACGGCCGCAAGTCCATGGGCATCGAGCGGGCCACCTTCCTGATCGACGGCGCCGGGGTGATCCGCGGGATCTGGCGCAAGGTCAAGGTGAAGGGCCATGTCGAGGAGGTGTTCGCCGCCCTGCGGGCGCTCTGACCGGCGCCGGCTCGATGTCCACGACCAGCGGCAGGTGATCCGAGGCGAGGCCGGCGGCCCGGACGACGCCGGCGGCGACTACCCGTCCGGCCGGCCGTACCCAGATGCGGTCCAGCGGGAACACCGGACAGGCTGCCGGGAACGTCCGGTATCGCGTCCCGCGGCCCAGCAGCGGGGCCAGTCGCCGCTCGGCCAGCCCGCCGCCGCGCCAGTCGTTGATGTCGCCGAGCAGCACGGTGTCACGATCCGGCCCGGCCTCGACGAGACCGCGCAGGATGCCGACCTGGTAGCGGCGCTCGGCCCCGGCCAGGCCGAGATGGGTGGCGATCACCCGGGTCGGCGCGCCCGGGGTCTCGAGCTCGGCGTCGATCGCGCGCCGCGGCTCCCGCCCGGCCACCGACAGGTCGACCTTGGTCCCGCTCCGCACCTGAAAGCGGCTGAGAAGAACCTGACCGTAGATCCCCTGGATCCGGCGGTTGACGTTGGCTTCGATGCTCTCCGCCCCCGGCATCGCCTCGCGTAGCAGGCCGAAGCCGTCGACGCCGGCATCCGGGCCGATCACCTCCTGGAATGCGGCGATGTCGGGCTGCAGGTCGGCGACGATGCGGAACACCCGCTGCGGATCGAAGCGCCCGTCCTGGCCGAGGAAGCCGTGGATGTTCCAGGTCAGAACGCGGAACGGCATCAGCCGGCCCGCTCCCGGATCGTTCCCAGCGTACGCTTGATCAGGCCCTGCAGCAGGTACGACAGCAGCAGCCAGCCGGCCAGCAGGCCGACCAGCACGCCGATATCCTCGGCCCTTCCGCGGGTTAGGACCTGCTCGAACTGGACGCCCATCAGGTTGAAGGCGACGATCCCCGGGGCCAGGCCGAGGGCCGAACCGACCGCGAAGTCCAGGAACGGCACCCGCGCCGCACCGGCCGCCAGGTTGATGAACATGAAGGGCGCCAGCGGCAGCATCCGCAGGCTGGCGATCCCAATGATCCCGTTGCCGGCGAACATGCGTGTCAGGCGACCGAGGCGGCCCTGCCGCACCTTCCAGACCGACGGCGCATGCCGTGCCACCAGCTTGCCGAACCCGTAGCCGACGAGGGCGCCGGCGACCGAACCGATCAGCGAGTACAGGACGCCCTCCCACGGTCCGAACACCATCGCGGTGACCGCGATCAGGACGGTGATCGGAAACAGCGTCAGCCCGCCCGCGAGAAACAGGCCGACCGTCGCCAGCGGCGCCCAGGGCGAGCTCGCGATCGCCTGCATCGGCGCCACCAGGTGGTCGAGCCGGGTCCATTCCTCCAGCGGCGAGTACCGCCACAGCAGAACCATGGCGGCGACCGCCAGGATCACCGCCGCGACCGGCCAGCGCCGGATCCAGCGCCGCACCCGCCTCCTTTCACGAAATCCCTCGAACGAGATGACCTCCGGCCACGGCCGGTCCGGATCGGCCAACGTCGCCACCGGTTCCGGCACCGCCTCGCCCAGCGCCGGATCGTCCTGCACGGCGACCAGCCGGCGCTCGCCGCCCGCGAACCGCTCGAGGGCTGCCAGGGCGGACCCCGGGCCGGCCAGCGCCTCGCCGATCGCCTCGACGGCGGCGCCGGCGTGCTCGGCGACCAGGGCGTCGCGCAGCCGACCGAGGATACGGCGGCGTTCGCCGTCGCGGGCCAGCAGTGTCAGGTCGCATTCGGTATCCAGTCCCATGGACCGGTTGTTCAGGTTCGAGGATCCGATCCGCAGGCAATGGTCGTCGACGACCAGCACCTTGGCGTGGACCTTGACCGGAACCGCCACGCCGTCCTGCTCGACAACCGGGGTGACGAGCCTGATGCGGCCGGCCAGCCCGGCCTCGCGCAGTCGACGGATCAGGCGTACCCGGCCGGCCTGCATGGCGTTCTTCTCGAGCCAGCCGTCGTGATTGCCGGGAACGACCGCCAGCACCTCCAGATCGGGACGCTCGTTCATCCGGGCGATCAGCGCCTCGCCGAGCGCGTCCGCGGTCAGGTACTGGTTCTCGATGTAGATGAAGCGCTCGGCCTCGGCGATCGCCGCCCGCAGGGTCGCCTCGCCTTCGCGGATCTCGGGGGTGCCGTTGTATCTCGGGCGCGTCCGGGCGATCGCCACGTCGACTTCGAGGAGGTCCGGCTCCAGGTCGCGCGGCCAGGGATCGTCGCCGGCGGGGATCGGCGCCAGCGCGACCTCGGCGGCGGCGGCCCAGCGCTCGCGAGCCAGTTCCGCGAGCGCCGCCGCGGCCTCGCCGTCGACCATCATCTGCAGGTCGTGAAACGGCGGGTATGGCTGGCCGGCCGGGTCGACCCGGCGGTGGTCTCCGGGAACGTGGTCGGGCGTGTCCCAGCGCCGGATCGTCAGGTCGAGTCCGCCGCAGAACGCCACCGCGTCGTCGACCACCACCAGCTTCTGGTGGTGCGACGCCCCGACCGGCAGGGTGCCGTCCATGCAGAGCGTGATCTGCGGCGGCGAGGTCCAGCCCAGGTTCAGCCGGGGCAGCGGCTCGCGCTCGAGCGCATACAGCATCGAGTAATCCCACAGCAGCAGGCGGATCTCGATGTCCGGCGTGCGCCGCGCCAGCTCCGCCAGGAACGGCCCGAGTTCGAGCGGCAGGCCGTCGTCCACCCGGCTCGGATCGGCGGCCAGCGGGGTGCGGCTGTCGATGTCCCAGCCGACGATGACGATGCGGCGGCGGGCGCGCTTCAGCACCTCGCGCAGCACGCCGAAATAGCCGGCGCCGTCGACCAGCAGCCGGGCGCGGCCGGCTCGGGCGACGCGCCATGCCGCCCGCTCCAGATTCAGAGCCGGAGCGGCGGCGGGATGTTCGGCATTCGGCATGTCTCGGATCGGTCTCGCGGATCGGTCAACGATACGGCCGGCCGGCCCGTTCCGGCCGGTCGGTCCTCGTATACCGAACGCGCGAACCCCTCCGGCGTTCCCCGTTCAGGGGCGCCGGGCCTCCCGCCTCAGGCGCTCTCGAGCAGGACCGCGGTCAGTTCTTCGGGCCTGTCGACCATGATGTCATGGCCGCAATCGATCACATGGGCGCGGAACCGGGCGTCGCCGCGGGCCGCCTCCAGGGCCTTGTCGAAGGTCGGGTTGGGGTAGGCTCCCGCCCGGACATAGACCCGGTCGGCGATCCGGTCGACCGCCCCCGAGAGGTGCAGCTTCTCGCTGAAGCAGCCGATCGGCAGGTCGGTGCACTTGGCGTCCACCCAGGCCCGGTCGGCCGGATTGACCATGAAGGATTCTGCCGACGTCGGCGGGATCCGCCAGCCGCCGTTGGCCTTGGCCCTCTGCAGGGTCAGGGCGTTGGCCTCGGGGGCGCGCAGGTCGAACGCCGCCTCGCCGTGCCTCGGGGTGAAGGCGTCGACGAACACCAGGGCCCTGACCCGGTCGGCGATCCGGTCGGCGGCGCCGGTGATCACCATGCCGCCGTAGGAATGGCCGACCAGCACGACGTCGGTCAGCTCCTCCCAGGCGATCAGGTTGGCGACGTCCTTGATATGGGTCTGCAGGCTGATCGTCGGGGCAAGCAGGTGGACCCGGTCGGACAGCCCGCTCAGGGTCGGGGTGAACACGTTGTGGCCGGCGGCCCGCAGCCGGTCGGCCACCCGGACCCAGCACCAGCCGCCGTGCCAGGCGCCGTGAACCAGAACGAAGGTCGTCATGTGCCGAGTCTCCCCAATCCGCTGGACCAGTGTTCGAGGGTGCGCAGGCCGGCCGGATGCGGTGCGGTGGCCGGGCCGCGGTCGTGCACGGCGCCGAGCCCGATGCGGCGGGCGGCCAGCCGCTTGCCGTAGCACAGCAGGTGGTCGACCGTGCTCATCAGGAAGTGCAGCAGCGGCAGGATCTCCCGGAACGCCGCGTCGGCGGCCGCATCGTCGCCGGCCCGGTGCAGGTCGTAGATCCGGCTCTGCACGTCGCAGGTCTCGACCCCCGGGATCATGCCGGCGCAGCCGTTGCGCAGGCTGTCGAGCAGCTCGATCCCGTTGCGGCCGTTGAACATCGCGAAGGCGCCGCCGGCGTCCTCGGCCAGCCGCGCGATCGTCATAACCGGCCCCTCGGCCTTCAGCACCGCGACGTTCGGGTGCCGGCGGTTCAGCTCGATCAGCCCGGCGTTCGACAGGCCGATGCCGATGTATTCCGGTGCGTTCTGGATGCCGATCGGGATCGGGGCGGCGTCGGCGACCGCGCCGAAGAACTCGATCAGCGCCGCCTCGGAGGCGGACTTCACCGGCGGCGGCTGCAGCACCGCCCAGGCGGCGCCGGCGTCGGCGGCGTGGCGGACCGCCTCGATCTGGCCGCCGATCGTGTTGTCCGACACCGTGACGCTGACCGGCACCCGGCCGGCCACGGCCTCCAGGGTCCAGGCCGCCAGGTCGCGGCGTTCCCCGACCGTCAGCTTGTTGCACTCGCTGGCCAGCCCGCCGACCGCCAGGCCGTGGACGCCGGCTGCGACGCAGGCCTCGACCTGGGCTTGGTGGGCGCCGCGATCGAGCCCGCCGTCGGCGCCGAACAGGGCGTAGAGCATCGGGTAGATGCCGTGGAATCGGGGCTGCGTCATGGTCCTCCCGGCGCCGGTTCTTCGAACTCCCGCCGGCGGCCGCCGCGATGGTGCACCGTCGCACGCCCGGCTGGCAACCGGCGCCGCCGGCCGGCGCCACTGGCGCTGCACCGGGCATGACAGCCATGACCGGCCGCGTCTTGCCGGTCGTAGCGCCGTTGTCATAATTCCGCATTCGCGGCCGATCGCCGGCCGCCCTTCCAGCGAGACGAGTCCGTGAGCGAAAACTCGGTTGCGGTCGGAAGCTATCCGGCCGGATCGGCCCCGGCAGCCGAGGTCGCGGACGCGACGCCGGGTGCCGAGACCGCCACCTTCGCCATCATCCTGTCGCTCAGCTTCTGCCACCTGCTGAACGACATGATGCAGTCGATGGTGCCGGCCATCTATCCGATCCTGAAGGACAGCCACCAGCTCGACTTCGCGCAGATCGGCATGATCACCCTGGCGTTCCAGGTGACGGCCTCGCTGCTGCAGCCGCTGGTCGGGCTGTACACCGACCGCCGGCCGATGCCCTACTCGCTGGCGGTCGGCATGGGCTTCACCCTGGTCGGCCTGGTGCTGATGTCGATGGCGTCGAGCTATCCGGCGATCCTGTCGGCGGCCGCCCTGATCGGCGTCGGGTCGTCGGTGTTCCACCCCGAGTCGTCGCGGGTTGCGCGCATGGCGTCCGGCGGCCGCCACGGCTTCGCCCAGTCGCTGTTCCAGGTCGGCGGCAACACCGGCTCGGCGATCGGGCCGCTGCTGGCGGCCTTCGTGGTGGTGCCGCACGGCCAGTCCAGCATCGTCTGGTTCTCGTTCGCCGCCCTGGTCGCGATGGTGGTGCTGACGGCGGTCGGCACCTGGTATCGCCGCAACCGCAACCTGGCGAAGCCGAAGCCGCGCCGGGCGGCCGGCGACGCCGTCGTGCTGACCCGCGGCCGGGTGCTGTTCGCGATCGCCATCCTGGTGGCGCTGCTGTTCTCCAAGAACGTCTACAGCGCCAGCCTGAGCTCCTACTACACCTTCTACCTGATCGGTAAGTTCGGCCTGTCGGTGCAGAGCGCGCAGGTCGCGCTGTTCGCCTTCCTGGGCGCCCTGGTGCTGGGCACCCTGGCCGGCGGCTGGGTCGGCGACCGCATCGGCCGCATCCCGGTCATGTGGTTCTCGATCCTGGGAGTGCTGCCGTTCACCCTGGCGCTGCCGCATGTCGGGCTGACCGCGACGCTGGCCCTGTCGATCATGATCGGCCTGATCATGGCGTCGGCGTTCTCGGCAATCCTGGTTTATGCCCAGGACCTGATGCCGGGGAAGGTCGGCATGGTCGCCGGCCTGTTCTTCGGGTTCTCGTTCGGGCTCGGCGGCCTCGGGGCGGCCGCCCTCGGCGAGATCGCCGACATGACGAGCATCGAGACGGTCTACCGGATCGTCGCCTTCCTGCCGCTGATGGGGCTGCTGACGGCGTTCCTGCCGAAGATCGAGCAGCCCCGCCGCAAGGCCACCTAGCGCCTCAGTACGGCCGGTCGCCGAGCACCGTGCAGCGCCGCATCACCCGGCGCTGGGTCGCCGGGTCGTAGCCGGTCGCCCGGTGCAGCAGGGCGCGGTTGTCCCACACCATGCACTCGCGCGGCTGCCAGGCGTGGCGGTAGACCAGATGGTCGGGGGTGGCGAGCGCGTTGACCTGCTCGATCAGCGCCCGGCCGGCCTCGTACTCGATGCCGTCGATCCATTCGGCGTGGTCGCCGAGGAACAGGCACTTGCGGCCGGTCTCCGGGTGGGTGCGGACGACCGGATGATCGACCGGCGGCACCTCGGCCTTCTGCTTCTCGGTCATCGGGTCGTGGCCGTGCCGGCGGGTGCGCGAGAAGTCGAGGTTGTGGAACGCCCGCATGCCGGACAGCCGGGCCTTCCACTCGGGGTCCAGCCCCTCATAGGCGCCGTGCATGTCGGCGAAATGGGTCTCGCCGCCTTCGTCCGGCACGACCTCGGAATACATCATGGTGGCGTGGCCGGTGGTCGGCCGCCACGACCCGTCGGTGTGCCAGTACATGGTGCCCTTGTCCGGGTGCCGGCCGTTCGGGTTGCCGTCGGCGTCCAGGTTGGTCAGCAGGTAGATCTCCGGATGCTCGGCATAGCCGTGATACTGGTTCATGACGTGCACCTGGACCTCGCCGAACCGGCGCGCGAAGGCGACCTGGGTGGCCGGCGGCAGGTCGACGTCGCGGAACAGGATCAGCCTGTGCTCGAGGAACACCTCGTAGACCTGCCGGAACATCGCCTCGGCGACCGCCTCCTCCAGCGTGATCCCGACGATCTCGGCCCCGAGCGCCGGGTGCAGCGGGCGGACCTCGAACGGACGGCCGGACTTCGACGCGGATCCGGCCTCGACGGCTACGGCCATGGCTTCCTCCCGGAGATATCTTGGCGAAAGCCTACTCCCACCGACGCCGGGTGCAAACGGAAGGTCGTCCAGGCAACCGACCTACGCGACGTCGTAGGTCACCCCGACCACCCCGTTCGGCCACGCCCTGCTCTCGCGCAGCGTCAGCGGCAGCTCCGGCCCGTCGCCCATGAACAGCGGCACGCCCTCGCCCAGCAGCACCGGCATCAGGAACAGCTCGACGCTGTCGATCGCGCCGAGCGCGATGCAGGCGGCGGCGGTGGCGGCGCCGCCGACGATCCAGACCCGTGCGCCGTCCTCGCGCAGCTCGGCGATCAGCCCGGCCAGGTCGGAGGTCCCCTCGACCCCGTCCGGGGCCTCGCCGAGCGGCCGCGAGGTCAGGACCATGGCGCGCTTGCCGGCATAGGGCCAGGCCCCGCCGAAGCCGGTCACCTGGTCGTAGGTGGTCCGCCCCATGATCAGGACGTCGACCTGCTCCATGAACCCGGCGGTGCCGTAGTCGACGTCGTCCCAGCGGTTCAGCCAGTCCACGCCACCGTCGGCGTCGGCGATCATGCCGTCGAGGCTGAGCGCCATGTAGAGACGGAAGCTGGCGTCGGGCACGGAATCCTCCTGGGCCGCCGCCTGCCGGGGAGCGGCCATGACGGGCCGCGGATTGTGGTGTAGGGAGGAGGCCGGTTCAAGCGACGGAGCGCCCCGGGTGGCCGGTACCCTCGTCATCCAGCCGCTGCCCGGCATCGGCGACATGGTCTGGCACCTGCCGCATCTGGAGGCGATCGCCCGGGCCTGCCCGGACGGCGCGGTCTCGGTCCTGACCAAGCGCCGCTCGCGGGCCGAAGAGCTGTTCGCCGGCTCGACCTTCGTGCGCGACGTGCTGTGGCTGGAACGCGCCCAGAGCGGCGAGCGGCCCGGTCGCCACGACGGCCCGCTCGGTGCCTGGCGGCTGGCCGCCGACCTGCGGATGCACGGCTTCCGAACCGCCTGGATCCTGCACGACTCGCCGCGCTACGCCCTGGCCGCCCGGCTCGCCGGGATTCCGGAGCGCCACGGCTTCGGAACCGGCCGGCAGCGCCGCCTGCTCAGCGACCGGCGGGTGCTGGAGCGTGCCGACCGCCACCTGCCGACGGTCGACAAGGCCACCCGGCTGCTGGCCCTGCACGGCCTGGCGGTCGACCCGACGCCGCGGTTCGAGCCGGCCGCCGCCGCTTCCGCCGGCATCGCCGCCCGCCACGGCCACCGGCCGCGACCCTGGATCGGCCTCGGCGTCGGTTCCAGCGAGACCTTCAAGCAATGGGGGGTCGAGCGCTTCGCGGCGCTGGCCAACCGCCTCGCGGCCACCGTCGGCGGCACGGTGTTCGCCCTCGGCGGCCCGGCCGAGGCGGCGCTGGTCGAGGCGATCGGGGCCGCCGCCGGCGACACGGTCGTGCCGGCCGTCGGCCTGCCGCTCGGCGAGGCGGCGGCGCTCGCCCGGGCCTGCGACGCGGTGGTCGGCAACGATACCGGGCTGCTGAACCTCTCGGCCGCCACCGGCGTCGCCACGGTCGGCCTGTTCGGCGGCTCGCCGCCGCTGACCCAGTATCCGAACCTGATCGCCCTGCAGCCGCCGGAGGGGGCGGTGTATCGGGTCGACAGGATGGCCGCGATCGAGGTCGAGGCCGTGGTCTCGGCGGTGCAGGCCTGCCTGTCGCCCGACGGATCGTATGCCGTAGGGGACGGTTGAACGCACCGGCCGCCGTCCGGATCCAGTCGGCGCGGCACACCGGCGCTCAGTCGGTGCGGGCCAGCAGGGTCTCGGCGGCGTCCACCACCGGCCCGACCGGCAGACCGGTCATCAGCGCGCCCGGGGCGTCGTTCACCTGCCCGGACCGCGCCAGCAGGGCGGCGGCGGGCTGCTCGGTGCGCACCCAGGCGGTCAGCGGGCCGCGCGGCGCGTAGTGCCGCTCCAGGCTCGGCCCGAACAGCCCGAGGGTCGGCGCGCCGGCGGCAGCCGCCAGATGCATCAGTCCGCTGTCGTTGGCGATCGCGAGACGGCAGCGGCCGAGGCAGGCGGCCAGCGTCATCAGCGGCTCGGTGCCGACCAGGTCGATCAGCCGGCCGGTCGGGACCGCGTCCAGGACCGGCGCCGCCAGCTCGCGCTCGCCCGGGCCGCCGGCGACCAGCACCCGCGCGCCCGGCAGGACGCCGCCGGGGCCGGTCAGGGCGGCGATGGTCTCGACGAAGCGCTCGGCGCCCCACGCCTTGGGCGGCCAGTTGGCGGTCGGCGCGACCGCCAGGATCGGGTCGCGGCCGTCGCCCAGGATCCGCGCCGCCCGCCGGCTGTCGGCCTCGCCGATCCACAGCCGCGGCTCGACGTCGCCGTCCAGGCGCAGGGCATCGCGAAGCTGGTCGACCCGGTGGCCGCCACCGCGCGGCGTGCGGAACACCCGGCGCTCGCCCGCACGCACGGTCCAGGCGAACATCGAGCCGCGCAGGTCGACCACCAGGTCCCAACGGGTTCCGACGGTCTCGCGCCACAGCATCCGCCACTGCGCCTGCCACGGTCCCTTGCGCATGGCGATCACGCGCTCGACCCCCGGCACCGCCTCGAACAGCGCTGCGGCGACCGGGCCGCAGGCCACGGTGACTCGGATTCCGGGGGCGCGGCGCAGCACCCAGGCGAGCGCGCCGGAGGTCAGGATCGCGTCGCCCAGCCGCGTGGACGAGATGAACAGGGCCTGCATGCCGAGCCTTATAGGGGCAAGCCGGCATCGGCGCGAGCGGGCTTGCCACATCCCACTGCGCGACATACCTGAACGGGGACGACGGAGCCCGATCCGACCGCATCGAAGCGATGCGATCGGTGAATCGGCCTCCGCTCATTTGGATCTAGGGGCAGATCACGACCAGTCGGTCCCGGCTGGTCGTGATCTGCTCCCGGGGGAGCAGGCATGGCCGAGGGCTGGTACCACCTTCTGGAAAACCGGGGATTCCTGAGGATCGACGGCGCCGACCGCGTCGCCTTCCTGCAGGGGCTGGTGTCGAACGACGTGACCCGGGTCGCGCTCGACCGGGTCGGCTACGGCGCCTTCCTGACGGCCCAGGGCAAGTTCCTGTTCGACTTCTTCCTGGTCGCCGACGGCGACGCCCTGGTGCTCGACACCGAGGGCGACCGGGTCGACGACTTCTTCCGCCGCCTGCGCATGTACAGGCTGCGCTCCAAGGTCGACATCAGCCAGGGCGGCTACCGCGCCGCGGTGGCGGTCGGCGACGGGGCCCTGGCCGCGCTCGGGCTGCCGGCCGAGCGGGGCGCGGCCCGGCCGTTCGGCGGCGGCGTCGCCTATGTCGACCCGCGCCATGTCGAGGCCGGCGCCCGGGTGCTGCTGCCGGCCAGCGCCGACGACGGCGTGCTGGCGGCGGCCGGGCTGCAACCGACCGGGATCGAGGCCTACGACCGCCGGCGCGTGGCGCTCGGCCTGCCGGACGGCAGCCGCGACATGGCGGTCGAGAAGACCGTGCTGCTGGAGGCCGGCTTCGAGGAGCTGGGCGGCGTCGACTTCGCCAAGGGCTGCTACATGGGCCAGGAGCTGACCGCCCGTACCAAGTATCGCGGGCTGGTCAAGCGCCGGCTGATGCCGATCGCCATCAACGGCCCGCTGCCGGCGCCCGGGACCGCGATCACCCTGGACGGCCGCGAGGCCGGCGAGGTCCGCTCGGTCGTCCCGGACGGCGACGCCCACGCGACCGGGCTGGCCATGATCCGCCTGAACCGCCTCGAGGAGGCGTTCCAGGGCGGCCTGCCGCTGATGGCCGGCGAGGCCACGGTGATCGCCAGCCGTCCGGCCTGGGCGAAGTTCTGACCGCCGACGGGGGAGACGAAGGCCGGGGCTGGCGTCTGCTGCAGTGCAGCGATAGGATCGCCGACCCATTCCCCATCGCCTCCCGAGAGCCATGAACGACACCGCCAAGTCCATGCCCAGCGATTCCGACCTCGAGGACACCGTCGGCTTCAACGCCGTCCTCGGCATGAAGCTCGTGGAGTGGAGCGCCGCGCACGCGGTCATGGAACTGCCGATCCAGAAGATGCACCTGAACCGCTCGAACGCCCTGCATGGCGGGGTGATCGCGACCCTGATCGACGCGGTGCTCGGCTATGCCGGGGTCTGGGTGCCGGAAGGCGAGGCGCGCAGGAAGGCGCTGACCCTGTCGCTGACCACCAACTTCATGGGCCAGGTCCGCGAGGGCACGGTGCGGGCGACCGCAGTCAAGAAGGGCGGCGGCCGCAACATCTTCTTCGCCTCCTGCGAGGTCCATGACGAGGCCGGCAACCTGATCGCCATCGGCGAAGGCTCGTACCGTTACCGCAAGTCCGACCCGTTCGGCGACCCGCCGAAGGGCTGAGCGGCGCCTATCCGCGCTCGTCCTCGTCGCCGCTGGCGGCGGCCTCGTCGTAGCCGCGCCGGCTGCTGAAGAACACCAGCGCCATCAGCCCGCCGCCAAGCGCCAGGGTGGCCGCGATGCCGAGCGCCATGGCCACATACCCGTGCACCGACATGCCGGTGTCGCCGGCGCTGGACCAGACGTCGACCGCCAACACGACGGCAGTGACCAGAATCGTCCCCAGCGCGGCGATCAGCAGCAGGGCGGGGCGCAGGGACTTCGGTTTCTCGTCGGCCATCGCCGTCATATAGTCGTCGTCCGCGAGGTTACGAGGCGAGGAGGCGAGGATGCCGAAAGTGCTGTCCCGGGCCCAGGTCGACGCGTTCTGGCGCGACGGCGTGCTGACCGTCCCCGACGCCGTGTCCCCCGACCAGCTGGCCCGGCTGAACGCCGACCTGGCCAGTTGGGTCGAGGAGAGCCGCGCGCACAGCGCGCCGTTCGGGCCACCGACCCTGGACGAGCGGCCGCGCTTCGACATGGGGGCCGAGCACACGCCCGAGCATCCGGCGCTGCGGCGGGTCAATAATCCGTCGGACATCTCCGACGCCTATCTCGAGGTCATGACCGACGCCCGAACGGTCGACATGATCGCCGACCTGCTGGGCCCGAACCTCAAGTTCCATCACTGCAAGATCAACGTGAAGCTGCCCGGCGCGCGCACCGAGGTCGCCTACCACCAGGACTTCGCCTACACCCCGCACACCAACGACGACGTGGTCACCGCCCTGCTCATGCTGGACGACGTCACCGAGGAGAACGGCTGCCTGATGGTGGTGCCGGGCACCCACAAGGGGCCGATCTTCAGCCTGTTCAAGGACGGCGTGTTCACCGGCCGCATGGCCGACGACATCGAGTCCGACATGCTGGAACGGCAGATCCCGGTGACCGGCAAGGCCGGCTCGGTCTGCCTGATGCACACCCGGCTGGCCCACGGCTCGGCCGCCAACCGCTCCGAGCGCCCGCGCGGGCTGTACATCTGCGTCTACACCGCCGCCGACGCGGTGCCGATCGCCCGCAACCCGATGCCGAACCCGAACGAGGGCCGGATCGTGCGCGGCGCGGCCAGCCCGACCGCCCGGATGATCCCGCTCGAGGTCGAGCTGCCGAAGCAGCCGAAGTCGGCCTCGTTCTTCACCGTCCAGGGTCAGGCCTCGGCGGCGGCGGAATAGCACGCATGACCTGGTCGATCGTCGCTCGCGATCCGGCGACCGGCAACCTCGGCATCGCGGTGTCCTCGCGGGTGATCGCGGTCGGGGCGCTCTGCCCCTGGCTGCGCGCCGGCGTCGGCGCCGTCTCCACCCAGTCCTACACCTCGCCGGTGGCGGCGGAACGGACGCTGGCCGGCGTCGCCGGCGGACAGCCGCTCGAGGCGGCGATCGTCGCGGCCCTGGCCGACGACCCGGGCCACGACTGGCGGCAGATCCACGGCGTCGACGCCGCCGGCCACGCCCGCGCCCACACCGGCGCCTCCTGCATCGCCTGGTGCGGGCACTGGACCGGCGACGCGGTCTCGGTCGCCGGCAACATGCTGGCCGGTCCCGAGGTGCTCGACGCCACGGTCGAGGCCTGGCTGGATGGCGGCGGCCGGCCGTTCGCCGACCGGATGCTGTCCGCCCTGGAAGCCGGCCAGACGGTCGGCGGCGACAAACGTGGCCAGCAGTCCGCCGCCCTGAAGGTGGTCGGCGACGAGGCCCATGCCGAGGTCGACCTGCGGGTCGACGAGCATGCGGCGCCGATCGCCGAGCTGCGCCGCGTGTTCGACCTGTTCTGGCGGGAGCGACGACCCTACTACGCCACCCTGCCGACCCGGCGGGATCCCGGGGGGATCTTCGACCCGGACGCGCGCGAGGCCTTCATCGAGCGATTCAAGGAAGCGGCCGCCCGCGGCGAGCGCTGACCCGGCCTAACCGGTTCGTGGCGGGCGGGTCGTGAACGAGCGCGTCGACTGCGCGTCTTCGTCCAGCCGCAGCCCGTACGACAGTTCGATCTCGCTGCAGAGCGCCGCCGGATCCATGTGCTCGAAGCCGTCGTCCGGCATGCCGTGGCCCAGGTCGATCAGGCCGAGCAGGGGCGGCGCCCCGAAATACGGTCCGCTGCCGGTGTCGACCGGCGCGGACAGACGCTTGAACCCAGTGACCGCCGTCGCGCCGATGATCGGCACCTTGGTCCCTGCCCCGGTCAGCGGCAGGTAGATCGAGTGGTAGTCGAAGGTCTCGTGACCGCCCACCACCACGGCCCGCCGCGTGTAGCCGCCGCACGGATGCCCGGCGATCCGGTCGTAGAATCGGCTGTAGGTCGGCCGCGCCTCGGGCGTGTACAGGTCGAAGAAGTCCACGCCGGTGACGTTGCTGCGCAGGACGTAGTCGATGTGGATGCCGGACAGCCGCACCACGATCGAGGTCGGCGGCGACCACTCGGCCAGGAACAGCCAGCCGAGCGCGTCGCGCAGCCGCTCAGGCCCGAGATCGTCGCGCGTCGGAAGCCGGCCACCGAGGCTCTCCCGCACCTGGGCATAACCCCGCAACAGCCGGGCGATCGCGTTGTCGCCCGGCAGCCCCGCCAGTCCCTCATCGCGATCGCCCTCGGCGGCCACGACCATCGGCGCCCCTCCCCCGGACGATGCATGATCCTGGAACAAATTATGCCACAGGCAGTTAAGCAAAACCTAATCGAGCACGACGGCGTCAGGCCGCCTGCCGGCCGGTCATGACCATGTGGCTGAGGGCGTCGGCGTCGAGGCCGGCGACCGGGCGGTCGATCACCTTGCGGCCCTGCTTCAGGATCGCCACCCGGTGGGCGACCGCCACCACGTCGGCCATGTTGTGGCTGACCAGCACCACGGTCTTGCCCGTACGGTTGAGGGCCCGGATCAGGTCCAGCACCTGGGCGGTCTCCTTGACGCCGAGCGCGGCCGTCGGCTCGTCCATCACCACCACCTCGGCGTTCCAGCGCAATGCCCGGCCGATCGCGACCGACTGGCGCTGGCCGCCCGACAGGCTGGCGACCGGGCGGCGGGCGTCGGTGACCGCCGAGCCGAGCTGCGCCATCCAGCCGCTCGCCTGCTCGATCATCGTCTTCTTGTCGAGCACCCGCAGCGGCCCCAGGCGGCGGGTCAGCTCGGCCCCCATGAAGACGTTCTGATAGATCGCCAGCCGCGGCGCCAGCGCCAGGTCCTGGTAGATGGTGGCGACGCCCCGGGCCAGGGCGTCCTGCGGCGAGGCGAAGCGCACCACCTCTCCGCGCAGCCGGATCTCGCCCGCGCTCGGGGTGTCGGCGCCGGAGACCATGCGGATCAGGGTCGACTTGCCGGCCCCGTTGTCGCCGCAGATCGCCAGCACCTCGCCGGCATGAACGTCGAGATCCATACCGGCGAGCGCCTGCACCGCGCCGTAGCGCTTGGCGAGCCCGCGTACCGAGAGAACCGGCTCGCCGGTCGCCGTCAATTCAGGAAGTCCTTGACGTTGCTCGCGTCGACCAGCACCGCATCGGTGAACAGGTACGGGCCCGACACGATCGACTCCTTCGGCTTGCCGCCGACCGCGATCCGGTCCATCGCATCGACCGCGGCATTGCCCATCGCCTCGAACGGGATCGACACGGTAGCCGACAGCAGGCTGGTCGGATCGGCGATCCGGCGATAAGCCTCCGGCCCGCCGTCGATCGACACCAGGGTGATGTCGCCCTTCTTCAGACCCTGGGCCTGCAGGATGTCGTCGATGATGAAGGCCTGGCCGTCGAACGACGCCCAGATGCCCTGGATCTGGCCCTGGTTCTGCAGCAGCAGCGCCTGCATGCCGTTGCGGACGTCGTCGCGCCAGGACTTGGTGCGGGCCATGGTGTGGCTGCCGGCGACCTTCACCGCGGTGTTCTCGGACAGCACCGCGTCCAGGATCCTGCCGCGGATGCGGGTGCCGACATTGCCCTCGAAGCGCTGGGTCAGGATCGCGCCCTGGTAGTTCAGCTGGCCGAGCAGGTACAGCGCCGCCTCGGCGCCGACCTTGTATTCGTTGACCTGGACGTCGAACAGGGTGTGCGGGCTGGTGCCGCTCATCACCGTGATCACCGGGATGCCCTTGGCCTTGGCGGCGGCCAGCTGGGCGTCGGCCTCGACCGGCTTGCCCATGGCCACCACGATGGCGCCGACGCCCTTCTGCACCAGGGTCTCGAGCTGCTCCAGATGGGTCGGCATGGTGCCCGACGAGTTCAGCACGGTCACCGACCAGCTGCGCGCCTTGGCCGCGGCCTCGACCGCGTTGGCGACCCGGGCGTGGGTCTCGGCCGACATCTGGAACGCCACCACGCCCAGCTCGAAGGCCAGCGCCGACGACATCGTGGCGAGCGACAGCGCCGCCGCCGCGATCATCCCCGTAACGAGCTTCTTCATCTCCATCCTCCCCAAGGAACGTTTGCGACAGTCAAACCCCGAACGCCGCCTTCTTCAACGTGCTCGCCGACAGCGCCACCGAGCCGATGATGATCAGCCCGAGCACGATGTCCTGCACATAGTAGTCGGCGCCCAGCAGGATCAGGCCGTTCGACAGCACGCCGATCACCACGCCGCCGACCAGCGTGCCCAGCACGTTCGGCCGGCCGGGCTCGAACATGGTCATGCCGAGCAGCACGGCGGCGATCGCCGTCAGCAGGTAGTCGCCGGCCATGGTCGGCGCCGCCGAAGACAGGTTGGCGGTCAGCAGCACCGCGGTCGCCCCGGCCAGCGCGCCCGACAGGGTCAGGCCCAGCAGCTTCATCGAGCGCACCCGGATGCCGGCCAGCCGGGCCGGCTCCTCGGCCTCGCCGGTGCAGATCATGTGGAACCCGACCCGGGTGTTCTTCAGCACGAACAGCGCGACCAGCACGACCGCCGCCATCCACAGCACCAGCACCGGGATGCCGAACAGGTGGGCGCGACCGAGCGCCACGAAGCCCGGGTCCCAGCGGCCGACGAAGGCGACCCCTGCGGTCAGGTAGAACGCGACGCCGTTGGCGATCGAGGCGGTGGCCAGGGTGGCGATCAGCGACGGCACCTTGACCCGGGTCACCAGCAGGCCGTTCAACGCGCCGCCGGCGATGCCGAGCGCCAGCCCGGCGGCGATCGCCAGGGCCGGCGGATAGCCGTTGTGGATCAGCCCACCGGTCGCCACCGCCGCCAGGCTGGCCAGGTTGGCGAACGACAGGTCGAGCTCGCCGGTGGTCAGCGCGAAGGTGAAGCCGATGCCGAGGATGGCGAGGAAGCTGACCTGCTTGAGGATGTTCAGCAGGTTGACCGGATTGGCGAAGTTCGGCGCCGCGACCACGAAGAACAGGAACACCGCCAGGCCGGCGAGCGCGGTCCCGTAGGTCCCGATGAATGCGCGCATGCCCTCGCCCCGAACGCCCGTCGCTTCCCTGTCCTTCGCGGCCCCCGCTTACGCGGGGGCGCCTCAGGACGACAGGGTAGTATTACGATTCAACGCTTTAAATCCATCGCCCTGAGGTGCCCGTCGCGAAGCGGCGGGCCGCGAAGGGTGCGAAGGGCCGGTATCAGCCGCCGAGCCGCCGACCGACCTCGCTCGTCGCCGCCTGCATCTCGGCCCACAGCTCCGCCCGCCGGTCCATCGCCGCCGCCCGCGCCGGGTCCGGCTCGATCCGCCGGGCGACCCGCACGGTCGCCGCCTGCGCCGCCGCCAGGTCCGGGTAGCGGCCGAGCCCGGTCCAGGCCACCGCCGCCGCCCCGACCAGGCCGGCCTCCGGCTCGTCGGTCAGCTCGACCGGCCGGCCGAGCGCGTCGGCCTTGATCCGGGCCCACAGGTCGCTGCGCGCGCCGCCACCGCCGAGCCGGACCAGCACGGCCGGCCGCCCGGCGGCGGCCTCGGCCCGGCGCAGCACCTCGCGGTTCAGCAGGGCGATGCCCTCCAGCGCGGACCACAGCAGGTCGGCCGGGCCGTGCGCGGACGAGAGGCCGATGAAGGCGCCACGAAGGTCGGCATCCCAGTACGGCACCCGCTCGCCCTCCAGGAACGGCAGGAACAACGGCGGCTCGCCGGCGAACTCCGCGGTGTCCAGCGCGGCAACCGCCGCCGCCGGGTCCTCGTCGCTGCGCCCCAGCATCCGCAGCACGTGGCGCAGGGTGGCACCGCCGGTCTGGCTCGGCCCGCCGACCTGCCAGCCCTCGCCCCAGTCCACCGTCACCAGCCCCGGTGCGGCGACCGCCCGTTCGGTAATCAGCCCCAGCACCTCCGACGTGCCGGAGACGTTGTAGGCCCGCCCCGGCACCAGCGCGCCGAGCCCGACCACGCCGGCCCATGTATCGTGCGAACCGCAGAACACAGGCACCCCGGCGAGCCGGTCGAACGGCGGCGGCAGGCCCGGCCGGACCCGCCCGACCTCGGCGGTCGGCGCCACGATCTCCGGCAACATGCGCGCATCGAGACCCAGGGCATCGAGCAGCGAGCGGCCCGCCACCGGCGCCGCAGCGGCCCGCAGCCGCGCGGTCGAGATCGCGTCCGACCGCGCCACGCCGGTCAGCCTGAACGCCAGCCAGTCCTTCGGCTCCAGCACGGTGCGGGTGGCGGCGTGGTTGTCGGGCTCGGCCTGCTGCAGCCACAGCAGCCGGGCCGCCGGGTGATACGGATTGAGGTTGGCGGCCTCCGGCAGGCCCGCGAGGTCGAGGGTTTCCTCGGCCCGCTCTACCGCCTCGGCCGCCCGGGTGTCGCCGAACCCGATAGCGGGCCGCACCGCATCGCCGTCGGCGCCGACGAACACCTGGGTGCGGGTCATGCCGCAGATGCAGATGCCGGCGACGGCGGCGTCGGTCGCCGTCATGCTGTCGACCGCGGCGACGCAGAGCCGCTCCCACCATACCCGCGGGTCGGCGTCGACGGTCGCCGCACGGGTCGCAAGCATCCGGCCCTGGAGGTCGAGCAGCCCGACCCGCAGCCCGGAGCCGCCGAGGTCGGCCGCGAGAATCGCCGGCCCGGTCACGCCGGGACCGCCCGGCCGTCGGCGATCAGGATGAACAGATAGCTCGCCGCCGCGCCGACCAGCGCGATCAGCGGAAACGAGACCAACACGGCACCGGGCTCGGCACCGAACACCGACGATGCGGCACCGCCGCCGACACCCCAGAGGATGGCGCCGAGCTTCACCAGGAACCGACGGTCCCTCGAAGCCCGCAGGCGCCGGTACAACACGGCGAACAGGATGATCAGCGGCAGCGTCACGGCCGCCGAGACCGCCAGGGCGGACGGGACCGACAGCCCGGAACCGCTGCCGAGCTTGCTGCCGGCGACCGCGACGTTCAGCAGGAGCGTCAGCAGCAGGGGAACCGCGGCCCCCAGCACCGCGATGCCGAGCAGCCAGCGCCGCCACCCAAGCGGCGCGAGGCTACCTGCGGCTGGCGCGCCGGTGTCCACCGTTCCGCCTCACGTCAGCGGCGTGACCCCGCACCACTTCTTGAACGCCGGCCGCGCCATCAGCCGGTCGTACCAGGCCTCCAGGTGCGGCATCGACGGCCGGTCCTGGATCAGCACCATCCAGCGGTGCAGCTGCGGGCCGAGCGGGATGTCGGCCATGGTCAGCCGGTCGCCCATGACGTAGTCGCGGCCCTTCAGCCGCTCGTCCAGGATCGACCAGACGCCGATGCCGTCGCGCCGGGCCTGCTCGATCACCTCGGTCTTGCGCTCGGCCTCGGGCGTGCGCACCAGGCCCCAGAAGATCGGCGTCATGATCGGCAGCACCGTGGTCTGCTGCCAGTCCATCCAGCGGTCGGCGTCGGCGTATTCCCGCGGGTCGGACGGCGCCATGCCGCCCTTGTCGTGCTTGCTGCAGAGATAGCGGGTGACGGCGTTGGACTCCCACAGAACGAAGCCGTCATCATCGATGGTCGGCACCCGGCTGTTCGGGTTCATCGCCAGATATTCGGGGGTCTTGGTGCGCCCGAACGAGCCGCCGACGTCCTCGCGCTCGAACGGTACGCCCATCTCGTCGCAGGCCCACAGCGGCTTCATCACGTTGGCCGAGTTGGCGCGGCCCCAGATCTTCAGCATGGTCGGCTCCTCCTGCCCTTCGCGGCCCCGCTGCGCGGGACACCTCAGGGCGACAGGGTTGGTGGGCGGCTCAAGGTGATTCTATCGCCCTGAGGTGCCCGTCGCGAAGCGGCGGGCCGCGAAGGGCTAGGCGGTGGCGTTCTTCTCGACTTCCGGGCGGTGACGGGCGTCCCAGGCCTCCGGGTCGGCCAGGAAGGCGCGGACCTCGTCGAGCTGGGCCTCGGTGTAGCCGCGCGCCGGGGCGGCGGCCAGCACGTCCCACCAGGTGCACAGCCCGTGCAGCTCGACCCCGCGCTCCTTGAGGTTGGCGACGCTCTGCGGGAACACCCCGTAGTGGAACACCACGAAGCAGTGGGCGCATTCCATCCCGGCCTCGCGGATGCCGTCGACGAAGGACAGCTTGCTGCCGCCGTCGGTCGCCAGGTCCTCGACCAGCAGGACGCGGGCGCCGTCCTTCACCTCGCCCTCGATCCGGGCGTTGCGCCCGAAACCCTTCGGCTTCTTGCGGATATAGGCCATCGGCAGGTCGAGCAGCTCGGCCATGAAGGCGGCGAACGGGATGCCGGCGGTCTCGCCGCCGGCGACGATGTCGAAGGCCTCGACCCCGGCCTTGTGCGCCAGCATCTCGACGCCGAGCTGCATCAGCCGGCGCCGGGCGCGCGGGAAGGCGATGATCTTGCGGCAGTCGACGTAGACCGGGGACAGCCGGCCGGAGGTGAAGGTGAACGGTTCCTCCGGGCGGATGTGCACCGCCTGGATCTCCAACAGGATGTCGGCGGCAACCGCCGCCGGGCCCTTGTGCCAGTCGGGCGTAAGACTGGCGGGCGTGAGCGCTCCGGTCATGTCGTCTCCTTCGGGGCGTGAGGCTCGCCCGTCATACGCCGGGGGGACCGGCTTCGGCAACTGTCCGACGACGCGGCGGCGGGTGGGTTCCGGATCCGTCCCGCCTTCGGCGGCCCGGCCCGGAATGACGTCAGGGAGGGCGGGCGTCCCGGCTCCTCCTCCTGACGCCGGAGAGGGCGGGCGCCCCGGCTTCCTCCCCCCTGACGTCATTCCGGACGGACGCGCCGCCCCGGCGCGGCCGAGCCGGAACCCACCCGCCGCTCCATCCTCCCGACCCTCACACCCCGTCGTAGGTCCAGGCCCGCCTGTCGTCCGCCAGCCCGATCAGGGCCAGGCCCTTGGCGACCGACTGAAACTCGTCGCCGGCCTGGATGCGGTCGGCCCCGAAGCGCCGCTCGAACAGCCGGCGCACGGCCGGGACCAGAGAGCTGCCGCCGGTCATGAACACCACGTCGACCTGGCCGGCGGCGCGGGCGGTGTCGTCGAGCACCAGGTCCAGGTGGCGCTCCAGCTCTGCCAGATCGTCGGCGATCCAGTCGTCGAAGTCGTTCCGGGCGATCTCGCAGGCGATGTCGACATCCAGGTCGGCGAGCGACAGGACCACCGAATCGGCCGCCGACAGCGCCGCCTTGGCGGCCGTCACCCGGTGGTTCAGGTGGAAGCCGAGATTGCCGTCGACCAGCGCCAGCAGCCGCTCCAGGCGCTCCGGCGCCTCGGCCTGGCGGGCCAGCTGGCGCAGGTCGCGCAGCACCTCCGGCGTGCGCAGGAACGAGAACTCGTGCCAGTTGGCGATTCGATTGAAATAGGCGGCCGGAATGTCGAAGCGCTTGCCGAACGAGCGGTAGCCGGTGCCCTTGCCGACCAGCGGCGCCACCGCGTTCTGCACGATCCGGAAGTCGAACCGGTCGCCGCCGATGCCCACACCACGGTGCGCGATTGGGGTCACCCGGGGCGGCCCGTCGCCGATCCCGTAGCGGATCACCGAGTAGTCGGTGGTGCCGCCGCCGAGGTCGGCCACCAGCACGGTGGCGTCCTGCGTCAGGCGGGTCGCGAAGTAGTAGGACGCCGCCACCGGCTCGTAGGCGAAGCCCGGACGGCCGAGCCCGGCCTCGCCGTAGGCGGCACGCAGCCGGGCCATCGCCAGGCCGTCGTCCGGGTCGCTGCCCCAGAACGTCACCGGCCGGCCGGCGACGCAGGCGGGAACCGGCCCGTCCAGCCCCTCGGCGCGTGCCGTCAGCTCGCCGAGGAAGGCGGCGACGATGTCCTCCAGCTTGTACGCCCGCCCGTAGATCCGGGTCTCCTGGAACAGCCGGCTGCCGAGATAGGACTTCGGCGACTGCACGAACCGGCATTCCGCCGGTGCCGCGAGGTAGCGGCGGATCGCCCAGGGGCCGATCTCCACCTCGACCGGTGCGGCGGCGGCGTCGCCCGGCGTGAAGGTCAGCACCGTGCGGCAGCCGCCGGCGGTGGTTCCGTCCAGCGTGAAGCGCGCGGTCGCGACGCTGCCGTCCGCCTGTGCCAGCGCCAGCACCGTATTCGTGGTCCCGAAATCGATACCGATCGAGGCGACCATGGCGGTCCTCCCGGTGCGCTGGGCGGGGCTGCGGGGATGGCGAGGGGCCGCGTGAGTAGCCGATACCGCGGTTGCAGTCAACGCATGGCAGAACTCGCCCATGGCCTGCCATAGCGAGGCCATGCCATCATTCCGTGCACATGCCCGATCAGGCTCCACGACCGGAACGACCCGATGCGCCGCACCCTGCCGACCGTGCTGACCCTTATCGCCGCCGGTCTGGCCGGCGGCTGTGCCACCCAGGAATACGTCGACGCCTGGAAGGTCTGCAGCCGGGAATGGGCCGGCCGCATCCCGCCCGACTACCGGCAGGTCCTGGTCACCAGGGAGCGCCGCACCGAGGTCCCGGACGGCACCGAGACCTGCAGGACGGACGGCTTCACCAAACGCTGCGAGAAGGGCATGCGGACCGAGTGGATCCCCTACACCGCGGTCGAGACGGTCGACGCCAATGCCCCGCAGCGCGAGCAGCGCACCCGCGAATGCACCGAGGCCCGCTGCGCCAGCATCTACGGCAACCCAGACTGCAAAGTGTGAGGCGCTGTTACCGCAAACCGGAAACCCTCATCCCGGCCGCAACGCAGCGGAAAGCCGGGCCCCGATCGCCGGCAGGTTGGCCGGCGCGGCGGGACGGATCGTCAACCCGCCCATGCCGCCCGCCCGCCCGCTCAGTCCGATAGCATGGACATGGCGGCGCGGCGCTCGCCGGGCTTCAGCTTCAGGAACAGGGTCCGCGCCCGCTTGGCGTCCGATTCGGTGCCGCTGTCGGCCGCCTTCTGCATGGCCAGGGTGGCCGCGTGCTGCGGCCCGCAGATGAAGCTCAGGGCCTTGGCCAACCGGCCCATGGCGGCCGGGTCGATGCCTGTCTCGTCCATCACGATGTCCTCTGTTGAGTCCCGGGCCCGCCGCCGATCCCGGCCGGATGGCGGCTCCCGGCGGTCACGCGCCGATTAGCGCCTGCTCGAAGTCCGGGTTGCCGACCGCGACCTCGGTCGGCCAGTCGAGCAGCAGCCGGCCGCGCGACAGTACGACAACCCGGTCCGCCACCGCCAGCGCCCGGCCGGTATCCTGCTCGGCCAGCAGCACCGCCGTCCCGGCCGCGGCCAGGCCGCGCACGCTCTCGAACACCTGGTCGCGCACCACCGGGGCGAGACCGAGCGACGGCTCGTCCAGCAGCAGCACCACCGGCTCGGCGATTACCGCCCGGGCGATCGCCAGCATCTGCTGCTGCCCCCCGGAGAGCCGCCAGGCGGTCTCGTGCCGCCTGTCCGCCAGCACCGGGAACCGGTCCAGCATGGCGTCGATCCGCGCCGTCCGGGCGGCGGCGTTGCCGGGGGCGGCCACGTCCAGCGTCTCCTCGACCGTCAGACCCGGGAACAGACGCCGCCCCTCCGGCACCCAGCCGACCCCGGCGCGCGCCCGGCGCTCGGGCGGCCAGTCGGAGATCTCCGCCTCGCCGACCCAGATGCGGCCGCGGGCCACCGGATCCGCCCCGGCGACCGCGCGCAGCAGGGTCGACTTGCCAGCGCCGTTGGCGCCGAGAACGGCGACCACCGACCCCGGCTCGACGACCACCGACACCGGGCCGAGAACCGTCGAGCCGGCGATCCGGACCTCGACGTCCCGGACGGACAGGCCATCGCCCTGCGACCCGTCGTCGATCATGCCGCCACCCCCTGGCCCAGATAGGCGGCGACCACGGCCGGGTTGCGACGGACCTCCTCGGGCGTGCCCGCCGCCAGGACCTTGCCGGCGTCCAGGCAGACGATCCGGTCGGCCAGTGGCATCAGGAAGTCCATGCCATGATCGACCACCAGCACCGCCAGCCCCTCGGTCGCCAGCCGGCGCAGCAGGGCTGCCAGCGCCGCGCGCTCGTCGCCGGTCAGGCCGGCCGCCGGCTCGTCCAGGATCAGCGCCTCCGGCCCGGTCGCCAGGGCCCGTGCCAGGTCGAGCCGTCGCAGCTCGGCGGCCCCCAGCGCCGCCACCGGGTCGGCCGCCCGCCCCGCCAGCCCGACCCCGTCCAGGGCCGCCATGGCGACCGTCCGGTCGGCGGCGCCGACGGCGACCGCCTCCAGCACGAAAAGCCCCTCCGGAACCTCCGGGTGCTGGAAGCCGCGGCCGAGCCCGAGGACGCTGCGGTGATGCGCGGCGCGGTCGCCGAGCGGCACGCCGCCCAGACGGATCTGGCCGCCGTCCGGCGTCTCCAGCCCACTGATCAGGTTCAGCGCGGTGGTCTTGCCGGAGCCGTTGGCGCCGATCAGCCCGACCACGGTGCCGGCCGGGACCGAGAACGAGACGCCGTCGAGCGCCGTCACCCCGCCGAAGCGCTTGCGCAACCCGTCGACGATCAGGGCCTTGCCGCGCCGGCGGACGGACGGCCTGGCGATCTCCGGCAGGCGCGGCGGCCGGCGCGGCAGCCGGTCGCGCAGCCGGCCGTCGAGGCCGCGCGGCACCAGCACGATGGCCGCCAGCAGCACCACGCCATAGGCCACCAGGTAGCCGCCCTCCAGGAAACGCATGAATTCCGGCAACGGGACCAGCAGCGCCGCCCCGGCGACCGCGCCCAGCGCGCTGCCACGGCCGCCGACCACGGCGATGGTCAGGATCGTCACCATCACCTCGAACCCGGTGACCGCCGGCGACACCACGCCGAGCCCGTGCGCCTGCAGGCCGCCCGCCAGACCGCCGAAGCCGCCCGCCACCGCGAACAGGGCGAGGCGCGCCGGCACCGGGTTCAGGCCCAGCGTCAGCGCGGCGTGCGGCGCGTCGCGAATGGTCGCCAGCCGGGCCAGGCGCCCGCCGGACAGCACCCAGCGCGAGACCAGCAGGGCGGCCAGCACGAGCGCCCATACCAGCGCCAGCATCGGCAGGCCGTTGCCGACCGAAAGCGGCCCGATCTGGACCGGGCCGCCGGCGATCGGCGGCACCCCGTACAGGCCGTTGGCGCCGCCGGTGATCTCCAGGTTGGTCGCGGCCAGCAGGGCGAGTTGGGCGAGGCCGAGGGTGGCGAGCGCCACGTAGTGCGACTCCAGCCGGGCGATCGGCAGCGCCACCAGCGCCCCGACCGCCGCCGGCACCAGCATCGCCGCCAGCAGGCCGATCGGCGCGGGCAGGCCCAGTTCGAGGCACATGATGGCGCTGGCATAGGCCCCGATACCGAACAGCGCACCCTGCGCCAGCGACAGCAGGCCGAGCCGGCCGAACACCAGCTGGTAGCCGATCGCGGCGATCGCGTAGATCCCGACCAGGGTGGCGACGCGCAGCACATAGGCATCGCCGAGGCCGACGACCGCGCCCAGGCCGAGGACCAGGGCGGCCAGGTAGACCAGGGTGCGGCGATCCGGTGCCATCACGCGCGTCGCCCCGCGGCCTCGCCGAACAGCCCGCGCGGGCGGAACGCCAGCACCGCCAGCACGCCGACATAGAGCAGCGCCTCGGCCACCAGATAGGATGCGGCGGCGGCGACCAGGGTCTCGAACACGGCGATCGCGAAAGCGCCGAGCGCGGCGCCCCAGATCCGCCCCCAGCCGCCGATGACCGTGGCGATGTAGGCCTTCAGCATCAGCATGCCGCCGTCGGTCGGCGTGACCAGGTACTGGTTCGACAGCAGCAGGCCGGCCGCCCCGGCCAGCGCCGCCGCCAGGGCGAAGCTGACCGCGATGGTGATCGGTACCGGGATGCCGATGGCGCGGGCCATCTCCGGGTCCTGGGCGGCGGCCCGCAGCCGGCGACCGAACCGCGTGCGCTGGAGCAGGACATGGACGGCCAGGATCAGCGCCGCGGCGGCGGCGATGGTCGCCAGCTGCTGGTGCGACAGCCCGATGCCGGCGATGTCGACGACACCGCCGTCGACCAGCGGCGGGCCCCGCCGCGGCTCCGGCCCGATGCCGGCGGTCACGCCGTGCTGGACGATCAGGCCGACCGCGATGGTGGCGATGAACACCGAGGTCGGCGGCGCCCGGCGCAAGGGCGCGTAGGCGACGGCGGCGACGACCAGGCCGGCGACCGCCATGACCGCCAGCACCGCCGGCAGCACCACCAGCCCGGGCAGCGCGGTGTCGGCCGGCAGCAGCGTCGCCGCCCCGACCGCGACCATGCCGCCGAGCATCACCAGTTCGCCATGTCCGAAATTGACGGCGCCGACCGCGCCGATCACCAGCACGAAACCGAGGGCCACCAGCGCGTAGATCGCGCCGAGCGCAATGGCATTGACCGCGAGCTGCGCCGCCGCCTCGATCACTTCACCCCGTCCACCGCGTCATATCGTTTCACGACCGCGGGCACCCGCCCCACGCCGTCGTAGCACACGATGACCGCGTCGTGCGCCATGTTTCCGGTGCCGTCCGACACATAGGTCATGGCCAGTCCCCGGTAGCGGTGGCCGGCCAGCCAGTCGCCGACGGCTGCCGGGGTCCGGGCCCCGTCGGCGACTGCCGCCAGCACCATGCGCATGCCGTCGTACTGGCCGAGCGCGAAGGCGTCCGGCTCGGTCCCGAAGCGCTTGCGGTAGGCCTCCGCGAACGCCGCCATCTCGCCGTCAGTGTCCGACACCGGGGAGGACGCGGTCTCGGCGCAGACCCCCTTCAGTTCCACCGGTTCCACCAGGGCGGCGGTGGTCGGCTGGTGCATCGCCGATCCGGCGACGATCGGCAGGCCGATCCCGAGGCCGTGGGCCTGCCGCACCGCCAGCGCGGTCGGCCCGGAATGCAGCTGCAGCAGCAGGCTGTCGGCGCCGGCGGCCCGGGCCCGCTCGAGCGCCGGGACCAGGTCCCGGATGCCCGGGTCGATGGCCTCCTGCAGCACCGGCTCGACGCCCAGTTCCTTCAGGGTGCGGACCAGGTGCTCGCGGCCGCTCTGCCCGTAGGCCGTCGTCTGGTAGAGGATCGCCGGCTTGCTGGCTCCCAGTTCCTGCACCGCGTAGCGTGCCTGGGCGACCTTGACCACGGCGTCGGTCGGGAAGAACCGGTACACCACCTTGTGGCCGAGTTCGGTCAGCTTGGCGGTGCCGGAGACGGTGATCAGCGGCACCCCGGCCCGGTCGGCGATCGGCGCCATCGCCAGCATCTGGGTTCCGAAGATCGGCGCCGCTATCGCCACCGGGTTCTCGCGGTCGAGCGCGCGCTGCAGGGCGGTGACCGCGACTTCCGGCGAGGTCGCGGTGTCGGCCACCTGGTAGCTCACGGTCACGCCCGGCGGCGGGTTGTCGAGCGCCAGCACCGCGCCGTTGCGCTGGGCGGTTCCTTCGAGCGCCAGAAATCCGGTGATCGGCACCAGCACCGAGACCGCGACCGGCTCGGTTGCGTTCGCGGCGACCGGGGTCGCGGTCAGGGCGGCGGTGGTCAGAAGGATCGGCAGCAGGCGGCGCATCGGTTTCGCTCCTCGGGCCCGGACGGGGCGGGAGGGACTTCGGCCTTGCGATGGGGATCGTCCAAGACCGTGACGTCTCCCTCCGCCGGCGCGACCCGGTTCAGGTTCGATGGGTTTGCTCTCAGCCCGCCGCACGACACGGCGGGCACCCCAGCATCACGTAACGGGCGCGAGGGTGCGGAATGCCGGGCGCGGAGTCAACGGGGGTGGCACGTACTGTTGGTGACACGTGTCGGACACGTTGCCGCCGGGCCCTCGCCATGCTCCCATCCCTCCATGACCGACCCCAACCTGCAGCCCCATCTCGCCCGCGACTTCGTCGGCTACGGCCGCACCCCGCCGAAGGCGGACTGGCCCGGCGGCGCCCGGGTGGCGATCAACTTCGTGATCAACTATGAGGAGGGGTCGGAGTATTCGATCCCCGACGGCGACGGGTTCTCCGAGGCCGGCCTGACCGAGTCCCCGGACTCGCCGAACGGCCCGGGCTCGCGCGACCTCGCCGCCGAGAGCATGTACGAATACGGCACCCGGGTCGGGTTCTGGCGGGTGCATCGGCTGTTCACCGAGCGCGGGCTTCCGGCCACCGTCAATGCCTGCGCCCTGGCGCTGGAGCGCCACGACGAGGCGGCCGCGGCGATCCGCGAGACCGACTGGGACATCTGCTGCCACGGCTGGCGCTGGGTCGAGCACTGGCGACTGAGCGGAGCAGAGGAGCGCGAGCACATCCGCCGCGCCGTCGCCTCGCTGGAGCGCACCACCGGGGCGAAGCCGCCCGGCTGGTACTGCCGGCACGGGCCGAGCGTGAACACCCGGCGCCTGCTGATCGAGCATGGCGGCTTCCTGTACGACAGCGACAGCTACAACGACGAGCTGCCGTACTGGACGCGGGTCGGCGACACCCCGCACCTGGTGGTGCCCTACTCGCTCGCCACCAACGATTCCAAGTTCGCGCGCAACCACTTCCCGACCGCCGACGACTACGTGGCGCATGTCCGCGACGCCATCGACATGCTGTGGGAGGAAGGGGCGGAGACCCCGCGCATGATGTCCTGCGGCCTGCACCTGCGGCTGATCGGCCACCCTTCAAGGGCCGCCGGCCTGGCCCGGCTGCTGGACTATTGTGCGGCCAAGGAAGGCGTGTGGGTGACCCGGCGCGTCGACATCGCCCGGCACTGGGCAAAGAAGCATCCGGCCCCCTAGAGCACGAGACTTCCGACGAAGAATCCGGCTGCCACGGTCAGCGCCAGCGCCATGATCGACAGCAGCCCGTCATGGGCCGACAGCGCCAGGGCGTACACCGCGACCACGGCCCCGATCACCGAACTGGCGGTCGGGAGCAGTTCCAGGAACGGGACGACCGATGCCATCAGCATGCAGATGGCCGCTATCAGCCGTGCGAACGGTCCCATCGTCAGGAACTCCAGCCGCGGCCCGACGACACGGTCGATGCGCCTTCCGACCCTGCCGAACCACTTGCCGGCGGCGCGCAACCGGTCGCGATCGATGCCGCGGTTCACCACGAGGCCGGGAACCCACGGCCGACGCCGACCGATCAGCATCTGGCCTGCCACGAGCATGATGCAGAGCGCGACGAGACTCGAGAAACCCGGTATCGCACTCAGCGGCGAGACCACCAGAAGGCTCGGCACGAGCAGCAACGGCCCGTAGGACCGCGGGCCGACATGCGCCAGGATCTCGCCGATCCGCACCTGCCGGCCATCGCCCGCCTCGAGGATCCGCTCGACGATCTCGCTCAGGCTCTGGACCCGCGGTGGCGGCCGCCTGCTGCAATCGGTCATGTCGCTCCCGGTTGTCGCTGCTGGAGGGCAAACGCGCCGCCGACGCCGGTACCGGCCGCTGCGGGGTGAACGCATGCCGACGCCCATCGTTGCGACCCTGGCGGACCGAGGACTCGGTTCGAGTGCTTCCCCTTCGGGGCGGGTCCGCCTAGTGTCGCCGCATCCGGCATGAACGGGGCCGACCGGGAGCGCGCATGGACTATCCCTTCGAACTGGGACCCTGGTCGCGCCGGGTCACCGCCGCCTCGAGCGCCGCCCAGGCCTGGTTCGACCGTGGCCTGAACTGGACCTACGCCTACAACCACGAGGAAGCCGTCGCCTGCTTCAGGCAGGCGCTGAAGGAGGATCCGTCCTGCGCCATGGCGTGGTGGGGCATCGCCTGTGCCGCAGGCCCGTTCTACAACCGGCCCTGGATCCGCTACACCGACGCCGAGGTCGCCGCGACCCTTGCGGTCTGCCGCGAGGCGATCGAGCAGGCCCTGGCCCTCGCCGGCAACGCCGACCCGGCCGAGCAGGCCCTGGTCCACGCCCTCGCCAGGCGCTACCGGAACCGGCACGACACCGACCGCGCGGTCCTGAACCGCTGGCAGTGGGACTATGCCGACGCGATGCGCGATGCCGCGCAGCGCTTCGGGGACGATCCGGACATCGCGGCGCTCTACGCCGAGGCTGCGGTCACCTGCACGCCCCGCCAGCTCTGGGACCTGACGACCGGCGAGCCGAACCCGACCGCCCGGACCCACGAGGTGATGCCGGTCCTGGAGCGCTGGGTCCGGCGGATCGAGCATGACGGGCCGGTCCACCC
The DNA here is from genome assembly GCF_040219615.1 of Thalassobaculum sp. GTDB lineage: Bacteria > Pseudomonadota > Alphaproteobacteria > Thalassobaculales > Thalassobaculaceae > Thalassobaculum_A. The sequence goes on from NZ_JAVJSE010000038.1 coordinate 240,176, forward strand.
CGGCATCCTGCACATGTATATCCACGCCCTGGAGATGTCGCCGTTCCCGCAGCGCGCGCTGAAGGCCGCCGACATGCTGCGCGGCTACGCCCCGGACGCCGGCCATCTGGAGCATATGCCGGCGCATGTCTACGTGCTGTGCGGCGACTACGCCCAGGCGGTCGCGCAGAGCGAGCGGGCGGTGCGGGCCGACGACAAATACCTGGCGTTCGCCGGCGACGCGAACTTCTACACGACCGCGCGCTGCCACAACCTGCACCTGTTCATGTATTCGGCCATGTTCCTCGGCCAGTACGGCAAGTCCCTGCACGCCGCCGACCGGATCTGCCGGATGGCGACGTCCGACCTGATCGCCGCGAGCCCGCCTTTCATGGCGTCGATCCTGGACGGCTACTCCGCCATGCGGACCCATGTGCTGATCCGGTTCGGGCGCTGGGCCGACCTGGTCGCGATGCCGGCCCCGGACGCGCCCGCCCTGCGCCCGATCGGCACCGCCATGCACGCCTATGCCCGCGGCGTGGCGTACGCCGCCCTCGGCCGGATCGACGAGGCCGAGGCCGCGCGGCTGGCCTTCACGCAGGCGGCGCAGGCGATCCCCGAGGACGCGATCTTCCTCAGCAATCCGGTGCGGGTGATGCTGCGGATCGGCGAGGCGATGCTGGACGGCGAGCTGGAATACCGGAAGCGCAACCACGACCGGGCATTCGCCAGCCTGCGGCTCGCGGTCGAGCGCGACGACGCGCTCAACTACACCGAGCCATGGGCCTGGATGCACCCGCCGCGCCACGCGCTGGGCGCGCTGCTGGCCGAGCAGGGCCGGTTCGAGGAGGCGGAGGCGGTGTACCGGACGGATCTCGGCTACGACCAGGGCATCCCGCGCTGCTGCCAGCACTCGGACAACATCTGGGCGCTGCAGGGGCTGGCCGAATGCCTCGCACGCTCCGGCGACGCCGGCGAGCTCCGGCTCCTGCGGCAGCGGCTGGAGTTCGCGAAGTCACGGGCCGACGTGCCGATCGAGTCGTCGTGCTTCTGCCGCTCGGCGTGCCATTGACGGGAGCGTGTCCTCAGAGCTTGAGAATGTATTCCGGCATGGCCTGCGTCGCGTCAGGAAGTCCGGCGGCCAGGAGCGGCGGTGAAGGCGATGCGGCGCATCGGCGAGACGTCGCGACGCCGTCGGCGGGCTTCCTGACGCGACCCGAAGGGCCGGTTTTCCGCGCCCGTCCGCGGCGTCGGCCGGCTTGCCCGATGGCACCGCATCGCGCTGCGCCGCCCTCCTGGCGGACGAACGCGGAAAGCCGGCGCAGGCCATACCGGAATACATTCTCAAGCTCTCAGGCCCGGGCCGTCGCCTCACAGCTCCGGCTGGCGCGGAGCCCGCTCCATCCCGATCAGCAGCCGAACGACCTTGCCGTCGCGCATCAGCGGAAGCCCGATGCGCCACCAGGCCGACAGGAAGAACTCCATGGCCGGCGTGTATCGCAACAGCAGCGGTTCCGGGCGGAGCAACTGCGCGCGATAGGTAACGATCAGAAACGCCATGAACGGCACCGTCATCTCGCCGACCTTCATGCCGGTCATGTCCATGCCGAGCGTGTTGCCGACGTCGGAGCCGTGCAGGCGGATCTGGAACTCCCGGCCCTGGTCGAGGACGTCGAGCAACGAGACCGACCCGAGCGCCGGTCGGAGTGCCAAGGGATCGACCATCTCCGGCGGCGGCGGACCGTCTGCCTCGGCCATCGAAGCGTGCCACCAGCCTATGAGATGACGGAGAGCCTCCGACTCCAGGTCGTCCACCGGCGGGTCCCAGACGATCAGCGGCGGCGGGCTGCCGAGACTGGCCATCAACGCATCGCAGCAGTCGGTCTGCCCGTCGGCGAGGCGTCTGGCCAAAGCCCATGACTCGTCTGCCGGCAGCGTCGTGATCGAACGCCGGTACCGTTCCTCGCGAGTTCCGAAGGCCAAGCCCATGGCCTTGCCCTTTCCGGATGCCCGGCCAGCAATGCCCCGAATGTTACCCGAATCCGCGACCGATACTAAGTACGTATGACGAGACGCCGGCCCGCCCCGTGGTCGAGCGCACGGCGCACGCCTTCCAGGCCGCCCTGATGGTCGCCCACGCGCCGGCCGAGGTGGCGGCGGCGTTCTGCGCCACCCGGCTCGGCGACGGCTGGCGCGGGGATTTCGGCGGCGGCGCGGCCGATCTGCCGGTGCACGCCGTCGTCGACCGCGCGCGGCTGGCGAGCTAGGGAATTCGCGGCTTCTGCCGAGGCTCTCGACGACCCGGACCGGACCGATACACTCGCGCCATGCTGCGCGAAGCCCTCGACTGGCTGGTCACCCCCAGCCTGCCGTTCGCCCGCCGTTCCGGGCACCTGTCCGAGTTCGTGGCGATCGCCGCGCGCCGGCGGCGTCACCGCGCCGCCTGGGCCCCGCACGAGGCGCGCAGCCGGGCCGCGGTGCTGCGGGCGGCCATGACGGTCGATCCGGACGGCACCGCCGTAATCCTCGGGGCGGGCCACCTGTACGACGTGCCGCTGGCCGAGCTGGCGGCCCGGTTCCGGAGGGTCGAGCTGGTCGACCTGGCTATCTCGGCCGCAACCCAGCGGGCCGCGCGCCGGCTCGGCAACGTGACCTGCATTCGTCACGACGTCACCGAGTCGCTGCCCGAGCTGCCGCGGGTCGCCGCCCCCGGCTTCCTGCTCGACCGCCCGGACCTGCGCTTCGTCGCCTCGGTGAACCTGCTCTCGCAACTCGCCGTGGTGGCGACCCGCGAGCTGGAGGACGACGCGGCCGACCGGCTCGGCCGGGCCCTGGTCGAGGCGCATCTGGACTGGCTCGGCCGGCTGCCCTGCCCGGCCGCCCTGGTCTGCGACCGAGCCATCGAGATCGTCGGGCCGGGCGGGGAAATCGTCGCCAGCCTCGACCCGCTGAAGGGCGCGGCTGCGCCGACCGCCGACGAGACCTGGACATGGGACCTGGCGCCGCGCGGCGAGGTCGACCGGGTGCATTCGGTCCGCCATGTGGTCGGCGCAACCGATCGATCGTGAAACGCCGCCCAGTCATGCGCTTGACGCAGTTGACTTGAAACACGGATCATCGATCTAGAAGGCCAGCGGCACGTTGTGCTCCGCAGCCCCGACGCGAAAGGCGTCCCCGAGATGTCCCCGCACGCCCTGCAGGATCTCGAAACCCCGGCCCGGCCGCAGCGCCGGAGCGAGCCCGTCACGATCCGGCCGGGGTCGGTGGCGGACATCCCGGCGCTGGTACAGCTCGAGGAGACCTGCTTCGAGTCCGACCGGCTGTCGCGCCGCAGCTTCCACCACATGCTGACCAGGGCGAAGGCGTCGCTGTTCGTCGCCGAGGCGCCGGGAGCCGGCGGCGGCATCCTCGGCTACGGCCTGGTGCTGTTCCACCTGGGGACCGCGCTGGCCCGGCTGTACTCGCTGGCCGTGCACCCGGACGCGCGCGGCCGCGGCATCGGCATGAAGCTGCTCGACTACGCCGAAGCCGAGACCCGGCGACACGATTGCGTGGCCCTGCGGCTGGAGGTGCGGGCCGACAACGCGGCGGCGATCGCCCTGTACGAGGGCCGCAGCTACCGCCGCATCATGCCGCTGCCGCACTACTACGAGGACGAGGGCGACGGCTGGCGCTACGAGAAGCGCATGACGTTCAGCCCGCCGCCGACCATGCCGCAGGTGCCCTACTACCACCAGACAACCGAGTTCACCTGCGGACCGGCCTGCGTGATGATGGCGATGGCGGCGCTCGACCCGTCGCGCCAGATGCACCCGAACGACGAGATCCGGATCTGGCGCGAGGCCACGACCATCTTCATGACATCGGGCCACGGCGGGTGCGGGCCGTACGGCCTGGCCCTGGCTGCGCACCGGCGCGGCTTCGACGTCCGGGTGGTGGTGACCGAGAGCGGGCCGCTGTTCCTGGACACCGTCCGCAGCGCCGAGAAGAAGCGTATCATGGAGCGCGCCCAGGCGTCGGTCCGGGAGGACTTCCGCGAGGCCGGCCTCGAGGCCGAGATCGCGCCGATCACCCCCGCCGACCTGCAGGCCGCCCTCGAGGACGGCTGGATCCCGATCCTGCTGATCAGTTCCTATCGCTTCAACGCCGAGAGAGTCCCCCATTGGATCGTCGTGACCGGCGTCGACGATCGCTTCCTGCTGGTGCATGACCCGGACATGGACGACGACCTGCTGAAGACCGACATGGACTGCGTGCACGTGCCGGTCCCCCGAACCGCCTTCGACAGCATGACCCGCTACGGCCGGTCGCGGCTGCAGGCGGCCGTCCTGATCCGCGGCCGGGAGCTCGTGACGTGAGCGTCCTCGTCGTCCTGGTCGACCGCATGGAGGACCTGCCGATCCCGCCCGAGGGGCTGCGGGTCGTGCGCACGCGCGACTACCTCACCCAGCCGATCACCTTCGGCGACGAGACGGTCCGTATCGTCAACCTGTCCCGCGACCTGGTCTATCTCGGCCAGGGCTACTACGCGTCGCTGCTGGCCGAGGCGCGCGGCCACCGCGTGATCCCGTCGGCCGCCGCGATCCTGTCGCTGAAGGAACGCGGCCGGGCCTGGACCGGCATGCGCGCGGTCGAGCGGGTACTGCTGCGCGCGCTGTCCCGCATCAAGGAGACGCCGGAAGCCTCGTTCTCGATCGACGCGTATTTCGGGCGCACCGCCGACCCGCGCTACGAGCGCGTGGCGCGCGAGGCGTTCGACCGGTTCCGGGCGCCGATCCTGCGCGTGCAGATCCGCCGCGACCCGGAATGGGGCTTCTACGTCAAGGCGATCCGGCCGCGCACCATCGACGAGCTGCACGCCGCCGAGCAGCCGACCTTCGCCGCCGCCCTGGAGGCCTATACCCGCCGGGCCTGGCGCGCGCCCAAGGGAACCTCGAAGCGCGTCCGCTACACCCTCGCGGTCCTGCACGATCCCAAGGAGGCGCTGCCGCCGTCGGATCCCAAGGCGCTCGCGACCCTCGAGCGGGTCGGCGCCCAGATGGGGGTGTCCGTCGAGCTGATCCAGCCGAAGGACTACTCGCGGCTCGCCGAGTTCGACGCGCTGTTCATCCGCATGACCACGGCGCTCGACAACCCGACCTACCGGTTCGCCCGCAAGGCCGAGGACGAGGGCATGCCGGTGCTCGACGACCCGACCTCGATCCTGCGCTGCACCAACAAGGTGTTCCTGGCCGAGACCCTGATCGCCCGCAAGATCCCGGCGCCGAAGACCCTGGTGCTCGATGCCCGCAGCCTGAAGCGGGCCACCGAGGAGCTGTCGTTCCCGATCGTCCTGAAGATCCCCGACGGCTCGTTCTCGCGCGGCGTCACCAAGGCCGACAACCTCGACGAGCTGAAGCGCAAGTCGAAGGAACTGTTCGCCGACAGCGACCTGATCCTGGCGCAGGAGTTCATGCCGACCGAGTTCGACTGGCGGGTCGGCGTGCTGGACGGCAAGCCGCTGTTCGTCTCGCAGTACACCATGGCGCCCAAGCACTGGCAGATCTACAACCACGGCGCCACCGGCCGCGCCAAGCACGGCGGCTTCCGGACCTTCGCGGTCGAGGACACGCCGAAGCAGGTGCTGGACGTGGCAGTCGCCGCGACCCGGCTGATGGGAACCGGCCTGTATGGCGTCGACCTCAAGCAGAACGACCGCGGCGTGTTCGTGGTCGAGGTCAACGACAACCCGAACATCGACGCCGGGGTCGAGGACAAGGTCCTCAAGGACGCCCTGTACCGGACACTCCTGGAGTCCTTCGTGCGGCGCATCGAGGCCGGGTGAACAGACGGTAATTTGACGGGCCGCCGGACGCCCCTATCCTCGCTCAGAGGAGGTCCCGCCGATGATCCGACGCCGCCCGCTGCTCGCCCTGCTCGCCGCCCTGCTCGCTGCCGCCACGATCGGCGCCATGTCCGAATCGCAGGCATCGGCGGCTCCGCGCGACGCCCTGACCATCGGGCTGACCCAGTATCCGGGCACCCTGAACCCGATGATCGATTCGATGCTGGCCAAGTCCTATGTGCTCGGCGCCACCCAGCGGCAGATCACCGTCGAGGGCCCGGACTGGCAGCCGGTCTGCCAGCTCTGCGTCAAGCTGCCGAGCCTGGAGGACGGCGACGCCGTCCGCTTCCCGTCGAAGACCGAGGCCGGCGAGCCGGTCGACGGCGTGCGCAAGACCTACACCCTGCGCGACGACGCGTTCTGGGCCGACGGCACCCCGGTCACCACCGCCGACGTGCTGTTCGCCTGGGAGGTCGGCCGCCATCCGGACACCGGGGTCGCCAATTTCCGGGCCTACCGCGACGTCCTGGACATCGAGGTGCACGGGCCGAAGCGGTTCACCCTGGTCGAGCGCAAGCTCGACTACCGCTACCGCTCGGCCGGCGACTTCCAGGTGCTCCCCGCCCATCTCGAGCGTCCGGCCTTCGAGGTGCCGCGCGAGTACCGCAACCGCACCCTGTACCAGACCGACCCGGGCAATCCCGGGCTGTGGAACGGCCCCTACCGGGTCGCCGGAGTCGAGACCGGCTCCCGCATCGTGCTGGCCCGCAACGAGCACTGGCAGGGCCGGCGGCCGGCCTTCGACCGGGTCGAGATCCGGGCGATCGAGAACACCTCGGCTCTGGAGGCCAACCTGCTGTCCGGCACGATCGACATGATCGCCGGCGAGCTCGGCCTGGCGGTCGACCAGGCGATCGCCTTCGAGAAGCGGCACGGCGACCGATACGCCGTGACCTATCAGCCGGGGCTGGTCTACGAGCACATGGACGTCATGCTGGACAACCCGGTCCTGGCCGACCGCCGGGTCCGGCAGGCGCTGATCCTGGCGGTCGACCGGCAGGCGATCAACGACCGGCTGTTCGCCGGCAAGCAGCCGGTGGCGGACAGCAGCGTTCACCCGCTCGACTGGGTGCACGCGACCGAGGGCGTGCCGACCTACGGCTTCGACCCGAAGCGTGCCGAGGCGCTGCTGGACGAGGCCGGCTGGAAGCCCGGGCCGAAGGGCCTGCGCGTGAACGCCAAGGGCGAGACCCTGTCGGTCGAACTGATGACCACCGCCGGCAACCGCACCCGCGAGCTGGTCGAGCAGGTGCTCGCCGACTACTGGAAGCGGGTCGGCATCGAGACCCGGATCCGCAACGAGCCGGCCCGGGTGTTCTTCGGCGAGACCGTGCAGAAGCGCCGGTTCGCCGGTCTCGCCATGTTCGCCTGGCTGTCGGCGCCGGAGAGCCTGCCGCGCACCACCCTGCACTCGGAGTCGATCCCGACCGAGGCCAACAACTGGGCCGGCCAGAACGCCACCGGCTTCCGCAACGCCGAGATGGACCGCCTGATCGACGCCGCCGAGATCGAGCTCGACCGCGACCGGCGCAAGGCGATGTGGGCCGACATCCAGCGGATCTACGCCACCGAGCTGCCGGCGATCCCGCTATATTTCCGGGCCGAGCCCTACATCCTGCCGAAATGGCTGACCGGGCTGCGCCCGACCGGCCACAAATACACCACCACCAACTGGATCGAGGACTGGCAGGTGGTGGAATAGGCATGGCGCCCATCGCTCCCCGCCCGGCCCTTCGTGGCTCGCTGCGCTCGCACCTCAGGGCGACAGGGTTGTTCCTCCTCTATCGCCCTGAGGTGCCGCGCGGCGCGCGGCCGCGAAGGGCCGGGTAGCCGCCATGCTGCGGTATCTCGTCTTTCGCCTGCTGCAGGCCCTGGTCGTGCTGCTGCTGCTGTCGGCCGCGACCTACGGGCTGCTGGGGCTGATGCCGGGCGATCCGATCGACCTGATGGTCGGCGCCGACCCGCGCATCACCTCGGCCGACATCGCCCGGTTGAAGGCGCTGCAGGGCCTCGACCTGCCGCTGTGGGAACGCTACCTGAACTGGCTCACGGCGGCGCTGCAGGGCGACCTCGGCTATTCCCGGCTGTACACACAGCCGGTGCTCGACATCGTCGCCGAGCGGATGCCGCGCACCCTGCTGCTGATCGGGCTGGCGCTGATCCTGGCACTGGCCGTCGCGATCCCGGCCGCGGTGGTCGCGGCCCGCAATCCCGGCGGCGCCGTCGACCGCGGCGTCAACCTGCTGTGCTTCGTCGGCATCTCGGTGCCGGCGTTCTGGTTGGCCCTGATCCTGATCATCCTGTTTGCGGTCGTGCTGGGCTGGTTGCCGGCCGGCGGCACGGTCGGCGCCCAGGGCGGCGGGGTTGCCGACCGGGCAGCACACCTGGTGCTGCCGGTCGCCACCCTTGCCGCCGCCAGCGTCGCCGCCTACACCCGGCACCTGCGGGCCGCCCTGATCGAGGCGCTCGGCGAGGACTACGTCCGCACCGCCCGCGCCAAGGGACTGAGCGAGCGCGTGGTCACCACCCGCCACGCCCTGCGCAACGCCCTGCTGCCGGTGGTCACCCTGCTCGGCCTCGATCTCGGCAGCCTGGTCTCCGGCGCGCTGGTGACCGAGACGATGTTCGCGCAGCCCGGCATGGGCAAGACGATCTACGACGCGGTCATGGGCAACGACTACAACCTGGCCCTGGTCGGGCTGCTGGTGGCGGCGGCCGCCACCCTGCTCGGCAATCTCGGCGCCGACCTCGCCTATGCCCGGCTCGACCCGCGCATCGTCTACCGCACGGACCCGGCGACATGATCCGGCGGCTCGGTCCCGGCCCGGCCCTGGCCGCCGCGGCGCTGCTGATCCTGGTGCTGGCGGCGATCGCCGCCCCCCTGGTGGAGTTGGCGATGGGTCTCGACGCCGAGGCGGTCGACCTGTTCGGCCGGCTGCAGCCGCCGTCGGCCGAGCACCCGCTCGGGACCGACGAACTCGGCCGCGACCTGCTGCTGCGGCTGCTGTATGGCGGCCGGGTCTCGCTGACCGTCGGCGTGGTGGCGGCGCTGGCGGCCTCGTCGATCGGCACCGCGGTCGGGCTGGCCGCCGGGTATCTCGGCGGCCGGGCCGACGCCCTGCTGATGCGGCTGGCCGACGGGGTGATCGCGCTGCCGCTGCTGCCGCTGCTGATCGTGCTGGCCGCGGTCGACCTGACCAAGCTCGGGCTGTCGCCGGAGGCCGCCGGCTCGCAGACCGTGCTGCTGGCCCGGCTGGTGGTGCTGGTGGCGCTGGTCGGCTGGCCGACCACGGCGCGGCTGGTGCGGGCCGCCACCCTCAGCCTGCGCCAGCGCGAGTTCGTGGCGGCCGCCCGTGCCCTCGGCTTCTCGCCGCTGCGTGTCGCCGTGCGCCACGTGCTGCCGAACGCCGCGGCGCCGATCCTGGTGGCCACCACGCTCGCCGTCGGCAACGTGGTGCTGTTCGAGAGCGTGCTGAGCTTCCTCGGTCTCGGCATCCGGCCGCCGACGCCGTCCTGGGGCAACATGCTGACCGGCGCCCAGGAGCTGATCTGGGAGAGCCCGCGGCTGGCGGTCTGGCCCGGCATGCTGATCTTCGCGACGGTGGTCAGCGTCAACCTGCTCGGCGACGCCCTGCGCGATGCCCTGGATCCACGGTCGCGGCGCCGGTCGGCCGGCGGTGCTCAGAGCGGCCAATGAACGCTCTGCGTCAGGTCACATCGAGAACAAATTCACCAAAACAAATAATCCCATCATTCACTCACCATTTCCATTCACGTAACGGCATACAACGACAATCGACTTCTTCGTCACGGCATAGTAAAATCCCTTGATTTCTGCAATAAATGCTAAGCAAAAAAATCCACTAAATGCAACAAAAACATAACCCAAAGACTGTCCAGCAATCAATCCTCCTGCGGCCAGGAATACTAAAAACATGCTGATAGAGTACATAAGATCCGCCAGAACAATATTTATCGCATTAGAATCATTACCAGCAAATAACACGCGGTTCATCACCAATATATAACCGACGATTGCAGATATTTGGACAAGACCAAAGAATATTGCAAAAAATAGATATGGCTTATCAAGGGCTCCAACGAAAAGCAAAGAACTCGAGTACAATAAAAATCTCAATATCACCTCGCGGCGCTTCGTTACCTCTGGCTCGCCGCGCAAATGCAGCACAAACTCGCTATTGTAATCCACAAAATGCGTACCAAAATAAATACGCAAGTACCCGAACCCCACCAGAGCCCATAGTATAACATTCAATACACCGCCATCCTCCCCATCCCCCAATAGATTTTTATGCGCGGCCGAAAGAATTCCTGAATCCACACCGCCTATCACACTTGAATAAAATTTAAACCCAAGACTGGCAATAACGTAAGAGGTCAAAGCCAACTCTAGTATTAACTTAGCTGCCTCCTTCCGCTCATCATCGCTCGGCTCACTGGTGGCGAGACCCGTTGGCTCAGTCATGGCTCACCGCTCCACTTTTCCAAAGCGACAAAGGTACAAAATTACTATCGCTAAAGGAATCCCAAAGGTCGGAACAATCAGCAGGTAAATATTTTCTATTGATACAGCACCAGAAATAGCGGCCGCCGCAATTAAACATACATTCAAACCTATAGAAATAGCAATGCCAAAATCTGACAGATACCTCTTCACTCCAAACAAAAGAGGACCTGGCAATGCTAATAAGAAATACAAAAGCCACGTATATATTTGTACTAGATTCACAAAATAAATCGCGAACAGTGCACTCATCCCCGTCACCACGGAAAGAGAGCAAACATAGGAGTAGTTTGCATATTTTGGACGTACCGACTTTCCATACGTCTCAATAACCGCCTTCGTAACAAGCCCCGAGACTAAAAACAACTCGGTGTCCGCTGTCGACAAGAGTGCTGCCAAAAGCAAAAAGACAATTACGTACGGGGCATCTCCCGCGAGGGTTGGCCCGATGGCGGTAAAAAACGCATCATCCGGAGAAGAGTTTGGGTCAATGGCAAAGGCTGACATTCCGATATAGGATAACAAACCTCCATAGATAAGCAAAGCGATCCCACCGCAAATACCGCCTCGCAACGCACTTTGTGGTTTATTGGTCGCCAGTATTCGTTGCCACACATCCGCACTACAGATTCCGACCAAGAAACCCACTACGGCTAGCCCCCAACTGTACGCGAACGGGGCCGACTCGAAAGCTGTAATATCTGGCTGCGACCCATTAGTAGCGATTTGAGCCACGAAGACAAGCAAGAGCGCAAACATTAATATTGCTTGAAAAATATCCGTTCGAAATACTGCTCGCATTCCTCCGCGGTATACATAAACCATCAGAACAAAACTTGATATAACAATAACCACTTCGCGACTAAATGAAGTTACATTCGTTAACACCAACCCGAGTGTTGAAAACTGAAGCATTAGCAACGAAAAAAACGCCAATATTGAAATAATAAGAACTGCACTACCCGTCAAGGGGCCAAAGTGAATTTTACAATAATCAACAAGTGTCGATGACTTTATTGCTTCTTTTGTTGAAACAAGTCGACTTGAGAGAAGGCCCACTCCTATAAATGCTAAACCGTAACCGAGAAATAAAAACATCCCTGCAAATCCAAATAGAAAAGATAAGGTTGAAAGCGCGACTATTTCACCGGCTCCAATCAAAGTGAACATTCCCGCAGCAATTTGCAGAAAAGATGCTTGTTTGTTTGCAGAAAAAAGATCTACCCAATCGGAACTGTTTGCTCGGCGTGCCGATAGCCCCACAACAAGAAATGCTATGAGAGCGACAAGGATGGCGATCTCTGATCCATTCATTTTCTTAACACCACAACGTTGACAAACTCGCCCTGCGCATACTTACAACTCACTGGAATACTCGAAGAAACAGGAACGTATTTAACGTTCGAGAATCCAGATTCTATTAGCTCGGCTTCATTAATATTCACTCTTCCGGTCACATCTAACTGAACTAATTTTCCACCCGGCGAAATGATATCATGAAGTGCTCTCGCACTGTTCATGATATATTTAGACAAATCAACGGGGTCATAAAGACGATCAGCAGCGATATCCGTAAATGGCAAATACGCATCGTTAATTATTGCATCAAAATACTGATGGCGAAGCGCAGGAACAACCAGCTGCCAAGCTCCGTTAATTATGACCGCACTGCTATCCCGTGACAATGCATTTGATGCAATGGCGGCTATTAGAGGATGAACTTCAATACATACGTAACTATCGTAACTATTACGCCTGAGAATGTCTTCCGATGCGATTCCGGCTCCATAACCTAACTCTAATATGTTTGCTGGATTGCTTACCAATGCTTCACCGACCATAGAGAGCTGCGCAGGAGTTTCCCAGGATTCGATCTGGGTAGACTCGCCTATTCGTAAACTAGAAAACGTATGCTGAACTGTTGCGTTTGCAAAATCCCTCATCGCAAGAAGTTCTTCGGCCGCGAGAAATGATGATTTCATTTGATATTTCATTTGAACGCTGATCTCATTCTTAAAATCTGAGCTAGGTTTATTTGGGCTTGTCGCTTCACGCAATCCAGCATAGCCGCGGCACTTCTTAATGCGATCCGGTGCAGGCCTAGCGCGCAGACCATAATACTGGTGATTGCTGATCGTCATTGCGTTGATTCCCAGCCCTCTGAGAATGATGATAACCCAAGTTTGCTGCAACTATGAAGTGGATTCCTGTCCTGGCGCAATCGCCGCGGATCCACATTAAGCCCGACCGTGTCGTTCGAATTTGCGTCTGTCCGGGTGTGTGCAGGCAGTGCTGTCGACTTTCGAGGCCGCTGAGGTGAGTATGACAGTGTCGCTTTGCCGTCCTGGTTCGACGACCGTCATTGCCGGGAGTACAGGCTTAGCACTGTGTCGATTGGGGGCTTGTTGATCGATTGACACAGCCATCGGGCTTGCTACTTGCTATTTCGGTGACCGGACCGACGTCGTGCTGAGGCGGCTGGCTGACGGGATGATCGCGCTGCCGCTGCTGATCGAACTGGACACCGTCGACCAGACCGATCTCGCGACGCCGGTCGGCCGGCGGCTGACGGTCGGCCGCGATTGCGAGCGGCGCGCGAAACCGCCACAGTCGGGGCATGAGTCCAATCCGCACCGCCCTGCTCACCACCGCCCTGGCGTTCGGCCTGCTCACCGGCTGCGAAGAGCAGCAGCAGGCCACCGGCCCGGAGAACCTGCGCGAGGTGAAGCCGCCCTCCGGTCCGGAATACACCGGCGACCTGTGCGCGGTGGTCCGCAACCGCGCGCCGTTCACCATCACCGGCCGGATCATCATGAAGAGCCGCGAGCGCGCCACCTTCCGCCTGGCGCGCAACGAGACCCGCAGGCTGTGCCTGTCGGGCACCACCTACGGCAACTACACGGTCTCGTTCGTGCTGACCAACTTCGTCACGATCCCGCTGTTCAGCTGCTACACCACGACCGACCAGGCGATCGAGGTGTTCGCCTATCAGCGCGGCGACAGCTGGCTGTACAACGCGACCTGCCGGTAGGTGCCCTTGTTGTGGCCACGCGGGCCTTCGCGTCCGGCCGGAACTGTGCTCCGAATAGGCTCCGCATCCCGCGGCGGGTTCCGAAGTTGGGAGAGGCAATGAGCTCCGTCACCTGGCCGAACGGCGCGCGTCTGGCGCTGTCGATCGTCGTGAATGTCGAAGAGGGGTCCGAGCTTTCCATTGCCGAGGGCGATCGCGGACCCGAGCCGGTGGACGAGCTCGGCGTGACCCTCAAGCATGCGCTGCGGAACTACGGCAACGAGAGCAACTACCGCTACGGCCTGAAGGCCGGCGCGCCGAGGGTGATGAGGCTGCTGCGGGACCGCGGCGTCCGAGCGACCTTCACCGCCGCCGCCCTCAGCCTGGAGCGCGCGCCGGACCTGGCCCGGCAGATCGTCGCCGACGGACACGAGGTCTGCGCGCATGGCTGGCGCTGGATCCACCAGTTCCGCATGGACGAGCCGACCGAGCGCGATTTCATCCGCAAGGCGGTAGCCTCGATCGAGCGCACGACCGGCGAGCGCCCGCACGGCTGGTTGTCGCGCTATCTTCTCACCGACAATACCCGCCGGCTCCTGGTCGAGGAGGGCTTCACCTATCACATGGACGACTACTCGGACGACGTGCCGTTCTGGGACGCGACCGCCGACAGGCCGATCCTGATCCTGCCCTATGCGATCGACAGCAACGACATGAAGATGTGGACCGCCCCGGGCTTCATGCCGGCGGACTGGCTGCAATACGCGATCGACAGCTTCGACTGGCTCCGGCGCGAGGGGGCCGACGCGGCGCGCATGATGTCCCTGGGCGTGCATCTGCGGATCATCGGCCGACCGGGCCGCATCGGCTATCTCGAGCGGTTCCTGGATCACGTTCTGCGCCATGACGACGTGTGGGTCGCCCCACGGATCGAGATCGCGCGGCACTGGGCCGAGGCCGATCCGTATCGGCTGGTCTGAGGGGCCGGGACACATGGCGGCCCGGTACTTCGACGAGGCGGACCCGCGCCGGATCCTCTCGGAATACCCGATCGGCGAGGCGTTCCTCAGCGGGCCCGCAAGGATCGGTGCGGATGAGCTTCGCGCGCTGCAGGACAGGCGGTTTGCTGTCCTGATGCGGCGCGGCTGGGAGATTCCCTTCTATCGCCGCCTCTGGGGGCGGGCCGGCGTCGAGCCCGGCGACGTCCGGGACATCGACGACCTGCCGAAGCTGCCGAGCTTCTCGAAATCGGACCTGATGGCGAGCGTGGAGGCGCATCCCCCCTATGGCGACTTCCACGGCATCGACCGGGCCGACGGCCGGCGCAGCGTGGTCATGCACACGACCAGCGGAACCACGGGAACCCCGCAGCCGCTGTTCTTCGGCGCCTGGGATCGCGAGGTGCAGAACGCCCTTCTGGCGCGGGCTTACCGCCTGCAGGGCATGACCGAGCGGGACGTCGTCCATTCGGTCTACGGGTTCGGAATGGTCAATGGCGGGCACTACATCCGCGAGGCGATCCTGCATTTCGTCGGCGCCATGCTGCTGCCCGCCGGAACCGGGCTGGAGACCCGGTCGGAACAGCAGGTCGAGCTGCTGCACCGCTTCGGGGCCACGGCGATCGTCGGCTTCGCCGACTACATCCTGAAGCTCGCCGCCGTCGCCCGGGAGAAGGGGCTGGAGCCCGGTCGCGACCTGCCGGTCCGCATGATCTCGGGACATCTATCGGCCGACGGTCACGAGGCCATGGCCCGCGCCTGGCCCGGCGCGGAGACCTACGACTGGTACGGCGTCGGCGATACCGGCGTCATCGCCGCCGAAGGACCGGACCACGACGGGCTCTACATCTGGGAAGACGCGCACATGGTCGAGATCCTCGATCCCGACCGTCTCACGCCGGTCGCCGACGGCCAGCGCGGCAACATCTGCGTGACCGTGCTGTTCAAGAACACGATCTATCCGGTCATCCGGTTCAACACCAACGACGTCTCGTCGATCCTGCCGGGCCGCGGCGGCATGGGCGTCAACTTCCGTCGGCTGGCGGGCTTCCAGGGGCGCAGCGACAACATGGTCAAGCTGCGCGGCATCAACGTCTATCCGACCGGCATCGGCGCGATACTCGGCGACATCGGGGACCTGAACGGCGAGTACGTATGCCGCTGGATCCGGCAGGACGGACGCGACGAGCTGATCGTCGTGGCCGAGGTGCGGCGTCCCGGCATCGAGTCCTCGGCCGGACTGCAGCGGCAGACAGGCGACCTGCTGCGCCAGCGGCTCGGGGTCGGGGTGCTCGTCGAGCTGGCGCCGCCCGGCGGAACCGCGCTGCTGACCCAGGTCGACTCCCGCCAGAAGCCGATCCGGCTGGTCGACGAGCGATGAGCGCGCCGGCGGACATGGGGGTGAGCGAGGCGGCGGCGGCGCTCGCCGGCGGGACCGTCTCGGCGCTCGAGCTCGCCGAGGCCTGCCTCGAGCGACTCGAGGGGCCGCGCGGCCGTGCGCTCAACGCCTTCATCCATGTGGCGGGCGAGCTTGCCAGGGACCAGGCCCGGGAAAGCGATAGACGGCGGGCGGCCGGCAGTCCCAGATCCCCGCTGGACGGGGTGCCGATCGCGATGAAGGACAACATCGACGTTCGCGGAATGCCGACCACCAACGGTCTCGCGACCAGTTGGATTCCAGGCTCCGACGCCCCGGTCGTCCGGCGCCTGCGCGAGGCCGGCATGACGTTCCTCGGCAAGCTGAACATGCACGAGGGTGCCCTCGGGGCAACCACCGACAACCCGCATCACGGGCGCTGCATGCACCCTGCGCTGCCCGGCTTCACGCCGGGCGGCAGCAGCGGCGGGTCGGCGGCGGCGGTCGCCGGCGGGCTCTGTCCCGTCGCACTGGGCACCGACACCATGGGATCGGTCCGCCTGCCCGCCGCCTACTGCGGCATCGTCGGCTTCAAGCCTTCGGCGGAGTACTGGCCGGTGACGGGCGTCATGCCGCTCGCCTTCGGGCTCGACACGGTCGGGGCGCTGGCCGGCCGGGTTGCGGACATCGCCCTGCTGTTGGGCGAGACCTTGGACGGGCCCGTCCTCGGCCGGCTGCGTTTTGCCCGGCTGGCCAATTCCGATGCCATCGATATCGAGCCGGAATGCCGGGCCGCGTTCGATCGCGCGCTCGCCCGGATGGCCTCCGCCGGCATCGACATCGAGTGCGTCCAGGTTGACGGATACGACCCGGGGGCTTGCCGGCGGGCGGGCTTCGTCGTCGCCGAGACCGATGCCGCCGTCGCCCATGCCGAGCTGCTCTCGACCGTCCCCGGGGCCTTCTCACCGGCCTTCCGGGCCATGCTCGCCTATGGAGCGACGGTTTCGCCCGAGCGCTATAGCCGGGAGCGGGAAACGATCGAGCGGGCGGGAGCCGCTCTCAGGGCCGTCCTGGACCGGTTCGACGTGGTGATCACCCCGGCGACGCCGCAGCGTGCCTTCCGTTTCGAGGACCCGGTGCCCGCGAACCAGGCGGACTTCACCGCGATCGCCAATTTCGCCGGGTGTCCCGCCGTCAGTATCCCGCTGCCTCCGCCGGGCGACGGACGGCCGGTCGGCCTGCAATTGCTGGCGGCACCCGGCCGGGATTCCACGTTGCTGTCGGTCGCATCGGCCCTCGAGGCGGCGTGCGGACCAGCCCCGCGGCCGCGCTCGGGTCAGGCCCCGGCGCGCGGCAGCTCGCTCTCGACCAGCTTCGACCAGTAGCTGGCACCCAGCGGCAGCACCTCGTCGTTGAAGTCGTAGCCCGGGTTGTGGAGCATCGCCCCGGCCTCGGCCTCGCCGTTGCCGATCCAGATGTAGCTGCCGGGCCGGGCGTTCAGCATGTAGGCGAAGTCCTCGCCGCCCATGCTGGGAGTCGGGTTGCGGTCGACCTTCTCCTCGCCGACCAGCGCCGCCGCCACCCGGGCCGCGATCTCGGTCTCGGCCTCGTGGTTGACGGTCGCCGGATAGCCGCGCCGGAAGTCGACCTCGCCGCGGCCGCCATGGGCCGCGGTGATGCCGTCGACCAGTTGCCGCATGCGCCGCTCGGCGATGTCGGTGACCTCGTCGCGGTAGGTCCGCACGGTGCCGCACAGCTTCACCTGCGGCGGGATCACGTTGTAGGCGTCGCCGCCGTGGATCTGGGTGACCGACACCACCACCGAGTCGAGCGGGTGGGTGCTGCGGCTGGCGATCGACTGCAGGGCGCCGACCAGCTCGGACGCCACCAGGATCGGGTCGACGGTCTGGTAGGGCATGGCGGCGTGGCCGCCGCGGCCGTGCACGACGATGTCGAACTCGCTGGTGCCGGCCATCATCGGCCCGGCCTTCACCGCGAACTCGCCGACCGCCATGCCGGGGATGTTGTGCATGCCCCAGACGCTCTCGACCGGGAACTTCTCGAACAGGCCTTCCTTGACCATCCGGTCGCCGCCGGCCCCGCCTTCCTCGGCCGGCTGGAAGATGAAGTAGACGGTGCCGTCGAAGTTGCGGGTTTCGGCCAGGTACTTGGCCGCCCCCAGCAGCATGGTGGTGTGGCCGTCATGGCCGCAGGCATGCATCCGCCTCGGGTTCAGCGAGGCATGCTCGGCGCCGGTCGCCTCGGTGATCGGCAGCGCGTCCATGTCGGCGCGCAGCCCGATCGCCTTGCCGTTGTCGGAGCGCCCGACCAGCTTGCCGACCACTCCCGTGACTGCCAGGCCGCGATGCACCTCGATCCCGAAGGACTCCAGCTGCCGGGCTACGAAATCGCTGGTCCAGCGCTCCTCGTAGGACAGCTCCGGATGCCGGTGCAACTCGCGCCGCCAGGCGGTCATGTCGGCATGGAAGTCGGCGATGCGGTTGATGATCGGCATGGGTCGGATCCGAAGAATGTGAGGTCACGCGAGAGTAGTGCCGGTTTCCGGTATGCGCTACCGAACCTTCGCCACCACCCCATTCTTGACGACCATCCGATGGTTGGCCGCCAGCGCCGCCATGGCGACGTCCTCGACCGGATTGCCGTCGACGATCAGCAGGTCGGCGGCCTTGCCCTCGGCGATGGTGCCGCGGTCCGGCACCCCCATCAGCTCGGCGCCGTTCCTCGTCGAGAAGATCAGGCTGTCGGCCGGCGAGATGCCGGCCTCGTCGACCATGTACTGCAGTTCCAGCGCGTTCAGGCCGTGCCTGTTGTACGGGGTGCCGGCGTCGGTCCCCATCGCGATCCGGCCGCCGGCCTGGTAGAACATGCGGATCGAGCGGATGTGGTCGACCACCACCCGCTCGCACTTCTCGACCGCATAGGCCGGCACGCCCTGGTCCTTGTGGGCGATGATGTTCTTCACGGCCGCCAGGGTCGGCACCAGGTAGGTGCCGCGCTTCGTCATCTCCTCGACGCACTCCTCGGTCATGAAGATGCCGTGCTCGATCGAGTCGATGCCGCCGCGCACCGCGTTCAGGATGCCCTCCGAGCCCTGGGCGTGGCTGGCGCAGCTCTTGTGGAAGCGGTGGCCCTCGGCGATGCCGGCCGCCATCTCCTCGGCGCTGTAGTGGGCGTCCTCCGGGTTCACGCCGGGGGTCATCACGCCGCCGGTCGCCATGATCTTGATCAGGTCGGAGCCGGCATGCACCTGCTCGCGCACCGCCTTGATCACCTCGTCGACGCCGTCGGCGATCCGGCCGAGCCGGTTGCCGTGGCCGCCGGTCATGCAGATCATCCGGCCGGACGCCCGGATCGTCGGGCCGAGCTGCTGGCCCGAGTTGCAGGCGTCGCGCACCGCGAATTCCAGGTAGTCCTTGCCGCCGCAGTCGCGCACCGAAGTGATGCCGCCGCGCAGCGTGGTCTGGGCGTTGGCCAGCGCCTTCATGACGATCTGGCTGTCGCGCAGCACCACCATGGCGGCGTGCGGGTTGGCCTCGCCGCCATGGCAGAGATGGACGTGGCAGTCGACCAGCCCCGGCAGCAGGGTGCCGCCCGTCGTGTCGACCCGCTCGCCCGCGAAGCCATCGAACTCGCCGAGCGGGGCGACCCGTGCGATCGCCGCCCCCTCGACCAGCACGCCGTGCTCCTTCAGCACCCTGCCGGTGCCGTCGAATACCAGCCCGCCCGCGTAAAGCGTCGCCATGCGTCTGTCTCCTGAGCGATTGAGGGCCGGCGTCCGGCCGCAACGAGGGATCGACGATGGTTAGTCCAGCCGGCGGGCCGGGGCAAGTTCGCCGAGATGGATCTCGATCGCCGCCGCGTCCGGCAGGCTCGGCATCGCGCCCTCCCTAGTGCAGGCCAGGCCGGCGGCGACGCTGGCGCGATGCAGGGCCTCCGGTAGCGTGGCCCCGCCGTCGAGGGACGCCGCCAGCACGCCGACGAAGGCGTCGCCGGCACCGACGGTGTCGACCGCCTCGACCGCCAGCACGCCGACCGACCAGGCATTGCCGTCCGGGCCGGCGGCGATCGCACCCTCGCGGCCAAGGGTGACCACGCAGGTCAGGTCGTGCCGGGCGGCCAGGGTGCGCGCGAGTCCGAGCGGCGTGCCGGCCTGGCCCTCCAGGCTCTCGGCTTCGGGCTTGTTGACCACCAGCATGTCGACTTCGGCCAGCGCAGCAGCCGTCACCGGCCTGGCCGGCGCCAGGTTCAGGACGGTGCGCGCGCCCGCCGCCCTGGCACGCCGCAGGGCCTCGGCGGTCTGGTCCGGCGGGATCTCCATCTGGCAGACCAGGGTGGTGCCCGGGCCGAGCGGCACGGCGTCCAGCAGGTCGGCGGTCACAGACAGGTTGGCGCCGCTCGCCACCACGATCTGGTTCTCGCCGCCGGCCTCGACCATCACGACCGCCGTGCCGGTGACGCCCGGCAGCCGCCGCACCCGCGACACGGCGCAGCCGGTCTCCGCCAGCGCCGCCAGCACATCGCCGCCGGCGGCGTCCTCGCCGATGCAGCCGAGGAACAGCGTCGACGCTCCGGCCCGGGCGGCGGCGGCGGCCTGGTTGGCGCCCTTGCCGCCGGGCCGAACCGTCATCCCCGGCGCCAGCACGGTCTCGCCGCGCCCCGGCAGCCGGTCGACCGCAAAGAACAGGTCGACGTTGATCGAGCCCAGGACCACGATCATCGGGCCGCCTCGATCAACGCAGCTTCGGGTTCAGGGCGTCGCGCAGCCAGTCTCCGAGCAGGTTGACGCTGAGCGCCAGCACCACCAGCGCCAGGCACGGGAAGAAGGTGATCCACCACTCGCCCGAGAACAGGAAGTTGTTGCCGATGCGGATCAGGGTCCCGAGCGACGGCGTCGTCGGCGGCATGCCGACGCCGAGGAACGACAGGGTCGCCTCGCTGATGATCGCCAGCGCCAGGCCGATGGTGGCGATGACCAGCACCGGTCCCATGACGTTCGGCAGGATGTGCCGAAGCATGATGAGCGCCGGATGGATGCCGATGACCCGGGCGGCCTGGACGTACTCCTTGTTGCGCTCGACCAGGGTGGCGCCGCGGGTCACGCGGGCGTATTTCGGCCAGTCCGAGACGCCGATCGCCAGCACCAGCACCATGATCGCCAGCTTCTCGTCCATCTCGCCGCCGAACTGCACCCGCACCACGCCGTCGATCATCAGCGCGACCAGGATGCCCGGCACGGTGAGCTGGATGTCGGCGGTGCGCATGATCACGGTCTCCAGGAAGCCGCCGACATATCCCGACAGGATGCCGAGCGAAATTCCGAGAACGGCCGAGAAGATCACCGCGGCGAAGCCGACCAGCAGGGAAATGCGGGCGCCGTAGACCAGTGTCGAGAGAATGTCCCGGCCCTGGTCGTCGGTCCCGAGCAGGTAGGCCGCCATGCCGTCCTCGGTCCAGGCCGGCGGCGTGAAGGCGTCGGCATAGACCAGGCTGGCGGGATCGAAAGGGTTCTGCGGCGTGATCAGCGGGGCGAACAGCGCTGCCAGGAAATAGGCAAGGGTCACCGCCGCCGCGGTCACCGTCAGCGGCGACCGCGTGAAGCTGAACCACATGTCGGTGTCGCGCAGCCGCTCAAGCGCCGACCGACCCGGAGACTGGACTGCGGCCGCCGTCCGCGGCTCGACCTCGACCGCCATCTCAGCTCAACCGCCCGACGGCGGCCCCCTTGTCGACCTTCAGGCGCGGATCGACTGCGTAGTACAGCAGATCCACCATCAGGTTGATGGAAACGAACACGAACGCGACCATGGTGAGATAGGCGGCCATGATCGGCACATCGGCGAACTGCACGGCCTTGATGAACAACAACCCCATGCCCGGCCAGTTGAAGACGGTCTCGGTGATGATCGAGAACGCGATCAGCGATCCGATGTTCAGGCCGACGATGGTGATCACCGGCACCAGGGTATTCTTGAGCGCGTGGCCGAAATTTATCGCCCGGTCGGACAGGCCGCGGGCGCGCGCAAACTTGATGTAGTCGGTGCGCATCACCTCCAGCATCTCCGAGCGGACCAGCCGCAGGATCAGCGTCAGCTGGAACAGGCTGAGCGTGATCGACGGCAGGATCAACGCATGCCAGCCCGACACGGTCAGGAAGCCGGTGCTCCACCAGCCCAGCTGCACGACTTCCCCGCGCCCGAACGACGGCAGCCACAGCATCTGGACCGAGAACAGGTAGATCAGCAGGATGCCGATCACGAAGGTCGGCAGCGACACGCCGACCAGCGACAGCGTCAACAGCGTTCGGCTGATCCAGGACTCGCGGTGGATCCCGCAGTAAACGCCGAGCGGAATGCCGGTGATCAGAGCCAGCACCGCCGAAACCGCAACCAGCTCGAGGGTGGCCGGCATGCGTTCGACGATCAGGTCCTCCACCGGTCGCTGCAACCGGTATGAGATCCCGAACTCGCCCTGCAGGGCATCGATCACGAAGTTCGCGAACTGGATCGGGAACGGGTCGTTCAGGCCGAGCCGGTCGCGCAATGCCTGGCGGTCCGCCTGGGTCGCCTCCTGGCCGACCATGTTGTTCACCGGGTCGCCGGCAAACCGGAACAGCGAGAACGACACGAACGCCACGACCAGCATGACGAGCGCGGCCTGCAACAGCCGGCGGATCACATAGGACACCACGACCCATTCCCCCGCTTGGTGGCGGGGTGGCCCGGCGTCGCCGGGCCACCCCCTCTCGTCGGCGAATTCAGCCCCCCGCGGCCTGCGTCACTTCCACTGCGCGGTACGGAACTGCGGCGAGTCGTTCGGCACGATCGGCAATGTCAGCCCGTCCTTCAGCCCCCAGGCGATCACCTGGTGGTGCAGCGGCAGATAGGCGTTGGAGGTCTTCAGGATCTCCCACGCCTCCTGGATCATGGCGTCGCGCTTGGCGGCGTCGGTTTCGGTCTCCATCTGCGTGGTCAGTTCGTCGAGCCGTGCATCCGACAGGCCGGTGAAGTTCCAGCTGCCCTTGGAGGCCGCCAGGTAGGAGAAGACGTAGTGGGAGTCGAGGGTCGGCACGCCCCAGCCGAGCATGTAGAAGTCCGACTCCTTGTTCTGCAGGCTCTTGAAGTGGATGCTCTTCGAGCGGGCGTTGAGCGACACCTCGATGCCGATCCGGGCCAGCATGCCGACCGTCGCCTGGCAGATCGCCTCGTCGTTGTTGTAGCGGTCGTTCGGGCAGTCGAGCTGGACCTTGAAGCCGTTCGGATAGCCGGCGTCGGCCAGCAGCTTCCTGGCGGCGTCGGGATCGTATCCGAGCCGCTGGTCGAGCGCCTCGGTGTAGCCATGCACGCCCGGCGAGGTGATGATGCCCGCCGGGAAGCTGAGGCCCCGCATGGTCTTCTTGCGGATCGTGTCGATGTCGATCGCGCGGTACATGGCCTCGCGAACCTTCGGGTTCCTGAACGGGTTGCCGCCCTCGACCTCGGTATGCCGCAGTTTCTCGGCGCCGGTGTCCAGGCCGTAGAAGATCGTCCGGATCTGGTTGATCTCCTCGACCTTGAGGCCGGGGGTCGCCTTGATCCGAGCCAGGTCCTGCAGCGGCGGGTCGAGCACGAAGTCAAGCTCGCCCGACAGCAGCGCCGCCACCCTGGTCGCCGGATTGGCGATCGGCCGATAGATGACCTCGGTGACATTGGTCTTCGGGTCGGATACGCCCCAGCCCCACCAGGACTCGTTGAGCTTCATCCTGGTCTCGATGTCGGGGTCACGCTTGGTGAGGACGAACGGCCCGGTGCCGTTGGCATTGCGGACCGCGTAGGTCTCCTCCTTCTCCTTGTAGTTCTGCGGAACCTGCACGCCGTGCTGCTCCGACCATTCCTTGTCCATGATCCGGATCGAGCTGATCTGGTCCGGCAGGATCGGATTCGGCCCCTTGGTGGTGATCCGCACCGTGAAGTCGTCGACCTTGTCGACCGTCTCGATCGAATTCACGTAGTTCTTGAAGTCGGAGGTTTCCGAGAGCGCCCGCTGGAACGAGAACACCACGTCGTCGGCATTGAACGCCTGGCCCTCGTGGAACTTCACGTTCTCTCGCAGCTTGAACTCCCAGACGGCGGCCTCCACCGGCTTCCAGGACACCGCCAGTCCCGGAATCTTGGCGAGCTTGGAATCGCGCAGGATCAGGGTGTCGTAGACCTGCGCGCTCATGGTCCCGGTCGGACCCTCGTTCTGGGCATGCGGGTCCATCGTCAGGGCGTCGCCCTGGCTGGCCCAATTCAGGGTCTTCGCGCTGGCGCCACCGGCGAATGCCACCGCTGCGGCAAGTCCGACTGCGTATGCCACTTGTCTCATGACGGTTGTCCCCTGTTGTCTCGTTTTTCGAGGCGCGATCTCGCGTCGCGCGCAGGGGGAAAGTCTAGTGAAGGTCGCGGGCCTCCGCCACCGGATTGCCCGAATGCCGAATTCAGCCTTGCGGCGCGTGAACGCTGCCCGCGAGCCCGTTCGGCTTCGGCGGCGCCGCCAGCACCGGTCCGACCGGCACCCGGTCCTCCTCGACCCCGTGGCAGGCGACCGTCGCACCGCCCGGCATCGCGATCGGCTTCGGGATCTCGGCCCGGCAGCGGTCGTTCGCGAACGGGCAGCGCGGATGGAAGCTGCAGCCCGGCGGCGGGGTGATCGGGTTCGGCACCTCGCCGCCGACCGGCGTGCGCGCGCGACCGGTCATGTCGAGGTCCGGGATGGTGTCGAGCAGCAGCCGCGTGTAGGGGTGCCGCGGGGTGGCGAACAGGGTCTTGGCCGGCGCCTGCTCCACCATCTTGCCGAGGTACATCACCCCGACCCGGTTGGAGATGTGGTAGACGACCGCCAGGTTGTGGCTGATGAACAGATAGGTCAGCCCGAGGTCGCGCTGCAGGTCGCGCATCAGGTTCAGGATCTGCGCCTGCACCGACACGTCGAGCGCCGAGGTCGGCTCGTCGCACACCAGGAACTCGGGATTCGAGGCGAGCGCCCGGGCGATCGAGATGCGCTGGCGCTGGCCGCCGGAGAACTCGTGCGGGAACTTCTCACCGTCGCGCGGGTTCAGCCGCACCTGCTCCAGCAGCTCGCCGACCCGGCGCTCGACCGCCGCCCTGTCGGCCGCCAGCCCGAAGGCGCGGATCGGCTCGGCGACGATGTCGCGCACCCGCCAGCGCGGGTTCAGGCTGGCATAGGGGTCCTGGAAGATCATCTGCAGCCGGCGGCGGACCGGGGCCATCTCGCGGCGCGACAGCCCGGCGACGTTGCGGCCCTCGAGCTCGACCGAGCCGGCGGTCGGCCCGTGCAGCCCGACGATCAGCCGCGCCACCGTCGACTTGCCGCAGCCGGACTCGCCGACCAGCCCGAAGGTCTCGCCGCGGGCGATCTCCAGGTCGATCCCGTCGACCGCCTTCAGGATCTGCCGCGGCTGGCGCTCCAGCACCCGGTTCAGCCAGGGCGGCGAGACGTCGAAGTAGCGCTTCAGCCCGGCGACCTTGAGCACCGTGGCGCTGGCGCCCGGATCGTGCCGCTTCACCGCTTCAGACATCGGCGCGCTCCACCGGGGTTTCGGCGCGGGCGGACACCACCGCCTTGGCCTCGTCGACGCTCATGGCGTTGGCCGGGTCGTACAGCCAGCACGACACCCTTCCGTCCTCCACCGGGATCAGTTCCGGCCGCTCGCGCCGGCAGCGGTCGAAGGCGTGCAGGCAGCGCGGGTTGAAGGCGCAGCCCGGCGGGATGTCGGTCAGCCGCGGCATCGAGCCGGGGATCTGCTCCAGCCGCTCGGCATCGTGGCCGATCGCCGGGATCGAGCCCATCAGGCCGTGGGTGTAGGGGTGCTTGGCGTTCTTGATGACCTCGCGCACCGGCCCGACCTCGGCGATCCGCCCGGCATACATCACCGCCAC
Organism: Thalassobaculum sp.; assembly: GCF_040219615.1. Taxonomy (GTDB): domain Bacteria; phylum Pseudomonadota; class Alphaproteobacteria; order Thalassobaculales; family Thalassobaculaceae; genus Thalassobaculum_A. The sequence continues at coordinate 265,867 of NZ_JAVJSE010000038.1, forward strand.
CCGGTCGGCGGTCTCGGCGATCACACCCATGTCGTGGGTCACCAGCATCACGGCCGTGCCGTGCTCGCGGCACAGCCGCTTCAGCAGGGCGATGATCTGGGCCTGGATGGATACGTCGAGCGCCGTGGTCGGCTCGTCGGCGATGATCAGCCGCGGGTTCACGCACAGCGCCAGCGCGATCACCACCCGCTGCCGCATGCCGCCCGAGAACTGGTGCGGATACTGGTCGACCCGCCGCTCGGGTGCCGGGATGCCGACCTCGGCCAGCAGTTCGACGGCGCGGGCCCGGGCCCGGGTGGACGACAGGTCGGTGTGGGTCTGGATGGTCTCGACCAACTGGCGGCCGATCGAGTACAGCGGGTTCAGGCTGGTCAGCGGGTCCTGGAAGATCGCGCCGATGTGCCGGCCGCGGATCTGCCGCATCTGCTCGTAGGGCAGGTTGTCGATGCGCCGCCCCTCCAGCAGGATCTCGCCGGCGGCGATGCGTCCCGGCGGCTCCAGCAGCCCGATGACGGCGGCCCCGGTCATCGACTTGCCGGCGCCGGACTCGCCGACCACGCCCAGCACCTCGCCCTCCGCGATGTCGAAGGAGATGTCGTCGACCGCGGTCAGCGTGCCGCGGCGGGTCGGGAACTCGACGACCAGGTTGCGGACCTGCAGCAGGGGTGTCGACATCGCGCTCACCGGAGCTTCGGGTTGAGGGCGTCGCGCAGCCAGTCCCCGAGGAGATTGACCGCGAGCACCAGAATGGCCAGCGCCGCGCCCGGGAAGATCGTAACCCACCATTCGCCCGAGAACAGGTAGTCGTTGCCGACCCGGATCAGGGTGCCGAGCGACGGCTCGGTCGGCGGCACGCCGACGCCGAGGAACGACAGGGTCGCCTCGGCGATGACCGCCAGCGCCAGCTGGATGGTGGCGATCACCAGCACCGGGCCCATGACGTTCGGCAGGATGTGCCGCAGCATGATCTTGACCGGGTGGATGCCGATCACATGGGCCGCCTGGACGTATTCCTTGCCGCGCTCCACCAGGGTCGAGCCCCGCACCGTGCGGGCGTACTGCACCCAGTTCGACAGGCCGATCGACAGCACCAGCACCACATAAGCGAGCGTGACCTGGTCGACCTGCCACTCCGGATGGGTCTTGAAGTAGCCGATGACGACGCCGTTGATCAGCAGGGCCACCAGGATCGCCGGGAACGACAGCTGGATCTCGGCCATCCGCATGATGAAGGCGTCGATCGCGCCGCCGACGAAGCCCGACACCAGGCCGAGCCCGATCCCGAGCACCATCGACAGCAGCACGCTGGCGAAGCCGATCAGCAGCGACACCCGGCTGCCGTAGATGATGGCCGACAACATGTCGCGGCCCTGGTCGTCGGTGCCGAGCAGGTAGCGCGGGTCGCCGTCGGCACTCCAGGCCGGCGGCAGCAGGCTGTCCAGCAGGTCCAGCTTGGCCAGGTCGAACGGGTCGTAGGGCGCGATCCAGGGACCGAACGCCGCCATCATGAAGTACAGCAGCGTCACCAGCGCGGCGCCGACGGTGATCGGCGAGCGCTTGAAGCTGGCCCAGACGTCACCGTCGAAGAACCGCCGCAGCGGGTACAGGATCATCGCGGGCCGGCCGGCCGGCGTGACGGGAACATCAGCCATGGCCGCTCACCTTGCCGGTGTCGACGCGCAGGCGCGGGTCGACCACGTAGTACAGCATGTCGACGATCAGGTTGATCACCACGAAGAAGAACGCGATCAGCATCAGGTAGGCCGCCATGATCGGGATATCGACGTTCTGCACCGCCTGCAGGAACATCTGCCCCATGCCCGGCCACTGGAACACCGTCTCAGTGATGATCGCGAATGCGATGATCGAGCCGATCTGCAGGCCGGTGATGGTGATCACCGGCACCAGGGTGTTCTTCAGCGCGTGGCCGAAATGGACGGCGCGGTTGCTGAGGCCGCGGGCGCGCGCGAACTTGATGTAGTCGGCGCGCAGCACCTCCAGCATCTCCGAACGGACCAGCCGCATGATCAGGGTCAGCTGGAACAGTCCCAGCGTGATCGACGGCATGATCAGCGCCTTCAGGCCGTCGCTGGTCAGCAGGCCGGTGCGCCACCAGCCCAGGTCGACCGTGGTGCCGCGCCCGAAGGACGGCAGCTGCAGCACCGACAGGTCGATGGCGAACAGTCCCAGCACGGAGATCGGCGGAATGTTGGCCAGGGTCACGGAGAAAACGAAGATCAGCAGGATGCCGATCAGGAAGGTCGGCAGCGAGATGCCGATCAGCGAGATCGTCAAGAACACCTTGGCCAGGAAACCATCGCGGTTGAGGCCGGTGTAGACCCCCATCGGGATACCGACGACCAGCGACAGCAGCGCCGACACCAGCGACAGCTCGAGGGTCGCCGGCAGGCGCTCCAGCAGCATCTGCGCGACCGGCCGCTTGTGCTGGTAGGAGATGCCGAAGTCGCCCGACACCGCGTTCACGATGTAGTGCCAGAACTGCACCACCATCGGGTCGTTCAGCCCCAGCCGCTCGCGCAGTGCGGCCCGCTCGGCGAGGCTCGTCTCGACGCCGACCATCTGGTTCACCGGGTCGCCGATGAACTGGAACATCGCGAACGACACAAGCGCGACGAAGAACATCACGAACAGCGACTGCAGCAGCCGGCGGATGATGAATGCGACCATGGGGTCGTGATTTCCCGCAGAACGATGGGCGAAACGACGACCGGCCGGCGACCATGCCGCCGGCCGGTCGGATCGTGTCAGGCCGTCAGTTCACGTTGACGTAGTACAGCATGAACTGGTTGTCGGCGCGCTGGGCCAGGTCGACGTTCTTGCGCGTGCCCCACGCCAGGCCCTGCTGGTGCAGCGGGATGTAGCCCCAGTCCTGGTCCAGGAGACTGTACGCCTCGAAGATCATCGCATCGCGCTTGGTGGCGTCGGTCTCGCTCAGGATCTTGGTGGTGAGCTCGTCGATCTTCGGATTGGAGTAGCCGCCCAGGTTGAACTTGCCGCGGCCATCCTCCGCCGGGGTGGCGATGATGTTGTACAGCACGTTCCAGCTGTCGAACGAACCCGGGGTCCAGCCCAGCAGGTAGAAGCTGGTGTCGCGCTTCGGCCGCAGGACCTTGGCGAAGTACTGGGCCTTCGGCTGGGCCAGCAGGTCGACCTTCACGCCGACCTTGGCCAGCATCGCCACCACCGCCTGGCAGATCTTCTCGTCGTTGACGTAGCGATCGTTCGGGCAGTCCATGGTGACCTCGAAGCCGTTCGGATAGCCGGCATCGGCCAGCAGCTTCCTGGACTTCTCCGGGTCGTAGCCCGGCCGCTTGAACTCGTCGGACCGCGAGAACAGGAACGGCGAGATCATCAGCGAGGTCGGGGCCGACAGGCCGCGCATGATCTTCTTGTGGATCGCCTCGATGTCGATCGCGCGGTAGAACGCCTCGCGGACCTTGACGTCCTTGAACGGGTTCTTGCCCTTGACGCTGGAGTACAGGAGTTCGTCGTACTCCTGGTCCATGCCCAGGAAGATCGTGCGCAGTTCGGGGCCGGAGAGAACGTTGGTGTTCGGATCGCTCTCGAGCCGGTTCATGTCCTGCACCGGCACCGGGTACATCATGTCGATCTCGCCCGACAGCAGGGCCGCCACCCGGGTCGAGTCGGAGCTGATCGGGGTGAACACCACCTCGGTCAGGTTGTGCTTCTTGTTCGCGGCATCCCACCAGCCGTCGAACGGCTTCAGGACGGTCTTCACGCCGGTCTCACGCGAGGTGACCATGAACGGACCGGTGCCGTTGGAGTTGCGGGTCGCGAAGTTCTCCTTGCCCGCGGTCACGTCGGTCGGAGCGGTGGCGTCGTTCGCCTCGGACCACTCCTTGTCCATGATGCCCCAGGTCGCCCACTCGTAGTGCAGGATCGGGTTGGGCGCGTCGGTGACGAACTCCACCGTGTGGTCGTCGACCTTGACGATATCGACCACGCCGGCGAGCCGGGTCTTCAGGTCCGAGCCCTCGGCGCGCACCCGCGCGGCCGAGAACAGCACATCGTCGGCGGTGAAGTCGTTGCCGTTGTGGAACTTCACACCCTTGCGCAGATGGAAGCGCCAGCGGGTCGGCTCGACGATCTCCCAGCTCTCGGCCAGGGCCGGCTGAATCTGAAGGTTCTCGTCGCGCCGGATCAGCCCCTCGTAGACATTGCCGAGCAGGCCGAGGGTGAAGGTCTCGTTCAGCGAGTACGGATCCAGCGACTGGGCATCGCCCTGGAAGGCCCAGCGAAATGTCTTCGCCTCCGCCGCCGGGGCAGCGAACGCCCCCGCGACCACGGCCGCCATGGCGGCGGCCATCAACGTCTTACGCATTGCAAAAGCTCCCACGTGTGTCGCCTGCGCCTGCGGATCCGAGGCTCTCCTGGCACGGATTGCCGCATTCGTCTTCTTGGTGCCGGTTGTACCGGCCCGTGGAGGCAATAAAGCGGGTGAGCCGCAGGGCGTCAATCGGAGTTCCCCGGCCGGGTATCGTCAGCGACGCTACGGCCCCTCCCCGCCGCGCCGCGCGATCAGCGCAGCAGGCTGCCCAGATATTCGCGCACCGGCTGATGCCCGGTCAGCTCCTCGAAGCTGTCGGCATGGGTCAACGCACCGTGCCGGACGAAGACGAAGCGCTCGCAGATCTCGCGCAGGATCTCGAGGTGGAACGACTCGTTCGGATGCAGGCACAGGAACACCAGCCGGCCCTCGTCCCGCAATCGGCGGAAGAAATCGAGCATGAAGCCGATATAGCCGTCCTGGGTGTTGAACTGCGGCTCGTCGAACAGATGGACGACCGGGTACTCGCTGCCGGCCCGGTCCATCATGAAGGCCGGACGGGTGCGCCGGAAGTGCCGGACCTGATAGGACTGGTGGTAGTGGATCGCCAGCCGGTCGCGCTCGTCGTAGCGGACCGCGTGGATGTCCCGGCCCTGGCACAGCACCCGGCCTGCGGTCGGGGCGTTGGAGCCGGTGATCAGCTCGAACAGCGTGGTCTTGCCGGAACCGTTCGGCCCCATCACGCCCACGACGGCCGGCCCCTCGACCGTGAAGTCGGCCTCCAGCCGGAACGTTTCCTGCGGGCGCAGCAGGCCGCGGGTGTAGGACTTGCGCAGGCCGTCGACGCGCAGGATCGGCTCGCTCATGCTCAGATCCCCAGCAGGCGCTGGCGCAGCGCGTCGTCTTGCAACAGGGCTGCCGCCGGCCCTTCGTGCACCATGCGGCCATGGTCCATGACGTAGACGCGATCGGCGACGGCCAGTGCGCTCATGGCGTTCTGCTCGACCACCAGGCAGGCGATGCCTTCGTCGCGCAGCCGCCGGATCGTCGCCATCACGTCCTGCACGATCTTCGGCGCCAGGCCCTGGGACGGCTCGTCGAACAGCACCAGGCCGGGCGAGCCGAGCAGGGCGCGGGAGATCGCCACCATCTGCATCTCGCCACCCGACAGATTCTCGCTGTCGCGCGGCATCAGGTGCTCCAGCGCCGAGAAGATCGCGAACATCTCGTCCAGCCGCCACGAGCGGAACCGGGTGCGGCGGCGAGCGATCGCCAGGTTCTGCGCCACCGTCAGGGTCGGGAAGATCCGCCGGTCGTCCGGCACCCAGCCGACGCCGAGGCGGGCGATCTCGTGGGTCGGCGCGGCGGTGACGTCGGTGCCGTCGAACCGCACCGTTCCGGACCGGGCCGGAGTCAGCCCGAGGATCGAGCGGATCGTGGTGGTCTTGCCGACGCCGTTGGCGCCCAGCAGGGCGACCACCTCGCCGGGCCCGACCTCGAGCGACGCGCCGAACAGCACCTGGGTCTCGCCGTAGAAGGTCTCGATGTCGCGGACCTGCAGCATCACGCCAGCCCTCCCAGGTTGGAGCGCCGGACCCAGGGATTGTCGCGCAGCTCGTCCGGCGTGCCCTCGGCGATCACCTGGCCCCAGTGGATCACCGAGATCCGGTCGGCGAGGCCGAACAGGAAGCGCATGTCGTGCTCGATCATCACGATCGTGGTGTGCGCCTTCAGCTCGCCGATCAGCTCGGCCAGCCGACCGGTGGCGGCAGTGCCGAGCCCTGCCGTCGGCTCGTCGACGAACAGCAGCCGCGGCTCGGTCGCCAGGGCCACCCCGATCTCCAGCGCCCGGCGCTCGCCGTAGGACAGCCGGCGCGCGTTCACCCGCTCGCGGCCGCGCAGGCCGACGCGCTCCAGGATGGCGGCGGCCCGGTCCTGCGCCGCGGAGTCGCCGTCCAGGGCATGGGTAACCGAGAACCCCCGCGCCCGAACTTCCGGCAGGGCGATCACCACGTTGTCGAGGGCGCTGTACTCGTCGAACAGGTTCATGATCTGGAACGACCGTGACACGCCGCGCGCCACGATGCGGTGGGGCGCCAGCCCGGTGATGTCCTCGCCGTCGAGGGTGACCGTGCCGCGATCCGGCTTGTAGCGGCCGGTCAGGACGTTGAAGCACGTAGTCTTGCCGGCACCGTTCGGCCCCATGATGCCGGACAGCTTGCCGGCCTCGAAGGCGAGGTCGATGCGCTCCAGCACCACCTGGTCGCCGAACCGCTTGTGCAGGCCGCGGGCCTCGAACAGCGCCATGGCTCAGCCCTCCGCCCGCGAGACCGCGGCCGACGTCCCTGCCCGGCGCGCCGCGACGCGCCGCGCCAGGTCCTGCCAGATGCCGGCGATGCCCTGCGGCTTGAACATCACCAGGACCACGAACATCAGCCCGAACCACAGCAGCCAGGTCTCGGTGTAGGCGCCCAGGACGTCGCGGGCGACGAAGTACAGCACCACCCCGAGCACCGGCCCCCAGAAGCTGACGAAGCCACCGCCGATCAGCACCATCAGCACGATGATGCCGGACCACTGCAGGCTCATGACGTTGATGTAGGCGCCCTCCTGGGCCATCGCGAACAGGCCACCGGCCAGCCCGGCGATCGCGCAGGACAGGGTGAACACCGACCATTTGTAGAGCGTGACCGGATAGCCGATGAAGGCGACCCGGGTCTGGTTCTGCTTTATCGCCCGCAGGATCCGGCCGTAGGGCGAGTTGGTCAGCCGCCACAGCACCACCACCAGCACCGCGTAGACCGCAAAGCACAGATAGTAGAGCGCGTCGTTGTCCCGGATCGAGAACGCCGCGACCCCCAGGTCGACCGGCAGCCGTTCGATGTTCAGCAGGCCGTCCTCGCCATGCGTGACGTCGGTCCACTTGCTGGCGATGAAGAAGTAGATCTGGCCGAAGGCGATCGACATCAGTGCGAAGTAGATGCCGCGCCGGTGCGACAGGAACAGGGCGGTCACCGCCCCGAACAGCGCGGTCACCGCGATTGCGGCGGCGAGGCAGAACCACAGGTTCGCCCAGACCTCGAACTGCGCGAGCCCGAAGGCGTAGGCGCCGATCCCGAGGAACGCCCCATGCCCGAAGGACGGCAGGCCGGTGTAGCCGAGCAGCAGGTTGAAGCCGAGCGCGAAGATCACCCAGATCAGCACCTCGACGCCGAGATACTGGTACAGACCGACCGTCTCGATCCACAGCGGCAGGGTGCCGAACAGGACCAGGGACAGCAGGATCGGGCCGGTCACCCAGGCCGCCGTCTGCTTGGTATCGTAGTCCATGCCGTCAGGCCTCCAGCACGCTGGACTTGCCGGCCAGGCCGCGGGCCCGGAAGGTCACGACCGCCAGCAGCAGCAGATACATCGACAGCAGCGACCAGTCGGTCAGGAAGGCCGCCGTCAGCGCCACGACCAGCCCGACCATGATGCCGGCGCTGACCGCCCCCCAGAAGCTGCCGACCCCGCCGAGCACGATGATCACGAAGGCCGGGATCACCGCGTCGACCCCGACCACCGGGCGGATCCCCCAGATCGGCGCCATGACGATGCCGGCGATACCTGCCAGCGCCGCCCCGAAGCCGAACACCAGCAGGCGCAGCCGCGTCAGGTTGTAGCCGAGCGCCCGCACCATCTCGCTGTCGTGGGCGCCGGCCTTGATGACCGCGCCGTAAGGCGTCTTGTTCAGGAACAGCCAGAGCACGCCGATCATCCCGGCGGCGAACAGCGCGGCGTAGATCCGGTAGGTCGAGTAGATCAGGTCGCCGGCGATGAAGCCGCCGGAGATGCCGCCGGGAATCGGCAGGTAGTATTCGCTGCTGCCCCAGATCAGCCGGATCATCTCCTCCAGCACCAGGGCGGCCCCGAAGGTCAGCAGCAGGCCGTACAGCGGGTCGGCACCGTAGGTGCGCCGCAGGCACAGCTCCAGCCCCATGCCGACCACGCCGGCGACCAGCGGCCCGACCACCAGCGCGATCAGGTAGCGGGCGACCGCCGACAGCGCGTAGTACGGCTCCATGAAGGCGTAGGGCAGCCCGCCGTCGGGCGCCATCACCGCCAGCGCCACATAGGCGCCGATCGCGAACAGCGAGCCATGCGCCAGGTTGATCACCTCCATCACGCCGATGATCAGCATGAATCCGAGCGCCAGCAGGGCGAACAGCAGCCCGAGCGCCAAGCCGTTGATCACGTGCGGTATCAGGTCGAGCAGCATGAGCAGGCTGTCTCCGGTTGGAGGCGGGGCGGTCGCAGCCCGTCGGCGGGTGGGTTCCGGCTCGGCCGCGCCGAGGGCGGCGCAGCCGTCCGGAATGACGACAGGGGGCGGGCCGGTCGGTGCCCCGGCCCTGATCTTCTCCCCCTTTTGCCGTCATTCCGGACCGGACCGCCGCAGGCGGGCCGGAGCCGGAACCCACGGTGCGACGGGCGGCCAGCCTCACCCCTGGTCGTAGCTGGGCGTGTCCGCGTAGGACTCGAGCTTGCACTCCTTGCCGGCCGCCGACCGGATCGACTCCGGATCCGAGCTGCTCAGGATCTCGAAGTAGTCGGAGTCGTCGCGCGGCTTCGGGTTGCCCTGGGCCAGGTAGATGGTCTGCTGCACCTGGTGGGAGTCGGCGTCGATCACCGCGTCGTGGTGCTGCATGCGGTCGTCGGCCTTCATGACCCGGCCTTCGAGCGCCTTGATGACCTTCATGTTGTCGGTCGACCCGACCTCGCCGACGACCCGCAGCAGCTCGCGCATGGCGACATAGCCGTTGTAGGTGACGTTGCCGGGGACATCGATCCGGGTGGTCGGGTAACGCTCCTTGTAGCGCTTCACGAAATCGGCCACGCCGGGCAGGTCGAGGTAGTGGTACCAGGTGGTGCCGAACACCCCGAAGGCGGCTTCGCGGCCGAGGCCGTAGATGTCCGGCCAGTCCTGCTGGTTGTTGATCCAGGCCGGCTTGCGGTCGAGCTTCATGTCGCTCACCTGCTGGCGCATGACCTTGAAGTCGTCGCCGCCGACGGCCGCCGCCACCACGTCCGGCTTGGCCTGCTGGATGCGCAGCAGCACGCTCGACCAGTCGCGGGTGCCGACCGGGATCGCCACCTCTTCCATGACGGTGGCACCGTACTCGGTCGCCACCGCCTTGGTCGCGGCGTTGGTGTTCTGGCCCCAGACGTAGTCGTTGTAGATCAGGAACCAGTTCTTGCCGAAGCTCTGGATCGCGTTGCGCGCGGCCGCCTTCGAGAAGTTCTCGCCGTTGCCGTCCCACACGAACTTCACGCGATGGCAGTTCTTGCCGGACTCGGTCGGCGAGCTGGAATTGGTGTTGAAGTAGACGCAGCCGTATTTCTGCGCGACCTGGCTGATCGCGTTGGCCGCGCCCGATTGGATGGCGCCGACCAGGAAGTGGACGTTCTCCCGGGTGATCAGCCGCTCGGCGACCCGGGTGCCGGTCTGCGGATTGGTCTCGGTGTCCATCCAGACCGTCTCGATCTTGCGGCCGAGCAGGCCGCCGGCCTCGTTGAACTCGGCGACCGCCATCTCGGTGCCGCGGCGCTCGGCCTGGCCCGAGTTGGCGAACTGGCCGCTGGCATCGTGGGTCAGGCCGATCCGGATCGGCTTGTCGGAGGCCGCGGCATAGACCCGGTTGTGCTTCCACGGGCCGAACAGGGCCGCACCGCCGGCCGAGCCGGCGAGTAGCGAGGTCTGCAGGAAACTGCGGCGCGAGATACTGCTTCTTCTGGACATGGCATCCTCCCCTGCGGCGGGCATCGGTGCCGCCGTGTCGTTGGCCGGACCGTCGTGACTGCGGCCCCGGTGGTCGCGCCCCGAAGGGCGGAACTTCTGCGCCGGCGCGTCTTCAGGGCGCCAGTTCGACGGTCTCGGCATCCGCCGGGACCATCAGTTCGAGGGCGGTGTAGTCGTCGGAGTACTCGATCACCCGGTGCGGGATCTCCGGCTCCTGATACATGCAGGAACCCTCCTCCATGCGCACCTCGCCGACGCCCTCGAACCAGACCCGGGCCCAGCCCTTCAGGACGTAGACCATCTGGAAATCCAGCCTATGGGCGTGCAGGTCGCCCTCGCCGGGACACGGGGCGTTGGGCCGGTGCACATGGGCCCTCAGCTTGCCGCCGGTCTTCTCGACCATGCCGAGGTCGCGGTAGTCGAAGAAGCCGCGCAGGCCCGGCTTCCACTCGGCGTCGCGTTCGTGCTGCACGTGGAACGCGCCGCGGCCGAAGGCCTTGGGCTCATACTGGTCGCTGTCGGCGGTCATGGTGCTTGTGTCTCCGATCAGGTGGAGCCGGGAGCGGCGCGGCCGTTGACCTGCGCCTGTGCCGCGATCAGGTGGCCGACCAGGGACTCGGCGAAGCCCAGGTTGCGGGCCTCGACCAGGGCGTGGCGGACGGCATGGCCGAGATTGCCGGTCAGCGGCACCGCGTCGGTCATGCGCGTGTAGTAGCCGAGGTCCTTGGCGGCGTTGCCGATCCCGAAACGCATGCCATCCAGGTCGCCGTCCTTGGCGGCCCCGGCCACCATCCGGAAGATGCCGCTGTTGGCGCCGCCGGCCGAGATCACCTCGAACAGCTTCGCGAGCGGCACCCCGACCGCGCTGCAGGCGGTGAACGCCTCGGCGATCAGCGTGGCCTGGCCCATGGCCAGGAAGTTGTTGACCAGCTTCATCTTGTGGCCGGCGCCGACCGGGCCGACGTGGAAGATGTTCTCGCAGAACGCCTCCAGGACCGGACGGATCGCCGCCATGGTGTCGTCGTCCGCCCCGACCATGGTGTTCAGCGTTCCGGCCTCGGCCTCGACCGGGGTCCGCGCCAGCGGGGCGTCGGCGAATCGTCCGCCGGCGGCCGCCACCGCGGCGGCGACCCGCTCGGTCGAGCTGGGCTCGCTGGTCGAGCAGTCGACCACGACGAGGCCCGGCCGGGCCCCGGCCAGCAGGCCCGACTCGCCGAGCACCGTCTCCTCGACCTGCGGCGATCCCGGCACGCACAGCACCACCACGTCGGATGCCGCGGCGACCGCACGCGGGCCGTCGACCACCGCGGCCCCCTCGCCGGCCAGCCGATCGGCGCCGGCGCGGCTGCGGTGGGCGGCGACGGTCAGACGGAAACCGCGCCGCAACAGGTTGCTGCCCATGCCCTGCCCCATCATGCCGAGGCCGATGAGGCCGATCGCGGTTGGCTGGTCCGACTGCATCGCGGTTCCGCTCCCCAGGTCCGACGGTTGGCCCGTCTTTGAATGAAATTTCTATAGACGTATTTTGAAAGAAAATTCACTCTCTATGTCAATACGGAATTTTCATTTCTTTCCTGTGGATGGAATTCCCGTTCGAATCGCGCTAGGCAGGCCGCCTTCCGGCCGTCGGGTGCGGCCGCATCAGGCTAGGAGTGCTCAATGGCCCCAGACGCATCGGCGCCGGCATCGTTCGACAGCCTCCGGCACGAGGTGCAGGCGCGGTACGACGATCTGAGTCCGCATCTGCAACGGCTTGCCCGGCTGGCCCTCGAGGATCCGAACCGTTTCGCGCTGGAGACCGTGACCAGCCTGGCCCAGGCCTCCGAGGTCCAGCCGTCGACCCTGATCCGGTTCGCCAAGGAGTTCGGCTACTCCGGCTTCAGCGACATGCAGAAGGTGTTCCGGCTGCGGCTGATCGAGGGTGCGCCGGCCTATCGCGAGCAGATCTACCAGCACCGCAGCCGGCTGGAGGCGACCGCCGAGCGCGACCCGATGGCGATCCTGCAGGAGTTCACGGACGCCTCGATCCTGTGCCTGGAGCGCCTGAAGGACACCGTCGAGCCGGCCGCGCTGGCGCGCGCCATCGAGATGATGGCGGCGGCCGACCATATCTACGTCATCGGCCAGCGCCGGGCGTTCCCGATCGCCGCCTACATCGCCTACGGCCTGGCCCGATTGGAGCACCGCACGCAGCTGCTCGACTTCGTCGGCGGCATGGTTCCGCAGCAGGTGGCGACGCTACGGCCGACCGACCTGCTGATCGCGGTGGCCTTCGCAGAGTACACCCCGGCGGTGGTCGAGGTGGTGCGCGACGTCCACATCCGGAACATTCCGATCCTGGCGCTCACCGACGTCCCCACCAGCCCGCTGGCCAAGCACAGCGAGCTCTACTTCTGCGTCGACGACGCCGACATCCACCGGTTCCGGCCGATCGCCGGCTCGATGAGCCTGGCACAGTCGCTGATCATCGGCCTCGGCTACTACAAGGACGCCCGCAAGGAGGTATCGGCGACCTGACGGCAGGTCCGCTACAGCAGCCCGATCACCGCCCCGGTCGACAGGGTCGCCAGCGTACCGGCCACGATCGACTTCATGCCGAGCCCGGCGATCTCGCCGCGGCGGTCGGGAATCAGGGTCGCCATGCCGCCGATCATGATCCCGAGGCTGCCGAAGTTGGCGAAGCCGCACATCGCGTAGGTCAGGATCAGCCGGCTGCGCTCGGACAATGCCTCCGGCGGCAGCCGCGCCATGTCGAGATAAGCGACGAACTCGTTGATCGCGGTCTTGGTGCCCATCAGCCGGCCGCCGACCGCAGCCTCGTCCCAGGGCAGCCCGATCAGCCACACCATCGGCCGCATCGCCCAGCCGAAGATCCGGCCCAGCGACAGCGGCTCGCCGCCGATCGCCGGCAGCAGGCCGAGGATCGAATCGACCAGCGCCACGAGCGCCACCATCACCAGCAGCATGGCGACGATCCCGAGGAACAGCTGCAGTCCGGCCTGGGTGCCGCGGGTGATCGCGTCCATGGTGCCGCTGGCCTCGGAAACCACGTCGAGCTCGCCGCCGCTCGGCGCTCCCTCGCGCGGGATCATCAGGGCGGCGATGGCGATGGCGGCCGGGGCGCTGATGATCGAGGCGACCAGCAGGTGGCCGGCGGCGTCCGGCAGCACCGGGGCGATGATGGTGGCGTAAAGCACCATCATGGTGCCGGCGATGGTCGCCATGCCGCAGGCCATGACCATGAACAGCTCGCCACGCTCGAGCCGGGCGAGATACGGCCGGGCGAACATCGGCGCCTCGACCATGCCGACGAAAATGTTGGCGGCGGCCGACAGCCCGACCGGCCCGCCGATGCCCAGGGTGCGCGCGAACAGGAAGGCGAAGCCGCGCACGATCCAGGGCAGCACCCGCCAGTGGACCAGCACCGCGGTCAGCGCCGAGATCACGATCACCAGCGGCAGCGCCCGGAACGCCAGGATGAAGGCGGCACCGGGACGGGTCTCCTCGAACGGCAGCGGCCCGCCGCCGAGATAGCCGAACACCAGGGTGGTGCCGGCCTCGGTCGCCGCCTGCAGGGCCAGCACCGCGCCGTTGAGGGCCGCGAACATGGCCCGGACCGGCGGGACGTAGAGCACCACCGCGGCGATCGCCAGCTGCAGGGCGATCCCGACCAGCACCACCTGCGGCCTCACCGCCCGGCGGTTCTCGCTGATCGCCCAGGCGATCGCGAAGATCGCCACCAGCCCGAAGCCGGATTGAAGTCGTTCCATCGCCGCCCTGCCCCGCCGTCCCGACCCTTCGTGCAACCGCCGGCGCGAGTGTGGCGGCGGTGCCGGCGGCGCACAACCCGGCCGAAGCGACAGACGCCGTCGCCGGTGCCCACAGGTTTTGTCGTTTGACCTTGCGGCGCCGACCCGGCATTCCGGTGTCGTCGAGACGGCGCCCCGCATCCGTGGAAAGGCCGCCGCCGCAGCGAGGGAGAACCGCCATGCCAGCCCGGGATATCGACCACGTCGTGGTGATGACGCGCGACCTGGAATCGGCGCGCGCCGGCTGGGAGCAGCTCGGCTTCACCACCACGCCGCGGGCCGTGCACCCGTTCGGCACCGCCAACAGCCTGATCCAGCTGCAGGGCAACTTCGTGGAGCTGCTGGAGATCGACGACGAATCGCGGATCGCGCCGCCGGCCGCGGACGCGTTCAGCTTCGCCGCCCACAACCGGGCGTTCCTGGCGGCCCATGGCGAGGGCGGCTCGATGCTGGTGCTGACCAGCGCCGACCGCGACGCCGACATCGCCGGGTGGACCGCGCGCGGGCTGCGCACCTACGCGCCGTTCGACTTCGAGCGCAAGGCCCGGCTGCCCGACGGCAGCGAGACCCGGGTGGCGTTCTCGCTCGGCTTCACCGGCGACCGATCGCTCGACGGCCTGGGATTCTTCGTATGCCAGCAGCACACGCCCGAGGCATTCTGGAAGCCCTACTACCAGCGCCACCGCAACGGCGCCCGGCGGATCGCCGCCGTGACCCTGGCGAGCGCCGAGCCGGAGGCGGCCCGACCGTTCCTGGAGGGCTTCTCCGGGGGCGTCGCCGGCCCGGCCGGCGACGACGGCTGCTACGCCGTGGCGCTCGCGCAGGACCGGCTGGACGTGGTGCCCGGCGGGCCGCCGGCGATCCCGGCCATCGAGATCGCGGTCGACGACGTCGAGGCCGCCGCCGCGCTGATCCCCGGCGCCTGGCGCGACGGCCCGGCCATCGTGCTGCCGTCCGAGATCGCCAACGGCGTGTCGATCCGGCTGGTCCCGGCGCAGCCGCAGGCCCGGCGATGAGCGTCACGGCCCGGACGGCGGACGCGCCGGCGCCCGGAATGGCGCGGCTGATCGCGGTGGTGTTCCTGCCGTTCGCCGGCGGCTACTTCCTGTCCTACCTGTTCCGCTCGACCAACGCGGTGATCGCCCCGCAACTGACCGCCCAGATCGGGTTGACCGCCGCCGACCTCGGGCTGCTGACCAGCTGCTACTTCCTGGCCTTCGCCAGCTTCCAGCTGCCGCTCGGCCTGCTGCTCGACCGCTTCGGGCCGCGCCGGGTGCAGTCGGCGCTGCTGCTGTCGGCGGCACTCGGCGCCGGGCTGTTCGCGCTCGGCGACGACATGGTCGACCTGGCGATCGCCCGCGCCCTGATCGGCCTCGGCGTGTCCGGCGGCCTGATGTCGTCGTTCAAGGCGATCACGCTCTGGTTCCCGAAGGACCGCTGGCCGCTGGTGAACGGCTGCTTCCTGGCGATGGGCGGGCTCGGCGCGATCTCCGCGACCGCGCCGCTGGAGGCGGTGCTGGAGTTCACCGACTGGCGCGGCGTGTTCCTGGCGCTCGCCGCGGTCACGGTGGTGGTGGCCGCGATCATCCGGGTGGCGGTGCCGGAGCGTCCGGCGACCGGGGTCGGCCACGGCACCCTGTACGAGCAGATCGCCGGCTACCGGGTGGTGTTCGGCGACCGGCTTTTCTGGCGGGTCGCCCCGCTGACCGTCACCACCATGACCGCCAACCTGGCGATCCAGGGGTTGTGGGCCGGGCCCTGGCTGCGCGACGTCGCCGGCTTCGACCGCCCGGGCGTGGCCGGCTACCTGTTCGCGATCGCCGCGGCGATGACCGTCGGCTTCGTGGCGACCGGCGCGCTGGCCGACTGGTGCGGGCGACGCGGGATCGGGCTGATCCCGGTGATCGGCGGCCTGGCCGCGGCATTCCTGCTGACCCAGGCGGCGATCGCCTTCGAGCTGGCGCCGACCGCGATGCTGCCCTGGCTGGCCTTCGGCCTGATGGCCAACGGCGCCGCCCTGGTCTACCCCCTGCTCAACCGGCACTTCCCGATCGCGCTCGCCGGCCGGGCCGCGACCGGACTCAACACCCTGGCGTTCTTCGGTGCGTTCGCGGGACAATACCTGCTGGGAGAGGCCATCGACCTGTGGCCGCCGGTCGAGGGCGGCGGCTACCGGCCCGAGGCCTATCGCTGGGCGTTCGGCGGGCTGTTGGGGCTGCAGGCGGCCAGCCTGGCGTGGTACCTGCTGCCCGGTGGCACCCGCGAACCGGAGTCCGCTCGTTGAGTCGCGACGTCAAGACCGAGGCCTTCGCCATGGCCTCCTTCGTCCTGCTGGTGAACACCCTGCGCACGCTGGTGCGCAAGGGCCTGCTGGAGCGTTCCGAAGCGGTGGAGATGGTCGACGAGGCGCGCCGCCAGCTCGACCAGCTGATCGCCGCCAACCGGACCGACCGCACGGCGATGCTGGAGCGGGAGCTGCTCGACTACGAGGCGATCTTCCGCGACATCGACGACCGCGCCGCCGAGGACCTGCTGCGCACCCTGCGCGACGCCCTCGACCGGATCATGGGCGACGAGCCGGACGAGCCCATGGACCTGTAGGGCGGCCTACGACGGCCCGACCACCAGCTCGGCGCGCTCGTCGAGCGGCGCGAACCCGACCGCCTCGTAGCTGCGGCAGGCCGCGACGTTCCCGGCGGTGGCGCCGAGCACGGCGAGGCCGATGCCGTCGGCCGCCAGCGACGACAGCACCGTCCCCATGACGACGCGGGCGAGGCCCTGGCCGCGGCGCGCCGGGACCGTCACGAAATTGCCGAGGTTGGCGGTCGAAAGCCCGGCATGGCGCACCACCACGCCGCCGCAGGCGACCAGCTCGCCTGCCTCGAACAGCCCGACCAGGGTCTCGTCCAGCATCCAGCGCGAGAAGATCGTGGCCGGATGGTGGGCCCGGAAGAAGGCGGCGGCCATCGCATAGTCGTCGGCCGCCAGCCGCCGGCAGCGCGGATCGGCCGGCGGCTCGGCGCCGACCGGCCGGCGGTAGTAGCGGATGGTCTGGTCGGCCAGCACCCCGCCGCCGCACAGCCGGAGCACGGTGGCCCGCAGGTCCGGCTCCACATGCAGTTCGGTCCGCCGACGGACGGCGCAGGCGCCCGCCAGCTCGTCGTCGTCCAGCCGGCCGATCACGGTGCGGACCGTCACGTCGTCGAACTCGATCGCCAGCACGACGCCGGCCCCGGCGCCGCCGATCAGGACCGAGCGGCTCCGGTCCCCGTCCGCCGCGGCCGCCAGCCCGGACTCCAGATACAGGCGGAACACCGGGTGCGACCCGACGACCGTGCGCACCCGACGGATTTCGGCGTCGGCCAGCGCCCATAGCGGCCTGAACCTGTCAGCAATGTCCCGCGTCACGCGATCACGCCCCCTTTCGCACGGCAATCGGCGTGATAAGGTCGTCGACAAGTCACATCGTACCCCGTCTCGGGAGAACACCATGAGCTTCCAGCCGAACTCGCCGGCGGCGCGCGACGTCGCCTATTTCCTGCATCCCTACACCAACGCCAAGGCCCATGAAGAGCATGGCCCGATGATCATCGAGCGCGGCGAGGGCGTGTACGTCTACGACGACTCGGGCAAGGCCTATATCGAGGCGATGGCCGGCCTCTGGTGCGCCTCCCTCGGCTTCAACGAGAAGCGCCTGGTGAAGGCCGCGACCGCCCAGATGGAGAAGCTGCCCTACTACCACACCTTCGCCCACAAGGCGCACCTGCCGGGGATCGACCTGGCCGAGAAGCTGGTCAAGCTGGCGCCGGTGCCGATGTCGAAGGTGTTCTTCTGCTCCTCGGGCTCCGAGGCCAACGACACCGTGGTCAAGCTGGTCTGGTACTACAACAACGCCCGCGGCCGTCATGCCAAGAAGAAGTTCATCAGCCGGATCAAGGGCTATCACGGCGTCACCGTGGCGTCGGCCAGCCTGACCGGCACCCCGGTCAACCACCCGGGCTTCGACCTGCCGCTGCCGGGCTTCAAGCACACCTCGAACCCGCACTACTACCGCTTCGGCCAGGCCGGCGAGAGCGAGGAGCAGTTCGCCACCCGGATGGCCGACGACCTGGAGAAGATGATCCTCGAGGAAGGCCCGGAGACGGTCGCGGCGTTCATCGCCGAGCCGATCCAGGGTGCCGGCGGCGTGATCGTGCCGCCGAAGACCTATTTCGAGAAGATCCAGGCGGTCCTGAAGAAGTACGACGTGCTGATGGTCGCCGACGAGGTGATCTGCGGCTTCGGGCGCACCGGCAACTTCTGGGGCTCCCAGACCGTCGGCATCCAGCCCGACATCCTGAGCTGCGCCAAGGCGCTGTCGTCCAGCTACCTGCCGATCTCGGCGGTGCTGATGACCGACGAGGTCTACCAGCCGATCGCCCAGGGCAGCGCCGACCTCGGCGTGCTCGGCCACGGCTACACCTACTCGGCGCACCCGGTCTGTGCCGCGGTCGCGCTCGAGACCCTGAAGATCTACGAGGAGCGCGACATCGTCGGCCATGTCCGGACCGTGGCGCCGCGCTTCCTGGAGCGGCTGCACGCGCTCGGCGACCATCCGCTGGTCGGCGAGACCCGTGGCCGCGGCCTGATGGGTGCGCTCGAGATCGTCGCCGACAAGGCCACCAAGGCACCGTTCGACCCGAAGGCCGGCGCCGGCGCGCTGGCCTACAAGGCGGCGGCCGAGCACGGCCTGATCGTGCGCTCGATCGGCGACACCATCGCCTTCACCCCGCCGTTGATCATCAACAACAGCCAGATCGACGAGATGTTCGACAAGATGGGCAAGGCCCTCGACGACGCCCTCGCCGCACTGAAGAAGGCGCAGGCCGCCTGACCGGCCGACCACCGCTGGAAGCCGGAAAGGGGTCGCTTCGGCGACCCCTTTTCGTTCCCGCCCGGAGACCGCTCCCATGCCGCCCGTCATCGACGCCCACGCCCATTTCCTGCCCGAGAAGATCGTGGCAGCCCTGCGCGCCCGCGCCGAGGCGCCGGACATCCGCGCCGAGCCGGGCGGCGGCGAGAGCTTCGGCATCTACCGCACCCGCATGCCCTACGGCCGCGCCTATGACGACCTCGACGCCCGGCTGGCGCGCATGGAGGCGCTCGGGGTCGACCGCGAGGTCCTTTCGCTGCCGGGCCTGTTCGGCATCGACTCGCGGCCGGCAGACCAGGCCCTGCCGCTGGTCCGCGCCTTCAACGACGGGGTCGCCGACCTGGTTCGCCGGCATCCCGACCGGTTCTCGGGTATCGCCGCCCTGCCGCTCGCCGACCCGGGCGCCGCCGCCGAGGAGTATCGCCGGGCCCGCGGCCTCGGCCTCAGCGGCATGATCCTGCCGGGCGACGCCTTCGTCTGCGTCGCCGCCGCCGAGCGGATGCGCCCGCTGTTCGACCTGGCGGCCGGGATCGGCGGCCTCGTGTTCGTCCACCCCGGGCCGCTGCCGGATGCGGCCGCCGGGGCCGTCGACGCCCCGGCCCCGCACTCCGACAGCATCGTGCACCGCCGGGTCACCGTGGATATCCAGAACCGCATGACCGAGGTGATGGTGACCCTGGCGCTCACCGACTTCCTGGCGCCCTACCCCTCGGTGCCGGTCCAGGTCGCCAACCTCGGCGGCACCCTGCCCTTCGTGATCGAGCGCATGGACCACGTCTACGCGCTGCGCCATCCGGACGCGCCGGTCCCGTCCCGCAGCCTGCGGCCGCTCTATGTCGACGCCGCGTCGCTCGGCCCGCGGGCGATCGCGCTGGCCGCCGAGGTCTACGGCGCGGACCGGGTGCTGTTCGGCAGCGACAGCCCGGTGTTCGACGACGCCCGCTGCCTGGACGCGGTGCGCGAGGCCCGGCTGTCGGCCGCCGAGCGCGGCCAGGTGGCCGGCGGCAACGCGGAACGGATGCTGGCCGCCGCCGGTTGACCGGGCAGGCCGGGCCGCCGACCATCGGGCCCGGGATCCACGCGAGCCTGGAGATCGCATCATGAGCCACCCCGTCCTCGACTCCCGCCGCGCCGCCGTGGTCACCGGGGCGGCCAGCGGCATCGGCCTCGCTGCCTGCCTGCGGTTCGCCGAGCTCGGCATGCCGGTCTGCCTGGTCGACGTCTCCGACGAGGCACTGAAGCCGGCGCTGGACCGGGTCGCCGAGCGGACGACCGCGCACGGGGCCCAGGCCGTGGCGATCGCCGCCGACGTGTCGAACGCCGCCGAGATGGATGCCGCCGCCGCCACCGTCGAGGACCGGCTCGGCCCGGTCGGCGTGCTGATGAACAACGCGGTCACCCGCACCGGCGGCGGCGTATGGGCCAGACCCGAGGACTGGCGACAGGCCCTGGCGGTCAACTTCTGGGGCGTCCTGCACGGCGTGAACGCCTTCGTGCCGCGGATGATCGAGCAAGGCGAGCCGGCCTTGGTGATCAACTGCGGCTCCAAGCAGGGCATCACCAACCCGCCCGGCAACGCCGCCTACAACGTCACCAAGTCGGCGGTGAAGACCTACACCGAGGCGCTGCAGCACGAGCTGCGCAACACCGAGGGCTGCCGGGTCAGCGCGCATCTGCTGGTGCCGGGCTGGACCACCACCGGCGACCGCCCGCACGCGCCGGGCGCCTGGCTGCCCGACCAGGTGGTCGAGCGCATGGAGGCGTCGCTGCGCGCCGGCGACTTCTACATCGTCTGCCCGGACAACGAGGTGACGCCGGAGATGGACCGCGCCCGCATCCTGTGGGGTGCGGGGGACATCACCGAGAACCGCCCGCCGCTGTCACGCTGGCACCCGGACTGGAAGGACGCGTTCGCGGCGTTCGTGCCGCCGGAATAACCACCTTCGAGGGCCGGAGCGGCGGGTGGGTCCCGGGTCGCGCTCCGCTTGCCCGGGATGACGGCGGGGTGGAGAGGTGCGCTACCGCTTCCCTCCTCTGTCGTCATCCCGGACTGGATCGCCATGGGCGAGACAGATCCGGGACCCACACCACGACGGGCGCCCCCACACCCCACTGCGGCATTTCCGCCACACCCCGCGCCGATGTGCGTCATCCGGTCGCGGTTCGAGTCGACGGCCCGCATGGGTTGTGCCAGAAGGATCGTCCCGCCGGATGTGGCCCCGCCGCGCCGGCGACAACCGAAAGGATCCACGATGTCTTACGTCCGGATTCCGTTTCTCGGCCGAATGGCCTGAGGCGCCGGCGCCTGACATGCGACGCGGATCGCGGGACCTGATCCCCGCCTGACCGCTTCGCCCGAGCACGCGACCGGCGATGCCCCGCAAGGGCACTTCCCGTCTTCCTGCGTGCGTGGAGCGAAGCGATGATCCGCTGGATCGAGCGATACATAGACCCCTTCGGTTCGGACCGGCTGGACCAGCCCCCGAACCAACTCGGCGCGTTCTTCCGGCACTACCTGGTGCAGGCCTGGGGTCTGTTCGCCGTCACCCTGGTGACCGCCGCCCTGGTCGCGGTGCTGGGTGCCGCGCTGTACGCCTATGTGGGCGTGCTGATCGACCGGATCGAGACGGCGGCCGACGCGCGCAGCTTCTTCGCCGAGAATCTCTGGCTGCTGATCGGCGTCACCGTGCTGGTGACCGTGCTGACGCCCGGTGTGGACGCGATCCACATCCTGGTGATGAACCAAGGAATCGTGCCGTCCTTCACCAACCTGGTGCGCTGGCAGACCCACCGCTACGTCCTGCGGCAGTCCATGGGATTCTTCCAGGACGACTTCGCCGGCCGGATCGCCAACAAGGTGCTGCAGACCTCGCTCGGCCTGCGCCGGGCAGTCGCCGAGTTCATCAACGCGGTCTGGTACGTCTCGGTGTTCGTGGTCAGCGCGCTGGCGATCCTGGCCGACAACGACTGGCGGCTGGCGATGCCACTGCTGCTGTGGGTCGTGCTGTACGCGGCCGCCCTGCGGCGCTGGGTGCCGGAGATCAAGCAGCGCTCGACAATCTCCTCGGAGGCGTACTCGCGGCTGACCGGCCGGGTGGTGGACAGCTACACCAACATCCTGACGGTGAAGCTGTTCAGCCACGCCAACCGCGAGGACGACTACGCCCGGGCCGGCATCGACGAGCAGAACCGCAAGACCGCCGACCTGCTGCGGTCGCTGAGCGCGATCAACATCGTGGTCGGCGCCCTGCATTCCTTCCTGATCGTCTCGGTCGGCGGCATGGCGCTGTGGCTGTGGTCCGAGCAGCAGCTCAGCGTCGGCGCGGTCGCGGCCAGCCTGGGGCTCGCCATGCGGATCTCGATGATGTCGCACTGGATCATGAACGTCGCCACCGGCATCGCCGAGAACATCGGCGTGGTGCAGGAGGGCATCGGCACGATCTCGCGGCCGCATGCGGTGGTCGACCGGCCGGACGCGCGCCGCCTGCGGGTCGCGCGGGGCGAGGTGCGCTACGAGCGCATCGACTTCCGCTACGGCCAGGCGGCAGCGGTGATCGAGGACCTGTCGCTGACCGTCGCCGCCGGCGAGAAGGTCGGGCTGGTCGGACGCTCCGGTGCCGGCAAGTCGACGCTGGTGCAGCTGCTGCTGCGGTTCCATGACCTGTCGGGCGGCCGCATCACGATCGACGGCCAGGACGTGGCCGGGGTGACCCAGGAAAGCCTGCGCCACGCCATCGGCATGGTGACCCAGGACACCTCGCTGCTGCACCGCTCGGTCGCCGACAACATCCGCTACGGGCATCCCGAGGCGACGATGGAGCAGGTGGTCGAGGCGGCCCGCCAGGCCCACGCCCACGACTTCATCCTCGGGCTCGAGGACCGCAACGGCCGGCGCGGCTACGACGCCCATGTCGGCGAGCGCGGGGTGAAGCTGTCGGGCGGTCAGCGCCAGCGGGTGGCGATCGCGCGGGTTCTGCTGAAGAACGCGCCGATCCTGATCCTGGACGAGGCGACCTCGGCGCTCGACAGCGAGGTCGAGGCGGCGATCCAGGAGCAGCTGTTCAACCTGATGGCCGGCAAGACCGTGATCGCCATCGCCCACCGGCTGTCGACCATCGCGGCCATGGACCGGCTGGTGATCATGGACCGCGGCCGGATCGTCGAGCAGGGCAGCCACGGCGAACTGCTGCGGCGCGGCGGCCTGTACGCCGACATGTGGAGCCGCCAGGCCGGCGGCTTCCTGCCGGACGCCGGCACGGTGACGGCGGCGGAGTGAGGGGGAGCGCGCGGGGCATCGCTCCGGCCCTCCACTCTCCAGACGTCATCCCGGACGGAGGCGCATCTGCGCGGCCGATCCGGGACCCACGAGCCGCTCCGTGGGTCCCGGCTCCGCTCCACCTCCGGCGGACCGGTCCGGGATGACGTCAAGGAGAGGGTGGCCGTTTCGCATCTAGCACGGATCAACCCGGACTGGCGGGACCTCTATCCGGACCTGGGCACGGTTTGACGGGCGCCCACCCCTCAGACGACGTCATCCCGGACGGACGCCTATTCGCGGCCGATCCGGGAACCACGAAGCGACGGGCGGCGCGGCCGCCCCTACTCCGCCGCCGCCCGCTGGGCCTGCTCGGCGATGGTGGCCTGGGCCGCCGCCAGGCGGGCGATCGGCACCCGGAACGGCGAGCAGCTGACGTAGTCCAGGCCGACGCTCTCGCAGAACCCGATCGAGGCCGGGTCGCCGCCGTGCTCGCCGCAGATCCCGAGCTTCAGGCCCGGGCGGGCCGCCCGGCCGCGCTCGACGGCGATGCGGACCAGCTCGCCGACACCCTCCTGGTCGAGGCTGACGAACGGGTCGGTGTCGACGATGCCCTTGTCGACATACTCGCCGAGGAACGAGCCGGCGTCGTCGCGCGACAGCCCGAAGGTGGTCTGGGTCAGGTCGTTGGTGCCGAAGCTGAAGAACTCGGCGACGCCGGCGATCTTGCCGGCCTGCAGGGCGGCCCGCGGCAGCTCGATCATGGTGCCGACCATGTACTCCAGGTCGACGTCGCTGGACGCCTTCACCTCGCCGGCGACCCGGTCGATGATCGCCTTCAGCAGCGCGATCTCCTTGTCGGTCGCTGCCAGCGGGATCATCACCTCCGGCACCGGCGCGTCGCCGCCGGTCTTGGCGACCTCGGCCACCGCCTCGAAGATCGCCCGCGCCTGCATCTCGCAGATCTCCGGGAAGGTGACGGCCAGCCGGCAGCCGCGGTGGCCGAGCATCGGGTTCGACTCCTTCAGCTCGAGCGCACGCCGCCGCACGGTCTCGACCGAGATCCCGGCGGCATCGGCCACCTGCTTCATCTCGTCGTCGGTGTGCGGCAGGAACTCGTGCAGCGGCGGATCCAGCAGGCGGATGGTCACCGGCAGCCCGGCCATGATCCGGAACAGCTCGACGAAGTCCTGGCGCTGATAGGGCAGCAGCTTGGCCAGCGCCGCCCGCCGGCCCTTCTCGTCGGAGGCGACGATCATCTCGCGCATGGCGACGATGCGGTCGCCCTCGAAGAACATGTGCTCGGTCCGGCACAGGCCGATGCCCTCGGCCCCGAACTCGCGCGCCGCCTGGGCGTCGGCCGGGGTCTCGGCGTTGGTGCGCACCCGCATGCGCCGGACCTTGTCGGCCCAGGTCATGATGGTCGCAAAGTTGCCGGACAGCTCCGGCTGCACGGTCGGCACCTCGCCCAGCATCACCTCGCCGGTGCCGCCGTCGATGGTGATGCGGTCGCCGACCTTCACGGTGGTCGCGCCGACGAAGAACGTGCCGTTGGCGTAGTCGACCCGGATCTGCCCGGCACCCGACACGCAGGGCCGGCCCATGCCGCGGGCGACCACCGCCGCGTGGCTGGTCATGCCGCCGCGGGTGGTCAGGATGCCCTCGGCGGCGTGCATGCCGTGGATGTCCTCGGGGCTGGTCTCGACCCGCACCAGGATCACCCGCTCGCCCTTGCGGGCCTCGGCCTCGGCGGCGTCGGCCGAGAACACCACCTTGCCCGAGGCCGCGCCCGGCGACGCCGGCAGGCCCTTGGCGACGACCTTGCGCTCGGCCTTCGGGTCGAGGGTCGGGTGCAGCAGCTGGTCGAGGCCGCGCGGCTCGATCCGGCTGACCGCCTCGTCCTCGCCGATCAGCCCCTCGGAGGCCATGTCGACGGCGATCTTCAGGGCGGCGTGCACGGTGCGCTTCCCGTTGCGGGTCTGCAGCATATAGAGCTTCTGCTGCTGGACCGTGAACTCGATGTCCTGCATGTCGCGGTAGTGCCGCTCCAGCTTCTCGCGGACGTCGCAGAGCTGGCCGAACACCTCCGGCATGACCTCCTCCATGGCCGGCAGGTCCGAGCCCTGGGCGCGCTTGGAGGCGACGGTGAGCTGCTGCGGCGTGCGGATGCCGGCGACCACGTCCTCGCCCTGGGCGTTCACCAGGAACTCGCCGTAGAACACGTTCTCGCCGGTCGACGGGTCGCGGGTGAAGGCGACGCCGGTGGCGCAGTCGCTGCCCATGTTGCCGAACACCATGGCCTGCACGTTGACCGCGGTGCCCCAGCTCTCCGGGATCGAGTTCAGCTTGCGATACACGATGGCGCGCTGGTTCATCCAGGAACCGAATACCGCCCCGACCGCGCCCCACAGCTGGTCGCGCGGATCCTCGGGGAACGGCGTGCCGGTCTCCTCGCGGACCTTGTCCTTGTACTGGGCGGTCAGCGCGGCGAGGTCGTCGGCGTCGAGGTCGGTGTCGAGCTCGACCCCCTTCTCCTGCTTCGCCAGCTCCATCAGCTCCTCGAAGTGGTAGTGGTCGACCCCCAGCACCACGTCGGAATACATCTGGATGAAGCGGCGGTAGCTGTCATAGGCGAAGCGCCGGTCGCCGGACCGCTTGATCAGGCCCACGACCGTGGTGTCGTTCAGGCCGAGGTTCAGCACCGTGTCCATCATGCCCGGCATCGAGGCGCGGGCGCCGGAGCGGACCGACACCAGCAGCGGGTTCTCGGCATCGCCGAACGCCATGCCGACCTCGGCCTCGACCGACCGCAGGGCGGCCTCGACCTGCGCCGTCAGCTCGTCCGGATACTTGCGGCCGTTGGCGTAGTAGTGGGTGCAGACCTCGGTGGTGACGGTGAAGCCCGGCGGGACCGGCAGGCCGATCGAGCTCATCTCGGCCAGGTTGGCACCTTTGCCGCCCAGCAGGTTCTTCATGTCGGCGCGGCCGTCCGCCGACCCGCCGCCGAAGCCGTATACCCACTTGGTCATCGCCTCACTCCTTTCCGGTCGCCACGCGACCGAAACACTCAGCCTTCGACCCGGGCGAAGTCCGCCACCCGGCCCATCTCACCGCGCACCCGGGCCAGCAGCCGCAGGCGGTTGACCCGCAGGTCCGCGTCATCGGCGTTCACCGTGACCTTCTCGAAGAACGCGTCGATCGGTGCGCGCAGGGTCGCCAGCGCCGCCATCGCGCGGGCGAAGTCCTCGACCTTCAGCGCCGACTCGATCTCCGGCTCGACCGCCTCCAGGGCGGCGTTGAGCGCCGACTCCTCGGGCTGAACCAAGCGGTGCGCCTCGGGTTCCGCCACGTGCGACACCCCGTCCTTCTTCTCCTCGGCCCGCAGGATGTTGGAGGCGCGCCGGAATCCGGTCAGCAGGTTGGCGCCGTCCTCGGTGCCGAGGAAGTCGGCCAGCGCATGGACCCGGGCCAGCAGCCGGACCAGATCGTCCTCGCCGCCCCCGGTCGAGCGGTCCAGCTCGAACACCGCGGCGATCAGGTCGTGCCGCACGCCCTGCTCGCGCAGATGCACCTTCAGGCGGTCGGCGAAGAACGCCAGCAGGTCCGCCGCCACCGACAGCTTGCCGGCACTCGCGGCGACCTCGGCGGGCAGCCGGCCGAGCGCCGACTCGAACAGCTCCACCAGCGGCAGCCGCAGGTCGTTCTCGATGATCAGGCGGATCACGCCGAGGGCGGCCCGGCGCAGCGCGAACGGATCCTTGGACCCGGTCGGCTTCTCGTCGATCGCGAAGAACCCGACCAGCGTGTCGATCTTGTCGGCCAGCGACACCGCCACCGAGACCGGCGCGGTCGGGCAGCGGTCGGACGGGCCGAGCGGCGAGTAGTGCTCGGCGATCGCCTCCGCCACCGCGGCGTCCTCGCCGGCATCCAGGGCGTAGTAGCGGCCCATGACGCCCTGCAGCTCCGGGAACTCGCCGACCATGCCGGTGGTCAGGTCCGCCTTGCACAGCGTCGCCGCGCGCCGCACCTGGTCGCCGTCGGCGCCGATCCGGCGGGCGATCTCGACCGCCAGCTGGGCGAAGCGCTGGACCTTGTCGGCCATGCTGCCCAGGCGCTCGTAGAACTTGACGTCGCGCAGGGCCTCGCGGCGGTCCGCCAGCGGGGTGCGCCGGTCCTGGTCCCAGAAGAACTTGGCGTCCGACAGGCGGGCCCGCAGCACCTTCTCGTTGCCGGCCACGATGGTGGCGTCGCGCTTCGGCTCGCTCGCCATGTTGGCGACCACCGCGAACCGGTCGGCCAGCGCACCGTCCGGGGTCTCCAGTGCGAAATACTTCTGGTGGCTGCGCATCGAGGTGACCAGCACCTCCTTCGGCACGCCCATGAACTGGTCGTCGATGCGGCCCAGCATCGGCACCGGCCACTCCACGAGGCCGCACACCTCCTCCAGCAGGCCCGGGTCGCCCTTGAACACCAGCCCGGCCTGCTTCGCCAGCGCGGCGACGCCGTCGGCGATGACCCGCTTGCGCTCATCGCGGTCGAGGATCACGTAGGCGTCCTTCAGTTTCGCCTTGTAGTCGGCGAAGGACTCCACGGCGAAGGCGTCCGGCGCCAGGAAGCGGTGCCCGCGCGTGGTGTTCGACGCGTGGATCGTGCCCTCGGGCGTCGGCGCGTGGACTTCCTCCTTCGTGCGAATCAATTGGAAGTCCAGAGCCAGCGGCTTGCCGTCGACGATCGCGAGAATTCCGTGCAACGGCCGCACCCAGCGGAAGTCGTTGCGCCCCCAGCGCATCGACTTCGGCCACGGCATGTCCGAGATCGCCTCGAACAGCAGGTAGGGCAGATAGGTTTCGAGCGCCGAGCCGGCGACATGACGCACTGCAAAGTAGAAATCGCCCTTGTCGGTCGAGCGGACCTCGGCCTGCTCCACCGAATTCAGCCCGGCGGCGTTCAGGAACCCCTGCACCGCCTTCCCCGGCGAGCCGACCTTCGGTCCCTTGCGCTCCTCCGTCTGGTCCGGCTGGCGGGCCGGCAGGCCGCCGACCGCCAGCGCCAGGCGGCGCGGCGTGACGTGGGCCTCGGCCGACTCGAAACCCAGGCCGCCGGCCTTCAGCTTGGCGGTCACCAGCCCCTTAAGGTCCTCGGCGGCGCGCGCCTGCATGCGCGCCGGGATCTCCTCGGAGAACAGTTCGACGAGCAGGTCAGCCATTGTTGCGGCGCTCCCGCTTCGTCCGTTCCCAGTCGGCCTTCCAGGCCGTGCTGGTCTCCACCCACTTCTCGCAGCACGCCTTGGCCAGCGCCCGCACCCGGCCGATATAGGCCTGGCGCTCGGTCACGCTGATCACGCCGCGGGCGTCCAGCAGGTTGAAGCTGTGGCTGGCCTTCATGCACTGGTCGTAGGCCGGCAGCGGCATCGGCTTGTCGGCCGCCAGCAGCATCTGGCAGGTCCGCTCGGCGTCCTGGAAATGCCGGAACAGGGTCTCGGTGTCGGAGAACTCGAAGTTGAAGGTCGAGAACTCCAGTTCGGCCTGCTTGTAGACGTCGCCGTAGATCTTGCCGCCCTGGTCCTTCGGCACCCCGTCCCAGTCCAGGTCGTAGATGTCGTCGACGCCCTGGATGTACATGGCCAGCCGTTCCAGGCCGTAAGTCAGCTCCAGGCTGACCGGCGCGCAGTCGATGCCGCCGACCTGCTGGAAGTAGGTGTACTGCGACACCTCCATGCCGTCGCACCAGACCTCCCAGCCGAGGCCCCAGGCGCCGAGCGTCGGGCTCTCCCAGTCGTCCTCGACGAACCGGATGTCGTGCTCCATCGGGTCCAGCCCGAGGGCGCGCAGCGAGCCGAGATAGAGCTCCTGGCTGTCGATCGGCGACGGCTTGATGAGCACCTGGAACTGGTAGTAGTGCTGCAGCCGGTTCGGGTTCTCGCCGTAGCGGCCGTCGGTCGGCCGGCGCGACGGCTGAACGTAGGCGGCCTTCCAGATGTCGTCCGGCCCCAGCGACCGCAGGGTGGTCGCCGGATGGAAGGTGCCCGCCCCGACCTCCATGTCGTAGGGCTGCAGGATCACGCAGCCCTTGCTCGCCCAATAGGTCTGGAGCGTCAGGATCAGGTTCTGAAAGGCGAACCGGCTGTCCGGTCTGTCGCCGTCGGGCATGTCACGACTCGCACGTCACGATTCATGGCGCTTTCGCGGGTGCGAGAAACTAGACGCCGGGGTCGCTCGAATCAAGCGGACTCACGGCCGCACGCAGGGCAATCGGGTGAACGGTGTCGAGGTCGGCAGCCCGTCGCTTCGTGGCTCCCGGAGCCGTCCGCTGACGCGGACTCTCCGGGATGACGATGGAAAGGGCGGAGCAAGTCACTGCAGTCGGCGGGTTCGCTCCCACTCTCGTCATTCCGGAGGGAGCGCGACAGCGCCCGGCTCCGGAACCCACCCGCCGCTCCTATGCTTCACCCGATTGCCCTGCGGCCGCACGCCTTGGCCGGTATCCGGCGGGGCCCGGCCTATCCGGCGAGGCTACTGAGCAGCCACACCGTCAGCGGCAGGGTGACGAACGCAACTGCGGTCTGGACGGTGATGATCGTCGCCATCAGCGGGGCGTCGCCACCCATCGCCCGGGCCAGGGTGTAGCCGGACGCCGCCGTCGGCACCGCGCCGAACAGCCCGGCGACCACCGCCGCCATCGGCGACAGCTCCATCCACAGCGCCAGCGCGACCAGCACCGCCGGGAACACCACCATCTTGCCGGCGATCGACAGCAGCGCCGGGCCGACCGAGGCAGTCATCTCGCGCACCCGGATGTTGGCGCCGACGCACAGCAGCACCACCGGCAGCGCCGCCTGGCCGAGGATCTCGGCGACGTCGTGCAGCACCGGGATGGTGCCGACCCCGGACAGGTTCACCGCGATGCCGGCGAACACCGACACCAGCAGCGGGTTGCGCGCCAGGTCGCGGGCGATCGCCCGGGCCAGCCCGATCCCGCCGGCGGCCGGGCCGCGGGTCATGGCGACCATCAGCGAGACCACGACGATGTTGGTCACCGGGATCAGCAGCGCGGTCGCCAGCGCGGCCATCGCCAGCCCCTCGGCGCCGAACAGCCGCTCGGCGGCGGCCAGCGCGATGAAGGTGTTGTGCCGGGCCGCGCCCTGCAGCACCGAGGTCGCGGTCGGCCCGGGCAGCCGGAACACCGCGCTCGACAGCAGCGCGAAGCCGACCGCCGCCGCGAAGCCGCCGAGGATCACCACCGCATAGCCCTCGATCAGGTCGCCCGACAGGGTGATCGTCGAGGTCTTGAAGAACAGCAGGCTCGGGAACAGCACCCAGTAGACCAGCTTGTCGTTCAGGTTCCAGAACTCGACCGACGGGATGCCGCCGCGCCGCAGCCCGTGGCCGAGAACGATCAGCAGGAAGATCGGGGCGATCGACAGCAGGATCGCGACCATGGCGGCTCCGGGATGCGGCGGCGGTCAGCGCGGCCGGTGGCGCTGCAATACCGCCCGAAGCCGGTGCCGGTCGATCCCCGACACGCGCGCCGCGCACTCGATTTCCGGCGGCGGCGGGCCGACCGCGCGGCGCAGGCTGTCGACTATTCCAGCTTCGAGGATGTTGGAAGAGCGTGCCATCATGATGTACCCCCTGGCCGTCAGTTTAGCGCCATCGCCCGGACCGGGCACCTGTCGCTAGTGCCGCCGACGGCATCCGGGACCGATAAGGGAGGCGCGAATGGCCGGGTGGATGGGCTGGCTCGACCTGCTGGGCGTGGCGGTGTTCGCCGCGACCGGCGCCCTGGTGGCGTCCCGCAAGCAGATGGACCTGATCGGTTTCGGCCTGATGGCGACCGCCACCGGAATCGGCGGCGGAACCCTGCGCGACGTGCTGCTGGGCCGCCCGGTGTTCTGGATCGCCGACGGCCGCTACCTGGCGGTCTGCCTCGGCATCGCCGTGCTGGTCTTCGTCGGCGCCCATGTCGTGCAGCGCCGCTTCGTGGTCCTGCTGTGGGCCGACGCCGTCGGCATCGCGGCCTATGCCGTGATGGGGGCCGAGCTCGGCCTGCGGGCCGGTGCGGTCGCCCCGGTCGCAGTGGTGCTGGGCGTCATGACCGCGACCTTCGGCGGGCTGATCCGTGACGTGCTGTGCCAGGAGACCCCGCTGATCCTGCGGCGCGAGGTCTACGCCACGGCGGTCGCCGCCGGCGCCGGCACCTATGTCGCGATGCTCGCCCTCGGCGCCGACAAGCCGGCTGCCGCGGCAGCCGGCTTCCTGGTCGGCTTCGCGATCCGGGCCGGCGGCATCGCCCGCGGCTGGTCGCTCCCGACCTACCGGCCCAGGCCGGGGCGGGACTACCCGGTCGAGTAGCGGGTGGCGCACGACCGCGTGAGCCGGTGCTGCCAGGCGCCCGCACCGCCACCATATATCTCCGAGAGCCGGAGCCGCCCGGACGCGTAGATCCGGATCCGTAGGGCACCGAGAGCGGCTTCAGGCATTGGTCTCAGGAGAGGCCATGCGATGACGACCGTGCTGATATTCCTGACCCTGCTCGGCTGCGACGACGCCATCCGGGCCTGCGACGTGCTCGCGATGCCGTCGGAGCACTGGGAGTCCCGCGCCGACTGCCAGCAGGCCGCCGAAGCGCTGCTCGAACGGTCCCTGGACCGGCCCTATCCCAGCCTGGTCACGCAGTGCGGGACGGTCGAGGAGACCGTATCGTTCCTGGAGTCCGTCAGCCCGCCCGAGCACCGTGCGACGGCGGTCCGGGCGTTCCTGTCTTCGGCCGGGCAATAGGCCGGGCAGTCCGGCGCGGGGTGCCGGGACCGCCGCTCCCACGGCGGCCCCGACGGCCGATCTCCGCTACTTCCGGACATCGGCGAACCGGATGATGTCGGCCAGCGACGACACCACGGCCGTGCTGTCGCCGGCGGTGATGGCGATGCCGATGCCGGTCACCGCCGGGTGGTGCTGGTTGCGCAGGTAGCTGTTCGGATCGGCCTTCAGCAGGCCGACGACGGTCTCTGCGACCAGGCGGCTGCCGACTGCGCCGAGCGTCCTGCCGCCAGCCTGCACCTTGGCTTCCTGCAGGATGTAGTACCAGAGCGGCGTCCGCTTCTCGAAGCCCCCGGTACGGATCGCCTGGGCGATGTTGTCGTCGTCGCCGAGCACCTCCGGCTCGGACAGCGGCTGGATGCCCATCTGCTCGGCGACCGCCTGCCCGGTCGGAATGCTGAACAGGTGGCCGCGCAGAAGGTTTCGCTGGGTCAGGTGCGACATCATCGCGGTGTCCGGCAGGCCGTCGAAGCCGAGCCGGAACAGCCCGAGTGCCAGCCGCGGGTCGATCAGCCGGGTGGACTGCGGCCCCCCGAACACGTCGGCGCGCAGGTCGACGAAGTTCCGCCAGGCGACCACGTTCTTCGGCTTCAGCCGGCGGTCGACCCCGAGCAGGCTGTCGTCGCCGCGGTCGCGCCTCGGCTCCAGGATGTCGTTGATGTCGCGGGTGACGTCGTCGTTCAACTTGTAGAACGGCCGGATCATGGAGTGCGCGAAGCGGAAGCCCGCCACCGAGAACTCCAGCGGCATGAACACCGCGCCGCCGTTGGCCGCCGGGCTGTAGAACCGCGGCCCGTTCATGACCGTGTCTTCGACGATCGAGGGATCGCAGACCCGCATCAGGAAGTCGTTGACCACGGCATACTGGTAGGCCCAGCGCACCAGACGTCGGGCCTGGCTGTAGCGGCCCTGGACGGTGCTGCCGTGCAGGCCGTCGAACACCCTGTTGTTGAACGCCAGCATGGTGGCGTGCAGTTGGCTGACGATCAGGTTCTCGTCGTTGCGCTCGTCGGCGATCTGGGCGACGCCGTCCCGCCGCGGCAGGTCCAGGTAGCGCCCGGGGCCGCGCTCCACCAGCAGCCGCAGGTCCTTGTAGAAATGGTCGGAGCGGGTGACCACGCCGTCCTGCGCCGCGCCGGCGTCGATCAGGCTCGGCCCGTCGCCGTAGACGCTGTCCAGGTCGAGTTGCGGGCGGCGGGCGTTGAACACCCTGGTCACCACCTCGGCCGGCGGCAGCGGCGCGAGGCCGGGGTTGATGTTGCCACGGCCGTCGGAGATCGACAGCCCGCCGTCGCCGGCCTCGCGGTCGGTCCGGGCGGTCAGGTCGTGGTCGATGAACTGCCCGAAATAGGTGAACCCGGCCGGGATATCGGAGTCGAACTCGGTCGTCGGGTGATCCTGGGTGCCCGGATCCGCCATCGCGGTGCCGAGCGCCAGCAGCCCGTCGATCGTCCGCTGGGTCGCCGGCAGCAGGCATCCGGGCGAACCGGCCGCATCTCGGAACATGTAGCCGAAGGGTGTGCAGAACAGCACCTGGCCCTCGCCGGTCACCCCGGTCGCGTGGCTGGTCTTCATGGCTCTCGCCTCCTCGCTCGGGTGAGCCCGCCATCGGCGCGCCGCCCACCGCCGTTAACCATGTTCGGACGGTGCGGCCCGGTTCGTGATTCCAGCGTGAGCGCAGCGTTGCCGGGCGGCGGTTCCCGGCGCGGCGACCACGGTTTGCGCGGGCCACCGCACCCGGCTATGACTCGCCGCACGCTGCGACCGATGGAGACCGCGCCATGACCGACGCCCCCGCCCGCTTCGGCGACCTCACCGGCAAGACGGTTTTGGTGACCGGCGCCAGCCAGGGGCTCGGCGCCGGGTTCGCGACGACATTGGCCGCGGCCGGGGCGAAGGTCGCCCTGGCGGCCCGCCAGACCGGCAAGCTGGCCGACCTGCAGACACGCATCGAGAACGCCGGCGGCACCGCCCACGCGGTCGCCATGGACGTCACCGACGCCGGCTCGGTCCGCGCCGGCTTCGACGCCGCCGAGGCCGCGCTCGGCCCGGTCGACGTGCTGGTCAACAACGCCGGGATCGCGATCCCGAAGCCGTTCCTGGAGGTCACCGAGGCCGACTGGGACGCGGTGCTGGACACCAACCTGAAGGGCTGCTTCCTGGCCGGCCAGGAGGCGGCGCGGCGCATGGCCAAGAGGGACGGCGGCTCGATCATCAACATCGCCAGCGTGCTGGGCCAGCAGGTGATCGGCCAGCTCGCCAGCTACTGCGCGTCCAAGGCCGGGCTGATCCACCTGACCAAGGCGATGGGGCTGGAGCTGGCGCGGGTCGGGGTACGGGTGAACGCCATCGCCCCCGGCTACATCGAGACGCCGATCAACGCCGAGTTCTTCCACAGCCCGGCCGGCGAGAAGCTGGTCAAGGGCATTCCGCAGCGGCGGCTCGGCCGGGAGAACGACCTGGACGGCGCCCTGCTGCTGCTGGCGTCCGACGCCTCGCGCTACATGACCGGGACGGTGGTAACCGTCGACGGCGGCTTCCTGCTGGGGTGACACAACGATGGCCGTGCCGCTGATCGACCGCGACGACCTCGCCTTCACCCTGTGGCGTGTGCTCGACGCCGCGGCGCTGACCCGCTACCCGCGCTTCGCCGACCACGACCGCGGCACCTTCGAGCAGGTCATCGAGACCGCCCGGCAGATCGCCGAGGACAGGTTCCGCCCGCACGCCGCCAAGTCGGACGCCAACGAGCCGCGCATCGAGAACGGCAAGGTGGTGCTGATCCCGGAGATCGGCGAGGCGCTGGCGGCGTTCGCCGAGGCCGGCTTCCTGGCCGCCCACCACGACGCCGAGCTCGGCGGGCTGCAGCTGCCCTGGACCATCCAGCAGGCCGCCTTCGCGCACTTCAAGGCGGCCAACACCCCGACCGTCGGCTACGCGTTCCTGACGATCGCCGCCGCCAACCTGATCCACGCCCACGGCTCGGCCGAGCAGAAGCGGCTGTGGATGGAGCCGATGCTGGACGGCCGCTACTTCGGGACCATGGCGCTGTCCGAACCCCATGCCGGCTCGTCGCTGTCGGACGTGCGCACCGCCGCCCGGCACATCGACGGCGACCGCTATGCCGTCAAGGGGTCCAAGATGTGGACCTCGGCCGGCGAGCACGAGCTGACCCGCAACATCGTGCACATGACGCTGGCGCGCATCGAAGGCGCGCCGCCCGGCGTGAAGGGCCTGTCGCTGTTCGTCGTGCCGCGCTACCGCCTGGACGCGGCCGGCGAGCCGACGGTGCCGAACGACGTCACCCTGGTCGGCCTGAACCACAAGATGGGCTATCGCGGCACCGTCAACACCGCTTTGAACTTCGGCGACGGCGGCGACTGCGTCGGATACCTGGTCGGCGAGCCGGGCCGCGGCCTCGCCAACATGTTCCACATGATGAACGAGGCCCGGGTCGGCGTCGCCTTCGGCGCCATCATGCTGGCCTATGCCGGCTTCCAGGAGAGCCTGGAATACGCCCGCACCCGCGCCCAGGGCCGGCATCCCGGCGACAAGGACCCGGCGACCCCGCAGCTGGCGCTGGTCGAGCACGCCGACATCCGCCGCATGCTGCTGCAGCAGAAGGCGGTGGCCGAGGGCGGACTGATGCTGGCGCTCGACCTCGCCATCCGCATCGACCGCCAGAAGCAGGACCCGGACCCCGATGTGCGCCGGCACGAGGCGCTGCTGCTCGACTTCCTGACGCCGATCATCAAGGCCTGGTTCTCGGACCGGGCGCTGGAGGCCAACCACAACGCCATCCAGATCCTCGGCGGCTACGGCTACACCCGCGACTACCCGGTGGAACGGATCTACCGCGACAACCGGCTGAACCCGATCCACGAGGGCACCAACGCGATTCAGGCGATCGACCTGCTGGGCCGCAAGGCCGGGATCGCCGACGGGGCTGCCTTCGCCGCCGTGGTCGACGAGATCCGCGCGACCCTGGCGGCGGCCGAGGGCAGGAGCGAGCTCGACGCCATCCGGCACGAGACCGCCGCCGCCCTCGACCGGCTGGTCGCGACGACGGCAACGCTGCTGACGGCCGCACCCGACATCGGCGCGGTCCGCCTGCTGGCCAACGCGGCCGCCTACATGGACCTGGCGGGCCTCGTGGTGTTCGGCTGGGTGTGGCTGCGCCAGGGGCTGGCGGCGCTCGACGAACTGCCGGACGCGGCCGAGGGAAGGCCGCGCGATTTCCTGCTGGGCAAGCTGCAGACGGCGCGCTACGTCGCCGCCTGGGAGCTGCCGCGCACTGCCCAGCATGCGGCGTTGCTGGGCAGCCTCGACGACACGCTGACGACCATGGAGGGCGACTGGCTGTGAGCGCCCGTCGCTTCGTGGGTCCCGGATGCGTTCCGCCTGCGGCGGCCCGCGCCGGGATGACGAGGAGGGAAGCGGAAGGTCCGGCGCCAGCCTTTCCCTCTTCGTCATACCGGAGACGCGAAGCGGGCTCCGGGATCCACCCACCGCCTGAGCGGCACTTACTACGACACGACCAACACGGAGAACCATAATGACCATCCAGAAGATCGGCGTGTGCGGCGCCGGCATGATGGGCTCGGAGATCGCGCTGGTGTTCGCGCTCGCCGACCACAAGGTACGCCTGATGGACATGGACAAGGCGTTCGTCGACAAGGCGATGAAGAAGCTCGAGGCGACCCTCGACGCCGGCATCGGCCGCGGCTTCTTCGCCGAGGCGGACAAGCCGCGCGCGCTCGCCAACATCGAGCCCGCGACCGACGTGTCGGCCTATGGCGACGTCGACCTGGTGATCGAGGCGATCACCGAGGACCAGGAGGCCAAGGGCGCGCTATACAAGCAACTGGACGCGGTGCTGAAGCCGGGCGCCATCGTCGCGTCCAACACCTCGTCGATCTCGATCTCGGTGCTGGCCTCCTACCTGTCCGAGCCACGTCAGAAGAACTTTCTCGGCCTGCACTTCTTCTCGCCGGTCAGCCGCATGAAGCTGGTCGAGGTGATCTCCGGCTTCGACAGCGACCCCGAGGTCGTCAAGGCCGCCACCGCCGCCTGCGAGGCGATCGGCAAGAGCCCGATCCAGGTCAAGGACGTGGTCGGCTTCGCGGTCAACCGCATCCTGTTCGCCATGTGGGACGAGGCGATCCGGCTGGTTGAGGAAGGCGCCTGCACGCCCGAGGACATCGACACCGGCTGCCGGCTCGGCCTCGGCCATCCGGTCGGGCCGTTCGAGTTGATGGACAACATCACCATCGACCTGGCGCTGAAGGTCTCGAACATCCTGGAGGACGCCTACGGCGACCGCATGCATGTCCGCCCGACCATCAAGCAGCTGCACGCCGCCGGCCGCCTCGGGCGGCGCTACGGCCGCGGCTGGTACCGCTACGACGAGAAGGGCAAGCGGGTCGGCTGACGGCCGTCGCTCCGTGGGTCCCGGAGCAGGCCGTCGCCGACGGAACGCATCCGGGATTCAGGAGCGGCTTGCGCCGACCCCCTACACGCCGACACCGGCTTCGCGGTAGTGTGCGGCGCCGGATCCAGGGCGGCCGTCCGGCCCGCCCGTCCCCGGCACCTCAGTCAACCCGGAGTTCCGCTCCCATGATCGACTTCTACACCGCCGGCACCGGCAACGGCCGCCGCCCGGCCCTCATGCTCGAGGAATGCGGTCTCGCCTACACCACCCACAAGCTCGACCTGATGAAGGGCGAGGGCAAGAGCCCGGAGTTTCTCAAGATCAACCCGGTCGGGGCGATCCCGGCGATCGTCGACCGCGACGGCCCGGGCGGCAAGACCGTCACCCTGGCGCAGTCCGGCGCGATCCTGCTGTACCTGGCCGAGAAGACCGGCCGGTTCTGGCCGGCCGACCCGGTCGAGCGGGCCACCCAGCTGCAGTGGCTGATGTACGCGCTGACCGATGCGGCGCCGACCAGCAGCGCCGTGTTCTACAGCTCGCGGCTGGAGGACAAGGCCGCCCAGGGGATGTTCGAGGACCGGCTGGTCGCCATGTTCGGCCATGTCGACAAGCGGCTGGCGGACACCGAATACCTGGCCGGCGGCTTCGGCCTCGCCGACATGGCGCTGTACCCGGTCTACGACGCCCGCAAGACGCTGCTCGAGGCCAAGGGCAACCTGCCGAACGTGGCCCGCTGGGCCGCCTCGGTCGGCGGCCGCCCGGCCGTGCAGAAGGGCATGGCGGTGGCGTGACGCACGTCGCGCCGTGGGTCCCGGAGCCGTCCGCTCGCGCGGACTCTCCGGGATGACGATCCATTGAACTCGTCATCCCGGAGGGGGCGTGTCAGCGCCCGGCTCCGGGACCCACCCGCTGTCTCGGCGCCTTCAATGGCTCTCGCGCATCACCGGGGTGCCGGACTTGCCGACCAGGAAGTCGAGGTCGGCGCCCTTGTCGGCCTGGTTGACGGTCTCGACGTACAGCTTGGTGTAGCCTCGGTCGTAGGGGCTCGCGAACGCCGCGCGGGCGGCCCGGCGGCGGTCCAGCTCGGCGTCGGAGACGTCGAGATGGATGCGCCGGCCCGGCACGTCGACCTCGATGATGTCGCCGCTCTCGACCAGTGCCAGCGGCCCGCCGGCCGCCGCCTCGGGCGCGCCGTGCAGGATCACCGTGCCGTAGGCGGTACCGGACATGCGGGCGTCGGACACCCGGATCATGTCGGTGATGCCCTTGCGCAGCACCTTCGGCGGCAGGCCCATGTTGCCGACCTCGGCCATCCCCGGATAGCCCTTCGGGCCGCAGTTCTTCAGGACCATGATGCAGGTCTCGTCGACGTCGAGGCTCTCGTCGTCGATCCGCGCCTTGTAGTCGTCGATGTCCTCGAACACGACCGCCCGGCCGGTGTGCACCATCAGCTCCGGGGTCGCTGCCGACGGCTTCACCACCGCGCCGTCCGGGAACAGGTTGCCGCGCAGCACCGCGATGCCGCCGTTCGGCTTGAACGGCTTGTTCATCTCGAAGATGACGTCGCGGTTCCAGCACGGCGCGTCCTTGACGTTCTCCCAGATGGTCTTGCCGTTGGCGGTGATGGCGTCCTTGTGCAGGTGATCGCCGATCTCGCGCAGGATCGCCGGCAGCCCGCCGGCGTAGAAGAAGTCCTCCATAAGATGCTCGCCCGAGGGCATCAGGTTCAGCAGGCAGGGGATCTCGCGGCCCAGCCGGTCCCAGTCGTTCAGGTCGAGTTCGACCCCGACCCGCCCGGCCATCGCCTGCAGGTGCACCACCGCGTTGGTCGAGCCGCCGATCGCGCCGTTGGTGACGATGGCGTTCTCGAAGGCCTGCTTGGTCAGGATCTTCGACAGCCGCAGGTCCTCGATCACCATCTCGACGATGCGCTTGCCGGACATGTGCGCCAGCACGTAGCGCCGGCTGTCGACCGCCGGGATCGCGGCGTTCGCCGGCAGCGACACCCCCAGGGACTCGACCATCGACGCCATCGTCGAGGCGGTACCCATGGTCATGCAGTGGCCGGCCGAACGGGCGTTGTCGGCCTCGGCGCTCATGAACGCCTCGATCGACATCTCGCCGGCCCGCACCGCCTCGGAGAACTTCCAGACATGGGTGCCGGAGCCGATCTTCTCGCCCTTGTAGTAGCCGTTCAGCATCGGCCCGCCGGACACGCAGATCGCCGGCAGGTCGGTGCTGGCCGCGCCCATCAGCAGCGCCGGCGTGGTCTTGTCGCAGCCGACCAGCAGCACCACCCCGTCCATCGGCAGGCCGCGGATCGACTCCTCGACATCCATCGACGCGAGGTTGCGGTACAGCATCGAGGTCGGCCGCAGCTGGCTCTCGGAGTTCGAGAACACCGGGAACTCGAGCGGGAAGCCGCCGGCCTCCCATACCCCGCGCTTCACGTGGTCGCAGATCTTGCGAAAATGCGTGTGGCAGGGATTGAACTCGCTGAAGGTATTGGCGATGCCGATCACCGGGCGGCCGTCGAACACCTCGGCCGGAAAGCCCTGGTTCTTCATCCAGGAGCGGTGCGCGTAGCCGTCCTTGTCTACCTTGCCCCACCACTGCGAGGAGCGGCGCTTGCCCTTCATGGGATCGTGGCGGTCGGTCATCGGTGTGTCTCCTCCGGGAAGCGGTGGCCGTCGAGGCTTCGTGGCTTGGGGCGCGCGAGAGATAGTATGAATCGCAGCCCGCAGCCTGCCCCCGCCGCCGCACGCCGGTCAAGGCACCGTGGCGTCCGGGACCGGCCGGCGAAGCGTTTCGCCGCCGTCGGATGGCAGCCATGCGCCGCACGCAGGTGCGGGTATGCTGGATCGCCCGTGGCGGACGGCCGTGCGAACCCCATCTACAGCCGCTGACCCCCGAACTCGTGGCCCCGCAATCGGCGGGCGGCGCGGCCGCCCGTCCCCCTTGGAGTGGATCGACCCATGACGACGCTGATGCTGCTGGCCGGCCTCGTACTCCTGTTGCTCGGCGGCGAGGTGCTGGTGCGCGGGGCCGCCGCGTTGGCCGAGCGCTTCGGCGTGCCGTCCTTCGTGATCGGCGTGGTGGTCGTGGGCTTCGGCACCTCGGCACCCGAGCTGGTGACCAGCGTCGAGGCG
Organism: Thalassobaculum sp.; assembly: GCF_040219615.1. Taxonomy (GTDB): domain Bacteria; phylum Pseudomonadota; class Alphaproteobacteria; order Thalassobaculales; family Thalassobaculaceae; genus Thalassobaculum_A. The sequence continues at coordinate 306,324 of NZ_JAVJSE010000038.1, forward strand.
GCGTTGATCGGCGCGCCCGGCATCGCGGTCGGCAACATCGTCGGTTCCAACATCGCCAACATCCTGCTGATCCTCGGCCTGACCGCCGCGCTGATGCCGATCGCGGTCGACCGCGCGGTGCTCCGGCGCGACGGCTCGGTGGCGCTGGCGGTCGCGGTCGCCTGCCTGGGCCTGGCGATGCTCGACATCGTCGACCGGCTGACCGGCGCGCTGCTGGTGGCCGGGCTGGTCGCCTATGTCTACGTCACGATCCGGCATCCGACCTGCCCCGACTGCCCGGCCCCGCAGGACGCCGGGGCCGGCGCCGCGCCGACCCGGCTGCCGGTGGCGGTGCTGCTGTCGCTGGCCGGGCTGGTGATGGTGGTGTTCGGCGCCGACCTGCTGGTGTCGGCGGCGGTGATCCTGGCCCGCAGCACCGGGATCTCGGAGTCGGTCATCGGGCTGACCGTGGTGGCGGTCGGCACCTCGCTGCCGGAACTCGCCACCTCGCTGGTCGCGGCGATGCGGCGCCAGGCCGACATCGCGCTCGGCAACATCCTCGGCAGCAACATCTACAACGTGCTGGGGATTCTCGGCGTCACGGCCATCGTGGAGCCGATCGACATCCCGGACGACATCGCCGGGACGGACATCTGGGTGATGGTCGCGGCGACCCTGCTGCTGATGGTGTTCGCCGCCACCGGGCGGCGGATCTGCCGGCTGGAGGGATTCGGTTTCCTGGCGCTGTACGGCGGCTATATCGGCTGGCTGACGGTCGGCTGAGAAGCGGTCGGCACCGTAGCGGCGGGTGGGTTCCGGGTCGCGCTGCGCTTGCCCGGAATGACGACCTCAGCAATTCGTCATTCCGGAGCGGATCGCCGCAGGCGGGACGCATCCGGAACCCACGAAGCGACGGGCGCCCGGCGCCCCGCCGTCAGACCAGCGAGGCGCGCACGATGCCCGAGACCTTCGAGAAGTCCATGCGGCCCGGATAGCGTTCCTTCAGGGCGGCCATGGTGCGGCCCATGTCCTTCAGGTTGGAGGCGCCGATCTCCTTGATCGTCGTCTTGACCGCGGTCTCCATCTCGTCGCCCTCGATGGGCGTCGGCATGAAGCGCCGGATGACGTCGATCTCCTCCTGCTCCTGCTCGGCCAGCTCGCAGCGCCCGCCCTGCTCGTAGAGCCGGATCGACTCCTGGCGCTGCTTGATCATGGTCTGCAGCATGGCGAGGACCTCGTCCTCGCCGACGCCGTCCATGACGCCCTTCTCGCGCACGGCGATGTCGCGGTCCTTCAGGGCCGCGAGAATCAACCGAACGGTGGCGACGGCGCGGGTGTCCTTCGCGCGCATCGCATCCTTCAAGGCTGTAGTCAGTTGTTCGCGCAACATTGTCGGTTCTCCCCAAGGACCGAGACCGTCGCCCGTCGTCCGCCGGCGAAAAGGCGGAAGCCGGACATTACAGGATCGGCCCGCACCATGCAAACGGGGCCCGGAATTGCAAGACATTGATTTTACTGCATTCTCGCAGATTCTTCCGGCTTGACGCCGGGCGGCCTTTCGCCTATCAACCCGCCAATTTGCCCGTTCGCAACCGGTTTTCAACCCCAGCGCCGTCGCTGGGTTCCCGGGCGCGCGGGCACCCGCCCGACCGGAGCCCGCCCATGTCCGACCCCACCGCGCCCGCCCCTCCCCCGCCCGGCGCCACCGGCGCCCTCGTGCTCGCCGACGGCACGGTGTTCTGGGGGCGAGGGCTCGGCGCCGCGGTCTCGAAGGTCGGCGAGGTCTGCTTCAACACCTCGATGAGCGGCTACCAGGAGATCCTCACGGACCCCTCCTACGCCGGCCAGATCATCACCTTCACCTTCCCGCATATCGGCAATGTCGGGGCCAACCCGAACGACCTGGAGAGCACCACGCCGGCCTCGCTCGGCTGCGTGCTGCGGGCCGACGTCACCGACCCGTCGAACTACCGGGCCACCCGGCACCTGGACGACTGGCTGAAGTCGGTCGACCTGCCCGGCCTCGCCGGCGTCGACACCCGCCGCCTGACCCGCCGGATCCGCGACCTGGGGGCGCCGCACGGCGTGCTGTGCCATGCCCCCGACGGCGACATCGACGTGGCGGCGCTGCGCAAGCTGGCGGCCGAATGGCCGGGCCTGGAGGGCATGGACCTGGCGAAGCAGGTGTCGTGCACCCAGACCTACGGCTGGACCGAGACGCTCTGGGGCTTCGCCGACGACGGCCGCGGCGACGCCTTCGGCACGCTCGCCGAGCCGCGCTTCCACGTGGTCGCGGTCGACTACGGTGCGAAGCGCAACATCCTGCGCAACCTGGCCTCCCAGGGCTGCCGGGTGACCGTGGTGCCGGCCGGCACCACCGCCGACGAGATCCTCGGCCACGCGCCGGACGGGGTGTTCCTGGCGAACGGCCCGGGCGACCCGGCGGCGACCGGGATCTACGCGGTGCCGGAGCTGCGCCGGCTGATCGACAGCGGCAAGCCGGTGTTCGGCATCTGCCTCGGCCACCAGATGCTGGCCCTGGCGCTGGGGGCCAGGACCGAGAAGATGCACATGGGCCACCGGGGTGCGAACCACCCGGTCAAGGACCTGGAGACCGGCAAGGTCGAGATCACCAGCCAGAACCACGGCTTCGTCGTCGCCGAGGGCTCGCTGCCCGACGGGGTGACGGTCACCCACCGCTCGCTGTTCGACGGCACCATCGAGGGCCTGAAGGTCGACGGCCGGCCGGTGTTCTCCGTGCAGTATCACCCGGAGGCCTCGCCGGGGCCGATGGACAGCCACTACCTGTTCGCCCGTTTCCGGGAGTTGATGGAGAACGCGTAAGATGGCGAAGCGATTTCCATTTCGGGTTGACGTCGAAGCTTATATTTTGAGTCAACTGTACGAAGATACCCACCTTTCTCAGAATTCATTTATGGTCGAGCCATCCGATGAGCCGCTCAATTATCTATTCGCCGAGAAATTCTCCGATGAAATCGGACGTGAATTTTGCGCAATTTGTATTCAAGGATTGTTTTCCAGAGGTTATGTCCGGAAGATTAACTTGGTTTCAGGGCCAGAACCAGATGCCGATATAGTTAGATATATTTTTCAGATAACAGAAAAAGGAATATCATTCATTGAAAATAAACTGAAAGACAACAAAGAACCATACACGTCGGCAGTTGATAATATTGAAAAATTCAAAGCGGATAACGGAATATCATCAACTGAGTCTACGGTGCATGAATACCAAGCACCACCGGGCGTCGGACACAACAGTGGAACTATTCTAGACCTGGATGACAGGCCAGAAGATGTGGCCCGCGGAATTGAGAAGATTGAGTTGGCGATCGAGACTATTCGATCAGACAATAAACTCGATACCTCCGTTCGCGACGTATCAATAGCTGCCCTGGATGTTGGAAAACAAACATTCTTAAGAAAAGGCAAAGTTCTTATGGGCGCATTGCTGGATCCAATATTCCTAGGAATCAAAATAGCAATCGAAAAAACAACGACGGAAATTGTAAAAGTGAAACTCGCAGATATCTGGGATTGGTTCTCAAAGCTGTTTGACGGTGGTTCCTAATGCCTAAGCGCACCGACATCCAGAGCATCCTGATCGTCGGCGCCGGGCCGATCGTCATCGGCCAGGCCTGCGAGTTCGACTACTCCGGGACCCAGGCCTGCAAGGCGCTGCGCGAGGAGGGCTACCGGGTGATCCTGGTGAACTCCAACCCGGCGACCATCATGACCGACCCGGGCACCGCCGACGCCACCTACATCGAGCCGATCACGCCGGAGATGGTCCGCAAGGTGATCGAGCGCGAGCGCCCGGACGCCATGCTGCCGACCATGGGCGGGCAGACCGCGCTGAACATCGCCCGCTCGCTGGCGCGCGACGGCACCCTCGCCGAGTTCGGAGTCGAGCTGATCGGCGCCGACCTGGAGGCCATCGAGAAGGCCGAGGACCGCCAGCAGTTCCAGGCGGCGATGACGGCGATCGGCCTCGACACCCCGCGCTCGCGCCAGATCGGCAAGTTCGAGGATGCCGCCGACGCGCTCGAGCATGTCGGGTTGCCGGCGATCATCCGCCCCAGCTACACGCTCGGCGGCCAGGGCGGCGGCATCGCCTACAACCGCGAGGAATACGAGCAGATCGTCCAGAACGGCCTGCGGCTGTCGCCCTCCCACGAGGTGCTGATCGAGGAATCGGTGCTCGGCTGGAAGGAATACGAGATGGAGGTGATCCGCGACCGCGCGGACAACTGCATCATCGTCTGCTCGATCGAGAACGTCGACCCGATGGGGGTGCACACCGGCGACTCGATCACCGTGGCGCCGGCGCTGACCCTGACCGACAAGGAATACCAGCGCATGCGGAACGCCTCGATCGCGGTGCTGCGCGAGATCGGGGTGGATACCGGCGGCTCGAACGTGCAGTTCGCCCTCGACCCGGCGACCGGCCGGCAGATCGTCATCGAGATGAACCCGCGGGTGTCGCGGTCGTCGGCGCTGGCCTCCAAGGCGACCGGCTTCCCGATCGCCAAGATCGCCGCCAAGCTGGCGGTCGGCTACACCCTGGACGAGCTCGACAACGACATCACCAAGGTGACGCCGGCCAGCTTCGAGCCGACCATAGACTACGTGGTCACCAAGATCCCGCGCTTCACCTTCGAGAAGTTCCCGGGCGCCGACGCCCGGCTGACCACCTCGATGAAGTCGGTCGGCGAGGTCATGGCGATCGGCCGGACCTTCGCGGAGTCGCTGCAGAAGGCGCTGCGCGGCCTGGAGACCGGGCTGTGCGGCCTGGACCCGGTCGAGCTGCCGGGCACCGAGGGCGGCGAGATCGACCGCCAGCAGGTGACCGCGGCACTCAGCGTGCCGACCTCCGAGCGGCTGCTGAACGTCGCCCAGGCGCTCCGCGCCGGCATGACGGTCGAGGAGGTGCACGCCGCCTGCCACATCGATCCGTGGTTCCTGGCCCGCATCAAGGAGATCGTCGAGGCCGAGGCGAAGCTGGCGGCCGACGGCCTGCCGGACGACTCGGCCGGCTGGGTGCAGGTCAAGGCCATGGGCTTCTCCGACGCCCGGCTCGGCCAGCTCACCGCCCATGAGGAAGAGGTGGTGGCGGCCCGCCGCCGCTCCGCCGGGGTGCGGCCGGTGTTCAAGCGCATCGACACCTGCGCCGGCGAGATCCCGTCGGACACGCCCTACATGTACTCGACCTACGAGACCGGCATGGTCGGTCCGGACGGCGCGCTGGCGGCCGAGAACGAGGCCGACCCGACCGACCGCCGCAAGATCGTGATCCTGGGCGGCGGCCCGAACCGGATCGGCCAGGGCATCGAGTTCGACTACTGCTGCGTCCACGCCGCCTACGCGCTGTCGGAGGCCGGGTTCGAGACCATCATGGTCAACTGCAACCCGGAGACCGTCTCGACCGACTACGACACCTCGGACCGGCTGTATTTCGAGCCGCTGACCGCCGAGGACGTGACCGAGATCGTCGAGATCGAGCGCTCCAGGGGCGAGGTGCTGGGCGTCATCGTGCAGTTCGGCGGCCAGACCCCGCTGAAGCTCGCCGCCGCGCTTGAGAAGGCGCAGATCCCGATCCTCGGGACCTCGCCCGACGCCATCGACCTGGCCGAGGACCGCGAGCGCTTCCAGAAGCTGCTGCACAAGCTCGAGCTGCGCCAGCCGGAGAACGGGACGGCGACGTCCACCGAGCAGGCCGAGAAGGTCGCCGAGACCATCGGCTACCCGGTGGTGATCCGCCCGTCCTACGTGCTCGGCGGCCGGGCCATGGAGATCGTGCACGACGTCGAGGGCCTGCGCCGCTACATGCGCACCGCCGTCGTGGTGTCGGGCAGGAACCCGGTGCTGATCGACAGCTTCCTGCGCAACGCCACCGAGATCGACGTCGACGCGGTGGCCGACGGCACCGACGTGTTCATCGCCGGCGTGATGGAGCACATCGAGGAGGCCGGCATCCACTCCGGCGACAGCGCCTGCTCGCTGCCGCCGGTATCGCTCTCGGCGGCGATCGTCGACGAGGTCAAGCGCCAGACCGGCATGCTGGCCCGCGGCCTGGGCGTGGTCGGCCTGATGAACGTGCAGTTCGCGGTCAAGGACGACGAGGTGTTCATCCTCGAGGTCAACCCGCGCGCCAGCCGGACCGTGCCGTTCGTCGCCAAGGCGACCGGCGTGCCGATCGCCAAGATCGCCTCGCGGGTGATGGCCGGCGAGAAGCTGGCCGGCTTCGCGCTGTCGGAGCGTCCGCTCGGCCACATCGCGGTCAAGGAGGCGGTGTTCCCGTTCGCCCGCTTCCCCGGCACCGACATCATCCTCGGCCCGGAGATGCGCTCGACCGGCGAGGTCATGGGCATCGACCGCAGCTTCGACCGGGCGTTCGCCAAGTCGCAGCTCGGGGCCGGGGTGGTGCTGCCGGAGACCGGCACGGTGTTCGTGTCGGTGCGCGACGCCGACAAGGCGGCCCTGGTGAGGATCGCCGGCGACCTGCATCGCCTGGGCTTCCAGCTGATGGCGACGGCCGGCACGGCGGATGCTCTGGAGGCCGAGGATATTCCCGCGCACCGTGTGAAGAAGGTGCTGGAGGGGCGGCCGCACATCGTCGACAACATGCTGTCCGGACACGTCGACCTGGTGATCAATACCACCGAGGGAGCCCAGGCCATCCGGGACAGTTTCAGCTTGCGCCACACCGCCCTCACCCACAATATTCCCTATTACACGACCGTCGAGGGCGCCCGCGCGGCGGTTCGAGCGATCGCGGCGATGAAGGCCGGGCGCCTTGAAGTGGCTCCCCTGCAGTCCTACTTGACCGGGTCGTTCTGACGGTCGCGGCGTGCGCGGGGGGCCGGTCCGGTAACCCGACATCGCCGGGACACGACAACGGCGCCTCCGACGGGCGGCATGGATATGTAGGGCAACGGACAGCGTGGGCCGATGGACAAGGTTCCGATCACAGCAAGTGGCTTTCAGCGGCTGCAGGAAGAACTGAGGCAGCTGAAGACCGTCGAGCGTCCCGCGGTGATCAAGGCGATCGCCGAGGCACGCGAGCATGGCGACCTTTCGGAGAACGCCGAGTACCACGCTGCGCGTGAACGCCAGTCCTTCATCGAGGGCCGGGTCGCCGAGCTCGAGGACGTCACCAGCCGGTGCGAGGTGATCGACGTCAAGAAACTGTCGGGCGACACCGTGACCTTCGGCGTCACCGTCGAGGTCGCGGACGAGGATACCGACGAGGAAACCAAGTACACGATCGTCGGGCCCTACGAGGCCGACCTGTCCAAGGGCATGATCTCCACCGCCTCGCCGATCGCCCGCGCGCTGATCGGCAAGCGGGTCGGCGATTCCGTCGAGGTCGCCACACCGCGCGGCGCCAAGAGCCTGGAAATCCTGTCGATCGCGATCCAGTAGCCCTTCGAGGCGCGCCGCCACACGGCGCGCTCCTCAGGATGAGGAGGCTAACGGTGAGGCTCCCGTGCGCGGGCGCCTCGTCCTGAGGTGCCCTCCGCGGAGCGGAGGGCCACGAAGGGTTACGCCCCCTCGTGCTCCTCGTCGTGATCCTCGGGCTCTTCCTCGATCGGCACCCCCGGCAGGCGCTTGCGGGTGCGGATCACCAGGGCGGTCTTGACGTTGGAGACCAGCGGCGCCGGCGTCACCTTTGACGTCAGGAACTTCTGGAACGCGTCCCAGTCCTTGGCGACGATCTTGAGCAGGAAGTCCGCCTCGCCCATCAGCATGTGGCACTCGCGGACCTCGGGCCACTCGCCGACCATCTGCTCGAACCGGGCGAGGTCGGCCTCGGCCTGGCTGGTCAGGCCGACATGGGCGTAGATGGTGACCGTGAAGCCGAGCATTTCGGGCGAGACGTCGGCATGGTAACCCCTGATGTACCCGGCCTCCTCCAGGGCGCGCACGCGCCGCAGGCAGGGCGGGGCGGATATCCCGGCCCGGCTCGCCAGGTCCACATTGGTCATGCGGCCGTCGTCCTGGAGATCGCGCAGAATGCGGCGATCGATCCGGTCAAGTTTCACGCGACGCATCGCGCGGCTCCCATTTGAGTGAAGATGTCGGAGTGAACGAAGGAGATCGGCGCCGGAAGCGCCACAGCAATCAACATAGGCATACCCGTCATGTCGCGCAAGATTATTACACAAACGTGATATAAATGTCCAAGAATCCCGCCGAATCACCGATGCCCAACGCTCAGCAGCCGCTGACCTGGATTCTGACCGACGGCACTGTCGGCATGCGGATCCAGTGCCTGGGCCTCGCCAAGGCGGCCGGCCTGACGCCAATCGTCAAGCGCATCCACCCCAGCCTGCTGCTGCGCGCGCTGCCGGTGCTCGGCCGGGTTCCCGGCGTGCCGGCCACGGCCGGCGGCGACCCGCTGGTCGCGCCCTGGCCCGACGTGGTGATCTCCTGCGGCCGGCGCACCGCCGGGGCGGCGCTGGCGGTCAAGCGGCTGTCGGGCGGCCGGGCCTTCGTGGCGCATATCCAGGACCCGCGCCTGAACCCCCGGCACTTCGACCTGCTGGTGGTGCCCGAGCACGACCCGACCCGCGGCCGCAACGTGGTCACCACCCTCGGCGCCCTCAACCCGCACGATCCCGAAATCCTGGCGCAGGCCGCCCGGCAGTGGGAGGTCGAGGCCGAGGGCCTGCGGCGCCCGCTGGTGGCGGTCATGGTCGGCGGCAGCAACAAGCGCTACGACTTCTCGCCCGACGCGGTCGCCCGGTTCGTCGCCCAGTTGCGGGACGTCGCCGACGCCGGCGCCGGGCTGCTGGTCGCGACCTCGCGCCGCACCGACGAGGCGACCCGGGCGGCGTTGCGCGACGGCTTGGCCGGTCGCGCCGCGATCGTGTGGACCGGCGACGGCGAGAACCCGTATCTCGGCTTCCTGGCGCTCGCCGACGCGCTGGTGGTCACCTCGGACTCGGTGAACATGGCGTCCGAGGCCTGCGCCACCGGCAAACCGGTCCACATCGCCTCGGTCGAGCCGGAGAGCGGACGGCTCGCGGCCTTCCACGAGCGGCTGCGGGCCGCCGGCCACAGCCGGCCGTTCGCCGGCCGCATCGAGACCTGGTCGCACCCGCCGCTCGACGAGACCCCGCGGGTCGGCGAGATCCTGCGCCGTCGGCTGGCGGACGCCGGCCTGCTGCCCGGCCGGGAATGATCGAGACGCCGCGCCTCCGGCTCCGGCCCTGGCGGGACGCCGATCGCACGGCCTTCGCCGCGATGCTCGCCGACCCTGCGGTCATGCAGGACCTGGGCGGGACGGTCGACCGGGCGGCCGCCGACGCCAAGCTGGACCGCTACGTCGCGACCCTGGCGCAGGCCGGCACCGCCCGGCTGGCGGTGACCGGCCACGACGACGGGTTCCTCGGCTATGCCGGCGTCATGCCGCTCGAGCCCGGCCATCCTGCCGGCGCCGCCTTCGACGTCGGCTGGCGACTGGTTCGCGCCGCCTGGGGCTGGGGCTTCGCGACCGAGGCCGCGGCGGCGGCATTGCACGATGCCTTCGACCGGCTGGGCCTGCCGGAAGTCGTCGCCTTCACCGCGCCGGACAACTTGCGCTCGCAGGCGGTGATGCAGCGGCTGGGCATGCACAGGGATCCGGGCCGCGACTTCACGGCCGCATGGGGCGGCGGCGACTGGCACGGGCTGGTCTGGACGGCTCGCCCGACCCCGGCGACCGGCGCCTGAGCCATCCGGCCGCGTTGCCCGAAGCGTCCCGGTCGGGTATGCATCCGGGCGACTTCGCACCGACCGCACCCGGACGTGCCATGGCCCTCAAGATCGATACCTTCTCGAACCAGGTCGGCGGCTTCAGCTTCTTCAAGGCCGTCGGCCACCCGCTGACCGCCGACGCGCTGGACAACCTGCTGTCCCGCCTCGCCGACGCCGGCCCGGTGGCGCTGTACGACCCGATGGGCCATCTCGGCACCCTGGCGGAGCTGCACGACCTCACCCGCCTGACGGTCGCCGGCGTGTTCGTCCAGGCGGTGGAGCGGATCGGCGAGGACGTCCTGGGTCATGCCGCGCAACCGGTGACCGCGCTGCCGGACTGCGCGGCGCGGACCGTGCTGATCGCCGGCTTCGATGCCGCGCGGGCCGCCGACCACATCCGGCACCTGCTGCCGGCCGGCGCCGAGCTGGTCACCCTGGACGCGGCGCGCCTGCCGGACGGCATGCTGAGCAACCCGCGCAAATACCTGGACCCGCTGAACTTCGCCACCAACCTCGGCTTCCTGCGCGACGAGGCCGGCCGCCACACCCGGCTGGTCACCGCCAACTACTGGACCGGCTACGGCGCCCGCGACCTGCGGCTGTGGCTGCGGCTGTTCGACGCCGACGGCGGCGTGCTCGCGACCTGGGAGCAGCCGCTCGCGGACGGCGTCTCCGGCATCGTGATCGACAGCGCCGAGGTGCGCCGGCGCTTCGGCCTCGGCAACTTCGCCGGCACCCTGTTCATCCACGCCATCGGCGCCCGCGGCCACGACGTCGTCAAATACGCCGTCGACACCTATGGCGACGCCGACGACGAGTTGTCCTGCACCCACGACGCCAACGCATGGCCGGCCGACCTCTATGCCGGGCTGCCGGCCCCGAAGGACGGCGAGCGCGTCACCCTGTGGCTGCAGAACGCCCATCCGACGCCGGTCCCGGCCGGGGCCATCGGCCTCAACCTGATGGGCCGCCACGACATCCGCGCCTTCGACCAGGCGATCCCGGGCTTCGGCTGCCGGCCACTCGACCCGGCGGCGCTGTTCCCGGAGCAGCGCTGGCCGGCCCAGTTCGAGCTGCAGGCCGGCAAGCACGTGGTGCGACCGCGCTACGAGATCCGCGCCGGCAACCGCCGCAACCGCATCGCCCACGTCAACGTCGAGCGGGTCGACCTGAAGCCGGACCCGCGGATCGCCGAGGCCGCCCGGTATCTCGGCAAGGGCTGGATCCTGCCGGCGCCGGTCCTGCCGCTCGACCGCTACCGGTCGTTCGCGCTGCCGACCCCGATGTCGACCGCGCAGGACCGGCTGCCGATCCAGGCGGTGCTGTACGACGCCGACGGCAGCGAGGCGGCGCGCCACCGCTTCGGGATGCTGTCGCGCTCCGACAGCGTGGCGATCGAGGCCGGCGAACTGCTGAACGGCGGCGGCCTGGACTCCGGTTACGGTCACATCGAGCTGATCTACGACTTCGAGGCCGGCGCCCCCGGCGATGCCCCTGGGGACGCTCCCGACGGCTGGCTGCACGGCCTGTTCCGCTATGAGGACCGGCAGACCGGCCATGCCGCCGACACCAGCTTCGGCGCCCATGTCTTCAACGGCGTGCTGACCTTCAAGGGCGAGCCGCAGAGCTATGGCGGGCCGCCGCCGGGGCTCTCGACCCGGCTGTTCCTGCGGCTCGGCCACGACCTGGACCGGGTCGACACGCTGTGCCACCTGATCTACCCGGCCTCCACGCCCTGGCACGAGGCGTCGGCGACCGAGCTGGTGCTGACCGCGGCCGACGGCGCCGAGATCGCCCGCGCGCCGCTGGCCATCGCCTGTGGCGGCTCGCGGCTGTGGCGGGCCTCGGAGATGTTCGGGCCGGCCGACCTCGCGAAGGCGGCCGGCGGCGGCTACGTGCTGATCCGCGACACCACCTGCCGGCTGTTCGGCTATCACGGCCTGATCCGCGACGGCGCGGCGTTCTCGCTGGACCACATGTTCGGGTTCTGAGCCGAGTCGCCGGCCGCGGACCCGGCGAACCGGCCTCCCCCGCGGCCGGCGACTCGGCGCGGTTGCGGCACGGATGAATGTCACGGGAAGCCCGGTTGAGAGCGCCCGGCGGCGCCACTATGTTGGGCGGGTTCCCACGGACGGAGGAGTCGATGGCCGAGCATCGCGTGAAGGTTCTGATCATCGGCGCAGGAGCCGCCGGCCTGACCGCCGGCATCTACACGGCGCGCGCCAACCTCTCGCCGATGCTGGTGGCCGGGCTGCAGCCGGGCGGCCAGATGACCATCACCTCCGAGGTCGAGAACTACCCGGGCTTCGCCGACGTGATCCAGGGCCCCTGGCTCATGGAGCAGATGCAGAAGCAGGCCGAGCATGTCGGCACCACCATCGTCAGCGACGTGATCGTCGAGGTCGACTTCTCGACCCGGCCGCTGCGCTGCATCGGCGACAACGGTGACGTCTACCTCGCCGACTCGGTGATCGTGGCGACCGGCGCCCAGGCGCGCTGGCTCGGGCTGCCGAGCGAGCGGCACTTCAACGGCCGCGGCGTCTCGGCCTGCGCGACCTGCGACGGCTTCTTCTACCGCGACAAGGACGTGGTGGTGGTCGGCGGCGGCAACACCGCCGTCGAGGAGGCGCTGTATCTCGCCAACATCTGCAACTCGGTGACGCTGGTGCATCGGCGCGACAGCCTGCGCGCCGAGAAGATCATGCAGGACCGGCTGTTCCGGAACCCCAAGGCGCGGGTGATCTGGGACCACGTGGTCGACGAGGTGATCGGCGGCGACGGCCCGTTCGCCGGCGTCGAGGCGGTGCGCATCAAGAACGTGAACAGCGGCGACACCACCGTGATCCCGGCCGAGGGGCTGTTCGTGGCGATCGGCCACGACCCGGCGACCAAGCCGTTCCGCGGCCACCTGCCGGTCGACGAAGAAGGCTACCTGATCGCCGAGCCGGGCTCGACCCGCACCACGGTGCCGGGCGTCTTCGCAGCCGGCGACTGCGTCGACAAGGTGTTCCGCCAAGCGGTTACCGCCGCCGGCATGGGCTGCATGGCGGCGCTCGAGTCCGAGCGCTATCTGTCCGAACTGGAGGACTCCACCCAGGCCGCCGCCGCCGAGTAACCGCCCCGCACGCGCGGACGTGCGGAATCGGGTCGCCGGACGAAGGGGTTAACCCGACGACCGGTCTCGTGTAGAGATAGAGGAGCGCGGTCGTGGCCGCGCCACTGTCGGCGGGCGGGTCATGGACTGGGACAAGCTGCGTGTCTTTCATGCGGTCGCGGAGGCCGGCAGCTTCACCCATGCCGGTGACACGCTGAACCTCAGCCAGTCCGCGGTCAGCCGCCAGATCAGCCATCTCGAGGAGAGCCTGCGGGTGCCGCTGTTCCACCGGCACGCCCGCGGCCTGATCCTGACCGAGCAGGGCGAGATCCTGTACCAGACGGCCCGCGACGTGTTCGCCAAGCTGGCGACCACCGAGGCGATCCTCTCGGAGGGCAAGGACCGCCCGAAGGGTCCGCTGCGCCTCACCACCACCGTGGCGCTCGGCTCGAACTGGCTGACCCCGCGCATCGGGGCGTTCCTGGAGCTGTATCCGGAGATCAGCCTGACGCTGATCCTGAACGACAGCGAGCTCGACCTGTCGATGCGCCAGGCCGACGTGGCGCTGCGCCTGACCCCGCCGCGCCAGCCCGACCTGATCCAGCGCCACCTGAAGACCATCAAGTTCCACCTGTACGCCGCGCCGTCCTACCTGAAGGCCGCCGGCGTGCCGCGCACCCCGGCCGACCTCGCCGACCACCGGCTGGTGATCTACGGCGAGACCGCGCATCCGCCGTTCCCGAACGTGAACTGGCTGCTGGACGTGGCGTCCGGGCCGCGCGGCCGGCCGACCTCGGTGCTCCGGGTCAACAACTACTTCGCCATGTACCGCGCCGTGCAGACCGGCATCGGCATCGCCGCCCTGCCCGACTACATGGCGCGCGAGGACGTCAACCTGATCCGCGTGGTGCCCGACCTTGAAGGCCCGCAGGTCCCGGCCTATTTCGTGTACCCGGAGGAGCTCAGGCATTCCAAGCGCATCACGGTGCTGCGGGACTTCCTGATCCAGGAGGTCGCGAAGTCGCAGTTCTGAGCCGAACCGGCGCCCTGCGTGGATGAACGATTCGGCATCGCCAGCCATGCACGCAGCGCATAGCGGAACTGTTGTTTTGCGAATGGTCGTTAAGCGTTCGGCAACCTATTTCTCATACTGTGTGGATGTTGCGTTGCAACATCCCCTCTGAGCCCCCCGCTCAGAGCAGGGCCCTTCGGGGTCCTACGTCTCCCAGACGTGAAGCCTCCCTGTTCAACTTGCCCGGCAGCCCCCGCTGCCGGGCATTTTTCTTTCCCCGGTCACGCCGCCGGCACCGCCTGGGTGCAAGACGTGTCATGTCTGTGCTCTGAGGAACACATCGAACCGCCAGGTGTTCCGCCACTCCGAAGACAAATGTCAGACGGAGCGCCCGAGCGATGAATGACCAGCTGGCCGACACCAACAGAGATATCCGCGATCGTCAGGACGCCAGCAATCTTCTTCAGGCCCTGACCGGGGATGATATGGCGATACTGGCGCGCATCCTGAGCCGCTGGGACGGCGACAGCAACGAAGTGCTGTACGACCCGGGCGACGAGGTCGATCACGTCTATTTTCCTTGTGGACCCAGCATGGTGTCGTTCCGGGTCGCGCTGGCCGACGGCCCCGACGTCGAGACCGTGCTCGTCGGACGCGAGGGCGCGGTCGGCGGGATCGTCAGCCAGGGCCGCCTGCCGGCCTATGCGCGGGCCGTCGTGCAGTACCCCGGGCCGTTCCTACGCGCCGAGACCGCCGCGCTGGAGGCGGCCAAGCACCAGTCCGCGACCCTGCGCCACTTCTTCGCCCGCTACGCCGACTGCCTGCTGGCGCAGGTCTTCCAGTCGGTGGCCTGCAACGCCGCGCATTCGATCGAGCAGCGCACCGCCAAATGGCTGCTCTATGCGGTCGAGCGGACCGGCGACGACCTGATCGCCCTGACCCAGGAGCAGCTCGCCGGCATGCTGGGGGTGGGCCGGACCTACGTGAACCGCGTCATCCAGTCGATGAAGGCGCGCGGCATGCTGCAGACCGGGCGCGGGCGCATGCGGATCCTGGACCGCCCCCGGCTCGACCGGATCGCCTGCCGCTGCGAGCACGACGTCAGGCGGCACTTCGAGGAGGTACTGCGCGGGGTCTACCCCGGCGATCGGGCCGGCCCGACTCTCGACGTCGAAGTCGGCCCCCAGCCCGAACCCGCCTGACCGCCCGGTCGCGCCGCGGCTCTGCTGCAGCCGGCGTCGAAGGATCGAAACGGAAAAATCGATTCCAGTATGTGATTGGAAAACGCTACCCTCGTATCGCCTGTCGAGCGTAACGGACATTGCGGGATTCGGCACGGACGGCGCCCGGCTGAGGGCGCCCGGCCGCGAGGGGAAATGAAACATGGCGGACCTGTCGACGAGCTCCTGGGTGCTGCTGGCCGCCGCGGCCGCGATCCTGGGCTGGGGTGTCGTGATCTACAACCGGCTGGTCGCGCTGCGGCAGCGCTGCCGCGAGGGCTGGAGCGGCATCGACGTTCAGCTCAAGCGCCGCAGCAACCTGATCCCGAACCTGATCAATACGGTGAAGGGCTACGTCCAGCACGAGCGCGGGACACTGGAAGCGGTCACCGAGATGCGGGCCCGCGTGCAGGCCGCCGGCGGCGCCGGCCCGGCCGAGCGTCAGCAGGCGGAGGGCGAACT
This sequence comes from Thalassobaculum sp., assembly GCF_040219615.1. Taxonomy (GTDB): domain Bacteria; phylum Pseudomonadota; class Alphaproteobacteria; order Thalassobaculales; family Thalassobaculaceae; genus Thalassobaculum_A. The sequence goes on from NZ_JAVJSE010000038.1 coordinate 321,853, forward strand.
GTCGACCGCGCTGATGCGGCTGTTCGCGGTCGCCGAGAACTATCCCGAGCTCAGGGCCGACGGGAACTTCGTCGAGCTGCAGACCACGCTCGGGGAACTCGAGAACCAGATCCAGATGGCGCGCCGGTACTACAACGGCACGGTGCGCGACCTGAACACGCTGATCGAATCGTTTCCGAGCAACCTGATCGCCGGCTGGTTCCGATTCCAGCCGCAGGAGTACTACGAGGTCGAGCATGCCGCCGACCGGGCGCTGCCCCAGGTGGCGTTCTAGCCGGCCGGGGCGACCGTCGTGCTTCCGCTCCATCGCCTCTGGCCGGCGCTGCTCGCCGGTATCGCGCTGCTGCTGGCCGCCATGCCCCCGGCGGCAGCCCAGCGCGAGCGCATCCTGTCCTTCGACTCCGCGATCACCGTGCAGTCCGACGGCCGGCTGCGGGTGGTGGAGATCATCGAGGTCGAGGCGGCGGGCCTGGAGATCAGGCGCGGGATCTTCCGGGACTTCCCGACCCGCAGCCTCACCGGATGGGGCTTCAACCGCATCGCCGGCTTCGAGGTCCTCGGGATCGAGCGCGACGGCAAGCCCGAGCCGTATTTCATCCAGGAACTGAACGCCGGCCAGCGGATCTACATCGGCGACCGCAACGTGATGCTGCCCTACGGCCGGCACCGCTACGCCATCACCTACGAGACCAGCCGCCAGCTGTTCCACCGACCGGAGCAGGACGAGCTGTACTGGAACGTCACCGGCGACGCCTGGGCGTTCCCAATCGACCGCGCCTCGGTCACCGTGCGGCTGCCGGACGGCGCGGCCCTCGCGGGAATCGACGCCTATACCGGCCCCCGCGGCGCGCAGGGCGACGACTTCGAGATCCTGTCGCGATCCCCGGACCGCCTGGCGATCGCCACCACCCGGCCGCTCGCTCCCGGCGAGGGGTTCACCATCGCCGCGTCATGGCCGGCCGGCCTGGTCGACCGGGAGAGTCCATGGCAGGAATTCCGGTACTGGGCCGCAGACAACACCGGCGTGGCCCTCGGCGGCGTCCTGCTCCTGGCCCTGATCGGATATTTCGGGGTCGCCTGGTTCCGGGTCGGCCGCGATCCCGCCAAGGGCACGATCGTGCCGCTGTTCGAGGCCCCGAACGGCCTGTCGCCGGTCGCCGTCGGCTACATCTGGAACGCCGGCTTCGGGAGCGGGTTCGAAACCGGCAAGGCGCTGTCGGTCGCCCTGACCAGCCTCGCCACCAAGCGGGTGATCCTCCTCGGGGACGAGGGTGGCGGCAAGTTCTCGGCATGGAAGCAGCAGGCCCCGGAACACCCGCTGCCGCCCGGCGAGCAGGCGGTGTTCGACGCGATGTTCGGCGGCGGCGAGGACGACATCACCTTCGGGGGCAAGTTCTCGGAGCGCATGGGCAAGGCGAAGGAAGGCCTGCTGCAGGCCTTCGGCAGCGAATACGGGCTCGCCTACTTCCGCGGAAACCGCGGGCTGTGGGCACTGGGGGCGCTGCTCGCCCTGGCGACCGTGCTGGTCAGCGTGAGCGCCGACGCGATGGGCGAGGACGCGACCGTCGAGGCCGCCGTCCTGGCGGTGTTCGCCGCCGCCTTCGCGACGCCTGCCCTCGCCGTGGCCGGCAACCTGGCGTCACGTTGGCTCGGCTCGGCTCCCGCGCCGTTCGCCTCGATATTCGGCGGCGGCATCTCCCTGCTGATCATCGGGGTCTGCGCACTGCCGGCGGTCGGTGTCGGACTGCTGATCGGCCAGATGGTTCCACCCGCGGCACTGGTGATCGCCGGTGCCGCGATCGTCGTGACCGTGATGTTCTGGCACCTGCTGACCGCCCCGACCCGGCTCGGCCAGGAGACGCGGGACGGAATCGAGGGCTACCGGCTCTACCTCTCGGTCGCCGAGGGCGACCGGCTGAACACGGCCGGGCGCGAGCCGGAGATCACCGAAGCGCTGTATGAGGCGCACCTGCCCTATGCGATGGCGCTCGGCGTCGAGCGCCAGTGGACCGACCGGCTGATGGCCCGGCTGGCGGTGCGGGATGCCGCGACCGGCGGGTCTGTCCGATACGCACCGGCATGGCTGGTGACCGGCGACGGCCAGCCGGCCCCATTGGACGGCCTGTCGAAGACCCTGGGGCGAAGCCTCGGCGGCGCTGCGGTGCATGCCGCGACCCGACCGTCCAGCAGCGGGGGCTCCTCCGGTGGATTTTCGTCCGGCGGCGGCTCGTCCGGCGGCGGGGGCGGCGGTGGTGGCGGCGGGGGCTGGTAGATGGCCACCGGCTGGGCAACGCAACGGCTGCGGAGGGACGCGGTGACCCTGCTGTACATCACCGTGCCGTTCGTCGCCCTGGCGCTCGCCTTCCTGGCGATCGGCAAGCTGTCCAGCGGTGGCTGGGACGCCCTCGACTATCTGGTCTACGCCATGGCGACCGGCGTGCTGTGGGCCGTGGTCGTGGTCTGCTATCTGGTCTGGGTGGTGCTGCGCGACGGCTGGCAGCCCTCCAGCTTCCCGGCCATCGCGGTACTGGTGCTTCTGGCGGCGGTCGCGGCCGGCTGGGGGTACCGGGAATTTGCCCGGGACGCCGGCTGCCGGGCCGCACAGGCGTTCTTCGTCGGGCTGCCCGCCATGCCGGCGGCCGAGCGGGCGGCCGCGATCCGGCAGGGTGGCGCGCATGTCCGCAGCGGCAGCGACTGTGCGATCGACGGGCTCCGGCTGGCCCTCGGCCGGCACGTCCTGGATCCCGAGCCGTCGACGCCGGCCCAGGACGCGAAGCGACGCGCGATTCTGGAGGAGCTGCTGGAAGCCGGCCTGCCGCCGACCCACCGCGTGCTTTACGAGTTCGCGGCGTCCGACGCCGACCCGGTGGCGACCCGGATGCTGCTGCGCCGGCGCAAGCTGCTGGCCGCCGGTACCGGCGAGTCCTGGGACCTGTTTCCCGACGACATCGTGCGGACCCTGATCACCTACTCCCGCACCGCCCCGGGCGACACGCCGGACCCGAACGCCGAGCGCTACCGTGCCACGCTGGCGGTGTTCGTCGACGAAGGCCTGGCCGATCCCGGGGCCCTGCCGCCGTGGCTCCGGGAGACGCTCATCGCGCTCGGTCTGCTGGCGAAGGGCGACTGAGCCGACAGCCCGTTCTGCGAAGTTTCTGGACGACCTTCGCCGCCTCGGCTCTGATACGGCCCGCATTGCTGTGGGAACGCCAGACGGCCGGGGACGCCTTGCTCAACCGGGGACTCAACACGGACCGGCGGTTGCAGGTCGGCCAGACCGTCGTCCAGGCCGTGTCGCGCGTCGTCGACGGGGCCGATGCCCTGACGTCGCAGATCTGCCGCGACGGGCTGGCCTACTGGCAGGGCCTGCGCGGCGACGCCCCGCTGCCCTGGCGCGAAGCGATCGATCCGGCGGCGATCCGGAGCCTCCTGCCCTACACCTTCCTGGTCGACGTCGTGGACCGGGGTCGCGACTTCCGGTATCGCCTGGTCGGGACCGACATCGTCGCGCACACCCCGCACGACAATACCGGCCTGCTGCTGTCCGAGATCGACGCCCAGGGCACCCAGAGCCAGCTGGCCGCGCTCTACGCCGCGGTGACCGCCGACCCGTCGCCACGGTTCCAGCGCATCGCCTACCGCACCCGGCTCGGCCTGCGATCCTGGTACGAGACCGTGGTCTGTCCGATGTCCGCGCCGGATTCGACGGGCACGGTCACGACGCTCGTCGGATGGGCGGAGCATTTCCACCAGCCGATCGGCAGCGCCGACGAGTGACGGCCGGCCGAACGCGCCGGCCGAGCCCGTGACCGACGACCCGCCACGGCACCCGGCCCTGCGCCTACCGCCAGGGACCGGGGTCGGCCGGATCGAGCTCCGCCAGCAGGCATGCCGGCGAGGCGAAGCCAGCGGTCGGCGCGTCGGATCCAGGCTCGCCCCGCGGATGGCGGGTCGCGCCGCTCTCGGTGACGATCCCGTCCATCGGGATGTCGTGGTCGAACGGGTGGATGCTGTCGAGCCGCCCGAGGTCGAAGCCGAGCCCGATCGCCCAGGGGTGGGGCCGCCGCGCCGCCAGCGTACGGTCGTAATAGCCGCCACCGTAGCCGAGGCGGTAGCCGCGTGCGTCGAAGCCCACCAACGGCACCACCAGAGCGGCCGGATGCACGACCGGCGTGCCGTCCGGGATCGGGATGTTCCAGACCCCGCGCGTCATCGGCGCATCCGGGTGCCACTCCCGGAACTCGACCGGCGCGTCCTTGGCCACCACCACCGGCAGCCCGATCCGGGTGCCGGTGTCGATCAGCCTGCGGGCCAGCGGCCGCAGGTCGATCTCGCCGCGGAACGGCCAGTACAGGCCGAGCACGGCAAATCGCGACAGGTCGGCGGCGGCTTCCAGGGCGGCGACCGCCCGTTCGGCCAGCCGGTCCCGCTCGGCGACCGGCAGCGCCAGCCGGGCATCGATCAGCCGGCGCCGGGTTTCCCGCCGCCACGCCATGACATCGGCTCGTCCCTGCATTCGACCGGTCTCCCGCAGTGATCGCCGCACCCTGCCATGTGGGGACCGGTGTTCGACACCCCCGAAACGTCGCCCGATGTCGCAGCCCCGACCGTCCCGACCCATCGAACGCCGCCGCCACCGATGCCGGCTTGCAACGGTCGGCCGGGAACCGACGCGGAACGCGCGCTGCCCGATGAAACCGCCTCGCGCCCCTGCTACTGTGGCGCTCTCCGATTCCGGGAGGCGGGAAATGAAGCTGGTTTGGATGCTGGTGACGATCATCGGCAACCAGGTGATCGAGAGCGGGGTGACATTCACCACCGCCAAGGCCTGCTTTGAGCAGGCCGCGAGCCTGCAGGTCGAGGCCTTCAAGGCCGTCGACCTCGCGTTCATCCTGAACCATCAGCAGAATCTGTCGGCCGAGCCGGTCCGGCCGATGTTCTCCTGCATCGTCGCCGAATCGATCGGCGAGTAGGGCGCGGGCGATGCGACACCTCCACCGGCTGACGCTCGGCGTCCTGGCGGTCGGCGGTGCATTGGCGGCCCTGGGACCGGCGCCGGCGGTGGCCCGTGAGCAGCGGATCGTCGCGATCGGCGGTCACGAGCTGACGATCGCGCTGGCCGACGGCGACTGCTTCTTCGATGCCGACCAGCCGGCCGACCGTCGCCTGATCGACGAGCTGTCGGTCGCGACCGGCGAGGCGTTCATTCCCCTGCTCGCCTTCGGCGGCTGCGACACCATCGCGGGCTGGCGGGCCGGCAAGCCGCCGACCCTGCCGCGCTTCGGCTACGTCATGATCGCCGAGAAGCACCTGGAGCCGGTGTTCGCGTTCGACCAGCCGGCCTTCGCCACCGCGATCGCCCAGGCGCTGGCGGACAGCGGCACGGCCGACTACCGCGCCGACATCGCCAGGCTCGCGGCCGAGATCGACCGGGTCTGGCCGACCTTGCCGGCAGGCGGCAGGCAGGAGATCGGCATCGTCCACCGCGACCGCTACGGGCCGGTGCTGGCGACCGTGCTGAGCGTCCCCGGCGGCGCCAGGCCCGCCCCCCGGGTGATGCTGCACCAGTCGATCCTGGTCGCCGGAAAGGTGCTGAGCGTGGTCGCGGCCCGCGACTACCGCGACTCCGAGAGCATCTTCGAAGCCTATGGCGACCTGTCGGCGGTGGTCGAGGCGACCGCGGCGCGCAACCCGTAGCGAAACCAGGGCCGCCGCGCCGGATCAGCCGTGCGGCACCAGGATCTGCCGCACCACCTCGCCGTCGGCCAGCCGGTCGAAGCCCCGGTTCATGTCGTCGAAGCCGATATGCTCGCCGATCAGCCGGTCGATCGGCAGCTTGCCCTGGCGGTACGCCTCGATGAAGCGCGGGATGTCGCGCACCGGCACGCAGGACCCCATGTAGCTGCCCTTCACGGTGATCTCCCGGGTCACCAGGTCGGCGGCGTGAATCGGGAATGCCGCCCCGGCCGGCGACAGGCCGGCGGTCACAAGGGTGCCGCCGGTGCGCAGGATGCCGTAGCCGGTCTCGAGCGCCTTGATGCTGCCCGCCAGCTCGACCGCCACGTCGACGCCGCCGCCGGTCAGGTCCCTGATCTGCTCGAGATGGTCGGGCTCGCGCGCGTCGATGGCATGGTCGGCGCCGAGCTGGCGGGCCAGCCCGAGCTTGGCCGGGTTGACGTCGACCGCGATCAGCACCGACGGACCGGCCATCTTGGCGCCCAGCAGGCCGGACAGCCCGACGCCGCCGAGACCGATGATCGCCACCTTCTGCCCCGGCCGGATATTGGCGGTGTTCAGGGCCGCGCCGACCCCGGTCATCACCGCGCAGCCGAACACCGCCGCCATCGCCAGCGGCACATCCTTGTCGACCCGCACCACCGAGCCGCGGTCCACCACCGCGTACTCGGCAAAGCACGAAACCCCGGACTGGTGGTTGACCGGCTCGCCCTTGGTGTCGCGCAGCCGCTTGCCGCCGCCCATCAGCTCGCCCTTGGCGCGGGCGGCGCCGTGGGCGATGCAGATCTGCGGCCGGCCCTCCAGGCAGCGCTCGCAGCGCCCGCAGCTGGCCGAGAACTGGAACACCACCGGATCGCCCGCCGCGATGTCGCGCACGCCGACCCCGACCTCGACGACCGTGCCGGCCCCCTCGTGGCCGAGCGCCACCGGCAGCGGGCGCGGCCGCGAGCCGTCGATCACCGACAGGTCGGAATGGCAGAGCCCGGCGCCGGCGATCTTGACCAGTACCTCGCCGGCCTGCGGCGCCTGCAGCTCGACCTCCTCGATCCGGATCGGCCGGCTGGTCGCATAGGGTCGGTCGGGGGCGATAGTCCTCAGGACCGCGGCGCGCATCTTCATCGGCTTCCTCCTGCTTTGGCGCGAGCTTAGCGCGCTTGCCGCAGCCGCCGACACCCCGCGAAACGCGCCGACATTGCGGACCGACGGGAAGCACCGCGGCCGGGCTTCGCCTCGTCGCCGCCCGCCGGAATCTTGTATCAGGCACAATGTCCGGCTTGCGGTTCCCCGGGTCCGCTCGACAATTCAAGAACTCGTCGCCGTCTTTCGAGAGTCCCCATGCGCGTTCCCATCTATCAGGTCGACGCCTTCACGGACCGTCTTTTTGCGGGAAACCCGGCCGCCGTTGTAGTTCTCGATACCTATCCCGACGATGCCCGGCTGCAGGACATCGCGGCCGAGAACAACCTGGCCGAGACCGCATTCCTGTGCCCGGACGGTGACGACTGGTCGATCCGCTGGTTCACGCCCACAATCGAGGTGCCGCTCTGTGGACACGCGACCCTCGCAAGTTCGTGGGTGGTCCTGACGGTCCTGCAACCGGACCGGCCGGATGTGCGCTTCCGGACCCGACAGAGCGGCGACCTGGTGGTCCGGCGTGACGGCGCCGGCTTCGTCATGGACTTTCCGGCGAACCCGCCGGTGCCGGCCGAAGCGCCGAGCGGCCTGGCGCGGGCTCTCGGGATCGACCCGGTCGCGGTGCTGGCGACGCCGCGGCAGTACATAGCCGTACTCGAATCGGCCGGGCAGGTTCGGTCGCTCCGTCCCGACCCGGAGGCGATCGCCGAGCTGGACCGGCGGGGCGTAGTCGTTACCGCGCCCGGCGACCGCGGCTACGACTGCGTCAGCCGCTACTTCGCGCCGCGCGACGGCATCCCGGAGGATCCGGTGACCGGTGGCGTGCATTGCGCCCTCGCGCCGTACTGGTGTGACCGTCTCGGCAAGACCGAGATCCTGGCAAATCAGGCCTCGGCGCGCGGCGGCGAGATCCTGTGCCGCCTGCGGGACGGCCGGGTCGAACTGCAGGGGCGTTGCACGCCGTATCTGGAGGGTCGGATCGAGATCGACCGATAGCGCCGGCGGTCAGAGGATCGTCCTGAGATAGCCCGCACAGCCGCGCGAATGGTCCCACTGCCGCGGGTAGCCGAGCGACACCTCCTCGAAGCGGGTGCCGTCCACCAGGTCGGTGCGCCGGGTATGGAGATGGCCGCTGACCACCGCATGGGCCCGGTAGCGACGGTGCCAGTCCTCGGTCTCGGTGGTCCCGCACCACGGGGTGAAGCGCGGCACCCGCGGGATCCGCACCAGGTCGCGGCGCAGCGGCCAGTGGTTCACCAGGACGGTGTGGGCGTCGGCCGGCAATTCGCGCGCCAGCCGATGCCGGGTCTCGTCCAGCCGGGCCCGGCACCAGTCCGGCCGGCTGCTGAACGGGTCCGGCAGCAGGTGCAGCTCGTCGGCACAGACGTTGTGGGCCTCGTCGGCCCAGGCGACCACGTCGGCCAGCGCCACGTCGGCCGGCCGGAAGCTGTAGTCGTAGAGCAGGAACAGCGGCACGATCAGCAACCGCGAGACCCCCGCCGGCATCGGGCCCGGCCACTCCGGATAGCCGTCCTCGGGCGAGACCACGCCGTGCGACCGGGCGATCGCGGTCAGCCGGTCGTAACGCGCCATCCCGCGCGCCGCGTCCGGGCCTTCCCGCGCCACCGTCCAGAGCTCGTGGTTGCCCGGGACCCAGAACACCCGCTCGAAACGCGCCGCCAGCAGGCCGAGCGCCCAGTCCACCAGGTCGAGGCGCTCGGCGACGTCGCCGGCGACGATCAGCCAGTCACCCGGATGGGCCGGCAGCGCCTCCAGCGCCTCGCGGTTCTGGGCGGCCGCGAGGTGCAGGTCCGAGATCGCGAGCAGGCGCATCCCCGGGCCCCGGGCCTCAGAACGCGCTGGCGCCGCTTTCCGCCGGCAGGATCGCGCCGGTGATCCGCCGCGACTCGTCGGACGCCAGGTAGAGCGCCAGGTAGGCGATGTCGTCCGGTTCCAGGACGCCCATCAGCGACTTGGCGACCAGCGGGTCGTCCGGCTTCAGCATCGCCTTCACCCGCTCGGTGGCGACCACGCCCGGGCCGATGGCGTTCACCCGGATCTTCGCGGTGTGCCACTGCATGGCCAGCGACTTGGTCAGGGTCAGCACGCCGCCCTTGGCCGCCGAGTAGGCATCGGCCCCGGCGGTGCCGATCAGCGCCCGGATCGACGTGGTGTTGATGATCGACCCGCCGCCGCCGGCCGCCATGTGCGGAATCGCGAAACGGCAGCCCAGGAAGGTGCCGAACAGGTCGACCGACATGGTGCGCCAGAACTCGTCCAGCGGCATGTCGGTGACCTTGCCGTCCTTGCCGGTGGCGCCGCCGGCATTGTTGTACAGCACATCCAGCCGGCCGTGGCGCTGCACGGCCCCGTCGATCAGCGCCCGGACGTCCTCCTCCTTGGAGACGTCGGCGGTCACGAATTCCACCCGGCCGCCGGCGGCGACGATCTCGGCGGCGGCGGCGTCGCCCGCCTCGCGCTTGACGTCGGCCATCACCACCACCGCGCCCTCGCGCGCGAACAGCGCCGACGACGCCCGCCCGATGCCCGATGCGGCGCCCGTGATCACCGCGACCTTGTCCTGCAGCCTTGCCATGCCGTTCCTCCCGAACCGAACCGGATCCTGTTGCTGACGGGGACTCTAACGGACCGCCCGGGTGGGCGCACCCGGGCCGTACCGCGGCAACGGATAATGAGCAGTGACAGATTGTTAACGGTGGCCGGCAAGAATGGCGCGTGCCCGCCGGGCCGGACAACGACGAGAGAGTTCGATTGGCTCCGCCATCCCCGCTGCACGGCGACCTCGAGCAGGAACTGGGTGCACCGGCAGAGACGCTGCTGGACCGTCCGCTGCATCCGAAGGTCCGCCGGCTGACCGAGTACTGGATCGCGATCCGACCGCCCGGCAGGTTGCCGGGCCGCGACCATTTCGAGCCGATGGACGTCCCGACGCTGCTGCCCAATCTCTGGCTGGTCGACGTCCACCGCGCGCCCGCGCTCCGGTTCCGCTACCGGCTGGTCGGGACCAGCATCGCCCGCGCCTTCGACGGCGACCCGACCGGGACCTATCTCGACGAGTTGAAGCCCGGCTCGCGCGACGACCGGGTCGAGAGCTCGCTCGGCTCGGTGGTGCGGACCGGCGAGGCATCCTGGCGCGCCGGCCGTCCCAGGTTGTGGCGCCTGCACGACTACGTCAGGGTCGAGCGGATCTACCTGCCGCTCGCCCGCGACGGCTCCACCGTCGACATGATCCTCGCGGCGACCCTGTTCCTGGACCGCTTCGGCCAGGAGCTCTGACGCCGGTCACATGAACAGCCGCTCGCCGTTCATGCCCTTGTAGAGGTCGGCCACATACTCGCCATAGCCGTTGTAGAGCAGGGTCGGGATGCGGTCGGATTCGCCGAGTGGCTGCTCGGTCGCCTGCGACCAGCGCGGATGCGAGACCTCCGGGTTCACATTCGCCCAGAAGCCGTACTCGCTGCCCTGGATGCGCTCCCAGAACGACACCGGCCGCTCTTCGGAGAAGGTGAAGCGGACGATCGACTTGATGCACTTGAAGCCGTATTTCCACGGCGTCACCAACCGGATCGGCGCGCCGTTCTGCGGCGGCATCGGCTTGCCGTAGATGCCGGTCGCCATGAACGCCAGCTCGTTGGTCGCCTCGGCGATCGTCAGCCCCTCGACATAGGGCCAGGGATACCAGTGCTGCTTCTGGCCCGAAGCGATCTCCGGGTTCTGGAAGGTCTGCATGGTCACGTATTTCGCCGAGCCGAGCGGCTTGGCGTACTCGACCAGCCGCTTCATCGGGAAGCCGGCCCACGGCACGGTCATCGACCACGCCTCGACGCAGCGATGGCGATACACCCGCTGCTCCAGCGGCCCCATGGCGGTCAGCAGGTCGTCGATCGCCACCGAGCCGGGCTTCTCGACCATGCCGTCGAAGGTGACGGTCCAGGGCCGGATCGGCAGGACCTGGGCGGCCCGCCAGATGTTCTTGTGGCTGCCGAACTCATAGAAGTTGTTGTAGGTGGTGGCGAGGTCCTCCGGCGTCATCGAGCGCTCGCCGCGGAACCGCATGTTGGTCTTCGGCGGGTACAGGCCGGCCGACGGATCGGTCGTCTCGGCCGCGGCGGCACCGGCGGACAGGGCGGCGGCGCCGGTCAGCATCGAGCCGGCCGCCAGCCCCTTGAGCAGGCGGCGCCTGTCGAGCCATACGCCTTCCGGCGTCGCCCGGTTGTCGGGAATCTCCCACCCCCGGGTGCGCTTGATCAGCATGGCGGATCTCCTCGCTTGGCATTCACCGTTCCGAGCTAGGCCGTTCCGCGCGATACGCCAAATCAACTCGGGGTGAGGAACGGCCGGCCCCGGACGAACAATGCCGCCCGGGAGCCTTCCGTTACTGTACGGACACCGGTCGGATCCGGATGCCCGTCCCCGTCAGCGGGCATCCACCTCCTCGCGGTGCTGCACGACCTGGTCGGCCAGCCGTCCGGTCAGCTCGGACAGATGGTCGAACCGCCACTCGAAGCTGGCGAGGCCCTGGCTCTGCGCCCGCAGCTCCAGGATCAGGTCGTGGATCTCGGCCTCCGGCAGGTAGGCCGTCACCGCGTCCCAGCCGGGCCAGCCGTCCTTGGCGTCGAATCCGAGGATCTGCCCGCGGCGGCTCGACAGGATTCCATGCACCCGGCTGGTGGCGTCCGACGGCACCGAGATGGTGACCTCGTGGATCGGCTCCAGCAGGACCGGATCGCATTTCGGCATGGCCTCGGAAAGCGCCAGCCGCGCGGCGATCTTGAAGGCCATGTCCGAGCTGTCGACCGAGTGGAAGCCGCCGTCGTACAGCGTGACCTTGATGTCGACCACCGGGAAGCCCAGCGGCCCGCGCTTGACGTAGTCGCGGGCCCCCTCCTCGACCGCCGGGATGTACTGCTTCGGCACCGACCCGCCGACGATCTTCTCCTCGAACTGGAAGCCGCTGCCGCGCGGCACCGCCTCGACCTTGACCTTGATGTCGGCGTACTGGCCGTGGCCGCCGGACTGCTTCTTGTGACGGGCATGCTGGTCGGCCGAGCGGCGGATGGTCTCGCGGTAGGCGACCGCCGGCCGGCCGGTCTCGACCGCCAGCTTGAAGCGGTTGCGCAGCCGCTCGACCACCACCTTCAGGTGGGTATCGCCCTGGCCCCACAGCACCAGTTCGCCGAGCTCGGCATCCTGCCGGACCAGCAGGGCGGTATCCTCCTCGCACAGCTTGGCCAGCGCCCCCGACACCTTGACCTCGTCGTTGCGGTCCGGCACCCGGACGGCCAGCGCATAGACCGGCTGCGGCGGCGCCGGCCAGGCCAGGCCGGGCTCCGGCACGCCACCCGACGGGGTCAGCACGTCGCCGGTCTGGATCGGGTCCATGCGGCCGAACGCGACCACCTCGCCCTCGGCGGCGGCAGCCACCTTGTCGAGCTTGCCGCCCAGGACGCGGTAGACGCCGGAGACCTTGGCGCCGTTCAGCACGTCGCCGTCCTTGATGGTTCCGCGCCACATGCGGACGTAGGACAGCTTGCCCATATGCGCGGCGTGGACGGTGCGGAACACCTGCGCCAGCGGCTCGCCCTCGACTGCGATCCCGCGGCGCGCCACCGAGGCGGTATGGCTCGGCCCCTCGTGGCGGATCAGCTTCAGCAGGCGCTGCACGCCGTTGTCGCGCTCGGCCGCGCCCAGCACCACCGGCACCAGCAGATCGGCCTGCATGGTCTCGGTCAGATGCGCATAGACCTGCTTCTTGTCGGGATCGATCTCCTCCAGCAACTGCTCGAGCAGGCCGTCGTCATAGTCGGCCAGGGTCTCCAGCAGCTGGGTGCGGGCCTCGACCTCGCGGTCGGCGACGTCGCCCGGCAGTTCGATCAGCGCCGACGGCTCGCCGTTGCGGTAGCGGTAGGCGCGCTCGCTGACCAGGTCGACATAGCCGGTCACCGTCTCGTCGTCGCGGATCGGGATCTGCCGCAGCACCAGCGGCCGCGTCGAGTAGCTCTGCAGCGCCGCCAGGACGTCCCGCACCCGCTCGTTGTCGCTGTCCATCTTGTTGACCATGACGACATGCGGCACGTCGTGGTCGTCGAGGAACTTCAGGATCGGCCCGGCCGCCGCGGCCTTGCCGGCCTCGGGCTCGACCACCACGATCGCCAGGTCGGCGATCATGCAGGCACTGCGGGACTCCGGCGCGAACTCGATGCTGCCGGGGGTGTCGATGAAGGTCCAGGAGTCGCCGAGAAACTGTCCGTAGCCCACCGTCAGCTCGGTGCTGGCACTCCGGGCGCGCGCCTCCGGCGCCGTGTCGCCGACCGTGGTTCCGTCCTTGACCGAGCCCTTGCGCGGGATGGTCCCGCAGGCCGCGAGCAGCGCTTCGAACAGGCTGGTCTTGCCGGACTGATACGGTCCAACGATCACGGCGCAACGTGTGGCGCCGTTGGGTTCTCCTGCCATGTGGCTCTCCCTCGGTTCGCCCGGGTGCAGCCACCCGTGTCGAGGTTCGAGCGGGGGCGTCCCGGGTCGCATGATCCCGTGGTCGCCCCTGGTCCGAGGGCCTTGATCGTCGGAACGCCGGGACGACCGGCGTCGGTACCGTCATCTTCGACCGGTCCGAACGGCCGGCGCAAGCCGATTCGGTGGGCGTCGCGCGCAACCAAAAAGGGCGCCGCGTCGGCGGCGCCCTTCGTGGTCCCGATCCTCGGAACGCTCAGCGCAGCGAACCGCAGAAGCGCTGGATGCGGGTGCAGGCCTCCTCCAGCAGTTCCGTCGCCGTGGCGTAGGAGATCCGGAAATGCGGCGACAGGCCGAACGCCTCGCCCTGCACCGCCGCCACGCCCTCGGCCTCGAGCAGCGCCGCGACGAAGTCGCTGTCGCTCTCGATCACCTTGCCGTCCGGGGTCTTCTTGCCGATCACGCCCTTGCAGGACGGATAGACGTAGAACGCCCCCTCCGGTGTCGGGCAGTTCAGGCCGTTGGCCTGGTTCAGCATCGACACGACCAGGTCGCGGCGCTGCTTGAACACCTCGTTGTTGGCCTTGATGAAGTCGTGCGGTCCGTTCAGCGCCGCCACCGACGCCGCCTGGCTGATCGACGACGGGTTCGAGGTCGACTGCGACTGGATGTCGGTCATCGCCTTGATCAGGTGCGCCGGGCCGCCGGCGAAGCCGATGCGCCAGCCGGTCATGCAGTACGCCTTGGACACGCCGTTGACGGTCAGCGTGCGGTCGTACAGGCCGGGCTCGACCTCGGCCGGGGTGCAGAACTCGAAGTCGTCGTAGACCAGGTGCTCGTACATGTCGTCGGTCATCACCCAGACATGCGGATGCTTCATCAGCACGTCGGTGATCTTCTTCATGTCGGCACGGGTGTAGCCGGCCCCGGTCGGGTTCGACGGCGAGTTCAGGATCAGCCACTTGGTCTTCGGCGTGATCGCCTTCTCCAGGTCGGCCGGCTGCAGCTTGAAGCCGGTCTCCTGCGGGCAGTCGACGAACACCGGCTTGCCCTCGGCCAGGATCGCCATGTCCGGGTAGCTGACCCAGTACGGCGCCGGGACGATGACCTCGTCGCCCGGGTCCAGGGTCGCCATGAACGCGTTGTACAGCACCTGCTTGCCGCCGGTGCCGACGATGATCTGGTTCGGCTTGTAGTCGAGGTTGTTGTCGCGCTTGAACTTGGCGCAGATCGCGTCCTTCAGTTCCGGCGTGCCGCCGACCGCGGTGTACTTGGTCTCGCCGCGGTCGATCGCGGACTTGGCGGCGTCCTTGATGTGCTGCGGCGTGTCGAAGTCCGGTTCGCCGGCACCGAGGCCGATCACGTCATGACCGGCGGCCTTCAGCTCGCGGGCCTTGTTGGTGACGGCGATGGTGGGCGACGGCTTCACGCGGCTGAGCCGTTCGGCAAGTATGCCCATGACGTGGATCCCCGTGGACTGGCGGATTGCAGACGGGCTGCAAACTACGCCCGCCCCAGGGCCTGTGCAAGGCTGCGGGCGCCCCGGCCGGCGGCTATTTCTCCCGATGTTCCGGCGCACCGGAGGGACAGTCCACGACGCGCCGGCGCGGGGGCGACCGCCACGGTCACCCCCGCTCGCTTCCGGCCGCGTCAGAGCTTCTCGACGTTGATGCCGATGGTGATGGCGCCGATCGGCTTGCCGGTCGCCGGATCGACGACCGTGGCGCTGACCTGTGACTGGAAGGCCTTGCTGGACTCGTCGAACTCGACATCGTCGATGAACACGGCGTCCGGGCCGACCGGGTAGGTCTTCTGCCACTTGCCTTCGTCGCCCTGCATGTAGTCCGAGGTGACGTCGCTGGTGCCGACGTTCAGGCCCTTGGCGTCCATCACGAAGATCTCGGAATACAGGCCGCCCGAGGCCTCCTTCTTGCCCTTCAGGAAGCTCGACAGGGCGTTGCCGGTGACCTCGTTGACCAGCGGCCCGCCGCCGCCCTTCGCCTCGGCCCGCCACTGCTTGTCGAGCTTGTCGATGTCGGCGTCGCTGAGACCGCCGGTCTTGGCGTTCTGCGCCTTGACCGCGTCGACCACGGCCGGGTCGCTCAGCCACGGCCTGATCTTCTCCGCGACCTCCTTGCTGATCTGCGGCGCGAAGTCGTTGGCCAGAGCCGCCGTCGTCAGTGCGCCGAGAACGATCAGGGTCGTCGACGCCGTCCTGAGTACACTTCGGATCATTCCGCTCTCCTTGTGGTGTGTTTCTTCGAGCACCCCGCCTCGCGGGCCGGGCTCCAACTGCACCAACAGGATTTCCGACAAATACTTAAGGAATGGTTGCTGACAAACATTCTAATTGTGATTGAATTACCGAAATATGGCTTTTGATAGGAATTTGTTAACTCTGCCTTGTGTCAAATCCCTGAAATTCGAACGGTGTTCCATTGGGGGAAACGATGCGGATCGGCACCAAGATCAGCGCCGGCTTTGCGGCAATGGTCGCCCTGACGATCGTTCTGGGCGTGGCCGGATGGATGGGCCTGGATCGCTATGCCGGGTCGGTGGAGGGAGCGGACGGCGTCGCCGCGATCGCCGAGAAGGTCGCCGCCGCCAACGTCGACGCCCTGCGGTTCCGCGTCAGCGGCGACCAGGAAGCCGTCTCGCGTGCCAATACAGACCTGGGCGCTGCCGGTCAGGCCGCAGGAGAGATCGGGGCGGAAGAGCTGTCCGCGGCGATCCGGCGTTTCGAAACGGCGTTCGCCGACCTGGTGCGCCTCAGTGCGGAAGCCGACACCCTCACCGTGGAGATGCGCGCCAACACCGAAGGGCTGGAGCGCTTCGCCGGCATGATCCAGAAGCTCGAGCGCGCCCGCCACGCCCGGGTCGCCCAGGAGCGACAGGACGCGCTCGCCGAGCAGGAGAACAAGCTGAAGGGCGCCCAGGGCGCCGAGAAGCTGATGCGCGTCACCCTCACCGCCAGCCGGGAGCTCGCGCGATTTCGCCTCACGGGCGACGAAACCGCCGCCGACGCCACGAAGGACGCCATCAGGAGCATGTTCCTGTCCGCGCTGTCGCTGAAGAAGGTGGCCGGCGACGGCTCGGGTGCGGCGTTGGCCGGCAAGCTGGCGTCGGCGGTCAATGATTACCGGCAGGCGTTCGACACGATGAGCAAGGCGGAGGCGAATACCGCTGCAGCCGACGCGGCAGCCGCCGACCTCGACGCCGTCTCGACCGAGATCGGCAAGCTCGCCGCCGAGCTCGCCGCTATCGAGATCGACAGCTACAACGCCGCCCGGACCGTCGCCGACGCCGCGAACGAAGCCACGGAAAAAGCGGTCGCCGCCATGACCGGGGCGCTCGAAATGGTGGTCGACGTGCAGCGCGTCTCACTGGCCCGGGACGAGTTCGCGCGCAGCAGGAAGGAAGAGGCGGTCGCCGCCGTGCAATCGGCGATCGACAAGCTGGCCGTCGCGATCGACAAGCTGGCCGCCGAAGCCACGGAGAAGGCGACCCAGTCGGCGCTGGTGGCCGCGAAGCAGGAGGTCGCGACCTACCGTGCGTCGTTCGAGGCGATGGTCGCCGCATTCGGACAGCAGGCAGAAGCCGCCGCCGTCATGACCGCGGCCGCCCAGGAGGTGAACGCCACGGTCGAAAGTTCGATCGGGTCGTTCGCGGCGGCCCGCGACGCCGACGGCACGCTTGCCCGCACCGTCATCGCCATCAGTACGGGCGGCGGCGCGATCCTGGCGATCCTGGTGGCGCTGGCCCTGGTCCGGGGAATCACCCGGCCGATCCGATCGATGACCGAAGCGATGGACCGGCTGGCCGCCGACGACCTCGACGTCGAGGTGCCGGGTCGCGACCGCAGGGACGAAATCGCCGACATGGCCAAGGCCGTGCAGGTGTTCAAGGACAACGCCGAGCGCATGCGCAGGCTGGAGGCCGAGAAGACCGAGGCCGACCGCCGGGCCGCCGACGAGAAACGGCGGACCATGGAGGAACTGGCCGGCAGCTTCGAGCGCTCGGTCGGTGGGGTCGTGCAGAGCCTCTCTGGGTTCGTGGGCGACGTGCGCGAGCGGGCCGAGGCCATGACCGAGACCTCGGAACAGGCCCGGCAGCGGGCGACCAGCGTGGCCAGCTCGTCCGAGGAAGCGAGCGCCAACGTCCAGGCGGTCTCGGCCGCCGCCGAGGAACTGGCGGCTTCGGTGACCGAGATCGGCAGCCAGGTGGCGCGCGCCGCGGAAATGGCCCGGCGGGCCAGCGAGGAGGCCCGCCGCGGCGACGCGCGCGTGCAGGCCCTCGCCGAGACCGCCACCCGGATCGGCGACGTGATAACCCTGATCCAGGACATCGCCGAGCAGACCAACCTGCTGGCCCTGAACGCGACAATCGAGGCCGCCCGGGCGGGCGATGCCGGCAAGGGCTTCGCGGTCGTGGCCTCGGAGGTGAAGTCACTGGCCGGCCAGACCGCCAAGGCGACCGAGAACATCCGCGCCCAGATCGAGGAGATCCAGGGAAGCAGCCGCGACGCGGTCGCCGCGATCCAGTCGATCGGCGAAGCGGTCAGCGAACTCGACGCCATGAATGGCGCCGTCGCGGCGGCAGTGGAGGAGCAGAGCGCGACCACCAACGAGATCGCCCGAAACACCCAGGAAGCCGCCGCCGGCAGCAGCCTGGTGTCGAACGCGATCATCGACGTGTCGAGCGCCTCCGAGCGCACCGGCGAGAGCGCCACCGCCGTGCTCAACATGTGCGGTGAGCTTTCCGGCGCCGCCGACACCCTGAGCCGCGAGGTGCACGACTTCCTCGACCGCATCCGCAGCGGATGACCGCGGAACAGGTGATCATATCGCCGGATTTTCTGCAGTTTTGAGATAATGTTGCACCGCAAAACAAATTGACCTCGGGCGACCGGAAATTAACCGATCGTTAACCGCCGGCTTCTCCAATTCCCGCATTGGGTGATGGAGACCGGAGGATTTCGGATATGCGGATCGCCACCAGGATCGGTATCGGCTTCGCCGCGGTGGTCGTCGTCACCGGGGTGCTCGGCACCGCCGGCTGGGTCGAGCTTCAGCGCTATTCCGCATCCGTCGACGACGCCGACCGGATGGCGGCGATCGCCGACGCCGCCCGGTCCGCGGGCAACGACATCGACGCCTATCAGAGCAGCCGGGCCCCGGACCGGATCGCAGCCGCCCGCGGCAAGCTGGCAGCCGCGCGCGAGACGGCCGCGAACGAAGAGCTCGGGCAGGTGGTCGCCGGGGTCGAACGGGTGGAAGCGGCATTCGACCGGCTGGTCGGCCTGACCGAGACTTCCGCGGCGAGCCTGAGCGACCTGTCCGATCGGGTGACCGCGATGGCGGCGGTGGCCGAGGCGATCGAGCGCCACGAGGACAAGCACTTCGCCGACCTGACCGCGAGGCGCGACGAGGCGACCGCGGAGCAGCTGCGCCGCGTCGGTGCTGCCAGCCTGGCCGACGAACTCGGCCGGGCCACCCTGGAGGCGCAGTTCGCCACCTACAAGCTGCGCGCCGGCGAGGCCGACGCCGGCGCGAACGTCCGCAAGGCGCTGGCCACCATGACCAAGGCGGCGGCTGGGCTGCGCGAGCTGATCAGCACCGGCGCCGAGGCGCCGATCCTGGTCCAGCTCGGCCAGATCGTCGACGACTACCGGAAGGCCTTCGACAGCTGGAGCGAAGGCGGCGGCGCCGATGCGGATGTCGGCAAGACGCTCGACAAGGCGTCGCGCCGGATCAGCATGACCTCCGCCATCACCGCCCGCGCCCAGACGGACCACCGGCGGACCGCACAGGCCAGCCTGGCCGACGTGTCCTCGCAGCTGACCAGCGCCTCCGGGACCATCGCCTCGGCCACCCGGACCACGGCCGACATCCGGCAGCTGCGCCAGTCGGTCAACGCGGTGTTCGAGACCGGCGGCAGTGCCGCGGCGGTCGCCGACGCCCGCCATGGGATCGAGGAGGTGCGGGCCGACCTCACCAGGCTCGGCGCCTCGGCCACCGAGCCGTCGACCCACGAGTCCCTGGCCAAGCTCGGCGGGCTGCTGGAGGAATACCGCGCCGGCCTCGACGCGGCGCTGGAGACCCTGACCGGCCGGGCCACCGCCGTCGAGACGATCAGGCTGGCCACCGCCGAGGTGCTGGCGGCCGTGCACGCCGCGGTCGAGCAGGTCGCCGCGGCGCGCAGCGCCGAGGGCGAGTTCGCGCGGACGGTTATCCTCGGGGCCACCGGCGGTGCCGTCGTGCTGGCGCTGATCGTCGCCATCGTGCTCGGGCGCGGGCTCACCGGGCCGATCCGGGAGATGACCGGGTCGATGCGCCGGCTGGCCGACAACGACCTCGAGGTCGAGGTTCCCGGTCTGCGGCGCCGCGACGAGATCGCCGACATCGCCCAGGCGGTGCAGGTCTTCAAGGACAATGCGCTGCGCATGCGCGAGATGGAGTCCCGGCAGGCCGAGGCCGGCCGCCGGGCCGAGGATGAGAAACGCCGGCTGATGGACGAGCTGGCCGGCAGCTTCGAGGCGACGGTCGGCGCCATCGTCCAGGGCCTGGCCGGCTACGTCTCCGACGTGCGGGCCCGGGCCGAGGCCATGAGCCAGGCGACCGACGAGGCCCGGTCGCAGGCGACCGTGGTGGCCGGCTCGTCGGAACGGTCCAGCACGAACGTGCAGGCGGTGTCGGCGGCGGCCGAGCAACTGGCCGCGACCGTCACCGAGATCGGTCAGCAGGTCGGGCGCGCCGCGGCGATGTCGCGGCAGGCGACCGAGGAAGCCAGGCGCGGCGACGGCCGGGTGCAGGCGCTGGCGGCGACGGCCCAGCAGATCGGCGAGGTTCTGACCCTGATCACCGACATCGCCGAGCAGACCAACCTGCTGGCGCTCAACGCCACCATCGAGGCGGCCCGTGCGGGCGAAGCCGGCCGGGGCTTCGCGGTCGTGGCCTCGGAAGTGAAGTCGCTGGCCGGCCAGACCGCCAAGGCGACCGAGAACATCCGCGCCCAGATCGAGGAGATCCAGGCGGCCAGCCGCGATGCCGTCGACACCATCAAGTCGATCGCCGAAGTGGTTCAGTCGCTGGAGCAGATGAACTCCGCGGTCGCCTCGGCAGTCGAGCAACAGGGCGCCACCACCCAGGAGATCGCCCGCAACACCCAGGAAGCCGCGTCCGGCGCCAGCCTGGTCTCGTCGGGGATCGCCGACGTGTCGGCGGCATCCGAGCGCACCGGCGAGGGTGCCGCCGAGGTGCTGCACATGTGCGGCGAACTGGCGGCCTCCACCGGCACCCTGGAGCGCGAGGTCGGCGAGTTCGTCCGGCGGATCCGGACCGGCTGACCGGGCCCGGGTGGCGGTGCCTCAGGGCCGCTCGATGATCGGCACCTGGGGTGCCGCGTCCCTGGGCAGGGCCCCGGTCAGGCGCGGGTCGTCGGCGATCTCGATCTGCTGGCGGAACGGCACGAAGCCGGAGCGCCGGTAGAACGACAGCGCCGCCGGATGGTCGAAGGTGCAGGTATGCACCCACAGCCGCGTGATCGGATGCGCCCATGCCCGTTCGAGCGCCCGGTTCATCAGCCAGCGCCCCGCCCCAGTCCCCTGCGCCGCCGCCGTCAGCCCGAAGAACGCCAGTTCGCATTCCCCCGGCTCGCGGAAATCGAGCTCCAGCAGTCCCTCCGGCATTCCGTCGACCTCGAGCGCGTACACCTCTACCGCCGGGGCGTGCAGGATCGCGGCGAGCGCGTCGTCGGGCATCGACATCCGCGAGAACCACAGCCAGTCCTGGCCGACCCGGCGATACAGGTCGCGGTACCAGTCCAGGTCGGGCCGCTCGACCCGGCGCAGCGTCCAGCCGTCCGCCGGTCGCTCGGGCCGGGCCTCGGGCCGTGCCGTCATCTGCAGCGAGGTCACCACCGCGGCCTGCTTGCCGGGCGGCACGTCGATATACCCGTCGGGAAGGTTCATGGGGGGTCCTGCATCGGTCCTGTCATTGCCGGGCGAGCTATAGACCGCCTCGCGGTCCCGGAAAACCGGGATCGCGCCCGGCGCGCCGTGCTGGACGCAGCCCCCCTGCCGCGAGCTATGCTCCGGCAGACCCTGGAGGAGACGACCCTTGGACCTGAACAGCCTGCGCCGCGGCTTTGCCGACATCGCCACCAGCACCATCGCCAACGCCCTCGACGACCTGGGCGTCCACGGCGTCATCGTCGGCCTGCGGGCCGTGGTGCCGGGCACCAAGGCGATCGGCCCGGCGGTCACCGTGCGCGAGCAGACCGCGGCCTACGGCACCTTCCCGGTCGAGGACTTCAAGGTCGGCCACATGATCGAGGCGGCCGCCCCCGGCTCGGTCATCGTGGTCGACAACGGCGGCAACCCGGTCTCGACCTGGGGCGGGATGGCCAGCCGGGCGGCCCAGGTCAAGGGCGTGGCCGGCCTGATCGTCGAGGGCGGCGTGCGCGACTGGGAGGAGCAGCAGCAGTTCCGATTCCCGCTGTTCGCCCGCCACGTCGTGCCGACCCCCGGCAAGACCCGCATCAAGGTCGAGGCGATCGGCGAGCCCGTCACCATCGAGGGCGTGCTGATCCGGCCGGGCGACCTGATCGTCGCCGACGGCTCCGGCATCTGCGTGCTGCCGATCGAGAAGGCCGAGACGATCCTGCAGCTGGCGTCGAAGTTCGCCGCCGACGACCGGCAGGCCGAGGACGAGATCGCCAAGGGGCTGTCCTTCCGCGAAGCGCTCGCCAAGTTCGCGAAGATCTGAGAAGAAGGCGCGTCACTGGGTGGAGGGCAGCATGACCGAGGACGTCGCCGAGCAGTCGCTGTCGGACCGGCTCGCCCGGGTGCAGGAGAACCTGCGCGGCCTCCTCGACCGTGCGGCCGACCCGGCCGCCGTGGACGCGCTGGAAGCCGCCGCCCACGAGATCGGCCTGGTCCGCCTGATCCTCGACACCCCGCGCCCCGGTTCCCGCCGCGTCCACATGCGGGTGCCCGAGACCATCGGGACCGCCCTGCTGGTCGGCGGGCGCGAGGTCGATGCGGCGATCGTCGACATCTCGGTCGGCGGCGTCGGGCTTGTCACCGACGAACGGCTGCCCACCGGGACCCGGCTGAAGGTGGCGGTCCCGCCGGTCGGCTGGATCGAGGCCGAGGTGGTCGCCGGCGAAGGCGACCGGCTGCACCTGCGGTTTCACGCCGGCCTGGCCGACACCGACCAGCAGCGCGCCCTGCTCGACCTGGTGCTGCGGCACTACGAGTAGCCGGACCGCGGGCGAATTTCCGGCGTCGCCCGCTCGGGGCTTCCACCGCCGCTCCGTTCGCCCTATGTTCCCGTCCATGAGCAGTCAGATCGCCGAGCGTGAACGGCCGGGGCCGCTGCATGGCGCGGTCGCCCCGGACCTCAAGTCCGACGTGGCGCGCCAGGATGCCGGCGTGCCGTTCCAGGTGGTGTCCGAGTTCGCGCCGGCCGGCGACCAGCCGCAGGCCATCGAGGCGCTGATCGCCGGCGTGCGGGCGAACGAGCTCGACCAGGTTCTGCTCGGGGTCACCGGCTCCGGCAAGACCTTCACCATTGCCCACGTGATCCAGGAGATCAAACGGCCGACCCTGATCCTGGCCCCCAACAAGACCCTGGCGGCCCAGCTCTACGGCGAGATGAAGAGCTTCTTCCCGCACAACGCGGTGGAGTATTTCGTCTCCTACTACGACTACTACCAGCCGGAAGCCTACGTCCCGCGCACCGACACTTTCGTCGAGAAGGAGGCGTCGGTGAACGAGCAGATCGACCGGATGCGGCACTCGGCGACCCGCGCGCTGCTGGAGCGCGACGACGTCATCATCGTCGCCTCGGTGTCCTGCATCTACGGCATCGGCGCGGTCGAGACCTACGGCAACATGATCGTCACCCTCAAGGTCGGCGCGACGGTCGACCGCAACCAGGTGATGCGCCGGCTGGTCGAGCTGCAGTACAAGCGCAACGACGCCAGCTTCCACCGCGGCACCTTCCGGGTGCGCGGCGACAGCCTGGAGATCTTCCCGGCCCACCTGGAAGACCGCGCCTGGCGGCTGTCGCTGTTCGGCGACGAACTCGAGGCGATCCACGAGTTCGACCCGCTGACCGGCGAGAAGACCGCCAGCCTGGAGCAGGTCCGGGTGTTCGCGAACTCGCACTACGTCACCCCGAAGCCGACGCTGCAGCAGGCCGCCCGGTCGATCAAGGAGGAGCTCAAGCAGCGCCTCGACGAGATGCACCGGGCCGGCAAGCTGCTGGAGGCGCAGCGCCTGGAGCAGCGCACCACCTTCGACATGGAGATGATCGAGGCCACCGGCTCCTGCGCCGGCATCGAGAACTACTCGCGCTACCTCTCCGGCCGCGCGCCGGGCGAGCCGCCGCCGACCCTGTTCGAGTACCTGCCGCGGAACGCCATGCTGATCGTCGACGAGAGCCACGTGACGGTTCCGCAGATCGGCGGCATGTACAAGGGCGACTACGCCCGCAAGTACACGCTGTCGGAATACGGCTTCCGGCTGCCGTCCTGCATGGACAACCGACCGCTCAAGTTCGAGGAGTGGGAGGACATGCGGCCGCAGACCGTGTTCGTGTCGGCGACCCCGGGACCTTGGGAGATGGAGCGCACCGGCGGCGTATTCGTCGAGCAGGTGGTGCGGCCGACCGGGCTGATCGACCCGGTCTGCGAGATCCGGCCGACCAAGAACCAGGTCGACGACGTGATCGCCGAGTGCCAGGACGCGGCGGCGCGCGGCCACCGGGTGCTGATCACGGTGCTGACCAAGAAGATGGCCGAGGCGCTGACCGAGTACATGAACGAGGCCGGCATCAAGGTCCGCTACATCCACTCCGACGTGGAGACCCTGGAGCGCATCGAGATCATCCGGGATCTCAGGCTCGGGATCTTCGACGTGCTGATCGGCATCAACCTGCTGCGCGAGGGCCTGGACATCCCGGAATGCGCGCTGGTCTGCATCCTGGACGCCGACAAGGAGGGCTACCTGCGCTCCAAGACCTCGCTGGTGCAGACCATCGGCCGGGCGGCCCGCAACATCGACGGCCGGGTGCTGCTGTACGCCGACCAGATGACCGCCAGCCTGGACTACGCGCTCGGCGAGACCCAGCGCCGGCGCGAGCGGCAGATGGAGTACAACGCGAAACACGGCATCACGCCGGAGAGCGTGAAGAAGAACATCGGCGACATCCTCTCCAGCGTCTACGAGCGCGGCGACCACGTCACCGTCGACACCGGCTCCGAGGAAGGCGATCTGGTCGACAAGCCGATCCGCCAGATCATCGAGGAGCTGGAGGTCCGCATGAAGGCGGCCGCCGCCGACCTGGAGTTCGAGGAGGCGGCCCGCATCCGCGACGAGCTGAAGCGCCTGGAGGCGGCCGAGCTCGGCATGACCCTGGAGGGCAAGCCGCTGCCGAAGGGCGCTGTCGTCAGGCTGAAGGTGCCGATCCAGCCGCCCAGCGGCCGCCCGCCCGAGAAGGGTCGCGGCAGCGGCCGGCGGCCGCCGCGCCGGGGGCGGTAGGCGGGCCAGGCCGGCGGGGCAGACGCCAGGCGGCCCTTCAGCCCGAGCCGGACGAAGCCGTCCGCGACGTATCGCCTTCGCCGGGATCGCCGGCGTCCGGCTCCGGCCGGTCGCCGCCGGGCGCGGCCTCACCCGGATCCTTCGACCCGGCCGCGGGTTCTTCCCGGGCCGTGTCGGCGGGCGGCGCCGGCTCGGCGGGGACCGGTCGAGCATCCCGTATCGCCCCGGCCTTCTCCCCGACGGCCGCCGAGACTTCCGCCTCCGCCTCCGCCTCTGCCCCCTCTTCCGCTCCCGCCCGCTCCGCCTCCTCGGCCCGTTCGGCCAGCTCCAGGCGTTCCGCCTCCTCGCCGATCATGGCCGCCGCCAGGAGCTTGTCGGTCGGCTCGCCGGCCGCCTCGGATTCTCCGGCAGGCCGCACGCCGATCGGGTCGGTGATGCCGTCGACGAAGCGCAGCTGGCGGATCAGTTCCTCGATGTCCCGCCAGTCGGTGCCGGCCCGTCGCAGCACCTCGCCGCCGAGCTGCAGGCTGGCCTCCAGGGTCTCCAGCACCGTGCCCTCGACCCCAAGTTCCTCCAGCCGGCGGGCGTGAATCGGGTCGCGGGCCCGGGCGTAGATGGGCAGCGCCGGGAAGTTGGCGCGCAGATGCGAGACCGTGCGGTCGACCGCCGGCCCGGCAGTGGTCAGGGTGACAACCACCGCCCGGGCCCGCTCGCCGCCCAGGCGGCGCAGCACCTCGTGCCGGCTGGCGTCGCCGTAGAATGCCGGCTGGCCGGCCCGACGGGCCTCGCGCACCCGGTGGGCGTCGGTGTCGAGCGCCACATAGGGCACCAGCTTGGCGTCGAGCAGCCGGGCCACGGTCCGCCCGACCCGGCCGAAGCCGGCGATGATGATGTGGTCCTCGAACCCGTCGGCGCCGTGGTCGCCGGCCCCCAGGGTCTGGTTCTGGCGATGCTCGAGCAGGTTGCCGATCCGCCCCGCCACCGCGACCAGCAGCGGGGTGGTCGCCATGCTGATGGCGATCACCAGGAAAAGCAGGTCGCTCAGCCCGTCGGTGATGAGCGTGTGCGAGTCGGCGAGACCGAGGATGACGAAGGCGAACTCGCCGCCCTGGGCCAGCAGCGCGCCGGTCCGCAGTGCCGCTGCGAACGGCATCCGGAATGCCAGGGTCAGCGCGACCACCACGACCAGCTTGAGCGCGACGAACCCGGCCAGGAAGGCCAGCACCGTGAGCGACTCGCGGAACGCCAGGCCGAGGTCGACGGTCATCCCGACGGTCATGAAGAACAGGCCGAGCAGGATCCCGCGGAACGGCTCGATGTCCGCCTCGACCTGGTGGCGGAACTCGCTCTCCGACAGCAGCAGGCCGGCCAGGAACGCCCCCAGCGCCATCGACAGCCCGACCAGCTGGGTCGCCCAGCCGATCCCGAGAACCACCAGCAGGGTCATCGCCGTGAACACCTCCGGCGCCTTCGCCGCGGCGATCACGTGGTACAGCGGCCGCAGCAGCTGGCGGCCGGCGATCACGATCACCGCGAGCGCGGCGAGCGCCTTCAGCAGCGCCACCGCGAGCGCCAGCGCGATCGACTCGCCGTCGCCGCCGCCGGCGATCAGCGGCACCACCACCAGGATCGGCACCACCGCCAGGTCCTGGAACAGCAGGATCGCGAAGGCCGCCCGGCCGTGCCGGGTGGCCATCTCGCCACTTTCGTTCATCAGCTGCAGCACGAAGGCGGTCGACGACAACGCCAGCGCGGCGCCGACCACCGCGCTGGTCGCCGGGCCGTAGCCGAGGGCGATCACGGCGCCGGCGACCAGCAGGCCGGTGACCACGACCTGGGCGGCCCCCAGCCCGAACACCAGCCTGCGCATCACCTTGAGGCGCTCGAACGACAGCTCCAGGCCGATCGAGAACAGCAGGAACACGACGCCGATATCGGCGAGTTCGCGGGTCTCCTCGACGTCGTCGACCATGCCCAGCGCATGCGGGCCGATCACCGCGCCGGCGGCCAGATAGCCGAGCACCAGACTGAACTTGAGGCGGCGCAGCAGGGGTGCCACCAGGACGGCGGCGGCCAGGAACACCAGCGCGTCGCCGATGGTGCCGCCATGACCGTCGGCCGGCATGCCCCCGAACGCGCTCAACAGGGTTTCCAAGACCTTCCTCCGGTCACCGCGCGACTCCGGGACGGTAGCCCGCGTACCGCCCGGCGGCCAGACATCAGACAAATATCCAGGACTGGCGCATTGAAATATGGCAAAGAATCACCACAACTTGAGCCATGCGGCGCCGGCTGGGGCCGCCCCTCCGACAGCGGCCCGTGATGATCCTCGAGAACCGACGCCATGTGACGAAGTTCTGGAGCGCTCGGGGTGCCGGGGACCGGCCGCAGCGATGATCTCAGCAGCCTGGATATTCGCCGGCCTGGTACTCCTGCTCCTCGGGGCGGAAGTGATGATCCGCGGCGCCGTCGCCATGGCGCGGCGGGCCCGCATCAGCCCGCATGTCATCGGGCTCACGGTGATCGCGTTCGGGACCTCTGCGCCGGAGCTGTTCGTCAGCCTGAAGGCCGCCCTGCACGGGTCGCCAGGCATCGCCATCGGCAACGTCGTCGGCTCGAACATCGCGAACATCCTGCTGATGATCGGGACGGTCGGCGTGGTCACGCCGTTCGTCTGCCGGGGCGCGCCCCTGAAGCGCGACGGCCTGGTCCTGATACTCGCCACCGTGCTGTTCGTGGCCGCCGGCCTCAACGGCATCATCGAGCGCTGGCATGCCGGGCTCATGCTGGCGCTGCTGATCGGCTACCTGATCTACTGCTACCGCGAGGAACGCCGGGCCGGGGCCGAGAGCCTGCACGCCAAGGAGGTGGCCGAGTTCGACCAGCTGCCGACCAGCATGTGGCGCAGCGTCCTGTACACGATCGGCGGGCTGATCGCCGTGCTGGCCGGGGCCCGGCTGCTGGTCGACGGCGCGATCGCCGTGGCCCAGGTGGCCGGCATCTCCGAGACCGTCATCGGCGTCACCGTGGTAGCCGTCGGCACCTCGCTGCCGGAGCTGGCGACCACCGTGGTGGCCGCGATGCGGCGGCATTCGGACGTCGCGCTGGGCAATATCATCGGCTCCAACATCTTCAACACGCTCGGCATCCTGGGCGTCGTATCGCTGGTGCACCCGCTCGAGATTCCGGCCGAGGTGCTGTCCGCCGACCTGTGGATCATGGCGGCGATCACGGTCGCGTTCGTCGCCCTGGCGATTCGCCTGCCGGCGTTCAACCGGCCCTGGGCGATCCTGTTCTTCCTGGGCTATGCCCTGTTCATCACCGAGCAGTTCCTGCCGGCGGGCGCCTGGGCCTCGGCCTTCGAGATTGCCGCCAACTGACATGCGCCGGCATGCCGGCCCGCGCGCACGCTTGACGTCGCGCGCGCGTTCGACAGGCTAGAGCCATGACGCAGCGCGCGCCCTGCCCGATCCCCCGTTCCGCCCTGATCACCGGCGCCGGCAAGCGCGTCGGCCGGGCGATCGCCCTGCGGCTCGCCGAGGCCGGCTGGAACATCGCCGTACACTACGGCCGCTCGCGCGACGATGCCGAGGCGACCGTGGCGGCGATCCGCGAGCACGGGGTCGAAGCGGCGGCGCTGGACGCCGATCTCGCCGTCGAGCAACAGGTCGACGGGCTGGTCGGCCGGGCGGCGGCGGCGCTCGGTCCGATCGGGCTGCTGGTGAACAACGCCTCGGTGTTCGAACCCGACCGGCTGGCGACCGTGACCCGGGCCGGCTGGGACCGCCACATGGCGACCAACCTGCGGGCTCCGGTGGTGCTGATGCAGCAGTTCGCGGCCCGGCTGCCCGCCCGCAACGACGGTGTGATCGTGAACATCCTGGACCAGCGGGTCCTCAATCCGACCGAGGAGTTCCTGTCCTACACGGTCACCAAGATGGCGCTGCACGGCCTGACCCGGACGCTGGCGCTGGACCTGGCGCCGCGCATCCGGGTCTGCGGCGTCGGTCCCGGCCCGACCATGGCGAACACCCGCCAGCAGTCCGACACCTTCGATGCGCAGGCGGAATCGGTACCGCTGCAGCGCGCGGTGGACCCGTCGGAGATCGCCGAGGCGGTCGCCTACCTGGCCGGAGCCCGCTCGATCACCGGACAGATGATCGCCGTGGATGGCGGCCAGCATCTGTGGTGGGCGCCGCCGTCGGACAGCACGCCGCGCGACTGAGGCGCCACCGGTGCCACATCCTGCAGGCGACCTGGACCCTGGAATTCTGCCAGGATTCCGGAGGCTTGAACGGACCGGGAAGGCCGCGGCGCGCCCGCGCGGAGGCCGAGTTGTTCACACCCCACCCGGGATCGCGATACCGCAACGCCTCTGTCAAGGAATTATCGTTTTGTAAAAGTATCTTAACATTGAACACAAAGCATTTTCTTGAATATCAACACGTTACAGAAAATGCTCAAAAATTAGGCAATGTCATGAATCCCCATGGAGTCCTAGGCCTCTGCGATTGCCTCCAAGGGTTATCCACACGGTTTTCCACGATTCCCGTGGATTACCCTTGCAACCGACAGGCCGCGCCAGACGGCGCTTGACGCCAGGGCGGCGGATGCCCATCACGGAACCATGAGCGACAGCGCCTTCGCCGACCCGCCGACCGGAACCGAGCGTGCACGACGACGCCGGCGGACCGTACCCGACATCGAGCGCGGTGTCGCGGCGATCCGCGAACACCTGCGGACCATGCCGGCCGGCCCGGGCGTGTACCGCATGCTCGACGACGACGGCGACGTGCTCTACGTCGGCAAGGCGCGCAGCCTGAAGAAGCGGGTGGTCAACTACACCCACGCCGCCAAGCTGCCGCACCGGATCTTCCGGATGGTGAGCGAGACCGCCCGGATGGAGGTGGTCACGACCCACACCGAGGTCGAGGCCCTGCTGCTCGAAAGCAACCTCATCAAGCGCCTCAAGCCGCGCTACAACGTGCTGCTGCGCGACGACAAGTCGTTCCCGCACATCCTGATGACCGGCGACGGCGCCTACCCGCAGATCACCAAGCACCGCGGCGCCCGCACCCGCAAGGGCGACTATTTCGGTCCGTTCGCCTCGGCCGGCGCGGTCAACCGCACGATCGCCGCGCTACAGCGCGCCTTCCTGCTGCGCAACTGCAGCGACTCGATGTTCTCGGCGCGGACCAGACCCTGCCTGCAGTACCAGATCAAGCGCTGCAGCGCGCCCTGCGTGGGGTTCGTCTCCGAGGCCGAATACGCCGAACTGGTGGACGAGGCGCGGCGCTTCCTGACCGGCCGCAGTCACGACGTGCAGCAGGAACTCGCGACCCACATGCAGGAGGCGTCCGACGCCCTGGAGTTCGAGACCGCGGCGATCTACCGCAACCGCATCCGGGCGCTGACCGCCATCCAGGCGCACCAGGACATCAACGTCGAGGGCATCGAGGAAGCCGACGTGATCGCGATGCATGCCGAGGGCGGGCATTCCTGCATCCAGGTGTTCTTCTTCCGGGCCGGCAGCAACTTCGGCAACCGTGCCTATTTCCCGAGCCACGACAAGGACACCGAGGATGCCGACGTGCTGGCCGCGTTCATCGGCCAGTTCTACGACGACAAGCCGCCGCCCCGGCTGATCCTGCTGTCGCATGCGGTGCCCGAGGCCGCGCTGATCGCCGAGGCGCTGTCGACCCGGGCCGACCGCAAGGTCGAGCTGCTGGTCCCGCAACGCGGCTCCAAGCGCAAGCTGGTCGAGCACGCCACCCTGAACGCGCGCGAGGCGCTCGGGCGCCGGATGGCGGAGAGCGCATCGCAGCGCCGGCTGCTGGACGGCGTGGCGCAGGCGTTCGGGCTGGACACCACCCTGGAGCGGGTCGAGGTCTACGACAACTCGCACACCCGCGGCACCAACTCGGTCGGCGGCATGATCGTCGCCGGGCCCGAGGGCTTCGTGAAGAGCGCCTACCGCAAGTTCAACATCCGCAACGTCGCCGACGGCGAGCGCGACGAGCGGGTCGACGAACTGGAGGCCGGCGACGACTACGCGATGATGCGGCAGGTCCTGACCCGCCGGTTCGCGCGCGCCCTGAAGGAGGACCCGGAGCGGACCGCCGGCACATGGCCGGACCTGGTGCTGATCGACGGCGGCGCCAACCACCTGACCGTCGCGGTCGAGGTGTTCGCCGAACTCGGCATCGCCGACATTCCCGTGGTGTCGATCGCCAAGGGCCCCGACCGCGACGCCGGGCGCGAGCGGTTCTTCATCCCCGGCCGCGAGCCGTTCGTGCTGGAGCGCCGCGACCCGGTCCTGTACTTCCTGCAACGGCTGCGCGACGAGGCCCACCGGTTCGCGATCGAGACCCACCGGGCCCGCCGCACCAAGGCGCTGGGCAGCAACCCGCTCGACGAGATTTCCGGCATCGGCGCGCGTCGCAAGAAGGCGCTGCTGCACCATTTCGGCTCGGCCCGCGGGGTCGCGCGCGCCGGCCTGGCCGACCTGGAGGCCGTGGACGGGATCAGCAGCACTGTTGCGAAGCGGCTCTACGACTTCTTCCACGAGGACGGCTGAGGGAGGACGGCTGAGGCCGGCCCTGCCGCCCTTCGGCTACGACGCGGTACCGGCCGGCTTGGCGCCCGACTTCACGCGTCGCTCTTCGCCCGCCAGATGGCTGAGGCCCGATCGCACGTAGTCCCAGCCGGTGACAAGGGTGAACCCCGCCGCCACCCAGAGCCCGACCTCACCGACCTGCTGGGAATGCGTCCAGGCCGGGGCGGACTCGCCGATGATCAGGAACCCGATCGCCACCAGTTGCACAGTGGTCTTCCACTTGGCGAGCCGGCTCGACGGGAGGCCGATACGCAGTTCCGCCAGAAACTCCCGGAGCCCGGACACCAGGATCTCGCGCAGCAAGATCACCAGCGCCGCCAGCACCGTCCATCCGGACACATAGTCCTTCGAACAGAGAATCAGAAGACAGGCGCCGACCAGGAGCTTGTCGGCAATCGGATCCAGCAGTCGGCCAAGCGCCGACTGGGCTTCCAGGACGCGCGCCAGGTATCCGTCGAGATAGTCGGTGATGCTGGCAAGCGCGTACAGCCCCAGCGCGACCCAGCGCAGGGTGTCGCCGCCGATCCACAGGCACGCGATGAGCGGCGGCAGGACCAGGATCCGCGAAAGCGTCAGCAGGTTCGGAAGCTGGGCGAGCATCGCGCTCGTTTCTCCGTGGCCGGATCCGAATTGACGCGAACCATATTGCAATTACGCCCGGGTGCGAAACCGGTCGAGAGCGGGTTGCGCGGGTTTGCCGCGACGGCGCGCGAAACCGGCATTTTCCGATCCGGCCGCCTGTCCCCGCTTCGACCCGGCGCCGCGCCGCGCCGCCGCGACTCGCGGGCCGTCCCGGCGGCCCGCCGTCGCGTTGCCGGCTGCCTCAACCGTTCTCGTGGACGACCTGCGGGCGGGCTTCCCGGCGACGCCGGGCCATCGCGACCTGACGCGCCTGGCGCCGCGCCACCCGGCGCTCCAGGAACCGCTCGATCAGCACGCCGAGCCAGTAGCCCAGCGGCCACCCGACCAGCATGAACGGCAGGCTGCCGACGACGATGGCCACGGCGCCGTCGCCGAGCGTGGTGAGCATCTGGTGAACCTGATGCTCGGACTCGAACTCGACCGCCGCAGCGCACGACAGCGCCCGGCAGCCGATCAGGTAGTAGAGGGTATAGGTCGGAACCATGGTCAGCGGATTGACCACCAGGGTCCCCACCACGGCAATCACCATGTCGAACAGGTAGCGCCCGGCGAGCCGGTTCACGATCAGGACGATGATCAGGCAGATGACCATCTGCAGGCCGACGGTCGGCGAGAAGCCGACGACCATCCCCATCGCCATGGAACGCGCGATGACTCCCTTCGACAGGGCCATCCGCCTGCCCTGGCGCATGATTTTGGTAACGATCCGCTTCAGCAGTGCCTTCAACTAACGCTCCGGGGTTTCGGGCTCGGGCCCGAGCGTATATTTGCGCTAGATACGGAACAACCGTATCCGGTAGCGCCGATGAATATGGCGTAAAGATGGGTCGAGGAAATGCCATGCGCGTGTTCGGACTTGCGGGTTGGTCGGGGAGCGGCAAGACGACGCTGATGTGCCGGCTGATCCCGGCCCTGGTCGGGCGCGGCCACCGGGTGTCGACGATCAAGCACGCCCACCATGCATTCGACGTCGACCAGCCGGGCAAGGACAGCTACGAGCACCGGGCCGCCGGGGCGACCGAGGTGCTGATCGGATCGGCCGCGCGGTTCGCGCTGATGCATGAACTCCGGGGCGCCCCGGAGCCGGAGCTCGGCGACCTCCTGGCCCGCATGGCGCCGGTCGACTTCGTTCTCATCGAGGGCTTCAAGCGGACCCATCATCCGAAGCTGGAGGTTTATCGCAGCGTGGTCGGCAAACCCCCGCTATGGCCATCCGACGAGGCGGTGGTGGCGGTCGCCAGCGATGAGACCCAGCCCGACTGTCCGCGCCCGGTCCTGGCCCTGGACGACATCGAGGCGATCGCCGATCTGATCGAGGCGCGTGCCGTCGACCCGGCCACGCTGCTACGGTGAGCCGATGGTGCAGCTGACAGACGACTGTTTCGCGTTCGACGGCGGGCTGATGCCGGTCGACCAGGCGCTCGCGCGGGTGCGGGAACGCCTGGTGCCGGTCACCGCGGTCGAGACGGCGCCGCTGGACGCGACGCTCGGGCGCATCCTGGCAGCCGACGTCACGGCCGACATGGACGTGCCGCCGCACGACAACTCCGCGGTCGACGGCTGGGCGGTCTACGCCGCCGACCTCGCCGCCGACGGCGAGACCCGCCTGCCGGCCGGCGGGCGGGTGGCGGCCGGCGAGCGCCTGGACCGCCCCCAGCGACGCGGCGAGACGGTCCGGATCTTCACCGGTGCCCCGATGCCGCTCGGCCCCGACGGTGCCCCGGGTCCGGACACCGTGTTCATGCAGGAGGACTGCCGGCTCGACGGTGCGACCGTGGTGTTCCCGGCCGGAATCAGGCGCGGCGCCAACCGGCGGTTCGCCGGCGAGGACGTCAGGACCGGGACCACCGTGCTGCGTGCCGGCCGCCGGCTCGGCCCTCCGGACATCGGCCTGGCGGCGTCGATCGGACTGCGCGCGCTGCCGGTGCGGACCGGGCTGCGGGTCGCGGTGTTCTCGACCGGCGACGAGGTCCGCGAGCCGGGCTCGGAGCGCGGCGCCGCAACGATCTACGACTCCAACCGCTACACCCTGAAGGCGCTGCTGCGGGCGCTCGGCTGCGCGGTCACCGACCTCGGCATCCTGGCCGACGACCGCGAGACCATCCGCGCCGCCCTGGTCGACGCCGCGGCCGGGCACGACGTCCTGATCACCTCGGGCGGGGTGTCGACCGGCGAGGAGGACCACGTGCGCGCCGCGGTCGAGGCCGAAGGCCGGCTCGATGCCTGGCGGCTGGCGATCAAGCCGGGCCGGCCGGTCGCGCTCGGCGTGGTGCGCGGCAAGGCCTTCCTCGGCCTGCCGGGCAACCCGGTGGCGGTCGTGGTCACCTTCCTGCACGTCGCCCGGCCGGTGCTGCTGGCGCTCGCCGGCGCCGAGGTGCGCGACCCGCCGCGGTTCCCGGTGCGGGCCGCCTTCGACTACCGCAAGAAGCCCGGGCGCCGGGAGTACGTCCGGGTTCGGCTCGAGCCGGTCCCGGGCGGCCTGCCGGTCGCGCGACGCGCCGGCAGCGAGGGTGCCGGCGTGCTGTCGTCGCTGGTCGCCGCCGACGGGCTGGTGGAGCTGGCCGACGACGCCCTGGGCCTTTCGGAGGGCGACACCGCCGCCTATCTGCCGTTCAGCGAGGTGATGCGATGAAGGTTCTGTATTTCGCCTGGGTCCGGCAGCGGATCGGGTTCGGCCACGAGACGGTGAGCCCGCCGGACGGGGTGGCGACCGTCGCCGGGCTGGTCGACTGGCTGCGGACCCGCGGGCCCGGCTACGCCGAGGCGTTCAAGGACACCCGTGCGATTCGCTGCGCGGTGAACCAGGAATACGTCGAGCCGGACCATCCGATTGCAGACGGCGACGAGGTCGCGTTCTTCCCGCCGGTCACCGGAGGCTGAGCCATGACGGTCCGGGTCCAGGAGGCGGATTTCGACCTCGGCGCCGAGTTGGCGGCGCTGACCGCCGGGAACCGCCGGATCGGCGGGCTCGGCGTATTCGTCGGGCTGGTGCGCGACGTCGCCGGCGATGCCGCGGTCGCCGGCATGACGCTCGAGCACTATCCCGGCATGACCGAGCGCCAGCTCGAAGCGATCGAAGCCGAGGCGCGGTCGCGCTGGCCGCTGGAGGCCAGCCTGATTGTGCACCGGGTCGGACGGCTGGAGCCCGGCGACAATATCGTGCTGGTGGCGTGCGCCTCGGCCCATCGCCAGGCGGCGCTGGACGCCACGGCCTTCCTGATCGACTGGCTGAAGACCAAGGCGCCGTTCTGGAAGCTGGAAGAGACCCCGGACGGCGCGAACTGGGTCGACGCCCGCGAATCCGACGATGCCGCCGCCGCCCGCTGGAACCGCTGACACGCGTGTCGCGCCGAGGCCCGGGGCCTGCGCCCGGCTCTTCCCTCGGGCGGCCGCTGGCCGTATGTTCCGGTCAGCCGCTCGTCCCGACCGGAACACCGCCCGGATGCCGATGCCCAGGTTACGTCTTTCCGCCCTCGTCCTGACCCTCGTCGCGCTTGCCGGCTGCGGCTCGACCGACGAGACGCCCTATGTGGAGCGTCCGGTCGAGGAGATCTACAACGAGGCCTACGACGCCGCGCTGACCGGCGACTTCAAGAAGGCGGCGCCGCTGTTCGACGAGGTCGAACGGCAGCACCCCTATTCGGTCTGGGCGACCCAGGCGCAGCTGATGGCGGCCTATGCGCTGTACCAGGCCAACAACTACACCGAGTCGGTGAACGCGCTGGACCGCTTCATCCAGCTGAACCCGTCCAATCCCAACGTCGACTACGCCTACTACCTCAAGGGCCTCTGCTACTACGAGCAGATCGTGGACGTCGGCCGCGACCAGAAGCTGACCCGCCGGTCCCTGGACAGTTTCGAGGAGGTGGTCAAGCGCTTCCCGACCTCGAAATACGCGCGCGACGCCCGCCTGAAGATCGACCTGACCCGCAACCACCTGGCCGGCAAGGAGATGTCGATCGGCCGCTGGTACCTGACCCGGGGCCAGTATCTGGCGGCGATCAACCGGTTCCAGCGGGTCGTCGAGCAGTACGACACCACCGAACAGGTGCCGGAGGCGCTGCTGCGCCTGACCGAGGCCTATGTCGCCCTCGGCCTCCAGGACGAGGCCAAACGGACCGCGTCCGTCCTCGGCTACAACTACCCCGGCACGGACTGGTACGAGGATGCCTACGCGCTGGCCACCACCGGTGAGGCCCGCTCCCAGGCCGAAGGCGACACCGGCTGGTTCGGCTGGGGCCTCGGCCCGTTCTGATCAATGCTCGCCGCGCTCGCGATCCGGGACGTGGTGCTGATCGACCGGCTCGATCTCGCCTTCGCGCCGGCGCTCTCCGTCCTCACCGGCGAAACCGGGGCCGGAAAGTCGATCCTGCTCGACGCGCTCGGTCTCGCCCTCGGCGCGCGGGCTGATTCCGGCCTGGTCCGGCACGGCCGCGAGCAGGCCAGCGTCACCGCCGAGTTCGACCCGCCGCCCGGGCACGCGGTCGACGCCATACTCGCGGAGGCCGATCTCGAACCACGCGACGGCCCGCTGATCCTGCGCCGGGTGGTCACCGCCGACGGGCGGTCGCGCGCCTATGTCAACGACCAGCCGACCAGCGTCGCCCTGCTGCGCCGGCTGGGCGACGCCCTGGTCGAGATCCAGGGTCAGTTCGATCAGCGCGGCCTGATGGATCCCGCGACCCACCGCGAGACCCTGGATGCCTTCGCCGGACTCGGGACCCAGGCCGGGACGGTCCGGACCGCCTGGGGCGCCTGGCGGGACGCGGTGTCGCGGCACGCCGAGGCGCGCGCCGCCCTCGAGAAGGCCCGGGCCGACGAGGACTGGCTGCGCCACGCCGTGGACGAGTTGGACCGTCTGGCGCCGAGCGAGGGCGAGGAGCAGCGGCTGAGCGACACCCGCGCGGTGCTGGCGAATGCCGAGGCCGTGCTGTCGGCCATGAACGCCGCGGCCGACGCGCTGGCCGGCGAGGACGCCGGAGCCGACAGCGCCGTGGCCCAGGCCCAGCGGGCCCTGGACCGGGTCGCCGACCGGGCCGGCGGCCGGCTGGCGGCGGCCGCCGCCGCCCTCGACCGGGCCGCCGCCGAGATCCAGGAAGCGGTCGCCGAACTGCAGTCGGCCGCCGACGACATCGAGGCGGACTCCGGCCGGCTGGTCGAGATCGACGATCGCCTGCATGCGCTCCGCGACCTGGCCCGCAAGCACGGGATCGAGCCGGACGACCTGCCGGCGCTGCACCGGGCCCTGGTCGACCGCCTCGCCTCGCTCGATGCCGAGGGTGGCGGCCTGTCGGCCCTGGCCGAGGCCGAGCGGCGTTCCCGCGCCGCCTACCTGGCGGCCGCCGAGGCGCTGTCGGCAGGCCGCGGCAAGGCGGCCGGCCGGCTCGACAAGGCGATCGCCGTCGAACTGCCGCCGCTCAAGCTGGAGAAGGCCCGCTTCGAGACCGCCGTCGAGCGTCTCGACGAGGCGCGCTGGGGGCCGGACGGCCTGGACGCGGTCGGGTTCCGGGTCGCGACCAATCCCGGGACTCCGCCGGGCGCGCTGAACCGGATCGCCTCGGGCGGCGAGCTGTCGCGCTTCCTGCTGGCCCTGAAGGTGGTGCTGGCGGAGTCCAGCACGGTCCCGACATTGGTGTTCGACGAGGTCGACTCCGGGGTCGGCGGTGCGGTCGCGGCGGCGGTCGGCGACCGCCTGGCGCGGCTCGCCGGCCGCCTGCAGGTCCTGGTCGTCACGCACTCCCCGCAGGTCGCGGCGCAGGGCGTGCACCACTGGCATGTCGAGAAGCGGGTCGCCGGCGAGGCCGTGACCACCTCGGTGGCGGCGCTCGACAGCGCCGCCCGTCGCGAGGAGATCGCCCGCATGCTGTCGGGGGCGGCGGTCACCGCCGAGGCGCGCGCCGCCGCCGACAGCCTGCTGGCGCAATCGAGCGGAAGCCGGGCCGGCGGCGACCGCGCGGTCGGGGCCGGGCCGTGAAGCGGATCCGGGTGGAGACGGGAAGCCGACGATGACCACCGATGCCGACATCGCCGACAAGCCGGTCGAGGCCCTGGGCGATGCCGAGGCCAAGGCCGAACTGCGCCGCCTCGCCGACGCCATCGCCGACGCCGACCGGCAATACCACGTCGAGGACGCCCCGGTCCTGACCGACGCCGAATACGACGCCCTGCGGCGGCGCAACGAGGCGATCGAGGCCCGGTTCCCCGACCTCAAGCTGGAGGACAGCCCGAGCGAGCGGGTGGCGCCCGGTCCGGCCGAGGGCTTCGCCAAGGTCCGCCACGCCAGGCCGATGCTGTCGCTGTCGAATGCCTTCGACGACGAGGACGTGCGCGAGTTCGAGCGCCGCGTGCGCCGGTTCCTGAGCCTCGGCGAAGCCGACGAGGTGGCGCTGGTCGCCGAGCCCAAGATCGACGGGCTGTCGGCGTCGATCCGCTATGTCGACGGCAGGCTGGCCGTCGGCGCCACCCGCGGCGACGGCACCGAGGGCGAGAACATCACCCGCAACCTGGAGACCCTCGACGACGTCCCGACCGAACTGCCGGCCGGGGTGCCGGCGGTGCTGGAGGTCCGCGGCGAGGTCTACATGACCAAGGACGACTTCGTCGCCCTCAACGACCGCCAGGCCAAGGCCGGCAGCAAGATCTTCGCGAACCCGCGCAATGCCGCCGCCGGCTCGCTGCGCCAGCTCGACCCGGCGATCACCGCATCCCGCCCGTTGCGGTTCTTCGCCTATTCCTGGGGCGAGGTCAGCGAGGATTTCGCCGACACCCACTGGGGGTTCCTGCAGAGGCTGGAGGCCTGGGGCTTCACCACCAACCCGCTGTCGAAGCTCTGCGGTTCGGTCGACGAGGCGC
This sequence comes from Thalassobaculum sp., assembly GCF_040219615.1. Classification (GTDB taxonomy): domain Bacteria; phylum Pseudomonadota; class Alphaproteobacteria; order Thalassobaculales; family Thalassobaculaceae; genus Thalassobaculum_A. Next base: position 360,849 of record NZ_JAVJSE010000038.1, read on the forward strand.
TGGCGGTGTATGCCGACATCGGCGCCCGCCGGTCGGCCCTGCCCTATGACATCGACGGCGTGGTCTACAAGGTCAACCGGCTCGACTGGCAGCAACGGCTCGGCATGGTCAGCCGGGCGCCGCGCTGGGCGATCGCCCACAAGTTCAAGGCCGAGCAGGCCGAGACCGAGTTGAAGGCCATCGAGATCCAGGTCGGCCGCACCGGCGCCCTGACCCCGGTCGCCCGGCTGGAGCCGGTCAAGGTCGGCGGCGTGACCGTGTCGAACGCGACGCTGCACAACGAGGACGAGATCCGGCGCAAGGACATCCGGGTCGGCGACACCGTGGTGATCCAGCGCGCCGGCGACGTCATCCCGCAGGTCGTGCGGGTCCTGACCGAGAAGCGTCCCGCCGGCAGCGTCGAGTATGTGTTCCCCGAGACCTGCCCGGAATGCGGTTCCGACGCCGTGCGCCCCGAGGGCGAGGCGATCCGGCGCTGCACAGGCGGGCTGATCTGCCCGGCCCAGGCGGTCGAACGGCTGAAGCACTTCGTCAGCCGCGACGCCTTCGACATCGAGGGCCTGGGCTCGAAGCAGATCGAGGCGTTCTGGCGCGACGGCCTGATCAGGCGGCCCGGCGACATCTTCCGCCTGAAGGCCCACCGGAACCTGCTGATCGGCGAGAAGGGGACGAAGACCCTCTCCACCGACAACCTGCTGGCGGCGATCGAGAACCGCCGGGTCATCGGGCTCGATCGCTTCGTCTACGCCCTCGGCATCCGCCAGGTCGGGCAGGCGACCGCCCGGCTGCTGGCCATCAACTACGGGACGCTCGACGCCCTGCGCGCCGCGCTCGCCGCGGCGCACGACCCGGAGAGCGAGGCCTACGCCGACCTGGTCAACATCGACCAGATCGGCTCGGCGGTCGCCAAGGATCTCACCGACTTCTTCGCCGAGGCGCACAACCGGGAGGTTCTCGACGACCTGGCCGGCGAGCTGACCATCGAGCCGTTCGCGGCCCCGGTCGCCGCCGACTCGCCGGTCGCCGGCAAGACCGTGGTGTTCACCGGCACCCTGGCCCGGGTCGGCCGCAACGAGGCCAAGGCGCGGGCCGAAAGCCTGGGCGCCAAGGTCGCAGGTTCGGTCTCGAAGAAGACCGACTATGTGGTGGTCGGCGCCGACGCCGGCTCGAAGGCCGCCAAGGCCGAGGCGCTGGGGGTCCGGACGCTGACCGAGGACGACTGGTTCGCGCTGATCGGCGAATAGCTCGTCCCGACGAGTATCGTCGAAATATCAACCACCTAACCAAAGGCTAGGCGCAGCCCCGCGCGCAGCGTCGCAGAGCCATGCAAAAACGTCATACGCCACGGCCGCATTTGCTCTTTCCAGGCGCGATAGGCGCTCTTATGTGGGGTTTCGTAGTGACATCAATGGTGCCCGGCGAAGGAACTGCGACGGCGCCCGCGATACGGAGCAGGCCATGATGAACCCGACGACCAGCGGCTGGCTCGATCGCTACGTCGCCTCCCGCGAGGCCTCCCTGGAATCCGTGACCGACCTCGACCGCGCCGGACAGGGCGTGGTCGACCGTGACGTCCGGTTGGGAACCCTGACCCGCGCCATTCGTTCCTTCTTCGCTGTCCACCGTCCGCGCCGGCGTTCCCTGGTCGACGTGGACGACCGCGTGCTCGCCGATCTCGGCATCGCGCGTCGGCAGGTCGTGGAACTGGCCGCCCGTGCCACCGAGGCGCGCTGGTCCGCCCACGATCCATCCCTGCCGTCGGTCGCGAACGCCAATTCGAGGTTCCGGGCCGCCTGAGGCGGTTCGGTTCAGCCGGATCCTCCCGCCAGACGGACCGGCTTCATTCCCTAGACTCCTACCTACGGATGCGCCCCTCCCCGGAGGGGCGCATCTTTTCGGGGCAAGCGTCCCGCCAGACACATGGCAGGGGACGCTATCCATGCATCGGGCGCAATGCTGCGCTGCAAAACCGCTGCTGGGCGCGCGCGCCGGCAGGTCCCAATTATCCCGTCAACATGACGGACCCTAGACGACAGACTTCGCCCAAGGTCCGAGACCCATTCTCGGAGAGACTGAAATGACGACCGACACTTTCCTGACCGACAGAGCGCTGAACGGCGCCCCGGTCGATGCGCTGGCCCTCTTCATCGAGGCGCGCCGCGCCCGTGACGCCTACGTCGCCCGGGCCCTGTCCCGCGGCACGCGCAGCGTGACGTCCCGCCTGTTCGCCGGCCTCGGCGCCTGGCTGCGCAAGCGCCGGGCCCTGGCCGAGCTGAGCGAGCTCGACGCGCGGCTGATGGCCGACATCGGCCTCGACCGCGCCGCCTTCGCCGCCGGCATCATCCGCCGGATCGATACCGACCGGGCGCAGGCGATCGCGACCACTTCACTGGCACTGGGGGATCGCCCGACGACCCGTCATGCCGCGGAACCGCATCTGGCCCCGGCCGTTGTGCCGGCAGCCGCCAACGACTCGCGCTGGGCCGCCTGACCTCCTCCCCTCCCCCCAGTTAGGTATTCCGGCGCGTGGAACGGCCGGCGACCGCAAGGTCGCCGGCCGATTTCTTTCGGGGACGACTTCCTTCGAGGATGGGGCGCTATCCGAGAACCAGCGCGCTCCAGCCGTCCCGGCGGTACCGCCGTATCAGCCGCAGGCCCTGGGCCCGGTGCGCGGCGATCACCCGGGCCTCCTGGTCGGTCATGAGCCCCGACAGGATCGCCCGCCCGCCCGCCGCCAGCCCGCGGGCGAGTTCGGGCGCCATGGCGCACAGCGGTCCTGCCAGTATGTTGGCCAGCACCAGGTCGTAGGGTGCGGCGCCCTGCACCAGCCGCGAGCGCCAGCCGCGCGAGGTGCCGGTGCGGATGCGGGTGGCGGTGCGGTTCAGCCTGGCGTTCTCCGCCGCCGTGGCCACCGAAACCGGATCCAGGTCGACCGCCACCACGCGCGCCGTCGGCAGCAGCTTGGCGGCCGCCATCGCCAGGATTCCGGAGCCGCAGCCCAGGTCCAGGATCCGCCGCGGCCGGCTGCGGCGAAGCTCGTCCTGCAGCGCGCGCAGGCACAGCGCCGTGGTCGCGTGGCTGCCGGAGCCGAAGGCGCGCGCCGCGTCGACGACCAGCTCGATCGACGCCGCCGGCCGCTTCTCGCTCACATGGCTGCCGCGCACCCAGACCCGGCCCTCGCGGATCGGCGGGAAGGACTGCCGGTTCAGGGCCAGCCAGTCGACCTCGGGCAGCGGCTCGATCACCGTGTCCGGCGGCGGCGTGCCGACGGTGGCGGCGGCGATCGCCAGGGCCGCGACGATCGCCGGCCGCTCCGGCTCGCCCTCGCTCAACCCCTCGATCGACCAGGTGCCGCCGGGCGCATCCTCCATGGCGGTCAGCGCGCTCACATAAGGCTCGAGCGCGGCCGAAAGCGCATCGGCGGCGCGGGCGGGCGCGGTCAGGGCGATCCGCCACAGCGGCGTGGTCATGCGCAGGGTCTCCGCGTTGCCGGCATCACGGGGTCGACACGAAGGTCTCGACCACCTTCTTCACCCCGGCGTGGTCGAACTCGATCTCCAGCTTGTCGCCGTCAACGGCCTTGACCGTGCCCATGCCGAATTTCTGGTGGAACACCCGGTCGTCGACGGCGTAGCGCGACGGCTTCGAGCGGTCGACGGTGTAGCCCTCGCCGTCGATGGTCGGCGCGCGGCTGCGGATGCTGCCGCCGCCGCGCCGCATGTAGCCGGGCCCGCGGCCGGCGACCCCGCCGGCGGAATCCCACCGGCTGCCGCGCGCCGCCCCGAAGCTGCCGGCGCCCTCGTCGCGGTCGAAGGTCAAGCCGTCGCGCCGCCCGCCATAGCTGCCACCCCCGTAGCCACCCGAGCCGTAGCCGCCGCCCCCATAGGCTCCCGAGCCGTGACCGCCGGTGGCGCCGTACAGGCCGGCCTCGGAGATGATCTCCACATGCTCGCCCGGCAGCTCGGAGACGAAGCGCGACGGAATCGCGCTCTGCCACAGCCCGTGCACCCGGCGGTTGGCGGCGAACACGATCTCCACCGACCTGCGGGCCCGGGTCAGTCCGACATAGGCCAGCCGCCGCTCCTCCTCCAGGCCGGCGGCGCCGTTCTCGTCGAGCGCGCGCTGGTTCGGGAACAGCCCCTCCTCCCAGCCCGGCAGGAACACCACGTCGAACTCCAGCCCCTTGGCGGCGTGCAGGGTCATCAGGCTGATCTTGGCCTCGGCCGGGTCGTCGGCGTTCTCCATCACCAGGCTGATGTGCTCCAGGAAGCCGCCCAGGGTCTCGTACTCCTCGAGCGCGGTGACCAGTTCCTTGAGGTTCTCCAGCCGGCCCGGCGCCTCCGGCGAGCGGTCCCTCTGCAGCGCCTCGGTGTAGCCCGACTCGTCCAGCACCATGCGCACCAGGTCGGGCAGCGCCTCGACCTGCGCCGCCTCGCGCCAGCGCCCGAACGCCTCCATCAGCGCCCGGATATTGCGGCGCGCCGCCGCCGGCAGCTCGTCGGTCTGCACCAGGGCGTCGACCGCCCGGGTCAGCGACAGGCCCTGGGCCCGGGCATAGCCGTGCACGGCCCGGATCGTGGTGTCGCCGATGCCGCGGCGCGGGGTGTTGACGATGCGCTCGAACGCCATGTCGTCGTCCGGCTGGTGGATGACCCGCAGATAGGCGACCGCGTCGCGGATCTCCTTGCGCTCGTAGAACCGGGCGCCGCCGACCACCCGGTACGGGATGCCCAGCGTGATCAGCCGCTCCTCGAACTCGCGGGTCTGGAAGCCCGCCCGCACCAGCACCGCCATCTGGTTCAGCACCACGCCCCTGCGCTGGAAGTCCTCGACCCGGTCGCAGACGACGCGGGCCTCCTCCTCGCCGTCCCAGACGCCGCGGACCACCACCTTGTCGCCGTGGTCGCCCTCGGTCCACAGGGTCTTGCCGAGCCGGCCCTCGTTGTTGGCGATCACGCCGGAGGCGGCGGCCAGGATGCGCGAGGTCGAGCGGTAGTTCTGCTCGAGCCGGACCACGGTGGCGCCCGGGAAGTCGGTCTCGAACTTCAGGATGTTGCCGACCTCGGCGCCGCGCCAGCCGTAGATCGACTGGTCGTCGTCGCCGACGCAGCAGATGTTGCGGTGGCCCTGGGCCAGCAGCCGCAGCCACAGGTACTGGCAGACGTTGGTGTCCTGGTATTCGTCGACCAGCAGGTAGCGGAACCGCTCCTGGTAGTCCTTGAGGATCTCCGGCCGGGTCTGGAACAGGGTCAGGTTGTGCAGCATCAGGTCGCCGAAATCGGCGGCGTTTTGCGTGATCAGCCGCTCCTGGTACTGCCGGTAGACCTCCTGCAGCCGGCCGCCGGCCATGTCGCCGGCCTCGGCGACGCCGACCTTGTCGGGCCCCTGGCCGCGATCCTTCCAGCGCTGGATGACGCCCATCACCACGCGGGCCGGCCAGCGCTTGTCGTCGATGCTCTCGGCCTGCAGCACCTGCTTGAGCAGGCGGACCTGGTCGTCGGCGTCGAGGATGGTGAAGTTTGAGCGCAGGCCGACCACTTCGGCGTGCCGGCGCAGGATGCGGGCGGCCAGCGCGTGGAAGGTGCCGAGCCAGACCTGCTCGGCGGCCGGTCCGACGATCCGGGCGACCCGCTCCTTCATCTCGCGCGAGGCCTTGTTGGTGAAGGTCACCGCGAGCACGTTCCACGGTCGCGCCTTGCCCATGGCCAGCAGGTGGGCGAGCCGGGTGGTCAGCACCCGGGTCTTGCCGGTGCCGGCGCCGGCCAGCACCAGCACCGGCCCGTCGAGCGCCTCGACCGCCTTGCGCTGGGCCGGGTTGAGCCCGGAGAGGTAGCTGTCGGGCCGCGGCGCGTGGATCGGCGGTGCCGGCGGCAGCGCCGCGGGATCGCGGGGATCCGGGTCGCGCGGGTCGGAACGATTGGAGAACAGATCGGCCATGCCCCGGATATAACATGCGGGCGGCGACGGCCCAGGGGCAAAATCGGCCTGCATCCCGCATCGCCGCCAGCCGCGACGCGCGGCCGGCCGGGTGACGGACGCCGTTACGTGCCGCGCTGCATAGCGGGGCATCCACCCCAACCGGCCGACGGCATGACAGAGACTAGTAATGCTACAGAAACAATATAGTCAATCGTACTTTTCATGAGCATTATACGTGGCAAATATTTGCGATATCGTCATTTGAAATGTGGCAGCAATGTGTTTTAAACATCACATTGTCACCCCGTTTATTATATCCCCTGTACTCATAAGAGCTGAAATCTGATCAGCCAGGGACGGCAGACAGCAAGGACGGCCGGCATTGCCGAAACAGGGGTGCTCCTGGAAACGCTCAGAAGCACTTGCCTGCTGCAACGACCTAAGCCGGGCCTGAGCAGCGATGACAGGGCGCGCGCCGGTGGTATTCCCGCCTCCGGACCGAGTGGCACCTACGTGTCGCGATTGGGGTGCTCGATCAGCTGCCGGGGTGACAACAAGGACAAAAGCCAGGAGGCATACGATGGCGGACAACAACATCACCACTCGCTGGAGCAACTTCCAGCCTTCGAAAGCCCTGTGGTTCTGGTCGTGCGCCGGCACCGCCGTGGTCGTCATGATTCTCGGCTTTACCGCCGGCGGCTGGGTCACCGGCGGTTCCGCTCGGCAGATGGCGGAGACCGCCGCGGAAGAGGCACGGACGGAGCTGGCCGCCTCCGTATGCGTCGAGAAGTTCATGAGCGGCCCGAATGCGGGCGCCCAACTGGCCGAGCTCAAGGAGGCCGATTCCTGGAGCCGGGACGACTTCGTCGCCGACGGCGGCTGGGTGACGTTGGCCGGCATGGAAGAACCCGTGGACGGCTCTGCCGAGCTCTGCGCCGACAAGCTCGCCGAGATGGAGGCGCCGACAACGACTGCCGATGGCTCAGGCACGGCGGGAGGCTGACCGCGCCGCAGGTGCGGCGGTCCAACATCGGCGGTCGGGCATGGCCCGCGGTGGCGCGGCGGATGTCGCTTCAGCCCCGGACACATCCGGCTCATCGACTGCCGAGCTGTCGCTCCGGATCGATTGGAGCCATGTCCATCCGCCACCGGAAACGTCGCGCCTGCGGCCCTCGCCGCCTCCGCGCTCAGGGCGGGGCGCCGCCCCCTCACATCGTCTCCCCGTGCTCCTCCTTCCGCAGGTTCACCAGCGCCGTGTTGTAGGCCCGCATCACGTCGCGCTCGTGCAGGCAGCCCATCAGGCGGGAGCCGTCGCCGTCGTCGACCACGCCGAGCAGGCCCTCGTCGACCTCGGCGAACCGGCGGATCGCCTTCTGCAGGTCGTCGGACATCGCCAGCACCGGCGGCGAGCGGCGGGCCAGATTGTCGGCGCACAGTTCGCGGTCGTGGCTGACGTCGAACGCCACCTCGCCGAGCTCGGCGAGCGTGATGGTCCCGACCAGCCGGTCGTCGCCGTCGACCACGAACAGCTCGTTCAGCGGCGCCTGGCGCAGCCGGTCGCGCAGGGTGTCGAGAGTGGCCTCGGGCGACACCGTGACGTGGTCCTGGCGCATCAGGTCGTGCACCTTCAAGCTGCGCAGCGCCGCCATGTCGTGGCCGCCCTGCAGATCGAGCCCGCGGCGCTTGAGCTGGTCGGCGAAGAACGACGGGCCGTGCCAGACCCGGGTGATCAGCGACGCGATCACCACCGCGACCATCACCGCGATGGTCAGGCGGTAGTCGTTGGTCAGCTCGAAGACGATCAGGATTGTGGAGATCGGCGCGCCCAGCACGGCGCCGGCGACCGCCCCCATGCCGATCATCGTGTAGGCGCCGTGGCCGGACGACAGCTCCGGAAACGGGTGGGTGGCGACCACGCCGAAGGCGCCGCCGACCATCGCACCGATGAACAGCGACGGCGAGAACACGCCGCCGCCGAAGCCGGCCCCCAGGCACAGCGCCGTCATCAGGATCTTCAGCACCGCCAGGGTGACCAGCAGCTGGAAGCCGTACTGCTCCTTCAGCGCGGTATCCATGGCCTCGTAGCCGACCCCCAGGATCTCCGGGTACCACAGCGCCACGATGCCGACGACCACGCCGGCGGCGGCGGGATGCAGCCAGCGCGGGCCCGGCAGCTCGACCGACTGGCGCTCGACCATGGCGGTCAGCCGCATCAGCGCAATCGCCGCGACCGCGCAGACCACGCCGAGCAACGCGAAGGCCGGGAACTGCAGGAACGAGACGATCTCGTGATGCCCGAGCCGGAACGCCGGGAAGTCGCCGAACCACATGCGCGACACGATGGTGCCGGTCACCGAGGCGATGACGATCGGCGCGAAGGCCGACAGGGCGTAGTGGCCGATCACCACCTCGAGCGCGAAAAACGCCCCGGCGATCGGGGCGTTGAACGAGGCCGCGACCGCGCTCGCCACCCCGCAGCCCAGCAGGGTGCGCGACTGCGAGCGGGTCAGGTGCAGGGGACGGCCGATGAAGCTGGCCATCGCCGCGCCCAGATGCACGGCCGGGCCCTCGCGGCCGACCGAGGCGCCGGATCCGATCGACACGGCACTCATGGCGGCTGCCCCGGCCGCCTGCCGGCCCGACATCCGGCCGGCGCGCAGGGCGCTCGCCTCGATCACATTGGCCACGCCCTGCGGTCGCCCGCCGGGCATGAACCACCGCATGATCAGCCCGACCACCAGACCGCCCGCCACCGGCGCCAGCAGGATCCGCCAGCGATCGGTCTCGCGGGCACCGCTGGCGACCAGCTCGTGCTCGAAGCCGAGGAACAGCCACTGCACCAGGGCGATCGACTCGCGGAATCCGACCGCGCCGGCGGCGGCCGCGAGCCCGACCACCAGCGCAGCCACGCTGATGACGAGCTGGTCGTTGCGGACCAGCCGCTTCAATCCCGCGATGGGACGGCCGACAAGTGACTTCAGCATGGCGGTCGGAGGCTCCGGACCGGCGAGGTAAGCCATTGCAGCATAACGACTCTTCTTGAGGGTTGAAAGCGGCCTTGCAGGCCAAGGCAGCAACTCTCTACCGTGCGCCGCCATGACCATCGAACTGCGGCCGGCCGAAGCCGGCGACGTCGCCACTCTGCTGGACCTGATCCGGCGTCTCGCCGAGGTGCAGGACGCCGCCGGATATGTGCGGTCGAGCCCGGAGGACCTGCTGCGGGACGGCTTCGGCCCGGCCCCGCGCTTCCACGCGCTGCTGGCCGAGTCGGTCGACCCGGCGTCGCACCGCCGCGAGGCGGTCGGGCTGGCGCTGTACTACTTCACCTATTCGACCTGGGCCGGCCGCCCGAACCTGTATATCGAGGATCTCTACGTGGATCCCGACCGCCAGGGCGCCGGCATCGGCCGGCGGCTGATGGCGGCGCTGGCCGGCAAGGCGGTCGAGGCCGGCTGCTCCCGGCTCGAGCTGGCGGTCAAGACCGACAACCGGGCGCGCGCGTTCTACGAGCGGCTCGGCCTGGTCCGCAAGGGAAGCTGGCTGCCCTACGCGGTCGAGGGCGAAGGGCTGCGGATGCTCGCCGACGCCGCCGGCCGGCCCTAGCCGAGCTCAGTTTCCGGCGGCCGCCGTCGGCGGATCGTCGATCGCGACCACCCGGTTGCGCCCGCCCTGCTTGGCCCGGTAGAGGGCGGTGTCGGCCCGCTCGACCGCCTGGGCGATCGGCTCCCCGAAGCGGTAGGCGGCGACCCCGAGCGACAGCGTGACCGCCCCCAAGTCGGCGCCGCTGCTGCGCCGGACCACATGCTTGTGGCCGATCCGATCGCGGATCCGCTCGGCGATCCGGCCGGCCTCCTCCAGCTCGCAATCCGGCAGGACCACCGCGAACTCCTCGCCGCCGTAGCGCGCCACCAGGTCGCCGGGGCGCACGGCATCGCTCAGCACCCGGGCGACCAGCCGCAGCACCTGGTCGCCGACCGCGTGGCCGTGGGTGTCGTTGAAGACCTTGAAGTGGTCGATGTCGGCCATCAGCACGCACAGCGTGGCGCCGCGCTCCATGGCGGCCGCGGCGGCCGTCCGCAGCTCGCGCTCGAAGCGCATCCGGTTGGCGATCCCGGTGAGACCGTCGGTTGACGCCTCGCGGCGGGTCTCCTCGAGGGTCTCGCGCAGGTGCGCGATCTCGCTCGACGACTGCTCGAGACGTTCGCGCAGCTGCGCGTTGCTGGCCTCCATGACCCGGGTTTCCTGCATCAGGCCGCTGACCAGCGTGCGGACCTCCAGGTCCTCGGCCTCCGACCGGACCAGCGCGTCGGAGGCGTCGGACAGGGCGTCACCGTAGCGCCGGGCGCCGGCACCGGCATGCCCGACCGTGTGCGAGAGCCGTCCGGCCACGGCGTGCAGGTCGTCGGCCACTGTGTCGACCGCGCTGGTGCGGTAGGTCGGCAGCACGAAGCGGGCGTGCAGTTCGGCGTTGCGGATCTCGTCGAACTCCTGGCCGTTGTCCATCAGGATGTCGATGGTCCGCCGGAGATGCGGGTCGCCGCCGCCGGCATAGGCGAACCAGACCGCGAAGTTGTCGGGCGTGGGCGGGATCCCCAGAACAGCCATGTGGCGAAGCGCGCTCTCGGCCTTCTCTCGCGCGTCGTCGAGCTCTGGACCGGACTCCATGCAGGCGCCTCCGTGGACGCCTCGCCCCACCGACTCCGCCGGGCGTCCCGTTCAGGGGAACCTTAACCGAAATCCGACCGCGCGGTCATCGCCGGCGTATGCCGATGGCGCGGCCGACCCCGCCGGTCGGCGCGAACCGGGCATGGTCCTCGCCGAGTTGGCGGACCTTCGCCATCGCATCGTCGGGAAACGGCGCCGACCGGCGCTGCCCGAGATCGACATGCAGGCACATCAGCTCGTTGGTCGCGGCCAGGAAGCCCTGGTCGGCGTGGAACATGCGGTGCAGCAGGTGGAACCGCTTGGCGTCGAAGTCGACGATCCTCGACCGGAACGCCAGCGGCGCGCCCTCCACCACCTCGCGATCGTAGGTCAGATGGGCCTCCACGACGAACATCGACGCGTCCGCCCGGCGCCGATAGTCTTCGCCCACGCCGAGACGGACGCACACCGCCTCGGTCGCCAGATCGAACGCCACGAGGTAGTAACCGACGTTCATGTGGCCGTTGTAGTCGATCCAGTCCGGCCGAACGACCGCCCGCCCCGAGTCGAACCAGCCCTCGTCGTCGATGCCCGCCACGCCGCCACCTCCCGTCCTGGCCATTCCGCGCCCGCCCTCCGCGGAGCGCCGCCCATGATGGCCATCCTGTCCTGGTTCGGCAAACGCGGGACCGAGTGCCTGGCGGCCGGCGTGTTCCTCGGTCTCGCCATACCGGACATGGCGGCCGCCGCGCGACCGCTGCTGGTGCCGGCGATCGCCGCGATGCTGACGCTGTCGCTGCTGCGACTCGACCCGGCCGGCGTCGTCGGCGCCCTGCGCAGACCGCAGCTTGTGGTGCCGGCGGTCGGCTTCGTGCTGCTGGCGTCGCCGCTGCTCGGATTCACCGCCGCGTCGATGCTCGACCTGGCGCCCGGCATCGCGGTCGCGCTCGTGGTGTGGTCGGCGTCGCCGCCGCTGATCTCGGTGCCGGCGATCGCCACGCTGGTGGGTCTGGACGGCGCCCTCGCCCTGACGGTCACCACGGCGGCCGGCCTGCTGGTGCCGGTGACGTTGCCGCCGCTGGTGTTCGCGCTGCTCGGCCTGGAACTCGACATCGGCCCGACCGCCCTGATGATCCGGCTCGCCCTGTTGCTGGCCGGCACGGGCGCGGCGGCGGCCGCGATCCGCCGGCTGGCCGGACCGGCGCGCCTGCAGCGTCACGCCCCGGCGATCGACGGCGGATTCGTGCTGGTCATGCTGCTGTTCGCGGTCGCCGTGCTGGACGGCGTCACCGCGGCTGCGCTCACCGAACCGGTCCGCGTGGCCGGACTGCTGGCCCTGGTGTTCGGTGCCAGCCTCGGCATGCAGGCCCTGGGATGGCTGGTGTTCAACCTTGCCGGCGCGCGCGCCGCGACCACGCTGGCGCTGGCCTGCGGCAACCGGAACATGGCGTTGGTCCTGGGTTCGGCGCCAGCGGCTTTCGACCCGGACAGCTTCCTTTTCCTGGCGCTGCTGCAGTTTCCGATCTATCTGCTACCCGTACTGCTGCGACCGATCTACCGTCGCGCGAGCGGCCAGGGTTGGAGCCCCCCGGCAAATCGCGGATAATCCCGCAGTGCCGACCGAGTCGGGGCGATTTCCCCGAAGGCGACGAAAATCACGTTAGGGCGCGAATCGTGAAAGCGATCCGGAGTGCACGGCGACGGGGCCGCCTCGGGACCTGGCAGCGCCGCTTCACGATTCTGCTGCTGACGGCGGCCGCGGTGGGGGTGAGCTACATCTTCTCGATCGGCAAACCGGCGAACTACCAGGCGCTGCTGGCCGGTGTCGTCGGGATCGTCGGCCTCTGCGCCCTGATTCTGGACTGGTGGATCAGCCGGGGGATCAAGCGCAGCGGCGGCGTCCAGGCCATGCGGTCCGGCGGCATCCTGTCGACCGGTCCCGCGGCCATGGCCGGTCGGCTGTGGGCGCAGGGCGAGGGCTTCCGGATCTGCGGCCTGCCCGACGATGCCCGCAAGAACTTCGGCGAGGCGGCATCGCTCGCCCGCGAGGCCAAGCAGGAACTGCTCGAGGCGACCGTGAAACTCAGCCAGGGCAATCTGGCGGCCGAGCGCGGCGAGTTCGACGATGCCGCCCGGCTCTACGAGGAGTCGCTGAGCCGCTTCACGTCCGGCAAGGACAACCGCGGCGCGGCGAACGCGACCCTGGCGCTCGGCCATCTGGCGCTTTCGCGCCGCGGTTACGAGGCCGCGCGGCAGGCTTTCGAGGAATCCCGCGGCATGTTCGGCCGCGAGAACGACCGATTCGGCGAAGGCTCGGCCTATCTCGGGCTCGGCGAGGCCAGCGCCCGGCTCAGCCGGAACGAGGACGCGGCGGGCAATTTCGACCAGGCACGGTTCCTGCTGACCCAGGTCGGCGACCGGATCGGCGAGGCGCATGCGCTGTACGGCCGCGGCGAGATGTACCGGCTGGAACGCAATGCGGCCGAGGCCCAGAACCGGTTCGAGCGTTCCCTGACCCTGTACCGCCGGACCGGCGACTACGTCGGCGAGGGTCTGGTGCGCCTGGTGATGTCGGACGGGTACCGCAAGATGCAGCGTCCGACCGAGGCTCGCGAAATGGCGTTGGAGGCCGCCCAGCGCTTCAAGCAGGCCGGCCGGCGGGTCGGCAGCAGCGGGCTGATCGCCGGCCGCGGCGATTCGCGGCGCTGCCATATCCGCTTCGATTGGGGCCGGGCCAACGGCAACACCGCGCGCAATCTGTTCGTGGAGTCCGGCGACAAGGACAACGAATCGCGGCTGATGATCGGCCTCGGCGAGATGGAGCGGATCGCCGGGAACATCGAGGAGGCGCGCCTGGTGTTCGACCGGGTGATCGCCCAGAGCAAGAGTTCGGAGGATCTGCTGATCACCGCCGACGCCCAGAAGGGCCGGGGCCATGTCGATATCGCCCGCGGCCAGAAACGCAGCGCCCGCGAGATCCTGAAGGAGGCCTACGGCCACTATCAGAACGCCGGCGGCGCCCGCGACGCCGCCCAGGCCCTGATGGACCTCGGCCAGGTCGACATGCTGATGGAGAACCACGACCGGGCCCGGGTGAACTTCGCCCAGGTGCGCAGCATGTACCAGACGCTGAAGGACGCGCACGGCGAAGCCTCGGCCCTGCGGGCCATCGGCGACCTGGAATCGTCGCTCGGGCGGCTGCCCCAGGCCCAGCAGGCCTATGCCGAGGCGCGCATCCAGTTCCAGAGCGTCGGCGACCGGCTCTCCGAGGCCGACGCGGCCCTGCTGATCGGCCTGCTGGCGGTCAACGTCGACAATGCCACGGCGACCGCCCTGCTGGTCCAGGCCGGCCGGCTCTATCGCGCCGTCGGGGCCGTCGAATGGCAGCGCAAGGCGCACGCCATGGCGCAGCGGGTCCGCTGATCCCGCAACGCCCGAAACCGCGGCAAATCGCGATATTTTTGCAACACCCGCGCCGAAGCACGACCCCGTGGCGTGGCGTCGACTGGCATCCGCGGCGGCACTGTGCTACCTCAAATCGGCGCCTGAGGTGATCAGCAGCAAGCGGAAATCTGTGCTCTGCTGATCTCCGCCTCTGGCGTCAGAGCGTAGAAACGCGGCTCGCGCAGGCGAAAATGGGGCTTTGTCGGATGCGTCGTTCGGTCACGGCAGCGGTAGTCGCGACGGGTCTGCTTGCCGGCTGTGCCGGTCAGGGCGAACTTGAGCCGGGGGAGGTCTACGACCCTATCGAGCCGGCGAACCGGATGGTGTTCGCGGTCAACGATACCGTCGACATCTTCGTCCTGCAGCCTACCGCTTACCTCTACAAGGAGGCGGTGCCGGATCCCGTGCGGGACATGGTGCGCAGCTTCCTGGATTGGCTGAAGACCCCGGTGATCCTGGCCAACGACATGTTCCAGGGCGATTGGGACGCAGCCGGCGTGACGGCTTCCCGTTTCGTCGCGAATTCTCCCTTCTTCGGCTTCGTCGACAATGCCACCGGGCTCGGGCTCGAGCACCGCGACGAGGATTTCGGGCAGACCCTGGCGGTCTACGGGGCCGGCGACGGCCCGTATATCGTCCTGCCGCTGCTCGGGCCGTCCAACGCGCGCGACACCGTCGGCCTGGTGGTCGACCACTTCCTCGACCCGATCAACTACATCGGCGACGGCCCGCTCGACCGCGACTCCGACAAGACCAGGATCCAGGTCTCCCGGCGTGTCGCCGGTGCGGTCGATTTCAGGGCGCGGAATTTCGCGGCCATCAACGAGATCAAGCAGACGTCGGTGGACTACTACGCCCGCGTCCGCACGATATACAAGCAGCGCCGCGACGCGCTGATCAGCAATGGGACTCCGCCGCTCGGCGCGGGACGGCCGAACGGCACGTCCGGGGAGTTCGAGCAGTACGTCCCGGGCGGTCAGCCGGCTGAGAACGCGCGGCCGAAGTCGCCGTCGAGCTGAGCAGGGCATCACGAACGGGGGTTGTCACATGGCGTTCGCGCGTATTCTCGCGATCGTGCTGGTGGTGGTGACCGTGCCCGTGTTCGCACGGGCCGAGGCGCCGGCACCTGAGAAGTTCATCCACACGCTGGCGGATCGGGCCCTCGGCTTGGTCACCGACAAGTCCAGCGACGCGAGCTCGAAGCGGGCCCGGTTCGACGAGTTGCTGAGCGAGACCTTCGACATGGAGGGGATCGGTCGGTTCCTGCTCGGGCGCTACTGGCCGCTGGCCACGCCGGAGGAGCGCGAGGCCTACCTGACGGCCTTCAGGGAAAGCATCGTCTACACCTACACGGCGCGTTTCGACGATTATTCCGGCCAGAAGCTGGTGGTCGACGGCAGCCGCGAGGACGGCCAGTTCATCCTGGTCCCCAGCCGCATCGTCGACCCGCAGGGCGGCCCCGATGTGAAGGTCGAATGGCGGCTGATCCGCCAGGGCGACACCTTCAAGGTCGTCGACGTGGTGATCGAGGGGGTGAGCATGAGCGTCACCCAGCGCCAGGAATACGCCTCGGTCATCCAAAGCAACGGCGGCAAGGTCAAGGCGCTGATCAAGGCGCTGAACGAGCGCATGGCGCGGCTGAAGTCGTCGGAGTCCTGATCCTTCGAGGCCCGTCGCCTTGCGACGGGCACCTCAGGATGACAGAACAACAATCGTTTCCGACATTTAGTTCATCATCCTGAGGGGCTCGCGCAGCGAGCCACGAAGGGCTAGCTGCGGCGGATCGGCTTGTACTTGATGCGGTGCGGCTGCGACGCCTCCTCGCCCAGGCGCCGCTTGCGGTCGGCCTCGTAGGCCTCGTAGTTGCCCTCGAACCATTCCACGTGGCTGTCGCCCTCGAACGACAGGATATGGGTCGCCACACGGTCCAGGAACCAGCGGTCGTGGCTGATCACCACCGCGCAGCCGGCGAACTCCAGCAGCCCCTCCTCCAGCGCCCGCAGGGTGTCGACGTCGAGGTCGTTGGTCGGCTCGTCGAGCATCAGCAGGTTGGCGCCGGACTTCAGCATCTTCGCGAGGTGCACCCGGTTGCGCTCGCCGCCGGACAGCTGGCCGACCTTCTTCTGCTGATCGCTGCCCTTGAAGTTGAACAGCCCGACATAGGCCCGGCTGGCCATCTTGCGGCGGCCGAGGTCGATCTCGTCCTGACCGTCCGAGATCTCCTCGAACACGGTCTTGTTGGCCCGCAGGGTGTCACGACTCTGGTCGACATAGCCGAGCTTCACGGTCTCGCCGACCCGGAAGCTGCCGCCGTCCGGCTTCTCCTGGCCGGTGATGATCCGGAACAGCGTGGTCTTGCCGGCTCCGTTCGGGCCGATGACGCCGACGATGCCGCCCGGCGGCAGCTTGAACGAAAGGTCGTCGATCAGCAGCCGGTCGCCGAAGGCCTTGGACAGGTGGTCGGCCTCCAGCACCACGTCGCCCAGCCGCGGACCGGCCGGGATGACGATCTGGGCGGTGTCCGACGCCTTCTCCTGGTTCTGCGCCAGCAGATCCTCGTAGGCGTTGATACGGGCCTTCGACTTCGCCTGGCGGGCCCGCGGGCTCTGCCGGATCCACTCCAGTTCCTGGTTCAGGGTGCGCATGCGCGCGACCTCGGTGCGGCCCTCCTGCTCGAGCCGCTTCTGCTTCTGCACCAGCCATCCGGAGTAGTTGCCCTCGTACGGGATGCCGCGGCCGCGGTCGATCTCGAGGATCCAGCCGGCGACCTCGTCCAGGAAGTAGCGGTCGTGGGTCACGGTCACCACGGTGCCGGCATAGTCCGCCAGGGTGCGCTGCAGCCAGGCCACCGAGTCGGCGTCCAGGTGGTTGGTCGGTTCGTCGAGCAGCAGCAGGTCGGGCTGCGACAGCAGCAGCTTGGCCAGCGCCACCCGGCGCCGCTCGCCGCCCGACAGCTTGGTGACGTCGGCATCGCCGGGCGGGCAGCGCAGCGCGTCCATGGCGATCTCGACCTTGCGGTCGATGTCCCAGCCGTCGACGTGGTCGATCTTCTCCTGCAGCTCGCCCTGCTCGGCCAGCAGGTCGTTCATCTCGTCGTCGGTCAGTTCCTCGCCGAACCGGGCGCTGACCTCGTTGAAGCGGTCCATCAGCGCCTTGATCGGGCCCAGCCCCTCGACGACGTTGCCCTGCACGTCCTTGGTCGGATCGAGCTCCGGCTCCTGCGACAGGTAGCCGACGGTGGCGCCCTCGGCGGCCCAGGCCTCGCCGACATACTCCTTGTCGACCCCGGCCATGATCCGCAGGATCGTCGACTTGCCGGCGCCGTTCACGCCGAGCACGCCGATCTTGGCGCCCGGCAGGAACGACAGGCGGATGTCCTTCAGCACCTCGCGGCCGCCGGGATAGGTCTTGGACAGACCGTTCATCACGTAGATGTACTGGTAGGAGGCCATCGGGCGGCTCGCCGTCGGTTGCGATTGACGGCGGGTTCTACCGCAGCCGTCGGCGCCACCGCAACGCCCGTGGCCCGATTCGGCCGAACGCTTGACCAGGATCATTGCCGGCCGGCGGGCCGCCGCCCAGAATTGTGCGATCGGCGGCAGTATCGGGTGCCCGGGCCCCGCGTCGCCGCGAGGAGGCAGGCCGTGACCGCCAACACCGGTGCTACCCCGCTGTTCGCCCTGGAGGCGATCGCCATCGATCTCGAGACGACCGGGCTGGACGCCGCCCGGGCCCACATCGTCCAGATCGGCACGGTCGCGATCTCACGGTCGCGGCTGCGCGAGGATCAGGCCCGGGAGTGCCTGGTCGACCCCGGACTGCCGATCCCGGCCGACTCGACCGCCATACACGGGATCGACGACGCGGCGGTCGCCGGTGCGCCGGCCCTGACGGCAGTGTGGGACGACCTGATCCGAGAGCTGGACGGCCGGGTGTTGATCGGTCACACGGTCGGCTTCGACCTGAGCGTGCTCGCCAACGAGGCGCGGCGTCGCCAGTTGCCATGGGACAAGCCCCGCGCGCTGTGCGTCAGGATGCTGGCCGCGGTGGCGGCCCCGTCGCTGGCCAGTCACTCGCTCGACGCCCTGGCGTCCTGGCTCGGCCTGGAGACCCGCAACCGTCATCGCGCCCTCGGCGACGCCGAGGCCGCCGGGCTGATCTTCATCGCCCTGCTGCCGCATCTCGAGGCCCGCGGCATCCGCACCCTCGCCGAGGCCGAGCGCGCCTGCCGGCGGCTCGGCGGCGAACTCGAACGCCAGCAGAGCGCCGGCTGGGAGACCCCGGTCGGGGAGCCGCGCGACGAGGTCCTGGGGAGCTTCGACACCTACCCGTACCGGCACCGCGTCGGCGACATCATGGGGCATCCGCCGGTGGTGGTGCCGCCGGACACCACCCTGAAGGCGGCGATCGACCTCATGGTCGCGCGCACGATCTCGTCGGTGTTCGTCACCGCCACCGGGCAGCCCGGCCTCGACGTCGCCGAATACGCCATCGTCACCGAGCGCGACGCCATGCGCCGCATCGCCGCCGGCGGGGCGGCAGCCCTCGATGAGACCGTCGGAGCGATCGGGTCCAGGCCCCTGGTCACGATCCGCGAGAACGCCTTCCTGTACCGTGCGGTCGGGCGGATGGGGCGGGTCGGGTCGCGGCACCTCGGGGTCCGCTCCGACAGCGACGCCCTGGTCGGCGTCGTCTCGGCGCGCGATCTGCTCAAGCTGCGGGCCGGGCCGGCGATCGCCCTCGCCGACGCGATCGAGCAGGCCGGCACCACGACCGACCTGGCGCTCGCCTGGTCGACCCTGCCGGTGGTCGTGCGCTCGCTGCTGGCCGAGGCCGTCGACGCCCACCTGGTCTGCCAGATCGTCAGCGAGGAAATCCGCTCGATGACCCGGCGTGCGACCGTGCTGGCGGCCGACGCCATGCGGGCCGCCGGCCGCGGCGAGGCCCCCTGTCGCTACGCGGTTCTGGTGCTCGGCTCCGGCGGCCGGGGCGAGAGCCTGCTGGTGCCGGACCAGGACAACGCCATCGTGTTCGAGGGCGGCGAGCCGGACGGCCCGGAGGACCGCTGGTTCGCCGAGCTCGGCGAGCGGCTGGCGACGATCCTCGACGGGGCCGGCATCCCGTATTGCGACGGCGGGGTGATGGCGAGCAATGCCGAGTGGCGCGGCTCGCTGGCGGTGTGGACCGACCGGGTCGACCGCTGGGTCCGGCAGTCGCGGCCACAGGATCTGCTGAACGTCGACATCTTCTTCGACGCGGCACCGGTCTGCGGCGCGCTCGGTCTCGGTCACAACCTTTTCGTGCACGCCTACGCCGGCGGCCGCGAGAGCCCGACCTTCGCCAAGCTGCTGGGCGAGCGGCTCGCCTCCCCTGCCTACCCGGTCACCATGTTCGGCGCCATCAAGACCCGGGACGGCCGTCTCGACCTCAAGCAGCACATCCTGTTCCCGGTGGCATCGGCGGCCCGCGTGCTGGCGATCCGGCACGGCGTCGTCGAGCGTTCGACCGGCAGGCGGATCGGCGGCCTAGTCGCCCGCGGCATCGGCAGCGAAGGCGACCTGACGGCCCTGCTGGAGGCGCATGCGCTCGCGGTATCCCTCACCCTCGGCCAGCAGAGCCGCGACATCGCGGCCGGCCTCAAGCCCAGTCGGATGGTCGACCTCGCCCCGCTGTCCCGCAAGCAGCGATCGGACCTGAAACGGGCGCTCGGCCGGATCCAGGACATCCCCACCCTGCTCCGCGACCTGATGTTCTGAAGCCCCTGAACGGCCGTCCCCGTCGCGGCCGTCCAGGCGCCGATGCCCGTCAGAGAAGCTGGAAGCTGGCGGCGGACAGCTCGCCCGGCGCGACGCCGATCAGCGTGACCGTCTGCCCGGCCCCGAAATCGACGACCGCGTCTCCCGATGCGTCGGTCGTGACGGCCGCCAGGAGGTCGGCGACCGATGCGGGGCCCACCCCCGCGAGCGCTGCCCGGACGATCAGGTCGCCCGCCGTCACATCGAAGTCGGCGATCGTGTCGCTCCCCGACAGGCCGCCGAACACGAACCGGTCGGCGCCGGCCCCGCCGTCGAGCAGATCGTTGCCGAGGCCGCCGTTCAGAACGTCGTCGCCGTTGCCGCCCGAGACCGTGTCGTCGCCCTGGCCGCCATGCAGCCAGTCGGTGCCGTCGCTGCCGTCCAGGGTGTCGTCGCCCAGGTTCCCGTAAAGCCGGTCGTCGCCGCCCCCGCCCTCGACGCGGTCCGTGTGCTGGCCGCCGTAGAGCACGTCGGCCCCGTCGTCACCGTACAGGAAGTCGGAGCCGAGGTTGCCGTAGATGACGTCGTCGTCGAAGCCGCCGTGCAGATCGTCGTCGCCGTCGCGGCCGCGGATGTCGTCACGGCCCACCCCACCGTCCAGGTGGTCGTCCGCGTCGTCGCCGGTCATGACGTCGTCGTCGCTGTCGTCGAAGCCGTCGTCTTCGCGGTCGTGGTCGTTCTCGCCGTCGTCGTCCCGGCGGCCGTGGACGTCGTCGTCCCGCTCGTCGTGGTTCTCGAAATCGTCGTGCCGGTCGCTCGACATCGGATCGCTCCTCGCTCGTTGCTCCGGCCGTCCGGCCGGTACGAGCGAACAGTGCCCGGGAAAGCTGAGCTGAACCTGAAGCCGGATCAGGACGATCCGGGAAGCCGGATGACGGCCTCGAAGCCGGAGTCCCGGGCGGGTGCCGGCGACCGCAGCTCGAGGCTGCCGCCGGCCTGGCGCACGATGCTGTCGACGATCGCCAGGCCGAGCCCCGAGCCCGACGCTTTGCCTGCCCCCCGCTCGAACCGGCCGGTCAGAACCGCGAGCCGCTCGGGCGGGACGGCCGGCCCGGCATTCACCACCCGGATCGAGCGGTCGGGGGCCACGCTCACGATCACCGGTTCCCGGGCACTGCCATGGACCAGGGCGTTCTCGATCAGGTTGCGGACCGCGATCGCGATCGCATCGATGTCGGTCAGGACGAGCACGTCCTGGTCGGTCCGGACGTCGAGGCGGACGCGGTCGGCGTATCGCCGGTCGCGCCGGAACTCCTCGACCAGGAGTTCGGCGACCTGTACCAGGTCGACAGGCTCCCGCCGCAGGGCGATGCCGGCCTCCGCCCGCGCGAGCTGCAGCAGCTTCTCGACGGTTCGGGCGAGCCCGCGCAGGATGTCGGCGATCCGGTCCACCCGCGCGGCACCGGGCGAGCCCCTGGTCTCCTCCGCCAGCCGCGACAGCTGCGCCAGGGCGGCCGCAACCGGCGTTCGCAGTTCGTGCGCGCTGTTGGCGGCGAAAGACCGCTCGCTTTCGAGCGCTTTCGACAGACGCTGCATGAGCCGGTTCACGTCGTCGACGATCGGGGCGAGTTCCATCGGCATCCCGTCGCCCGGTATCGGCGCGAGATCGGACCCGCCGCGCTCGCGGATCGCCTCCCGGACGCCGGCGATCGGCGCCAGCACGCGGCGGACCGCCAGCACGATGATCAGCCCGGCCAGCGGGATCAGCAGCGCCAGCGGCGCCACCAGCCAGACCACGAACTCCAGCAGGGTCTCGCTACGGTGCGTCTGGCGGTCCAGCACCTGGATGTAGAGCCGGCCGTCCGCGGTGCGTTCGGTGTAGGCCCGCCAGCCTTCGGCATCCGTGAAACCCGGGCGCAGCGGCACCGGGAAAGGCTCCGGCGGCGCGTCGTGCGACCGGAGCAGGACCCGCCCCGTGGCGTCACGAAGCTGATACACGAGGTATTCCTCGTGCTCCGGCACGGCCGCCGCGTGATCGATCTCCCGGCCATCGTCGTCGTCATCCCGCAGATCGTCGATCGCCAGCGGCAGCAGCCGCTGCGCCATCTCCTGCAGGGCGCTGTCGAACACCTCGTTGGTCTCGTGCCGGACCACCACGACCGCGGCCAGCACGGCGGCGATCCACAGCACGGCGATTCCCAGGATCAGCGCTCCGGAGAGCCGCCGCGCCAGGCTCCAGTCGCCGCTCACGACGGGTCGACCCGATATCCGACCCCGCGAAGCGTGCGGATCGTGTCGCGGCCGAGCTTCTTGCGCAGCCGGCTGACGTGAACCTCGACCGTGTTGCTCTCGACTTCCGCCTCGAAGTCGTAGAGCGCCTCCTCGAGCCGGCCCTTCGAGACGACCGCCCCGGGGCGCTGCATCAACAGGTCCAGGACCGCCCATTCCCGTCGCGTCAGCTCGATGGTCTCGTCGCCGCGCCGGATCCGCCGCGACGCCTTGTCGATCTCGAGGTCGCCGAGCCAGAGCGTCGGGTTGGGATTGCCGGCATAGCGGCGCGAGACCGCCGCGACGCGCGCCCGGAGCTCGTCGAGATCGAACGGCTTGACCAGATAGTCGTCGGCCCCGGCGTTCAGCCCGGCGATCCGGTCGCTGATCTGGTCGCGCGCGGTGACGATGATCACCGGGCTGGCGTTGGCGGCCGCCCGTATCGCTTTCAACAGATCGAGCCCGCGACCGTCCGGCAGGTGCAGGTCGAGCAGCACGAGGCCGTAGTCGACCGCGCGCAGCGAGGCATCGGCGTCGTCGACCCGCATGACCCAGTCGACGGCGTGGCCGTCGGCCGCCAGATGCTCGCGGACCGCCGCCCCGAGATCGGGCTCGTCCTCGACCAGCAGGATGCGCATCCCGGTCTCCCCCTCCGTGCCGCCGGATCGTCGGGCTTCAACCTGACGTCAGGCTGAACGTCCGCCGTCCCGGCGGTCAGGTCCACGTCAGCTTCGTGGACTACGAACGGGCATCGTCAACGAAACCCGAGGAGGTTTCCATGAAGCGCTTTCTCCTGACCGTTCCCGTCGTCATGTTGCTCGGCACGGGCACCGCCTATGCCGACGCCCTCCGGTGCCCGGCCGATGCCGGCCAGCGTCAGCCGGAATCCGCCCTGCGCCAGAAGCTGGAGGCCGAGGGCTGGCAGATCCGCCGCGTGAAGATCGAGCACGGCTGCTACGAGATCTACGCCATCGACGCCCAGGGGCACCGCAGGGAACGCAATTTCGATCCGGTGACCCTGGCACCGGTCGGCTCCGACAAGGACGACTGAGCCATGTCCGCCTCGGTGCGCGTCTGGGATCCGCTGGTCCGGATCGCCCACTGGACCCTGGTCGCGAGCGTCGCCGTGGCCTGGGTCACCGGCGACGACTGGCAGGCTCCGCACGAGCTCGCCGGCTATCTCGCGGCCGGGGTCGTCGCGACCCGGATCCTGTGGGGCTTCGTCGGTCCGGTCCATGCCCGGTTCACCGACTTCGTGCGCGGCCCGGCGGCCATCCTGGCCTACCTGCGGGACGTGCTGGCCGGGCGCGAGCGACGGCACCTCGGGCACAACCCGGCCGGCGGCGCCATGATCCTGGCCCTTCTGGCCACGGTGCTCGGCCTGGGCCTGACCGGCTGGATGGCCACCACCGATCGGTTCTGGGGCGCCGAGTGGCTGGAGGAACTGCACGAGATCCTGGCCAACGGCCTGCTGCTGCTGATCGCCCTGCATGTCGGCGGCGTCATGCTGGCCAGCCTGCGCGAGGGCGACAACCTGGTTCGCGCCATGATCACCGGGCGCAAGCGCATCGACGCGGCGCGCCCCTGACCGCGCGCCCACGGCTCGCCGCATCATGGACCGGGCCCGGCACCGACGCCTCGATCGCGGTGCCGGTGCCGAAGGGCCAGTCAAAAATTGACAAGACGCTCGACACCGTTGGCGCTGAATTGACAAATTGCTGTAGCCCCTTGAACGGCTTATTGACTGCGCGCCGGCACCGGATAGCGTGACGCGGGGCGCTACGCGAACAAGGCACTCTGCGGACGACCGGGTACGGCTTCGTCCCGGCCGGGGCAACGACCCGCACCGAGCCCATCGACTTGCGATCAACATTCGCGAGACGAAACCACCCGTTCCCGCTCGGCGGAACCGGCGAATCGCCACTCCCCCTCAAGTTCTCGACACTGACGACGCAAGAAAACAATTGCTCTTGACGTACTAGTCACCCCCGATTCGCGACCAGACCGCGCAGAGTGTGCCGTTTGGCCTTTCGGGTGCCGGCCGGCCTCCCCTTCGGCTCTGCTTTCCAAGGACGAAGAGTTGAGTTAGTCTAGCAAGTAGTGTGGGTGGATGGGCCACCCATCCTGGGGGATTGCATAAAAAGTCAGATATCCTGAACTATAAGCACACACCCCCAACCTCAAGGGGAGGAAACGACGTTGACCGATCATACTTCGGACAACCGACAAGACCACTGGAACAGAACCAGGAACCTGATGGTCGTCCATCTGGCCGTGTGGTTCTTTTTCGCCTACCTGCTCCAATGGTTCGCGGCCGACCTCAACAGTATCTCTTTCATCGGCTTCCCGGTCGGCTTCTACATGGCCGCCCAGGGTTCGCTGTTCGCCTTCGTCATCCAGCTGTTCATCTTCGTGAAGCAGCAGGACAGGATCGATCGCGACTGCGGCGTGGCTGAAGACGATTGATGGGGGGTAACGCATCATGAGCTTTTTCCGAATCCAGGGAAGGTTCGTAGACAACCTCCCGAAGATCTACGGCATGTACACGGGCGGCTTTCTGCTGTTCGTGGTTCTCATGGCGTTCTGCGAACAGGCGGGAATGAGCGCCGATACCATCGGCCTGTTCTTCGTCGGCTTCACCATCGTCATCTACGCCCTGATCGGGTGGCTGTCCCGGACCATGCAGGTCGACGCCTACTACGTCGCCGGCCGCGAGGTTCCGCCGGTGTTCAACGGCATGGCGACGGCGGCGGACTGGATGTCCGGCGCCTCGTTCGTGGCGATGGCCGGCGGCATCTACATGGCCGGGCATCCGTATCTGGCGTTCGTCGTCGGATGGACCGGCGGGTATGTGCTGGTTGCGGTACTGATGGCGCCGTATCTGCGCAAGTTCGGCTGCTACACCGTCCCCGACTTCATCGGTACCCGCTACGGCGGCAATACCGCGCGTCTCCTCGCAGTGCTGGTACTGGTGGTGGCGTCCTTCACCTACGTGACGGCGCAGATCAACGCGACCGGCACGATCGCGGCCCGCGCCCTGCAGATCCCGTTCGAGGTCGGCGTCTGGTTCGGCCTGCTCGGCATCCTGCTGTGCTCGATGCTCGGCGGCATGCGGGCGGTGACCTGGACCCAGGTGGCCCAGTACATCGTGCTGATCATCGCCTACCTGGTGCCGGTGTTCTGGATGTCCATCAAGCAGGACTTCGGCTGGTTCCCGCAGTTCGCCTACGGTGATGCGGTCGCCCGCATCAACGAGCTGGAACCGATGCTGGGCGTGGGCCAGCTCAAGCCGACCGAGAAGGTCGCCGGCATGAGCGCTCTCACGAACTTGCATGCCACGCCGGCAAACACCGCGCTGGCGTCCTGGCAGTTCGTCACCCTGACGGCCTGCATGATGATGGGCACGGCGTCGCTGCCGCACATCCTGATGCGCTACTTCACCACGCCGTCGGTCCGCGCTGCTCGCAGCTCGGTGGCGTGGTCGCTGTTCTTCATCACCCTGCTGTACTTCACGGCTCCGGCCCTCGCCACGCTGACCAAGCTGCAGGTTCTCGATCCGAACCTGGCCACCAGCATCATCGGCAAGGCGGTCGCGGACGTGAACGCGCTCGACTGGATCACCAAGTGGAGCGCGGTCGACATGCTGAAGATCGTCGACTCCAACGGCGACGGCATCCTGCAGATCAACGAGTTCTTCATGCGCGCCGACATCGTCGTGCTGGCGACTCCGGAAATCGCAGGGCTGCCCTATGTCATCTCCGGCCTGGTGGCCGCGGGCGGCATGGCGGCGGCGATGTCGACGGCCGACGGCCTGCTGCTGGCGATCGCCAACGCGCTGTCGCATGATCTGTACTACAAGATCATCGACCCGAAGGCGGAGACCCGGAAGCGGCTGCTGGTCGCCCGCACCCTGCTGTTCGCGATCGGTGCGGCCGGTGCCTATGTCGCCGCCCAGCGGTTGACCGGTATTCTCGGAGCGGTGGCCTGGGCCTTCGACTTCGCGATGTCCGGGCTGTTCTTCCCGCTGGTTCTCGGTGTCTGGTGGAAGCGGGCGAACCGGCAGGGAGCGATCGCCGGCATGGCGATCGGTCTCGCCGCCGGCTCCTGGTACCTCTACATGGTGAAGTGGGGCGGGATGGACCTCTGGTTCGGCCTGAACGACCTCCGCTTCGGCATCATCGGTGCCGTAGCCAGCCTGGTCGCCATGGTCGTGGTGACCCTCATGACCGAGGCGCCCGACAAGGAGACCCAGGACATGGTCGACGAGATCCGGATCCCATCCGGCCAGACCATCCTCGGCTCGACGCACTGACACAACGCCAACGGAAGCCGGGGGGAGCAAGCCTCTCCCCGGCTTCTGCTTTTCCGGCTATTGCTTCCGGCAGCCATTGGTTGGGGGATCTGCGACGATGGACTTCGTCCCGCTGTGGGCAGTTGTGATCGACTACATCCTGGGCGTCGTCATGTGGACGCTGATCGGCCGGTTCGGGATGGGGCTGTTCCTCCCGGAGAACACCTCGTTCTTCTTCATGCGTTTCTTCGTGCAGGCCACCGACCCGCTGATCCGGCTGTTCCGCCCGATCACCCCCGGGTTCCTGGACGCGCGCTTCGTGCCGCTCTTCGTCGCCTGGTTCTTCTACATGGCGCGCTTCTACCTGATGCCATGGCTGCTCGGCTATTCGGTCATGGGCATGCTGTCGTTCCCGCTGGAGGGCGAGATCGCCCGCGGCCTCGCCAACATCCTGTACAAGTTCCAGAACTGACCCGGACATCTCGCTCGGCCATCCGGACAGGCCGGTCGTCGTGCCGTACCGGTGACCGGGCGCTGGAGATCGTCAAGCGATCCGACGCGCCGGCCGGTAGGCCGCACTCACTTCGATTCTTGCACGGACACTCAGCCTGGCAATTGATCCGTTGGGTTGGATTTCGGCGCTCTGTTTCGCATATGGGCCTTGGCGACGAGGTTGGCCGCGACCGGGGCGGTCAGGAACAGGAACAACGTGATCAACAATTCATGAATCGACGTCGTTCCTTCGGCGAACAGGAAATAGAGCATCGACGCGATCAGGACACTGCCGACCCCCAATGTCGTCGATTTGGTGGGCCCGTGCAGGCGCTGCAGGGTGTCCGGCAGCTTGACCAGCGCATAGGATCCGATCAGCAGGAAGGTGCCGCCCGCCACGAGCAGGGCACTGACCGCCAGTTCGGCCAGCGGATTCATCTCTCCCGGGCTCATAGCCTCACTCCATCACATTGCCGCGCATCAGGTACTTGCAGAACGCCACGGTGGTCAGGAAACCGACCATGGCGAACAGCATCGCCGCCTCGAAGTAGAGCGGCGTCGTCCACACGATGCCAGCCAGCACGATCACGGCGATGGCGTTGATCGCCAGCGTGTCGAGCGCCAGGATCCGGTCGACCGCCCCTGGGCCGACGACCAGCCGCCAGAGGGTCAGCAGGGTTGCAGCGGATACCGCCGCGAATGCGAAGGCGGAAGCGTAGGCGATCATCGGAAGATGCTCCGCAGGCGGGATTCGTAGCGCGCGATGATGCTCGCCACCACCTCGTCCGGGTCGGGGGCGTGGAGGCAGTGCACTAGCAACGTCCGGCGGACCGGGTCGTGGTCGACGGTCAGGGTTCCCGGCGTCATGGTGATGGTCCCCGCCAGCACCGTCACGGCTTCCGGCGATTCCAGCTCGATCGGGACGACGACGAAGCAGGACTGCAAGTCCTCCGGCCGCCGGAACAGCACCAGGCGGGCGACCTGGACATTGGATACGACGATGTCCCAGAGCACGACCAGCAGGTACTCGGCGATCATGCGCGGGTTCCGCACGCGCGGCCGGTCGGGCCAGTAGACGCTGGTGAACTTCGGCACCGCGACGCCGACGATCATGGCAAGCACGATCGCACCCGGCGTCGGCTCGTTGGCCAGCAGAATCCAGACGACCGCGATGGTGGCGCTCAGCAGTGGGTGCGGAAAAAGGGCGGCGGTCACGTCACGACTCCGGGGACGACGCGGCAGGGGCGACGGCGCGGATGTAGAGCTCGCGGTCGAGAAGCTCGGCGGCGGTGGCGTCGGTCGCCTCCAGCACCGCGCCGCCCAGGGCGCTCAGGACGGCGGTTCCAGCGACCAGCGCCGCAACCACCAGGCCGGCGCGCCGCGCCGCCGGCCGCGCCGTATCGGATCGCGAGACCGCGCTCCCCGCCTTCCAGAACACCGTGCTGCCGGCGCGCACGAAGCCGACGAGGAGCAGCACGCCGGTACCGAGGATGACGGCCCAGGCGAGGACCGCGTCATCGGTGCCGCGCAACCCGTCCAGTATCGCGACCTTGCCGACGAAGCCGGACAGCGGCGGCATCCCGACCATTGCCATGCCGCACAGGAAGAACAGGCCGCCGAGCATCAGCGCCTGCGGCACCGGCGCCTCCGGCAGCAACCGATCGGCGACGCGACCGCGACCGGCAGCCACGAGGTCCACCAGCAGGAACAGGGCAGCGCCGATCAGGCAACTGTGCAGCAGGTAGTAGAGCGCGGCCGAGATCTGCTCGGCACCGAGGCCGGCGGCAGCGAGGAGCAGCGTCCCCATCGAGGCCACGGTCGAGTACGAGGCGAGCTGCAGCATGCTGCGGCTGCCCAGCACGCCGATCGCGCCGGCCACAAGCGTCACGGCCGCCGCCGGGACGAGGAGGTCCTGCAACGTGCCGGAGATCCCGGCGGCGTCCCCGGCGAACACCAGGGTGTGCATGCGGATGATCGCGTAGGCGCCAACCTTCGTCAGCACGGCGAACAACGCGGTCGCCGGGGCGGCGCCTGCCGAATAGGCGCTGGGCAGCCACCAGTGGAACGGCACCAGGGCGCATTTCACCGCGAAGACCACGAACAGCAGCAGCGCGCCGACGCGCAGGAGCGCGTGATCCTGCGCCGGCAGCGCCGCCACCCGGACGGCAAGGTCGGCCATGTTGAGGGTGCCGGTGATGCCGTACAGCAGGCCGACGGCGAACAGGAAGATCGTCGAGGCGATCAGGTTGACCGCCGCATACTGGAAGCCGCTCTTCAGCCGCCAGGCGCCGCCGCCGTGCAGCACGAGGCCGTAAGAGGCGATCAGCAGCACTTCGAAGAACACGAAGAGGTTGAAGATGTCGCCGGTCAGGAAGGCGCCATTGATACCCAGCAGCTGGAAATGGAACAGCGTATGGAAATGTGCGCCGCGGCGGTCCCAGCCGATGATGGCGTACAGCACCGCAGCGAGCGCAATCGCCGAAGCCGCAAGCAGCATCAGGGCGGACAGCCGGTCGAGCACCACGACGATGCCGAAGGGTGCAGGCCAATCACCGACGGCATAGGCCTGCGGCCCCTGCTGAGCCATGCCCCACAGGGCGACGCTGATACCAGCGAGCGCCAGCACCGAGGCGACCGAGACCACCCGCCGCGACACGACCGATTCGCGCGGCAGGAACAGCAGCAGAACCGCAGTCAGGGCCGGCAGCACGACCGGCACGATGATCCAGTGGTTGACCATCAGTCCTTCCGCGCCTCCGTACCGAGGTGCCGCGGACCGAAGCCGCGGACCATGTCGGCCTCGCGGATTGCGGAATCGTCGGTGCCGGTATCGAGGAATCCGCGCAGCGCCAGCACCACGACAAGGGCGGTCATCCCAAAGGAGATGACGATCGCGGTCAGCACCAGGGCCTGCGGCAGCGGATCCGAATACGGCGCCCCGCCGTCGGTCAGGACCGGCGGACGGTCGATCGTCAGCCGGCCCATCGCGAACAGGAACAGGTTGACGCCGTAGGACAGCAGGGTCAGGCCGACGACCACCGTCAGCGTGCGCCGCCGCAGCACCAGGTAGACGCCGGCACCGGTGAGAATCCCGATTGCGGAGGCGACGAGCATTTCCATCAGACGCGCTCCTCCTCCTCGATCCTGACAGGCCGGGCCGGAATCGGCCTGCGCTCGCCCGCCGCAGGGCGGTCATCCGCCGGTCTGCGGTCGCCGATGCTCTCGACGGCCGCGATGGTCGCCAGCGCCAGCAGGACCGTCCCTACCACGACCAGGAACACCCCGAGGTCGAAGAGCAGCACCGACGCGAGCTCGACGTCACCGATCAGCGGAATGTGGACATGTCCGTGCGTGCTGGTCAGGAACGGATGGCCGAACGCCCAGGAACCGACCCCGGTCAGGCCGGCAAGCAGCACGCCGGCGGCAATCATGCGTTGCGGGTCGAAGTGGAAGCGCTCGTCCGCCCAGGCATAGCCGCTGGCGACGTACTGCATGATGAAGGCGATGCCGACGACGATGCCCGCAATGAAGCCGCCACCCGGCAAATTGTGGCCACGCAGGAAGATGTACACGCCGGCCGTCAGCACCAACGGCAGCAGCAGCCGGGTCGTGACCACCAGCATGATCGGATGGGCGGATCCGGTGCGGTAGCTCGGCGCCCGCGCCGCCCAGCCCGCCGCCCGGCGAGCCTTGGCACTCAGTTCCAGCAGCGCGAAGATCACCAGGGCGGCAATCCCGAGCACGATGATCTCGCCGAAGGTGTCGTAGCCGCGGAAGTCGACCAGGATCACGTTCACGACATTGGTGCCGCCGCCGCCCGGCCTGGCCTGTGCGAGGTGGTAGTCGGAGATCGGCACGTAGTCCCGCGTCAGCACCGCAAAGGCCAGCAGCCCGGCGCCGAGCCCCGATGCTCCCGCGAGGCCGGCATGCGCCATACGCAGCGGCGCGCCGGTCTCGCGCGGCGTCGTCTTGGGCAGCAGGTTCAGAGCCAACAGCAGCAGGATGGTGGTCACGACCTCGACCGAGATCTGTGTCAGCGCCAGGTCGGGCGCGGAGAAGTGCAGGAATGTCAGCGAGACCACAAGTCCGGCAACGGCGGTGACCAGCAGCAGCAGCAACCGGTCCCGATGCCGAACGACGGCAATGCCGCAGGCCACCGCCAGGACGCCCCAACCGACGACGGCAGGAAGGCTGGGCTCGAGCATCGCTCGCGTACCGGCGCCGTGCGGACCGGTGAGGAAGCCGAAGACGCCGAGAGCGACGGTGGCGAGCATGATGACGAGCGCGTAGCGCGTGAGGTCCTCATTCTGCAGCGTCCGCACGAGCGCCTGCGACGCGGCGGCCCCGCCGCGCACGCTGGCGTCGAATATCGCCTTGGCCTCGGGCCGGGGCAGTGCGATGCGGATCCGGTCGATCGGTGAGTACACGACGAGGATGGCCACGCCGCCGAGCAGGGCAGCAACGCTCATGCCGAGCGCGGGCGTGAGGCCGTGCCAGAGCGCCAGCTGGAACTCCGGAAGGTCGCCGCCAACCACCGCCGCCGCCACGACTTCCACCAGCGGCTGCGCCAGTGCAGGCCAGAGGCCAAGGACGATCGCCGGTACGACCAGGACCGCGACCGGCAGCCACATGCCGGCCGGCGGGTCATGCGGATGTGCGTCGACCGGATGCCGCTCCTCGCCGAAGAACACCATCCCCGCCAGCCGGGCCGAGTAGGCCACCGAGAACAGGGCACCCAGGGTGGCAAGCAGCGGCACCAGCCAGGCTTGCCCGGCGTAGACCGCGTGAGATGCCGATTCGAGCATCATCTCCTTGGAGACGAAGCCGTTCAGCAACGGCACCCCGGCCATCGCGGCCGCGGCCGTGACCGCCAGCGCCGCGGTCACCGGCATGGCCCGCCGCAGGCCGCCGAGCCGCGCCATGCTGCGGGTGCCGGTCTCGTGGTCGACGATACCGGCGCTCATGAACAGGGCGGCCTTGAACAATGCGTGGTTCAGGATGTGCAGGACGGCGGCCACGGCCGCCATCTTGGTGCCGAACCCGAGCAGCATGGTGATCAGCCCGAGATGGCTGACCGTGGAGTAGGCGAGCACCGCCTTCAGGTCGTCCTTGAAGATCGCGATCCAGGCGCCGACGAGCATGGTCGCCAGGCCGATCGGCGCGACTGTCAGGAACCATGCCTCGGTCTCGCCGAACACCGGCCACAGCCGCGCCAGCAGGAAGATCCCGGCCTTCACCATGGTAGCGGAGTGCAGGTAGGCAGACACCGGCGTCGGCGCCGCCATGGCGTGCGGCAGCCAGAAGTGAAACGGGAACTGCGCCGACTTGGTGAAGGCGCCGAGCAGGATCAGCGCCAGTGCCGGGCCGAACAGCGGCGACGACTGCACCGCGTCGGCACGGCCGATGATCTCGCTGAGCTCGTAGGTGCCGGCGATGCCGCCCAGCAGCAGCACGCCCGCGAACAAGGCGAGGCCGCCGCCGCCGGTGATGGCCAGCGCCATCCGCGCGCCCTGCCGCGACTCCGCCAGATGGTTCCAGTAGCCGATCAGCAGGAAGGAGGAGAGGCTCGTCAGTTCCCAGAACACCAGCATCAGAATGATGTTGTCGCTCAGCACGATGCCGAGCATCGCCCCCTGGAACAGCAGCAGGGAGGCGAAGAACCGTCCGGGCGGATCGGACGGGGCGAGGTAGTACCGGCCATAAACGATGACCAGCACGCCCATGATGAGGATCAGCGCCGCGAAGAACAGGCCGAGCCCGTCGACGAAGAACGACAGTGCGAGACCGATCTGCGGGATCCATGGCACATGGAAGCCCACCGGCTCGCCGCGCATCACCGCCGGGGCGACCGACAGCAGCACCGTCAGCGCCGCGAGGCTCGCGGTCGCGGCGACCGCCGCGCACCCTGCCCGGCCCTGGCGGCCGGCGAGCGCCGGAAGCACCGCCCCGAGTGTCGGGATCAACACGACCAGAGGCACGTACATTCGTTTTGTTGCTCGCCTTGCCGAAGTCGACGGTGACCAGGGACCCTTGCGCGCCCGCGTCCTTGGAGCGCGCCCGATTGCCCCCGGCGCCAGTTGCCGGTGGGATCCAGGCTTATTGGAGGACAGAGATCAGGAGGATGGCCCCCAGTATGAGTGCCGCCGGAATCGTCCAGTTGCGCTCGATGTCATTGATAATCGATAGAACAACCGGCCTGCGCTCACTCGATCTCCCGTCATCCTTCGCAAAACCCCCGTCGGACTCCGCAGGTACCTGCTGTTCTTGATCGGGGTTCGACGCGTACTTCCATTGATCAGCCATTCCAGATCATCCGCCGGCATGTCGCGATGACCGCTCGGTTTTGCGATCGTCATTGAAAGTCAGTTGGAAGGTGGTGGTCGGCAAGCTGTGGCTGTCACCCTGGCGAGAGTCCGTCCGTGCACAACCGCCGGCGCTACTCCCTCCGTAGAAGCCCTCTAGTGCATTACCGTCGGGATGAACCGATATGCGGGGTAAGCGCGGTGCTGGATGGGAATCGAGACAACAGGGGCTGGACCTTCGTGCGGATCGCCATTGCCTGGCCACTCTGGATCGCGGCGTATGTGGCGCTCGACTACGTGAGCTTCATCGACTCGTACCGCGGCCTGGCGATCACCCCCTGGAACCCCTCGGCCGGCCTGGCCGTGGCCCTGGTGCTGCTGCGCGGACTGCCGAGTGCGCCGGTGGCGCTCGTGGCGCCTGTTCTGGCCGGGATACTG
Organism: Thalassobaculum sp.; assembly: GCF_040219615.1. GTDB lineage: Bacteria > Pseudomonadota > Alphaproteobacteria > Thalassobaculales > Thalassobaculaceae > Thalassobaculum_A. The sequence goes on from NZ_JAVJSE010000038.1 coordinate 394,382, forward strand.
GTGCGCGGCGGCATGGTGCCGGCCTCGGTGCATCTCGTGGAGGGCTTGCTGTTCGGCGGCAGCTACCTGATCGCAGGCCTTCTCGGGCGGCGCAGCGCCGCGCTCGACACGCGCCTCCAGACGCCGCGCCACACGCTGCTGCTGATGGCGACGGCGCTCGGCGCCAGTGCGATGGCGGCGTTCAGTTACGACGCGGTGCTGATCCTGGCCGGCATACTGGAGCCGGACGAGATCCCCGACGCCTTCCTGCGCTTCTTCGTCGGCGACCTGATCGGTATGCTCATCGTCACGCCGGCGTTGCTGCTGCTGTTCCACAGGCGGCTGCCGACGCCGGGCTGGGAGGTGGTCGCGCCGATCGCAACGATGGTGCTGGCCTTCGGCGCGATCTTCGCTGTCCCGCATGCTCGCGAGTTTCAGCTGTTCTACCTGCTGTTCGTGCCGCTGCTGTGGTTCTCGTTCCGGGATGGCATTGCGGGGGCTGCGATCGCGCTGTGCCTGATCCAGGTCGGCCTGATCGTCGCTGTCTCCCTGCGCCGGGACGCCCTGGCCGACCTCGTCTCCTTCCAGATGCTGATGATCTCGCTCGCCGCGACCGGGCTGGTCTTCGGCAGCCTCATCGATCAGCAGCGGGCTGCGGCGCTGCGGTTGCGCCAGCAGCAAATGGCTCTCGGCCGGGCGCTGCGCCTGCGGTCAATGGGTGAGGTCGCGACCTCGATCGCGCATCAGATCAACCAGCCGATCACCTCGATCAGGACTTATGCCGGCCTCGCCCGCGAGGCGCTGCAGGCCGGCAAGTTGGACGACGCCGCCGACACGATCGCCCGCATCCGCGCCGAGTGCGATCGTGCGGGATCAATCGTCCATTCGACCAGGAACCTGGTTCGACGGGAGACGGTTCAGCCGCGACTGGTACGGGTGGATGAACTGCTGGCGGACGTGCGCGGCCTGCTGGTCGACCGGCTCGGCAGCGTGCACTTGGCGGTCGACCTGTCGCCGGAAGCCAGGACGGTGTTCTGCGATCCGGTCCAGGTCGAGCAGGCGCTGTACAACATCCTGGACAACGCCATCGACGCGGTCGAGACCACCGGTCTCCATGGAGAGGTATCGGTCACGGTGGACTCGGACGGGCAGACCGTCGAATTCACGGTGGCCGACTCCGGCCCCGGCTTCGCTCCGGGGATCCTGGACTACGGGGTGACGCCGCTTGTCACGACGAAGGCCAATGGAACCGGCATAGGCCTGTCGGTCGCGCGCTCGGTAGCCGAGGTTCACGGCGGGTCCCTGGCGATAACCAGCGGTGCCACAGGAACGATCGTAAGATTGCGCATAGCCCAGATCGGATTGAAGACAGATGAGCACGGTAGCACTCGTTGACGATGATCCCGGCGTGCTGGATGCGTTGGGGACGCTGCTTGCCAGCCGGGGACATGCCGTGGATCGCTACGCCAACGCGACCGAGTTCCTGGCGGCGCCGCCGGCCTGTGGGTGCGTGCTCAGCGACGTTCGCATGCCGGGCCTGAACGGACTCGAACTGCTCGCGTCTCTGCAGGCAGCCGGCGACCCGCGGCCCGTCATCCTGCTGACGGCGCATGGCGACGTCGAGATGGCGGTGCGGGCGCTCAAGCAGGGTGCGTTCGATTTCATCGAGAAGCCCTTCGAGGAGGAGCGGCTGCTCGGTGCCGTCGCCAAGGCCGTCGAGGCCGGTCAGGCGACCGCGGTCCGAATGACGGAGCTCACGGACCTGCGGCAGCGCTACGAGACACTTTCGGACCGTCAGCGCGAGGTCATGTGGCTGGTGGTCGCCGGCTACGCCAACAAAGAGATCTCGGCTCGCCTCGGGATCAGCATCCGCACGGTGGAGACCTATCGCGCCTGGGCCTTCGAGAAAATGGGGGCGAAGACCCTGGCCGAGCTGGTGCGCCACGGCATCGCGCTCGAAGAGGCGCTCGGCGAGCGGGAGAAGCCCTGACCCGACGCCGTGGCGCCCGTCTCTGCCCGGCGAAGGATTTCGACGGCACCCGGCAGCCGGTCTTCTGTGTCGAAAAGCGGCGTGCGTCGCAGCGCACCGCCAGCCTGCTTCCGTCCGGCCTCTGGAGCACGGCGTCCGGGTCCGTCTGCGCGTGCCGGTCGCACAGCGCCAGAGCCTTGGCCGAGCGGTCCCGCAGCATGGTCGGCGGCTGGCGGTCCGGCGAGAGCGGAGCTGTATCGACGTCGGGGCTGGTGTCCCGCCGCCTGGCGATTAACAGCACGTTAGGAGCTTCGTGCGATTGTCGACACCGCGCGGCAGCCGCGCGCCGGTGCAGCCGCCCGGACAGACTTCGCCAAGGGTCGCCACGCAACGCCATGATCAGCTTTCGAAGTCGCCTGTGCCAGTCACTCTACGAGTACTGGCTCGGTCTGCCGAAGCCGGCCGGTGGGATCCTGCCGCTGAAGAGTGCGCTCGACCCGGCGGCGATTCCGCGGCTGCTGCCGCGCGTCGTGCTGCACGACCTGCGCCAGCCCGGGCGCTCGATCATCCGGCTTGCCGGTACCGGCATGGCCGCGCAGTACGGCTTCGACCCGTCCGGCCACGACTACATCCAGTACGTGGCGCCCGAGCGCCGGGAGTCGGCCCTGGGCGAACTGATCAAGGTCGCCGGCCATCCCTGCGGCATGAAGGTACTGATCGAGCAGATCCAGCCGTCCGGCGCGGGCATCGTCAGCGAGTCCGCCGGCTTTCCGTTCGAGTCGGATGACGGCGGCGGGCGCTTCCTGCTGTTCGTCGACGAACCGCTGGACCGGCCGAACTACTACGATCCCCTGCGCAAGCCGCTGGAGGTCCTGACCGTGCACGAACGCCTGTACATCGATATCGGCGCCGGCGTGCCGTCGGCAGCGACGGAGCCTCGCAAGGCCTAGCCCGCGGTCGACGGCCGGGCGAGAGAATCACCGGGTTCGCCGGTCGCGGCCTCTGCGTCCCGCAGCACCGCTGCCGGATCGAGCAAATCGCGCAGGTTGCGTCTTATCTCCTGCCAGCGGAACCGCACGGAATTCAGGACGATCGGCTCGTCGACCTGCTTGAGCTCGTCGACGATCGGCGCCCAGCGCACCAGCGCCGGGGGACTCTCGACGAAGGCCTCGCCGTCGTCGGAGACCGTCGTCCAGTCGCACGCCTCGATCCTGGCCAGCACGGCGCGCGCGGTGTCGGGGAACGCCGGTCCGGCGTCCGACGGCGTCCCGGTCTCAGCCAGGATCTGCGAGACCGCCGCATGAACGATGGCTCCGGCGCGGGCCGCGACCTCGGGCCGGTCGCGGGTCAGCAGTCCGCCGGCGAAGACCGCCAGGTCCGACAGGCAGGCCAGCCACATCTGCCACTTTGCGACGTTGATCGAGCCGATGAAGCCGTCGTCGTGGAACAGCTCCGGGTACCGCATACCGGCGCGGGTGCGTACATAGCCGTACAGCGAGGTCTGAGCGACGTGGCTGGCCCGGGTCTCCAGGAACCGCTTGAGGCCGTCGCGGTCGACGATCGGCTGCCGCCGGCGGCTGCGGCCCATCCCGACGTAGTCGCGGATGGTGGACCACAGCTCCCGCGGCCGGCGCAGCGCCCGCAGCATCTCGGCCAGCCCGGTGGAAAGGGCTTCCGGCTGCTCGACCTGTTTGACACGCCGCATGCCCGCCCCCCTCGTCCGACGGCCGCGCACCGGCCTGTTCCGGCAAGCCTAGGCAGGTTCGCGGGACCGGGCAACCGTACCGAAGCCGGTCTCCGCGATCAGGATCGGCGGGCCGCGATCCGGTCGCGGGCAGCCAGGACCCGGCGGGCCCGGTCGACGATCGGCTTGTCGATCATCCTGCCCTCATACGCGACCGCCCCCAGGCCGGCGGCCAGCGCCGACTCGAACGCCGCGAGCAGGCCCTCGGCATGGGCGACCTCGGCCGCGCTGGGCGCAAAGGCGGCGTTCAGCACCGGCACCTGCGCCGGATGGATCGCCATGCCACCCTCCGACCCGGCCCGCCGGCCGGCCTCGGCGCAGCGCCGGAACAGCTCCAGGTCGGTGAACTCGGCGATCGAGCCCGGATAGCCGATCGGCATCACCCCGGCCTCGCGCGCCGCCAGCCGGACCGCCGCCTCGTAGGGCGCCAGCATCTCCGGATCGGGTTCCGGCAGGCCCAGGTCGGCCGCCAGGTCCTCGCCGCCGGCGACGATCCCGGCGACCCTCGGGCCCTTGGCGATCTCGCGGACCTCGGCGATGCCCTGGGCGGTCTCGACCAGCACGCAGAACCGGATCCCGCCGACCGGCAGGCCGCGCTCGGCCTCCAGCTCGCCGACCACCTGGTCGATCTCGACGAGGTGATGGCGCGAGTCGACCTTCGGCAGGCACAGGCCGGTCACCCCGGCGACCACCGATGCCTCCAGGTCCGGCAGCGCCAGCCGCCAAGGCCGGTTGATGCGCACCAGCAGCTCGCCGCCGCCGGCCGCCACGGTCGGCACCGCCGTCGCCAGCGCCGCGCGCGCCGCCGCCTTGCCGTCCGGCGGGATCGAGTCCTCGAGATCCAGGATCACCCCGTCGGCGCCGCGGCCCGCCGCCTTGGCGACGAACCGCTCGGCGGTCGCCGGCACATACAGCAGAGACCGCCACAGCGGCGGCTCGCCCCGTCCGGCCATTGTCCTCGCCTCGCCCGTCATCACAGTGCTCCTTCCGCCGCCAGCGCCGCCGGGTCGTGCCCCAGCCCCCGCCAGATCTCGTCGTTGTGCTCGCCCAGCTCCGGCGCCGGCCGGCGCAGCCGTCCCGGAGTCTCCGAGAGCCGCGGGATGACGTTGTGCATGGCCAGCCGGCCGGTATCGGCGTCCGGCAGCGAGACGATCACCTCGCGGTCGAGCGGGTACGGGTGCTCGGCGAGCTGGGCCACGTCGGCGACCGCCCCGACCGTCACCCCGGCCTTCTCGAAGATCGCCAGGCACTCCTCCTGGGTGCGTTCGGCCATGAACGCAGCGACGATCGGGTCGAGCTCGTGGTTGTTGCGCACCCGGTCGGTATTGGTGCGGAAACGCGGATCGTCGATCAGCTCCGGCCGGCCGATGGTCCGGAACAGCCGCTCGGCCATGGCCTGCATCGAGCCGCTGAGGGCCACGTACTTGCCGTCGTTGCACCGGTAGACGTTGCGCGGTGCGGTCTGGTTGGACAGCGAGCCGAGCCGCTCGGGCACCCGCCCGGACAGGTCGTAGTTGGCGACGATCGGGCCGAGCACCGAATGGATCGGGTCGAACAGCGGCAGGTCGATCACCTGGCCGCGCCCGCCCTTGGCCTCGATCTCGCGGATCGCCACCATCACCGAGAACGCGCCGTACAGGCCGGCGATCATGTCGGCGAGCGCCAGCGGCGGCAGCACCGGCGGCCGGTCGCCGAAGCCGTTCATGGCGGCGAACCCGCTCATCGCCTCGACCAGGCTGCCGAAGCCCGGCTTGTGCGCCCACATGCCGTCCTGGCCCCAGCCTGAGATGCGCACCACGATCAGGTCCGGGTTGCGGGCGTGCAGCACGTCCGGCCCGATGCCCATGGCCTCGAGCGTGCCGGGCTTGAAGTTCTCGACCAGCACCCGCGACGTCGCCGCCAGATCCAGCATCAGGTCGACCGCCCTCGGATGACGGAAGTCCAGGGTGACGCTCTTCTTGTTGCGGCAGTAGACCTTCCAGTGCGTCGACACGCCCTCGGTCTTCCAGTTCCGCAGGTCGTCGCCGACCTTCGGCTTCTCGATCTTGATCACCTCGGCGCCATGGTCCGCGAGGACGTGGGTCACCGCATTGCCGGCGACCAGACGCGACAGGTCCAGCACGCGGACCCCGTCGAGCGCCCCGGGCGCCTCCGGTTCCCAGGACTTTTCGACGCCGCTCATCAAGCATTCCCTTCCAGGCTGGAAATCACCGCATCGGCGATCATCGCGCCGATGCGGGCGTTGCTCTCCTCCGTCACGCCCGCGATATGCGGGGTGAGGACGAGATTCGGGCAATCCGCGAACACCGCCCCCGCCGATCGCGGGAGCGGCTCGACCTCGAACACGTCGAGGGCGGCGCCGGCGATGGCCCCGGCGCGCAGGGCCCCGGCCAGGGCGGCTTCATCCACCACGCCGCCACGCGCGGCATTGATCAGCACCGCGTCTGGCCGCATGGCCGACAGCGCGGCGGCATCGACCAGATGGCGGGTCGCCTCGGTCAGCGGGACATGCAGGGAGACGGCGTCGGCCGCGGCCAGCAGCGCTGGCAGGGTCTCGGCCCGGGTCGCATCGCCCCAGGCCGGGTCGCCCGCCGGCACGAACGGGTCGAAGGCGGCGATCGTCATGCCGAGCGCGCGAGCCCGCGCCGCGGTCTTGCGGGCGACCGCGCCGTAGCCGACCAGCCCCAGGGTCTTGCCGGACGCTTCGCGGCCGATCAGCCGGGTCCGCGGCCAGGCGCCGCCCGCGACCTCGCCGGTTGCCGCGAAGGCACCGCGCAGCAGGTGCAGGACCATGGCGACCACGTATTCGGCCACCGAGTCGTCGCCGGTACCGACCGCAGGCACCACCGTCACGCCGCGCGCCTCGGCCGCTGCCAGGTCGATGTTGTCGAGATTGACGCCGAGCCGCCCGACGATCCGCAGCCGCGGCGCCTCCGCCAGCAGTTCGTCGGTCACGCTGGTCCGGTTGCGGACCACCAGGGCCCGGGCGCGCGCCAGCAGCCGCGGGATGCGCTCCGCCCGCTCGGCCAGGCCGGGGTCGTAGACGGTGTCGAAACGCTCGGCGAGCCGCGCCACGCTGGGCGCGTCCATGAACTCGGTGATGACGATGTCGGGCATCGGGGAAGTCCGAGGCGGGGAACGGTCGTCGGACGATAGCGATCCTGCGGGCCCAGGTGAAGATCGCAGGGCCCGGGTCGCAGTCCGCCCCGCTCGCTGCCCGGCGCACCTACGCCCGGGGAAGGCCGCCGGGCGCGAACGCCGCCGACACGATCGCCGCCAGCTGGTCCGTCACCCCGGCCGGCGCGCCCGCGGAGCGGGTGAGCACGAGGTCGGTGTCGCCGAGGGCCGGGAGTACCCCGTCCGCCAGCGGCCGCAGCCCGTCGGTCAGCGCGCTGCGCGGCAGCACGCCGACGGCGACCCCGGCGGCGATGGCGGCCCGGATCCCGGCGACGCTCTCGCTGGTGCAGACGACTCGGTGGTCCAGTTCCGATCGCCCCAGCAGGTCCAGGCAGCGCTCGCGCCACCAGCAGCTCTTGTCGAACAGGGCGAGCGGCAGCGGTCGCCGGCCCTCGGCGTCGTGCAGAACCGACCCGGCCCACACGGCGGCTTCCCGGTGGACGATACGGTCGCCGGCCGAGACCTGTTCCGGCGAGTGCAGGGCGAGATCCAGGTCGCCGGCGGCCAGCATCCGGGGGAACTCGGCACTCGAACCGCACCGTAGGAACAAGCGGGCATCCGGCCGGCGTCGCGTGAACGCCGCCAGGATCCCGGGCAGCATCGTGTCGCCGTATTCCTCGGGGACGCCGAAACGGATCTCCGACGCCCCCTGGCCGCCGCGCAAGGCGGTCATGGTCCGGTCGAGGGTGTCGACCACCCGGCGCGCGACCGGCAGCAGCTGCTCGCCGGCGGCGGTCAGCGACACCCCTCGGCCGTGGCGCCGGAACAGGCGCTGACCGACCGTGTCTTCCAGCTTCTGCACCTGCAGGCTGACGGCAGACTGGGTCCGCAGGAGACGGGTCGCGCCGCCGCTGACGCTGCCCGCCTCGAGCACGGCAAGGAAGGTGCGCAACAGGTCGCTGTCCAGATGGCCACCACGTCTATCGATCAAACTCATGGCTGATATTTAAGCTATACGATTTGCGCATGAAAGCGGTGGCGGTATGACGGTCATCGGAGGATGACCCCATGATGTCCGCGCTGCAGCAGCTTCGCCGACGCCCGATCCTCGCCGCCGGTGCCGCCCTGGCGGCGGCGGCCGTGGCATCGTCGCCGACCGCCGCGGCCGAGACCCTGGCCTTCGTTGTCCGGGGTCTCCTCGAGGTCGCGCCGGTCGTCGGCGTCGGGCTCCTGCTGGCGGCATGGGTGACGGCGAGCGGCGTCGGCGACGTGACCGCGCGACTGTTCCGGGGCAATCCGGCGACCGTGGTCGTCATCGCATCGGCGATCGGCGCCGTCACCCCGGTCTGCGGCGCCACCGTCCTGCCGCTGATGACCGGCTTCCTGGCGGCCGGCGTGCCGCTCGCCCCGATCATGGCGTTCTGGCTGTCGTCGCCGGTTACCGATCCGGGACTGTTCGCGGCGACCTGGGCGGTGCTCGGTCCCGCCTTCGCCGTCGGCAAGACCGTGGCTGCCTTCGCCCTCGGGTTGCTGGCCGGCGCCGGAACGGCGGCCTTCGGCGCGACCGACATGGTCCGGCACCCGCTGCGCGCGCGCCGGGGCGCCGCCCACCCCGCCTGCCGCACCGGCTCGGCGCCCGGCTACGGTCCCCGGATCTGGCGGGACCCGGCGCGGATGCGCGTGTTCCGGGCCGAACTGCTGTGGATGGCCCGGCTGGTCACGCTCTGCCTGGCCGGGGCCTTCGCCGCCGAACACCTGCTGCGCGATCTGCTGCCGCCGGACATGATCGCCTCGGCCGTCGGGAGCGGATCGCCCTACGCCATCCCCGTAGCGGTCACGGTCGGGGCGCCACTCTATCTCGACGGCTACGCGGCACTGCCGCTGGTGCGCGGCCTGCTGGAACTCGGCATGGCCCCCGGCGCCGCGCTCGGCTTCCTGGTCGCCGGCAGCGCGGTCAGCATCTGGGGCGTGCTGGCGGTCGTCCCGGTCCTGCGGGCGTCGACCGCGGTCCTGTTCGTGGCGCTCGCCGTCGCCGGCTCGCTGGCCGCCGGCTACACCTTCGAGGGGTTCTGGGCGCTGCTTACCTGACCCCGGGGAATGGCGACCTCACGGCTGCAGCGGGTCCGGCTCCAGCCGGATCAGGCCGAGCCGGCGGCCGTTCTCCAGGTCGACCACCATCAGCGCCTTGTCGCGGCCGGCGAGCTGCAGGTGCAGCACCAGCCGGCGCTGGTCCATGGTCATGTCGAGGATTCGGGCCCGCGGCGGCAGCTGCAGCGCGATCTCGCCGAACGCCGTCGGCGGTGCCGCCGCGACCGCCACGGCGGGCTGGGCCCCGGCCTCCTTGTCGCCGGCCCCGCCGACCCGCTTGGCGACGGTCACGCCGAGCACGCCGATGCCGACCACGATCATGATGGCCATCACCGCCGCCGCCACCTTGACCGCCCCGAGATACGGCACCACCGGCCGCTTCTCCGGGGTTCCGCCTTGCCCTATGGTGCCGGCCATGATTTCCGATCCCTCGTGCCCGCTTCCGGGCGAGACTGCAGTTTCGTCCGTGGTCATCGTCGACGCCTCGCCGGAGGCGCTCGCCGCGCAGCCGGGCGACCGGATCGACCGCTGGCTGGCGCACAGCCTCGGCGCCCGCGACGACGTCCCGCCGCTGTCCCGCAACCGATTGAAATCACTCATACTGGACGGTCAGGTCAGCGCCGACGGCGCGACCATATCCGACCCCTCGGATTCGGTCAAACCGGGTGCCCGCTACCGGATCGTGGTGCCGCCGGCGGCGCCGGCCGAACCGGAGGCGCAGGACCTTCCGCTGACGGTGGTGTACGAGGACGCGGCGCTGATCGTGATCGACAAGCCGGCCGGCATGACCGTGCATCCGGCCCCGGGCGCCCCCGACGGCACCCTGGTGAACGCGCTGATCGCGCATTGCGGCGACAGCCTGTCCGGGATCGGCGGCGTCCGGCGGCCGGGCATCGTGCACCGCATCGACAAGGATACCAGCGGCCTGCTGGTGGTCGCGAAAAACGACGCCGCGCACCACGCGCTCGCCCGGCTGTTCGCCGAGCACACCATCGAGCGGGTCTACCGGGCGATCTGCTGGGGCGTGCCGGTGCCGCCGGCCGGCCGGATCGAGGGTGCGATCGGCCGGCATCCGCGGGACCGGGTGCGCATGGCGGTGCGGCCCGAGGGATCCGGCAAGCCGGCGGTCACGCGCTACCGCACGCTCCGCCGGTTCGGCGACGCCGCCGCCCTTCTGGAATGCCGTCTGGAGACCGGCCGCACCCATCAGATCCGCGTCCATCTGGCCCATGTCGGGCATCCGCTGGTCGGCGACCCGGTCTATGGCCGCGGCCGAACCGCCCGCCTGGGCGGAATTCCCGAGTCGGCAAAGGACCGGCTGCGCGGCTTCGGCCGGCAAGCGCTGCACGCGGCCGTGCTCGGGTTCATACACCCCGTCAGCGGCGAGACCCTGCGCTTCGAGAGCCCTCTCCCAGCGGATCTTGCCGATCTTCTGGGCGGCCTGGAGGGTGCCGGGCAGCATGCCCCTCTTTAAATCAGACCTCGCTGGTCCTATTTTCACCACAAAGGCGGCGCACAAGGCTTTCTAGGACAGACAGGGACCAGATGAGATGGCGGCTCCACGCGCGAGTCTTCCGGCGATCAGTGTCGAGGGAAACCTCTCCCGCTACCTCCAGGAAATCCGGAAATTTCCGATGCTGGAGCCGGGGGAGGAGTATGTCCTCGCCAAGTCGTGGCGCGAGCACGACGACGTCGAGTCCGCCCACAAGCTGGTGACCAGCCATCTGCGGCTGGTCGCCAAGATCGCCATGGGCTACCGGGGCTACGGCCTGCCGCTTGCCGAGCTGATCTCGGAGGGCAACGTCGGCATGATGCAGGCGGTCAAGCGCTTCGACCCGGAGCGCGGGTTCCGGCTCGCGACCTACGCGATGTGGTGGATCCGTGCCTCGATTCAGGAATACATCCTGCATTCCTGGTCGCTGGTGAAGATGGGCACCACCGCGGCGCAGAAGAAGCTGTTCTTCAACCTGCGGCGGCTGAAGGGCCAGATGCAGGCGATCGAGGACGGCGACCTGTCGCCCGAGCGGGTCAAGGCGATCGCCGAGAAGCTCGAGGTCTCGGAGGCCGACGTGGTCTCGATGAACCGCCGCCTGCAGAGCCCCGACCATTCGCTCAACGCACCGCTGCGCCAGGACGGCGAGGGCGAGTGGCAGGACTGGCTGGTCGACGAGGGCCAGAACCAGGAGAGCCGGTTCGCCGAGGACGAGGAACTGTCGAAGCGGCGACGCCTGCTGAACAGCGCCATGGAGACGCTGAACGACCGCGAGCGCCACATCCTCACCGAGCGTCGGCTGCGCGACAATCCGACGACGCTCGAGGACCTGAGCCAGGAATACGACATCAGCCGCGAGCGGGTGCGGCAGATCGAGGTCCGGGCGTTCGAGAAGCTGCAGAAGGCGATCCGCAACGCCGCCATCGAGGAGAAGCTGGTGCAGGAGAACCGCTGACCGCGGCTTCCCCTCGCCTGGCGTCACCGGCCACTGGCTTCACCGGCCACTGGCTTCACTGGCTTCACTGGCCGCGGCCGGGCCGGCCGGTGGCCGGCTTGGTGTCCTCTTCGTCGCGACGGCCGCCGGCGACGCCCGGGCCCCACTCCTCGACCAGGTCGCGCTGGCGCCGCCGCAGGCGCTGGATCCGCTGTTCCGTGCGCATGCCGATGAACATGCCGACGATGCTGGGCGCCACGAAGTAGATCGACCATCCGATCGCGGCCGCCCCGTACATCACCAGCCAGGTGAACGGGTCGGCGATGATCTGGAAGGCCCGCTCGTAGGAGTGGTCCTCGGTCCACAGCGTGATCATGAACGGCAGCACCCCGGTGAAGTTCATCGCGCCCACGCAAAGCGTCGCGTACTTCTCCTTGCGGCGGTCCGAGATCATCGCCCCGACGGTCGGCAGCATGCCGAGCCCCAGGATCAGGATGGTCGGCAGGGTGAACAGCCCGACCACGGCCACGATCAGGCCGAATATCGTGCGCGTGGCGGCAGTGCTGGCCGAGGTGGTGGTCATGGCGATGCTGGCATGGTCGGTCGCTGACAGGAAAACAGGCCGGACGTCATTGCTATAGCATGAACAGGATGATGACCGCGGTCGACCCGACGCTTCCGACCACACCGGATGTGACCGCGGCAACCTGTTCGCCGAGTTCGGTCGCCATGTGGTCGCGGTTCTGCAGCTCGATGCTCAACTGCTGGATCTGCGCGCCGCAGTGCTGGTGCTCCTGCTGGGCCCGGGCATAGCCCTGCTGGTCGCGCTGCACCGACTTGGTGTCGCCGTAGATGTTCTGCAGTTCGATCAGCAGCCCGGTCTCGGCGGCACGCGATATGCTCTGCTCGATGGCCTTGCGCTGCTTGAGATTGTGGAACCCGTTGATCGCCGACTTCATCAGGTCGACGAACCAGGCCGCGAGGTTCGGGGCCGGGCCGTTCTTGGTCATCGCCTGGACCCGGGCCAGCAGGGTAAGCGCCGCCAGGATGTGATCGGTGCCGGAATTGTCGGCGCCGGACAGCGGCCGCACGAATCGTTCGTCGACGTCCGGCGAGCGCGCCACCGCGAACGCCGCGATGTGCCGGTCCATCGGCCGGCCGGTGCGGTCCTTCGAGGCCGCCACCCGCTCCAGGGCCGGCACCAGCTCCTCCACCCGGGTGACGTACAGGTGCTCGATCAGCGGGCTTCGGCAGTGGATGTGGTCGTTCAGCTCGTAGAGCACGCGCTCCATTCCGAACCCCGGCCCGGTCTGGTTCAGGATCAGCGGGAGCTTGTCGTACAGCGAATACAGCTCGCTCAGGTCCGAGCGCGTGCGTGCCTGCAGCGACATCCACAGGCCGACGAAACGGCCGTTGATGAAGTCGGCGACCTTCTGCCGGACGTCTTCGCGCTCGAAGTCCAGGGCCAGCGCCGCCCCGACCCCGTCGATATGCGCCGCGAAGCCCTTGTGGCGGATCGGGGCGCCCGGGTCGAGCGCCATGCAGGCACGGGTCACCAGGCGCGGCGTCTCGGCTTCCGACGCGTTCTGGATGGCGGCCTGGCTGCCGACCACCTTGCCGACGTTCTCGACCACCTTCTCGTCGCTCAGGCTGCGCCGCAGCCAGTTGTCGAAATCGTGCCCCCGCACCACCTCGCCGGACGTCAGCCAGTTGCGTCCGAGGGCCTCGGCGACAGAGCGGACGTTCTCGTAGTCGCGGCCCGCGATGGTCATCGGCCTCGCCGCCTTGGCCGGCAGCTTGGCCTGCTTCGGGGTCAACCGCCGGCCGCCGATCCACAGCTCGACCTCGCGGACCGACCAGCGCTCGCGCGCGTCGTCGGACAGCAGGCCGCGCAGCAATTCCATCATGTTCATCTGGATGCGCGCGCCGCCGGTCAGCGCCGCATAGGACCCGAGGCTGATCTTGCGTTCGATCATCTCCGTGGCCCCGAGTTCGTGGACCGGATTGCGGCCGAGCAGCAGGAAGATGACGCAGACCCCGAGCGAATAGAGATCCTCGGCGATTCCGCCGCGGCCGCGCGCCGACGGCTCGGCCATGGCCTGCTCGAGGGTCTCGCTGAACGCCGGATTGTGCAGCCCCGGGGGCGCCGTCAGGCATTCCCCGAGGATCACGAGCTTCTTCGCCGGGTCGGAGAAGTACAGGTTGTCCGGGCGGACGGCACGATGCGGCACGCCGCGCGTCGACAGGTCCCGCAGCACGGCGATCGCCGGCGTGATGAAGCCGCGCACGATCCGCTCGTCGCTCATCGGCTCGAGCACGTCGGTGGTCGCCTGCGCCACGCGACCGCCCTGCGGGCGCTCGTAGATCAGGATCGGCAGCCGGCGCCGGGCCGGCGCCCAGGCGGCGACGCCCCACTCCACGAACCGCATCATCGCGCCGGTCGACAGGCCGCGGATCGCCTCGACGTCGCTGTGCCGGTACGGGACCCGGGCCTCGCAGACATAGGCGATCAGGTCGCCGTGCTCCTCACGGCGGGCCATCGCCGCATAGGCCTTGGCGTTCGGCATGTCGAACTGCGGCAACGGCCGGTCGGGATCGACCTCGACCCGCTCCTTGATGACGACGCGCTCGGCCATGACCCGCTCCGGTGAACCGACGCCGAAAGTCTAGCACGACCGCCGATGGTGCAAGCCCCTCCAATGGCCGATTGCCGCTGCCGCGCGCGGATGCTACGGCAGGCGGATTGATCGCCACTGGCAGAGGAAACCCCATGCGTCACGTCCAGACCGGGATCGCCGCCGTCCTGACCGCCGCGGTCCTGGCCATCGGCTCGAACGCCGGCGCCCAGACCGAGGCCAAGTGCAGCCCGGACAAGCTGTCCCAGACCCTGCATGAGCGCATGTCGAAGGACGGCAAGAGCGACGCCGAGATCCGCGAGATCCTCGACAGCTCGTTCAAGCGCCGGGTGCTGCGCGGGCGCGTCGCCGACGGCAGCGGCTGCACGGCCGATCAGACCGACAAGGCGCTGGACAGCCTGGCCGCCCGCGTCAAGCAGGGCTGACCGGCCCGTTCAGAGGCCGGAGGCGAACGGGTCGCGCACCAGGATGGTGTCGTCGCGGTCGGGGCTGGTGGACAGCAGGGCGACCGGCGCCTCGATCAGCTCCTCGATGCGGCGGATATACTTCACCGCGCTGGCCGGGAGCTGCGCCCAGGACCGCGCGCCCTTGGTGCTGTCCTGCCAGCCCTCGATGGTCTCGTAGACCGGCTCGACACGGGCCTGGGCGGCCTGCCCGGCCGGCAGGTAGTCGAGCTCCTGGCCGTCCAGCCGGTAGCTGGTGCATACCTTGATGGTCTCGAAGCCGTCCAGCACGTCGAGCTTGGTCAGCGCGATGCCGTTGATGCCGCCGGTCTTGATCGCCTGGCGGACCATCACCGCGTCGAACCAGCCGCAGCGGCGCTTGCGGCCGGTGACCACGCCGAACTCCCGGCCGCGCTCGCCGAGGGTCGCGCCGATCTCGTCGGTCAGCTCGGTCGGGAACGGCCCGGAGCCGACGCGGGTGGTGTAGGCTTTGCAGATCCCCAGCACGTAGCCGATGTTGGTCGGCCCCATGCCCGACCCCGTGGCGGCCTGGCCGGCGACGGTGTTCGACGACGTGACGTAGGGGTAGGTGCCGTAGTCGACGTCCAGCATGACCGCCTGGGCACCCTCGAACAGGATCCGCTTGTTGGCGACACGGGCCTGCTCCAGCCGCTCCCAGACCCGGCCGGCGAACGGCAGGATCTTCGGGGCGATCTCGGTCAGCGACGCCAGCAGCTCGACCGGGTCGATCTCGGCCTCGCCGAGGCCGCGCAGGTAGGCGTTGTGATGTTCCGCCAGGTACTCGATCTTGGCCTTCAGCGTCTCCGGCTCGGCGAGATCGGCAACCCGGACCGCCCGCCGGCCGACCTTGTCCTCGTAGGCCGGGCCGATGCCGCGCCCGGTCGTTCCGATCTTGCCGTCGCCGCGGGCGGCCTCGCGGGCCTGGTCGAGCCGGCGGTGCACCGGCAGGATCAGCGCCGCGGTCTCGGCGATCAGCAGGTCCTTGGGCCGCAGGTCCAGGCCCTGGCCGCGGACCCGCTCCAGCTCGTCCAGGAACGCCCAGGGGTCGACCACCACGCCGCTGCCGATGATGGACAGCTTGCCGCCCCGCACCACCCCGGACGGCAGCAGGCTCAGCTTGTAGACCTGATTGCCGATCACCAGGGTGTGCCCAGCGTTGTGGCCGCCCTGGAAGCGGACCACCACGTCGGCACGCTCCGACAGCCAGTCGACGATCTTGCCCTTACCCTCGTCGCCCCACTGGGCGCCGATCACGGCAACGTTGCTCATGCCTTGTCCTCCGACGCCCCGGGATTCTTGGTTTCCCCGAGAGCGATGATCTTGCCATTCGTCCAGACCGCGGCGCAGCGCTGGTTGCGGGCCGCGGCCTCGACATCCTCGACCGGCTCCAGACCCTGCACCGTCACCCGCCCGTCGGCGCGCAACGCCGCCGCGACCTCGCGCGGCGTGCCGTGCGGCACGAACACCGCGGACCGGCGCTGCGGTGCCGGCAGGGCCTGCAGCACCTTCTCCATGTAGAGCGTGAAACCGGTCGCCGTCTCGTTCGGGTCGCCGTTCGGCCGGTAGCGGCCGCCGCGCCCGACCTCGGCGCGCACGCCGCGCACGAACAGGCTGAAGGCGATGCCGGTGTGATACTCGAAGCCGCGGTTCTCGACCGGATCGAGGGTGATGGTGAGTTTCGGTTCGGACCCGGCGACCAGGTCGGCGACCCGGGTCAGCCGGTCCAGCGCCGCGCGCGCCTCGGCCGGCAGGTCGATGCCGGCAAGTGCCGCCAGGGCCGCATCCTTGGGCCCGGTCGCCGCCAGCAGCCGGGTCAGCACCGGCGCCACCGGCCCGCCGAGCGTCTCGACGGCGGCCGTGTCCTTGCGGTCGATCGCCGCGCGCAGCCGCGCCAGCTCGGCAGCCGGCAGGTCGAGTCCGGCCAGCACGACCGGCACCAGCGGCGGCACCAGCAGGTCGAGCGACAGCCGCTCGACACCGGCGGCCCGCAGCGCCTCGATGCCCACCAGGATGATCTCGGCGTCGGCCTCGGCGGTGGCGCTGCCGATCAGCTCGGCCCCGACCTGCACCATCTCGCGCTCGGGGCTGACCTGCTCGGCGGTGGTGTGCAGCACCTCGCCGGCATAACAGAGCCGCAGCGGCCGCGGCACGTTCTTGAGCCGGGTCGACGCGATCCGCGCGACCTGCGCCGTCATGTCGGCGCGCACGCCCATCATGCGCTGCGAAATCGGATCCATCAGCCGGAACACCCGCGACGACAACGCCGCGCCGGGCCCCTCCATCAGGCTGGTCTCGAACTCGATCAGCGGCGGCTTGACCCGCTCGTAGCCATGGGTCGCGGTGCGCGCCACCATGACCTCGATCAGCCGCGCCTCGTTCTCGGCATGCGGCGGCAGCACGTCGCGCAGCCCTGCGGGCAGCAGGGCGCGGCGGCCGAGATCGGTCTGCGTGTCGGACACGGGCTCGCAAGCCTCTTCGTCGGGCGTGGAATGGCGCCCTGTCCTAGAGGAAACCGGCGGCCGGGGCAACGGCGGGATCGATCGGCGGGCGGTCCGGCCGCGACTGGGCTATCGTGCGGTCCCCTCGACGCCGCCACGCAAGGGAGCCGACGATCATGAGCCGCATCCCCGAGATCGACCCCGTTGCCCTGACCGCCGAGCAGCGGCGGGTCCATGACACCATCGTCGCCGGTCCGCGCGGCCGGGTCCGCGGCCCGCTGGCGATCTGGCTGCAGCGGCCCGAGCTGGCCGACCGGGCACAGGCGCTGGGGCGCTACTGCCGCTACGAGAGTTCGCTGCCGCCGCGCCTGTCGGAGCTGGCGATCCTGGTCACCGCCAAGGCCTGGGGCGCCGAGTTCGAGTGGTACGCGCATGCCCCGCTGGCGCGCGACGGCGGCCTGCCGGAAACGGTGATCGAGGCGATTCGCACCGGCGTCGAGCCGACCTTCGCGGCCGACGACGAGGCGGTGGTGTACACCGTCGCCCGCGGGATGACCGCCGACAAGCGGCTGCCGCAGGATCTCTACGACCGGGCGGTCTCGGTGCTGGGCCTCGGCGGGCTGGTCGACCTGATCGGGGTGCTCGGCTACTACAGCCTGGTCTCGATGACCCTGAACGCCTTCGAGGTCGAGCTGCCGGACGGCACCCCGCCGCCGTTCGGGTGACCCGATGACCGACCCCGCGGCTGCCGGCGATAGCCGAAGGCGCCGCGGCATGACCGCGCGCTGCGGCTGAATCGACGACAACACGCTGGCCTCGTCATCGCCGATCGGGTATCGCTCGATGCAGGACCGACGGGGGGACGACGACGGAGCCTGATCGCGATGCGCCTGTTGCTCATTGGCCTTGCCCTCACCCTTTTGTCCGGCTGCGTGACCGCCGGCGGCCAGGATGCCGCCCTGTCCCAGGCCGGGGCGCCGGCACCCACCCAGCCCAATGCCCGCAAGGCCGTCCTGGCCTCGACCATGGAGGTCAAGGTCGACACTTCGGCGGTCGGCGGCATCAGCCCCGCGCAGGTCGGCGAGCGGCTGGCTCTCGTGCTCGCCACGATCACCGAGTACCGGCCCGATACCGGGACCGCCATCACCCCGATCCGCAGCGCCGTCGCCCTGCCGGACGCCAGCGGCCAGATGACGCGGACCACCGTGTACAACGACAACGCCTACCGGCAGACCATGTGGATGGACGACTACGACAAGGTCCAGCTCGACCGGCGCGACGTCGATCCCGGGTGGTACCTGATCCACAGTTTCGGCTCGACCGCCGGCTTCGCCAGGGACAAGCCGCGCAACGGCCAGCGGGGCTGCCTGCAGTACGGCGGCGCCCCGGCCCCCGGCGTCACCCCGGTCGCGCTGCGCGCCGGCGAGATCGGCTATTTCGGACATTTCGTGGTCACCATCGCAGTCGAGCCCGGCAGCGGCGACGGCCCCTATGCGCTGTCGGTCGCCGATGCCCGGATCGACCCGGCGCCGGCCGACTTGGACGACCTGCTGCGGCGCGACGGGCTGGATCCCACCTATGTCCGGCGGATCCCGGCCGACCGCTTCCCCTGCCCGTGGACCGTGCCGCGGGTCGCCACCGGCTGACGCGCCCGCGGTCCCCTCCCCCCTGAAACCGACGTCGATCCGTCGCCCCCGGCAAAACGGCTGCGGCGGCGGGTTGTACGGTGCGCGCCAGAGATACCCAAGAGCATCCGGGGAGCAGGCCGCATGGCCGAGGCAGGACGCCGGCGCGGCCCGACGGGCAAGCCGCGCTACTCGATCTTCGCGCTGGCGCGCAACGCGCTGAGCTACCACGAGAACTGGCAGGCGGCCTGGCGCAATCCGGAGCCGAAGCCCGCCTACGACGCCATCGTGGTCGGCGGCGGCGGCCACGGCCTGGCGACCGCCTACTACCTCGCCTCGGTGCACGGCATCCGCAAGGTGGCGGTGCTGGAGAAGGGCTGGATCGGCGGCGGCAACACCGGCCGCAACACCACGATCATCCGCTCCAACTATCTCTGGGACGAGTCGGCGGCGATCTACGAGCACGCCCTCAAGCTCTGGGAGGGCCTGACGGGCGAGCTGAACTTCAACCTGATGTTCAGCCAGCGCGGCGTCATCACCCTCGCCCACTCCGAGCACGAGCTGAAGGAGATGCGCCGCCGGGTCGAGGCGATCCGCCTGAACGGCATCGACACCGAGGTGCTGGACACCGCCGGGGTGAAGAAGCTGGTGCCGATCATCAACACCGACCAGAGCATCCGCCATCCGGTGATGGGCGGCTTCATCCAGCGCCGCGGCGGCACCGCCCGGCACGACGCGGTGGCCTGGGGCTACGCCCGCGCCGCCGACGACCTGGGCGTCGACATCATCCAGGGCTGCGAGGTCACCGGCTTCCTGAAGGACGCCACAGGCGCGATAGAGGGCGTCGAGACCAGCCGCGGTACCATCCGCTCCAAGCGTGTCGGCTGCGTCGCCGCCGGCCACTCGGCCGTGCTGGCCGCCATGGCCGGGTTCAAGCTGCCGATCCAGGCGCGCCCCCTGCAGGCCCTGGTGTCGGAACCGATCAAGCCGGTGATCGACACCGTGGTGATGTCGAACGCGGTGCACATGTACGTCAGCCAGTCCGACAAGGGCGAACTGGTGCTGGGGGCCGGCACCGACAGCTACAACTCCTACGCCCAACGCGGCTCGCTCAACATCATCGAGCATCAGTTGGCCGCCGCCTGCGAGCTGTACCCGATCGTCTCGCGCCTCAGGGTGCTGCGGACCTGGGGCGGCATCGTCGACACCTGCCCGGACGCCTCGCCGATCCTGTCGACCACGCCGGTGGAGGGCCTGTACTTCAACTGCGGCTGGGGCACCGGCGGCTTCAAGGCGACCCCGGGTTCCGGCCACGTGTTCGCCGACCTGATGGCCAAGGGCCGCCCGAACGCCATCGCGGCCCCCTTCGGCCTGGAGCGGTTCAGCGGCGGCTACCTGATCGACGAGCACGGCGCCGCCGGCGTGGCGCACTAGGAGGGCGGGACCATGATGCTGATAACCTGCCCGTATTGCGGCCCGCGCGACGACGCCGAGTTCAGCTACGGCAACCAGGCCCACATCGCCCGCCCGGCCGACCCGGCCGCCTGCAGCGACCGGGAATGGGCCGAGTACCTGTATTTCCGCGACAACCCGAAGGGCCCGTTCGCCGAGCGCTGGATGCACGCCGCCGGCTGCCGCCGCTGGTTCCACGTGGTGCGCGACACCAACAGCCACGCGATCCTGCAGACCTACAGGGTCGGCGAATGGCCGGACCCGGCGATCCTGGGCGGAGAGGGCAAGTCGTGATGCGGACATGCCGGGGCGGCGGGTGGGTTCCGGATCGCGCTCCGCGCGTCCGGAATGACGGAAACAGTTGGTGCCGCGCGCTGCATCACCTCCTCCCCCCGTCGTCATTCCGGACGGACGCGCCGTCCCGGCGCGGTCGAGCCGGAACCCACGGCGCGACGGGCTTTCAACGGGAGACCGACCGATGAGCCGGCAGCCCAACCGCCTGGCCGAGGGCGGCCGGATCGACCGGCGCCGGCCGCTGGCGTTCCGCTTCGACGGCCGGACCCTGCACGGCTATGCCGGCGACACCCTGGCCTCGGCGCTGCTGGCCAACGGCGTCCACCTGGTCGGCCGCAGCTTCAAGTACCACCGCCCGCGCGGCATCCTCGGGCTCGGCTCGGAGGAGCCGAACGCGCTGATCCAGCTCGGCCGCGGCAACCGCACCGAGCCGAACCTGCGGGCCACCCAGGTCGAGCTGTTCGACGGGCTCGACGCCCACAGCCAGAACCGCTGGCCGAGCCTGCGCTTCGACGTCGGCGCGGTGAACTCGGCGTTCCACCGGCTGTTCCCGGCCGGCTTCTACTACAAGACCTTCATGTGGCCGGCCTCGCTGTGGAGCACCTACGAGGAGGTCATCCGCCACGCCGCCGGCCTGGGCAGGGCGCCGGAGGGACCGGACCCCGACCGCTACGAGCGCATGCACGCCCATTGCGACGTGCTGGTGGCCGGCGGCGGGCCGGCCGGGCTGGCAGCGGCGCTGGCGGCCGGGCGCAGCGGTGCGCGCGTCGTCCTGGTCGACGAGCAGGCCGAGTTCGGCGGCTCGCTGCTGGGCGACGACGACGTGACGATCGGCGGCAGCCCGGCGTCCGACTGGATCGCCGAGGTGGTGGCCGAGCTGGAGTCGATGCCGGACGTCACGCTGCTGCGGCGGTCGACCGTCAACGGCTACTACGACCACAACTACCTGACGGTGGCCGAGCGGGTGACCGACCACCTGGGCGTCGGCCTGCCGACGGTGCCGCGCCAGCGGCTGTGGAAGGTGCGGGCCAGGCGCGTGATCCTGGCGACCGGCGCGATCGAGCGGCCGCTGGTGTTCCGCGACAACGACCGGCCCGGGGTCATGCTGTCGAGCGCCGTGCGCGGCTATGCGGTGCGCTACGGCGTGCTGGCCGGCGACCGGCCGCTGGTCGTCACTGGCAACGACGACGGCTACCGGACTGCCCTGGCCCTGGCCGACCGCCGCGCCCGGGTCGCCGGCATCGTCGACCTGCGGTCCGAGCCGCCGGCGCATCTGGTCGCCGAGGCCGGGCAGCACGGCATCGAGGTGTTCGCCGGTCACAGCGTCGCCGGCGCCCATGGCGGCCGCCGGGTCGAGGCCGCCGAGATCGCCGAGATGACGCGCGACGGCTCCGGTCTCGCCGGGACCGTGCGCACGATCGAGTGCGACTGCATCGCCATGGCCGGCGGCTTCAACCCGACGGTCCACCTGTTCTCGCAGTCGCGCGGCAAGCTGCGCTGGGACCCCGAGCGGGCGATCTTCCTGCCCGGCACCAGCCACGAGGCCGAGGTTTCCGTCGGCGGCTGCGCCGGCACCGGGAGCGTCGGCCAGGCCATCAGGGACGGCATCAGGGCGGCGGTCGAGCAGGTCCGCGGCCTCGGCCTCACGGTGCGCCAGCCGGCCGCCCCGACGGTCGAGGAACCGGGGCAGGGCGGCGGCAACCGGGTGCTGTGGATCCTGCCGTCGACCGCCCCGGTCGGCCGCAAGGGCAAGCACTTCGTCGACTTCCAGAACGACGTCACCGCCGCCGACGTGATGCTGGCGACCCGCGAGGGCTACCGCTCGATCGAGCACGTCAAGCGCTACACCACCACCGGCATGGGCACCGACCAGGGCAAGACCTCGAACGTCAACGCGCTCGCCATCGTCGGCCAGACCCTGGGGGTCGACGTGCCGGCGGTCGGCACCACGACGTTCCGGGCGCCCTACACGCCAACCACCATCGGCGCCTATGGCGGCCGCGACGTCGGCCGGCTGTTCGCCCCGGTCCGCACCACTGCCATGGACCCGTGGCATCGGGCCAACGGCGCCAGGTTCGAGCACGTCGCCGACTGGATGCGGGCCTACTACTACCCGAAGGACGGCGAGAGCTTCCGCCAGGCCGTCGACCGCGAGGTCACGGCAGCCCGCGAGGGGGTCGGCGTGCTGGACGCCTCGACCCTCGGCAAGATCGACATCCGCGGCACCGACGCCGCCGAGTTCCTGAACCGGGTCTACACCAACGCCTGGATGAAGCTCGGCGTGGGACGCTGCCGCTACGGCCTGATGCTCAAGGAAGACGGCATGGTCATGGACGACGGCGTGACCACCCGCCTCGCCGACGACCACTTCCACATGACCACCACCACCGGCGGTGCCGCCCGGGTGCTGGGCTGGCTGGAGGAGTATCTCCAGACCGAGTGGCCGGACATGGACGTGCGGCTGACCTCGGTCACCGAGCAATGGGCGGTCGCCTCGATCTGCGGCCCGAAGAGCCGCGAGCTGCTGGGTCGCCTCTGCACCGACATCGACCTCGCGAACGACGCCTTCCCGTTCATGGCGATGCAGGAAGGCACGGTCGCCGGCATCCCGGCCCGGGTGTTCCGGATCTCGTTCACCGGCGAGCTCAGCTACGAGATCAACGTGCCGACCCGCTACGGCCTGGCGCTCTGGGAGGCGCTGATGGCGGCCGGCGCCGACCTCGGCATCACGCCCTACGGCACCGAGGCGATGCATGTGCTGCGCGCCGAGAAGGGTTTCATCATCGTCGGCCAGGACACCGACGGCTCGGTCAGCCCGATCGACCTCGGCATGGACTGGATCGTGTCCAAGCAGAAGCCGGACTTCATCGGCAAGCGCGGCATGGCCCGGCCGGACCTGACGAAGGCCGACCGCAAGCAGCTTGTCGGCCTGCTGACCCAGGACCCCGAGGAAGTGCTGCCGGAGGGCGCCCAGGTGGTCGAGGTGCTGAAGCCGAAGCCGCCGATGGCGATGCTCGGCCATGTCACCTCGTCCTACTACAGCCCCAGCGTCGGCCGCTCGATCGCTATGGCCCTGATCAGGGGCGGGCACGGCCGCAAGGGCCAGACCCTGCAGGTACCGCTGCAGGGACGCACGGTGACGGTGACGGTGGCCGACAGCATGGTGTTCTTCGATCCGGAAGGGAGCCGCCGCGATGGCTGAGGCCGCCACCCCGACCCCGCGCAGCCCGCTGGACGGCTACACCGGCCCGGTCGGCGGCCCGTCCGACGCCGGCGTGGTGCTGGGCGAGCTGCGCTTCCAGGGCAAGATCAACCTGCGCGGCACGGCCGACGACAAGGCGTTCTCCGAGGCGGTCGCGAAAGCCGTCGGCCTCGCACCGCCGGCGACCCCCGGCACCGTCGCGACCGCCGGCGACCGCGCCGTCCTGTGGCTCGGCCCCGACGAGTGGCTGGTCCTCATGCCGGCCGGCGAGGAGACAGCCGTGGCGACCGCCCTGAACGCGGCGCTGGCCGGCATGCAGGCCTCGGCCACCGACGTCACCGACAACTACACGACCGTCCGGATCGCCGGCCCGAAGGCCCGCTGGGTGCTGGCCAAGGGATGGGCGGTCGACCTGCATCCCGGCGTCTTCGGCCCCGGCCGGGTGGCGCAGGGCAACCTGGCCCTGACCAACGCCATCCTGCGGCAGACGACCGACGATCCCCCAAGCTTCGAAATCCTGGTCCGGCCGTCCTTTGCGAAGTATCTGTGGGACTGGCTGACCGACGCGGCGCTGGAGGTCGGCTACCGGGTCGAGGCCGGCTGACCGGCCCGGCGCCGGTCAAGCACGAGCGCCGTCTCCGGGGGGAGGGGCCGTCGCGTGATCCGAATCCGATATCTACTGATCGTTGCTGCCGTCCTGTCCGCCGTCTCGGCGCTGCCGCCGGCGGCTGCCGCGAAGGACGGGCAGCGGGTCGACCGGAGCTTCACGGCGTCGCCGCACGAGAGCCCGCGGATCGCGCCGATCCCCGTCGACGCCCTGACGGTCGAGGCCGGCATGCTCGCGGTCACCATCGACGGCGCCGCGCAGTCCCTGCAGACCCTGACCGTGACGCCGCCCGGCCCCGGCCCGTTCCCGCTCGCGGTGATCTCGCATGGCAGCCCGCGCGACGCCGCCAAGCGAGGCGGGATCAGGCTGCGCGGCTACCTGCCGATCGCCGAGGACTTCGCCCGCCGGGGCTACAAGGCGATCGTGTTCGCCCGGCGCGGCTACGCCGGGTCGACGGGCGACTATGCCGAGAGGGCCGAGGACTGCACCGCCGACGGCTACGCCCGGGCCGGGCATGTGGCGGCGTCCGACTATCTCGCCGTCATCGCCGCCGCATCCGCGGATCCGGCGGTCGACCGGAACACCGTGGTCGCGGTCGGCCAGTCGGCCGGCGGCTTCGCGGTCAGCGCGCTCGCCGGCACGGCGCCGCGCGGCCTGATCGCGGCGATCAGCTTCGCCGGCGGCCGCGGGTCGACCAAGGACTTCACCAACTGTGACGCAGAGGGGCTGACCGGCGCCTTCGACCTGTTCGGCCGCGACGCCACGGTTCCGGTGCTGTGGCTGTACTCGACCGCCGACCGATATTTCTGGCCGGACCTGGTGCACCGCAACTTCGAGGCGTACAGCGCCAACGGCGCGCCGGTCCGGCTCGAGATGGTCGGCCCGCTCTGGTATGCCGCGGACGGCCACGAGCTGCTCGACCTGGGCGGCCGGGCGTTGTGGCGGCCGCGGATCGACGCCTTCCTGGAAGCCGTCGGGGCGCCGACCTGGAGCGCCGACCCCGGCGACGCCGCGGTCCGCCGGATCGCCGCCCCGGCCGGGCTTTCGAAGAAATGGCACGGACGCTGGCTGCGCTATCTCGGCTCGGCCGGGCACAAGGCCTTCGCGCTCGGGCCGAAGTCGCGGTTCGGCTGGGCCAGCCGGCACGAAAGCCGGGGCGCGGCGGTCGCCGCCGCACTCGATGCCTGCCAGGCAAAGGGCGACACCTGCCGGGTGGTCTCGGTCGACGGCGCGGCTGTCGACTGACGCACCGCCGGACACCGTCACCCGCCGGCGGTGTCGACGACCTCGAAGTCGTGGGTGATCTCGGCGGTCTTCGCCAGCATCGCCGAGGCCGAGCAGTACTTGTCGGCCGACAGCTGGATGGCGCGCTCGACCTTGGCCGGCGCCAGGTTGCGGCCCTTCACGATGAAATGCATGTGGATGCGGGTGAACACCTTCGGCTCGGTCTCGGCCCGCTCGGCCTCCATCTCGACGATGCAGTCCTCGACCGCCTCGCGGCCCTTCTCCAGGATCTGCACCACGTCGAACGCGGTGCAGCCGCCGGTGCCGATCAGCACCAGTTCCATCGGGCTCGGCCCCGGGGTCGGCCCGTCCGGCGTCGCCCGGGTTCCCAGGACGATCTTGTGCCCGGTACCGGACTCGCCGACGAAGGTCCGGTCCTCAACCCACTTGATACGCGCCTTCATCGCCGCTCCTCGCCTCGCTTGCCGAACAGGTCGGCGGGCACAGTACGACGCTCCGGGGGCGACGGTGTAGGGGCGTTCTGTACGACGGCGTCAGACGTTGGCGGCGTCGCCGATATTGTCGACCCCCCGCTCCTCCAGCACCGTCGACAGCCAGTTCGGGTCCATCTCCGGGACCGAGGACAGCAGCAGGTCGGTGTAGGGATGGTGCGGCGGCGTGAACATCTCGTTCTTCGGCCCCTGCTCGACCACCTTCCCGCGCCGCATCACCACCACCTCGTCGGCGATCGCACGGACCGTCGCCAGGTCGTGGGTGATGAACATGTAGGCGAGGTTGAGGTCGCGCTGCAGCTTGTCCAGCAGCTTCAGGATCCCTTCGGCGACCAGCTGGTCGAGGGCCGATGTCACCTCGTCGCAGATGATGAAGGTCGGGTCGGCCGCCAGCGCCCGGGCGATGCCGATCCGCTGCTTCTGCCCGCCCGAGAGCTCCGGCGGGTAGCGGTTGTAGTACTGCGAGGGCTCCAGCTCGATGAGGTCGAGCAACTCGTCGACCCGTAGCTTGAGCGCCGCTCCCGACAGCCCTTGGTAGAACTGCGCCGGCCGGCCGATGATCTCGTGGATCTTGACCTTCGGGTTCAGGGCCGTGTCGGCCATCTGATAGATCATCTGCGCCTGGCGGAGCTGATCCTTGCTGCGGTCGCGGTAGCTGGCCGGCAGCTCCTCGCCCTTGAACAGGATCCTGCCCTTGGTCGGGGGCAGCAGCCCGGTGATGCAGCGCGCCGTCGTCGACTTGCCCGAGCCCGACTCGCCCACCACCGCCACGGTCATGCCGGCATGGACGTCGAACGAGACGTCCTCCAGCACCTTGACGGTCCCGTAGGAGGCGTCGATGTCCTGCACCGACACCACCGGCACGGCGTCGCCGCCCGGCCGCGGCTTCTGGTCCCGCTTGAAGCTGCGGACCGCCCACAGGCTCCGGGTGTAGTCCTCCTTCGGGTTGTCGAGCATCTCGATGGTCGAGGACTCCTCGACCTCGTCGCCCTTCAGCAGGACCTTGATCTTGTCCGCCATCTGGGCGACCACAGCGAGGTCGTGGGTGATGTAGATCGCGGCGGTGTCGAACTGGTCGACGATGTCGCGGATCGCCGCCAGCACCTCGATCTGGGTGGTGACGTCCAGCGCGGTGGTCGGCTCGTCGAAGATGATCAGGTCGGGCCGGCAGGCCATCGCCATCGCGGTCATCGCCCGCTGCAGCTGCCCGCCCGAGACCTGGTGCGGATAACGGAAGCCGATCTCCTGCGGGTTGGGCAGGCGGAGCCGCTCGTACAGCTCCATGGCGTCTTCCTGGGCCTCGGTCCGCTTCCGCATCCGGTAGTGCAGCGGCGCCTCGACATGCTGTTCGATCAGCCTGTGCGCCGGGTTGAAGGAGGCGGCCGCCGACTGCGCGACATAGGCGATCCGCGAGCCCCGGAGGACCCGGAGCTCGGCCTCGGTCGACGTCGTCAGCTCCATCCCGTCGAACTCCACCGAGCCGCCGGAGATCCGGCAGCCGCCGCGGGCATAGCCCATGGCGGCGAGGCCGATGGTCGACTTGCCAGCCCCCGACTCGCCGATCAGGCCCAGCACCTCGCCGCGACGGAGCGTGAGGCTGACGCCGTGGACGATCTCGATCCACTTCTCGTCGGAATAGCCCTCGATGCGGAGGTCCTTGATGTCGAGCAGGATGCTCTTTTCGGGTTTCTCTGCCATGTCGTCACTCCTTGATGCCGGCCGAACGCCACAGCATCCAGTCCACGACGAAGTTCACCGCGACGGTCAGCAGCGCGATCGCCCCGGCGGGGATCAGTGGTGTCATCTCGCCGAACGAGATCAGCGTCGCGTTCTCCCGCACCATCGACCCCCAGTCGGCGGTCGGCGGCTGGATGCCGAGGCCGAGGAAGGACAGGCCGGCGATCAGCAGGAACACGAAGCAGAACTCGAGCCCGAACTCGGCGATCAGCGGTGCCGTGGAATTCGGCAGGATTTCTTTGCGGATCAGGTACAGGTCGCCCTCGCCCCGGAGCCGCGCCGCCTCGATGTAGTCCATCACGACGACGTTGCCGGCGACCGCCCGGGTCAGGCGGAAGACCCGCGGCGCGTAGATGATCGCGACGATGATCACGAGAACGATCAGGTTGGTACCGAAGATCGAGAGCAGGAGCAGCGCGAAGATCAGGGACGGGATCGACATGATCACGTCCGCGACCCGGCCCAGGGCCTGATCGAGGTTGCCGCCCTTGGTGGCGGCGAACAGGCCTGCGAAGGCCCCCATGAAGAACGCCAGCAGGGTCGCGGCCAGCGCGAGACCGACCGTGTTCCGGGCGCCGTAGACGATCCGGCTCAGCATGTCGCGACCGAGCTGGTCGGCCCCGAGCAGCATGTTCTCGTCGGCCGGCGCGAAGGCCGAGGCGATCACCTCGGCTTCGCCGTGGGGCGCGATCATCGGCGCGAAGATCCCCATCACGGCGTAGGTGAAGATCACGAACATGCCGAAGGACGCAGTCAGCGGCGCCGTTCGCAGCGTCTTCGCCAACTCCTTGCTGGTGATGTTCACCAGGAACTCCCGGAAGGCGTAGGCGGTCCCCGCCGACAGCGCGAGAGCGCCGGCGCACAGCGTAATGGTCCACAGCGCCGACTCGCCGCCGACGATACCGACCACGAACGAGATCAGGGTCAGCGAGAACAGGGTCATGAACGCCCCGCGGCGGCCGTAGTAGGCGGCGGCGCAGGAGGTGCCGATCAGGAGCGCGTAGTAGCCGATGACGAAGTAATTCATGTCCGCGCCCTCACTTCGGATGCCGCAGGCGCGGGTTCGTCAGGATCGCCCCGATGTCCGCCGCGAGGTTGAGCAGGATGAAGGTCGCCGCGAAGATCAGGCAGACCGCCTGGACTACCGGGAAGTCCCGCTTGCTGACCGCATCGACCAGCAACTGGCCGATGCCGGGATAGACGAACACCACCTCGACGAGGACGACGCCGGTAATGAGGTAGGCCAGGTTCAGCGCGACCACGTTGATGATCGGCGCCCAGGCGTTCGGCAGGGCGTGCCGCACGATGACCTTCCAGGCGGGTGCGCCCTTGAGGCGCGCCATCTCGATGTAGGGCGAGGCCAGCAGGTTGATGATCGCGGCCCGCGTCATCCGCATCATGTGTGCGGTCACGACCAGAACCATGGTGAGCGCCGGCAGGAAGGTCCGGTGCAGCAGGTCCGGAAAACTCATACCCTGGGACAGGCTGGCGATCGCCGGGAACAGCGGCGCCTTGACGGCCAGGTACAGAATCAGGATGTAGCCGAGGAAGAATTCCGGCGACGAGATCGAGGTCAGGGTCAGCACGTTCGCGACCCGGTCGAACAGGGTGTTGCGCAGCAGCGCCACCATGACGCCGAGCACGATCGCCAGCGGCACCGCGATCACCGCGGCGTAGCTGGCCAGGAACAGGGTGTTGAGCAGCCGCGGCCCGATCTTCTCGCTGACGCGTTCGTCGGAGGTCAGGGAGGTGCCGAAGTCGCCGGTGACCGCCCCGGCGAGCCAGTCCAGATAGCGCACCGGCGCCGGCTGATCGAGACCGAGCTTCTCGCGCATCGCCGCCACGTTCTCGGCGGTCGCGCCCTGCCCGAGCACCGCCTCGGCGACGTCGCCGGGCAGCAACTCGACGGCGCTGAAGATCAGGACCGAGATCACGAGGAGCGTGAGGACCCCCAGCCCGAGCCGTTTGAGGATGATGGTCGCAACGTCGCCCACGATATCCCTCCGGTTATTCCGCCCCCCGGGCGGCGTTCTTGTCGATCGTGGCGGGCCCTGGTCGGCGGATGCCTACGCGGTCGCCGGGGCCCGGGTGACCGCGCCGCCCTCAGGGAGCGGCGCGGTCGAGGTCCAGCCTCAGGCGAACCACCAGCGGCTCGGCGCGCGGGCGCCGTCGCATGCCCAGCTGGCGGCGAGATCCGGGCCGTGCATCACGTTCTTGCCCCGTGCGAAGACGAAGTTGTTGAAGAACGGAATGATCGTCCCGCCGTCGTCGCGCATCAGCAGGCTCATCTCGTGGTACATCTCGGCCCGCTTGGCGTCGTCGAGCTCGGACTTGGCCTGCAGCAGCAGTTCGTTGAACCGCGGGTTCTTCCAGCGGCTCTCGTTCCACGCCGCGTCTTCCTTGTAGGCCAGCGTGAACATCACGTCCGGCGTCGGGCGGGCGCCCCAGGACACCGCCGTGAACGGCTTCTTCAGCCAGACGTCCGAGTAGTAGCCGTCGTTCGGCTCGCGCACGACCTTGAGGTCGATCCCGGCCGCCTTGGCGTGCTCGGAGTACAGGACGCACATGTCCACGGCGCCGGAGAACACGCTGTCGGCGGTGTGGATGCTCACCGAGAGCCCCTCGGCGCCGGCCTTCTTCAGCAGCGACTTCGCCTTGTCCGGGTCGTACTCGCGCTGCGGGATCTCGGCCGGGAAGTACGGCTGCACGGGCGCGATATGGAAGTCGTTGCCCATGGTCGCGGCCCCGAACGCGATCTTGTCGATGATCTCCTGGCGATTGATCGACAGCTTCAGCGCGTTGCGGACGTCGACGTTGTCGAACGGCGCGGTGTCGCAGAACATCGGCATGGTGATCGCCGCGCCGGACGGGACGTTGTCCACCTTGATGTTCGGCGAACGCTGCAGAAGCGCCAGGGTCTTGAGCTCGACCAGGGAGATGCAGTCGACATCGCCGGTGACCAGCGCCGTCTGGCGCGCGTTCGGGTCGTTCAGGATGATCATCGTCACCTTGTCGAACCAGGCGCCCTCGCCGTGCCAGCCGTCGTGGCGGCTCAGCGACCAGCTGACGCCGAACTCGCCGTCGTCGATCTTGTAGGGGCCGCAACCGTCGCCCGACTGCCAGTTGATCGTGCCGTCGGCGTTGGCCGGGCAGATCGCGAGGTGGTAGTCGGTCATCAGCCACGGCAGGTCGGCATTGCCGCGGCCGAGCTTGAACGTGACCGTGTGGTCGCCGTCGGCCACGATGTCGGTGACATCGGTCAGCAGCGACTTGGCGGCAGAGGTCGTGCTGTCGCCCCGGTGATGGTTCATCGACGCCACCACGTCTGCCGCCGTCACGGGCTTCCCGCTGTGGAAGGACGCATTCTTGTTCAACGAGAACGTCCACTCGGCGGCGTCCGGGGTCGCCTTCCACTCGGTCGCGAGATCCGGACCGAGCGAATTGTCGGGGTTGATCATCGTCAGATAGCTTCGGTACTGGTGCGCCAGGAAAATCATCTGACGCGTGACGTAGGTCCCCGGATCATGCGTATCCGATGTATTTCCGTCATGGATTCCCCATCGGAACGTGCCGCCTTTCTTGGGGGCAGCCAGCGCCTTGTCGACCCAGAGCCCGGACGCCGTCGACGCGGCAAGTCCCGCTGCCACTGAGTACTTGATGAATTCCCGACGCGGCAGCCTGCCCTCCCGGGCCGCCTTTTCCATATTATTCATGAGTTCTTGGTTGTTCTTGCCAGTCATGATGCCTCCTTAAGTCAACATGATCCCGGGAGATGACTCCTCCCAGTCTCATTCGCAATTCTTTCCCAGAGTGGATTATTCAAATTTTGCATTTTTGAATTGTCCCGTCAAAACTTTGCGCACAAGCAATGTTTCCGGTGACTGACGCGGCCTGCCCCGCATACTGAAAAGCGTCCACGCCAGCTGTTCCGGCAGCCGGAGTCGCCCCGCGCCGGACCGCCGGCAGCAGGAGCACGGACCCGTCGCAGTCTGTCGGGAAATTGCTTTACTTGGCGGCGGCGAAACGGAGTGCACCCCCGGACATTCCGGGCGCCGCAGGCTCGGTCCCCGGGATCCCGGGAACCGGCCGTGCACATGGCCGGCCTATGCTGACGACCGGGTCGTCGACCTCAGCCTGCAGCTCGACCGGCCGACGCGCAGTCCGGTCTGCAGGCCCGCACGCACCGACGCCCGGAGAGCAGACACCGCCGGCAGGCTGTCCCCGCGCCCCTACCCCTCGGCGAGGATCCGCATGGCGCGCTGCTTGGTGCGCTCCCAGGCCTCGGGGTTGCGGATGTTCTCGGGCCGCTCGCCGCGGAACACGCCCAGCATGGTGCGGGCCACGGTCGCCGCACTCTCCTTCATGAAGCCCGCGGTCAGGCCGCCGACATGCGGCGACAGCAGGATGTTGTCGAGCGCGCACAGCGGGTTGTCCGGGCCGACCGGCTCGACCTCGAACACGTCGAGGGCGGCGGCCCGGATGCGACGGTCGCGCAGCGCCCTATGCAGGGCGTCCTGGCTGACGATCCTGCCGCGGGCGGTGTTGATCAGGCAGGCATGCGGCTGCATGGCCGCGAACGCCGCGTCGTCGAACAGGTGATGGCTACCGTCGTTCAGCTCGGCATGCACCGAGACGTAGTCGGCGCGCCCCAGCAGGTCCTCCAGCCGCTCGACCTTCTCGACCCCCAGCTCGTCCATGGTCGCCCGGTCGACATAGGGGTCGTAGGCCAGCACGGCCATCGAGAACGCGCCCTGGCACTTGCGCGCCATCTCGCGGCCGATCTGGCCGAGCCCGACGATGCCGAGGGTCGAGCCCTCCAGGTCGCGGATGGTGTTGCCGGCGCCGAGCCGGTCGCTCCAGCCGCTGCCGGACCGGGTCATGGCGTCGTGCTCGAGGCCGTGGCGCGACAGGCTCATCATCATGAACAGCGCATGCTCGGACACCGGCACCTTGCCGAAACCCGGGTTGTTCACGACCGCGACACCGCGCTCTGTCGCCGCCGAGATGTCGATGGCGTCGGTACCGCGGCCGGACGAGCAGATCACCAGCAGATCCTCGGCCGCGGCGATCACCTCGGCGTCGACCTTGTTCGGATAACGTCCGCAGATGCCGTGGGCACCCCGCGCCGCCGCCAGCACCGCCGCCCGGTCGGGACTCAGCAGCAGCTCGACATCGGCATGCTCGCGCAGATGCGCCTCGCCGCCCGGATGATACAGCGGGTCGATCAACAGAATCTTGTGGCGCATCGGAAACCTGTCGGGATTGGCCGGCGGGCGCGGCGGAAGGACGCCGACCGTAGCGGCGGCCGTCCTCGCCGACAAGCGGCCTCCGGCCAGGCGGTCTTGACCCACGTCAACGCCGGCACTCCGACGCTGCGTCAGGATGACAGTTCGATGACAACGAGACACCCAGGGAGGCGACCGTGCTCACCTTCGAGGACTGCATCGCCCTGACCGACCTCACCGAGGACGAGATCGCGGCGATCGCCGAGCATGAACATCTGCCGGCCATCGTCGCCGCCGAACTCGGCAACTACCTAGTGCACGATTCCGCGGGCTGCCCGGCGATCCGGCGGATGATTCTCGACGACATCGACTCGGCCAGGGCGCGCGGCGACACCCGGCACGCGCTCGCCCTCAAACTGGTCCTGAAGCACTTCGTCGAGACCCATCCGGACGCCGTTTCGGCGACCACCGGGACCGGGGCGTAGTCCGGCGTCTTCCGGTCAGGCCGGCGGTCAGGGATCGACGCCGATCCGCCCCAGAGCCGGCAGCCGCAATGCCGGACTCGCCACGTCCAGCCCGACCGACAGGCCGAGGATGTTGATCTCCACGCCCTCCTCCGGCGACAGGATCAGCCCGGCCAGCCCGAACAGCGACAGCTGGACCCCGCCGCCGCTGGGCGCCCGGCCGACGATGCCGTCGAGCTCGCGATAGTCCTTGCCGATCGCCGTCGGCGGCAGGTCGAGCCCGAGCGCCGGCACGGAGCGCGCCACATGGGCCGTGAAGGTGTTGCTGTTCGGCCCGGGATAGCTGCGGTAGCGCTCCGGGAACGGATAGGACGCGACCGCCGCCTCGATCCCGGGGATCAGCGCGGCCGCCGCGTCGCCGCGCCGATCCGCCAGCAGGCGCGGGCGCTGCCCGTACCACATGGCGTCGGGTGCGGCGTAGTTGCGCCGGACCACCCGGCCGCCGCCCCAGCCGACCACGTCCCAGCGGGTATAGGCCTCGCCGCCGGCCGGCTTGGTGACGATCCAGGTGTGCACCGCCACCACACCGCGCCAGCCCCAGGTCTGGGCGGCATAGACCTGGACGACGGCGCGCGGCTCGTCCGCCGGATCCGGCGCCAGCCCGCTCGGCGCGCGCGACGCCTGGTGCCACGGCACCCCGGCCCAGGAATGCCCCGCACTCTTGATCAGCACCGGCCCGACCAGGGCGACGGCCGCCAGTCCCATGGACAGCTTGGCGAGAACGCTCATCCACCCACCCGCGTCATTCGATGACGCTACAGATGGGGTGTCAGTTCATCCGGAACAACTTGCCCGGGTTCATGATGTTGTCCGGGTCGAGCGCCTGCTTGACCGCCCGCATCACCGGGATCGCCTCCGGCAGCTCGGCCGCCAGGAAGTCGATCTTGCCGTAGCCGACGCCGTGCTCGCCGGTGCAGGTCCCGTCCATCGCCAGCGCTCGCAGCACCATGCGGTCGGCATGCTCCTTGGCACGCCGCATCTCGTCCTCGCTCGACGGGTCGATGACATAGACCAGGTGGAAATTGCCGTCACCGACATGGCCGACCAGCGGCGCGTACAGCCCGGTCTCCTCGAGGTCCTTCTTGGTCTCGACGATGCACTCGGCCAGCCGCGAGATCGGCACGCAGACGTCGGTCGGCCAGCCCTTGGACCCCGGCCGCTGGGCCAGCGCCGCGTAATAGGCGTTGTGCCGCGCCTCCCACAGCTTGGTGCGATCCTCCGGCTTGGTCGCCCATTTGAAGTCCGTGCCGCCCATCTCCTGGGCGATGCCCTCGACCGTCTCGGCCTGCTCGACCACGCCGGCGCTGGTGCCGTGGAACTCGAAGAACAGGGTCGGCTTCGGCTCCAGCCCCTCCAGCTTGGAGTGGGCGATGCAGGCCCCCATCTGGGCGTCGTCCAGCAGTTCCACCCGAGCCACCGGTACGCCGGTCTGGATGGTCAGGATGCAGGTGTTGACCGCGCTCTCCAGATCCGGGAACTGGCAGACCGCCGCCGACATCGCCTCGGGGATGCCGTAGACCCGGAGCTGAACCTCGGTGATCACCCCGAGGGTTCCCTCGGAGCCGACGAACAGCCGGGTCAGGTCGTAGCCGGCCGCCGATTTCTTGGCGCGCCGGGCGGTCCGCACGATCCGGCCGTCGGCCATCACCACCGTCAGGCTCATCACGTTGTCGCGCATGGTGCCGTAGCGCACCGCGTTGGTGCCCGAGGCCCGGGTCGCGCTCATGCCGCCGATGGTGGCGTCGGCGCCGGGATCGATCGGGAAGAACAGCCCGGTGTCGCGCAGGTGCTCGTTCAGCTGCTTGCGGGTCACCCCGGCCTGCACCCGCACGTCGAGATCGGCGGCATTGACCTCCAGCACCGCGTTCATCCCCGAGACGTCGATGCAGAGGCCGCCGCGCAGGGCCGCGACGCCGCCTTCCAGCGAGGTGCCGACCCCGAACGGGATCACCGGCCACTTGTTGGCGGCGCAGATCTTGACGGCCTCCGACACCTCCTCGGTGCTCTCGGCGAAGAACACCGCGTCCGGCGCCACCGTCGGGTGGTAGCTCTCGTCGGTGCCGTGCTGGCGGCGGATCGCCTCGCCGGTCGAGATCCGGTCGCCGAAGCGCGCCCGCAGGGCCGCGATCGAAGAGTCGCGGGCGGTGGCGTTGGAGGGAACGGCGTCGACCTTCATCGTCAGGTTCTCCGGTTCGGCGGTCGTGATGGGGTGGACAACAGCGGGTAGGCCGCAGAATGCCCCGCCGCCGCCGCCGGGTCGAGGGCGACCGGCATATTGCCACGACGGCCGCCCGGATTGCCGGATCGGCCCCGGGCGTCTATATTCAGTCTGGCTGCAAAACGCAGCGCCCAAGGCCCGGAACAATCCACCGGGCGACTGACGACGACAGGCCGAAGGTGGGGACCATGGCCATCGATTCGTCTGGATCCGGAAGCGGCACGGTCTCGATTCTGCGGGACACCATCACGTCGCTCCGGGGTCTGGATACCATCAACCGGATCAATCCGACCGCGCCCGATCAGGATCGGCCCGCGCCGGAGGATACCGTCCGGATCTCCGACTCCGCGACCACCGACCCGCGGCAGGCCGAGCAGCAGCAGCTCGACGACCTCCGGCAGGGGCTCAGCGACGCCTCGGCGACCGCCACGGTCGCCCTGGCCGGAGCCCAGTCGGTGTCCGGCACGCTCGACGAGATCGGTTCGCGGCTGCGCGAGCTCAGCGACGAGGGCCTGTCGGCCGAGCGCCGCGCCACCCTCGCCGGCGAGGTCCAGCAGTTGGCGCGCCAGGGGCTCGAGGCGATCGAGCAGTCGAGCTTCAACGGCGTGAACCTGATCGACGACCAGCGCGACGAGGATCTCGAGGTCGTCGCCGACCGCGAAGGCGCCACCGAGACGATCCGGGACCAGAACCTTCGCCCGGCCCTGGAGAATCTCCAGGAGTTGAATCTGGATACGGCGGAGAGCGCCCAGGCCGCGCTCGGCGGCGCGTTCGAGGAGGCCCGGACCGTCACCGATACGGCGGTGCGGCAGCTGACCGAGGACACCGGACGGGTCGGCGACCGGATCGCGGCGGTGCAGGACCAGCAGATCGACCTCGCCGCGACCGACGAAGGCGTCGACACCAGGCTCGACGCCGAAGGCGCCCAGTCGACCGCCGAACAGCTCTCGACCCAGCTTCAGGCCGCCCTCGACGGCGAGAATTTCGGGGTGGTGAACCAACGGCCCGCGACCCTGTCCGGCCTGTTCCGCTGACGCTCCGGGTCGCCCGCCGGGCGGCCTGAGCTAGCCGACCGGTACCTCGGCGCACGGCACGACCATGGCCGGGCCGGCAGGGGCGATGAAGTCGGCCCAGACCGCGTTGTGATGCTCGATGATCTTCGCTGCCGACAGGTAGGGCCGGTCGGCGGTGGTGTGCCCGTCGGCCGGAACCACGGTCGGGATGCCGCGGGCCAGCGCACTGCGCACCGTGGTGTCGACGCAGTAGTCGGTGGCGCAACCGGTGACGATCACGCGCTCGACACCGCGGGCCGCCAGCACCTCGTCGAGCGAAGTCCCCAGGAACGAGTCGCAGGCGGTCTTGTGCACCACCACGTCGCCGTCGCGCACCTCCAGTTCGGGCAGCAGGTGCCAGCCGGGGGCATCCGGATGGTGCGGATCGCCGTCCGGCCCGTCGTGCTGGACGAACACCACGGTGCCGTCGGCGGCGCGGACCCGGGCGGCCAGCCGGTTCAGCCGCTGCACCAGCCCGGCGGTATCGTGGCGCGGGCTCGCCTGCGTGAACGAGCCCTGCTGCATGTCGATGACGATCAGCGCTTGCCGCATGCGTCTGGCTCCCGGGGCGGCTGGGTGGCGGCGACCGGCCGCGGCGGGAAGGCGAGGTCGTAGGCCTTGCCCTCCGGGTCGATCGACAGGTTCGGGTTGTACCACGGATCGCGGTCGAGCAGATCGCCCCAGCGCGCCCGCATGACCGCGGTCTCGGCCTCCCAGCGCGCCAGCTTCGCCGCCGTCATGTACGGCCCGCGGGTCGCCGATTCGTGGTGCAGCAGCCGGGCGAACGGGGTCCACAGCGTCCGGTAGCCGGCGGCGCCGGCCCGCAGGCACAGGTCCATGTCGGAGTAGTCGACGGTGAGGCGTTCGGCGTCGAACCCGCCGACCGCCTCGAACACGTCCCGCCGGATCGCCAGGCAGGCGCCGGTCACCGCGCTCATGGTCTGGACGATGGCCGAGCGCCCGAGATAGCCGTCGTCGGCATCCGGCCGGCCGACGTCGACGTGCCGGGCGACGTAGTCGCCGGCCAGCACGACGCCGCCATGCTGGACGGTGCGGTCCGGGTACAGCAGCTTGGCGCCGACCGCGCCGACCTCCGGCCGGCAGGCCTGCCGCACCAGTTCGTCGAGCCAGCCGGGATCGCACGGCTCGACGTCGTTGTTCAGGAAAACCAGCACGTCGCCGCGGGCCGCCGCCGCCCCGTCGTTCATCAGGGCCGAGAAGTTGAACGGCCCGGGCCGCGACAGCACCCGCACCCGCGGGTCGCCGGCGATCTCGCGAAGCCAGGCCAGGGTCTCCGGCCGCTCGCTGCCGTTGTCCAGCAGGATCACCTCGCACACCGGGTAGTCGGTGGCATGCAGGACCCCGTCGACGCAGCGGCGCAGCAGCTCGAGGCGGTCGCGGGTGGCGACGATCATGCTGGCGAGCGGCGGCGGGTCCGGCAGCGGCCGGACGATCCGGTACCAGCGGTCGGTCTCGACCAGCCGGACATCGGGGTGCCGGCGCGCCAGGTGCTCGGCTACCGCCCGCCGGGTGGCGGCCACGGCGTAGGGCTTGGCCTCCATGGTCAGGGCCGTCGACCCGGCGATCGCCCGCCAGTGATAGAGCGCCCGCGGCAGGTGCCGGACCCGCTCGACGCTGCTGTTCTCCATGACCCGCAGCAGCAGGTCGTGGTCCTGGCTGCCCTCCAGGCCGACCCGCAGCCCGCCGACACGGTCGACCAGGGTCCGGCGGTAGACCGCGAGGTGGCAGACATAGTTCTGCGCCAGCACCCGGTCCTGGTCGTAGTCCGGCTTGAAATGCGGTCCGAAGCGCGAGCCGGTCTCGTCGATCTTGTCCTCGTCGCTGAACACCAGGTCGACCGCCGGATCCGCGACGATCGCCGCCGCGACATGGTGCAGCGCGTGGGGATGCAGCATGTCGTCGTGGTCGAGGAACGCCACCCATTCGCCCTCGGCCGTGGCCAGGGCGGAGTTGGTCGCTGCCGAGATGTGACCGCGCGCCGGCCGCCAGGTCACCAGGGTCCGGGGGTCGCGTTCAGCAGCCGCCGCCAGAACCGCGCGCACCGCCGGGTCGTTGGAGGCATCGTCGGCGATCCGCAGCCGCCAGTGCGGATAGGACTGCCGCTCGACCGACGCGATCGCCGCCTCGAGGATTCCCGGCGGCGGATCGCAGACCGGAACGACCACGGTGATGACCGGCGGCGCCGGCCACCCGGCACGGATCGCCGCAAGGGCCTCGGGATCGTCGACCTCGTAGGCGGCGAGCCATTGCTCGTAGCGGCTGCGCGCGGCTCGGGCCCAGGGAAGGCCGGCCCGTCGGCCGACCAGCAGCGCGCGTTCCGGCGGCTCGGCCCGGGACTCGAAGCCGGCCAGCGCGCGGGCCACGCCGGCGGCGTCGCCGACCGCGACCTGGGCCTCCGCGAGCGCCAGGGCCGCCTCGTCGTCGCCCGGGTCGATGCATTGCCAGCGCCGGCACTCGACCGGTGCCTTCGTCAGCCAGGCCAGATCGGCCGCGGCCTCGACCTGTGCCGGCGCCAGCATCAGGGCGCGCCGGACCAGGACGACCGCCCGCTCGGGGAATCCCAGGCGCACGCTCGCCCGGCACAGCCGGTCCCAGGTGCCGGGCCGCATCGGGTCGAGCACCGCCGCCCGGCGCAGCGAGCGCTCGCCATCCGCCCGGGT
Source organism: Thalassobaculum sp. (assembly GCF_040219615.1). Lineage (GTDB taxonomy): Bacteria > Pseudomonadota > Alphaproteobacteria > Thalassobaculales > Thalassobaculaceae > Thalassobaculum_A. The sequence goes on from NZ_JAVJSE010000038.1 coordinate 433,596, forward strand.
GCCGACCAGCGGCAGCATCACGCCGAGATTGTAGGTCGCGTCCGGGTCGCCGGGGCGCAGCACGGCCTGGCGCCGCAGGGCGACCGCGGCCTCCTCCATGCGGCGGGCGCCGTGGCAGGCGTTGGCGAGCGCGGCGTGGCGCTCGGGATCGCCGGGGTCCAGCCTGGCCGCCGTCCGGAACGCCAGGACGGCATCGTCGATCCGTCCGGCGCGCCGCAGCAGGACCGCGAGATTGGCATGCGCGACCGCAACCGACGGCCAGCGGGCGACGACTCCCTCGAATGCGGCGATCGCCGCGTCCACGGGGGCCTTGGACGCCAGCTCGGCGGCGGCGGCGAAGGCCGCCGGCAGGGTGACGCTACTTTCGGATGCCATGGTCGTTGTCGCGATACCCGGTTCGGCCGGCACCCCTCATACAGGTGCCGCCGGCGATGTTCACCTGGATTCCGGCCATTAACCGTTCCTTCACGCGCCCGCCCCTATGGTGCCACGTATTACGGCACGGACTTTCTCGGCAAAGGTGAGTCGGCATGTGGGCGGCGATCAAATCGGCATTGAGCGGCGGCGACGAGCGCCGGGTGGCGACGCGCGTCACCGCGCTCGGCACGGTGCACATCGACAGCCGAACCTACCCGCTCGAGAACTGGAGCGCTTCCGGCGTGCTGTTCAGCGGACATGACGGCCGGCTGGCGAAGGGCCAGCGCTTCAAGCTGCGGGTCGAGGTCCAAGGCGATCGCGGGCCGATCGAGTTCTCGGCCGAGGCGGTGGTCATCCGTACCGCCGGCGACAAGCTGGCCGCCCAGTTCTTCATGATCGACAAGGTGAAGAAGCGCATGATCATGGAGTACTTCGCCAGGGTTAACGGCGGCCGTTGACCCTCGCCGGCTCGGACGCCAGACTCCGCCCCCGACCAGGGGATTGCGGAACGGACCGGGTCAAGCGTGAGTATCTGGGGAAAGATCATCGGCGGCGCGGCGGGCTTCGCGCTCGGCGGCCCGATCGGGGCATTGCTCGGCGTGGTCGGCGGCCACGCCATCGACCGTTTTGCAGGACCGGACGAGCCCAAGGACGAGGACGCGGCCACCCGCAAGGTGGCGTTCACCATCGGGGTGATCGCGCTCGGCGCCAAGATGGCCAAGGCCGACGGTGTGGTGACGCGCGACGAGATCGCGGCGTTCCGCGAGGTCTTCCAGATCCCGCCTGAGGAAACCCGCAACGTCGGCCGGATCTTCGACATGGCCCGGCGCACCAGCGACGGCTTCGAGGCCTATGCCACCCAGATCGCGCGGCTGTTCAACCCCGGATCGCCGGTGCTGGAGCAGTTGCTCGGCTCGCTGTTCCACATCGCCCGCGCCGACGGCGTGGTGCATGAGAAGGAAATCGAGTATCTCCGCAACGTCGCCGCCATCTTCGGCTTCGACGATCTTGCGTTCGAACGCCTGCGCGCCATCTTCTCCGGCGACGCCGGCAACGACCCCTACTCGATTCTCGGCGTGGCAGCGGACGCCGACGACAGGACCATCCGCGACGCCTACCGACGCCTGGTGCGCGAGCATCACCCCGACCGCCTGATCGCCCAGGGCCTCCCCGAGGAGGCCGTGGCGGCGGCGACCGACAAGCTGGCGCGGATCAACGGCGCCTGGGACCGTATCAAGCAGCACCGAAACCTGGTGTGAACCAACTGGTCTGACGAAATGGCTTCACTGAGCGACAGGGCGACCCCGCCGGCCGTCGCGCTGCGCGGCGCACAACTCGGCTTCGGCGGCCGGCCGCTGTTCACCGGCGTGGACCTTCCGGTCGCCAAGGGCGAGCGGTGGTGCCTGGTCGGGCGCAACGGCTCCGGCAAGTCGACGCTGCTGAAGGCGCTGTCCGGCGAGATCGAGATCGACGGCGGCGAGCGCTTCGTGCAGCCCGGCGCCCGCATCGCCTACCTGCCCCAGGACCCGCGGCCGCCGGCCGGCCAGCTGGTCTTCGACTATGTCGCCGGCGGCCTGCCGCCGGCCCCGGAAGGCGTGCCGCAGGACCATCTCGTGGAGGCCGCCCTGGCCGGGCTGGTACTCGACGGCGGACGGTCGATGGGCACGCTGTCGGGCGGCGAGGCGCGGCGGGCGGCACTGGCCCGCGCCCTGGTGTCGGCGCCCGACGTCCTGCTGCTGGACGAGCCGACCAACCATCTGGACCTGCCCACCATCGAGTGGCTGGAGCAGGAGCTGGCGCGCAGCGAGGCCGGCCTGCTGATCATCAGCCACGACCGCGCCTTCCTGCGCCGGCTGGTGAACCGCACCCTGTGGCTGGAGCGCGGCGAGCTGCGCCGGCTCAACGGCGGCATCGACGAGTTCCCCGACTGGGCCGACCGGGTGCTGGCCGACGAGGAGGCGCAGGCCCACAAGCTGAACCGCAAGATCGCCGAGGAGACCCGCTGGCTGCGCGAGGGCCTTACCGCCCGGCGCAAGCGCAATATGGGCCGGGTGCGCTCGCTGCTCGGCCTGCGCCGCGACAAGGCCGAGCGCATCAAGCGCCCGGAGGGACTCAAGCTCGACGCCGGCGACGCCACCCGCAGCGGCAGCCTGGTCCTGGAGGCGATCAACCTCTCGAAGGTCTACACCGACGACCGCGGCATCGAGAAGACGGTCGCCGACGGCATCTCGTTCACCGTCCGCCGCGGCGACCGGATCGGGGTGATCGGCCGCAACGGCGCCGGCAAGACCACCCTGCTGCGCATGCTGCTGGGCCGCGAGGAGCCGGATTCCGGCCGGGTGAAGACCGGATTCGGGGTCGAGGCCGTGTATTTCGACCAGAAGCGCGCCCAGCTGAACCCCGACGACACCCTGTGGTCGACCCTCTGCCCCGGCGGCGGCGACACCGTCGAGGTGCGCGGCAAGCCGCGGCACGTGGTGTCCTACCTGCGCGACTTCCTGTTCGAGGACCGCCAGGCCACCGCCAAGGTCGCGACCCTGTCGGGCGGCGAGCGCAACCGCCTGCTGCTGGCCAAGCTGTTCGCCCAGCCGCACAACCTGCTGGTGCTCGACGAGCCGACCAACGACCTCGACGTCGAGACCCTGGACCTGCTGCAGGAGGAACTCGCCGACTACGACGGCACCATCGTGCTGGTCAGCCACGACCGGGATTTCCTGGACCGCACGGTGACCTCGATCCTGGCGGTCGAGGGCGGCGGCGGGATCCGGGAATATGTCGGCGGCTACAGCGACTACGCCGCCGAGCGCAAGCGCACCGGCGCCGACGATCCGCTTCCCGGGGCTCGCCCGAGCCGCCCGGCCAAGGCCGCCGAGCGACCGAAGTCGAAGGCCAACAAGCTCAGCTACAAGGACGCCCGCGAGCTCGAGCAGCTGCCCGGCCGGATCGCCGCCCTGGAGGCCGACATCGCGGCCCTGGAGACGGCGCTGGCCGACCCGGAGCTGTACGGCCGCGATCCCAAGCGGTTCGAGGCCACCACCGGCAAGCTGGCGGCCGCCCAGCAGGCATTGGCGGCGGCCGAGGACCGCTGGCTCGAACTGGAGGCCCTGCGCGAGGAACTGGAGGGCGTCTCTTGAGGCCGATCGACCTGCTGGCGGCGGTCGCGGTCAACCTGGCCTGGGGGCTCAACTTCACGATCGCCAAGCTGGGGGTCGCCGAACTCCCGCCGATGCTGATGATCAGCCTGCGCTACGGCCTCACGGCGCTGCTGCTGGTACGCTGGCTGCGCTGGCCGCGTGGCCAGTTCCGGCAGATCCTGGCGCTGTCCTTCGTCCTCGGCTTCCTGCACTTCTCGCTGATGATCACCGGCCTGGCCGGGATCGATTCGTCGGTGGCGGCGATCGCCGTCCAGGCGCAGGTGCCGTTCGCGGCGATCCTCGCCTTCGTGTTCTTCAAGGACGCGATCGGCTGGCGGCGGGCTGGCGGCATCGCCCTGGCGCTCGGCGGCATCGCGGTGCTGGCCGGCCAGCCGAGCGGCACGTCCGACCCGCTGTCGCTCGCCATGGTGATCGCGGCCTCGCTGGTCTGGGCGGTGTCGTCGATCCAGGTCAAGAAGCTCGGCTCGATCGACACCCTGGTCCTGAATGCCTGGATCGCCCTGCTGGCCGCCCCGCAGTTGCTGGTCGGCTCGCTGGTGTTCGAGGGCGACCGCTGGGCGACCGTGCCGCAGGCCGGGATCTGGGGCTGGATCGCCGTCGTCTACATGGCGGTCGCCGTCACCGTGTTCGGCTACGGGATCTGGTATCGCCTGCTGCTGCGCTATCCGGTGACCACGGTGATGCCCCTGTCGCTGCTGGCGCCGACCTTCGGGGTGCTGTGCGGCATCGTCCTGCTCGGCGAACCGGCGGACCCCGCGAAGCTGCTCGGCGCGGCGATCACGCTCGCCGGCGTGGCGGTCGTCATCCTGGCGCCCCGCCCGAAGCCGCCGGAGCCGGCGACATGAGGATCGTCGAGCGTCCCTCGCCGAACCACGGCCCGCGCCGCGCCGGCGCCGCCGCCGACGTCCTGCTGCTGCATTATACCGACATGACGCGGGCCGCCGACGCGGTCGACCGGCTGTGCGACCCGGCAGCCCAGGTCAGCGCCCACTATGTGGTCGGCGAGGACGGGACGGTCTGGCGGCTGGTGCCCGAATCGGAGCGGGCCTGGCATGCCGGGGTGGCCTGGTGGGCCGGCGACGGCGACGTCAACTCCCGCTCGATCGGCATCGAGATCGCCAACCCGGGCCATTCGCACGGCTACCGCGGATTTCCCGAATCGCAGATGGCTGCCCTCGAATCGCTGTGCCAGGGGATCCTGTCGCGCCACCCGATCCCGCCGCATCGGGTGCTCGGGCATTCGGACGTCTCGCCGGGCCGCAAGATCGACCCCGGCCACCTGTTCGACTGGCGCCGGCTGGCCCGCGCCGGAGTCGGGCTGTGGCCGGAGGAGCCGGCGACGGCCGACCTGTCGCCCGAGGACCGGGTCGAGGCGCTCGCGGCGATCGGGTACCGCACGGAAGGCCGCGATCCCGGGCACCCGACGAACCGCTCCGCACTGTTCGCGTTCCGCCGCCACTGGTGTCCAGGAACCCTGGAACGGCCGTTCGACAGGCACATGGCCGGCGTGCTCGTTTCGATACTCGCCGAAATAAAAAAAACCTGAAAAAGCCGTTGCGCCCTGGGGGGATAGAGCATATCTATCGATGACTGACGCGTGCGCACGTGCCGCTGGCCCCATAGTGGTTACGCAACGACGAGGCGTCTCTTTTCACAACCCCGGCCTTCGATGGCCGGTTGTCGAAGGGGGAACCCACGATGCTGCGACCCGAAACGGGCCTAGAGGCCCGTCGTCGTCACTACTCCGACATCGCTCCGTCCACCCCGGCCGCCCGGCCGGCCCTCAGTCTCGTGCCGGCCACCGTGCCGCCGCGGGGCGAGCCGTCCGAGGCGATCCGGCGCTTCTTCGCCGAGACCCCGCATGAGCACCCGGTGCTGGCGGTCGACCTGTCGATCGTCGAGTGGAACTACCGCTCGCTGGCGCTGGCCCTGCCCGACACCCAGATCTACTACGCGGTGAAGGCCAATCCGGCCGACGAGTTGGTGGATCGCCTGGCGGCGCTGGGCAGCCATTTCGACGTGGCCAGCCGCGGCGAGATCGAACTGTGCCTGTCGCGCGGCATCCCGGCCGAGCGGCTGTCCTTCGGCAACACCATCAAGAAGGAACGCGACATCGCCTTCGCGCACCAGGTCGGCGTGCCGATGTTCGCCGTCGACTGCGAGGCCGAGGTCGAGAAGGTCGCCCGGGCCGCCCCCGGCGCGGCGGTGTTCTGCCGCATCCTGACCTCGGGCACCGGCGCCGAATGGCCGCTGTCCCGCAAGTTCGGCTGCACCCTGGAGATGGCCCGCACTGTGCTCCTGCGCGCCGCCGAGCTGGGGCTGAAGCCGCGCGGCGTGTCGTTCCACGTCGGCTCGCAGCAGATCGACCTCGGGCAGTGGGATATCGCGCTCGCCGAGACCGCCGAGCTGTTCGACGAGATGGACCGCCACGGCATCAGCCTCGACCTGATCAACCTGGGCGGCGGCTTCCCGGCCCGCTACCGCGAGAACGTCGCCGGTGCCGAGGCCTATGGGGCGGCGATCCGCTCGGCCCTGGTCCGGCATTTCGGCGACCGCGCCATCGAGACCATCGCCGAGCCCGGCCGCGGCCTGGTCGGCGACGCCGGGGTGATCCGCTCCGAGGTGGTGCTGGTGTCCCGCAAGGACGCCAGCGAGGATACCCGCTGGGTGTTCCTCGACATCGGCAAGTTCTCCGGCCTGGCCGAGACCATGGACGAGGCGATCAAGTACCGGGTCACCACCGAGCACGACGGCGGGGCCGACGGCCCGGTCATCCTGGCCGGCCCTTCCTGCGACAGCGCCGACATCCTGTACGAGAAGGCGAATTATCGCCTGCCGCTCGGGCTGGAGGCCGGCGACACCGTGCTGATCCTGGCGACCGGCGCCTACACCTCGACCTACTCCTCGGTCGGCTTCAACGGCTTCCCGCCGCTGGAAACCGTCTGCCTCTGACGACGATCGCGACGGCGCCCCGGCTCAGTCCCGGGGCGCCGCCGTCTTCCCGCCCTCAATCGTCCACCGTCTCCAGCACCGTGCGGGTCGCAACCGCCGACGGCCGCTGCCGCATGCGCTCCAGCCAGGCCTCGATCCGCGGCATGCCGGCCAGCAGCTCCCGCCCCGGCCCGGTCTCCGCGAAGTAGACCATCATCGGCATGGCATGGGTGTCGGCCAGGGTGACGGCGTCGCCGGCGAGGAAGGCCGCGCCCTCGGGCATCAGCCGGTCCAGCGTCTCCAGCACCAGCCGGGACTGCGCCAGTCCCTGCTCCATCGGCAGCCGGCCCTGCGCGTGGTCGCGCGAATGCACGATGAACACCGTCCACACCATGGCCGGGTAACCGTAGGCATCCATGATCCGCATCGCCTGGGACATCCGACCGACACCGCGGGGATCGGACGGCGTCAGCGGATGCTCGGGATAGGCCGCCTCCAGGTAGCGCAGGATGGCGTCGCACTCATACAGCTCGAACGCGCCGTCGCGCAGGGTCGGGATCTTCCCGAACGGCTGCATCGCCCGGTACCAGTCGGGCGGCCCGCCATCCTGGAACGGATCGACCTCGTGCAGCCGGTAGGGCAGCCCCTTCTCCTCGAGCGCCAGGCGCACCGAGCGGACATAGACGCTGGGCGCGAAGCCATAGAGATCGAACGGCTGGTCGGGCATCGGACGCTCCTGCTGTCGCTCCAGCGACATGCTAGGCCAGGCGGTGCCCATCCGCATCCCGGGCGCCGATCGCGCACGCGACTTGACCGGCGTCGCCCGCATGCTAAGTCCTGGCCACGGATCAGACGGTCGGACGGCCGCCGGTCCCGGCCCTTCGGGTGTCCGGGGCGGGAGGAAAGTCCGGGCTCCACGGGAACACGGTGCCGGGTAACGCCCGGCGGGGGCGACCCCAGGGAAAGTGCCACAGAAAGCAAACCGCCCGCCCGACCCGGACCTCGGTCCAGATCCGGCAGGCAAGGGTGAAAGGGTGCGGTAAGAGCGCACCGCGCCGCCGGTAACGGCGGTGGCAGGGTAAACCCCACCGGGAGCAAGACCGAATAGGGATGGCCGGCCGCGGTCCTGGAAACGGGGCCGGCGGCAGACGCGTTCCAGCGTCGTCGTCCGGGTAGGTCGCGCGAGGCGGTCGGCAACGACCGTCCCAGATGAATGGCCGTCACCCGCCGGCAGGTCCCGGGCGACCGGGACACCGCGGCGGGAACAGAACCCGGCTTACAGACCGTCTGATCCGTGATTCAATCGGCACCCCGACCGCTCCGCGCGGGACCTTAATCGGATCTTAACCATGGTCCGGCGAAGCTGCGGTCATGGGCGGTCTTATGGACATGATCGCCGACCCCGAGCACCGGGCGCTGTTCGACTGGTGGCTCTCGGCCCGCGGCGCACGCGAGATGCCTTCCCGATCGGATTTCGATCCGCTCGACCATCCCGGCTTGCTGCCGCGCCTGTTCATCGTCGACGTCAACCCGCTCCCGCCGCACTTCCGCTACCGGCTGTGCGGGACCGAAATCGACGAGCAGCAGGGCTACCCGATGACCGGGCGGACCTTCGAGGACCTGTTCGAAGGCGAGCTCTACCGCTTCACCCAGGAGCGGTTCGCCGACGTCGCCTTCCACCGGCGCATCAGCTACCACACCACGTATTTCACCAACGACAATACCGCCAAGCGCTCGCGCTTCACCCGGCTGCTGCTGCCGATGTCGGAGGACGGCGACCGGATCGACACCGTGCTGGGCAGCCGCACCCGGGTCAGCGACTTCCGGCGCAACTTCGACGAGCTGGACCACGACGCGAAGATCCGTCGCCGGTACGAGATCGCCGTGGTGCCGGCGGCCGAGGCCGACCGGGCCGAGGCGACGGCGCTGGAGCGCCCGGGCTGCCGCGGCCGGACCCCCGCCTGAGCCTGCGCCGGGACCGTCCGGCCCGCGCAACCTCCGAAGCTCCGGGGGCGTTCCTCCCGCGCCAACCGCGCGCGAGGCCCGCCGAATGCATCCGATCCGCTTCTTCGCCACCCGGCCGCGGCTGACCCGGGGGCTGGTCCGCGGCGGCCTGATCGCGGCCGGTGCCTTGGCGCTCGGTGCCGTCGCGCTGCTCATACTGCTGTGGACCCTGCCGCTGCCGGGCAGCTTCCGCGAACCGGACCGGCTGGCCCTGGCGATCCTCGACCGCGACGGCCGGCCGCTGGCCCATCGTGGCGTCAGTCCAGCCGGAACGGTCGAGCTGTCGACCCTGCCGGCCCACCTGCCCGCCGCCTTCGTCGCCTACGAGGACCGCCGGTTCCGGGGCCATCCCGGCATCGACCCGATCGGGATCGCCCGCGCCGCGGCCGCCAACCTCGCCGCGATGGCCTGGCGGGAGGGCGGCAGCACCCTGACCCAGCAACTGGTCAAGAACACCTATCTCACGCCGGAGAAATCCCTGGTCCGCAAGGCCCAGGAGGCGGTCATCGCGCTCTGGCTGGAGCACCACCTGTCCAAGGACGAGATCCTGACGCGCTACCTGAACGCCATCTATCTCGGCGCCGGTGCCCATGGCGTCGATGCCGCCGCCCGGCGGTACTTCGGCAAGCCTGCCGCCGAAGTCACCCTGGCCGAGGCGGCAATGCTGGCCGGGCTGGCCCAGGCACCGTCCCGCACCGCACCGACCGCGTCCCTCGAGGCCGCCCGGCGCCGCGCCGCCCTGGTGCTCGACGCCATGGTCGAGACCGGGGCCGCAACCCCCGGGCAGGCCGCCGCCGCCAAGGCCGCGCCTGCCGTGCTGGCGGAGCCGCCGGTACCGCCGGCCGCGACCGCCTGGGCCGCCGACTGGGCGGCCGCCGAGGCGCGTACCGCCCTCGGAGAGGTATCCGGCTCGGTCGCGGTGCGCACCACCATCGATCCCGGCCTGCAGGCGACGGCGGCCGCCCTGGTCCGGCAGTTCCTCGCCGACCAGGGCGCGAAGGCCGGCGCCGGGCAGGCCGCCCTGGTCGCGATGCGGCCCGACGGCGGGGTGCTGGCGGTGGTCGGCGGCGTCGACCACGGCGCCTCCGAGTTCAACCGGGCGGTCCAGGCCCGCCGGCAACCAGGTTCGCTGTTCAAGCTGTTCGTCTACCTCGCCGCCCTGGAAGCCGGGGTTCGGCCAGAGGACCGGCTGGAGGACCGTCCGGTGACCGTCGGCGACTGGAGCCCGGCCAACTACTCCGGCCGGTTCCACGGCACGGTGACCGTGCGCGAGGCGTTCGCCCACTCCTACAACGCCGCGTCGGTCCGGCTTCAGGAGCAGGTCGGCCGCGACCGGGTGATCCGGCTGGCCCGCTCGATGGGAATCGACAGCCCGCTCGCCGCCAACCCGAGCCTGGCGCTCGGTACCAGCGAAGTGTCGCTCGCCGAGATCACCGGCGCCTTCGCCGCGGTCCGTGCCGGCAAGGCCGCGGTCCGCCCGCGCATCGTCGAGAGCCTGGTCACGGGCAGCGGCACGGAACTGGCGGCCGCGCCGCCCCCGGCCGACGCCGCCACCTGGCCGCGGGCGGCGATGCTCGGCCTGCTGCGCGCGGCGGTCGACGAGGGCACCGGGCGGGCGGCCGGCCTGTCGGTGCCGGCCTACGGCAAGACCGGCACCACCCAGGACAACCGCGACGCCTGGTTCGTCGGCTTCGCCGGGGACCTGGTGGTGGGGGTCTGGGTCGGCAACGACGATGGCCGGCCGATGAAGGACGTCACCGGCGGCGGGCTGCCGGCCCGGCTATGGCACGCCTTCATGGTCGAGGCGCTGCGCGGCGACGGCGGATCGGCCGGGATGCCGGTCGCCGCCCTGGAGGACAAGCCGGCGATCACCGGCCCGGCCCAGGTCATCGACACCGGGACCGTCGAGGTCGCCGGCCGGCGCCTGCGCCTGTTCGGCGTCTCCGGGACCGACGGTCCGGCGGTGCAGGCGATGAACGACTACATCGGCGACCGCGAGGCGCGCTGCCGGCCCGCCGCCGGCGAGCGGTACCGCTGCGAGGTCGACGGCTGGGACCTGTCCGAGGTGGTTCTGTTCAACGGCGGCGGCCGGGCGACGCCGGATGCGCCGGCCGGCTATGTCCGCGCCGAGCGGAAGGCCCGCAACGCGCGCCGCGGCATCTGGGCCGGCGACGGCTGATCCCGGCTTTCGCCGGCGGCACCGCCTATTCCGGGTTCTTCCAGGTACCGGTCTTGGCGTTCGAGGCGCTCGGGTTCTGGCCGGTCGACGGGCTGCCGCCCTCGGTCCCGAAGACCTTGCGGCTGTCCTTCTCCAGGCCCTCGATGGTGTTCGTGCAGGCCGCGAGCGCCGGCCCCAGGACCAGCGCCGTCGCCATCGCGAGGGCGAGGCGGCGGGCGACGGGGGACTTGGTCATCGATGCACTCCCTTGGATCAGCGGGCACCGGACGGCCCGCGGCGCGTCCGGAACGCCCGGGCCGGCCTGTGGTTCCCGGCCGAATTGAGAACATTACATGAACAGTAAATCCAAGCGACTGTTCCTGCCGGATCTTTTCAGACGCATTGCGTGTTCTTCCGACCACTTCGGGAACGACGGCGAAACCCGGTTTTCACCCTCGCACCCCAAGAGATGACAGGCTCGTCCCGTTGACGCCCACCTGGTCCCATGATATCCCATGCTATCCCATGAACGGGCGGCTCGATCCCACGCCGCACCGTTCGCCGGGCCGGGGCGATCGTCCGGCCGCTGGTCGGGGACGAGGAGGGCGATCGGGCCGCGAGGTCGATGACAAGGGCCGGTTAGCCGGCACGCGAGGGCAGCGGTGGCAGTGTTCCTGTCCACATTCGCGAATAGGGTCGACAAGAAGGGGCGGGTGTCCGTCCCGGCGACCTTTCGCGCCGCCCTCGAGCAGGAGCGGTCGGCCGGGGTCATCCTGTACCCGTCGTTCAAGCACCCCTGCATCGAAGGCTGCGGCGACGAGCGGATCGAACAGATCGCCGCCTCGATCGACGCGCTCGACGCATTCTCCGAGGAAGCCGAGAACCTGCAGACCATCCTGGCCGACTCCGTCCGCCTGACGGTCGACGGCGACGGCCGGGTGATGCTGCCGAAGGACCTGGCGGACTTCGCCCGGCTCGGCGAGACCGCGATGTTCGTCGGCCTCGGCAAGAGCTTCCAGATCTGGGAGCCGGCCGCCTACGAGGCGCATCGCGCCGAGGCGCGCGAGCGGGCCCGGCGGTCCGGCGCGACCCTGCGGCTGGTGTCCAGCACCGACGGCGGCGGAGGCGGCCGATGAGCGCCGCCGCCCTTCCCGCCTCCGACCTCCACGTCTCGGTCATGCTGGCGCCGGTGATCGAGGCGCTGGCGCCGCGCGACGGCGGCCGCTACGTCGACGGCACCTTCGGCGTCGGCGGCTATACCCGGGCCCTGCTGGCGGCTGCGAACTGCACGGTCTACGCCATCGACCGCGACCCCGAGGCGGTGGCGCGGGCCGGCGTGATGGCGGCCGCGGCCAGCGGCCGGCTGATCGCCATCGAGGGCCGGTTCGGGGCCATGGACCGCCTGGTCGCCGCGGCCGGCGCGGAGCATGTCGACGGCGTGGCGCTCGACCTCGGCGTGTCGTCGCCGCAGATCGACGAGGCCGAGCGCGGCTTCTCGTTCCGGTTCGACGGCCCACTCGACATGCGGATGGAGAAGGCCGGCCCGAGCGCCGCCGACGTCGTCAACAAGGCCAGCGAGCAGGAGCTCGCGGACATCGTCTTCCACCTGGGCGAGGAGCGCTATGCGCGCCGGGTCGCCCGGGCGCTGGTCGCGGCCCGGGCGCACGGCGCGATCCAGCGGACCGGCCAACTGGCCGAGATCGTCCGCCGGGTGGTGCCGTCCTCCAAGCAGGGCGGGATCGACCCGGCAACGCGCACCTTCCAGGCGCTGCGCATTCATGTGAACCGCGAGCTCGACGAACTGGACCACGGCCTCGAGGCCGCCGAACGGCTGCTCTCCCCGGGAGGCAGGCTGGCCGTGGTCTCCTTTCATTCCCTCGAGGACCGGCGGGTGAAGACCTTCCTGCGCAAGCGCGCCGGGAAGACCGCCGGGCCGTCGCGCCACGCCGCCGCCGCCATCGCCGGTCCGGCCGAAGGGCCGCGCCCAACCTTCCGGATCCTGACCGGCCGGCCGATCGCGCCGACCGACGAGGAATCCGCTCGCAACCCCCGCGCCCGCTCGGCCCGCCTGCGGGTCGGCGAGCGCACCGATGCACCGGCCTGGCCGGCCGGGGAGGTCGCGTGATGCGCCGGTCGACGGTTCTCTGGTTCCTGATCGCCACCTGTCTCGGTGTCGCGCTGTTCCTGGTGAAGCACGAGGTTCAGCAGCGCGAGGAGCAGCTGGCGTCCCTGCACCGCCAGATCCTGGCCAGCCAGGAGGCGATCCACGTGCTGGAGGCCGAGTGGAGCTACCTGAACCGGCCGGACCGGCTGGAGGCGCTGGTCCGCCGGCACCTGAACCTCGTCCCGCTGGACACCCGCCGCCTCGGCTCGGTCGAGATGCTGCCGATGCGCCTGCCTTTGCCGGGTCCCGGCGACGATCCGGCACTTCCGGTCGACGCCATCGCCCCGACCCTCGCCGGGCTGCCGCCGCTGCCGGTCGGCCGACCCGTCACGTTCACCCGGGAGGTCCGCCGATGAGGCCCCGTGCCGAGACCGTCCGGCTGGAAGGCCACGCCAAGCAGGCGATCGAGACCGGCCGCAACCGGCTGATCCTGGCGGGCTGCCTGATGGCCCTGGCGTTCACCGCCGTCGGCGTCCGGGTCGTGGAGCTGTCGGCCCTGCGCGACCACAACGAGCCCGGCGTGGCGACCGTCTCGCCGGACGCCCGGCTGGCGGTCGGCCGCGCCGACATCGTCGACCGCAACGGCCTGCTGGTCGCCACCTCGCTGCGCACCCCGTCGCTGTACGCCGACCCGCAGGAGGTGCTGGACGCCGAGGACGCAGCCTTCAGGCTGTCCACCGTCCTGCCCGGGATCAACCCGGCCGAGACCGCCGTCAAGCTGGCCTCCGACCGGCGCTTCGTCTGGCTGAAGCGCAACCTGACCCCGCGCGAGCAGCAGGAGGTCAACAGCCTTGGGATTCCAGGCCTGCACTTCCAGGACGAGTGGAAGCGGATCTACCCGCAGGGCAGCCTGACCGCCCATGTGGTCGGGTTCACGGACGTCGACGACCGCGGCATCGCCGGGGTCGAGAGCAGCTTCGACGACGTGCTGCGCGGCGGCCGGGAACCCCTGCGCCTGTCGATCGATCTGCGGGTCCAGCACATCGTCCGCGAGGAGGTTGCCCGCCAGATCGCGACGTTCAACGCGATCGGCGGCGCCGGCGTGGTCATGGACGTCGAGACCGGCGAGACCGTCGCCCTGGTGTCGCTGCCCGACTTCGACCCGAACATCCCGGGCCGGATGGATCCGGACGCCCTGTTCAACCGGGCGACGCTCGGGGTCTACGAGATGGGCTCCACCTTCAAGATCTTCAACACGGCGATGGCGCTGGACAGCGGCACCGCGACCATGCGCAGCGGCTACGACGCGACCCATCCGATCCGGATCTCCCGGTTCACGATCAACGACGACCATGCCAAGGCGCGGTGGCTGTCGGTTCCCGAGATCTTCAAGTACTCGTCGAATATCGGCTCGGTGAAGATGGCGCTCGACGTCGGCACCGAGGGACAGAAGGCCTTCATGGCCAAGCTCGGCATGCTGCGCGAGATCGCGATCGAGCTGCCGGAGCGCGGCCGGCCGATGGTGCCGAGCCCCTGGCGGCCGATCAACACCATGACCATCGCCTTCGGCCACGGCCTGTCGGTCAGCCCGATGCACCTGGTCAGCGGCGTGGCGTCCGTGATCAACGGCGGCATCCGGTACTCGGCGACACTGCTCGCCACCGACATCCCGGCGCGCGGCGAGCGGGTGGTCTCCGAGAAGACCTCGCACAGCATGCGCCAGCTGATGCGGCTGGTGGTCGAGGAAGGCACCGGCCGCAAGGCCGACACGCCCGGCTACCTGGTCGGCGGCAAGACCGGCACCGCCGAGAAGGCCGGCGGGCGCGGCGGCTATCGGCAGAAGTCGCTGATCTCGTCCTTCGTCGCCGCCTTCCCGATGCAGGCCCCGCGTTTCGTCGTGCTGATCATGGTCGACGAGCCGAAGGGCACGAAAGAGACCTTCGGCTACGCGACCGGCGGCTGGGTGGCGGCTCCGGCCGTCAGCCGTGTCATCGCCCGGTCGGCCCCTCTCCTCGGTGTGGCGCCGGTGGACCCGGAATCGCCCGAGATTCGCCGCGATCTGATGATCGAACTGCCGGCCGAGGGAGGTAAGCGCCTTGCGTCTTTCTGAGCTTCTCGACGGCCGCACCATGAGCCCGGCGATCCTCGCCGGCGCCGATCCGGACGTGGCCGGCATGACCGCCGACAGCCGCGAGGTCCGGCCCGGCTGGCTGTTCGCCGCCCTGCCCGGCAGCAAGCTGGACGGCCGCAGCTACATCGACGACGCGCTGGCGCGCGGCGCCTGCGCGGTGCTGACCACGCCGGACGCCGAGACCCGGGTGCGCGGCCGCGTGCCGCTGGTCGCCGACGCCGAGCCACGGCGGCGGCTGGCCCGCCTGGCGGCCCGGTTCTTCGCGGCGCAGCCGGAGACCGTGGTCGCCGTCACCGGCACCAACGGCAAGACCTCGGTTGCCGAGTTCACCCGCCAGCTATGGGCGCTGACCGGCGCCAAGGCGGCCAGCCTCGGCACCCTCGGCCTGATCGTCGAAGGCCAGCCGGAGGGCCCGAGCCTGACCACCCCGGACCCGATCCGCCTGCACGCGGTGCTGAAGGGACTGACCGACCGCGGCGTCGACCATGCGGCGATGGAGGCGTCCAGCCACGGCCTGCACCAGTCGCGGCTGGACGGCGTGCGCGTCAAGGCCGCGGCGTTCACCAACCTGACCCGCGACCATCTCGACTACCACGGCTCGATGGACGCCTATCGGGTCGCCAAGCTGGCGCTGTTCGACCGGGTGATGGTGTCCGGCGGCACCGCGGTCCTGAACGTCGACTCCGCCGAGTACCAGTCCTTCGCCGCCGTCGCCGGGCGGCGCGGCCACCGGATCGTCGGCTACGGCCGGCGCCCGGGCGCCGAGCTGCGGCTGGCCGGGCGCACCGCCACGCCGGAGGGCCAGACCCTCGACCTGATCGTGTTCGGCCGGGCCTACACCGTCGACCTCCCGCTGGTCGGCGACTTCCAGGCCTGGAACGCGCTCGCCGCCCTCGGCCTGGTGATCGCCACCGGTACCCCGCAGGACGCCGCGGTCGCGGCACTCGGCCGGCTGGCCGGCGTGCGCGGCCGCATGGAGCGGGTCGCGGTGCTGGACAACGGCGCCGCCGTGTATGTCGACTACGCCCACACCCCCGACGCGCTGGAGACCGTGCTGCAGGCGGTGCGGCCGCACACCCGCGGCAGGCTGTGGTGCGTGTTCGGTTGCGGCGGCGACCGCGACCCCGGCAAGCGGCCGATGATGGGCGCGGTGGTGGGCCGGCTGGCGGACCGGCCGATCGTGACCGACGACAACCCGCGCTCCGAGGATCCGGCGGCGATTCGCGCGGCCGCCCTGGCGGCCTGCCCCGGCGGCGAAGAGATCGGCGACCGCGCCGAGGCGATTCGCACCGCCGTCTTGCGGCTCGGCCCGGGCGACGTATTGATGCTGGCCGGCAAGGGGCACGAGCAAGGGCAGGAAATCAAGGGCGAGAAGCGTCCTTTCGACGACGCCACGGTGGCCCGCGAGGCCGCCGCAGCTCGCCTGGGAGATCCCGCATGACCGCCCTCTGGACCCGCGACGCCGCCGTCGCCGCGACCGGCGGCCGGCCGCTAGGCCGCGACTGGACCGCGGCGGGCGTGGTGATCGACAGCCGCAAGGCGGGTCCCGGCGACCTGTTCGTCGCGCTGCCGGGCGAGCGGGTTGACGGCCACGACTTCGTCGCCCAGGCGCTGCAGGCAGGCGCCGCCGCGGCCCTGGTCGCGCGCCGCCCGGACGGGCTGGGCGACGACGCCCCGCTGCTGCTGGTCCCGGACGTGCTGGAGGCCCTCGCCGCCCTCGGCCGGGCCGCCCGCGACCGATCGTCGGCCCGCATCGCCGCCGTCACCGGCAGCGTCGGCAAGACCGGCTCCAAGGAGATGCTTGCCGCGGCACTGGCGGCCTACGGCCCGACCCAGGCCAGCCAGGGCAACCTGAACAACCACATCGGCGCGCCGCTGTCGCTGGCGCGCCTCGCGCCGACCGTCGCCCATGCGGTGTTCGAGCTCGGCATGAACCATCCGGACGAGATCCGGCCGCTGGCCCGCCTGGTGCGCCCGCATGCCGCGCTGATCACCAATGTCGAGCTGGTCCACGCCGGGTATTTCACCGGCATCGGGCAGATCGCCGACGCCAAGGCCGAGATCCTGGAGGGGCTGGAGCCGGGCGGCGCCGCGGTGCTGAACCGCGACAACAGCCAGTTCGACCGGCTGGCCGGCCACGCCACGCGCCTCGGGGTCGGCCGGGTCGTGACCTTCGGCACCGGCGCCGGCGCCGACGTGCGGCTGCTGGCCGCCTCGTCCGACGCCGCCGGCACCCGCGTCGAGGCCGAAGTCGCCGGTCGGCGGCTGGCCTGGACGGTCGGGGGCATCGGGCGGCACTGGGCACTGAACAGCCTGGGCGTGGCCGCCACCCTGCTCGCCCTCGACCTGGACCCGGCGACCGGCATGGCGGCGCTGGGCGAAGTCGCGGCCATGCGCGGCCGCGGCGGCCAGGTCCGCCTGGACCTGCCCGGCGGCGCCCTCACCCTGATCGACGAAAGCTACAACGCCAGCCCGCCGGCGGTGCGGGCGGCACTCGCGGTGTTCGCCGACACCCGCCCGGCCACCGGCGGCCGCCGGATCGCCGTGCTCGGCGACATGCTGGAACTGGGTGCAGGCGCGCCGGCCGCCCATCGCGGCCTCGCCGCGGCGGTGACCGCGGCCGCCCCCGACGTCGTGTTCCTGGTCGGCCCGCAGATGCGCTCGCTCGCGGTGACGCTGCCGACCGGCCTGGTTGCCGGTCACGCCGACCGTTCCGAGGACCTCGCGGCAAAGGTCGCCGCCGCGGTGGGCCCGGGCGACGTGGTGCTGGTGAAGGGTTCGCTCGGCATGCGGATGAAGGCGATCGTGACCGCCCTCGAGGCGCTCGCCGTGCCGGCGCGGCACGCGGTCAACGGGGGCTGAACCGATGCTCTACAACCTGCTCGCCCCGCTCGCCGACCAGCACCAGATGTTCAACCTGTTCCGGTACCTGACGTTCCGGACCGGCGGCGCCACCATGACCGCGCTGCTGATCGCCTTCGTGCTGGGGCCGTCGCTGATCCGCTGGCTGAAGAGCCGGCAGCGCGGCGGCCAGCCGATCCGCGAGGACGGGCCGGAGAGCCACCTGCTGACCAAGAAGGGCACGCCGACCATGGGCGGGCTGCTGATCCTGATCGGGCTCAGCGTCTCCACCCTGCTGTGGGCCAACCTGGCCAACCCCTATGTCTGGGCGGTGCTGCTGGTGACCATCGGGTTCGGCGCCATCGGCTTCGGCGACGACTGGCTGAAGCTGACCCGCCGCAACTCCAAGGGCCTGCCCGGCCGGTTGAAGCTGGCCTTCCAGATCGCCATCGGCACGGCCGCCACCCTCGGGATCTCGGCGACCGTGGCCGAGCCGCTGACCTTCGGCGTGGCGGTGCCGTTCTTCAAGGACCTGCTGATCCAGCTGTCCTGGTTCTTCGTGCCGTTCGCGGTGTTCGTGATGGTCGGCGCCTCCAATGCAGTGAACCTGACCGACGGGCTGGACGGCCTGGCGATCGTCCCGGTGATGATCGCCGGCGGCTGCTTCGCGCTGATCGCCTACCTGTCCGGCAACGCGGTGTTCGCCAACTACCTGCAGATCCACCACGTCCCGGGCGCCGGCGAACTGGCCGTGCTGTGCGGCGCCATGGTCGGCGCCGGCCTCGGGTTCCTGTGGTTCAACGCGCCGCCGGCCATGGTGTTCATGGGCGACACCGGCTCGCTGTCGCTGGGCGGCGCGCTCGGCGCCATCAGCGTCGTCACCAAGCACGAGCTGGTGCTGGCCATCATCGGCGGGCTGTTCGTGCTGGAGACGGTCTCGGTGATCGTCCAGGTGGCCTCGTTCAAGCTGACCGGCCGCCGGGTCTTCCGGATGGCCCCGCTGCACCATCACTTCGAGAAGAAGGGCTGGCAGGAGCCCACGATCGTCATCCGGTTCTGGATCATCGCCTTCATCCTGGCGCTGATCGGCCTCGCGACCCTGAAGCTGAGGTGACGCGATGGTGACCCTCGGCTTCGCGCGCGACCACGTCTATGCGGTGATGGGCCTCGGCAAGTCCGGGGCCGTCGCCGCGCGGGCGCTCGCCGCCGCCGGAGCCAGCGTGCTGGCCTGGGACGACAGCGCCGAGCGGCGCGCCGCCCTGGACTCGACCCCGGGCGTCACCGTCGCCGACCTGGCGGCCCGCGGCCTGGCCGGCGTCGACGCCCTGGTGCTGTCGCCCGGCATCCCGCACACCCACCCCGAACCGCATCCGGTGGCGGCCGCCGCCAAGGCGGCCGGCGTGCCGATCATCGGCGACGTCGAGCTGCTGCTGCGCGCCCTGCCGGACCGCCGGCTGGTGGCGATCACCGGGACCAATGGCAAGTCGACCACCACCGCGCTGATCGGCCATGTCCTGGCCGGCGCCGGCGTGCCGGTCGAGGTCGGCGGCAACCTCGGACGTCCGGCGTTGGAGTTCGACGACCCGGGCGCCGACGGCGTCATCGTGCTGGAGCTGAGCTCCTACCAGCTCGAGCTGACCCCGTCGCTGGCGCCGACGGTCGCGGTCTGGCTGAACGTCACCCCGGACCATATCGACCGGCACGGGGACCTGGCGGGGTATGTCGCCGCCAAGCGCCGGATCTTCGCGCACCAGACCCCGAGCGGCCTGGCGGTGATCGGCTGCGACGACGCGATCTCGCGCGACGTCGCCGAGCGGCTGCGCCGCGACGGCCGCCGGGTCGTCGACGTCTCCGGCGAAGGGCCGGTGGTCGGCGGCGTCTACGCCGAGGACGGCGAACTGGTCGATGCCCGCTCCGGGCGGCCCGAGACCGTGCTCGTGCTGGCCGAGGCGCCGGCGCTGCCGGGCGATCACAACGCCCAGAACGCCGCCGCCGCCTATGCCGCCTGCGCCGCCCTGGGCCTCCGGCAGCAGGCGATCGCCGACGGTATCCGCGGCTTCCCCGGGCTCGCGCACCGCCAGGAGCGGGTCGCCGCGGCCGACGGCGTGCTCTACGTCAACGACTCGAAGGCCACCAACGCCGACGCGGCGGCCCGCGCGCTGGCCTGCTACAGCGCGATTTACTGGATCGCCGGCGGCCGCGGGAAGGAGGGCGGCGTCTCCTCCCTCGCCCCCTACTTCCCGCGGATCCGCAAGGCCTATCTGATCGGCGAGTCGGCCGGCAGCTTCGCGCGCCAGATCGGCGACGGCTGCCCGACCGCCCTGTGCCGGACCCTGGAGATGGCGGTCCGCCAGGCCCATCTCGACGCCCGTGCCGACGGCCGGCCGGACGCGGTCGTGCTGCTGTCCCCGGCCGCCGCCTCGTTCGACCAGTTCCCGAACTTCGAAGCTCGCGGCGACCGCTTCCGGGCGCTGGTGCAGGACCTGCTGGACGGCGACGGCGACCGCGAGCGGAGGGCGTCATGAGCGCGATCGCCCGCACCGATACCAGCGTGTTCGGCAAGTGGTGGTGGACCGTCGACCGCTGGACCCTCGGCGCGCTGTTCCTGCTGGTGCTGATCGGCGCGCTGCTGATCCTGGCCGCCAGCCCGGCGGTCGCCGAGCGCATCGGCCTGGACGCCTATCACTTCGTGCAGCGCCAGTTCCTCATCATGCCGGTCGCATTGAGCGTGATGGTCGGGGTCTCGCTGCTGCCGCCCCTGCAGATCCGCCGGATGGCGGTGCTCGGCTTCGTGGCCACCGTGGTCATGCTGCTGCTGGTGCCGCTGGTCGGGCAGGAGATCAAGGGGGCGAGCCGGTGGCTTTCGCTGGGCGGCTTCACGATCCAGCCGAGCGAGTTCGCCAAGCCGTTCTTCGCGGTGGTCACCGCCTGGATGTTCGCGGAGTGGCGGCGCGACGACGCGTTCCCGGGCCACATCATCGCCATCGGGCTGTACCTGATGACCGCCGCCCTGCTGCTGTCGCAGCCCGACCTCGGCATGACCGTGGTGGTGTCGGCGATCTGGTTCGGACAGTTCTTCCTGGCCGGACTGCCGATGATCCTGGTGGTCGGCTTCATCGCCGTCGGGGTGGTCGGCCTGATCGGCGCCTATTTCCTGTTCCCGCACGTCTCCAGTCGGATCGACCGGTTCCTCGATCCGTCGGCCGGCGACAGCTATCAGGTCGACCGCTCGCTGGAGGCCTTCATGAACGGCGGGCTGATCGGCACCGGACCCGGCGAGGGCACGGTGAAGGCCTATCTGCCGGACGCCCATGCCGACTTCATCTTCGCGGTCGCCGGCGAGGAGTTCGGCGGCATTGCCTGCCTGGTGATCATTGCGCTCTACGCCTTCGTCGTGCTGCGCGGCTATGCCCGGCTGCTGGGCGAGCAGAGCCTGTTCGTGCTGCTGGCCGCCACCGGCCTGCTCACCCAGTTCGCCCTGCAGGCGCTGATCCACATGGCGTCGTCGGTGCACCTGATGCCGGCCAAGGGCATGACCCTGCCGTTCGTCAGCTACGGCGGCTCGTCGCTGCTGGCGCTCGGCCTCGGCATGGGCATGGCGCTGGCCCTGACCCGCAAGCGCTTCGGCGGAGAGGACCTGCCATGAGCGGTCTCGTCCTGCTCGCCACCGGCGGTACCGGCGGCCACGTGTTCCCGGCCCGCGCCCTGGCCGAGGCCCTGCTGGCGCGCGGCCATCGGGTCGGCCTGGTGACCGACCGCCGCGGCACCGCCTTCGAGACCGAGAGCGGCCCGCTCGAGGTGCATCGCATCCGCGCCGCCGGCATCGCCGGCCGCGGCGTGCTGGCCAAGGTCCGGGCAGTCGGCGAGCTGGTACTCGGCTACCTGGAGGCGCGGCGCCTTATCGCTAGCCTGACCCCGTCGGTGGTGGTCGGCTTCGGCGGCTATGCCAGCGTGCCGACCGTGCTGGCCGCCTCGGCCCGCGGCGTGCCGGTGGTCCTGCACGAGCAGAACGCGGTGCTCGGCCGCGCCAACCGCCTGCTGGCCCCCCGCGCCGACGCCATCGCGGTGTCGTTCGCCGACGTCAGGAAGGTGCGCGCCGCCGACCGCCGCAAGCTCGAGCTGACCGGCAACCCGGTACGCGGGGCGATCCGCGCCGTGCGCGACCGGGTTCATCCGATGCTGGCGGGCGATGCCCCGATCCCGCTGCTGGTCACCGGCGGCAGCCAGGGCGCCAGCGTGTTCGCCGATCTGGTGCCGGCGGCGGTGAAGCTGCTGCCGACCGACCTGCGCGACCGGCTGCGCGTATCGCAGCAGGCCCGCGAGATCGAGCTGGAGCAGGTGGTCGCGGCCTATCGCGACATCGGCGTCGTCGCCGAGGTCCGCCGGTTCTTCGACGACATGCCGGCGCGGCTGGCCGACGCCCGGCTGCTGATCTGCCGCTCGGGCGCCTCGACGGTCGCCGAGAACACGGTCGCCGGGCGCCCGGCCCTGCTGGTGCCCTATCCGCACGCCATCGACGACCACCAGACCGCCAACGCCCGCGCCGTCGCGGCCGCCGGCGGCGCCCGCCTGCTGCCGCAGGCCGCCCTCGACGCCGCGACCCTGGCCGAGTGCCTCACCGAGGTGCTGTCGGACCGTACCGGTCTCGCGGCCATGTCGGCAGCCGCCCGCGGTGTCGGGGTGCCGGATGCCGTCGACCGGCTGGCCGACCTGGTCGAGCGCCATGCCCGCCATCCGGCGACCCGGAACGGGGCCGCCGCCACCACCGACAGTTCCGCCCGGAGGGCCGCCGCGTGAGACAGCTTCCGCTCAGCATCGGCACCATCCATTTCGTCGGGATCGGCGGGATCGGCATGAGCGGGATCGCCGAGATCCTGCACAACCTCGGCTATACCGTTCAGGGCAGCGACATCGCCGACAACCCCAGCGTCAAGCGCCTGAAGGGGCTGGGCATCCCGGTGTTCGTCGGCCACGACGCCGGCAATGTCGACGAGGCCTCGATCCTGGTGGTGTCGACCGCGATCAAGACCGACAACCCGGAGCTGGTCGCGGCCCGCAGCCGCATGCTGCCGATCGTCCACCGCGCCGAGATGCTCGGCGAGCTGATGCGGCTGAAATGGTCGATCGCGGTCGCCGGCTCCCACGGCAAGACCACCACCACGTCGCTGGTCTCCGCGGTGCTCGACGCCGCCGGCCTGGACCCGACGATCATCAACGGCGGCATCATCAACGCCATCGGCACCAACGCCCGGCTCGGCGCCGGCGACTGGATGGTGGTGGAGTCGGACGAGTCGGACGGCAGCTTCGTCAAGCTGCCCGCAACCATCGCCGTGGTCACCAACATCGACCCGGAGCACCTGGACTTCCACGGCTCGTTCGAGAACCTGCAGAAGGCCTTCGAATCCTTCGTGCAGAACATCCCGTTCTACGGCTTCGCGGCCATGTGCCTGGATCACCCGACGGTCCAGACCCTGATCCCGAAGGTCTCCGACCGCCGCATCGTCACCTACGGTTTCAGCCCGCAGGCCGACGTCCGCGGCATCGACGTCGAGATCACGCCGGCCGGCTCGCGCTTCACCGCGGTGATCGCCGACCGCCTGCAGGGCGGCGAGCGCCGGCTGGAGAGCCTGCTGCTGCCGATGTACGGCCAGCACAACGTCCAGAACGCCCTGGCGGCGATCGCCGTCGCCAACGAGATGGGCCTGCCCGACGACGTGGTGACCGCCGGCCTGCAGGGCTTCGCCGGCGTCAAGCGGCGCTTCACCAAGACCGGCGAGGCCGGCGGCGTCACCGTGATCGACGACTACGGCCACCACCCGGTGGAGATCGCCGCGGTGCTGTCGGCGGCGCGCGCCGCCTCGGGCGACGGCCGCACCATCGCGGTCGTCCAGCCGCATCGCTTCACCCGGCTGCGCGACCTGTTCGAGGACTTCTGCACCTGCTTCAACGACGCCGACGCGGTGATCGTCGCCGACGTCTACCCGGCCGGCGAGGCGCCGATCCCCGGGGTCGACCGCGACGCCCTGGTCGAGGGACTGCGGGCGCGCGGCCACCGCCGGGTGGTGGCGCTGCAGGACCCGGTCGACCTGGCCGCCCGGGTGGTCGAGCTGGCGCGCAGCGGCGACATGGTGGTCTGCCTCGGCGCCGGCAACATCACCGGCTGGGCCCAGGCGCTGCCCGACCAGATCCGCCACATCCTGGCGAGCGGAGACGGCCGATGATCACCCTCGCGTCCCCACGGCATCGCAAGCCCATGACCCATCTGATCGAACGGCTGCCGCCGGTGCGCGGCGAATACCGCGCCGACGCCCCGACCGCGCAGCTCACCTGGTTCCGGGTCGGCGGCCCGGCCGAGGTGCTGTTCCGCCCGGCCGACGAGGCCGACCTGGTCGACTTCCTGGCCGGCCGCCCGGCCGACATCGCCGTCACCGTGCTCGGCGTCGGCTCCAACGTCCTGATCCGCGACGGCGGCATGCCCGGCGTGGTGATCCGGCTCGGCAAGAGCTTCGCCGAGGCGCGGGTCGACGGCGGCCGGGTGATCGCCGGCGCCGGGGCGCTCGACGTCACGGTCGCCGCCACCGCCCAGCGCGCCGGGCTGACCGGCCTGGAATTCCTGTCGGGCATCCCAGGGACCATCGGCGGCGCCCTGCGCATGAACGCCGGCGCCTACGGGTCCGAGATCCGGGACGTGCTGGTCTCGGTGCGCGCCATCGATCCGCTGGGCCACGGCCACACCCTGGGCGTCGACGACATGGACCTGTCCTACCGGCACTGCGGCGTCCCCGAGGACTGGATCTTCACCAGCGCCGTGCTGCGTGCCCGCACCGGCAACCCGGAGACCATCGCCCAGGCCATGGCCGACATCCGCGACGCCCGCGAGGACACCCAGCCGCGCCGGGTCCGCACCGGCGGCTCGACCTTCGCCAACCCGCCTGGCGGCAAGGCCTGGCAGCTGATCGACGCGGCCGGCTGCCGCGGCCTGCGGATCGGCGGCGCCCAGGTGTCGGAGAAGCACTGCAACTTCCTGCTGAACGTCGGCGACGCCAGCGCCGCCGACATCGAGGCGCTCGGCGAGGAGGTGCGGCGACGGGTCCGGGAGACCAGCGGGATCGAGCTGCGCTGGGAGATCCGGCGGATCGGCGAACCCAAGCCTGCGAAGGGCGGTGCGGCATGAAGCGGTCCGACACCCATGTGGCGGTGCTGATGGGCGGCTGGTCGCCGGAGCGCGAGGTGTCGCTGTCGTCCGGCCGCGAATGCGCCAAGGCGCTGCGCCAGGCCGGCTGGCGGGTGACTGAGATCGACGTCGACCGCGGGATCGCCGGCAAGCTGTCGGCAGTCAAGCCGGACGTGGTGTTCAACGCGCTGCACGGCCCGGTCGGCGAGGACGGCAACATCCAGGGCATGCTGAACATCCTCGGCATCCCCTACACCCATTCCGGCGTGCGGGCCTCGGCCGTGGCCATGGACAAGCCGACCGCCAAGGACGTGTTCGCCCGCCACGGCCTGCGCTGCCCGGAGGGCCGGGTGGTGACGCTGGCCGACTTCGAGGACGGCGAGCCGCTCGAGCCGCCCTACGTCATCAAGCCGATCGACCAGGGCTCCAGCGTCGGCGTGCACATCGTGCGCGAGGGCGACAACTACCGGCCGACCAAGGCCGACTGGCCGTTCGGCGACGCCGTGCTGGTCGAACGCTACGTGCCCGGCCGCGAGCTGACGGTCGCGGTGTGGGACGGCGAGGCCATGGAGGTTACCGAGATCACCTCGGACCGCGGCTTCTACGACTACGAGGCCAAGTATTCCGCCGGCGGCTCGATCCACCTGCTGCCGGCCCCGGTGCCGGAGGACATCCGCCGGCAGGCCATGGACATTGCCGCCCGCGCCTTCCGGTCGCTCGGCTGCCGCGGCGTGAGCCGGGCCGATTTCCGCTACGACGACACCGGCGGCGGGCCCGGAGAGCTGTACCTGCTCGAGATCAACACCCAGCCGGGCATGACCCCGACCTCGCTGGTGCCGGAGCAGGCCGCCCATCTCGGGATCCCGTTCCCCGACCTGGTGTCGCGGATGGTGGAGGATGCGCGATGCGACGACTGATCGCCGGTCCCCGCAAGGCCGCCCCGCGCAAGGCCGCCGGCCGGCCGCGCCGCCGGGCCCGGCCGGCCTGGCTGGCGCCGGCGCTGCGCTGGACCGCCGGCGCGGTGGCGCTCGCCACGCTGGGCGGCGGGATCGGCTGGGTGGTCGAGTCCGGCCGCGCCGTGGCCGCCTGGGACACCGCGGTCGACGGCCTGCACCGGATCACCGCCGATGCCGGCCTGGCGGTCGGCGACGTGCTGGTCACCGGGCGACGCGAGACCGACGTGGCGGCCCTGCTGGACATGGTCGGCATCGAGCGCGGCATGCCGATCCTGGCGGTCGACCTGGACGCGGTGCGGCAGCGCGTCGAGACCCTGCCCTGGGTCAAGGACGCGCGGGTCGAGCGGCATCTGCCCGACACCCTGTTCATCACGCTGACCGAGCGCCGGCCGCTGGCCCTCTGGCAGCGGCACCGCGCCCTCGCGCTGGTCGACGAGGACGGCGTGGTGATCACCGACGGCAAGCTCGGCCGGTTCGCCGACCTGCCGATCGTGATCGGCGACGGGGCGCCGGAGCGGGCCCGCGAGGCGATCGCCATGCTGGCGCGCGAGCCGGACCTGCTGGCCCGGGTGCGGGCGCTGACCTGGGTCGGCGACCGGCGCTGGACGGTGCGGCTCGACGACCTGCAGGGCGGCGGCATCGACGTGCAACTGCCGGAGAGCGGCGCCGCCGCCGCCTGGACGCAGCTCGCGGTGATGGAGCGCGACCACGGCGTGCTGCGGCGCGAGGTGACCACCGTCGACCTGCGCATTCCGAACCAGCTGATCGTGCGGGTCCCGCCGGGCGCCGAGGAGCGCGCCAAGGCCCCCGGCAAGAACACCTGAGCCCAGAGACCAAGAGCGAATGAGGACAGACAACCCGTGAGAAAACCCCTCGGCAAGACGCGAAGTGGACTGGTCGCCGCGCTCGACATCGGGTCGAGCAAGGTGTGCTGCTTCGTCGCGCGGATCGGCGAGCCCTCGTCGAACCCGCTGCTGGCGCGGTCCAGCGGCGTGCCGGCGGGCTCGATCCGGGTCGCCGGGATCGGCCACCAGATCTCGCGCGGCGTGTAGAACGGCCAGATCGTCGACATCGACGCGCTCGAGGCGTCGATCCTGAACGCCGTGCACGCCGCCGAGAAGATGGCCGGCGAGACCCTGCGCGGCGTGATCGTCAACCTGTCCGGCGGCTGGCCGGAATCGCAGACCGTGCCGGTCCAGGTCTCGATCGCCGGCCACGAGGTCGGCGACAACGACCTGCGCCGGGTGCTGGACCAGTGGCGCAGCCTGGAGGGCCTCGAGGACCGCGACCTGATCCACTCGATCCCGGTCGGCTTCACGATCGACGGCGCCAACGGCATCCGCGACCCGCGCGGCATGTTCGGCCAGAACCTCGGCGCCCACATGCACGTGGTCACCGCCGGGACCGGCGCGGTGCGCACCCTCACGACGGTCATCGAGCAGTGCCATCTCGACCTGGAGGCCCTGGTGGTGTCGCCCTACGCCTCCGGCCTCGCGACCCTGGTCGACGACGAGATGGACCTCGGCGTGACGGTGGTCGACATGGGCGGCGGCACCACCAGCTTCGCGGTGTTCTACGACGGCAACGTGGTGCACACCGACACGATCCCGATCGGCGGCCATCACGTCACCAACGACATCGCCCGCGGCTTGTCGACGCCGGTGCTGGCCGCCGAGCGCATCAAAACCCTGTACGGCAGCGCCCTGCCGTCGCCGTTGGACGACCAGGAGACCATCGACGTCCCGACCATCGGCGAGGAGGAGCACGCCCAGCCGAACCACGTCGCCAAGTCGCTGCTGGTCGGCATCGTGCGGCCGCGCATCGAGGAAACCTTCGAACTGGTGCGCTCGCGCCTGGAGGCCAGCGGCTACGACCGGGTGGCCGGCCGCCGGGTCGTGCTGACCGGCGGCGCCAGCCAGCTGCCGGGCGTGCGCGAACTGGCGCAGCTGGTGCTCGACAAGCAGATCCGCATGGGCCGGCCGACCCGCGTGCAGGGCCTGGCCGAGGCCGCCGGCGGCCCGGCCTTCGCGACCTGCGCCGGCCTGCTCGCCTATGCCGCCGACCCCAGCCTGGACGCGCCGCGCCTGGCGCCGGCGCCGCAGCCGGTGCCGACCGGCCTGGCCGGCCGGGTCGGCTCCTGGTTCAGGGAGCATTTCTGATGCGCCCCGCCCCGCTCCACCAGCTTCACGAACCCGCCGGCAGAAGCCGGCGAACGGCCCCCGCCGGCGTGCGCCGGCGCATGGCCAGGGTCGACCGGACGCCCGTCGGCGATCCCCTGGCCCGACCACCCGGGTTTCCCCCGCCCGGTCCAAGACGAAGCGGCGAAAGCCGCCGCCCCACCCGAACAGAGACACCTCAGCCCCGGAGGCCCGAATGACCATCAACATCACCGTCCCGAACGAAGACAACGAGATGAAGCCCCGCATCGTGGTGATCGGCGTCGGCGGTGCCGGCTGCAACGCCGTCAACAACATGATCCGCTCGAACCTCGAGGGCGTGGAGTTCGTCTCGACCAACACCGACGCCCAGGCGCTCAAGCAGTCGCTGGCCGACCGCCGCATGCAGCTCGGCTCGGAGGTCACCCGCGGCCTCGGCGCCGGCTCGCGGCCGGACGTCGGCAAGGCGGCCGCCGAGGAGTCGATCGACCAGATCATCGAGCATCTGGGCGACAGCAACATGTGCTTCATCACCGCCGGCATGGGCGGCGGCACCGGCACAGGTGCCGCGCCGGTGATCGCCCAGACCGCCCGCGAGCGCGGCATCCTGACGGTCGGCGTGGTGACCAAGCCCTTCCACTTCGAGGGCCAGCACCGCATGCGGATCGCCGAGGCCGGCATCGAGGAGCTGACCCAGTACGTCGACACCCTGATCATCATCCCGAACCAGAACCTGTTCCGGATCGCCAACGAGAAGACGACCTTCGCGGACGCCTTCAACATGGCCGACGACGTGCTGCACTCCGGCGTGCGCGGCGTCACCGACCTGATGATCATGCCCGGCCTGATCAACCTCGACTTCGCCGACATCCGCACGGTGATGAGCGAGATGGGCAAGGCGATGATGGGCACCGGCGAGGCGTCCGGCGAGAAGCGGGCGATCGACGCCGCCGAGGCGGCGATCAACAACCCGCTGCTCGAGGACACCACGATGAAGGGTGCCAAGGGCGTGCTGATCAACATCACCGGCGGCTTCGACATGACCCTGTTCGAGGTCGACGAGGCCGCCAACCGGATCCGCGAGGAGGTCGACCCGGACGCCAACATCATCTTCGGCTCGACCTTCGACGAGAAGATGGACGGCATGATGCGGGTCTCGGTGGTCGCCACCGGCATCGCCGCCGAGGGCATGGCCGCCAAGCCGCCGCGCCCGCAACTGTCGCTGGTCCGCGCCCAGGCCCAGCGGGCAGCCGAGAGGGCCGCTCCGGCCGAGATGCCGGCCGCCGCCGCCGGGCCGATCACCGCCCAGCAGACGGCCGGCCAGCCGCTGCCGGCGGCCGCCGTGTCGGCGATGTCGACCATGGACATCAGCCGGCAGGCGGCGTCCGGAATCGGCGAGCTCAGCATGCCGGAGATGCCGTCCTCGATGGCGACCGACGGTGCGCTGGCGTTCGACCTGACCGAGGAGGTCATGGAGGCGCCGGAGGGTGAGCCGCCGGTGCAGCCGACGGTCGACGAGCGTCCGTTCATCGCCCCGGCCGCCCAGGTGCCGTCGCGTCGTCCCGAGGCCGCGCCGCGGACCGCCGACGCGTTCCGCGCCAGCGACCTGGTGAACGCCGCCCCGCGGCCCGAGCCCAAGGCCGAGCCGGCCAAGAGCCGCGGCCAGAGCCTGTTCCGGCAGATCACCGGGCTGGGCCTGAAGAGCGACAAGGCGGAGCCGGCCCCGGCCCGCGCCGAGTCGCCCCGCCAGCCGGCGCAGCCGCCGGCACCGCAGCAGCCGCAGGCGGCCCAGCCGCGTCTCGGCGCGCTCAACCCGAGCGACCGGGTCCGGCCGAGCCAGTCCGAGGACGAGATGCTGGACATCCCGGCCTTCCTGCGGCGTCAGGCGAACTGACGGCAGCGTCGAGGAACGCGGCGGAACTCCATGATTTCTGCGGGGTTTCACCGTAACACTCGGTAACAAAGAGTGATTTGGGTGCCCCGGTAGGTGTTGGTACATCTACCGGGGCTTTCTTTGAGTCCCAACTCTCCCGGCCGAACACGGCATCCGGAAGGCGCGTAGATGGTGAGCAGGACACAATTCCACGGCGACCGCGCCGGGGTGCGGAAGAACGGGCTTCGGCAGAAGACGCTGAAGCGCGCGATCCCGTGCCGTGGCGTGGGCCTGCACTCGGGCGCCGTCGTGGAGATGACCCTGCACCCGGCCGGCGCCGACGCCGGCATCCGCTTCCGCCGGACCGACGTGGCCGGCCGTGATCCCTGGATCGCCGCCCGCTACGACCGCGTGGTCGACACCCGGCTGTGCACCGTGATCGGCAACGACGATGGCGTGACCGTCGGCACCATCGAGCATCTGATGGCGGCCCTGGCGGGCTGCGAGATCGACAACGCGGTGGTCGACATCGACGCCGCCGAGGTGCCGGTCATGGACGGCTCCTCCGAACCCTTCGTGTTCCTGATCGAGTGCGCCGGTACCGTCGAGCTCGACGCGCCGCGGCGCGCCATCGAGATCCGCCGCCCGGTCACCGTCGGCGACGCCCGGCGCGGCCTGACCCTGGCGCCGGCCGAGGCCTTCTCGGTCGACTTCGAGATCGACTTCCCGAGCCCGGTGGTGGCGCATTCGACGCTGGACGTCCGGCTGGTCAACGGCACCTTCAAGCGCGAGATCGCCAAGGCCCGCACCTTCGGCTTCCTGGAGGACGCCGAGCGGCTGCGCGCCATGGGCCTGGCGCTCGGCGGCTCGCTGGAGAACACCGTGGTGGTCGACGGCGACCGCGTGCTGAACGAGGAAGGCCTGCGGTTCGACGACGAGTTCGTGCGCCACAAGGTGCTGGACTGCGTCGGCGACCTGTACCTGGCCGGCGCCCCGATCCTGGGCCGGGTCACCGCCACCAAGTCCGGCCACCACACCAACAACGAGGTCCTGCGTGCCCTGTTCGCGGACCCGACGGCCTACGCGATCGTCGAGATGACCGACGCCGCCCAGGCCTATGCCGAGGCGCTGCCGGCGACGGCTTGAGATAGGCGATCCCGAAGCCGGCCGGAGCCTCGGGCCGTTGCGTTGGCGCCGCCACACCGCCCGAAGCGACGCCGCCCCCGACCGTCGCCCACATCGACTCCAAAGCATTCTGCATGTGTTTCGGCATATGCTTTATGAACCGGAGGCGATCATGGGCTCCGAGCGACACGTCAAGCTGTTCAGGAACGGCCGCAACCAGGCGGTGCGTATCCCCACGGAGTTCGAACTGCCGGGCGAGGACGCGGTCATGCGCAGGAAGGGCGACCGGCTCACCATCGAGCCCGCCGAGCGTCGGACCTTGCTGGGTGTCCTGGCAGGCCTACAGCCGATCGAGGCGGAGTTTCCGCCGATCGAGGACGCCCCTCCCGATCCCGTCGAGATCTGATGCGCTACCTCCTCGACACCAATATCGTCTCCGACCTGGTGCGCAATCCCGGCGGCCGGGTGACCGACAACGAGCGCGAGTTTGCGCGCCTTGCAGAACTGCCCTGCGAGAACTGGCTGAGACAGGCATAGCCTCCCGCCCGCACCCCTCCCGGCCCCACAACGCAAAAGCCCCGGCCGGAGCCGGGGCTTTCGCGCGGATGCGACGGCGGCTGGAGCCTACTCCGCCGCCTGGGCGTTTGCCGGGGCGGCGCGAACCAGGGCGTCGTAGCCCTCGACCAGGGCCCGGGTGATGTCGCCCGGGGTGAAGCTGTACTGGGCGATCGAGCCGACCGGGGTGACCTCGGCGGCGGTGCCGGTCAGGAAGCACTCCCTGGCGTCGGCCATCTCCTCCGGGCGGATCTGCCGCTCGACCACCTCGTAGCCGAGCGACTTCGCCAGCTCGATCACGGTGCGCCGGGTGATGCCGTCGAGGAAGCAGTCCGGCACCGGGGTGTGGATCCGGCCGTCCTTCATGACGAAGAACACGTTGGCGCCGGTCGCCTCGGCCACCAGGCCGCGGTAGTCCAGCATCAGCGCGTCGTGGAAGCCGTCGCGCTCGGCCTTGTGCTTGGACAGCGTGCAGATCATGTACAGGCCGGCCGCCTTGGCGTGCACCGGGGCGGTGTCCGGGGCCGGGCGGCGCCAGGACGACAGCGCCAGCTTGATGCCCTTCATCTTGGCTTCCGGGTCGAAATAGGACGGCCACTCCCAGGCGGCGATCGCCAGGTGGATGCGGTTGTGCTGGGCCGACACGCCCATCATCTCGCTGCCGCGCCAGGCGACCGGACGGACATAGCCGTCGACGATGCCCATGCTGTCGATCACCGCCCGCTTGGCCGCCTCGATCTGCTCGGCGCTGTAGGGAATCTCGAAGTCCAGCGTCGCCGCCGAGCGCTGAAGCCGCTGGGTGTGCTCCAGCGACTTGAAGACCCGGCCGCCATAAACGCGTTCGCCCTCGAACACGGAACTGGCATAATGCAGGGCGTGGGTCAGCACGTGCAGCTTGGCGTCGCGCCAGGGGATCAGTTCGCCGTCGAACCAGATTGCGCCGTCACGGTCGTCGAAGGGAATCAGGGACATGGTGTCGCTTCCTGCCTGGATGTCGTCCGGCGCCCTGCCGGTCAGAAACGGTCCGTCGGCCGTTTCACGAGGTTCTTTTGTTTCTCGATCGGGACCGGACGAATAACATTCGGAAGAAAGTAAGTCAACATGGTTGACGTAAAAGGCATCGCCAATCCGCTGTTCCTGCGCGAGGAGGAGCTGCGCCAGGCGATCGAGATGTTTTTCTTCGCCTACCGCGACTTCACCGGCGAGCCCGACGTCATGCTGGCCGGCCTCGGCCTCGGCCGGGCCCACCACCGGGTGATCTATTTCGTCGGCCGCAACCCCGGCATCACCGTCTCGGAGCTGCTGCGGATCCTGCGCATTACCAAGCAGAGCCTGTCGCGGGTGCTGAGCCACCTGGTCGACGAGGAGTACATCGTGCAGCGCCCGGGCGACCGCGACCGCCGCCAGCGGCTGCTGACCCTGACCCAGAAGGGCGTCGAGCTGGAGCGCCGGCTGACCGCCAACCAGCGCGAGCGGATCGCCACCGCCTTCCGCAACGCCGGGGCCGACGCGGTCCAGGGCTTCAACCTGGTGCTGCACGGCATCATCGATCCGGAGGACCGCCGGCGCTTCGACGTGCCGGGCACCGGCGGGCCGCTCGGCAACGCCCGGCTGAAGGCCGGCGCCGGCAAGCGGTGACGATGGCAACGGGCCACGCCCTGTCCGACCGCCGGGACGCCGAGCCGGGCGACGCCGCGGCCGATCTTCCGCATATCCTGGTGGTCGACGACGACGGCCGGCTGCGCGAGCTGCTCCGCCGCTTCCTGTCCGACAACGGCTTCCGGGTCTCGGTGGCCGGCGACGCCGCCGAGGCGCGCGCCCGCATGGCCGGGGTGTCCTACGACCTGATGGTGCTCGACGTCATGATGCCGGGCGAGAGCGGCGTCGAGCTGACCCGCGACCTGCGCCGGCGCGAGCGCATCCCGATCCTGATGCTGACCGCGATGGGCGAGGCGGAGGACCGCATCACCGGCCTGGAGAGCGGCGTCGACGACTACCTTGCCAAGCCGTTCGAGCCCCGCGAGCTGCTGCTGCGGATCCGCACCATCCTGCGGCGGGTCGGGGAACCGGCGATGCCGCAGGCCGCCGCCACCGCCGCCGGGGAGGTCCGGTTCGGGGCGTTCCGCTTCGACCTCGGGCAGAACATCCTGTGGCGCGGCTCTGCGCCGGTGCGGCTGACCGAGGCCGAGGCGACCCTGCTGCGCGCCTTCGCCATGGCCCCGGGGGTCACCTTCACCCGCGAGGACCTGGTCGACGGCAGCGCCGTGAACGGCGGCACCCGGACGGTCGACGTGCAGATCACCCGGCTGCGCCGCAAGATCGAGCCGGACCCGAAGTTCCCGCGCTTCTTGCAGACCGTTCGCGGAAAGGGTTACGTGCTTCGGCTGGAAAGCTGAGGCCCGGAGACGGCATGGCCGACGCGACCCGAACCGACCGCCCTGCCTTCACCGGCGCCGCCCGCGCGCGCCGCCCGGAGGCCGACGCTGCGACCGGCCGCGGCGGCTTCAAGCTCGACCGCTGGATCAAGCAGTTCCTGCCGAAGACGCTGTTCGGCCGGGCGCTGCTGATCATCGTCACGCCGCTGGTGCTGATGCAGGCGATCTCGGCCTATGTGTTCTACGACCGCCACTGGGACATCATGACCCGGCGGCTGGTGCACTCCCTGGCCGGCGACATCGCCTTCCTGATCGAGGAGCTGCGGCCGCCGATCACCGCCGAGGCGGTGGCCGAGCTGTCCGAGCGGGCGGTCCGGCACTTCGACGTCGAGCTGATCTGGCGACCCGGGGAGATCCTGCCGAACCGGGCCCCGCTGACCCTGTTCGATGACACCCGCATCGCGATGCAGGACGCCATGCGCACCAAGGTGCGCCGGCCCTACGTCATGGACACCGACCTGACCGACCGGCAGATCGAGATCCAGGTGCAGCTGCCGGACGGGGTGCTGCAGGTGATGGCCCACAAGAAGCGGCTGTTCAGTTCCACGACCTACATCTTCCTGCTGTGGATGGTCGGTTCGTCGCTGGTACTGTTCGCGATCGCCATCGTGTTCATGCGCAACCAGATCCGGCCGATCCGCCGGCTGGCCGTGGCGGCCCGCGCCTTCGGCCTCGGGCGCGACGTCACCGGGTTCAAGCCCGAGGGCGCCACCGAAGTGCGGCAGGCGGCCAACTCCTTCCTGCAGATGAAGGACCGGATCAACCGCCAGCTTACCCAGCGGACCGAGATGCTGGCCGGCGTCAGCCACGACCTGCGCACCCCCCTCACCCGCATGAAGCTGCAGCTGGCGATGCTCGGCAGCGCCGCGGAGATCGCCGAGCTGCAGGCCGATGTCGGCGAGATGGAGAAGATGGTCGAGGGCTACCTCGCCTTCGTGCGCGGCGAGGGCACCGAGAAGCCGGTCGACAGCGACGTCGCCGAGCTGGTGGCCGACGTGGTGCAGTCCGAGCGACGCGACGGCCCGCCGATCGGCTACGAGCGACCGGACGCCGGCAGCGCCGCCCTGCCGGTGCGGCCCAACGCCCTGAAGCGGGCGATCGCCAACCTCCTGCAGAACGCCAAACGCTACGGGCAGCGGGTCTGGGTGACGGTGACGCGGTCCGGCGACCAGGTCGAGATCGTGATCGACGACGACGGCCCGGGTATTCCCGAGGCCAAGCGGGCCGACGCGTTCCAGCCGTTCGTCCGGCTCGAGCCGTCGCGCAACCCGGCGACCGGTGGGACCGGGCTCGGGCTGACGATCGCCCGCGACATAGTCCGGGGGCACGGCGGCGACCTGACGCTCGAGGATTCCCCGCGCGGCGGCCTGAGGGCGGTGCTGAAGCTGCCGGTGTAGGCGGTGCCGGCGGCAATCCGCCGGGGTTAACCATTTCTTTTCCGAATCCCGCCCATGCTCGCAGGATCCGGAAGAGGGATGCATGCGGGCAGCACTGAACTCCTTCCTGTGGCGCCGACCGGGCCTGTTGTCGATCGCGCTGCTCGGCCTGATCACAGGCTTGGCCGTCATGCTGGCAGTGGCGAGCTACCGCCTCAGCGTGCACTGGTTCGAAACCAACAAGTTCGAGGAGAAGGTCACGGCGCTGCAGCTGGTCGACGCCTTCGTGGCCGACTACACCGATATCCGCGGCCGGATGCTGGGCGACCAGGCGCCGGTCCCGGCCACCTTCCGGGCCCATGCGCTCACCCGCTTCAACCGCTCCCGCGAGGACGACCGGGTCCTGCATCTCGACTGGCTCGGGGTGCCGGGCCGCGAGATCCGCACGGCGCCGCGCGACGCCGCCACGGCCGAGGCGATCCTGGAGGCGGCGCGGACCGGCAACGCCGAGCCGCGCAGCCAGTGGATCGGATCGGAGGGTCAGCGGACATTCCGGACCATCGCCCCGTCGGTCGCCACCCAGCAGGCCTGCGTCGACTGCCACAACCTGCATCTCGACGGCCGCACGCCCTGGCGGCTGAACGACGTGATGGGAGCCTTCGTCATCGACGTGCCGGCCGAGGCCTTCCTGCTCGACGCGCGCAACCAGGCGGCCCTGCTCGGCGCCCTGCTGTTCGCGATCGCGACGGCGGTCGCCGCCTTCGTCTTCCGTCTCCTCCACCTGCGCCACATCGACGCCATCGACGCCGCGACCAGCGCCGAACGCGAACGGGCCGCCCTCGACAGCCAGCGCACCGCCGAGGCCGCCAACCGTGCCAAGTCCGAGTTCCTGGCGCTGATGAGCCACGAGCTGCGCACGCCGCTGAACGCCATCATCGGGTTCTCCGAGATCATGGCGCACGAACTGCGCGGCAAGATCCCGCTGGCGTACCAGGACTACGCCCGCGACATCCACCAGAGCGGCCAGCACCTGATGATGGTGATCGGCGACATCCTGGACATCGCCAAGGCCGAGTCCAGTCGCTTCGACCTCGACGAGGAGGAGATGCTCCTGGAGGACTTGATCGAACCCTGCCTGCGCCTGATGGCGCCGCGGGCGAGCAACGGACAGGTAGCGCTGGCCGCCCGGATCCCGGCCGGCGTGCGCCTGCATTGCGATGTGACCAAGCTGCGCCAGGTGGTGCTGAACCTGCTGTCGAACGCGGTGAAGTTCACGCGCGCCGGCGGCCGGGTCGAGGTCACCGGCTACCTGACCCGTGGTGGCGCGCTGACCATCGCGATCACGGATACCGGAATCGGCATCCGGCCGGAGGACGTGCCGCGCGCCTTCAAGCCGTTCGAGCAGGTTGAGTCGACGTTCCAGCGCAAGCACGAAGGCACCGGGCTCGGGCTGCCGCTCGCCAAGGCGCTGACCGAGTTGCATGGCGGCAGCCTGACGCTGGACAGCGTGCTCGGGCGGGGCACGCAGGTGTCGGCGACCCTGCCCGCCGGGCGCGTGGTCGCGCTGTCGATCCTGGAAAGCGCCGCCTCGCCGGAGCTGCGGTGGGACCCGTCGAGCGGATCGCTGATGCGCGCCCAACCGGTCACCGGCGCCGGCCCGGTCGACCAGCGCCACGCCGCGATCTGCTGACGCCGCTCAGAACAGGCGCCCGCCGTTCGGAACCTCATGGGTCGGCGAGATCAGCACCACGTTGCCGTCGGCGTCCGGAAAGCCCAGCACCAGGATCTCGCTCATGAACGGGCCGACCTGGCGCGGCGGAAAGTTCACCACCGCCGCGACCTTCCGGCCGATCAGGGTCTCCGGGGTGTACAGCCCGGTAAGCTGCGCCGACGACTTGCGGGTCCCGATCTCCGGGCCGAAGTCGACCCAAAGCTTGTAGGCCGGCTTGCGCGCCTCCGGGAACGGCTGGACGTCGGTCACCGTGCCGGCCCGGATGTCGACCTTCAGGAAGTCACCGAAGTCGATGGTTGCCGCCGTCGCCGCCTTGTCCGCCGCCATGCCCGCCTCCCGGCCCGTCCGAAATCGCCCCGGAGCCGGTAGCACGGGCCGTCCGCCGCTGGCAACCCGGCGCCGGGTTGCCAGCCCACGAGAACGGCAGCCCGAATGCAGGAAAGCCGCCCCGGTCGCCCGGCGCGGCTTTCACGAACACCCTTGCCTCGGGAGCAGGTGTTACTTCTTGGCGGCCTTGGTCAGGTCGCGGATCTCGTCCAGCGACTCGGCGACCCGCTTGTTGATCACGTCGAACGCCTCGGCATTCGACTTGGTGACCATCTCGGACAGCTCCTTCATGTTGGAGATGGCCTTCTCGAACGCGGTCTTGGTGAGCTCGGTGCCCTTCGCCACCTTCGCGTCCGGCGCACCGGTCTCCATGAAGGACTGCATGTTCTTCTGAACTTCCTCGGCCGTCTGGCGCAGGATCTCGGCCTGCCGCCGGGCCACCGCCTGCATGCCTTCGACGGCGAGCTGGTTGGCGCTGGTCAGCGCCTCGATGTTCTTCTTCTGGGCGGCGACGACGGCGTCGACGTCGACATTGGGGAGCTTGAACTCGCCCATCATCTTCTGCACGTCCATATCCAGAAACGGGTTCTTGAACTCGGCCATTTCGCTCTCCTGTCGTCCACTTCGGACGTTTCATCCCGACGCGGCGCGATGCTGCACCGCACAATTACGAAGTATAGATGCGTGCGCGTGGAGCCGATGTCAATGGCGATTGTGCAGTGCAGCAAAATTTCCTGGAGCCGGCGCCACGGCTCATTCCGGCAGCTTCGCCGGACCGTCGCCGGCGGCCGCCTTCACCGCCTCCGACTGCCTGAGCAGCGCCACGATGCCGCCGACGGCCGCGTTGGCGATCGGCGCTGCGACCGCCCCCCAGCTGGTGTCCAGCGAGCCGCCCGCGACCAGGTTGCTCTGGTCCACGGTCCCGACCTGCCGGCCGCGCGCGTCCATCACGATCCAGGAGACCACCACCTGGTCGCGGCCGTCGGGCTGGCGCTTCACCGAGACGTCGCCCTGGACCACGTGGCCGCTGTCGACCAGGTCGTTGGTCAGCTCGACCGGCGCCCGGTCGAGTGCCAGGGCCAGTGCCCGCCGCAGCAGGTCGTTGCCGTCGCCCGGCGCGCCGTCGACCGGATAGACGGCGACCTTCGGCACCGTCCGGACCGTCGGCACGCGCCGCGGCCGGAGCCACTCGGCGACCTTCGCCGTCGACTCCGCCAGCTGGGCGTCCGAGGCGATCGTGTCGGTCCGCTCGCCGACCACGGAACCGTCCGACCGCGCCAGTGTCCAGGTGATCTCGATGGCCCCGTCCAGGCGCCGGCGGCCGGAGCCGGACAGGAACAGGCTCGCCCGGTTGCTGGCCCGGGTGCCGGCGGCGACGTCCTGCTTCTGCAGGGCGGTGGCGGTCAGGTCGGCGATCAGCTGTCCGGTCTCGGGGTCGACCCCGTCGACCGGCAGCACCAGCACGCCCTCGGTGGTCGGCGCGATCAGGAACGGCGCCTTCGACAGGTTGGCATAGTCCTTGGCGAAGGGCTGCGGCACCTGCCCGCAGGCCGCCAACCCCAGCAGCGTTCCGGCCACCAGCACCACGGTCGCCAGCGACCTGATCACATGACCCAGCATCCGACCAGCAATCCGAGTATCAGCATTGCGAGGAAGATCCAGAGATGCGGCATCGGCAGTTTCCCCGAGCGCGCTAGCGGCAGACCAGTTCCAGCGGCAGCTTCGACAGCCGCTCGGGCGCATCTTCGGTGACGATCACGGTCTCGCCCAGGGTCATCGCCAGATCGGCCTCGCTGTCCATCAGGATCATGTGCAGGAAGAACACCATGCCGGGCGCCGCCGGCTCCGGGTTGGCATGGTAGAACATCGGGTAGTCCATCCAGATCGGCGCGAACACCGCGCCCAGGGAGTACCCGCAGGCGTTCAGCCGGGCATGCCGGAAGCCGTGCGAGTCCATGGCCCGGGCATGGGCGTCGAACACCTCGCCGATCGGTCGGCCGGGCCGCAGCGCCGCCTTGCAGGCGTCCAGCGCGGCGGCGCAGGCGTCGAACATCCGGCGCTGGTGGTCGGGCACCGGGCCGACCGGGATCGTGCGCATCAGGCAGGCGTGGTAGTGCCGGTAGGCCCCGGCGAACTCCAGGGTGAGTTGGTCGGTACTACCGAGCTTCCGGCGGCCGGTGAAGTAGCGGCACAGCAGGGCGTCCGGGCCGGAGCCGATGATGAACTCGTTGCCCGGGTAGTCGCCGCCGCCCTTGAACACCGCGCCCTGCATAGCCGCCAGGATCTCGCCCTCGTCGGCTCCCGGCGCGGTCAGCCGGTGCGCCTCGACCAGGGCGTCGTCGGCCAGCGCGGCGGCCCGGCGGACATAGTCCAGCTCGGCCGTCGACTTCACCATCCGCAGCCGCGAGACCAGCTCGGACGCGTCGACCAGGGTCGCGAAGCCGTCCATGGCGGCGTCCAGCCGCTTGCCGTTGCGGGCGTTCAGGCCGTAGCTGTCGTACTCGACGCCCAGGCGCTTGCCGCGCGCGCCCTTGCCGTCCAGCAGGTCGCGCAGGTCGTCGGCTGGGCTGGCGCCGTCACGGTCGACCCAGATCCGGATGTCCTCCAGCAGGCTAGTGTTGCGCGCCTGGCGCAGGTCCGGCGCCCGGGTCAGCAGCGCGAAGCTGCCGTCGGCCCCGAGATACAGGCACTGGAAGAAGCAGAACCCGAAGGTGTCGTAGCCGGTGAGCCAGAACATGCTCTCCTGCTTGAACATCAACAGGCCGTCGAGCCCGGCGTCGGCCATCGCCGCCAGGGCCCGGTCGCGCCGGGCCGCGAACTCCGCGCGCTCGAAATGCAAAGCCATGGTCAGACTCCGAGGGTGATGGCGGCGAGCTGCCGTCCGTAGTCCGGCTGCCCGCGCTGGCAGGACCGCCGGTAGCTGAAGAAGTTCGCCTCGTCCTGGCAGGTGTCGCAGTCGAGCCGGTAGATCTCGCCGATGCCGAGCGCCCCGAGGCGCCGCGCGAGATAGCCGGACAGGTCGAACAGGAAGTGACCGTCGCGCGCCGCCTTCTCGAAGAACCGCCCGTTCTCGCGGGTCTGGGCCAGGAACGGCTCCGGAAACTCCGGCCCGACCTCGTAGGAGGCGAAGCCGATGCACGGGCCGATCGCCGCCCGGATGCCGTCGGGCCGGGCGCCGAGCTCGATCATGGCGTCGACCGTGGCCTCGCACACGCCGCCGACCGCGCCGCGCCAGCCGGCGTGGCAGGCGCCGATCACGCCGTCGTCCGGCGCCGAGAACAGGACCGGCGCGCAGTCGGCCGCCAGCACGCCCAGCGCCACGTCCGGACGCGCTGTCACGAAGCCGTCGGCCTGGCGGCGCTGCTCCGGATCGCTGGTCTCGTCGATCGTCACCACGGTCGCGGAATGGATCTGGTGGTTGGTGAACAGGGCCGATGCCGGCAGGTCGAGCGCCGCCATCGCCCGGGCCCGGTTGGCATCGACCGACGCCGCCGAGTCGCCGCTGCCGCGCCCGCAGTTCAGCGAGGTGTAGATCCCGCGGCTGACGCCGCCGCGCCGCGTGAAGAAGGCGTGGCGCACCTTGCCGGCATCGAACTCGTCGATCTGGATCACCGGATCCGGACCCCGGTCTGGCGGGCTCGCAGCTGCTCTGGTCTCACGCGTCGGGCCTCTCGAATCCCGGGGGCGGGGATACGCCGGCGGCCGTCCAGGACACCGCCTTGAACAAGGTGCCCATTTCAGCCGGGTCGATCAAGCGAGCGCAGCCGCTGCGAATGGCCGCGCGTTGACCGTCGGTGGCGTTCCGGCACAGCGCCTCGACCCGCGCCTCGATGCCGAGCGCCCGCAGGAAGCCGCCCTGGGTCACCGGGCCGTACTGGACCGCCCCGGCCTGCGCCACCGCCCGGCCGAGCGCCGCGAAGTCGACATGCGCGGTCAGGTCCGCCTCGCCCAGGGTGGCGAGCGGGTCGACCGGCCGGTGAGCCTTCAGCGCCTGCAGGGTATCGCCGACGCCGCTCGGCGCGTGGCCGTAGTCGACCGCCAGCACCGCACCGCCGGACCGGGCCACGCGCTCGGCCAGGGTCCGGGCGACCGACAGGCCGGCCGGGCAGACCTCGGCCAGCGCCCGCTCGGGTGCCCCGGCCCGGATCGTCGGCGCCAGCAGGGCGGCATGCGGCGAGGCGCCCGGTGTCAGCGTCCACACGAACCTGCCGCCCGCCGGGTCGACCGCGACCCGGCGCTCGCGCCAGACGCCGCGGTCGCGCACCAGCTGGACGATCGGCAGGGCGTCGAAGAACTCGTTGGCGATCACGATCGCCGGGCCGTCCGGCAGGCCGTCGAGGTCGCCGTGCCAGTCCGGCTCGACGCCCTGCCCCGCCAGCGCCTCGGCCTGGTGCCGCCGCAGCACCGGGCTGGCCTCCACAAGATGCACCCGCAGCGCCGCCCGGAACGCCGGCACCCCACGGGCGGCCCGTAGGGCGTCGGCCATCAGGGTGCCGCGCCCCGGCCCGAGCTCGACCAGCGCGACCGGGTCCGGCGACCCCATGCCCTGCCAGACCACCGCCGCCCACAGGCCGATCAGTTCGCCGAACACCTGGCTGATCTCCGGCGCGGTGACGAAGTCGCCGGCCGCCCCGAACGGGTCGCGGGTGGTGTAGTAGCCGTGCTCGGGATCGACCAGG
Organism: Thalassobaculum sp.; assembly: GCF_040219615.1. Classification (GTDB taxonomy): domain Bacteria; phylum Pseudomonadota; class Alphaproteobacteria; order Thalassobaculales; family Thalassobaculaceae; genus Thalassobaculum_A. The sequence goes on from NZ_JAVJSE010000038.1 coordinate 475,725, forward strand.
GCGGCCGCCATCACCTCGGCGACCGACAGCGGCCCCTCGGCCGCGATCCGCCGGCGGAGACGGTCGGCCAGGGTCATTTCGGCTTGGGCACCGCGGCCGGCCGGCTGCGGGCGTAGGCGATCAGGCCCAGCCCGACCAGCACCATGGGCACCGACAGCAGCTGACCCATGGTGGTGCCGAACGCCAGGAAGCCGAGCTGCGCGTCCGGCTCGCGGAAGAACTCCACGACGATCCGGAACAGCCCGTAGCCGGCCAGAAACGCACCGCCGACCTGGCCCGGCCGCGAGCGGATGTCCGCGCGCCGCGCCAGCAGGAGCAGCAGGAGAAACAGCACCAGGCCTTCGAGAGCCGCCTCGTAGAGCTGCGAGGGATGGCGCGGCACCGGCCCGCCGCGCGGGAACGCCATCGCCCACGGCACGTCGGGTGCGGTGCGGCCGAACAGCTCGCCGTTCACGAAGTTGGCAATGCGGCCGAAGAACAGCCCGATCGGGGTCGCCGCCGCGACGATGTCGCCGACCGCCAGATACGGCGCCCCGACCCGCCACGCGAACACCCCGATGGCGGCCAGCACGCCGATCATGCCGCCGTGGAACGACATGCCGCCCTGCCAGATCATCAGCGCGTCGAGCGGGTGCTCCAGATAGAAGGGCAGGTTGTAGAACAGCACGTAGCCGAGGCGGCCGCCGAGCACGATGCCGAGCGTCGCGTACAGCACGAAGTCGTCGATCGCCGCCGGCTCGAAATACTGCGGGCGCCGGCGCGCCAGCCACAGGCAGTAGCGCCAGCCGATCAGGATGCCGGCGATGTAGGCGAGCGCGTACCAGCGCACCGCGAACGGGCCGACGGCGATCGCCACCGGGTCGATGACGGGGAAGACGATGGCGGGCAGCATGGCGAACCTGGCGTGGCTGGTCGATGCCGCAGGTTTAGGCGTTCCGGCGGGCGGCGGCAAACCCCGCGTGCCGCCGGCCCGCCGCCCGGGTCAGCCCCGCTTCAAAGGGCAGGTGCTCAGGCCGATCAACCGGTAGGCGGGGCAGAAGCCGAGGACCCCGGTGAGGATCGGAATCACGCCGATCCAGCCGAGCCAGGCATAGGGATGGGCAACCAGCAGGGCTACCGCGAGCAGGGCCGCACCCGCGACGACCCGCAGCACGCGATCGACCGTTCCGACATTCGCTTGCATCGCCGTTCTCCATCACGACGCAGGCCTGATGCCCGCGGCTCCCGCATTGAAGCGTCGGGTCGGCCGGCCGTCCCTGATCTGGATCATCCGGCCCGGCGTTCCGCCGTTGCGGCGTCGACACAGGCCGCGATCTGCCGGAGATGGGCCGGGTTGATGGTGCCGATCACCGCGCTGGCGACCCCGGGATGCGAGAACGCGAAGCGGATGGCGGCCGGCACGTCGGCGGCGTGGCCGCTGGACAGCACCTTCTTCAGGATCACGCCCTTGCCGAGCGCGGCCGCCCGGTCGAGCACCGGCTCCTCGTCGCGATACCCGGCGGTGTAGGTCGCCATGACCACGTCCATCAGGTCGAGCGTCCGGAGCCCGCCCTCGACGGTCTTGGTGGATACCCCGATCGCCCGCGCCGTGCCCTCGGCCCGGAAGTCGGCCATGGTCCGCATCAGCGCGTCGTCCTGCAGGATCGCCATGTCCGAGCCGTCGGAATGGATCAGCAGGATATCGATCCGGTCGGTGCGAAGCCGGGTCAGCGACCGCTCCAGGCTGCGGCGGAAGTGGTCGGGCGTGAAGTGGTGCGACGACATCCCGGCGTCGAACTCCTCGCCGACCTTGCCGATCAGCACCCAGTCGTCGCGCTGCCCCGCCAGCAGCCGGCCCAGCCGCTCCTCGCTGGCGCCATAGGCGGGCGCGGTGTCGAGCAGGTTAATGCCGAGCGACCGGGTCAGGTCGAGCAGGTCGGCGAGCGTCTCCTCGTCCGGCAGGTCGAAGCCGGACGGATACTTGACGCCCTGGTTCCGCCCGAACTTGACGGTGCCGAGCCCGAGCGGCGAGACCCGCAGGCCGGTCCGGCCGAGGTCCGCCGGGGTCATCTTGGCGAGGTCCATTCGGCGTTGTCCCACGGGGCGACGGCGTAGTCGACCGGCGGCAGGTCGGAGAAGTCGGTCGCGCGTCCCGACGGCGCGATGCCGAGCCTGTCCAGCTCCGCCGCGACCATGTCGCCGAGCATCGGGGTGAAAGTCAGCTTTGTCGGCCAGCCGTACAGCACGTTGCCGGCGCGGTGCAGGGTCGGGGTATCGGGCATGTGGAAGCCCTGGGTACGGCCCTCGACCCGGTCGATCGGCAGCACCGCCCATTCGACACCGTCCAGGTCGACACCCGGCAGGTAGTCGCGGAACGCCTTGGCCGCGGCCGCGTAGACGTCCCGCGGGTCGGCCTCCTTGGACCGCTCGGCGACGGCGGCACCGAGATACCACACCAGGGTGCCGTCGGCCGCCGCATGGGTGGTGACGGTCGCCACCGGCTTGTCCGACGTCCCGACCAGATGCGCGAACAGCGGGAACGGCGCGGGCCGCATCAGGCCCTGCAGCAGCGGCCGGTGCTGGGTCTCCAGGCCGTTGTCCTGGCCGCGGTCGCGGGCGATGCCGTGGTTGCTGCCGGCCGCAGTGAACAGCATGGCGCGCGGCTCGATGCCGTGGGCGCGCAGGAACTCGGCCGGCCGCCCCGCCTGGCCCGCCGCGATCCCACGCACGGCGCCGCGATCGGGCTCGGCGAGCGCGCGCAGCACGCTCGGCACGTCGAGCACCGGCTCGTCCATGAACACCGCCGACCCGCGGAACCCCGACCGGCGCAGGCCGTCCGGCCAGTCGGACGCCGGCACGGTGTGGCTGTTGCCGCCGAGCGCGCGCTGCGCCACCAGCCGGGTCAGACCGCCGAGCACGCCGCCGGGGATCAGCAGGAACTGCGAGTCGGCGCTGGTCCGCGCCGCCGACAGGTCGACCTCGCCCTCGCCGCGCAGCGCCGCCCGCCAGCGGTCAGGCATCGCGCTGATCGACCGCGCGGTCTCGTTCAGCTTGCCGGCCAGCGAGTATTTCAGGCCGGAATGGACGATCCCCTGGGACGCGATGGTTTGCCCGGAGCCGATCGCCTCGCGCTCCAGCAGCAGCACGTCGTAGCCGGCGCGCTTCAGCCGCGCGAAGGTCCACAGCCCGGCGATCCCGGCCCCGAAGATGGCGATGTCGATCGGTCTGGCCATGATCTCCCGGCGCTACGCCTCGCCCACCCCGACCTTGATCCGCCGGTTGTGCCGCCCCTTGTTGTCGATCTTCAGGATGCGCGCAAGCCGGGCCCGGCCGGTCGAGGCGAGATGCGTGCCGCCGCAGGCCTGGCGGTCCAGGCCGGCGATCTCGACGACCCGTACCAGCCCGTCCGGGCTCGGCGGCGGGGCCACCGACCTGCTGCGGAACATCCCCAGGATCGACTCGGCCTCGGCCCGCGGCAGATAGCCGGCGGTCACCGCCAGGTCCTGCCGGACGACGTCGTTCATCGAACCCTCGAGCTTGCGCAGCGCCGCGCCGTCGGCGCCCGGCAGGTCGAAGTCGACCCGGAAGCTGCCGTCGGCCGACAGCTGGGCACCGGTCAGCAGCACCCCGCCATGCTGGGTGTAGACCAGGGCGTTCAGCACATGCGCCAGGGTGTGCAGCTCGCTCATCAGCCGCCGGAAGCCGGCGTCGACCTCCAGCAGCACCGTGCCGCGCGGCTCGCCCGTGCCGGCGAAGCGGTGCCAGGCGCCGTGCGCGTCGACCTCGACCCCGGCGAACCCGAGGCGGCCGCCCGCCCAGGTGAGCGTGCCGCGGTCGGCGAGCTGGCCGCCGCCGCCCGGGAAGAACGGCGAGCGGTCGAGCAGCACGGCGTCGCCGCGCCGGTCGAGGACCGTGGCCTCCACCGAGAAGGTGTCGGGGTGCTCCAGGTAGAAGGCGCGCATCGCCGTCCGTCGGCCCTCAGCCCTGCGGCGGACGGAAGGTCGCGGGCCGGGCCAGGATCCGCCGCACGATCGGCTCGAACGCCTCCAGCGGCATGGTGTCGTAGGCCGGGTCGAAGGCCGGGGCGTCGTAGCGCTCGCAGAACAGGGCGGTGCGCTCGAACGCCGGGTGGCCGCGGTAGGCCTCGCGCTGGGTATTGTCGCGGCCGAGGTGCTGCCAGTAGTAGTAGCCCTGGAACACCCCGTGCATCAGCACCATCCAGGTGTTCTCCTCCGAGACATAGGGACGCACGATGGCCGCCGCGAAGGACGGGTGGTCGACCGGTGCCATCAGCTCGCCGATGTCGTGCAGCAGGGCGCACAGGATCATCTCCTCGTCCGCCGGGTCGGCACGCCAGGCGCGGGTCGCGGTCTGCAGCGAATGCTGCAGCCGGTCGACCTGGAAGCCGGCGTTGGCGCCGTCCATCAGCCGCAGCTGGGCCAGCACGTGGTCGGCCATCTCGGTGCGCTGGATCTCGGCCTCGTTGCGGGCCAGCATCCGGATGTCCTCGGGCGAGGCGTCCTTCAGGTCGGTGAACCGGACATGGTCGCGAATGGTCGCCATGAAACCCTCCTGCCGTTCGGAGCCGCGCACAGGGTACAACGCAATGATCGCGCATGCGACCGCGCGCCCCTATTGCGGCCGCGCCAGCACCAGGCCTTCGATCGCAAATCCGAGGCACAGCGTCAGGGCCAGAACCATCGTAATGTATTTGACGGTCATCTGGCGGCGGGTGGCGACCACTGCCTTGGGCGACCATATCTCATGCGACTGCGCTTCCCCTGCCTTGGCCAGGATCGCGGCGTGCGCGCCGTCGAGCTCGGGTTGAGCCGCGACCAGCAACCGACCGGCGGGCGCGTATTCCGGGGCGGCCAGCATGATCCTTCCGTCGGGTTCGCCTTCGGGGAACCGGAACGTGTACCGATCGACGAAGTACAGGTAGGACACGCCGTTCACCACGAACACGCCGCCCGACAGCGTCGCCATCACCAGCGTCACGACCATCATCGTTCTGGCGGGCAGGAGGCTCATGTAGAGCTTGGCGAGAACGAAGACGACCACCGCCACGAACGACGCCAGGCCGACCGCCGATGCGGTGTCGTTGGCGCCGGGGGGCGGCGCGACGACGGTCAGGAAGCCGCCAAAGGCGGCGAACAGCATCACGACGATCTCGATCACCGATTGCAGGACCGCCTTCACCGGCATTCCCCCCCGTCACGGACCGGAAGGTCCAGCCTCACGTCATCGGTGGCGTAGACCAGGTCCACCTTATCGCGGTTCGACACGACGGAGCCCCGCCACTCCGCCCAGACCCTGATCTCCGACACCGGGACCGTTCCGCTCGCGGGCGAACTCAGCATCAGAAGGCGCTGCTTCCGCTCCTCGGTTCTGCCGATCACATGATGGAATTCGGAGACGGTATAGATCGACAGGTTGCAGTGCTCCTGACCGGTGGCCTCGTGGACCGTCCGGACCTGCAGCGTGCGATGGGCCGGACGCTTGCCCTGGCTGGCCTGCACGCCATAGTCGACGGTCGCGGTCGCGGACCGTGCAAGGCTCTCCAGTTCCGCCGGCGACAGCTTCGAATATGCAGAACGTTCCGCCTCCGGGAGCGCCTGCAACATGGCCGGATCGCCGTCCAGGAACACCTGCGCCAGGCTTGCCGCCCTGGCTTGCTCGCGCATCAGCGCCAGATAGTCGCCCGGCACGTCGGCGCGATGCCGCTCGATCGTCGAGACCGAGCGCTCGAGTTCCGACAGCTTCACGCGCAGCCCCGGATCGGTGCCAGCCGCCGGAAGCCGGATGTCCGCGAAGACCTCGGCCGGCCTGGCACGTTTCGCACCGTCGACCAGGGTCAGACGCGGCGACGACGCGCCCGGCACCTCGGGCAGCAGCAGTTCCTCGCCCAGTGTCAAGCGGTCGAGATCGAGCTTGCCCGGGTTCAACGCCCGGACCACCCCGAGCAGATCGGCATTGGTGTTGAAGCCGCGTCGCTGGAGGACGTTCCAGACCGACTCCCCATCGACGACCTTGTGCCCGCTGATCGCCAGATCCGGGACCTTGACCGGGACGCCGCGCCCCGAGCGCGTGTCGAACCACTCCGGGCTGCCGGCCCCGGGCAATGTGCCCGACCGGCCGTCTACGACCACCGGGAGCCCGCCCCCAACCAAACCCGCGCCGCCGGTGGCCATGGCGTTCTGGGCCGATGCCGGGCCGATCACCGTCGCCAGCGCGAGCAGGGACAGCACGATCCAGCGCATGTCGACCATTCCAACCTCCCCCCCCGAAAGGCAAATTGCTCATACGGAATCCGAAGATTAACACGGAATGAGGGCACGGCGGTCCTCGCCGGAGCCCCCCCTGGTGCTCGCGTCCAGGCCGGCCGGTTGCAGCCGCCCCGCCCGCATGCCATATCCCGAAGTCGGAGGTGAGCCATGCAGACCCAGAGCCGTTTCTTCGACGACCTCGCCCGCGTCGCCAACGGCGCCCTCAGTGCCGCCGCCGGCATGCGCGCCGAGATCGAGCAGCTGGTCCGCCAGCAGTTCGACCGCTTCCTGGCCGACCGCAACCTGGTGACCCGCGAGGATTTCGAGGCGGTCGAGGCGATGGCCGTCAAGGCACGCGACGAGCAGGAGAAGCTGGCCGCCCGGGTGACCGAGCTGGAAGCCGCGCTGGCCGCCAAGACCCGCAAACCGGCCCCGGCCGCCGCCAAGCCTTCGGCCCCGCGCCGCCGGGCCGCCACCAGCGCCCGCCGGCCGGCGCCGCGCCGCAAGTCCGGCGACGAGACGCCGTCGGGCGCCGACGAATAGGCCGCCCGGCAAGCCGCCCCGCAGGCCGCCGGCGGAAGGTGATTCGGCGTCCCCAGGCGCCGAACGGTTAATAGATAGAATTCGTTCGAAGATTCCGGGCCTTCCGGACGAAGGCCGGCTTTCCGTCGTTTTCAACACCTTCGCGGACAAGCCTATATCTACCTGTGAATCTTTTTTGACCCGCGAAATCTTGTGTTGAACCGCGATTCCGACTTTGAAACTCTAGTGCTCGTGGTGACTTGGCGGCCTACGCCACAAAATGTGGCCGACAAGACGATCTGTCGGCCGCACCCAGGCCGCCCCTACGCGCCGGCCCGCGCGCCAGAAGGGAGCCTTCAGTATGTCCCTGTCCTATGTCGAATCCGGCACCACCCAGGCCAATCCGCTCGACCTGCTCGAGGAGCTGGTCGGTGCCAACGACTGGGCATTCGACCGTGCCGGCCCCGACGAGCTGGCGGTCGAGATCGCCGGACGCTGGTGCGACTACCGGCTGTACTTCCTGTGGCAGGAGGACCTCGGCGCCCTGCACTTCTCCTGCCTGCTGGAGAGCCGGGTGCCGGTCGAGAAGCGCCGCGAGGTCAGCCTGCTGCTGGCCCTGCTGAACGAGAAGATGTGGCTCGGCCATTTCGACATGTCGTCGGACGACGGCACCCCGATGTTCCGCCACACCCTGCTGGTGCGCGGCGCCGGCGGCGTCTCGGTCGAGCAGATGGAGGACCTGGTCGAGGTCGCGCTTGGCGAGTCGGAGCGGTTCTTCCCGGCCTTCCAGTTCGTGATCTGGGGCGGTAAGACTGCCGAGGAGGCGGTCGCTTCCTCGCTGCTGGACGTCCAAGGAGAGGCGTGACGCGGGCGGGCGAGGCGGCAGCCGGACCCTTCACAACGCGAGGCACCCCGTCATGACTGTAGCGCCCCTGCTCCTGATCGGTTGCGGCAAGATGGGTGGCGCCATGCTGGCCGGCTGGCTGGACGGCGTCGAGGCGTCCGGCGGCGTCCACGTGGTCGAGCCGCACAGCGGCTCGCTGGGCGGCCTGGCCGACCGCAAGGAGGTCACCATCCACGCCGGCGCCGACACGCTGCCCGACGGGCTGGTGCCCGGCACGGTCGTGCTGGCGGTCAAGCCGCAGTCGATGGACGACGCCCTGGTGCCGCTGAAGCGCTTCGTCGCTCCCGGGACCTGCTTCCTGTCGATCGCCGCCGGCAAGACCATCGGCTATTTCGAGAAGCATCTGGGGGCCGGCGCCGCGGTGGTGCGGGCGATGCCGAACACCCCGGCCGCGGTCGGCCGCGGCATCACCGCCTATGTCGCCAACGGCAATGTCAGCGCCGACCAGAAGACCCGGGCGCACAAGCTGCTTGAAGCGGTCGGCGAGGTGCTGGAGGCGCCGTCCGAGGATTCGATCGACGCGGTCACCGCGCTGTCCGGCGGCGGGCCCGCCTATGTGTTCCTGCTGATCGAGACCCTGGCGGCAGCCGGCGTGAAGGCCGGGCTGCCGGAGGACTTCGCCATGAAGCTGGCGCGCGCCACCGTGTCCGGCTCCGGCGAGCTGGCCCGCCGGTCGGCCGAGCCGGCGTCGCAGCTGCGCATCAACGTCACCTCGCCCGGCGGCACCACCGCCGAGGCGCTGAAGGTGCTGATGGACCCGGCGTCCGGCATCCAGCCGATCTTCGACCGGGCGATCGCCGCGGCGACCGCGCGCTCGAAGGAGCTGGCCGGGTAGGCGGCCGCATCCCCCGACCTCCTGGAGACGAACCGGGGACGCACTGGACGCGGGCCGCCAGCGGAGCAATATGTCCGCCATGACCGACACGAGCCCCGATACCGCCCCCGACCCGACCGCCGGCGCCGATCTCGGCGCCTTCCTGGATGCCGCCCTCGACCTCGCGGCCGAGCGCGGCTGGCTGGCGGTCACGGCCGGCGAGGTGACCGCGCGCTGCGGCGTCGAGGCCCGGGTGCTCGGCGGCGTCGGGCCGTTCCGGGCGCGGCTGCTGGCCCGGCTGATCGAGCGGATCGACGCCGACATGACGGCCGGCCTGGACGACGACGCCCGCGACCCGGCGCTGCCGGTGCGCGACCGGCTGTTCGAGGCGCTGATGGCCCGGCTCGACGTGCTGGCGCGCCGGCGCGACGGCATGGCGGCGGTGCTGCGCGGCGTGCCGCTCGACCCGCCGAGCGCGCTGGCGGCGATCCCGCTGCTCGGCTGCTCGATGGCGCGCGTGCTGAGCGCGATCGGCGAATCGCCGCGGCCGCCGTTCGGCCCGCTCAAGGTGAAGGGCCTGTCCTGGGTCTGGCTGACCACCCTGCGGGCCTGGCTCGGCGACGACAGCCCGGACATGGCGGTAACCATGAAGGCGCTTGATTCCGCGCTGGCCCGGGCCGAGGAGGCGGCGAACTCCCTGCTCCCCGGGGCCCGCCGGGCGCCCCCGGCATCGCCGCCCCCGGCGCAATAGACGTCATATTTCCTACTTCCGGCTTGCGAGCGGCCCGCCCGGGCGGTTAAGTTCCGGCGCGTTTTGACGGGACGGTATTCCGCCTCCCGGCGTGCCGTCCACCAGCCCGGTTCACGCATGAGTCTTCGTGACCCCAAGATCCTGGCCTGCAACAGCAACCGCCCGCTGGCAGAGGCCATCGCCGCCTATCTCAACCTGCCCATGACCAAGGCCGACATCCGCCGGTTCTCGGACATGGAGGTGTTCGTCGAGATCCAGGAGAACATCCGCGGCGAGGACGTGTTCGTCGTGCAGTCGACGAGCTACCCGGCCAACGACAACCTGATGGAACTGCTGGTCACCCTGGACGCGCTGCGCCGCAGCTCGGCGCGCCGGGTCACCGCGGTCATCCCGTACTACGGCTACGCCCGCCAGGACCGCAAGTCGGGGCCGCGCACGCCGATCTCGGCCAAGCTGGTGGCCAACCTGGTCACCAAGGCCGGCGCCGACCGGGTGCTGACGATCGACCTGCATGCCGGCCAGATCCAGGGATTCTTCGACATCCCGACCGACAACCTGTACGCCGCCCCGCTGTTCACCGACGACATCAAGGAGCGCTACGGCGACGAGCGCCTGATGATCGTCTCGCCGGACGTCGGCGGCGTGACCCGGGCCCGCGCCGTGGCGCGGCGGATCGACGCCGACCTGTCGATCATCGACAAGCGGCGCGAGCGCGCCGGCGTATCCGAGGTCATGAACATCATCGGCGACGTCGACGGCCGGCGCTGCATCCTGGTCGACGACATCGTCGATTCCGGCGGCACGCTGTGCAACGCCGCCGAGGCGCTGATCGAGGCGGGTGCCGTCTCGGTCGACGCCTACTGCACCCACGGGGTGCTGTCGGGCGGTGCCGTGGCGCGCGTCACCTCGTCGCCGCTGACCTCGCTGGTCACCACCGACTCGATCCAGGCGACCGCCGCCGTGCGGGTCGCCCGCAACATCCGCCAGCTGACCGTCGCCTCGCTGATCGGCGAGGCGATCCGGCGGATCAGCGAGGAACGCTCGGTCTCCAGCCTGTTCAACTGACGGCGCGGCAGCGCCGTCATCCCGGACGGCCGGCGGGCCGATCCGCGATCCCCGCGCCGCGTCGCGGGCCCCGGCTCCGTCCCGCCTATGGCGTTCGGGTCCGGGATGACGGCAGGCAAGAGGGTGGCGCATCTTTACTGGCGTTCCGGCCCATTTCGGTATATGCACCGCCCCTCTCGTCCGGCACCCCTGGAGGCCGGGCCTTTTCATAGGAGACGCCAATGTCGGAAATTTCGACGCTGAGCGCCCGCGCACGCGACCGGGTCGGTAAGGGGTCCGCCCGGGCAGCGCGCCGCGAGGGGCTCGTCCCCGCCGTGATCTACGGCGACAAGAAGGATCCGTTCTCGATCGCGATCGTCGAGCGTGACCTGAACAAGCTGCTGAAGGCCGGTTTCTTCTCGCACCTGATCGACATCGAGGTCGCCGGCGAGAAGCACCGCGTTCTGCCGCGCGACCTGCAGCAGCATCCGGTCAGCGACCGCGCCCTGCACGTCGACTTCCTGCGGGTGTCGGCGACCAGCGAGCTGACGGTCGAGGTGCCGGTCGAGTTCATCAACGAAGAGAAGTGCCGCGGCCTGCGGCGCGGCGGCGTGCTGAACGTCGTCCGCCACGAGGTCGAGGTGTACTGCCTCGCCAACAACATCCCGGAGAAGATCGAAGTCGACCTCTCCGGTCTGGACATCGGCGACTCGCTGCACATCTCGGCGGTGAAGCTGCCGGAGGGCGTGCGCCCCAGCATCGAGCGCGACTTCACGATTGCGACGATCGCCGCGCCGACCCTGGTCTCCGAGGAGGCCGCAGACGCCCAGACCGAGGGCGAGGAAGAGTCGGAGGAGGAAGCGGAAGAGGAGTGATCCTCGGCCGCCGGTTCTTCGCCCGGCCCTGTCTGCCGGAGTCAATGCCCGGGGGGACCGTCGCTGCGGTCCCCCCGGTTTCGTTCCTGCATCGGGAGTGAGCGATGCTGCTGTTCGTCGGGCTCGGCAACCCCGGGCCAACCTACGAAGGCAACCGCCACAACATCGGCTTCATGGCGATCGACGAGATCGTCCGTGTGCACGGCTTCGGGCCGTGGCGCGCCCGGTTCCAGGGCCTGGTGGCCGAGGGCCGGATCTCCGGCGCCAAGGTCATGGCGCTGAAGCCGCTGACCTACATGAACGAGTCCGGCCGGTCGGTCGGCGAGGCGCTGCGGTTCTTCAAGCTGGAGCCGTCGGCCGTGCACGTGTTCTACGACGAGCTCGACCTGGTGCCCGGCAAGGTCAAGGTGAAGACCGGCGGCGGCGCCGGCGGCCACAACGGCATCCGCAGCATCGACAGCCACATCGGGCAGGCCTATCACCGGATCCGGCTGGGTATCGGCCATCCCGGCGACAAGGCCAAGGTGCACGGCTACGTGCTCTCGGACTTCGCCAAGGCCGAGCGCACCGGCTGGCTGCCGGTGCTGATCGACGCGGTCGCCCGCGAGGCGCCGGCGCTGGTCTCCGGCGACCAGGGCCGGTTCATGAGCCGGGTGGCGCACGCGGTGTTCCCGCCGCCCCCGAAACCGGATAAACCGAAACCGGCTAAACCCGAGCCCGCCAAACCCGCGGCGACGGCCGAGTCCCCGGCCGAGTCCCCCCTTTCGAAAGACGGAGCGTAGTCCCATGGGCTTCAACTGCGGCATCGTCGGGCTGCCGAACGTCGGCAAGTCCACGCTGTTCAACGCCCTGACCGCGACCGCGGCGGCCGAAGCCGCGAACTACCCGTTCTGCACCATCGAGCCGAACACCGGCCGGGTGGCGGTGCCGGACCCGCGGCTGGACGCGCTGGCGCGCATCGCCAAGTCCGGCAAGATCCTGCCGACCCAGATCGAGTTCGTGGACATCGCCGGCCTGGTGCGCGGCGCCAGCAAGGGCGAGGGCCTGGGCAACCAGTTCCTGGCCAACATCCGCGAGACCGACGCGGTCATCCACGTGCTGCGCTGCTTCGAGGGCGAGGTCACCCATGTCGAGGGCTCGGTCGACCCGATCCGCGACGCCGAGACCGTCGAGACCGAGCTGATGCTGGCCGACCTGGACAGCGTCGAGAAGCGGGTCACCGCGCTGGAGAAGCGCGCCCGCGGCAACGACAAGGAAGCCAAGGACCTGCTGCCGATCGCCAACCGGGTCGCCGAGGTGCTGCGCGAGGGCAGGCCGGCGCGCACCCTGCTGCCGGTTCTCGACGCCGACGAGCGCCGCCAGCTCCGGCTGCTGCAGCTGCTGACCGCCAAGCCGGTGCTCTACGTCTGCAACGTCGAGGAAGAGAACGCCGCCACCGGCAATGCTCTGTCGGAGAAGGTCGCCGCCATGGCCGCCGGACAGGGTGCGGAGTCGGTGGTGATCTCGGCCGCCATCGAGTCCGAGATCGCCCAGCTCTCCGACCCGGCCGACAAGGCCGAGTTCCTGGAGACCCTGGGGCTCGAGGAGCCCGGCCTGGCCAAGCTGATCCGCGCCGGCTACCGGCTGCTCGACCTGCTGACCTTCTTCACGGTCGGCCCGAAGGAGGCCCGCGCCTGGACCGTGCGCCGGGGCGCCAAGGCGCCGGAGGCGGCCGGCGAGATCCATACCGACTTCCAGCGCGGCTTCATCCGGGCCGAGACCATCGCTTGCGACGACTACATCGCCTGCAACGGCGAGACCGGCGCCAAGGAGGCCGGCAAGATGCGGGTCGAGGGTGCGGAATACGTGGTGAAGGACGGCGACTGCTTCCACTTCCGCTTCAACGTGTAGGCCGCGCGGGCCGGCCGCCGCCTACTGCCCGCAGGCCCTCTGGATCCCGAGCTTGCAGGCACGCGCCATAAGCTGGGCGGACTTGCCGGCGTCCTGCGGGACCCCGTCGCCGGACCGGAACGCGACCCCCAGGTTCAGGCAGCCGGCGCCGTCGCCGGCCTTGCAGGCGACGTAGAAGTACTTCGCGGCGGTCTCCAGATCCGGGGCCGTGCCGCGACCCTGGCTGAGCATGACGCCGACATTCGAGCAGGCGGTCAGGTGGCCGCCCTCGCAGGCGCGGCGCATCAGGGCCAGCGCCCGGGCGTCGTCCCGCGGCGCGCCGCGGCCCTGGGAATACTGGACCCCCTGGTTGAAGCAGCCGCCGGCGTTGCCGCCCTCGCAGGCCCTTTCGTACAGCGCCGTCGCCTTGGCCTCGTCCTTCGGCACGCCGCGGCCCGCCGCGTGCATCTCGCCGAGCTGGAGGCAGGCCTCGGCCTTGCCGGCGTCGCAGTCCTGTCGGAACGCGGCCGCCGCCTCGGCCGGGTCGGCGGCAACCGCCGGGGAGGCCGCCATCCCGACGATGCCGACCAGCAATCCCGCCACGACCAGGGCCGCCCGTCGCCCGGCGCCTCTGTGCTTCTGCATGGCTCTACAAGGTCCCATCCTGACAGCCCCTCGCAACCGACCGTAACGTGAAACACCGTCCGGCACCCGCTTGCAGGACCATGGGGGCGGTCGGGCCCGCCGAGAACCGTGCCCGATCGTCACACCCGCGTGAGAAGCCGGCGGCCGGAACTGACGGCGCCGGGCATTGTTCTATGATCGGCAAAGACAAGAAGAGTCCTCCGGGGGGGGCAATGCCATCCGATCGCGAGATCAGTGGAGGATTGCCATGGTCGCCAACGTGAGGCCGCAGGCGCGGCCGCCCCGCCGCTCGCAGCGCTATCCCGATCCGATACCGCTGCCGCCGGCCGACACCGATGCCGTCGACTACTGGGAGGAGGTCGCGCTCGCCCGGCTCCGGCTGGCGCGGCTGGCGCTCATCGTCACCCTGTCCGGCACCGCCATTCTCGCGTTTATCGTCGGGTAGCCGAGCCGAAGGCGGGCCGACTGGTCTTGCCCAGATACCGGCCCGGCGACAGCACCCGTGGCGTGGCGCGCGACGCCGACGCACAAGCCAAAGCCGGGAACCCGTTCTGAACTCATACGTTGCCGGTCCGTTATCCAGACAACGTCTTCGTTGCGAGGAGAACGGGAATGCTGCGCAGGAAGGGCGTGTCCGGCCCCTCCCGGCCGAGAGTTCAAGTCACCGTCACACCTCAGGGCGCGACGGTCGATCGGCGGACGTTCCTCAGGAACTCCGGTATTGCCGTCGGCGGCGTCGCGCTGGCCTCGAGCTTCGGCCCGGGGACCCTCCGAAAGGCGGAGGCCGCCCAGCCTGCCCCGTCGTCGATCGAGCGCCGCAAGACCATCTGCCCGTTCTGCGCGGTCGGCTGCTCGATCTGGGCCGAGGTCGAGAACGGCGCCTGGATCGGACAGGAGCCGGCGTTCGAGAGCCCGGTCAACATGGGCACGCACTGCGCCAAGGGCGCCGCCACCCGTGAGCTGGCGATCGGGCATCGCCGGCTCAAGTATCCGACCAAGCTGGTGCAGGGTCGCTGGCAGCGCGTCAGCTGGGAGCAGGCGATCGCCGAAATCGGCGACCGGATGCTGCAGATCCGGGAGGAGTCGGGGCCGGATTCGGTCTACTGGCTCGGCTCGGCCAAGTTCTCCAACGAGGCCGCCTACCTGTTCCGCAAGTTCGCCGCGCTGTGGGGCACCAACAACGTCGACCACCAGGCCCGCATCTGCCACTCCACCACCGTGGCCGGCGTCGCCAACAGCTTCGGCTACGGGGCGATGACCAATTCCTTAAACGACATTCACAATTCGAAGTCGATCTTCCTGCTCGGCGGCAACCCGGCCGAGGCCCATCCGGTATCGATGCTGCACCTGCTGAGGGCCAAGGAGACCGGCGCCAAGCTGATCGTCGTCGACCCGCGCTTCACCCGCACCGCCGCGCATGCCGACGAGTATGTGCGGGTGCGCACCGGAACCGACGTCGCGTTCCTGTGGGGCGTGCTCTGGGTGATCCTGGAGAACGGCTGGGAGGACAAGGAGTACCTCAGGCAACGCGTGTTCGGGTTCGACGACTTCCGCAAGGTCGTCGCGGACTATCCGCCCGACGAGGTCTCGGACATAACCGGTGTACCGAGCGACCAGATCGAGCGGGTCGCAAGGCTCGTCGCCGAGAATCGCCCCGGCACGCTGATCTGGTGCATGGGTCTCACCCAGTCGACGATCGGCAACAACAACACCCGCGCCGCCTCGATCTTCCAGCTGGCGCTCGGCAATGTCGGCCGGGTCGGCGGCGGCACCAATATCTTCCGCGGCCACGACAACGTGCAGGGCGCCACCGACCTCGGCGTCCTGTGCCACACCCTGCCAGCCTACTATGGGCTGACCACCGGCGCCTGGAAGCACTGGGCCCGGGTCTGGGACGTCGACTACGAGTGGCTGAAGGGCCGGTTCGCCTCCCAGGACCTGATGGAGGCCGACGGGATCCCGGTGTCGCGGTGGTTCGACGGCGCGCTGGAGGACAAGGAGAACCTCGAGCAGCCGGACAACGTCAGGGCCATGGTGTTCTGGGGCCACGCCCCGAACTCGCAGTCGCGCGGCCCCGATGTAAAGGCCGGGCTCGAGAAGGTCGACCTGCTGGTGGTCGTCGACCCGGTGCCGACCCTGTCCGCGGTCCTGGCCGACCGCCGGGACGGCGTCTACCTGCTGCCGGCCGGGTCGACCATGGAGATCGCCGGCTCGGTCACCAACTCGCAGCGCGCCCTGCAGTGGCGCGAGAAGGTTATCGAGCCGATGTTCGAGGCCAAGGGCGACTACGAGATCATGGCGCTGTTCGCCGAGAAGCTCGGCTTCGCGGAGCAACTGCTGAAGCACATCGCAGTCGAGAACGGCGAGCCGGTGCCCGAGGACATCCTGCGCGAGATCAACCGCGGGACCTGGACCATCGGCTACACTGGCCAGTCGCCGGAGCGCCTGAAGCTGCACATGCAGCACCAGGACAAGTTCGACACCACGACGCTCCTGGGCATGAGCGGCCCGGTGAAGGGCGAGTATTACGGCCTGCCCTGGCCGAGTTGGGGACCGCCGGAGATGAAGCATCCCGGCACCCGCAACCTGTGGGATCCGTCCCTGCCGGTCGCCGCTGGCGGGTTGCCGTTCAGGGCCCGCTGGGGCGTCGAGCACGACGGCCACAACCTGCTGGCCGAGGGCTCCTTCCCGCCCGGCTCCGAGATCGAGGACGGCTACCCCGAGTTCACCTATGCCGTTCTCGAGAAGCTGGGCTGGCACCGGGAGCTGACGCCGCGCGAGCGGCTGGTGATCGCCGCGGTCGCCGCCGGATCGTTCGAGCCGGGGATGCTGGAACTCTCCGACACCACGGCCGGGCGGCGTTTGCGGGAGGTGCTCGAGGCGCACGCCGTGAAGTCCCCGCCGCCGGGCGAGAACGGCCATCTCGGCCTGACGGAAGGCGATTCCACCTCGGGTCCGACCGGCATCACACAGACCGACCCGTTGGCCGAGGCGGCCGCGCAGACCTATGAGGCGTTCACGCCCGAGAATATCGAGAAGGGCAAGTCCGGCGGCCAGGATTCCGGCACCGGCAAGGCCGACTCCGGCGGCGGCGGCGAGCATGCCGGCGCGAAGATGAGCGACGGTCACAGCTTCGCCGGAAAGCTGCTTCGGGTGAACTGGAAGACCGACCTGTCGGGCGGCATCCAGCGGGTGGCCATCGCCCATGGCTGCGCGCCGTTCGGGAACGGCAAGGCGCGTGCGGTGGTCTGGAACTTCCCGGACCCGATTCCCGTGCATCGCGAACCGCTCTACAGCCCGCGCCGCGACCTGGTTGCGCGCTACCCGACCTACAAGGACCGCCGGAAGTACCGCCTGCCGGTGCTGTACGAAACCGTCCAGAAGCGCGACTTCACCCGCGACTTTCCGCTGATCCTGACCTCCGGGCGGCTTGTGGAGTACGAAGGCGGCGGCGACGAGACCCGCTCCAACATGTGGCTGGCCGAGCTGCAGCAGGAGATGTTCGCCGAGGTCAACCCCGAGGACGCCCGGGCCAACGGTATCGCCGACGGCGACATGATCTGGCTGTCGACCCCGGAGACCGCCCGTATCCGGGTCGCCGCCATGATCACCCGGCGGGTCGGCCGGGGAACCGTGTTCCTGCCGTTCCACTTCGGCGGCTTCTACCAGGGCCGCGACCTGTCGGAGAAGTACCCGCCCGGCACCGTTCCCTACGTCGTCGGCGAGGCCGCCAACACGGTCGCGACCTACGGCTACGACGTCGTGACATTCATGCAGGAGACCAAGGGCACGCTCTGCCGCATCGAACCGGCCTGAGGAGGCGATAGGCCATGGCGAGAATGAAATTTCTGTGCGACGCCGAACGCTGCATCGAATGCAACGCCTGCACCACCGCCTGCAAGAACGAGCACGAGGTGCCCTGGGGCATCCAGCGCCGCCGCCTGATCACCGTCAACGACGGCGAACCAGGCGAGAAGTCACTCTCGGTGTCCTGCATGCACTGCACCGACGCCCCGTGCATCGCGGTCTGCCCGGTGTCCTGCATCTACCAGACCGACCTGGGCATCGTGTTGCACGACAAGGACATCTGCATCGGCTGCGGCTACTGCTTCTACGCCTGCCCGTTCGGCGCCCCGCAGTTCCCGAAGGCGTCGAACTTCGGGTCGCGCGGCAAGATGGACAAGTGCACGTTCTGCGCCGGCGGCCCCGAGGCCGACGGATCCGAGACCGAGTATCGCAAGTACGGCCGCAACCGGATCGCCGAAGGCAAGCTGCCGCTGTGCGCCGAGGTCTGCTCGACACGCGCCCTGCTGGGTGGCGACGGCGACGTGGTCGCCGACATCTACAAGGAACGCGTGATCCGCCGCGACTACGGCAGCGGCGCCTGGGGTTGGTCGACCGCCTACTACGGCCCGAACCGGCGGAGCTGACCGAAGGAGAGAGCGATGCTCCGGACCATTGCCACAACCGTCACGGCCGCCCTGGTCGTCCTGCTGGTCTACACGGTCTACCTCGCCGCTGTTTCCGACGACCTGGTGGTGCCATCCAACGGTGTGATCGGAAAAGCGGCGGTGGACGATCCGGCCGAGGGCAATGCCGACCTGCAGGCGCTCAGGGCGCGGACCGGTTTGCAACGCTGGCGGGCGGAGTCCGGCCCGAGTCCCGAGCAGTCGTCTCCCGCCGGCGCCCCCTCCGCGACGCGCGGCGCGGGAACACCGGCAGACAGCGCGGACGTCGCACGGCTCGACGGCGGTGCCCGGGTGCGCGACTGGCTGAACCGCGAGGCCGGCCAGTCGGGCCTGCTTCAGGCCCCGGAGCGGGTCGAAGGCCACACCACCCTGCCCGGCCCGGTCAAGGATGTCTTCGTACAGCCGGCCGGCCGCGACTGGCGCAGTGCCCGCAACGGGCCGATCGTGTTCGGCGGGGCGCTCTACATGGTGGGGGTCCTGACGCTGCTGGCCGTGTTCCTGGCGATCCGCGGCCGGGTGCCGATCAAGGAAGGGTTCAGCGGCCGATCGGTCCGACGGTTCGATGCCTTCGAGCGGGCCAACCACTGGATGACGGCCGTCGGCTTCGTGCTGCTGGCGCTCACCGGCCTGATCCTGCTTTACGGCAAGTCGCTGATCCGCCCGTGGCTCGGTCCCGACGCCTTCGGAGACCTGGCGGAGGGGAGCGCCTGGCTGCACATGGCGCTGATCCTGCCGTTCGCGCTCGGCCTGATCGGCATGATCGTGGCCTGGCTCTGGCAGAACCTGCCTGCCAGGGTCGACCTGGAGTGGCTGAAGCAGGGCGGCGGAATGCTTCGCGCCGACGGCCCCAATCCCCCGGCCGACCGGTTCAACGCCGGACAGAAGCTGATCTTCTGGGCCGTGATCCTCGGCGGCATCACCCTGATCGCCAGCGGTGTCGCCATGATGTTCCCGTTCCTGTGGGCCGGCTATGCCGGCATGCAGCTCGCCCAGAGCATCCACGCGATCGTCGCCCTGGCGATGATCGGGGTCATCTTCGGCCACATCTACATCGGCACCGTCGGCATGGTCGGCGCGTTCGACGCCATGTGGAGCGGCCGGGTCGACCGGAACTGGGCGAAGGAGCACCACAGCCTGTGGTACCGGCGGCTCGTCGGATCCGAGCAGCCGCCGAGTCGACCGGCAGAATGACGGAGGCCGCGGCATGAAGGCATTTCTAACCGGACTCACCGTCGTCGTGGTCCTGGCCGCTGTCGCCGCCGGGGCCTACGACCGGCTGGCCGTGGAAACCACGACCGGGTTCGCGCCGCGCCCGCAGGTGCACGCCGATGGCGGGCGCTGAAGGTCCGCCCCCGGACCGATGTTCTCTTCTACCCCCGCGCCAACTGTGCAAACTTCCCGGCGATGTCCGACACGCCGATCCGGCAGCCGATATTCCGGGAGGAACCGCCATGGCCGACACCCTGACCCTGACCGCCGAGGACGGGCACAAGCTCGCCGCCTATCTCGCCCAGCCGGACGGCCGTCCGAAGGGCGGCGTGGTGGTCATCCAGGAGATCTTCGGGGTCAACAGCCACGTCCGCGCGGTCGCCGACGACTACGCGGCCCAGGGCTATCTGGCGATCGCGCCGGCGCTGTTCGACCGGGTGATGCCGGGAATCGAGCTCGGCTACAGCGAGGACGACGTTACCAAGGGCCGCGAAGTCCGGGGCCAGGTGCGGAACGAGGACGCGCTGCTCGACATCGCGGCGGCGTCCGAGGCGGTGAAGTCGGCCGGGCGGATCGCCGCCGTCGGCTACTGCTGGGGCGGCACCCTCGCCTGGTTGACCGCGACCCGGCTCGACGGGTTCTCGGCGGTCGCCTCCTACTACGGCGGCGGCATCGGCACCTTCGCGGCCGAGAAGCCGCATTGCCCGGTGATCCTGCATTTCGGCGAGAACGACCACGCCATCCCGATGACCGAGGTCGACGCGGTCCGCCAGGCGCATCCCGAGCTGCCGGTGCACGTCTACCCGGCCGGCCACGGCTTCAACTGCGACCAGCGCGGCAGCTTCGAGCCGAAGAGCGCCGAGATCGCCCGCGAGCGCACCCTGGCGTTCTTCGCCAAGAACCTCGGCTGAGGTCCGCCCCTCAATACCAGAGGCCGGGCCAGCGCCAGCGCGGCGCGGCGCCGACCACGCGATAGCCGCCGGGCAGCACGACCGGGCCGGGCCGGTCGTCGGTCCGGCGCGGTCGCTCCCCGGACAGCGCCATCAGGCGGCGCACCCGCTCGTCGGTCGGCGGGTGGGTGCGCAGCAGCGACGGGTCCGGGACGTTGCGGCCGGGCAGCAGCAGGCTTTCCCAGATGCGGCCCTGTCGGCGCTCCAGCTTCAGCAGTGCCGAGGCCAGGCCCTCGGGATCGCCCGAAAGCCCGACCGCGTCGATGTCGGCCTCGTACTCCCGGGCCCGCGAGAGCGCCAGCTGCAGCAGGCTCATCGCGGTCGGCGACAGCACCAGGACCAGCACCAGCGACCACGGCACCGTGACCGCGCCGGCCAGCACCAGCGGCAGGTTCAGGAGCAGCAGGATCATGCCGACCTGGGACAGCACCGCGGTCGCCCGGCTCATGGCGTCGGCCAGGTTCATGATCCACAGGTCGTTGTTGACGATGTGGCTGATCTCGTGCGCCAGGACACCGGCGAGCTCACGTTCCGTCAGGGTCCGCAGCATCCCGTCGCTGACGGCGATCGCGGCGTCGCGCCGGTTGCCGACCGCGAAGGCGTTGGCCACCGCGCTCGGAACGTAGTGCAGCCGCGGCACGCCCGGCAGCCCGGCCCGCCGGCTCAGCGCGTCGAGCAGGGCATAGCCCTCGGGGAACTCATGCCTGGCTACCGGCTGCGCCCGATACAACGACAGCACCAGGCCGGACGGGATCGACGGCGTCACGACCATGGCGATCGCGACCGCCGCCATCGCCCAGAGCACGCCCTCCCAGCCCCAGATCGCCCAGGCGCAGACCGCCGCGATCAGCGCCATGCCCAGCACCAGCAGCACCGAGTGCAGGACGTTGCGCAGCTTGTGCAGGCGCTGTCGCCGATCGCCCGTCGTCATGATGTTCTCCCGACTCGAACCGGTAACGTAGGAACGATCACCATCCGGTGAAGGGATCCACCGCGGCTCTGGACATCGGCCAGGGTCCAGGAGATCGTTGCCATGCCCACGATTGATGACGTTTCGACGTATCACCAAGTCGTCAGACGTATGGTTATCTGATCTATCGTGATGATAGCCTTCCGGGAAAATGATCACAGTCGGGAGGAAACCCTCATGAATCGCATGCTTTCCGCCGCCGTGGCCGGTCTGGCCCTGGCCGGCGCCGCGCTGTTCGGCCCGTCGGCCCAGGCCGCCTACCCCGAGCGGCCGATCACCGTCATCGTTCCCTGGGGCGCCGGCGGTGGAACCGATGCCACCGGCCGGATGATCGCCAAGATCATGCAGGACGAGCTCGGCGTGCCGGTCAACGTGGTCAACCGCACCGGCGGCAGCGGCGTGGTCGGCCACCAGGCGATCGCCTCGGCCAAGCCGGACGGCTACACCATCGGCATCGTCACGGTCGAGATCGCGATGATGCACTGGGTCGGCCTGACCGACCTGGACTACAAGGCCTACACGCCGATCGCGCTGTACAACGCCGACCCGGCCGGGGTCTCGGTCAACGCCGATTCCAAGTTCACCGACGTCAAGCAGATCCTCGACGCAGCCAAGGCGAACCCCGGCAAGATGAAGGGCTCCGGCACCGGCCAGGGCGGCATCTGGCACCTGGCGCTGGCCGGCATGCTGGTCGAGGCCGGCCTGGATCCGAACACCATCCCGTGGGTGCCGTCGCAGGGCGCCGCCCCGGGCCTCGCCGACCTGGCGGCCGGCGGCATCGACGTGGTCACCGCCTCGGTGGTCGAGACCCGCGCGCTGAAGGAGGCCGGCAAGGTCAAGGTGCTGGCGGTGATGGCGGATGAGCGCCTGCCGGCGTTCCCGGACGTCCCGACCCTGAAGGAGGCCGGCGGCCCCGACTGGAAGACCGCCGCGTGGCGGACCGTGGCCGGCCCGAAGGGTCTGCCGGACGACGTCACCGCCAAGCTCTCGGCGACCATCGAGAAGGTCTACAAGAGCAAGGAGTTCCAGGACTTCATGGCGGGCCGCGGCTTCGGCCTGACCTGGGCCGATGCGGCCGGGCTGGCCAAGCACTACGAGGCGGCCGATGCCAGCTTCGGCAAGGTCCTGAAGGCCGTCGGCCTCGCGAAGTAACGCGCGTCCGGCATTCGTTCGACCGACATACCCGGGTGGCGCAATGCGCTTCAACGACGCGATCATCGGCGGCATTCTCATCGCCTTCGCGCTGGTGGCGGGCTACGCCACCCGGGACTTCCCGCAGATCCCAGGCCAGTCCTACGGGGCCGCCCTGTTTCCCCGCCTGCTGTGCGGCGGGTTCGCGATCTGCGGCCTGTTGCTGATCCTTTCCGGGCGGCGCCAGCGGGCAGCCCGCGGACCATGGCTCGATCTCGACGACTGGGCGCGAACGCTGTCCGGCCCGCTGACCCTGGCCATCACCGTCGGCGGCGTCGTCTTCTACATCCTGGTCTCCGAGTGGCTCGGCTTCATCCCGACCGCTTTCCTGATGAGCGCCGCCCTGCTCCTGCGCCTGCGCGGCCGCTGGGTCAGCTCACTCGCCATCGCCGCGATCGTGACGCTGGCGATCCACCAGATCTTTTACGGACTGCTGCTCGTGCCGCTGCCCTGGGGCGTGCTCGAGCCGCTGGTGTTCTGAGGCATCGGTCATGGACGCGTTCCTGCTGGCACTGCCACTTGTGTTCCAACCCAACGTCCTGGCAGTCATGGCCCTGGCCGCGATTTTCGGCCTGTTCGTCGGGTCGGTTCCCGGGCTGACCGCCACCATGGCGACAGCGCTGCTGGTGCCGCTGACCTTCTTCATGGACCCGGTGCCGGCGATCGCCGCCATGGTGACGGCGACCGCCATGGCGATCTTCGCCGGCGACATCCCGGGCGCCCTGCTGCGCGTCCCCGGTACTCCGGCCTCGGCCGCCTACGCCGCCGAGGCTTACGCCATGACCCGCAAGGGACTGGCAGAGCGCGCGCTCGGCACCAGCCTGGTCGGCTCGGCGATCGGCGGCATGTTCGGCACCGTCGTCCTGGTGATCTCGGCGCCCCAGCTCGCCGAGGTGGCGCTGCAGTTCACCCAGTTCGAGTATT
Source organism: Thalassobaculum sp. (assembly GCF_040219615.1). Classification (GTDB taxonomy): domain Bacteria; phylum Pseudomonadota; class Alphaproteobacteria; order Thalassobaculales; family Thalassobaculaceae; genus Thalassobaculum_A. Next base: position 499,107 of record NZ_JAVJSE010000038.1, read on the forward strand.
TCTGGCTGGCCTGCCTGGGACTCAGCTGCGCGGTCTTCGTCTCGACCGCCTCGCCGGTCAAGGGCACGGTGTCGCTGCTGATCGGGCTGATGATGGCGACCGTCGGAATCGACATCACCGCCGGCCACCCGCGCTACACCTTCGGCATCCCCGACCTGCTCGGCGGCATCGCCTTCATTCCGGCGATGATCGGCATGTTCGCGGTCGCCGAGATCCTGCGCAACGTGGTCTCGACCGCGCCGGTGGAACCGCCTCGGCTGGAGCATCTGTTCCGGGTGTTCCAGGGCCTCGGCGGCGTGTTCATGCGCTACTGGCGCGGGCTGGTGCGCGGCAGTGTGCTGGGCACCGCGGTCGGCATCCTGCCGGGCGCCGGCGGCGACATCGCCGCCTGGGTCGCCTATGCGCTCAGCAAGAAGCTGTCGAAGGAGCCGAAGAAGTTCGGCACCGGCCATGTCGAAGGCATCGTCGACGCCGGCGCCGCCAACAACGCCGCGCTCAGCGGCGCCTGGGTTCCGGCCCTGGTGTTCGGCATTCCCGGCGACTCCATCACCGCGATCGTGATCGGCGTGCTGTACGTCAAGGGCATGAACCCCGGCCCGACGGTGTTCCTGCAGAACCCGGAACTGATCTACGGCGTGTTCATCACCTTCTTCCTGGCCAACATCGTGCTGATCCCGTTCGGCTTCGCCGCGATCGGCCTGGCCCGCCACATCCTGCGGATCCCGCGCAGCATCGTGTGGCCCATCGTGCTGCTGTTCTCGATGGTCGGTGCCTACGCCATCGACAACAGCCTGTTCGGTATTGTCGTCATGCTGACGGTCGGGGTCCTGGCCTTCCTGATGGAGGAGAACGGCTTTCCGGTCGCCCCGGCGATCCTCGGCCTGGTGCTGGGGCCGATGCTGGAAGGCAACTTCATGACGGCGATGATCAAGGCTGACGGCAACCTGCTCGGGTTCTTCGAGCGTCCGATCGCGGCTGTCCTCGGCGTCATCACCCTGCTGCTCTGGGCGACCCCTCTGATCCTGGTTGCGCTGCGCCGCGCCCGGCTACGCGCCGCCGGCGAACGGGGATAGACTGCCGCCTCCCGACAAACGGCGAGGCGGACGACGGACATGCAGGGTTGGCTCACCGCGGCACTCGACTACATCCCGCGCTGGCTCGAGCACCAGATGCGCCTATCGGAACAACCCGGCTGCGCGATCGCGGTCGCGTATCGCGGCAGGGTCGTTCTGGAGCGGGCGTTCGGCCACGCCAACCTGAGAACCGGCGAGCTACTCACGCCGCGCCACCGCTTCCGGGTCGCCTCGCATTCCAAGACCTTCACCGCCGCCGGCATCCTGAAGCTGCGCGAGGCCGACCGGCTGCGCCTGGACGACCCGGTCGGCCGCTACGTCGACGGCCTGCATCCGAAGGTGGCGGCGGCGACCATCGGCCAGCTGCTGTCGCACAGCGCCGGGCTGATCCGTGACGGCCTCGACGCCGGGCAGTGGCAGGACCGCCGTCCCTATCTCGACGAGGCCGAGCTGCGGGCCGCGCTCGCCGAGCCACCGGTGCTGCCGGCCGGCAGCCGGTTCAAGTACTCCAACCACGGCTTCGGCCTGCTGGGGCTGGCGATCGAGCGGGTCACCGGCAAGCCGTACCGGGAGTGGATCGCGCGCAATGTCGTCGCCCGGGCCGGGCTGCAGGAGACCGTGCCCGACATGCCGGTCCCGGCGGGCGCCCCGATGGTCGGCGGCCACAGCGGCAAGCTGCCGCTCGGCCGCCGGCTGGTGGTGCCCGGGACCAACGACACGAGGGCGCTGTCGTCGGCCACCGGCTTCGTGTCGACCGCCGGCGACCTCGCCCGGTTCTTCGCCGGCCTCGACCCGGCCGCCCGGCGCAGCGTGCTGTCGCCGGAGAGCCGGCGCGAGATGGTGCGCCGGCACTGGCACGAGGAGCACTCCAGCCTCGCCCGCCACTACGGCCTCGGCACGATCCTCGGCAGGGTCGGCGACTGGGAGTGGTTCGGCCACGCCGGCGGCTTCCAGAGCTGCATCAGCCGCACGGTGGTCCTGCCCGGCCGCGACCTGGCGGTGTCGGTGCTGACCAACGCGGTCGACGGCTACGCCCACCAGTGGTCGGACGGCGCCGTCCACATCCTGCGCGGCTTCGCGAAGCGCGGCGCCCCGACCGCGAAGACCCGCGACTGGGCCGGCCGCTGGTGGGGGCTGTGGGGTTCCACGGACCTGGTGCCGATGCGCGACCACGTCCTGATATGCACCCCGAACCTGGTCAACCCGTTCCTGGATGCCGGCGAGATCGCGGTCACCGGCCCCGACGCCGGCACCATCCGGCTGGCCGGCGGCTTTGCCAATCACGGCGAGACCGCCCGACTGGTCCGCGACGGCGACGGCAAGGTGGCCGAGGTCTGGCTGGGCGGCGGCAAGTGGCTGCCGGAGGCCGCGATGGCGGCGGAGATGGTGCGGCGCTACGAAGGGTAGGCAGCCGTCGAGGCGATGGCGGGTCGCACCCGGCGACGGTCCGGCGGCGTGAGCGGGACTCCGCAGGCCGGGATCACGCCGTCCGCTTGAGCCTTGTTCAGTCCGAAGCCCCCCAGCTTGCTCCCACCAGAACCAGGGCTTGAATTCTGTTCAAGTAATCCTGAACTGAACTCGTTGGCGACCGGTGCCGCCCTTCCCCACCTTCCTGGCATCGAACGTCGGCGACAGGTGCCCCCACCGCCGCCGCGCCAACCGAGGAAGCAAGCCATGAGCGTCCAGACCGCACACCGGCCCGCGACATCCACCCCCGGTCTCTCGACCCGCGCCTCCATCGCCGCGATCGAGGCCACGCTGACCTTCATCACCCCGTCCGACACCAAGCCGTCGTTCCACAGTTCGGCACTCACCGGTGGCGCACCGCGAGTTCTGTTCGAGACCGAGCGGCACACCGTTCCGATCCACGACATGCGGCCGCTGGCCGGCACCCTGTCGCTCGACCGCGAGGGCTTCGAGCTGCTGCGCCGGCCGACCGCGGTCGAGGACCTGTATGACGACGAGGCCGTCGAGACCCGCTACTACGCCGAGGTCGAGGCGCTGCTGAAGGAGGCCCTGGGCGCCACCCGGGTGGTGATCTTCGACGCGACCCGCCGGTCCGACGCCGGCCCGGGCGCCCCGAACCGCGACGGTGCCCGCGGCCCGGCCGGCCGGGTCCATGTCGACTACACCGAGAAGAGCGGCCCGCAGCGGCTCAGGGACCTGCTCGGCGAGGCTGAAGCGGCGCGGCTGGCGGCGTCCGGCGCGCGCATCGTCCAGGTCAATGCCTGGCGGCCGATCCGCGGCCCGGTCGAGCGCTCGCCGCTGGCCCTGGCCGACGCCTCGAGCGTGCGGCCGGAGGACCTGATCGCCACCGACCAGGTGTTCCCGAACCGGGTCGGCGAAATCTACCACCTCGCCCACGAGACCGGTCAGCGCTGGTACTACGCGCCCTGGATGACGGCCGACGAGGTGCTGCTGATCAAGGGCTGGGACAGCCTCGACGACGGCCGCGCCCGGTTCACCCCGCACAGCGCCTTCGAGCAGCCCGACGCGCCGGCGGACGCCGCCCCGCGCGAGAGCATCGAGGTCCGCACCCTGGCGATCATCGAGGACTGAACACCACGTGCTGCCGCCCCTCTCCCGCCTCGGCGCCCGGATTCGCGAGCGCCGAGGCGGGTCCGGCAGGTCACGACCGGCCGGCTAGGCAGCGGCGGTCCGGGCCGTTCCGGTATCGGGTGCCTGGAACAGCGCCAGGCCCTGATCCAGGAACGACAGGGCATCGTGCACGATCATCAACGGCGGGTGGTATCCGAACCACATCGGGATATCCGCGCCGTCGTGGTGCCAGACGATCCCGGGCTCGGTGATCGAGAGCCGGTAGCGCTGGCCGATGCCCTTGCGCATGACCTGCTCGGGCATCATCGCGAACACGTGGTCGACTCCCCAGCACTCCACGGCGATCGCCCTGCCCAGCAAGGGCAGCATCGGCACCAGCAGGTGGCTGAGCGGCGTGCCCCTGTAGGCCTTGGAGACCCAGATCCCGCCGGAGAAGCCGACCGACCCGCGCATGGCATGGAACCACTGGCGGGCCTTCGGGCCTTCGATCCGCAGGTGGTCGTCGGACCCGTCGAAGTACAGCCCCGGGCCTTCCATCACCTCGCTCATGCTCGGATGCGCGTCGAACAAGGCGCATGCGTAGGTGCCGATCTTTCGGCCCTGGTGCTTGACCACGATGCAGGTTCCCCGCGATGCGCGGGTGAACCGGTTGTCGTACGCGCCGAAGGTGTAGCCGCCCTCCCGATCGACCTGCCCGAAGGCCTGGAAATCGCCGTGGACCGACAAGGTCGCCCCGAACTCGGCGGCGACGCTCGCGCGCGCCTGACGCAGCAACTTTCGCAAGAGGTACGAGCCTTCTCGCTCAATGTCCGTCTTGCGGATATTGGGCGTCTGATGTTTCATGAACTTCCTCCGTTGGTTGTCGTCGCGCAATGCGACGCCTCACTGTACGGGGGAGCGATCCGAAAGCGCGATTCGTCGATTGGCGGCTCCCCCCTTCGCCAACCGGAACGTATCTTCGCAGGATGGTGACTCAGGAGGCCCGGTCGCACATGCGGGACTGGTGGAACGGTCAATCGGACATATTCAAGGGATCAGCGTGCCTGTCCGGAGCGGGTGCCGCCTTCGTCGCCATCAATGCGATTGTACATGCCCTGGGAAGCGCCGTGCCGGCCTTCCAGATCGCGTTCCTGCAGCAGCTGGTGGTGGTGGCGCTGATCGCGCCGGGCATCCTGGCCAAGGGCATCGGCGTCATGAAGAGCCCGGCCCCGGCGATGCATATCGGGCGCTGCCTGGCGACCGGGATCGCGATCTACACCGGGTTCCTCGCCATGGCCAATCTGCCGGTGTCGGAGACCACGGCCCTGCTGTTCTCGCGCATGCTGTTCACGGCGGCGCTCGCCGCCCTGTTCCTGCGCGAGGTGGTCGGGCTGACCTCGTGGCTGCGGATCGGCATCGCCACCCTGGGCGTGGTGCTGGTGCTGTCGCCCGATACCGCGACCGGCAATCTCTATGTGCTCGCCGCCCTGGTCTCGGCCCTGTCGATCTCGGTCACCATGCTGCTGATCCGCGCGATGAAGACGGAATCCGCCGAGGCGATCGTCGGCTGGCAGGCGATCGGCCTGGTCTTCCTGTTCGGCGGCCCGGCGCTGTACGGCTGGGTCCCGCTGGACTGGCCGGCCGTCGCGGGCTGCGCCGCGGTCGGCGTGCTGCTCTGGCTGGCCCAGCACCTCAACGTGCTCGCCTACCGGTTCGCACCGGCCGCCGCGATTCAACCGGCGGACGCCAGCCGACTAGTTGTCGCCTTGGCGATCGATAGTCTGCTATTCGGTGTGTTGCCCACGGCCGTTGTGATGGGCGGTGCGATCCTCATCCTCGCAGCCGCGACATATGGCAGGGTCGCGTGGGGCCGGAGACGCACGGAGAACGCCTGACATGACGCGCGAGCTGAGCGGACGCGACCTCCAGGAAGCCGCTCGCAAGCTGGGGCTGAGTCAGCGGGACATCTCCAAGGCCACCGGCCTGTCGGTCCGCACGATCAACCGCGTGTTCAACAGCACCGGCCCGGCCGACGCCCGGCAGTCTACCCTCGACGTCATCGCCAAGGTGGTCGGCCTCGGCGCCGCCCCCAGCCTGCATTCCCCCGATCCGCTGCTGGTCATCGACCTGCCGCCGGAGAAACTGCTGCGGGCCCGCATGGCGCTGCCCGACCTTTACGCGATGCTGGAAGTCGCCTCGGTCACCCGCCGCAAGTCCGACGTCCTCGAGCAGATGGCGAAGATCAACGCCAAGCGGACGACCTCGGTGTCGCTGCGCGACAACGACCTGTTCTTCGACTGGATCGGCGACGGCATCCGCTGGGCCGGCAACCACGTGAGGGGAACGCGGGTGCTGTCCCTGGCCGACCCGGCGGTCGCCCGGGCGGCGGCCGAGCGCTACTGGAAGGCGCTGATCACCAACGACCCGGTGTTCCAGTATGTCCGGACGCCGCTCGGACTGGAGTTCGTGGCGCTGACGATACCGACCGATACCGGGTCGGAGCCCGGGCTCGTCACCATCACGTCGCTCGGCCGACCGCAGTTCTGACCGGCACACTACGAAAAATGCGCCAATTGGCATTTTTGTGGTTCGCTAACGTCGCCATTGTGATTATCTAGTTCGCGCAGTGAGTGTGTTTGGGCGAACGGAGCGAACGTGTCAGCAACCATGATCGAGTCGATCTGGGTAGACGGGGCGGGCTGTACCGTCCCGGCCAACGACACCGAGGGGCTGCGTTCGCAGGACGACCGGATCGACGCGGTCGACCGCCGCGGCTGGATCCACCTGCGGTCCGAGCCGGAAGCGATCGAACTCTGGGTCAACCCGCTGTGCGCCGAGCACCGGACCGTCTGCGCGGCGGTCGAGATCCTGCGCGGCACCACCGGCGACCGGCCGCTGGTCGTCCGGGTTCATGACCGCGGTTCGCGCGGCTCGCTGATCGCCGAGTCGGTCGACCAGCTTCCCGAGCTCATCCGGGAATCGGTCGGCCTGACCTCGCGGCCGGTCTACCCGCTGAGCCAGGACCGGCTGTCCGGGTGCCTGCCGACGGAGATAAACGACCCGCATGTCCAGGACATGTGGCGGTTCCTGGTCGCCAACCAGTTCGCGGCATCGGTATCCCTGGTCGACCGGGTGCTCGCCACCGAGGGCCGTGCCAAGCTCGTCTCGATCTGTGCCCGCCGCGACACCGTCCGATACATCGCCCACGACCGGCGGACGGCGGAACTCTGGAAGCATCCCGCCGGCTTTGCCGGACGCGCTCTCGAGGACATCCCGATCCCGGCCCCGCTGAAGCGCTCGGTCCGTGCCGACCTGACAGCCATGCTGCGGGAGCGCCAGGTCGTGGTGTCCTTCGTGCGCGGCCTGCGCCGGGTGATGAAGGAGGACGCGCCGATGGACAGCTACTTCCGGGTCAGCATCCCGCTGCGTCGGCAGCCGGGCACGGCCGAGCGGTCCGCCCTGGTGCTGCTCTCGCCCTACGCCTGACCTCGCGGCGGCCAACGCGCCGCCGCCCGTCCCCGCTCAGAGAGCCGGCAAGGCCCGCAGGTCGAGAACCCCGTCCCCCCGCATGCGCCATCCCGGTTGCCGCCCTGCCAGGGCGACGTGCCGCGAGTGGTTGTAGAGATACAGCCACGGCGGGTCGACCTGCAGCAGCCGGTAGCATTGCCGGTAGATCGCCTTGCGGCCGGCGTCCTCCACGGTCGCCCGGGCCCGGTCCAGGAGCGCTTCGACTTCCCGGTTGCAGTAGCCCTGCCACCAGGATCCTCCAACCCGCGAGTCGATCTTCTCGTAGAGCACCCGGAAGCTGCTCATCGGGCTGGAGTCGAACACGCAGAGGTCGCCGATCTCCTTGCGGCGGACCCGATTGGCATAGGCGACCCGGTCCTCGACCAACTCCACTCTGAAGGACACGCCGAGCGGTTCGAGCTGGGCGGCCACAGCGGCGGTCAGCGCCTCGGCCTCGTCCGGCAGGCTGGTCGGGCAGGTGACGTCGAGCGTCAGGCCGTCGCTCCAGCCCGCCTCGTCCAGCAGTCGCCGGGCGGTGTCGCGATCGGTCCCGTCGGTGTCGGCGACCGCCGGCGCCCCGAAATGCATCGGGCTGAGGAAGCCGTCGAGCGCCCGGCCGGCGCCGCCCAGAACCCCCGACACCAGCGCCTGGCGGTCGAGCGCCAGGTTCAGCGCCCGCCGCACGCGGGGATCCTGCAGCGGTCCGCGGGCGGCGTTGAACAGAAAGATGATGGCCGTCGGCGATAGGTGGCCGACCAGCGTCACGCCGGCCTGCCTCGCCAGCCGCGCCGCGGCCTCCCGGTCGAGCCCGCTGGCGACCTGGGCGCTGCCGTCCGCAACCGCTGCCGAACGCGCGCCGGGCGCCGCCACGCCTTGGAGGTGCAGCACCGGGTTCGGCATCCCCCGGCCTTCGCCGGCCCGCAGCGTCATCCGGCCGTCGGGCGCGCGGGCCTCGACCCGGTAGGCGCCGCACCCTACCGGCTCGCCCTCGCCGGCCTGCGGCGACAGCACGTATCCGGATCCGAGGATGTCCAGCAGATCGGCCGTCGGCCGCTCCAGGTCGATCCGCACGGTCGATCCGGAAACAACGGTCGCCTTCGCCCCGGCCAGGTACTGCGCCCAGACCGCCGGCGCCCCGAGCGTGGCCCCCATGTCCGGCCGGGCCATGCGGGTGACCGACCATGCGACCGCCTCGGCATCGGCCGGGGCCCCGTCGTGGCACCGGATGCCGGGGCGCAGGTCGAAGGTCCAACTGCGGGCGTCGTCGGAGACCGACCAGCTCTCGGCCAGCGCCGGCCACCAGCGGCCGTCCGGCCCGCGCCGCACCAGCGCCTCGTGCACCGCCTCGAGCAGGGCGAGCTTGTCCGGGTCGTCGGTGCAGTCGTGCGGGTCGACGAGGTCGACACCAGCCTGGACGATCAACGGGCCGGCGGCCTCGGCGCTCAACGGTTGGCGCCCCAGACCTGCTTGTACAGTTCGACGATCGTGGTCTCGTCGGGAATCTTCGGGTTGTTGGCGTGCGAACCCGAGGCAACGCACTGCCGCGCCATGGTCTCCATCAGCCCGAACCACTTCGACTCGTCGATGCCGTAGGCCGGCGGGCTGGGCACCTCGAGGTCCTGGTTGATCTGGAACAGCCAGTCCAGCAGCTTGCCGGCGGCGACCTCGTCGCTGTCGCCTCGCCCGGCCGCCCCGATCAGCCGTCCGGCCTCGGCGTAGCGGTCGAGGGCGGCGTCCAGCGACCAGCGGGTGACGGTCGGCAGAAGCATGGCGTTGGACAGGCCGTGCGGCACGTGGAAATGCGCGCCGATCGGCCGGCTCATGCCATGCACCAGCGCCACCGAGGCGTTCGAGAACGCCATGCCGGCCTGGGTCGCGCCCAGCATCATCTGCTCGCGGGCCTCGCGGTTGGCCGGCTCGAAGCAGGCGGTGCGCAGATGCGCGCCGATCCGCTGCATGGCGGCGGTCGCCATGGAATCCGAATACGGGTTGCGCTTCTGGCTGACGAACGCCTCCAGCGCGTGGGTGAAGCTGTCGATGCCGGTGTCGGCGGTCAGCCGGAACGGCTTCTTCATGGTCAGCTCGTAGTCGACGATCGCCGCCTCCGCCTGGCCGCCCAGGCACATCACCAGCATCTTCTCGTCGGTCTCGACGTCGGTGATCACGGTACCGCGGGTCACCTCCGAGCCGGTGCCGGCGGTGGTCGGAATGCAGACCAGCGGCACCGCCGCGGTGTCGACCCCGTTCGGGACCTTGTAGTCGCGCATCCGCCCGCCATGCGCCGCCAGGATGTTCATGGCCTTTGCGGTGTCCATCGGCGAGCCGCCGCCGAAGCCGATCAGCCCGTCGTATCCGCCCTCCTTGAAGGCCGCCACGCCGGCCTCGACCACGGTGGTCGTCGGGTCCGGCACGGTCTCGGAGAACACCCCATGGGCGATGCCCGCCGCCTCCAGCGGGGCGGTCAGCGCGGCGATCAGGCCGGACGAGACCATGAACGGATCGGAGACGATCAGCGGCCGGGACACGCCCAGCTTGCCGAGCACCTCGGGGGCACGGCCGATCGCGCCGCCGCCGATCAGCATGATCCGGGGGCCGAAGATCGTGGCGGACATGGCGCATTCTCCCTGCGGTACTGTGGTCTTGCTTGGCCCGACGATACGCGGCGGCGGGAAACCGGGGCAAGGGCGGTGGCGACGGCAACCGCCCCCGGGACCGAAGGACGGCGACGAAACACGACCCGCGGCATGCTAAGCTGTTGCCGCCATGTCCCTAGTCCAAGACACCGTCCTGTTCCTCGCCGCTGCCGTGGTCGCCGTGCCGGTGATGAAACGGCTCGGTTTCGGGGCCCTGCTCGGCTATCTCGCCGCCGGGGTGGCAATCGGCCCATGGCTGTTCGGCCTCGTGTCGGACGTCGATTCGATCCTGCATTTCGCCGAGTTCGGCGTCGTCCTCCTGCTGTTCCTGATCGGGCTCGAGCTGCATCCGTCGCGGCTTTGGGCCCTGCGCCGGCCGATCCTCGGGCTCGGCTCCAGCCAGGTGCTGTTGAGCGCGGCGATCATCGCCCTGGCGGCCTGGCTGATCGGCCAGCGCGTCCAGACAGCGGTGGTGATCGGGCTGGTGCTGGCGCTGTCCTCGACCGCGTTCGCGCTGCAAACCCTGGCCGAGCGCAAGGAGCTACGGACCCAGCAGGGCCGGGCCGCCTTCTCGATCCTGCTGTTCCAGGACCTGGCGGTGATCCCGCTGCTGGCGGTGCTGCCCTGGATCGCAACCGCCTCGATCGAGAAGGTGACCGACGGTGCCGCCGGGATGAGCGACACCCAATGGCTGGCCATCTTCTTCTCGGTGTTCGCCGTGGCGGTCGCGGTGATCGGCGGACGCTATGTGCTGCGGCCTTTCCTCAAGCTGGTGGCCGCCGCCGACGTGCCGGAGCTGTTCACCGCGGCGGCCCTGCTGGTGGTGCTCGGCATGGCGCTGCTGATGGAGGAGATCGGGCTGTCGATGGCGCTCGGCGCGTTCCTGGCCGGGGTGCTGCTGGCGGATACCCAGTACCGGCACCAGCTCGAGGGCGACATCGAGCCGTTCAAGGGGCTGCTGCTCGGCCTGTTCTTCATCGCCGTCGGCATGTCGATGGATCTCGGCCTGCTGCTGGCCTCGCCGCTCGCGGTGTTCGGGGTGGCGATCGCGCTGATGGCGGCCAAGCTGGTCGTGCTGCTCGTGCTTGGGCTCGTCGCCGGCATGCGCTGGGAGGCGGCGCTGGCGCTCGGCGCGGTGCTGCCGCAGGGCGGCGAATTCGCCTTCGTGCTGTTCGGGCAGGCCACCAGCGTCGGCGCCGTCGACCGTCAGACCGCCGACTTCCTGATCCTGGCGGTCGCCGTCTCGATGGCGTTGACGCCGCTGTCGGTCGGCCTGGCGGACCGGGTACGCCGGACGTTCGCCCAGCGCGCCGAGGCGGAGGCGCCGCTGCCCGAGGTCGACGAGCACGACCCGCGGGTGGTGATCGCCGGCTTCGGGCGGTTCGGCCAGATCGTCGGCCGGCTGCTCAACATCCGCCGGATCAAGTTCGTGGCGCTCGACTCCGACAACGCCCGGATCGAAGTGGCGCGGCGGTTCGGCAACCTCGCCTATTTCGGCGACGCCAACCGGCTGCAGGTGCTGGAGGCCGCGGGAACCGGCAAGGCCGAGATCTTCGTCGTGGCCGTCGACGATCCGGACCGGGCGATCGAGATCGCCCGCATGGTGCGGATGCATTTCCCGGGCATCCGGGTCTACGCCCGGGCCATCGACCGGTTCCACGCCTACAGGTTGATGGAGGTCGGCGTCGACGCGGTGATCCGCGAGATGTTCGGCTCGAGCATCGACATGGCCAAGGCGGTGTTCGTCGGGCTCGGCGAGTCCAACCGCCGGGCCAACGAGCTCACCCGGACCTTCAAGGAATACGACGAGCAACTTCTGCGGGAGCAGTACCGGATGCAGGGCGACGAGTCCGAACTGATCCGCTCGTCGCGGGAGGCCGCCGTCCATCTGGCCGGGCTTTTCGAGCATGACCGCGAGCTCTCCGATGACGACGAGAGCCGCGGGCGGGAAGCCGCCGAATAGTCGAAAAACCACTTTCGGCGGTGTTTCGTTAACCAAATTCGTTCACACTATGGAAAGACATTTCGCACAGAGTTCGGCGACGCGAGGGAGAAGCACGCGCGCATGACCGACCCAACGATCCAAGCGGTACTCGATATCGCCTTGCGGGCGGCGCCTTGGATGGTGCTGGGCTGCGCGATCGGTCTGATCATCGCGCGCATCGGTCGCCGCGAGGGCCGGCGGCCGCCGGCCGCCGGCGTGGCGGCCGACACCGCGGACGTCACCCGCATCACCGACGGCTCCGGCCGGGAGACCCTGCACCGCCGGCTCGACACCGCGCTCGCCGGCGAGCGCGGGTTCGATGGCGCCCCGGCGCTCATCGTCCTGAACTTCGACAACTTCCGCTTCGTCAACGACGGCTTCGGCCATGCCGCCGGCGACGCCCTGCTCGCCGAGGCCGCGCATCGGATCCGCGGCGCTCTGCGCCACACCGACACACCGGCACGGATCGGCGGGGACGAGTTCCTGGTGCTGCTGGAGAACACCGGCGGCGCCGGCCCCGCGCTCGCCGTTGCCGAGCGGCTGCGCAGCGCGGTCTCGCGGCCCTATGAGATCGCCGGCCAGCGCTTTCAGCTGTCGGTCAGCATCGGAATCGCCCTGGCGCCGCGCCACGGCCGCACAGCCGAGGACCTGACCCGCAGCGCCACCGCCGCCATGTCGGCGATCAAGCGCCGCGGCGGCGACGGCGTCGAGCTTCCCACCATGATCGCGATGACCGATGCGTCGGAGCGGCTCCGCCTGGAGGCCGAACTGCGGGTGGCGCTGGAGCGCGGCGAGTTCGAGCTGCACTACCAGCCGAAGTTCTCGCTAGCCGACGGCCAGCCGCGCCTGATCGGCGCCGAGGCGCTGCTGCGCTGGAGCCATCCCAAGCGCGGCATGATCCCGCCGGCTTCCTTCATAGCGGTCGCCGAGGAGACCGGCCTGATCGTGCCGATCGGCGACTGGGTGCTGCGCGAGGCACTGGCGGCGGTGCGGCGCTGGGGCGCCGAGGCCGATGCGTCGCACCGCACGCCGTCGGTCGCGGTGAACCTGTCGTTCAAGCAGTTCGACCGCCCGGATTTCTTCGAGTTCGTCCGCGACACCCTGCGCGACGCCAAGGTCGACACGAGCCTGCTGGAGCTCGAGCTGACCGAGAGCATCGTCATGCGCAACGCCGAAACCACAGTCGAGGTGCTGCGCCGTCTGCGCGCGCTCGGCGTCCGGCTGTCGATCGACGACTTCGGTACCGGCTACTCGTCGCTCAGCCTGCTCAAGCGCCTGCCGGTACAGTGCCTGAAGATCGACCGTTCGTTCATGCGCGACGTCCCGGTCAGCGACGAGGACAGCGCGATCGTGACCGCCATCCTCGGCCTCGCCCACACCCTGGGCCTGGAGGTCGTGGCGGAGGGCGTGGAGACCGAGGCCCAACTGGCCTATCTGCGCGCCCGGAACTGCAACTCCGTGCAGGGCTTCCTGCTCGCCCGGCCGATGCCCGAGGCGGCCTTCCGGCTGCTCCTCAAGCAGGCCGCCCGGCGTCCCACCTCGCGCGGCAGCGATGCCGAGGACGGGCTGGCGACCGGGCTGTTCCCGATGCCGCTGCCGGTGCCGGCGACCTCCGACTGACCCGATCGCCTCTGTCGCCGGCGCGGACCCGCTTGGCCGCGCGCGCCCGGCGCGCTAGATAGCGGGTCGCTTCCTTCGGGATTCCCGTTCCATGTCCCTGTCCAGCCCGGCCGTGCGCGCCGTCCTGATCGGCAACGCGGCGCTCGCCGTCACGGTGCTCTGCTGGGGCTCCATGGTCCCGCTGATGCACGAGCTGCTGCGCCGGCACGACGCGCTGGAGATCGCGGTGCTGCGCTACGCCGTCGCCGCACCGCTGCTGCTGGCGATCCTGGTGTCGCCGATCGGCGGCCGCCCGCCCGCGGCCGGCACCATCGCCGGCGCCCTGCCGCGGCTGCTGGCCCTCGGCGTCCTCGGCGTCATCGTGTTCGCCACCGCCTACACCTTCGGGATCTACTATGCCGGCCCGGTGCAGGCCTCGATCGTCGGCAGCGCCGCGCCGGTGATCGCGGTGGCGCTCGGCTGGCTGCTCAACCGCGACGTCCCGGACCGCACCCTGCTGCTGGGCATCGCCGTCGCGGTGCCCGGAACCGCCCTGGCGCTGAGCGCCGGCAACGCCAATGCGCTGGCGGCCGAGAGCCCCTGGATCCTGGCGCTCGGGGTCGCCCTGGTGCTGCTGGCCAACGTCGCATGGTCGCTGTACTCGGCCCTGGCCCGGCGCTGGATGGACGGCTGGCCGCCGGTCGCCCTGACCGCGGCGACCATCGCCGCCGGCGGCATCCTGTTCTCACTGGGCTACGTGGCCGCCGGCCTCGCCGGGCTGGTGCGGTTCCCGCCGCCCGCCCCGACCCTCCCGGACGCCGGCCTGCTGGTGTTCGTCGCGGTGTTCGGCATCTGCCTCGGCGTGGTGTGCTGGAACCTCGGCGTCGCCCGCCTCGGGCTGTCGCTCGCCTCGCTGTACCTGAACGTCACGCCGATCGTCGCCATCGGCCTGTCGGCCGTGCTCGGCGCCGACGTCACCGCCGCCCACCTCGCCGGCACCGCGCTGGTGATCCTCGGGATCGGCGGCGCCCAGGTCCAACGCCTGCGCGACGCCCGCGCCGCCGACCGCGCCGCTCAGACCGCGGCCGAGCGGTAGGCGGCGCGGCCCTCGACCAGGGTCGCCGCCACCCGCACCGGCCCGGTGCCGGAATCCCGCACCACCGCCAGGTCGGCACGCGCGCCCTCGGCGATCGCGCCGCGGTCGTCCAGGCCGGCCGCCCGGGCCGGGTTGGCCGAGACCAGCGCCCAGGCCTCCGGGAACTCGGCGTCGCCGTCGCGCGCCAGCCGGAACGGTGCCTGCACCAGCGCCGGGTAGTAGTAGTCGGACACCAGGATCGTGCAGCGCCCCTCGCGCACCTCGCGGGCCGCCAGGATGCCGGCACTGCCCAGATGGCTGCCGCCGCGCACCACGTTCGGGGCGCCGCAGATCACCGGGTCGCCGAGCGACACCGCGGTCTCGGCGGTCGCGGTGTTCATCGGGAACTCGGCGATCCGGCAGCCGACGGCGTGATAGCGCCGCCGCATCTCCGGCGTCATGTCGTCGTGGCTGGCCAGCGCCACACCGTGCGCCACCGCCGCCGCCGCCAGCCGGTCGACAGAAGCCGGCACCTGCGGCCGGCCCTCGGCCACCCGGTGCAGCATCGCGATGAACTGGTCGTGGCTGAGGCCGGTCCGGGCGGTCTCGGTAGCGGTCGACCTGCCCTGGTTCAGGATGCGGTCGAGAATCATGTCGGAGTGGTCGTTGAACGCCAGCAGGTCGACGCTGCCCTCGGCCAGCCAGCCCAGAACCTCGTCCTCGGCCGCCAGGTTGTGGGTCTCGTGCCGCAGGTGGAACCGGGTGTCGCAGGCCAGCCGCGGCCTCATCGCCTCGATCGCCGACTTCAGCGCCACGGTGGACTCCCGGCCGCGCAGCCCCGGCTCCCAGGAGTAGGTCACGCCGTGATAGGCGGTGCTGATGCCGTTGGCGACCAGCTGGGCGTCGGTGTCCAGCAGCGCCAGGTCGGTCGGGAAGTGCACGCCGGGGCGCGGCATCATCTGGCGCTCGAAGGCGTCGCCGTGCAGGTCGATGACGCCCGGCAGCAGCCAGGCGTCGCCGGCGTCCCACTCCTCGCCGCGGCTGGCGGCGCCGATACCGGCGATCCGGCCGTCCTCGACGGTGACGGTGGTGTCCACGACCTGGCCGTCGGCCAGCAGCACGCGCCGGCTCGCGATGGTGCGGGTGGTCACCGGGCTTCTCCTCGTTCGGGGTGCATGGCATAACCCCGGCCGGGGTCGAGAGAGACCTGATTACCGCCACTCACGACCCGGCGCCAGACCCGCGATCGTGGTTTAACAGGAGTGTCACGGTGCCCGAGTTCCCCGCGTTTCCCGAGAACCAGGCCGACCCGGCGCCGACATGGCCGCGCTACGCGATCTACTTCGCCCCGGAGCCGGGCTCGCCGCTCGCCGAGTTCGGTGCCGACTGGCTGGGCCGCGACTGCGCGAGCGGTGCCGAACGGACGCTGCCGGCAGTGCCCGGCGTGACGCCGGAGCGCCTCGCCGCAATCACCGAGAGCGCCCGCAACTACGGGTTCCACGCCACCCTGAAGCCGCCGTTCCATCTCAAGCATGGGCGCTCGCCGGCGGCGCTCGAGGAGGCCGCCGCGGCGTTCGCCGCGACCCGTGCGCCGATCCCGGTGCAGCTCGGCCTGCGCTCGCTCGGCGGGTTCCTGGCGCTGATGATGACGCCGCCGGACCACCGGATCTCGGCACTGGCCGCCGACGTCGTGCAGGACCTCGACGGTTTCCGCGCCCTGCCCGGCGACGCCGAGCTGGCGCGCCGGCGCGAGGCCGGGCTGTCGGCCCAGCAGGAGGCGCTGCTGCAGCGCTGGGGCTACCCCTATGTGATGGGCGAGTTCCGGTTCCACATGACGCTGTCGTCGCGGCTGCCGGACGGCCCCGAGCGCGAGGCGATCGTCACGGCCCTGGAGCCGCGGGTCGCGCCGGTGACCGCCGGCCCGACGTCTATCGACGCCATCGCGCTGTTCGTGCAGGAGCGCAGGGGCGGCCCGTTCACGCTGGCCAGGCGATTCCCGTTCGGGGGATGACGCCGGGGAATTGCGTCAGAGCTGGCCGACGATCCGGGCCGGCAGGTCCGCCACGCTGGCCGCCGAACCGGACCCGTTCCCGGTGACCCCGCCGATCGCCCGCTCTGCGCGCGGGGTGCGCCCGAAGCATTCGCGGTAGCATTTCGAGAAGTGGCTGGCCGACACGAAGCCGCAGGCCAGCGCCACCGACAGGATCGACATCGAGGTCTGGACCAGCAGCTGACGCGCCCGCTGTAGCCGGAGCGTCAGGTAGTAGCGGGTCGGCGTGGCGCCCAGATACTTGCGGAACAGCCGCTCGAGCTGGCGGGTCGACAGCCCGGCGCGGTCCGCCAGGTCGGTCTGGGTCAGCGGCTCCTCGAGATTGGTCTCCATCTCGCTGATAACCGAGATCAGCTTCGGATGGCTGACCCCGAGCCGGGCCCGCAGTTCCATGCGCTGGTGGTCGTGCGGTTCGCGGATGCGGTCGTGGATGAACTGCTCCGACACCTGGTTGGCGAGCGCCTGGCCGTGCTGCCGGCCGATCAGGTGCAGCATCATGTCGAGCGCCGCGGTGCCGCCGGAACAGGTGAACCGGTCGCGGTCGATCTCGTACAGGTCGGACGACACCTCGATCTCGGGGAAGTCCTCGGTGAAGCCGCCGAGATTCTCCCAGTGGATCGTGCAGCGCCGGCCGTCGAGCAGGCCGGCCCGGGCCAGCAGGTGGCTGCCGGTGCACAGCGCCCCCATGGTCGCGCCCTGGCGGGCGACCCGCCGCAGGAAGCCGAGGATGCGCTCGTCCTCGTAGCGCTGCACGTCGATGCCGGTGACCACCACCAGGATCTTCTCGCGGTCGACCTCGGACATCCCCTTGTGCGGGACCACCTCGATGCCGTTGCTGGCCGCCACCGGCTTTCCGTCGGGGCTGATGATCTGCCATTCGTACAACGGCCGGCCGGCCATGCGGTTGGCCGACCGCAACGGCTCGACGGCCGAGGTGAAGGCCATCATCGAGAAGTTCCGGATCAGCAGGAACCCTATTCGGGTCGGTACCGCGTTCGGGTCGTCGAACATGGAATGGGCGTGCTCCGGAACCGCCTTTATTTCATTGTGTTCACGTCGGACGCCAGGCAACCAAACGTCGGCACAAGACTACTGCGAACAGCAGGCGCTACGCATTCGGAAAATATCGAAAAAGTGACAACATCCCGACCGCCGCCGAGGCGCTCGCCGGGCCGGTTGCGCGCCGCCTATCCGGCCAGGGTCGGTACCCCGTTGCGGATCACCGTGGTGCAGGGATTGAAGCCGATCCGATAGGCCAGCTCGGCCGGCTCCTCGATGGCCCAATGCACGAAGTCGGCGACCTTCCCGACCTCCAGGCTGCCTCGGTCGTTCTGCAATCCCAATGCCCTGGCCGCGTTCAGTGTGGTTCCTGCCAGCGCCTCCGCGGGGGTCAGGCCGAACAGCACGCAGGCCATGTTCATGGTCACCAGCAGTGACGTCACCGGCGACGAGCCGGGGTTGCTGTCGGTGGCCACCGCGATCGGGACACCCGCCTTGCGCAACCGGGCAACCGGGGGCCGACGGGTCTCCTGCAGCGTGAAGAAGGCGCCGGGCAGAAGGACCGCGACGGTTCCCGACTCGGCCATCGCCTCGATGCCGTCGGGACCGAGATACTCCAGGTGGTCGGCCGACAGGGCGCCGGCCGCGGCCGCCAGCGCCGCGCCTCCAAGGTCGCTCAGCTGCTCGGCGTGCAGTTTCACCGGCAGCTTGAAAAGCGCCGCCGCCTCGAACACCCGGGCCACCTGCGCCGGCGAGAACGCGATTCCCTCGCAGAACGCGTCGACCTGATCGACCAGCCCCTGCTCGACCGCCCCCGGCAGCACCTCGTCGCAGACGAAGTCGACATAGCCGTCGGCGTCGTTCATCCACTCCGGCGGCACCGCGTGCGCGCCGAGGAAGGTGGTGGTCACCGCCACCGGCAGCCGGGCCTCGATCGCCCGCGCCACCCGCAGCATCTTCAGCTCGGTATCCAGGTCCAGGCCGTAGCCCGACTTGATCTCGATCGCGGTGACGCCCTCGGCGAGCAGCGGCCGGAGCCGCCGCGTCGCGGCGGCGAGAAGTTCCTCCTCCGACGCCCTGCGGGTCGCGTTGACCGTCGACAGGATGCCGCCGCCGGCGCGGGCGATATCGGCATAGCTGGCGCCCATCAGGCGGCGCTCGAACTCGCCGGCCCGTTGGCCGCCATGCACGATGTGGGTGTGGCAGTCGATCAGCGCCGGAGTGATCCAGCCGCCGTCGGCCTGGTGCACGATCGACGCCAGGCCCTCGATCGGTCCGGTCAGGTCGGCGCGCGCCCCGACCCAGGCGATGCGCCCGTTCTTGACCGCGATGGCCCCGTCCTCGATCCTGCCATACGGCGTCGATCCCGCCATGGTGGCGAGCCCGACATCGACCCAGAGAGAATCCCACATGCCGCACCCCACCTCTGCGGCACGCCGTCCGGCCGACGGCCGTGCCCCCGCAGCGAGCCAACGGTAATCGGATGGCGCCCGCCATGCAAAACCCGGGAATGAAACGCTGGTTCGCACCCTGGGCGCTGACGCCCGACGGCTGGCTGCGCGACGTGCTGCTGGAAGCCGACGCCGACGGGACCCTGACGGGCGTCACGGCGGACGCCGCCGCCGGCGACGCCGAGCGGCTGGACGGCGCGGTGGTGCCGGGCGTGCCGAACCTGCACAGCCACGCATTCCAGTTCGCGCTGGCCGGTCGGGCCGAGCGCGCCGGCCCGGATCATGGCGCGCCCGGCGGCGACGACAGCTTCTGGACCTGGCGCGAGGCGATGTACGGCTTCCTCGCGGCCCTCGACCCGGACGGCATCGAGGCGATCGCCACCCGGCTGTACCGGGCGATGCTGGCGCGCGGCTACACCGCGGTCGGCGAGTTCCACTACGTCCACCATGCCCCGGGCGGGCAGCCCTATGCCGATCCGGCCGAGACCTCGCGCCGCCTGCTGCGGGCCGCCGAGACCGCCGGCATCGGCATCACCCTGCTGCCGGTCTACTACGAGGACGGCGGCTTCGGCGGAGCCCCGGCGGGCGAGCGGCAGCGCAGGTTCCTGCACGATCCGGACGGCTTCGCCCGCCTGCTGCAGGCGCTGGCGCCCGAGTTCGCCGGGCGCGCCGACCGCCGGCTCGGCATCGCGCCGCACTCGCTGCGGGCGGCCCGGCCGGACCGGCTGCAGGCGGCGGTCGCGGCGCTCGACGCGCTCGACCCGACCGCGCCGGTCCACATCCACGTGGCCGAGCAGCCGAAGGAGGTCGAGGACTGCCTGGCCTGGTGCGGGCGCCGCCCGGTCGAACTGCTGTTCGACACCGCGGCCGTGGACCGTCGCTGGTGCCTGGTGCACGCCACCCATCTGTCGGACGCCGAGCGCCGGGCGATCGCCGGTTCCGGCGCGGTGGCCGGGCTGTGTCCCACCACCGAGGCGAATCTCGGCGACGGGCTGTTCCCGGCCGGCGCCTATCTGGACGACGGCGGCGCCATCGGCATCGGCTCCGACAGCCATGTCTGCATCGACCCGGCCGAGGAGCTGCGCTGGCTCGAGAACGGCCAACGCCTGGTCACCGGGCGCCGCACCGTGCTGGCGGACGGTCCCGGGGCGTCGGTCGGCGTCGGGCTGCTGCAGCGGGTCTGCCGGGGCGGCGCCGCCGCGCTGGGGCGGGCGATCGGGGCGATCGAGGCCGGCCGGCGCGCCGACTTCGTGGTGCTGGCCGACGACGGCGGCGACGCACAGGACCCGTCCGTGCTGGTCGACCGCTGGATCTTCGCCCCGGCCGGCGTCCGAGTCGCGGCTACCGTGGTCGGCGGCCGGACCCGTGGCCCGGCCTGATCGAGCCGCGGGACCTCGATATTTCGTATGGTGGATGCATCGCCATTGCATCTTTCGCATGCGTTGTCCTACGAATTGCGATGAAATGAACGGACAGCGTGTCAAATGAGACCGGTCGGCAAGTTGAACGCGAGCGATCTGCAGAAGCGGGCGGGCGATGCGGCGGCGCTCCTGAAGATCATGGCGAACGACAAGCGTCTGCTGGTGCTTTGCGAGTTGGCCGATGCCGGCGAGCGCACGGTCACCGAGCTGGAAGGGATAAGCGGCCTCAGCCAGTCCGCGCTGTCGCAGCACTTGGCGAGGATGCGGCATCATGGGATCGTCAAGACGCGGCGGTCGGCCCAGTCGATCTTCTACTCGCTCGCCTCGCACGAGGCGCGGGTGATCATCGAGGCGCTGTGCCGGTTGTACCTGCCGCAAGTCGACACCGTGCCGGGCGAGGCGGCCGAGAGTGCCGCGGCCAGTTGAGGCGACGCCCGGCGATGCAGATCGGGCCTGATGATGACCACCGAACCGACTACCGAATTCATCGATGCCGTCACGCTGGCCGACTGGCTGCGTGAAGGAAGGGTCGCGCTGTTCGACGTGCGTGAGGAGGACGAGTTCGCGCAGGCGCGCATCCCGGGCTCGAGGCTGGTTCCGCTGTCGCGCTTCGATCCGACGGCGATCGCCGCCGGGCCGGACGACCGCATCGTGCTGCACTGCCGCAGCGCCCGGCGCTGCGGGCTCGCCGCCGAGCAGCTGCGCGCCACCGGCGACCGGCGTCCGCTGTACCGGCTGGAAGGCGGGATCATCGCCTGGGTCCAGAGCGGACTTCCGGTGGAACCCGGCTAAGCCTTTACCAAACAAACACCTTCTATCCCGCCCGGGATCGGTGTACCACTAGGATCACGCCCCCTGGTCCGCCTCGGGGCGTGTTCCTGTTTCCGCCCCGGGCGATCGATGCACGTGTATCTCCCCATCGCCGAGATTTCGGTGAACGTCTTCCTCGTTCTGGGGATGGGCGGAATGATCGGGGTGTTGTCGGGGCTGTTCGGGGTCGGCGGCGGGTTCCTCATGACGCCGCTGCTGATCTTCATGGGTGTGCCGCCGGCGGTTTCGGTGGCGACCAGCGCCAACCAGATCGTCGCTTCGTCGGTGTCCGGGGTGATCGCGCACTGGCGGCGCGGCAACGTCGACTTCAAGATGGGCATGGTGCTGCTGGTCGGCGGCTTCTTCGGATCGTCGGCCGGCGTCGCGCTGTTCACGCTGCTGCGCCGGTTCGGCCAGATCGACCTGGTCATCAACCTCAGCTACGTGGTCTTCCTCGGCACCATCGGCCTGCTGATGCTGAACGAGAGCGTGCGCTCGATCTGGCGTTCGCGCAGGCCGACCGGCCGGCGTTCCAAGCTGCACCAGCACAACTGGCTGCACGGCCTGCCGCTGAAGATGCGGTTCCGCCGCTCGAAACTGTACATCAGCGCCCTGCTGCCGCTCGGCATCGGGTTCTTCGTCGGCATCCTGACCGCGCTGATGGGGGTGGGCGGCGGCTTCGTGATGGTGCCGGCGATGATCTACCTGCTCGGCATGCCGACCGGCGTGGTGGTCGGCACCTCGCTGTTCCAGATCATCTTCGTCACCGCCAACGTCACCTTCCTGCAGGCTCTCAACACCCAGACCGTGGACGTGATCCTCGCGATCACGCTGCTGGTCGGTGCGGTCATCGGCGCCCAGTTCGGGACCCAGCTCGGCGCCAAGCTGCGCGGCGAGCATCTGCGCAGCCTGCTGGCGCTGATGGTGCTCGGCGTGTGCGCCAAGATCGCGGTCGACCTGGTGGTCACCCCCGTCGACCTGTTCTCGGTGGACTTCCAGTTGGGGCACGGATGAGGCGCGCCCCGGCCAGCTTCCTGATCACGGCCGGCCTGGTGCTTGCGGCGTTCGTCGTCGCCCCCGCGGTTCGGGGCCAGCAGGACCTGGTGGCCGACCTGTCCGACCACGAGATCGCCATCACCACCGGCTTCACCGGCGCCGAGCTGCTGCTGTTCGGCGCGATCGAGGGGGAAGGCCAGATCGTGGTGGTGGTGACCGGGCCGCGGCAGGCCATGACGGTGCGCCGCAAGGACCGGCTCGCCGGAATCTGGATGAACACCGAGTCGATGACCTTCCAGAACGTCCCGTCGTTCTATGCGGTCGCCGCCACCGGCATGCTCGACGAGGTCGATCCCGACGTGCGGGTCCGCCAGGAGATGGGGCTCGACCATCTCAATCTGCGGCCGATGCTCCGCGACCGGGACACTCCGGTCGCGACGATCCGCGCCTTCCGCGAAGGCCTGGTGCGCAACCAGGTCCGCCACGGCCTGTATTCCGCCAGCGCCGGCCGCATCCTGGTGCTGTCCGACCGGCTGTTCCGGACCCGGGTGTCGTTCCCGGCCAACGTGGTGACCGGGATCTACACGGTCTCCGTCTACTACATCCGCAACGGCAGCCCGGTGCACGCCCAGACCACCCCGCTCAGGGTGTCGAAGATCGGCATCGGCGCCTATGTCTTCCGCTTCGCGCACACCAACTCCGCCGCCTACGGCGTGTTCGCGATTCTGGTGGCGGTACTGGCGGGCTGGCTCGCGGCGGTGATCTTCCGTAAAGTCTGACCTCGGGAGAGCAAGACCGCAAAGCGGCGCTTCGGAACAGGGTATGAACGACACCGCATCCACAGACGCGTCCGCGCATCCGCGCGTGTTCCTCGTCGTCGTCGACAACAGCGAGGAAATGCGCGTGGCGCTGCGGTTCGCCGGGCAGCGGGCCCGCCACACCGGCGGCCGGGTGGCGCTGTTCCGGGCGATCGAGCCGGTCGAGTTCCAGCACTGGATGGGGGTCGGCGAGCTGATGCGCGAGGAGGCCCGCCAGGAGGCCGAGGCCCTGATGGACCGCATGAGCCAGCAGGTCGTCGAGATGACCGGCGCGATCCCGATCATCTACCTGCGCGAGGGCACGACCCGCGAGGAACTGATGAACCTGATCGACGAGGAGAAGTCGATCTCGGTGATGGTGCTGGGTGCCGCCGCCAAGGCCGACAACCCCGGCCCGCTGATCAGCTACCTGTCGAGCAAGGGCGCGGCGCGGCTGCGGATCCCGATCACCATCGTCCCCGGCTCGCTGACCGACGAAGAGATCGACGCGCTGACCTGAGCGGCGGGCGCTCCGCTCGCCCCTAAGCCGCCTGCGAGCGCTTGCCGGTCATCATGCCGCCGCGGTAGGCGCCCGGCTCGGTGGAGCCCCAGGTCTCGCGATAGCACTCCGGCAGCGGCCGGGTCCGGGCCGGTGCGAACCACAGGCGGTACAGCAGGCGGTCGGCGCGGCTGGCCGGGTCGTCGGTGAACGGCGTGCGGCCGTGGTAGACGACGTGGTTGTTGTAGAAAACCATGTCGCCCGGCTCGAGCCGGAACACGTGGCACTGCTCCTCGGCGACCTCGGCCAGCAGGTCCAGCGCCTCGTCCATCGCCGCGGTCATTTTCGGGACGCCGTCCAGGCGCTGCGCCTCCTCGACGAAGGTCCGCGAGTACTGGCTGCTGAAATGGCCGTCGCGGAAGCTGAACACCGGCATCGCGAACACCTTCTGGCCGCCGCCGACGTCCTGGGTCTCGCGGGTCCGCCAGTAGGGCTGGCACAGCAGCTCGTGCAGGTCCGGCCGGCGCCGCAGGATCGCATTGCGCACCGCCACCGAGCTGGCGACCTTGCTCTCGCCGCCGGCGCCGGCCTGGCGCACGCACAGCAGGCCGAGCACGTCGGCGCGGTCAGTGTGGAACCGCAGCGGGCCGTTCGACTGCGCCTTCTGGGTCGAGGTCAGGGAGCCCGGGACCACCGACGGCGCGTGCTTCTGGAGCTTGCCGCCGGCCTCGTCGCGGACGTCGCGCATCAGCTTGCCGTCGACCGACTGCGGCAGCAGCGGCCCGACATGGGCGCCGATTCCGGCCCACAGCACACGCAGGTCCTCGTCGTCGTAGTCGGCGACCGGCAGGCCCCGCAGCAGGGCGACGCCGCGGCCGTCCTCGATCTCGTCCAGCAGCGCGGCGAGCTTCGGCGCCAGCCCCGGCAGCGGGAAGTCCTCGGCCTTGACGTCGGCGAAGTTCAGGCCGCGGGCCTTGACCGCCCGGAACGCGGCGTCGATCTCGGCCACATCCGCGGCATCCAGGGCCTGGACCCAGTCGCGGGCGTCGGCGAGATCGGCGCCGGACCAGGCGGCGCGTCCGGTGATCGGATCGCTGAGCATGGCGTCGCGGGCGTCCTGTGACGGCGTCGGCATGATGTGTCTCCCTTGCAGCGGCAGGCCTCGCGCCCGTCGCGTCTTGCGTCCCTGCCCCTCGGCGTCTCGCCGGGCCTTGCACCCGGCGGGCGGCCATCCGGCGCGGTGCCGCGGCCGTGGGACGGGCAAGCCTACGCCTGCCCATGTCCGAGGCCAAGTCGGGTCCGCGGCGGAACCGCCATGACTTGACCCGCCGCTGGCCAGCTTGCACCTTCCAGGCACGCCAGCCTGGAGTCCGCCCGCATGATCCCCAATCCCTTCGAGACCGTGCGCGAGGTCGTCGACCCGTCGCCGCCGGTCTCCGACGCGGTCAAGTACACCACCTGCTACATGTGCGCCTGCCGCTGCGGGATCAAAGTCCACCTCAAGGACGGCCGGATCCGCTACATCGAGGGCAACCGCAACCACCCGGTCAACAAGGGCGTGCTGTGCGCCAAGGGCTCGGCCGGGATCATGACCCACTACTCGCCGGCCCGGCTGACCAAGCCGCTGAAGCGGGTCGGGCCGCGCGGCTCCGGCGAGTTCCAGGAGATCGAGTGGGAGGAGGCGCTGTCGACCGCCGCCGGCTGGCTCGGCGAGATCCGGGCCCGCGACCCGCGCAAGCTCGCCTTCTTCACCGGCCGCGACCAGTCGCAGTCGCTGACCGGCTGGTGGGCCAGCAACTTCGGGACCCCGAACCACGCCGCCCATGGCGGATTCTGCTCGGTCAACATGGCGGCCGGCGGGCTCTACACCATCGGCGGCTCGTTCTGGGAGTTCGGCGAGCCGGACTGGGAGCACGCCCGCTACTTCGTGATGTTCGGGGTCGCCGAGGACCACGACTCCAACCCGATCAAGACCGGCCTCGGCAAGCTCAAGGGCCGGGGTGCGAAGTTCGTGTCGGTCAACCCGGTGCGCACCGGCTACTCGGCGATCGCCGACGAGTGGATCGGCATCCGCCCGGGCACCGACGGCCTGCTGGTGCTGGCGATCGTCCACGAGCTGCTGAAGGCACGGCGCGTCGACCTCGACTACCTGGTCCGCTACACCAACGCGCACTGGCTGGTGATCCGCGATCCCGGCAACGCCGAGGACGGCCTGTTCGCGCGCGACGCCGACGGCCATCCGCTGTGCTTCGACCGCAAGTCCGGCGCGCTGGCAAGCGCCATGCTGGCCGACGTCGCCCCGGCCCTGGTCGGCGAGCACGTGCTGCCCGACGGCCGCATCGCGGTGCCGTCCTTCCAGCTGCTGCACGACCGCTATGTCGCCGACGAATACGCGCCCGACGCCGTGGCCGAGCGTTGCGGCGTGCCGGCCGACACCATCCGTCGGCTGGCCGCCGAGATCGCCCACGCCGCCTTCGAGCAGGAAGTGGTGATCGAGCAGCCCTGGACCGACTGGGCCGGGCGCAAGCACGACCGCATGATCGGCCGGCCGGTGGCGATGCACGCCATGCGCGGGATCTCGGCCCACTCCAACGGCTTCCACACCTGCCGGGCGCTGCACCTGCTGCAGGTGCTGATCGGCTCGATCGACGCCCCCGGCGGCTTCCGCTACAAGCCGCCCTTCCCGAAGCCGGTGCCACCGCCGGTCAAGCCGGTCGGCCGGGCCGACCAGGTCAGGCCGAACACCCCGATGGCGGGGCCTCCGCTCGGCTTCCCGATGGGTCCCGAGGACCTGCTGATCGACGAGGACGGCACGCCGCGCCGGATCGACAAGGCGTATTCCTGGGAGGCGCCGGTCGCCGCCCACGGCCTGATGCACATGGTGATCCGCAACGCCTGGGCCGGCGATCCCTACCCGGTCGACCTGCTGTTCATGTACATGGCCAACATGGGCTGGAACTCCTCGATGAACACCGCCGGCACCATGGCGATGCTCACCGACAGGGACCCGGCGACCGGCGAGTACCGGATCCCGAAGATCATCTATGCCGACGCCTACGCGTCCGAGACCATCGCCTTCGCCGACCTGGTGCTGCCCGACACCACCTACCTGGAGCGCTGGGACTGCATCTCGCTGCTGGACCGGCCGATCTGCGACGCCGACGGCGCCGCCGACTCGATCCGCCAGCCGGTGGTGCCGCCGGACCGCGACGTGCGGCCCTTCCAGGACGTGCTGATCGACCTCGGAGTCCGCATCGGCCTGCCGGGCCTGGTCAGGGAGGACGGCACGCCGCGCTATCCCGGGGGCTACCCGGACTATCTGGCGAACCACGAGCGCTCGCCCGGGATCGGCCCGCTGGCCGGCTGGCGCGGCGTCGACGGCTCGAAGGCGGGCAAGGGCGAGCCGAACCCCGACCAGCTGTCGCGCTACGTCGACAACCAGTGCTTCTGGCGCCACGAGTTCAAGCCCGAGGAGCGCTACTTCAAGCACGGCAACCGGGCCTACCTCGACACCGCCGTCGCCCTCGGCCTGATCGGCAAGGCCGACCCGATCGTCATCCAGCTGTACTCCGAGCCGTTGCAGAAGTTCCGGCTGGCGGCCCAGGGCCACGGGGCCGTGCAGCCGCCGGAGCAGCACCGCGAGCGCGTCGCCCGCTACTTCGACCCGCTGCCGTTCTGGTACCCGCCGTTCGAGGGCGAGGCGCTGGACGAGGCAGCCTTCCCGATGCACGCGATCACCCAGCGCCCCGCGGCGATGTACCATTCCTGGGGCTCGATGAACGCCTGGCTGCGGCAGATCCACGGCCTGAACAAGCTGCACATGAGCCGCGAGCGGGCCGAGAGCCTCGGCATCGCCGACGGCGACTGGGTGGCGGTGACCTCGCATCACGGCCGCATCAAGGCCCAGGTCAAGCTGATGGAAGGGGTGAACCCGGACACGCTGTGGACCTGGAACGCCATCGGCAAGCGCCGCGGCGCGTGGAACCTGGCCGCCGACGCGCCGGAGGCCACCAAGGGCTTCCTGCTGAACCACCTGATCGCCGAGCTGCTGCCGGAGAACGGCGGGTACCGCTACGCCAACTCCGACCCGGTCACCGGCCAGGCCGCCTGGTACGACCTCAGGGTGCGGATCGAGAAGGTCGCCGCCGACGCGCCGGGCACGGTCGCCGAGCCGCAGTTCGATCCGGTCTCGGTCCCGCCCAACCCGCCGCGGGCGCCCGCGACGGTGCGATTCGGCGCGAAGGAGGTGGCGGAATGAGCGGGATATCGAGCCCCGCCGGGCGAACCTGCTGCCCCGACCGGTGGGTTCCGGATCGATCCGGTCCGCTTGCGCGGCCCGCCTCGTCCGGAATGACGACAGAGGGGGGAGGTTCTGGCCGGCTGCCCCCGGCTCGACTTCGAGGAGCCGCGATCACCTGCCCAACTCCCTATCCTTGTCGTCATTCCGGACGGGCACGCCGCCCCGGCGCGGCCGAGCCGGAACCCACGTGGCGACGTGCGGCAATGCGGTGCCACGCCAGACCGGAGGCCGCGGAATGACCTCGCTCCCCGCCGCCACCGCCGGCACGAAGAAGCTCGGCCTGGTCATCGACCTGGACATCTGCGTCGGCTGCCATGCCTGCGCGGTGAACTGCAAGGAATGGAACGCCGGCGGCCACTCCGCGCCGCTGACCGACTGGAACGCCTATTCCGGGACCGAGAGCGCCGGCGACGGGATCGACGACGCCGGCGCCTGGGGAGTGTGGTTCAACCGCATCCACACCTACGAGGCCGGCGACGGCGCCGAGGGCCGGACCGTGCACTTCCCGCGGTCCTGCCTGCATTGCGAGACCCCGGCCTGCGTGACCGTCTGCCCGACCGGCGCCAGCTACAAGCGCGAGGAGGACGGCATCGTCCTGGTCAACGCCGACCTGTGCATCGGCTGCAAGCTGTGCTCCTGGGCCTGCCCCTACGGCGCCCGCGAATACGACCACGCCGACGGCGTGATGAAGAAGTGCACCCTGTGCATCGACCGGATCTACAACGAGAACCTGGAGGAGATCGACCGGGTGCCGGCCTGCGTCTCCACCTGCCCGGTCGGCGCCCGGCATTTCGGCGACCTCGGCGACCCGGACAGCGCGGTGTCGACCCTGGTGGCCGAGCGCGGCGGCTACGACCTGATGCCCGAGATGGGCTACCGGCCGGTCAACAAGTACCTGCCGCCGCGGCCGCAGAAGAAGACCTGCGGCGCCACCGGCGCGCCGAGCCGGCTCGAGCAGCTGGCGGCCGAAGCCGCCGACGCGGTGCCGCAGGGCGGGGCGTCGGGGACCGGAACCGCCGCGACCACCGGCGGCAAGCTGCTGGCCTGGGTCGACGCCGTGCTGTCGCGCTGACGGAGAGCTGAACCATGCATCCCGCCGCTTCCGTCATCTTCTTCACCACCGCCTCCGGGGCCGGCTACGGCCTGCTGTTCCTGCTCGGCCTCGCCGGCGCCGGCGGGCTGGTCCCGGCCGGCCTCGGGCTCGGCCTCACCGGGCTGGCGCTGGCGCTCGGCCTGATCACCGCAGGCCTGCTGGCCTCGACCTTCCACCTCGGCCATCCGGAGCGGGCCTGGCGGGCGATGTCGCAATGGCGCTCGTCCTGGCTGTCGCGCGAGGGCCTGGCGGCGGTCGTCACCTACCTGCCGGCCGGGCTGTTCGCGATCGGCTGGGTCTGCCTCGGCCGGACCGACGGGGTGTGGGCCGTCCTCGGGCTGCTGGCCGCCCTCGGCGCGGTCGTCACCGTCGCCTGCACCGGCATGATCTACGCCTCGCTGGCCACCATCCGGCAGTGGCGGCACCCGCTGACGGTGCCGGTCTACCTGGCGATCGCGCTGTACACCGGCGGCCTGTGGATGGCACTGCTGACCGCGGTGTTCGGCGGCGAGGCCGGCGTCTTCCTGTGGCT
Organism: Thalassobaculum sp.; assembly: GCF_040219615.1. Classification (GTDB taxonomy): domain Bacteria; phylum Pseudomonadota; class Alphaproteobacteria; order Thalassobaculales; family Thalassobaculaceae; genus Thalassobaculum_A. Next base: position 528,464 of record NZ_JAVJSE010000038.1, read on the forward strand.
GACGGTCGCCGCCGGGATCGCGGTGGCGGCCCTGAAGCTGGCCTACTGGCGGTCGGTCGACACCGGGGCGCCGGCGGCGACCGCCGGAACCGCCACCGGCCTCGGCGGTCTCGGCCGGGTAAGGCTCCTGGAGGCCCCCACCACCTCGCGCAACTACGTGATGCGCGAGATGGGCTACCGGATCGCCCGCAAGCACGCGCGCAAGCTGCGCGTCATCGCCGGCGGGCTGGGCATCGGGCTGGCGCTGGCGCTGCTGCTGGCCGCGGCCGCCGTCGGCACGGCGAGCGTCGCCGTACCGATGCTGCTGCTGGCGGCGCTGGCCGGGTCGGCCGGCGCGGTGGTCGAGCGCTGGCTATTCTTCGCCGAGGCGACGCACGTGGTGACCACCTACTACGGCGCCGAAGCGGCATAGGTCCGAACCGGCCCGACGACCGGGCCATATACCCGGTCACCCGGGCCGGCGCTCGTAGTAGTCGTCGAACGGCTCGTCATGGGTCCAGGCGAAGCCGTGCCGCAGGTACAGCCGGGCGGCCGGGCTGCCCTTGAGGACCCCGAGGCGGATCGGCAACCCCGCCGCATCGGCCTCGGCGATCAGCCGGCGCAGGACCGCGCCGCCGACCCCGCGGCCCTGCACCGCCTCGTCGAGGTAGAAATGCTCGAGCACCAGGCCGTCACCCTCGGGCTTGAGCGCCACACAGCCCGCAAAGCTGCCGTCGACCAGGATCAACCGCAGATGGGTCGGATCGTAACCCGCCCTGAAATACCGCCGCGCCCGCTCCGGGTCGAACCGGCCGACCCGTTCCAGATGCGGACGCAGGACACGGATCCGCAGGTCGAGCAGGGTCTCGAAGTCGACCTCACCGGCGGGCCGGAAGCTGACCGCCCCGGTCATGACGGTACCGGAGGCTGGCCCGGCATCTCGTCATCCGCCGGCTCGGCGCGCGGATCCAGGTCCGAGACCATCGGGCTGGTGCGCGGCACCGCCACGAACGGCCCCTGGTCCTCCGGCGCCGCGCGGCGGGTCATCCGCCACAGCGCGAACAGCCCGACCAGCGTCGCCACCACCACGCCGAATCCGTAGAAGCCGGAGGGCCCGACCAGCGCGATCGCGTTGGTCGAGGCGATCGGGCCGATCACGGCGCCGAGGCTGTAGGCGAGCAGCAGGCCGGCGCTGGCCGCCACCAGGTCGTTGGCCTCGATGTGGTCGTTGGCATGCGCCACGGCGATCGAGTACAGCGTGACCGCCACCCCGCCATAGGCGCCGGCCAGGATCACGAACGGCCAGAAGCCGAGGCCCGGAGAGAACGCCAGCACCGCCGCCAGCACCGCCGCCGCGAAGAAACAGCCGGTCAGCACCGTCCGGCGGTCGAACCGGTCGGACAGCTTGCCCAGCGGCCACTGCACCACCAGCCCGCCCAGGATTCCGGAAGAGACGAAGATGGCGATCTGCGACACCGCCATGCCGATCGTGGCGGCATACACCGAGGCGGTCGCGAACACCGCGCCGGACAGCGTGCCGCTGCCGAAGCTGCCGACGATGCCGAGCGGCGAGATCCGGTACAGGGCGATGAAGCCGAGCGCCGAGCGCCCGACCTCGCCGGACGCCGCCGAGCGCGCGAGCGTGATCGGCACCAGTGCCAGCGAGAACAGGATCGAGGCCACCCCGTACAGCACGAAGCTGGCCGGGTCGGAGAGGTTCAGCAGGAACTGCCCGGCGCCCATCGCCCCGTACTGAACCACCATGTAGATCGACAGCAGGGCACCGCGGGTGGCGTTGGTGGCGGCGCCGTTCATCCAGCTCTCGGCCACCATGTAGACGCCGGCCATGCAGAAGCCGAACGCGACCCGCAGCACGAACCAGTAGACCGGCTCGACCGCGAAGGCATGGGCGACCGCGGTGGCCGAGACGATCGAGACCAGGGCGGCGAAGGCGCGCACATGGCCGACCCGCTCGATGATCCGCCCGCAGGTCAGGCAGCCGAGCACCAGGCCGACGAAATAGCCGGACAGCACGAGGCCGGCGACGCTCGCCGAGAACTGCGGGTCGAGGCCGAGCCGGACGCCCAGCAGCGAGCCGAACAGGCCGTTGGCGGCCTGCAGCAGGCCGATACTGAGAAGCAGCGCGGCGATCGAGGCAATCGGGCCGGGCATGTCGATCCTCCGCGCCATTCGTGACGCTGCGCTAGCATGCGCCGCCGCCGGCGCCTACCCCAGAAGCGACCGGCGCCCGCGCCTCCCGGACAGTCCGACGCATGCGGGCTTGTCCTGCCGCCGGCCGTCGTCTATGCCCGGGCCATGCGCTGGCGCACCCCCATCGGCGGAATCGCCATTCTGATCGGCCTGACCGGCTACGCGGCGGCCGCCGCCACGCTCGGCGGCGCGCTGCCCGAGCATGCGCTGCTGCAGGCGGTCTACTACCTGCTGGCCGGGCTGCTTTGGATTCCGCCGGCGGTCTGGATCATGGGCTGGGCCAGGCGCGACGACCGGAGCGGCTGAGCGGCGCCGGCGGCAGCGTCAGGTCTGCGCGACCATGCCGCCGAGTTCGTCCATGGTCAGCCACTCGTCGTTGCTGTCGCTGGCGTAGCGGAACGCCGGGTCGACCGGGCGGGCGCCGCGTCCCAGCCAGTCGCGCAGCGGGTTGTCGACGAAGGCCGGCAGCACGATGTAGCGGTCGTCGATCTCGACGGTGGTGCGGGCGTCGTCCTCCGGCACCATCACCTCGTGCAGCTTCTCGCCCGGGCGGATCCCGACCACCTCATGCGGCAGGCCGGGGCCCATGCACTCCGCCACGTCGACGATCTTCATGCTGGGGATCTTCGGCACGAAGATCTCGCCGCCGTGCATCAGTTCCATCGACGACAGCACGAAGTTCACGCCCTGCTGCAGGGTGATCCAGAACCGGGTCATGCGCGGATCGGTGATCGGCAGCCTGTCCTTCTTCGCGTCCACCAGCTTGCGGAAGAACGGGATGACGCTGCCGCGCGAACCGATGACGTTGCCGTAGCGCACCACGGAGAACTGGCAGCCGCCGGCGCCCGACAGGTTGTTGGCGGCGACGAAGATCTTGTCGGAGGCGAGCTTGGTGGCGCCGTATAGGTTGATCGGGTTTGCCGCCTTGTCGGTCGACAGCGCGATCACCTTGCGCACGCCGGTCCGGATCGCCGCCGTCACCACGTTCTCGGCGCCGTCGACGTTGGTGCGCACGCATTCGAACGGGTTGTACTCGGCGGTCGGCACGTGCTTCAGGGCGGCTGCGTGCACCACGTAGTCGACGCCGCGCATCGCCATCTCGAGCCGGTCGACGTCGCGCACGTCGCCGATGAAGTATCGGATCTCGCGGGACGGCTCCTGAACGAACTCCTGGCCCATGTCGTACTGCTTCTGCTCGTCGCGCGAGAACACGATGCAGCGCCGGGTCCGGAACCGGCCGAGCACGGTGCGGACGAACTGCCGGCCGAACGAGCCGGTGCCGCCGGTCACCAGCACGGTCTTGCCGTCCAGGTCGATGAAGCCGGTGTCGAACTGTCGGATCGCCATCTCGTTCTCTCGCGGCCGGTTCTCGCAGCCGGGGTCCGGGCCGAATCAGCCTGCATTGTCCCGCGCCGCCATCGGATTGTGAAGCACGGCGGTTGACAGGCCCCGTCCGGAGAGCGCTCGATTATGGTCATGGCGGTTCGAACGGCATGTACAAGCATGCCGGCGGGCTGCCGGTCTCTTGGGCATATGCCCGTCCCGTTCGCCCGAATGACAATCACCAGGGGGCGCAACAGCCCCGAGGAATTGCAGCCTGACACCCCGAAATCCGCGGCTTTCCCGCGGCATTCCGGATGGCACATGAATTGCGAAACCGGGCCGGCACGGACGTCCTCTCGGGCGGGGACCGTCGGACGCTCCGGCAACGAAAAAGGAGAGCAGGGATGTCGTTTACACGTCGAGCCTTCGTGGGGGGCGCCATCGCCGCGCCTTTCGTCGCCTCGCTGCCGCGGGGGGCGCGCGCCGCCGGATCGGTCCTGCGGGTGATCCCGCATGCCGACCTGAAGAACATCGACCCGATCTGGACCACCGCGTACATCACGCGGAACCACGGCTACATGATCTTCGACACGCTGTTTGCGATGGACGAGACGCTGACGCCGCGTCCGCAGATGGTCGATACCTACACCGTCAGCGACGACCGGCTGGTCTGGACCTTCACCCTGCGCGACGGCCTGGCCTGGCACGATGGCCCGCCGGTCACCGCCGAGGACTGTGTCGCCTCGCTGAAGCGCTGGGGCAAGCGCGACGGCATGGGCCAGAAGCTCATGCAGTACACCAAGAGCCTGGAGGCGGTCGACGCCAAGACCTTCGTGCTCACGCTCGAGAAGCCGTTCGGCCTGGTGCTCGACGCGATCGGCAAGATCTCGTCGAACGTGCCGTTCATGATGCCGAAGCGGCTGGCCGAGACCGACCCGTTCAAGCAGATCCCCGAGGTCATCGGCTCCGGCCCGTACAAGTTCGTCAAGGAGGAGTGGGTCCCCGGCTCCAAGGTGGTCTACGCCAAGAACGAGGCCTACGTCCCGCGCAAGGAGCCGGCGAGCGCCGCCGCCGGCGGCAAGGTCGTCAAGGTCGACCGGGTCGAGTGGCTGTACATCCCGGACCCGACCACCGCCATGAACGCGCTGGTCTCCGGCGAGGTCGACTACTACGAGCAGGTGCCGGGCGACCTGGCGCCGATCATCGGCCAGACCCCGGGTATCACCACCGAAGTGCTGGATCCGCTCGGCAGCCAGGGCATGCTGCGCTTCAACCACCTGCTGAAGCCGTTCAACACGGCCGAGGCCCGGCGCGCCGTGATCAGCGCCGTCAACCAGGAGAAGTTCCTGCAGGCCGGCGTCGGCAACCCCGAATTCTACAAGGTCTGCGAGAGCTACTTCCCGTGCGGCTCGCCGCTCGAGAACGACGCCGGCCTGGACATGATCCGGCCGATCGACCTGGCACGCAGCAAGAAGCTGCTGGAGGAAGGCGGCTACGACGGCACCAAGGTGGTGCTGATGCAGCCGACCGACATCCCGATCACCTCGGCGTTCAGCCTGGTGGCGGCCGAGACCATGCGCTCGCTCGGCATGGAGGTCGAGTTGCAGGCCATGGACTGGTCGACCCTGACTTCGCGCCGGGCCAAGAAGGACCCGGTCGACCAGGGCGGCTGGAACGTGTTCCACACCTGGTGGATCGGCGGCGACCTGGTCAACCCGATCGCCGCGGTCGGCCTGTCCGGCGGCGGTACCGAGAAGGCCTGGTTCGGCTGGCCGACCGACGCCAAGCTCGAGGAACTGCGCGACAAGTTCGCCTTCACCAGCGATCCGGCCGAGCAGAAGGAACTGGGCAAGGCGATCCAGCAACGGGCGATCGAGGTCGGCACCCACGCCAATGTCGGCACCTTCTTCGTGCCGTGCGGCTACCGCGACAACGTGAAGGGCATGATCAAGTCGCCGGTCCAGTTCTTCTGGAACATGTCCGTCTGACGACCAGCACGGCCGGCGGGGCCCCGTCCCGGGCCCCGCCGGCCGCCATACCCGACGGACGATCGCGGTGGCCGGGGGAATTTCTTCCTGCCCTGCGGCTATCGCGAGAGCGTCAAGGGCATGATCAGATCCCCGGTGCAGTTCTTCTGGAACATGTCGGTGTGATCGAGACCGGAGCGAAGGCGGACCTGTCGATGGTCAGCACAAGACCCGAAGCGGCGGGTGGGTCCCGGGTCATCTCTCGATGGGATCGAGGGCTGTCCGGGATGAGGTCTGGAGGGGGACTCCCCCTCGGCCGCCCCCCCCTCCCCGCCGGCATCCCGGACGGCCGCGCGTCGGCGCCGGCGATCCGGGACCCACGACGCGACGGTGGAGAGGACTTCTAGACCATGTGGATATTCATCGGCCGGCGCGCGCTCGCCACCATCCCGGTCATGCTGGTGGTGGCGTTCGTCGTGTTCATGATCCTGCGGCTGTCGCCCGGCGATCCGGCCACCGTGATCGCCGGCGACTACGCCAGCCCGGCCGACATTGCCCGGATCCGCGACCAGCTCGGCCTGAACGAGCCGATCGCGGTGCAGTTCTTCAGCTGGATCCTGCGACTGGTGCAGGGCGACCTCGGGATCTCGATCTTCTCCAACCTGCCGGTCACCACGCTGATCGGCCAGCGCATCGAGCCGACCCTGATGCTGTCGCTGGTCACCGTGGTGTTCTCGGTGCTGGTGGCGGTGCCGCTGGGCGCGCTGGCCGCCTTCAAGTCGGGGACCTGGGTCGACCGCTCGGTGATGGTGTTCGCCGTGTTCGGGTTCTCGATCCCGGTGTTCGTGCTCGGCTATTTCATGGTCTGGGGCTTCTCGCTGGAGCTGAAGTGGCTGCCGGTGCAGGGCTACAAGAGCCCGTCGGACGGGATCGGCCTGTTCCTGCGGCACATCGCCCTGCCGGCCGGAGCGCTCTCGGCGTTCTACGTCGCCCTGGTCGCCCGCATCACCCGGGCCAGCGTGCTGGAGGTGCTGGAGGAGGACTACATCCGCACCGCCCGCGCCAAGGGCCAGGTCGAGAGCAAGGTGCTGCTGGTGCACGCTCTGCGCAACGCCTCGGTGCCGATCGTCACGGTGATCGGCCTCGGCATCGCCGCGCTGATCGGCGGCGTGGTGATCACCGAGAGCGTGTTCAACATCCCGGGCCTGGGCCGGCTGGTGGTCGACGCCATCCTGAAGCGCGACTACCCGATCATCCAGGGCCTGATCCTGTTCTTCTCGCTGCTCTACATCGTGCTCAACCTGCTGATCGACATCGTCTACACGATGCTCGACCCGAGGATCCGGTATTGACCGAGCAAACCACATCCGCCCTGGTCCGCCGCCTCTCCGGGCCGTGGTCCCTCCTGGCCGGCCATCCGATCGGCATCATCGGCGCGGTCGTCATGATCACCGTGATCCTGGCCGCGATCCTGGCGCCGCTGCTGTGGACCAGCGACCCGATCGCCCTGAACCCGGTGAACCGCCTGAAACCGCCGAGCGAGGCGTTCTGGCTGGGCACCGACATGTACGGCCGCGACGTGTGGAGCCGGGTCGTCTACGGCGCCCGGGTGTCGCTGACCGTCGGGGTCTCGGCTGCCGCCCTGTCGGTGGTGTTCGGGCTGCTGATCGGCATGGTCGCCGGCTATGTCCGCTGGCTCGACGGCATCGTCATGCGGGTGATGGACGGGCTGATGGCGATCCCCGGCATCCTGCTGGCGATCGCCCTGGTGTCGCTGTCCGGCGCCAGCCTGCTGACGGTGATCGTCGCCATCACCATCCCGGAAGTTCCGCGGGTGGTCCGGCTGGTCCGCGCGGTGGTGCTGTCGGTGCGCGAGGAGCCGTATGTGGAGGCGGCGATCTCGGCCGCCACGCCGGTCACCAAGATCCTGCGCAAGCACATCCTGCCCAACACCATCCCGCCGCTGATCGTGCAGGCCACCTATGTCTGCGCCTCGGCGATGCTGGTGGAATCCTTCCTGTCGTTCCTGGGCGCCGGCACCCCGCCGGAGGTCCCGAGCTGGGGCAACATGATGGCCGAGGGCCGGCTGTTCTTCCCGCTCGCCCCGTGGATCGTGCTGTATCCCGGGGTCGCCCTGGCGCTGACCATCCTGGCGGTCAACGTGCTGGGCGACGCATTGCGCGACAAGCTCGACCCGAAACTGGCGAAGCGGATATGACCGACACCTCCCCCCCCGGCGCGTCCCCCCCCGGCGCGTCCCCCACCGGCGGGCACCGCACCGTCCTCGATGTCCAGGGCCTGACGGTCCGGCTGCCGGAGGGCGCCGACCGCCTGAACGCCATCCAGAACGTGTCGTTCAGCGTCGGCGCCGGCGAGATCGTCTGCATCGTCGGCGAGTCCGGCTCCGGCAAGTCGGTCACCGCCTTCACGGTGATGGGCCTGCTGCCCAAGCGCCAGCTGCGGCCGGTCGCCGGCAGCATCGTGTTCGAGGGCGACGACCTGCTGCAGAAGTCGCCGACCGAGCTGCGCCGGATGCGCGGCGAGCGGCTGTCGATGATCTTCCAGGAGCCGATGACGGCGCTGAACCCGGTGATGACCGTCGGCGACCAGATCGGCGAGGTGCTGGACATCCACACCCAGCTCGACCGCGGCGAGCGCGAGCGGCGCGTGCTCGACATCATGGAGCTGGTGCGCCTGCCCGACCCGAAGGCCATGCTGAACGCCTACCCGCACCAGCTGTCGGGCGGCCAGCGCCAGCGCATCATGATCGCCTCGGCCCTGGTGCTCGACCCGGCGCTGCTGATCGCCGACGAGCCGACCACCGCGCTCGACGTTACCACCCAGGCGCAGATCCTGAAGCTGGTGAAGGAGATGCAGGAGCGGCGCGGAACCGGCGTGCTGTTCATCACCCACGACTTCGGCGTGGTCGCCGACATCGCCGACCGGGTTGTCGTCATGCAGCAGGGCGCCGTGGTCGAGACCGGCACCGCGGACGAGATCCTGCGGCGGCCGAGCCACCCCTACACCCGCATGCTGATCGGCTCGGTGCCGAGCCTGAACCCGCCGGCCCGCGCGCCCCTCGACCGCGCCCCGGTGGCGCTGGAGACCCGCGGCCTCGGCAAGACCTATGGCGGCGGCGGGTTCCTGCGCAAGGCCCGCATCGTGCGGGCCGCCGAGGACGTCAACCTGGTGGTGCGCAAGGGCGAGACCCTGGGCATCGTCGGCGAGTCCGGCTCCGGCAAGTCCACCGTGGCGCGCTGCGTGGTCCGGCTGATCGACCCGACCGACGGCGAGATCTTCCTGCACGACGCCGAGATCGCCAGGCTGTCGGCACCGTTGCTGCGCAAGCACCGCAAGCGCGTGCAGATCGTGTTCCAGGACCCCTACCGCTCGCTGAACCCGCGCCAGACCGTGGCCGAGTCGATCATCGAGGGGCCGATGAACTTCGGGGTGTCGCGCGCCGACGCGCTCGCCAAGGCGCGCGGCCTGATGACCCTGGTCGGGCTGGAGCCGGACGCCGTCGAGCGCTACCCGCACCAGTTCTCCGGCGGCCAGCGCCAGCGCATCTGCATCGCCCGCGCGCTCGCCATGGAGCCCGACGTGCTGATCGCCGACGAGGCGGTCTCGGCGCTCGACGTCTCGGTGCAGGCCCAGGTGCTGGAGCTGCTGGACGACGTGCGCAAGAAGTTCAACCTCGCGGTGCTGTTCATCACCCACGACCTGCGCGTCGCCGCCCAGATCTGCGACCGCATCATGGTCATGCACAAGGGCCGCGTGGTCGAGGAGGGCACGACCGTCGAGGTGTTCGCCAACCCGCGCGAGGACTACACCCGGGCGCTGTTCGACGCCGCGCCGGGGCGGGGCTACGACTTCGGCGGGGTAAGGGAGCGGGCGGCGGCGGGGTAGCGGCTCCGGCCGGCCCTTCGCGGCCGCGCGATGCGCGGCACCTCAGGGCGACAGGGGATGTTGGTTTCCGCACGCCGCGTCTTTCCTCTATCGCCCTGAGGTGCCCGTCGCGAAGCGGCGGGCCACGAAGGGCCGGCCGCAGCCGCCACACCACCCCGGGAACCCCGCCCCGCTCCTGCCGTTTTCCGGTGGTGCCGTGCCCGGCACCCGGAGGACGCCATGAACCGATCGCTTGCCCTTGCCATTCCCCTGAAGCTGGCCGCCGCGGCCACCGCCGCGCTGTTCGCGGCCGTGCTGGCCACAGGCCCCGGCGCCCACGGCCAGACGATCTCTTCACCGGCCCAGCCGGTGCTGACCGGCAGCGCCTACTGGGACGGCCCGGCCGTGCCCGAGAGCGCCGAGTTCGAGGCCACGGTGCTGGACGTCACCCCGACCGGCCGGGCGCCCGAGCTGATCGGCCGCACCCGGGTCCGGCCGATCCAGACCCGGCCGCTGCGCTTCGCCATCCCCTACGACCCGGCGCTGATCAAGCCGGGCCACCGCTACACGATCGAGGCGCGGATCGCCGACGGCGGCGCGCTGCGGTTCGCCACCGCCGCCCCGGTGCCGGCCTTCGTCGACGGCCAGCCGGTGCCGGTCAGCCTGACCCTGGCGCCGGCCGGCGGCAGCGCCGCGGCCACTCCGCGGCCCGGCGGCGGCATCACCGCCTCGACCCTGCCGCCGCCGACGTCGCCCGCGATCCCGGCGCCGGTCCCGACGCCCGGCCCGTCCACCGCCGCCGGCTTCCCGCCGGCGCTGCCCGCGGAGTATGCCGGCACCCTGCCCTGCGCCGACTGCGCCGGCATCGAGTACAGCCTGACCCTGGAGCCGCGCGACCGCTACACCCTGGTGCGCCGCTATCTCGGCCGGCAGGGCGAGCCGGAATTCACCGAGCGCGGCGGCTGGCGCTACGACCCGAGCGCGCGCAAGCTGACCCTGGGCGGCGCCCCGCCGCCGGCGACCGTGTTCGAGGTGCGCAGCGCCGACCGCCTGCGGCTGCTCGACGTCACCGGCCAGCCGATCGTCTCGGAGCTCAACTACGAGCTGGTCCGCGGCGGCGCCGAAGCCTCGGTTCCGCCGGCCTACGCGCCACCGGCCACCGCCCCGGCCCTGTCGGTCCCGCCGCCCTACCCGCCGGCGGTCGCCAGCCGCGGCCCCATGGTGCTGGGGGCACCGGGCACCACCGACGCCCCGGTGCGCCGGGTCCGCGGCCTGTACCGCGGCTCGACCGACGGCGCGACCTTCGTCGAGTGCGGCGACAGCCGGGCCGTCGCGGTCGCCGCCGGCGGCCAGGGCGCGCTGCTGGCCAGCGCCTACCAGCGGGCCCGGCCGCAACCCGGCGAGGCCGTGCTGGTCGAGCTGGACGGCCGGGTCGGCCTGGGCCCGCTGCCGTCCGGTGCCGGACTCGGCCGGACCCTGGCGGTCGAGCGCTTCGTCGCCATCCGCCCCGGCGAGAGCTGCGCGCCGCCGGCCCAGCCCGCGCCCGCCACCTGGAGCGCGCCGGACGGCCGGCCGCCGTTGCGCGAGACCACCTGGAGGCTGCTGGCGGTCGGGGCGCAGACCGTGGCCCCCTCGCCCGGCGGCAAGCTGCCGTTCCTGGAGCTGAACGCCGACCTGCCGGTGTTCAGCGGCAACGCCGGCTGCAACGGGATCGGCGGCGAATACGCCCTGTCCGACCAGAGCCTGTCCTTCACCCTGGGGCCGAGCACCCGGATGGCCTGCCCCGGCGCCATGGAGCTAGAGCAGGCGTTCCGCGACGCCCTGGCCAAGGCAACGACCTGGAACATCACCGGCGACCACCTGACCCTGTACGGACCCGACGGCACCGCCCTGCTGCGCTTCACCGCCCGCCCAGTCTGAGCCCCGGTCTGAGCCCCGGCTTCCGCCGGGACCGGGATCCTGCTACGCCTCCGGCGGATCGGCGTGGAACGGAGGACGGGGCGATGCTGGAACCTGCACGGGCGCAGGAGGCCGCCGACCTGGTCTGGCGGCACTGGCGCGACGGCAGCGCGATGGCCGCCCTGCCCGACGGGCTGCGGCCGGAGACCCGGGCCGAGGGCTATGCCGTGCAGGCCGGGCTGATGCGCCACACCGCCGCCCCGCTGTTCGGCTGGAAGATCGCCGCCACCAGCGTCGCCGGGCAGCGCCATATCGGGGTCGACGGCCCGCTGGCCGGGCGCATCCTGGCCGAGCGGGTGCACGCGGCCGACGCGGAGATCCCCCTCGCCGGCAACCGCATGCTGGTGGCCGAACTGGAGTTCGCGTTCCGGATGGCGCGCGACCTGCCGCCGCGGGCCGCCGCCTACGGTGAGGCCGAGGTGCTGGACGCGGTCGCCACCCTGCACCCGGCGATCGAGGTGCCGGACTCGCGGTTCGAGCGCTTCGAGACCGCCGGTGCGGCCCAGCTGATCGCCGAGGCCGCCTGCGCCCGCGACTTCGTGCTGGGCGAGGCCACCACTGCCGACTGGCGGGCGCTCGACCTGGCGGCGCACAGGGTGACCGGGACGATGCCGCGCACCGGCACGCATCCCGGGCTCGGCTCGAACGTGCTCGGCGACCCGCGGATCGCGCTCACCTGGCTGGTCAACGAGCTGTCGGGCCAGGGCGTTACCCTCGGCGCCGGCCAGGTGGTCACCACCGGTACCTGCGTGGTGCCGATCGCGATCCGGCCCGGCGACCGGCTGCACGGCGACTTCGGCGTGCTGGGCTCGATCGGGGTGGCGTTCGGGGGTTGATGCCCGTCGCGCCGTGGGTTCCGGATGCGTTCCGCCTGCGGCGGCCCGCTCCGGAATGACGGTTGTCAGTTTGTCGTCATTCCGGACGGGCGCGCCGCCCCGGCGCGAACGAGCCGGAACCCACGGGGCGACGAGCGGTCAACCGACCCCCAGCACCTCGGCGAGGGCGTCGACCACGCGGTCGACGTCGGCTTCGGCCATCGCCGGGAACAGCGGCAGCGACAGGCAGCGGGCGTAGTAGGTCTCGGCGCCCTGCAGTTCCGGCGACGGGTGGTGCGCGCGGAAATACGGCTGGCCGTGCACCGGGATGTAGTGCACCTGGGTGCCGATGCCGCGCGCCCGCAGGGCGTTCATCACCGCCGCCCGCTCGGTGCCGAGGGCGGCGAAGTCGATCAGCGCCACCGACAGGTGCCAGACCGGGTCGCAGCCGTCGGCCACCGGCAGCGGCCGGACATGCGGGCCGAGCCCGGCCAGCCGGTCGGCGTAGCGCGCCCTGAGCGCCCGGCGGGCCTCGGCGAAGCGGTCGAGCTTGCCGATCTGGCGCAGGCCGAGGGCGGCGTGGATGTCGGACAGCCGGTAGTTGAAGCCCGGCTCGGGCATCTCGTAGTACCAGGGGTTCGGCGCCCCGGTGGAGTCGAAGGCCCGCTCCCGGTCGGTGAAGCGCGCCGGGTCGCGCACCATGCCGTGGTTGCGGTGCCGGCGCATGCGCTCGTCCAGCACCGGGTCGCGCGTGGTCAGCACCCCGCCCTCGCCGGTGGCGATGGTCTTCACCGGGTGGGTCGAGAACATGGCGATGGCGCTGTCCGGCACCGCCCCGACCTTGTGCCAGGCCTGGTCGCGGGCCCGCATCGAGCCGCCGAGCGCATGGCAGGCGTCCTCGACGATCGGCACGCCGGGAAACGCGTCGGCCAGGCCGGCAACGTCGACGCAGTGGCCGTTCAGGTGGACCGCGACGATCGCCCTGACCCGCTCGCGGCCGGCCCGGGCGGCAGCGGCCTGGGCCTGGGTGACGCCCATCAGGCCGGTGTCCGGGTCGACGTCGGCGAACGCCACGTCGGCCCCGACATAGGCCGCGCAGTTGGCGCTGGCCAGGAAGGTGACGCTGGGCACCACCACCGCGTCGCCGGGGCCGACCCCGAGCGCCAGCATCGCCAGGTGCAGGCCGGCGGTGCCGCTGGAGCAGGCGACTGCGTGCGGGGCGTCGACGGCGGCCGCGAACGCCGCCTCGAAGGCGTCGACGGTCGGCCCGGTGGTCAGGAAGTCGCCGCGCAGCACCTCGGCCACGGCGGCGACGTCGTCGTCGTCGATGACCTGGCGGCCGTAGGGCAGGAAGCCGGGCAGCAGCGAGGGCGGCGGGACGCTCACCGGACCGCGCTCACTGTTCCCGCAGCGCGGTGTCGAGCGACCGGGCGATCGGCGCGATCAGGTAGTCGAGCATGGTCTGCTCGCCGGTCGAGATGATCGCCATCGCCGGCATGCCGGGCACCAGCTCGACGCCGAAGCGCCGCATCATCCCGGGGTCGAGCTCGATGCGCGCCTCGTAGTACGGCGCACCCTGCTCGGGCTGCACCACGTCCGGCGAGATGTGCGTCACCTTGCCGTCGATCGGCTTGAAGGTCCGCTGGTTGAACGAGGTCAGCCGCACGGTCGCCAGCGCCCCCTCCTGCACCGTGTCGATGTCGTTCGGGTCGAGCTGCACCTTCACGATCATCTCCTCGTCGTCCGGTACCAGGTTGAGGATCGGGTCGCCCGGGGCGACCACGCCGCCATGGGTGTGGAACCGCAGGCCGTAGACCCGGCCGGTCTCCGGCGCGGTGATGGTGGTGCGGCTCAGCGCGTCCTGGGCGGCGGTCATCTGCTGGCGCAGGTCCTGGAGTTCCGCCTGGGCCGCCCGCAGTTCGGTCTCGACCTCGGCGATGGTGCTCTCGACCAGCCCGGCCTTCTGGAACTCGGTCTCGGCGATCCCCTGGGAGGCCCGTGCCATCAGCGCCTCGCGGTTGTCGATCGATCCCTCGAGCTCGGCCTCGGAACGCTGCAGGGCGAGCAGCCGCGGCTTGCGCTCCAGGCCCTTCTCGTACAGCTCCCGGACGCCGACGATCTCCTCGTTGATGATCGCCAGCTGGCGACGGTCGGAACGGTGCTGCGCCTTCAGGGCGGCGATCTCCTCGCGGCCCTTGGCGATCCGCCGGTCCAGCAGCTGCAACTGGCTCTCGACCGAGGCGCGCCGGCCCTCGAACAGCCGGCGCTCGCCCTCGAGGATCTCGGCCACGCCGGGCTGGCCGGCCGCCCTGACCAGTTCCGCCGGGAAGTCGATCGTCTTGGCACTCTGGCGCTCGGCGAGCAGCCGCGCCTCGCGGCCCAGGGCAGCCTGATACTGCTGGTTGATGCGATCGAACTGGGTCTGTGCGCGGGTCGGGTCCAGCGCCACCAGCGGCTGGCCCGCCTGCACCCGGTCGCCCTCGCGGACCAGGATCTCCCTGATGATGCCGCCCTCCAGGTGCTGCACCACCCGCTGGCTGCCGGCGACCTGGACCTGGCCCTGGGCGACGGCGCCGGATTCCAGCGGCGCCAGGGCGGCCCAGATCCCGAACACGCCGAAGAACAGGAAGACGATGCCGTAGCCGATCCACAGCACGCCCTTCCAGCCGAGCGGATTGCGCTCGTCGTCCTCGCCCAGCGGATCGTTCCAGCGGGACAGGTCGCGTGTCTGGTCGTCGCGCACCAGGGCCATGCCGTCTCCCTCAGCCCTCCTTGCGGTCCGGTCCGGCGGAGATCGCCTGGACATTGTGCACCCTCAGCGAGGTCGACTGCGCGCGCATCGGGCTCGGCGGCCGGACCACCACGCCGCGGCCGCCGATCGGGCGCGGAACCGTCGGCTCGCCGGTCGGGGCGGTCGCCGCCGGCGTCGCCGTCCCGTCCTCCGGCAGGTCGTCCATCCGGGCCTCGTCGCCGTCGTCCGGGATCGGGTCGCGATCGACGACCAGTTCCGATTCCATGCCAGCCGCAGCCGGGCGTGCCTCGGGCCGCGGAACCGGGGCCGGGCGAAGCTGCGACGGCGCCGAAGGGCCCGGCTGAGCCCGGACCGGTCCCGGCTGCTGTCCCGGCTGCTGTCCCTGCGGCGGGCCCGCAGGCGAACCGGGATGCGGTCTCGGCGGCCCGGCCTGCAGCCGCGGAGCCGGCCCGCCGGCATCCGGCGCGCCACCCGGGCCCGCGACCGCCTGGCCGCCCGGGCCGGCGACCGCCGGGCGCGGCGGCAGCGGCGGCAACGCCGGCATCACCTCGTCGCGCGGCCCGAAGCGCTGCACGGTGCCGTTCTGCAGCACCAGTACCTTGTCCATCAGCGACAGCGTCTGCGGCCTGTGGGTGATCAGCACGACGGTCACCCCGTTCGCCTTCAGGGCGCGCACCGCGTTTATCAGGGCGTCGTCGCCCTGGCTGTCCAGGTTGGCGTTGGGCTCGTCCAGCACCACCACGCGGGGGTCGCCGTATAGCGCCCGCGCCAGTGCGACCCGCTGCTTCTGGCCGCCCGAGAGGATCTGCCCGGCCCAGCCGATCTCGGTGTCGTAGCCGTTCGGCAGCCGCAGGATCATGTCGTGCAGCCCGGCCAGACGGGCCGCCTTGACGACCTTCTGCGGATCCGGCTCGTCCTCCAGGCGGGCGATGTTCTCGGCCACGGTGCCGGGGAACAGCTCGATGTCCTGCGGCATGAAGCCGAGGTGACGGCCGAGTTCCTCGCCGTCCCAGCTGAACACGTCGGCACCGTCGAGCCGCACATTGCCGATGTTCGGCTTGGCAACCCCGACCAGCAGCCGGGCCAGCGTCGACTTGCCGGAGGCCGACGGCCCGATGACCCCCAGTGCCTCGCCGGCGGCGACCTCGAAGGTGATGCGCTGCAGGATCGGCTTGGTCAGGCCGGGCGGCTGGAAGTACAGGTTCTCGACCGACAGGTGGCCGGCCGGCGGCGGCAGCTCCATCTTCTCGAGCCGGCTCTGGGCGGCCTCCAGCACCTCCTCGATCTGGCGATAGGCCTGGTAGGCCTCGATCATCGGCCGGGCCTGGCCGACACCCTGCTCGATCGGCTGCAGGGCCCGCCCGAGGATCAGCACGGCGGCGATCATCAGGCCGGGCGTCATCGGGGTCTGCGGATCGATGATCTGCACCACCGAGACCGACATGATCACCATCTGCACCAGCATGCGCGCCGACTTGGAGATCGCCAGGAACACCGCCGCCCGGTCGCTGGCCTTGCCCTGCAGGTCCAGGACCTTGTCGTTGGCGACGTGGTAGCGGCGCAGGATCGCCTGGCGCATGCCCATGCTCTCGACCACCGCGGCGTTGCGGACCGCCGAGTCGGCGGACTGGAACGCGGTCGCCGAGTGGCCCTGCGCCTCGGCCAGGGCCGGCCGGGTGACCCGGTCGTTGACGATGCCCAGCACCAGCATGACCGCGGCCCCGCCGAGCGCCGCCAGGCCCATCGGCGCGTTGACGTAGAAGATGATCAGGAGGAACACCGGCACCCAGGGGATGTCGAGCATGGTCAGCATGCCCGGTCCGGTCAGGAAGCTGCGCAGCACCGCCAGTTGCCGGAGTACCTGGATCGACCCGACCTTGGAGCGGTCGAGCGCGTCGATCACGATCGCCGACAGCAGCAGCGGCGCGATGCGCCGGTCGATCCAGCGCGATACCCGCACGAAGGCGAAGGCGCGCACGCTGTCGAGCGCCGCCTGCACGCCGAGCGCCAGGGTGGCCATGAGCAGAAGCAGGAACAGGGTGGCCGGGCTGCGGCTCGCCAGTACCCGGTCGAAGACCTGGTACATGAACAGCGGCATCGTCAGCATCAGCAGGTTGACGAAGAAGCTGAACACGCCACACGCAGCGAATGCCGTGTAGCAAGCCCTCAGGAGTCGATGAACGGTGACGGGACCGCGCGACTGCATTCTCGCCTTCGTCAGACCGGGCTGGACGCGCGTCGACGCGCACCAAACACCGTATCATAACCGCCGGCCGAGAGCGACCGGGCCGGCGAATCAGTCCTCAGTGAACTTCGCGAGGTCGATCTCGCCGTGGCGGAACGGGATCCAGTACTTGGTCTCGGGGTTGTACTGAACGCCGTAGATGTTCGTGCAGAACACCTTCTGCGGGGGCAGCGTTCCACTGGCTTCCTGCTCGGTCCGGGCGTTGTCGACGAGTTCGGATGCCTTGAACTTCTCCCAGGCAGCAGCGACGTCGGCACGCTCCGCCTCGGGAAGATCGTTGATCTCCATCGCGAGATCCCACGTCTTCTCGAGATCGTTCCAAAGATCGTCCAGATAGGTGCCCATGACCCTCGCCCGTAATGCATCTTGCTCGCTTGCTCAGCGATGCCGGCTTATACCAAACGCGGCAAGCAGGGAAACCCGAAACTTGGTCGTCGCCGGTCGGCGGGAGTGTCTTATGAATCGCCGCAGGTTGTAAACCACTTGTCACCGACAAGGGCCACGGCGTGGCGAGTGCGTTGACCGGACTCGGGCAAACAGCTATCCGACCGGGTCACCCTTTGGAACTGGGGAACATGGCGACCAGAAACCGGCCCAAAGCCCGCACAACCGCCCCGACCGGCAGCGTGTCCGAACGGCCGACCGCCGTGTTCGTCCTGGGCATGCATCGCAGCGGCACTTCGGCGCTCACGCGGGTGATGAACCTGCTCGGCGTGGAACTCGGCGACGACCTGATGCCGGCGGCGGCCAGCAACAACGAGACCGGGTTCTGGGAGCACCAGGCGGCCGTCGACCTGCACGGCGAGCTGCTGGATGGCCTGGGCGCCAGCTGGGACGACCCGCGTGCGCTGCCGGCCGACTGGCTGACCGCCGACGCGACCGCCGACGTCCGGACGCGCCTCGTCGAGCGGATGCGCACCGATTTCGCCGACCACTCCCTGTGGGGTATCAAGGACCCGCGGATGTGCCGGTTCGTGCCGCTGTGGACCGCTATCGCGGACGACCTCGGCGTGACCCCGGCATGGGTGATCATGCTGCGCAACCCGATGGAGATCGTGCGGTCGCTGCACCAGCGCGACGGCATGTCCAGGGGGCGCGGCTACCTGCTTTGGCTGCGCCACACCCTGGAGGCCGAACGGGCGACCCGGGGCGGTCGCCGCGCCTTCGTCGACTATGCCGCCCTGATGGCCGACTGGCGACCGGTGATGAAGCAGCTCGCCGACGACCTCGGGCTGCCGCTGACTCTGCGCGGCCGCAAGGCGCAGGCGGCGATCGACGGGTTCCTGCAGCCGCAGCTCCGGCATTTCTCGTTCCACGACGAGGCGCTGTCCGACGACCCGCAGCTGGCGCAATGGGTCGGGGCGGCCTACGGCGCACTCGGCCGGCTGGCCGCCGGTCCGGACGGCGACGCCGAGAAGGCGCTCGACGCGGTCGCGGCCGGGCTCGACCTCGCCGGCTGGTACTACGACGACGCGGTCGCCGACGCCATCCCGCGCGAGAAGCGGCTGGCCGAGGAGCTCGAGGACCTGCACCACCGCCTGCACGAGCGGCAGATCTGGGCAGCCGAGCAGGAGAGCCGGGTCGCCGAGCGCGAGAACCGGATCGCCGAGCGCGACCACCGCATCGCCCAGCGCGATGCCGAGCTCGCCAACCTGCACGCCTCGCTGGCCGACATCTCGACGTCGCAGGCGCATACCATCCAGGAACTGCGGCGGACCCTGGTCGAGAAGGACGCCGAGTTCAGCATGGCGCAGGGCGAGGTCGCCCGGCTGCACCAGAACTTCCGCTACATCGGCTCGACCTGGTCGTGGCAGCTGACCCGGCCGCTGCGCGGCCTGGCCCGGATCGGAATCGGGTTGCTCGGGACCATGCGGCTCCGCAGCTACGAGATGGTGCCGCTGACCTTCATCAACATCCGGCACCTCTCCCAGGGTCACTACGTGGCGCTGAACCCGCATCCCCATATCGTCCTGGGCACCCAGCGCGGGCGGCTTCCGACCGGCTGGATCGAGATCAAGTACCAGATCGAGGCCAAGCGCATCGCCTCGCCGTTCCTGTTCGTCGACCAGGGCGAAGGCACCGACGAGTCCGGCCGGTTCCGGCTGCCGCCGACCCGCAACGGCCGCGGCCGGGCCATCGTGCGCCTGCCCGACCGGGTGACCTCGCTGCGGCTCGATCCGGTCACCTTCATGGGTGAGTTCCGGGTCGGCCCGATCCACATCCGCGAGCTCAACGGCGTCGTCCTGGCCGCCCAGCTGCTCTGGGACCGGATCGCGCCGGCGCTCAAGGACCGCGACGTGCGCCGCCGGACCTGGGACGGCCTGGTGGCGGCCCTCAAGCGCGGCGGCCTGCGCGAGATCAAGGAGGGGCTCCGGCACCAGGCGACCGAGCCGCTGCGCACCTACCGGAACTGGTGGGACACCTACGCGGCGCTGGCGGCCGGCGACATCGAGGCGATCGAGCGCCACATCGAGGTGATGCCGACCAAGCCGCTGCTGTCGGTGATCATGCCGACCTACAACACCGATCCGGACGTGCTGGAGAAGGCCATCCAGTCGGTGCGCGACCAGCTCTACCCGAACTGGGAGCTGTGCATCGCCGACGACGCCTCGACCCGCGAGGAGACCCTCGAGGTGGTCCGCCGGCATGCCGCCGAGGACGAGCGGATCAAGGTGGTCTACCGCGAGAAGAACGGGCACATCTCGGCCGCCTCGAACTCGGCGCTCGACCTCGCGACCGGCGAGTTCGTGGTGCTGCTCGACCACGACGACGAGCTGACCCGGCACGCGCTCTACATGATCGCGAACGAGCTGAACTGGCACCCGAACGCCGACATCATCTACAGCGACGAAGACAAGATCGACGAGGCCGGCGAGACCGACCAGCCCTACTGCAAGCCCGACTGGTCGCCGGACATGTTCCTGGCCCAGAACTACCTCAACCACCTCACCGCCCACCGCCGCAGCCTGGTCGAGGAGGTCGGCCGGTTCCGCCTGGGCTTCGAGGGCAGCCAGGACTACGACCTGGCGCTGCGGATCATCGACCGCAGCAGCCCCGACCGGATCCGCCACATCCCGTTCATCCTCTACCACTGGCGCGCGGTGTCCGGTTCGGTCGCCGACACCGAGGAGGCCAAGGACTACGCGCTCGAGGCCGCCCGCCGGGCGATTCGCGAGCACCTGGAGCGCCGCAAGATCAAGGCCGAGGTGGTCGCCGGCGACGACAAGTACAGCCACCGCGTGGTCTACGCCCTGCCGAAGAAGCCGCCGCTGGTCAGCCTGATCGTGCCGACCCGCAACAAGGCGGAGATCCTGAAGCTGTTCGTCGACGGCCTGCGCGAGAACACCGACTACCAGAACTGGGAGATGATCCTGGTCGACAACGGCAGCGACGAGCCGGAGTCGCTGGACTACTTCAAGACCCTGGCCGAGGACCCGCGCATCAGCGTGATGCGCGACGACGGCCCGTTCAACTACTCGCGCCTCAACAACCGGGCCGCCCGCTCGGCCAAGGGCGAAATCCTCGGCCTGATGAACAACGACATCGAGCCGATCGGCCGCGACTGGCTGACCGAGATGGTCCGCCAGGCCGTGCAGCCCGGGGTCGGGGCGGTCGGCGCCAAGCTGTACTACCCCAACGACACCCTGCAGCACGGCGGGGTGATCGTCGGCCTTGGCGGGGTCGCCGGGCATTTCGACAAGCGGCTGCCGCGCGAGAAGCGCGGCTATTTCGGCCGCGCGGCGATCGTGAACAACTTCTCGGCGGTCACCGCCGCCTGCCTGCTGACCCCGAAGAAGGTGTGGGACGAGGTCGGCGGACTGGACGAGCACCACCTGGCGGTGGCGTTCAACGACGTCGACCTGTGCCTGAAGATCCGCAAGGCCGGCTACCGCATCGTGTGGACGCCCTATGCCGAGCTGTACCACCACGAATCGGTCAGTCGCGGCCTCGACACCGCACCCGAGAAGATGGAGCGGTTCGCCGCCGAGGTCCGCACCATGCAGGAGCGCTGGCAGACCCGGCTCGAGGCCGATCCCTTCTACAACCCCAACCTCACCCTCGACTTCGAACGGCCGCATCTCGGCGACCCGCCGCGCGCCACCCGGCCCTGGGAGCAGTACTACGTGGGCTGAAGGGGGGCTCCTCGCCGCGCCGTCGCCGTCTACTCCGCCGCGGCCGCCCGGCCGTTGCCGGACTGCCGGCTGACCAGCCGGGCGTACAGCCCGCCCTTCGCGACCAGCTCGTCGTGGCGGCCGGTCTCGGCGACCCGGCCGCGGTCGAGCACGACGATCCGGTCGGCGCCGCGCACCGTCGACAGCCGGTGGGCGATGACCACGGTGGTCCGGCCCTCCTGCAGGCGCTCCAGGGCGCCGCGCACCAGCCGCTCGTTGACCGCGTCGAGATGCGAGGTCGCCTCGTCCAGGATCAGGATCGGCGCGTCCTTCAGGAACGCCCGGGCGATCGCCACCCGCTGGCGCTGGCCGCCCGACAGGCTGGCCCCGCGCTCGCCGACCCCGGTCGCCAGGCCGTCCGGCAGGGCGTCCACCAGGTCGCCCAGCGCCGCATGCTCGACCGCCGCCCGCAGCTCGGCCTCGGTCGCATCGGGCCTGGCCATGCGGATGTTGGCCTCCAGGGAGTCGTTGAACAGGTAGGTGTCCTGGGCGACCAGGGCGACCCGGTCGAGCACCTGGTCGATGCGGTGCTCGCGCAGATCCAGGCCGTCCAGCAGCACCCGCCCGGATTCCGGGTCCCAGAACCGCATCAGCATCTGCGCGGTGGTGGTCTTGCCGGCGCCGGACGGCCCGACCAGGGCCACGGTCTCGCCGGCCGCGACCTGCAAGCTGACGCCGTCCAGCGCCGGGCGGTCGGTGCCGGGATAGCGGAACCGCACGTCCTCCACCGACAGCGCCGCACCGTGCAGCGGCCGGGCGGTGTCGACGCCGGGCCCGTCCTGCACCACCGGGGTCTCGACCTCGACCGCGTGGATCCGGCGGGTGGCGCCGAGGGTGTCGGCGAGCTGCCGGCCGATCTGCGCGATCTCGGAGACCGGCAGGAAGGCCGCGATGCCGAGCAGGGTGAGCAGCGGCAGCAGGCCCGGATCGATGGCGCCGTCGGCAGCCCGCGCCGCCCCGGTCACCACGATCGCCAGGCCGCCGAGCCCGGTCAGCACCTCGAGGATACTGTGCTGGGCGGTCAGCTCGCGGAAGAACGGCATCCGGTGCCCGACATGGGCGTCGGTCAGCCGGTCCAGATCGTCGCCGCGCACGAGTTCCTGGCGGTTGGCGACGATCTCGCCCAGGCCCTGCACCGAGTCCACGGCATGGGCCGCCAGCTCGCCGGCGGCCTCGCGGGCCTTGGAGCCGAGCGTGTCGACCCGGCCGCGCATCAGCCACGGGCACAGCCCGACCGCCAGCAGGAACGGCGCCAGCGCCGCCGCCAGCCAGACGTCGGCCCAGGCCAGGGTGGCCAGCACCGCCGCCGGCACCAGCACCGCCACGAAGGCCGGGGCGACGGTGTGGGCGAAGAAATACTCGACCAGCTCGACGTCCTGGGTGGCGATGCCCATCAGGTCGCCGGTCCGCCGCCGCACCAGATAGGCCGGCGCCAGCTTGTCGAGCTTGTCGAAGATCGCGATCCGCATCTCGGCCAGCAGCCGGAACGCCACGTCGTGGGCCAGCCAGGACTCCGCCCAGTGCAGGATGCCGGCCAGCGGCGCGGTGACGAACAGCCAGGGCAGCAGCGGCTCGAACGGCCGGCCCTCCTTCAGCGCCAGCACGATCAGCGCGCTGATCACCCCGACGCCGATGAAGGCCACGACCCGCGCCACCCCGAACACGAAGGTGGCGGTCATCTTGCCCTTCCACGGCCCGATCAGGCCGAGCAGCAGGGCGACCAGCCGGCCCCAGCCCAGGCCCTCGGCCGCGACGATGCCCTCGGTCGGGCCGCCCAGCACGTCGTAGCGCCGGGTCGCGGCCGCGGACTCCGCCTCCTCGGCCGCCGGCGCCTCGGCCAGGTCGGCGTCGTCGGCCGACCGCTCGGCGTCGCGCACCTGCTCGGCCATCAGCGAGGCATAGACCCCGCCCTTCGCCAGCAGCTCGCGGTGCGGGCCCTGCTCGACCACCCGGCCCTCGTCCAGCACCAGGATGCGGTCGCAGTCGACCACGCTGGACAGCCGGTGCGCCAGGATCAGCGTGGTGCGGCCCTGCATCAGCCGGTCGAGGGCGGCCTGGATGGTCGCCTCGTTCTCGGCGTCGACCGCCGACAGCGCCTCGTCCAGCACCAGGATCGGGGCGTCGCGCAGGATCGCCCGGGCGATCGCCACGCGCTGGCGCTGGCCGCCCGACAGCTTGATGCCCTTCTCGCCGACCGCGGTGTCGTAGCCCTGCGGCAACCCGGCGATGAAGCCGTGGATGTTGGCCGCCTTCGCCGCCTCCACCATCTGCGCCTCGGTGGCGTCGGGCCGGCCGAGGCGGATGTTCTCGGCGATCGTGCCGTGGAACAGGAAGGCGTCCTGCTGGACCACCGCGACGCGGCTGCGGATCGCCTCGAACGGCAGGGTCCGCAGGTCCTCGCCGCCGATCCGCACGGTACCGGCATCGGGGTCGTAGAACCGCAGCAGCAGCCGCACGATCGACGACTTGCCGACCCCGGACGGGCCGACCACGCCGACCCGCTCGCCCGGCTTCACGGTGAAGCTGAGTGCCTCGTGGGTGACCCGGCGCGAGCCCGGATAGGCGAAGCGAACGCCCTCGAAGGCGATGCTCGGCTCCAGATCCGGCACCGCGCGGGCCGGGGCGTCGGCCACCGGCGGCCGGGCGTCGAACAGCCTGTACAGGCCCTGGGCGGCGGACAGCCCGACCATGCCCTGGTGCAGGACCGAGCGCAGGTCGCGCATCGGCCGGAAGATCTCGACGCCGAGCATCAGGATCACCAGCAGCGCCGACAGCTCCATGGCCCCGGCCTCGACCCGGTAGGCGCCGAGCGCCAGGGCGCAGGCCGCGCCGAGCGCGATCGACGCATCGGTGATGCCGCGCGCCAGGGTGTTGGTGCCGAGCACCCACATGGTGGTTTGGAACAGGTGCCGGGCCTTCTCGGCCAGGACCGTCGCGCGCTCGGCCGAGCGGCCGAAGGCCTTGAGGGTAGCGAGGCCCTGGATCGAGTCGAGCAGCTCCGCAGCGAATGCCGCATAGGCCCTCTGGCGGGCGATCGAGTTGGCGGTGTCCTTCTTGTGCCAGGCCGCCGGCGCGAACAGCGCCAGCAGGGCGAAGCCGCACATGATCGCCGCCACCGGCAGGTCGAGCCAGGCGACGAAGGCGAAGATCAGCAGCGGGGTCAGCGCCGCCACCAGCAGCTGCGGCAGGTACTGGCCGAAATAGGTCTCGAGCTGCTCGACCCCGTCGATCAGCACCAGGGTCAGGTCGCCGGACCGCTCGGCCCCGACATAGGCCGGTCCGAGCGCCGCCAGACGCTCGAACAGGTTGCGGCGCAGGCGCTTCTGGACGATCGCCGCGGTCTCGTGCGCGACCATGGTCCGCCATTGCTCGAACACCCCGCGCAGCACCATGACGACGGCGATGCCGACCGCGGCGGGGGCGATCTCGGCAAGACCGTCGCCGGCGAACACCCGGGCGATCAGCCAGCCGAGCAACGCCAGACGGGCCACGCCGAGCGCGACCGCGACCAGCCCGATCAGCACCGCCCAGGCGATCCGCCCGCGCACACCCTGCGTGAAGGCCCAGAGCCGAGGCTCGAAATGCATCTGCGTCACTCCGGATTTGCGAACGAGTCGCAAGACACTACTGCCGAACGGTTTCGTTCGTCCGTAGACAAATTCGAGGAACGTCCGTAGAAAATCGTACAGCCTGCCGGACCGCCCACAACGCTATGATACGGCCATGATCGGAGACTGGGACAATCTGCGCGTGTTCCTGGCGCTGGCCGAGGAGGGCAACCTGACGGCCGCGGCCCGTCGCCTGCGCGTCAGCCACCCGACCATCGCGCGGCGCGTCAAGGCGCTGGAGGAGGAACTCGGCACCCGGCTGTTCGACCGGCTGCCGGACCGCTTCCAGCCGACCGAGCAGGCGCTCGAGCTGCTGCACGACGTCAAGGAGATGGAGCGCGCCTCGCTGTCGATCGACCGGCGCAGCGCCGGCCTGTCCGCCTCGCATCTCGGCACCGTGCGGATCTCGGTCGACGAGACCATGGCGGAGTTCCTGGCCCGGTACCTGATCGAGCTGACCGCCAACCACCGCTGCATCGAGTTCGAGATCGTGGTCGCCCATACCTACGCCAACCTGTCGCGGCGCGAGGCCGACCTGCTGATCCGCAACCGGGTGCCGGACCTCGCCAGCCTGGTCGGCCGCAAGGTCGCGACCTTCGCCTATGCGGTCTACGGCACCGCCGAGATGGCGGCCCGCAGCGACGGGACGCGCGCCACCCTGGTCGAGCTGCCCTGGGTCGGCTTCGACGACGAGCACCAGTACATGCCGGGCCAGGCCTGGCAGGCGGCCCTGCTCGGCAACGGCAAGCCGTCGGTCCGGACCAACAACGGCGTGGTGCTGGCCAACGCCATCCGCGGCGGCAACGGCGTCGGCGTGCTGCCCTGCTTCATCGGCGACGCCGAGCCGGGCCTGCGGCGGATCACCCCGGTCGTCGCGGAAGCCGCCGCCGAGCAGTGGATGCTGGTGCACAACGACCTGCGCAACGTGCCGCGGGTGCGCATCGTGATGGACGCCCTGGTGCAGCTGTTCCGGGCGCACCGCGCCGAGGTCGAGGGCACCGGCGCGGCGCCGGCCCTGGCGATGTCTGCCTAAAGTCCGGAATCGCCTCTCCGTCTCCCATACACCCCACTAGCAATTCGGCGCAACAAATCGTACATGCAATCAGCGCATGGACTTCGAGTGGGACGCCGCGAAGGCCACCGCCAACCTCGCCAAGCACGGCGTGCCGCTCGATCTTGTTCACGCATTCGGCTTCGAGGCGGCAGTGATCCGGGTCGACGACCGGCGAAACTATGGCGAGGTCCGATGGAGAGCCTTTGGACCGATCAATGACCGCCTGCACGTACTGGTCTACACCATTCGGAACTCCAGCTTACGAGTGATCAGTCTGCGCAAGGCCAATGATCGGGAGTTCGACTTCTACGAGCGCACGGCGGAGGAATGAGATGGTTGGAACGATGAGACGGCGGCTGGTGCGCCCCACACCCGAGGAAGACGCCGCGATCACCGCGGCCGCCGAGAACGACCCGGACAATCCGCCGTTGACCGACGAGGAAATGCGGCAGATGCGCCCGTTCGCCGAGGTGCACCCGGATCTGGTGCGCCGGCGCGGGCCGCAGAAGGCGCCGACCAAGGTGCCGGTCACGATCCGCCTCGACCCGGACGTCGTCCAGCGCTTCAAGAGCGGCGGGCCGGGATGGCACGCCCGGATCAACCTTGCCCTGCGCAAGGCGGTCGGGTTGGATCGTTAGGACACGAAACGCGCCACCTCGCCGGAGCCGCCCGATGACCGCCGACACCGACTTCACCGCCGAGGGCGGCTGCACCTGCCGGCAGGTGCGCTACCGGATGACCAGCCGCCCGATGTTCGTGCACTGCTGCCACTGCCGCTGGTGCCAGCGCGAGACCGGCACCGCGTTCGCGCTCAACGCCATGATCGAGGCCGACCGGGTCGAGCTGCTGGCCGGGCGGCCGGAATGCGTGGTCACCCCGTCGGAGAGCGGCAAGGGCCAGAAGATCTGGCGCTGCCCGGCCTGCCGGGTCGCGGTATGGAGCAACTATGCCGGGGCCGGTGACAAGATCCGCTTCGTGCGGGTCGGCAGCCTGGACGAGCCGGACCGGCTGCCGCCGGACATCCACATCTTCACCGCGTCCAAGCAGCCCTGGGTGGTGCTGCCGGCCGGCACGCCGGCGGTCGAGGAGTTCTACCAGCGCAGCAAGTACTGGCCGGCCGGGAGCCTGAAGCGCCGCGAGGCCGTGCTGGCGGGGTGAGCCCTCAGGTCCCGGTCATACCGGCGCCGCCGGGCGAGAACAGCCGCGCCAGGATGGCGACCCCGGCCGCCAGATAGATCGCGCAGCCGACCGCGATCGCCTCAATGGACACGCCGCCGTCCAGCAGCACGCCCAGCAGCACCGGCGACAGCGCACTCGCGACCACCGAGCAGGCGGTCACCAGGGCGCGGATCGCGCCCAGGTGCCGCACACCGTACAGCTCGGCCCAAAGGGTGCCGAGCAGGGTCGAGCTGAAGCCGGCGGTGGTGCCGGCCGCCATCAGGAACAGGTAGCCCGACCACACCGGATCGAACGTCGCCAGCACCAGCAGCCCGAGACCGAGCGGCGCCAGGTAGAAGCGCGAGGTCCGGCGCGCGCCGATCCGGTCGATCACCGGCCCGGCGACCAGCGCGGCGCCGACCTGGCAGGCCGCATAGCCGACATAGCCGACGGCGAAGGCGGCCAGGGTCCAGCCCTTCACCTCGGCCAGGTGGACCTGGTGGAACAGCACCCCGGTGACGATGAAGGACGGGCCCATCGCCGCGATCAGCACCCGGTGGAATACCCGGTCGCGGACCACCTCGCCGCGGGTCCACTGGCGCATGGCATCCGTCCCGTCCCCGCCGGTCCGGTGCAGGAGGGCGGCGTGACGCCGGCCGTGGGTCGCCAACAGGGCCAGCGCCGCAGGCAGGATCAGGACCGCCACCACCAGCGCGGTGCCGCCGTAGGTCTCGCGCCAGCCGAAGGCGGCGATCGCCGCCACCACCAGGACCGGGCACAGCGCCTCGCCCGCCGGAAAGCCGAGGGTGGCGACGCTGACCGCCTTGCCGCGGACCGACGGATCGGCATAGCGCGCGGTCGCCGTGACCGCGGTGTGCGACGCCAGCCCCTGCCCGAAGAACCGCAGCAGGAAGATCGCGAGACCGAGCGTGACCGGCCCGGCCGCCAGCGCGGCACCGGTCGCGGCGAGCGCCAGGCCGGCGAGCACGGCGGCCGCGAACAGCCGCAGGTCGATCCGGTCGATCAGGCCGCCGGCCCAGATCAGCAGGAAGCCGCTGGCCAGGGTGGCGGCCGAGTACACCGCCCCGAATCCGGCATGCCCGAGATCGAAGGCGTCGCGGAACTGCTGCGAGAACAGCGAGACGAAATAGGTCTGCCCGGCGCTCGACGCGAATGCCACCAGCAGGCCGAACGCCAGCAGGCGCCAGTCGGCCCGCAGCACCCGCCAGCCGGTCGGCCTCACGCCGGGCTCGCGGCCGCGGCAGCCGGCGGGAACCGGACGCCGGCCATCAGCTTCGCCAGCGCAGCGTGGTCTCGCGCACCGGGTTCTCGAACGGGGTGCCGTCGTCGCGCCAGGCGGCATAGGCCTTCTTCAGGCGGAAATACCACTTGGCCTGGACGTCGGCGTCGTTGATCAGCATCAGGGCCGGGCCGTGCCGGAGGCCCCGCTGCTGGCGCACCACCACGTCGCGGTCCTGCGCCAGGAAGCGCCGGACGAACGGCTGCAGGACCGGCTTCAGCAGCGACAGCACCGGCACCGTCCAGAAGAACATCTGGTGGATCTCGGTGGTCGTCGCGTCGACCGGCGTGACCGCGGTGAGCCCGCACACCCGGTGCCGGCCGATCTCGATGTCCTCGACCCGCAGGCCCGGCAGCTGGAAGCGGATCTCGGTGGTCGGCACGCCGCCGAGCAGCCTGTAGGCCGCCGAGTTGCTGGACGGCTGGTGCCGCAGCATCGCGAAGCCGAGCTCGGTCGGCCCGAATCGCTTGGCCTTCTCATGGATCGATTTGCGCGACCGCCACCACCAGCTGGTATGCACGAACGGCCCGTGCGCCGGATCCATCAGGCCGATGACCGCGTGGTCGACGTGGCAGGGGAAGGTCATGCGCTGCACCAGGCCCGGCGCCCGGTCGGTCACCGACGGCAGGCTCGGCGGCGGGACCGCGGGCTCGGCGGTCGAGCGCGGGTCGGCCGGCATGTAGACCCAGATGCCGCCGTGCCGGTCGACCGTCGGATAGGCCCGGACCCGGATCCGGCCGATCTCCATGGCCTGGTCGGCCGTCAGCGACGGGATCGCGGTGCAGCGGCCGTCCGGCGCGAACCGCCAGCCGTGATAGCAGCACTCGACCTCGCCGCGGTCGAACCGGCCGTCAGACAGCGGGATGCCGCGGTGCGGACAGATGTCGCGCAGGCCGAAGACCGACCCGTCGTCGCCGCGGCCGAACACGATCGGCTCGCCCAGCAGGGTCTTCGGCTGCATCGCACCGGGCGCCAGATCGGCGGACGGCATGGCGAAATACCAGATGTCGCGCAGGAACGCCTGGTCGCGGCCCGTCGGCTCGGGAAGCGCAGGATCGACGGGCTGCGGCTCGGAAGCGGATGTCGGCGTCGGCATGGCGCGGACAGTGCCATCGGCCCCGGATCGTGGCAACTGCGCACGCCGCCGCAGGCGACGGCGGGGTCCGGTCAGGCGATTCCGTTGGGGCAGGTGCTGCCGACGGTGGCGTCGCCGGCCAGGGCGCTGGCCGGCAGCCGGGCCACATGGGTGATGAAGCAGTCGATTCCCCGACCGCTCCGGGTCACCGGCAGGATCAGCCCTTCGTGCAGCACCCGGGCCTCTTCGCGAGGATAGAGCGACGCCCTTTCGGTCCGGACGAGCAGATGGACGGCCACGAACGGTCGGCGGGTCGCCAGGGCCCGGTCGTAGCCGGCGCGCACCGCTTCCCGGAACAGATCCGGATAGGTCGACATCAGGCGGCCGGTCAGGTCGATGCCGATGTCGCCGGCGACGTCGCTGCCGCAGACCCGGCAGAGATAGTCGTCCTGGTCTTCGTCACGGTCGTGCACGCACAGCGACCCGACCAGGGCGCCCAGCTCGACGATATCGAAGGCATCGCGGGGAACCATCCATTCGCCATGGCCGGCGGCCATCCAGCGCGCGAACAGCCGTCGATTCGTCTCCGTGACGAGCACGCCTTCGTCGCCCGGCCCGAGCGACGCTTCGCGTACCACCGACCAGTCCAGCTTGAAGTCGTAGTCGCGCGAACTCGGCATCCGACAGCGGTCCCCCGGTACCTTCCGTCGGGCGGGTACGCTAGTATCGATTCCCGCTCGAATCCAGCACTATCGGGCGTTGTTCCGCGCGGTTTTTTGCCACCCTGTGTTGCTGCAACGGGAGTACCGGCAGACGGCCGGAGGAGAGGGAGCCCGGACATGGCCGCCTGGATCGAGATGATCGCGGACGAGGATGCCGACGCGGAACTGCGCGATGTCCTCGCGCTGGCACGCACGCCGCACGGGACCGTCGACAACGTCATGCGCGTCCATTCCCTGCGGCCGAACACCATGCGCGGCCATGTGATCCTGTATCGCGCCGCCCTCCACGACGATGCGAACACCCTGCCGACCTGGCTGCAGGAAACGATCAGCTCCTATGTCTCGATCCTCAACAGGTGCCCTTACTCCCTCGCCAATCACTGGGCCAACGCCGCCCACCTGATCGGCGACGACGACCGCGCCGCGCGGATCCGGTCGGCGCTCGATGCCGGGACGCCCGAGGCGGTGTTCGACGGCCGCGAACTCGCCCTGCTGCGATATGCCGAGAAGCTGACCCTGCGTCCCGGGGAGATGGAAAGATCCGACGTCGAGGCGCTCAGGGCCGCCGGGCTGGACGACGGCGCGATCCTCGAGGCCAACCAGATCGTCGGCTACTTCAACTACGTGAACCGGTTGCTGAACGGGCTCGGGGTCACGACCGACGGCGACGTTGTCGGCTACTACCCCGGCCGCGACCGGCCTCAGTAGACCAGCTGGTCGTCGCCGCCGGAGCCGCCGATCACGATCTCGCCGCGGTCGGCCAGGTCCTTGGCGGACTGCACCATGGCCTGCTGGGAGTCCTCGACGTCCTTGAGCCGGATCGGCCCGAGCGCCTGCATGTCCTCGCGCATCAGCTTGGCGGCGCGTTCCGACATGTTCGAGAAGAACAGGTCGCGCAGTTCCTCCGACGCGCCCTTCAGCGCGATCACCAGCTTGTCCTTGTCGACCGCCCGCAGCAGCGT
>NZ_JAVJSE010000039.1:0-47562 GCF_040219615.1 Thalassobaculum sp.
CGGATGCCGGCCAGCATCAGCGTGGTCAGCGGGTAGTAGATCATCGGCTTGTCGTAGACCGGCAGCAGCTGCTTGCTGGCGACCAAGGTCAGCGGATACAGCCGGGTGCCGGATCCGCCGGCGAGCACGATGCCCTTCATCTGTCGGTCTCCGTGAGCGGCCCGAGCCGCGTGTCGAGGACGGCGTTCAGCGCCGCTTCCCAGGGCCGGCGCGGCACCGCGGCGGTGCCGGCCAGGGCGATGTCGAGGGTGCCGTTGTCGAGCACCGAGTAGGCCGGCCGCCGGGCCGGCGTCGGATAGTCGGCGGTCGCGATCGGCTGCACCGTCGGCCGGCGGCCCCAGTGCCGCTCGGCGCGCCGGAACACCGCCTCGGCGAGGCCGTGCCAGGTGGTCTCGCCGGCGGCGGTGCAATGGAAGGTGCCGCGCATCGCGTTGCCGTCGCGGCGCGCCGCCAGCAGCGCCGTGATCGCCGCGGCGATGTCGTCGGCCGAGGTCGGGGTGCCGCGCTGGTCGGCGACCACCCGCAGCTCGTCGCGCTCGGCCCCGACCCGCAGCATGGTGTTGACGAAGTTCCTGCCCTCGGCGGCGTAGACCCAGGCGGTGCGCAGGATCACGTGGTCGTCGTGGGCCTCGCGGACCGCCCGCTCGCCGGCTTCCTTGGAGATGCCGTAGACGCCGAGCGGGGCCACCGGATCGTCGCTCCGGTAGGGCCGGGTGCCGGTGCCGTCGAACACGTAGTCGGTCGACAGGTGGATCAGCGGGATGCCGCGTGCCGCGCAGGCTGCGGCCAGCGCCGCCGGGCCGTCGCGGTTGACCCGGAACGCGGTCTCGCTGTCCTCCTCGGCCTTGTCGACGGCGGTGTAGGCGGCGGGGTTGACCACGGCGTCCGGAGCCAGGGCGTCGACCGCCGCCGCCACGGAGCCCGGCGCCGACAGGTCGATCCGGTCGCGGCCGGCGGCGATCCACTCGATGCCCGCCGCCGGTCGTGCGACCAGGGCGCCGCCGACCTGACCGGTGACGCCGGTGACCAGGACCCGCATCGCTCAGCCCGCCTTGCGCGTCGTGGTTCCGACCCGGGCGAGGGCGTCCTGGCGCTGGATGATCGGCTGCCACCAGGCGGCGTTGTCCAGGTACCAGCGCACGGTCTTCTCGATCCCGCTCTCGAAGGTCTCGCGCGGGGTCCAGCCGAGCTCGCGGTCGATCTTGCCCGGATCGATGGCGTAGCGCTGGTCGTGGCCGGGCCGGTCGGCGACGAAGGTGATCTGGCTGCGGCGCGACACGCCGTCGGCGCGCGGGCTGAAGCGGTCCAGCAGGTCGCAGATCGTCTGCACGACCTCGAGGTTGGTCTTCTCGTTGTGGCCGCCGACGTTGTAGCTGGCGCCGGGCACGCCCTGGCTCAGCACGGTCCACAGCGCCCGGGCGTGATCCTCGACGAACAGCCAGTCGCGGACGTTGGAGCCGTCGCCGTAGACCGGCAGCTGCTCGCCGCGCAGCCCCTTGAGGATCATCAGCGGGATCAGCTTCTCGGGGAAGTGGAACGGCCCGTAGTTGTTCGAGCAGTTCGACAGCAGCACCGGCAGCCCGTAGGTCTCGCCCCAGGCCCGCACCAGGTGGTCGGACGCCGCCTTCGAGGCCGAATAGGGCGAGCGCGGGTCGTAGGCGGTGTCCTCGGTGAAGAAGCCGTCGGCGCCCAGCGAGCCGAACACCTCGTCGGTCGAGACGTGGTGGAAGCGGAAACCGGCGCGGGCCTCGCCCTCGAGGGTCTCCCAGTAGGCGCGCGCGGCCTGCAGCAGGCGGAAGGTGCCGACCACGTTGGTCTGGATGAAGTCCTCCGGCCCGTCGATCGAGCGGTCGACATGCGACTCGGCGGCCAGGTGCATGACCGCGTCCGGACGGTGCCGGGCAAAGATCCCGGTCAGCCGGTCGGCGTCGCGGATGTCGGCCTGTTCGAAGGCATAGCGCGGGCTGCCCTCGACTTCGGCGAGCGCGGTGCCGCTGGCGGCGTAGGTCAGGGCGTCCAGGTTCACCACCCGCGCCTCGGTCTCGGCGATCAGCAGCCGGACGACCGCGGAGCCGATGAACCCGGCGCCGCCGGTCACCAGGATGGTCTGCGGCATCGGCATGGCGGGTTCCTCAGAAGGTGAAGTGGGCCGGCAGATCGGCCAGCCGGGGATGACGGGTGTCCTTGTCGGACAGGGTCGGCCGGATGCCGTCGAGCGGCCAGGCCACCGCGATGTCCGGGTCGTCCCAGGCGATGCCGCGGTCGTGCTCCGGCGCGTAGGGCGCGGTCACCTTGTACAGGACCTCGGTGTCGGGCTCGAGGGTAACGAAGCCGTGGGCGAACCCCTTCGGCACCAGGATCTGGTTCCAGGCCTCGGCCGAGATCTCGGCGCCGACCCACTTGCCGAAGCTCGGCGAGCCGTGGCGGATGTCGACGGCGACGTCGAAGATCCGGCCGCGCACCACCCGCAGCAGCTTGTCCTGGGCGAATGGCGGGATCTGGAAGTGCAGGCCGCGCAGCACGCCGGTCGCCGCCGACAAGGACTGATTGTCCTGCACGAAGTCGAGATGCAGGCCCGCCGCCTCGAACGCCGGTTTGCTGTAGGTCTCCGAGAAGAAGCCGCGATGGTCACCGAATTTCTTCGGCGTGAT
The DNA here is from genome assembly GCF_040219615.1 of Thalassobaculum sp. Lineage (GTDB taxonomy): Bacteria > Pseudomonadota > Alphaproteobacteria > Thalassobaculales > Thalassobaculaceae > Thalassobaculum_A. The sequence continues at coordinate 2,652 of NZ_JAVJSE010000039.1, forward strand.
GATCTTCACATCGGGGATCGCGAGCGATTCGACCTGCACGCTTCTGCCTCCGGAACCGGATCGGAACGCCGGGGCCTATAGCATGCTGCTCGAAGCCGGGACAAGAAGCGCGGCGGTTCCGGACGACGGGTGAATCCGCGGATCCGAGGGGGGCGGCCGTCCGTGTTGCTCGTTTCGCGCAATACCGACCCTGTGCTACTGTCGCAAGGTACGTTGCCGCGAATTCGGAATAGTGCGGTCTGAGCCCTGGTCTATGGTTGCCTGTCGAAGGCCCGTAAACGATTGGTTTGATCTCTTGAATATCCAACCGCTGCCAAATACCGAGCACTCCCAACTCGTCCCGTACCGGCCGAAGGCAGCGGCATCTTCCCAGGATCGAGTGGTGCGCACCAACAGCGGTTCTCTCGGGACCTGTTCGGTGGTGATCGTCTCGTATCGCACCGGGCCGGTGCTGATCGACAGCCTGCGCGCGGCGCTCGACCAGGAGGCGGTCGACGCCGTGGTGCTGGTCGACAACGGCAATTCGGCGGAGACCCGGCGGGCCGTCGACGGTCTGGCCGCCGCCGACAAGCGGCTGCGGATTCTCAGGGGGCACGGCAATGTCGGATTCGCCCGCGGCTGCAACCTCGGGGTCGCGGCCGCGACCGGAAGCCACCTGCTGCTGCTGAACCCGGACTGCATGCTGCGCCCCGGGGTGGTCGCGCGCGGACTGCAGGTGATGGCCGACAATCCCGGGACCGGCGCGCTGACGGTGCGGGTCGAGAACACCGACGGCACCGAGCAGCGCGGCGGCCGGCGCAACCTGATGACGCCCTGGACCTGCCTGGTCGAGCAGTTCCGGCTCGACCGGCTGATGCCGAATCACCCGCATTTCCAGCGCCTGAATCTGAACGAGGCCGAGCCGCTGACCGAGATCACCCCGGTGCAGTGCATCTCCGGCGCCTTCATGCTGATGCCGCGTACCGTCTACGAGCGGGTCGGCGGCATGGACGAGGACTATTTCCTGCACGTCGAGGACGTCGACCTCTGCCTGCGGATCCAGAAAGCCGGCAGCTCGATCCTGTACGTGCCGGATGCTGCGGTGACCCATGTGAAGGGTACCAGCCGGGTGTTCCCGCTGGTGGTCGAGTGGCACAAATCGGTCAGCGTCGCGAAGTACTTCGGCAAGCACTTCCGTCCGCAGTATCCCGACCTGGCGCTGCGCCTGATCAGCCTGGCGATCTTCATGCGGCTGGCGGTGCGCGCGGTGCCGCTGACCCTGGGCTGGCTGCTGGAGCGTCTCGGCCTCAAGGCCGCCAAGGAGGAGTAGGCTCGCGGCCGGCGCTCAGTCCCGCCAGCCCTCCAGCTGACCCTTCAGGATCGCGGCCAGCTTCGCCGCCTTGTCGTCCTCCCAGGCGATCGCCTTCCAGACATCGTACAGCGCCGCCGCCAGGTCGAAGGCCAGCCAGCCCAGGCAGGCCGTGCCATGCCGGCGCCACACCCGCACCCGATTGCGGTGGATCAGCCGGCGCCGCCACGCCTCGTGGGTGCTCAGCGTCTTCTCGCGGCCGAGCAGGCGGGCCGTCCGGACCTCGCCCAGCCGGTGCTGCAGCACGGCGTCGCCGACCCCGACGATCTCGAAGCCGGCGCGGCGCAGGCGCAGGCTGAACTCGACGTCGACGTAGTCGATGAAGAACCGCTCGTCCATGCGGCCGGCGACCTCCAGGACCCGGGCCCGCAGCAGGCTGCCCGACGCGATCGCGAACACCCCGTCGCGGACCACCGCGCCCGGCACCAGCGGCGTGCGGGCCAGGTCGAAGCGGCCGCGGGCGGTCAGCAGGCGCGGCCGCAGGGTGCCCTCCGGGTCGGTCAGGCGCGGGGTCAGCAGCGCCACCCGCCGGCGGTCCGGGAGCTCCCGCCAGGCCGCCAGCATGGCCGCGACCATGCCGTCGCCGGGCACGCTGTCGTCGTCCAGCAGCAGGATCCAGTCGGCCCCGGCGGCCAGCGCCGCCGCCAGCCCCTGGTTCTGGGCGGTCGCCAGCCCGACGTTGTCCGGATTGGCGATCAGGGTCAGCCGGTCGTCGTCGCGGGCGCGGGCGGCCAGCCGGTCCTGCACCGCGGCGCCCGACCCGTTGTCGACCAGCACCACCCGCCCGGCCTGGGCGAGGGCGGCGTCCAGCACCCGGTCGAGGGTCCGGTCCGGCCGGTAGCTGACGATCACCGCCACCACCCCGGCGCCGTCGCCCGGCGGCTCGGCCACCCGCGCCGGCAGGTCCGGGATCGGCCGCAGGTCGACGGCCCGGCGCAGATAGCGCAGCGGCGACCAGGTCAGGGCCCGCGCGAAGGCGCCGACCGTGGCCCGGCGCGACGACTGGATGGCCCGGCGCTCGGCCAGGGTCGGGCCGAGCCCGCGCGCCGCCTCGGCGAACGCCGCCGCCCGCGCGGTCCCGCGGCCGCGGACCAGGTCGACGAGCACGCCGGCCGCCCAGATCGCCGCGGTCGCCGGCAGGGTCGCCGCCAGCAGCGGCCCCGGCATGCCGCGCAGCCAGGCCCAGACCCGGTTGCGGGTGGCGTGGCGCAGCACGAAGGCGGACGGCGCCGAGGCCGAGCCGACATGCCGGACCACGGCGTCCGGGGTCACCACGGCGGACCAGCCGGCCAGCCGCAGCCGGACCGCCAGGTCGACGTCCTCGTAGAAGCAGAAGAACCGCTCGCAGAACCCGCCGGCTGCCTGGAAGGCGTCGCGCCGGTACAGGGCGGCGGCCGCGCACACCCCGAAGGTCGCGCTTTCCGCCACCGGCCGCGCCGGCTGCAGCCGGCCGCCGCGCCAGGCGGCCCCGGTGGCGTGCAGCGGGTCGCCGACGCCGTCGAACAGCCCGGGGTCGGCGTCGAGCAATTGCACCGAGCCGACCGAGCCGGCCTCGGGATGGCGCCCGGCGGCGGCCACCAGGGCGGCCAGCCAGCCGGGCTCGGCGAAGGCGTCCGGGTTCAGGGTGACGAGGTATTTCCCCCGCGCGAGCGCCGCCGCCCGGTTGTTGCCGGCGGCGAAGCCGAGGTTGGTCGCCGACCGCTCGATCCGCAGCCACGGCCGCGGCGCCAGGGCGTCGACCGCGCCGTCGGTCGAGGCGTTGTCGAGCAGCACGACCTCGAAGTCGCGCCAGGTCTGGCGGTCCAGCGCCTCCAGGCAGCGCGCCAGGTGCCGCCCGGACTGCCAGGCGACGATCAGGACCGAGACGGCCGGGGCGGGATCGGATGGAGCGGTCGGATCGGTCATGGCCGTCTGGTCTGCGATTCGGCGGCGACCATAGCACGCGGCGGCCGGCGCGTGGGGCCCGGATCGGCCGCCGCGCCGGTCGGGACGGCCCGTCAAACCGTCCTTGACAGCACACCCCGCGAACCGCCGAATGCCCGCGTCGCCCGTGCCGAGGTTCCGCCATGACCCGCATCGTCTCGCGTTTCCCGCTGCCGCCGATGAGCCTCGGCACCGAGCGCTATCTGACGGTGCATGCGTTCGGCGATCCCGAGGCCCGGCCGAAGGCCTACCTGCAGGCCGGACTGCATGCCGGGGAGCTGCCGGGCCTGCTGGTGCTGCACCACCTGATCCGGCGGCTCGACGCCGGCGAGGACCCGCTCCTCGGGCAGGTGGTGATCGTCCCGGTGGCCAACCCGATCGGCCAGAGCCAGGTGCTGCGCGGCCACATGCTGGGGCGCACCAGCATGGCCGACGGCAGCAACTTCAACCGCGAATACCCGGACCTGGCAGGCGCCGTCGGCGACATGGTCGACGGCCGGCTCGGCCCCGACGCCGCCGTCAACACGGCGCTGATCCGCGACGCCCTGGGCGAGATCCTGGCCGACCGCGCCGCCCGGTCCGAGGGCGAGGGCGCCTATCTGCGCCTGACCCTGATGCGGCTGGCGCACGATGCCGACGTCGCCCTCGACCTGCACTGCGACGACGAGGCCGGCTTCCACGTCTACCTGGCCGACCACCTGTGGCCGGACGCCGCCGACCTGCCGGCCTTCCTGGAGAGCCCGGTGACCATGCTGGCCGACGAATCCGGCGGCAACCCGTTCGACGAGGCGCTGAGCAAGCCGTGGCTCGACCTGCGCAACCGGTTCGGCGCGGCCACGCCGGTGCCGTCGGCCTGCCTGTCGGCGACCGTCGAGCTGCGCGGCATGGCCGATGTCGGCGACGCGCTGGCCGAGGAGGACGCCGACCGGCTGTACCGGTTCCTGCAGCACCGCGGCGTGATCGGCGGCGACCCGGGCCCGGTGCCGGCACTGGCCCGGCCGGCGACCCCGCTGGCCGGCATGGAGATCGTGAAGGCGCCGCTGCCGGGGATCGTCAGCTACCGGGTGCCGCTCGGCAGCGAGGTGACGGCCGGCCAGCCGATCGCCGACCTGATCGACCCGACCGCCGACGACCCGGCGGAGGGCCGCATCGAGATCGCCGCCGGCACCTCGGGCCTGCTGTTCGCGCGCAAGACCCACCGCTTCGTGTGGCCGGGCGAGACGATCGCCAAGATCGCCGGCGGCCAGGCCCTGGCCGGGCGCAGCGGCAAGCTGCTGACGGACTGACCCCGTAGTTTCCCGAATTTGCGGATTCCGGGTACGCCGCTAGGGTGGGGAGAGCGCGGCGCCGATGCGGGCGGCCGTGCCGATCCGGCTACAGCGAGATTGCCGTGACCACACTCCTGGCGCTGAAGGACCGGTTGCTCCGCTTCGAGCCGACCGCCCGGGTGCTCGACCACTGGCTCGCCCGGCAGGAGCTTGGCGCTCTGCGGCCGTTCGACTTCGACCCGGTCGCGGTGCCGTCGGTCCTGCCCTTCGTCTATCTGCTCGAACGGCTCGGCGACCGGCTGCGGTACCGGGTGTCGGGCGAGGAGGTGAACCGGCTGTTCGGCTCCAACCACACCGGCCTGCATCTCGACGAGGTGGTCCCGCCCGAGGTCTATCCGGTCGTCGCCCCCTACTTCCTGCGGGTGTTCGACCCGGCGGTCTGCATCTTCAAGGGACGCGTGGTGCTGCCGGACCGGGACTACCTGGAGTTCGAGCGGGTGCTGATGCCGGTCAGGCACAACGGCCGCCTGCACCTGCTGGGCTGCCTGGCGCTGAGCGGCGGCAGTCCGCTGCGCCGCGACGGCATCGTGGTCGAGGAGATCGGGCCGGGCTTCGACTTCACGGTGTTCGATCTGGCAACCGGCGCCGTCGAGCACGACCGCGTCGAGGCGGTCCCGGTGCTGCCGCGGACCGGGGTGTGGCGCCAGCAGCTGGGATGACGGCGTTCGGGGGCTATCGCCCCCTCGCCGTCACTTCAGCAGGTCGATCACGAATTTCGGCAGCGCGAAGCAGGCCTGGTGGATCGCCGGGGTGTAGTAGCGGGTCGCGATGCCGAGCGGCGCGAAGCGGGCCTCGACGGTGGCGACGTCGTGCCGGCGCTTGGCCGGGTCGTCGCTGGCCCAGCCCAGCGTCATGAAGCCGCCCTGGTAGGTCGGCACCGCCGCCACGTAGAACCACACGTCCGCGAACGACTGCCCGAGCCGGTTCCAGGAGTTGGTGACTTCAGAGCCCTGCAGCGACGGCACCCCGTTCTGGGTGACGACGATGCCGCCCGCGGTCAGGCAGCGCTTGCAGTCGGCGTAGAACGCGGCGGTGAACAGCACCTCGCCCGGGCCGATCGGATCGGTCGAGTCGACGATGATCACGTCGAACCGCTCGTCCGTCTCGGCCACGAATCGGGCACCGTCGGCGATCACCAGGTCGAGGCGCGGGTCGTCGAAGGCGCCGGCCGACAGCGACGGCAGGTGCTCGACGCTCATGTCGACCACGCCGCGGTCGATCTCGACCATGGTGACCTTCTCGACCGCCCGGTGCTTGAGGACCTCGCGGGCCATGCCGCCGTCGCCGCCGCCGACGATCAGCACCCGGCGCGCGGCACCGTGCGCCACGATCGGCACATGCGCCATCATCTCGTGGTAGACGAACTCGTCGCCCTCGGTGGTCTGCACCACGCCGTCCAGCGTCAGCACCCGCCCGAAGCGCTCGTTCTCGAAGATGATCAAGTCCTGGTGTTCCGTCTTGTCGCGGAACAGCACGCGGTCGATCCGGAGACGCTGCGCCAGCCAGGGGTGCAGCGTCTCCGTGAACCACTCGCTCATACCACCATGCCCCGCTTGTGGTCGCCGATGTTGACCGCGGTCGGCACGAAGGCCCGCTTCAGCACGTCGATCGCGGCATGCGGCCTGGCGTCGCCGCACATGAACACGTCGAGGGCGGCGTAGCCGCACTCCGGCCAAGTGTGGATCGAGATGTGCGATTCCGCCAGCACGGCCACGCCCGACACCCCGCCGTTCGGCGAGAAGTGGTGCAGGTGGATGTGCAGAAGGGTGGCGCCGGCGGCGGTCACGCACTCCTTGAGGGCTTCCTCGATGTGCTCGATCTCGTCGAGCCGCTTCGCACCCCACAGGTCGATGATCAGGTGGGTGCCCGCGAAGGTCAGGCCGTCGCGCTTGACGAAGTGGTCGAGCCGCTCGTCCGAGGAGGTGACCCCGGCGGACGGCAGGCGGATGACGTTGTCCTCCGACCGGGTGTCGCGGTCGAGGGTTTCGGCATGGAATTCGCTCGGCTGAGTGGCCGAGTCCATCCCCAATTTGGCGGCGAGCTTGTTGTCCAACACTCGTTCCTCCTAACCAGAAGATTGACCCAGCTACCCTTAGACCCTCCACCCCCATGGACCACGGCGGGCCCTACGGGACGAGCGGAATGGGCAGACAAGAAAACCCACCCCCAAGGGGGCGGGCTGACACGGGATTTCGCCGGGCGATTACCGTGCGTATGTGTGCGTCGAGTACCTCCGAACGGGCGGAATGCCGCCCCGAAAAGCGATCGGCCAGGAAACGTGGGGAACACCCCCGCCGCTGCCCAGCCGTTCGTGGTGCGGAGAATGGCGATCGGGGACCGGGGGGTCAAGGGGGAATCCGGGACTTTCCGTCGCATGGCGGCATCGCGGCCGGCGCATGGCGGGGCGGCCGCTTAAGGATTTGTGCACGCTTTGGGTATCTCATCGGCCGACGCGCGGCGCCATGATCCGGACGACGAGGCCGAGACCACCGTGAACGGCATACCCGATGCACCGCAACCGCCCGCCGGATCGGCGCACCTGGCGGCGGCCGAGGCCCTGAGCGTGGCGAGCGCGACGCTCGACGCGGCCGGCGTCGTCCTCGAGGCGTCGCCGCTGTTCGTGCGGTGGACGGCGGGTGCCAGGGAGCGCTGCGTCGGCAGCGGCTTCGCCGACCATCTGCACCCCGACGACCGCCCGGGCTTCGCCGCCGCGCTCGCGAACTGGCGCCGGCGCCTGGACGCCGACTCCGCAATCTACGTCTGGCGCCTCGGCGGCGACGGGGAGCGCCGTGTGCGCGCGGCGCTGCGGCCGTTCGGCGACGGCGGCAGGTCCTTCTACGCGCTGGTCCTGGCCGAGCACGCCGTCGGCCGCAGCGCCGTCGACGCGATCGCCGACAGCCAGCGCGCCGACGCGCAGGCGGTGGCCCTGCGGGCGGTGTTCGACAAGCTTCCGCTCGCGGTGGTGGTCGGGCACAACGCCGACCGTCGCTGGCTCTACGTGAACGGGCAGTTCACCCGGATGACCGGCTACACCCTCGACGACATCGGCAGCACCTTCGATTGGTACGAGCGGGCCTATCCCGACCCGGCCTATCGCGCCGAAGTCCTGGCCGGCTACGAGGCCCGGCGGTCGTCCGGCATGGCCAGGATCGACGACTACACCTCCAACGCCAGCGGCACCCACATCCGCTGCAAGGACGGTAGCGGGCGGTTCGTCCGGACCACGGCCTTCACCTTCCAGGAGACCACGATCGCCGTCCTGGTCGACATCACCGAGCACAAGGCGCTGGAGACCTCGCTGCTGGCGGCGCGCGAGGCGGCCGAGCAGGCGAACCGGGCGAAGAGCCAGTTCCTGGCGAGCATGAGCCACGAGATCCGCACCCCGATGAACGCGGTGCTCGGCTTCGCCCAGCTCTGTTCGATGCAGCCGGACCTGAACGAGCGGGTCCGCGACCACCTGGCGACGATCCTGCGCGCCGGGGAGCACCTGCTGACCCTCATCAACGGCATCCTCGACATGTCGCGGATCGAGAGCGGCCGGGTCGCGATCGACCTCGAGGCGTTCGATCCCGGCGACCTCCTGGCGTCGGCCTGCGACCTGCTGGCGGCGCGCGCCCGCTCGAAGGGCCTGGACTTCGACCTGGCCGGCGCCGGAACGCTGCCGCCGGCCGCGCTGGGCGACGCCGGGCGGATCCGGCAGATCGTGTTCAACCTCATCGGCAACGCCATCAAGTTCACCGCCCGCGGCCACGTCCGGGTCGAGGCGACGGTCGATCGGGACGGCGGTGCCGATGACGACATCTTCGTGCTGCGGGTCGCCGTCGAGGACAGCGGGCCCGGCATCGCCGAGGACGAGCTGGCGCGGCTGTTCCGCCCGTTCGAGCAGGCCGCCGCCGGGCGCGACGCCGGCGACGGCACCGGACTCGGCCTCGCCATCTCGCGCGAGTACGCCCGGCTGATGGACGGCGACATCACGGTCCGCAGCAGCCCCGGCCGCGGCAGCCGCTTCGTCTTCAGCGTGCCGCTGCGGCGGACCGATCGCGCGGCGGCGGCGCGGCCCGCGCTGCCCGAGCTGCCGCGCCGGCTGGCGCCCGGCCAGGCGGTGCCGCGCATCCTGGTGGTCGACGACCGCGAGGCGAACCGTCGCCTGCTCGTCGGCGCGCTCGAGGCGGTCGGCTTCGTGACGCGGGACTGCCGCGACGGCGTCGAGTCCCTGGCGCAGTTCGCCGAATGGGCGCCGGACGCCGTGCTGGTCGACCTCGAACTCCCCGGTATCGACGGCGCCGAGGTGATCCGGCGTATCCGGGCCGCTCCGCAGCGCTGCGACACGCCGGTGATCGTGGTGTCCGCCGTCGCCTTCGAGGCCGACCGCCAGCGCGCGCTGCGGGCGGGGGCCGACGCCTACCTCGCCAAGCCGGTGCAACTGGCCGACGTGTTCGGCCATCTGGGCCGGCTGCTCGACCTGCGCTACGCCTGACCCGCGGCCGGCCGGCCGCGCCCGCCGCTACCGCCAGTGCTCCGGCACCCAGCCGTGGCGGATCTGGTGCGGCTTCGGCTCGGTCGGGAAGGTCACGATCCGGATGCCGGTCCTGGCGAGGCCGGGGGAGTCGAGGTCCGGGTGAAGCCCGCGGTAGACGTGGGCGAGGCCGTGCGGGAACGTGTCGATCCCGGGCATGCACTCCTCGATCCAGTCCTGGTCGCCGGGCAGCCGGTCCATGTCCTGCTGCCGGAAGTCCCGGTGCAGCGGGGCCGCGAAGGCCCGGTCGAACAGCATGACGGAGGAGTTGAAGCCGGGCGCGTCGGGATGCTCCATGATGTGGAACCCGACCTTCAGCTCGCCGATGAACCGGAGGTCGCCGACGACCACCGTGTCGAGGTCGAGATACAGCACCGTGCGGTCGGCGATCGGGGTCGCCGGGTCGAACAGCGCCAGCTTCGTCCACCAGCCCCGCAACCCGGTCCGCGATATGTCGATGACGCCGACCTCCGGCCGGAGCCCGCTCGGGTCGTCGGTATGGCAGACGAACCGCCAGTCGCCCGGGAGATGCCGCCGCACCATGGCGTACAGGCGGTTGACGTAGTCGGGCCCGTATTTCGTCCCGTGCTTGACGCAGGCGACGGTCAGGGCGTTCAGGTCGACCGGCCGGGCGTCGCGGTGCTGCGACGGCGGCCCGTCGCGCAGCAGCGCCCGGGCGCGCAGCAGGGTCCGCCTGAGCAGCGGATGCCGGTTCGCCTGCGGGAAGTCCTCGATGACCCGTGCCGCCCGCGCCGGGTCGCCGGTGAGGACGAAGATCCGCGCCAGCCGCGCCAGCACGGCGCCGACGAACTGCGCCTGCTCGTCCTTCGGGTCGGCGCCGAACACCTCCCGGGCCTGCGAAAGCGTGCGTTCCAGCACCGCGGCGGCCCGGTCGAACTCGCCGCGGATGCGGTGCACCCGGGCGATCGCCGTGAGGACGTTGATCTCAAGCGGGCCGTCCGGCGACGCCGCGCGCAGCGCCTCCAGAACCGTCATCGCCTCGTCGCACCGCCCGGTGTCGGTCAGCAGGTTGCCGAGCTGGAAGGTCTGCCAGGTGTCCTGCGGAAAGGCGGCGTGCAGGGCCCGCCGGTGCCGGAGTGCGGCCTCGCGGTCGCGGTCCAGGTGGTTGACGCCGGCGTCCCGGCGGACTCCCGGCGCCCTGGTGTAGTGCTGGATCAGGGCCTTGCGCAGATCGGGGACGTGCTCGCCCGCCGGGGACTCGCGGATGTAGGCCTCGGCCCGCTCGACGGCCGCCGGTTCGCCCGCGATGATCCTCTGTATGAACGTCGCCAAGGGAGGGACCGAATAGCTGCGGGCCGTTCCGGCGCGCGCACCGAACCAGCCGGACCATGTATCACCCGCCGGCGGCCCCTGGCCACCGATTCCTGCCGGGCTGCGGGGACGTTGTCCGCCCCCGCAGCGGCCGACTCTCCTGGTGCCTTGCACACCATCGAATGTTCCCGCTACGTTCTCATCATGCGGAACGACTGGGTCTATGCCGGGGATGCGCTCGGGACGTTCGTCCGGCAGGGCGCTACGCATCTGCAGTTCTGGTGCGTCACGCCGAAATGCCTCAACCGCGACACCGTGCCGATCCAGACCCTGATCTCGCGCTACGGCCCGGCGATGCCGCTGGTGATGCTGGCCCGCAAGGCGCGCTGCCGGCATTGCGGCCGGCGCGGCTGCCACGTCCAGCCCGCCCCGCCGCCGGCCCAGGGCCAGCCCGGGCACCGGGAATGGCAGGCGCGCTTCGGGGCCAGGCAATAGCGGCGGGCCCGGCGCTCGGGGGTTGACGCGGGCCCCGGGAGCGGGATTGCTCCGGTGTGCGGTCGCCGCGCCCGTCGTCGTGGCGGCCGCCGCCAACCGGGAGGAACCGATGGCCTTCGAGACCTGGCTCGCCTTTGTCGCCGCGTCCTTCGCGATGCTGATCATCCCGGGGCCGACCGTGATGCTGGTGGTCGGCTATGCGCTCGGCGAGGGCCGCAGGGCGGCGTTCGGGACCATGACCGGGGTGCTGCTCGGCGACCTGGTGGCGATCTCGCTGTGCGCGGTCGGCCTCGGCGCCCTGCTGGCGGCCTCGGCGACCGTGTTCACGCTGTTCAAGTGGGTGGGGGCCGCCTACCTGGTCTGGCTCGGGGTCAGGCTGTGGCGGGCCCCGGTCAATCCCCAGGGGGTCGAGCAGGTGGCGGCGTCGGGCCGCAGCCGCCGGGCGATCCACGGCTTCGTCGTGACCGCGCTGAACCCCAAGGGGCTGGCGTTCTTCGTCGCCTTCCTGCCGCAGTTCATGACCGCCGAGGCGCCGGTGCTGCCGCAGCTGGCGGTCCTGGCGCCGACCTTCGTGCTGCTCGGCGGCCTGACCAACGCGGCCTTCATCCTGGCGGCCGGCGGGGTGCGGGCGCGGCTGCGCAGCCCGGCGGTGCTGCGTGCCATCAACCGGGTCGGCGGCTCGTTCCTGATCGGCGCCGGGGTGCTGACTGCCGCCATGCGGCGGGCGTGACGGCCATGAAGCTCAGGCAGATGTCCTTCGAGCCCGACGAGATCATCGTCGAGCCCGGCCAGCCCTGCGTCGGGGCCTTCCTGATCGAGTCCGGCAGGGTCGAGGTCTCGCGCATGGCGGGCGACCGCAAGGTCGTGGTGGCGGTGCTCGGCAAGGGCGAGATCTTCGGCGAGATGGCGCTGGTCGACCACGTGGCGCACGCCCGCACCGTGCGGGCGCTCGAGGGCACCGATTGCCTGCTGATCTCGCGCGCGCAGTACGAGACACTGCTGGCGGACACCCCGCCGATCATGAAGCTGATCCTGACCCGCGTGGTGCGCAAGCTGCGCAAGACCACCGACCTGGCGTTCGGGCGGTAGCCTGCCGCGAAGGGCCTACGTCCGGTTCAGCAGCCGCGCGCGGATGGTGCCGGGCAGGGTGCGGATCTCGGTCAGGATGTCGAAGGCGTTCGGGACCTCGCCCTCGGCGTCGAGCACCACGTAGCCGATCTCGCCGTCGGTCTGGTAGTGCTGGGCGGCGATGTTCAGGCGGTGCCGGGCGAACAGGTCGTTCAGCTTGCCGAGCTCGCCCGGCAGGTTGCGCTGGACCTGGATGAACCGGGTCACCGAGCCGCCCTTCGGCAGCTGCACCTGCGGGAAGTTGACGGCGCCGACGGTCGAGCCGACGTCGGAATACTCCACCAGCTTGCGTGCCACCTCGTCGCCGATGCGCTCCTGCGCCTCCTCGGTCGAGCCGCCGACATGCGGTGTGAGGATCACGTTGTCGAGGCCGACCAGCGGGCTCTCGAACGGGTCGGCGTTGGACTTCGGCTCGCTCGGGAACACGTCGACCGCGGCGCCGGCCAGGTGGCCGTCCCGCAGGGCGGCGGCCAGGGCGTCGATGTCGACCAGGCTGCCGCGGGCGTTGTTGATCAGGAAGCTGCCCGGCTTCATGGCGCGGATCCGGGCGGCGTCGAACAGGCCGCGGGTCTCCGCGGTCTCCGGCAGGTGCAGCGACACCACGTCGGCGCGCGCCAGCAGGTCGCCGAGGCTGTCGGTCGGCTCGACGTTGCCGTGGCGCAGCTTGTCGGTGCGGTCGAAATAGATCACCCGCATGCCCATGGCCTCGGCCAGCACCGCCAGCTGGCTGCCGATGTTGCCGTAGCCGACGATGCCCAGGGTCTTGCCGCGGATCTCGCGGCTGCCGGCGGCGCTCTTGATCCACTCGCCGCGGTGGGCGGCGGTCGACTTGGCGAAGATCCCGCGGGCCAGCATGACGATCTCGGCGATCGTCAGCTCGGCGACGCTGCGGGTGTTGGAGAACGGCGCGTTGAACACCGGCACGCCGAGCCGGGCGGCGGCCTCGAGCTCGACCTGGTTGGTGCCGACCGAGAAGCAGCCGACCGCCACCACCGACGGGGCCGCCTGCAGCACCGCGTCGGTGAGCTGGGTGCGCGAGCGGATGCCGAGCATCTGCACGTCCTTCAGGGCCTCGATCAGCGCCGGCTGCTCGAGCGCCTTCGGCAGCACCTCGACATTGTCGTAGCCGTTGCCGCGCAGCACCTCGACCGCCGACGGCGAGATGCCCTCCAGCAGCAGGAAGCGGATCTGGTTCTTCGGTCGCGACAGGCCCTTGCTCATCCTGGTCTCGCATGTCCGGTGAGGCGGCGGAACCTGCCAGGAAACGCGCCGGCGATCCACCGCGTTGATGCCGCAGGTGCGAACACGGCCCGCGACGGCTGTCGTGCCGCGCCGGCGGTTTGCATCGGCAGCCGGATCGGCTACCTGTTCGATATACGGAACGCACGTTCGATATGAAGGAGAGGCGGCCATGAGCGATCACCACCACCATCACGACGGCCCCCCGGCGAGCGGGACGGTCGACTGGAAGAACAACGGCATCAAGGTGATCCCGGGCGACCAGCTCGACCCGAACACCGCCCAGACGCCGGGCATGAACCGGGCCGCCGCGATCAATACCGCGCGCGCCGGCGCCAAGAAGCTGTGGGCCGGCACCGTCAAGATCTTCCCGAACGCCAAGACCGGCGCCCACCACCACGGCGAGCTGGAGAGCGTGATCTACGTGGTCAGCGGCCGTGCCCGCATGCGCTGGGGCGAGAACCTGGAATACGTGGCCGAGGCCGGGCCCGGCGACTTCATCTTCGTGCCGCCCTTCGTGCCGCACCAGGAGATCAACGCCTCGACCGACGAGCCGCTGGACTGCGTGCTGGTGCGCAGCGACAACGAGAACGTGGTGGTCAACCTGGACATCGAGCCGGTCGAGAAGCCGGAAGCCGTGAAGTGGGTCGACCCGATCCACCGCGGCGAGACCTGAGGGGCGGACCCTAGTGCCTGGCGAACGGGTCGAAGGTCGGAACGCCGAAGGCTGCGAAGTCGCGGGTATTGCGGGTTACCACGGTCAGCTGGTGAACCAGCGCGACGGCGGCGATCATCGCGTCCTCGTAGAGCGCGTCGGAGCGCCGGTGCATCAGCTTCGCCCAGGCGCGGAACGTCCTCGCGTCCATGGCGAGCACGTTGTAGGCCGCGGCAACCTGGTCGGCCCAGCGGTCGAGTTCGGCCGCCTTCGCCGGATCCTGCTCCCGGGTGATCTCGATCCCGGCCTGGATCTCGCCGAGCGTCACCGCCGAGAGATGCAGGTCGCCGTCGTCGACCGACCGCAGCCAGGCGACCACGCCGCCATGTGGCCGGGGCCGGCGCAGTTCCGAGACGACGTTGGTGTCCAGGAGATACACCCCGGCGTCAGCCCAGTTCGGCCGGCGGCCGGCGTCTCGCGACGCCGCGCCGGGGCAGGACGAACTCCGTTCGTGCCTCATCGGACAACAGCAGGTCCTTCAGGGCCGGACGGGCGGCCGCGGTCAGGCGACGCCAGTCGTCGACCGGAACCAGGACGGCGGCCTCGGCTCCCCGCCGCGTCACCATCTGCGGGCCCTCCGTGACGCAGGCGTCCAGCATCTCGCTGAAGCGGGCCTTGGCGTCCTGTACCTGCCAAGTCTTCATGATCGCCGATCGATCTGACTAGTTATCTGACTAGTCTGTAATGTGGCGCAACCTTGCGCCGTCGGCAAGACAGCCGCTCATCGGATCGTGATCGACACGCCGGCGCGCTCCGCTCCACACTCCGCCGCGTCTTTCCCCGCGGGTGGCCCGTGCCGCCCCGCCAACCTGCCGATACCGGAGGCATGCCGTGCTGAAATTCTACTACAACACCGGTCCGAACCCGATGAAGGTGGCCCTTTTCCTCGAGGAGGCGGGCCTGGAGTACGAGCCGATCCCGGTCGACGGCCGCAAGGGCGACCAGTTCAAGCCGGAATACCTGGCGATCAACCCGAACGCCAAGGCGCCGTCCCTGGTCGACGGCGACGTGAACGTCTTCGACAGCAACGCCATCCTGCTGTACCTGGGCGAGAAGACCGGCAAGTTCATGCCGGCCGGCGACCCGAAGTCGCGCGGCCAGCTGCTGTCCTGGCTGATGTTCGTGGCCACCGGCCTCGGCCCGTATTCCGGCCAGGCCGTGCATTTCAAGCGCATGGCGCCCGAGAAGGTGCCCTATGCCATCAACCGCTACGACTTCGAGGCCGAGCGCCACTACAAGATCCTGGACGACCAGCTCGCCCGGCACCGCTACATGCTCGGCGACACCTACACCATCGTCGACATGGCGGTCTGGGGCTGGGTGCGGATGGCGAACCTGGTGCTCGACGAGGGCGCGATGGCCAAGTTCCCGAACCTCAAGCGGCTGGTCGACGAGATCAGCGCCCGGCCGGCGGCGGCCGCGGCGGTTGCCTTGAAGGAGAAGGCCGGCCACGCCTTCAAGACCGAGATGGACGCCGAGGCCAAGAAGTTCATGTTCCCGTCGAACGAGCGCCTGGCCGGCTGAGCCGGTCGTTCAGGCTGCGGTGGCGCGGGGGCGCAGACGCCCCGGCGGCAGGGCGACCGTGACGGTGGTCCCGGTCCCGACCGCGCTCTCGATCGAGAGCGTGCCACCGTGCAGCTCGACCAGCTGCCTCGACAGGGGCAGCCCGAGGCCGCTGCCCTGGTAGCGGCGGCTGAGGCGGCTGTCGACCTGCCCGAACGGCTCCAGCGCCCTTGGAACATCCTCGGCGGCGATGCCGATGCCGGTATCGGCGACCGACACGGTCAGGCCGGCGCTGTCGACGGCGGCCGACACCGTCACCCGACCCCCCTCGGGCGTGAATTTCAGGGCGTTGGATACCAGGTTCAGCAGCACCTGCCGCAGCCGGCGGGCGTCGGCCGACAGGGCCGGCAGGTTGGCCGGAACCTCTGCCTCGAGCCGGAGACCGGCCTGATCCGCCTGGCCTTCCAGCATCCGCAGGGCCCCGTCCACCAGTTCGCCGACGTCGATGTCGGTCTCCTGCAGCTCGAGCCGCCCGGCGTCCAGGCCCGACACGTCGAGCACGTCGTTGATCAGGTCGAGCAGGTGCTGCCCGCTGCTCACGATGGTCCGCGCGAACTCGGCGTATCGCGGATCGCCGTGCGGGCCGTAGATCTCGCGGTTCATCATCTCGGCGAAGCCGATGACGGCGTTGAGCGGCGTGCGCAGCTCGTGGCTCATGGTCGCCAGGAACTGGGTCTTCGCCTCGCTGCCGGCGGCCGCCGCCTGGAGGGCGGCCTGCAGCTGTTCGGTGGTCGCCTGCAGGTCGCGCTTGGTCGCCTCGAGTTCGACGACGTGGCGGCGCAGGCGTTCGGCTTCCGTCGCGTTGCGGCGGGCCAGGCGCTCATCGATCATCGCTCCCAGCAGGCCGAAGCCGACGATAAGCATGGCGACCACCGCCACCGCCACCGCCAGCCAGTCCGGGGCGATCATGGTGTCCGGCAGGGCGATCCGCGGATCGGCCCGCAGGCTGAAGGCGGCCATGCCCGTGAAATGCAGCCCGCAGATCGTCAGCACCAGCAATCCGACGGACAGCGGACGTTCGAGCGGACCACGGCCGGCCGCCGCGAAGGCGCCGGCGCCGCCGGCAATGCCGATCAGGACCGAGGCCGCGACATAGGCCGGATCCCAGAGCTTGACCGCCGGCACCTCGAAGGCCGCCATTCCCAGATAGTGCATCGACACGACGCCGACGCCGATGACGGCGCCGCCGAGTACCGGGGCGCCTGCGACCACCGTCGCCAGCAGGCCGGTTCCGGCCAGCGCGACGGCGACCGCGACGGAGGCCGCCGTCAGCCCGAGGTCGTAGCCGACCGGTACGTCGGCCGTATAGGCCAGCATCGCGATGAAGTGGGTCGCCCACACGCCGCCGCCGGTGGTCGCCGCCGCGGCGGCGAGCCAGGCCAGGCGGGCCGACCGGTCGAGCGACCGGGCCCGGGCGACCAGGCTGAACGCCGTGTAGCTGGCGAACAGACAGACGGCCCCGGCCAGGACAACCAGCCAGGCTTCGTGCCGATCGGCTATGCAGTCGTAGATCTTCAGCATGGCGGGGGCGTATCATGCCGATCTTCAATGAATCATTAATTCGAGCCGCTTAGTCGGGTGTCGGTGCGGGGAATCGTGGTTTCCAAGGCGAAGCGAAGTTCGCTGAAGTGAATCGCTCCGCCTGCCAGCATTTGTGAAAAATGTCCGGGTGACTTTCGAAGTCCCTGCATGGTTTCCCCGGCCGGGCCGATGTGGCACCGTGGCCGCCGCGAACCGGTCCCGGAAGGATTGCACCGATGCGCTGGCTCCTCGGAACGTTGATGTGCCTTTGGGCCGGTGCCGTGGTCGCTCAGCCGGCTCGGCTGCAGGCGGTTCCCGGGCTCGGCCAGGACTCGGTCACGGTCTCCGGCCTTTCGTCCGGCGCGTTCTTCGCGCACCAGCTGCATGTCGCGTTCTCCCGGGTGATCGAAGGGGCCGGACTGGTGGCGGGCGGGCCCTACGGCTGCGCCGAACCGCCCGACGAGCCCTGGTGGCTCGCCATCCACCCCTACGGCCGCACCCTGACCGCCCTGAGCGTGTGCACCCGGGTGGCCCGCGACACGGTGGAGGCCTGGGCCGGCTGGTGGGGCGAACTGCCGGAGGTGCCGACCGTCGAGCGGGCCATCACCGTGACCGACGTGACCCGGGCCGGAGCCGGGATCGACGATCCCGCCAACCTCGCCGACGACCGGGTCTGGCTGTTCCATGGAACCCGGGACACCGTGGTCCCGCCGGCGACCGGGGCGGTCCTGGCGGAGTATTACCGCCGGGCCGGGGTGACCGGCGACCGCCTGGCGGTGGTCAGCACCGTGTCCGCCGGGCACGGCTTTCCGGTCGACGACTTCCGCGGTGAGAGCCGGTTCCGCAAGCTGACCTGTGCCGAGCAGGCGCCGCCCTTCGTCGTCGACTGCGATCGCGACGCCGCCGGCGAGCTGCTCCGCCACCTGCTGCCGGACGGGTTCGCCGGGATGCCGGCAGAGCCGCGGCGCGAGCGCCTGATCGGCTTCGACCAGCGCGAGTTCTTCGACGCCGGGACCAAGAGCGCCAGCCTCGCCGACATCGGCTACGTCTATGTGCCGGCGGCCTGCGACTCCGCGGATGCCGGCTGCCGGCTGCATGTCGCGCTGCACGGCTGCAGCCAGAATGTCGAGGCGGTCGACGACGACTTCGTCTGGGACGCCGGCTACAACCGCTGGGCCGAGGCCAACCGGATCGTCGTCCTGTATCCCCAGACAACGGGCTGGACGCCGGCGTGGGATGCGCTCGGCTGGGGCGGCAATCCGCAGGGCTGCTGGGACTGGTGGGGCTACAGCGGCGAGGCCTATGCCGAGCGCGGCGGCGTCCAGATGCAGGCGGTGCGGACGATGATCGCGCGCCTGCGTGCCGAGTAGTGCTGCCCGGCTTCCCAGCCCCGTCCGGTCGTCCCTAGACTGGGAGACCACCCGCGAGGCCCGCCCGATGCCGACTGTCCGTACTCCCGCCTTCTGCACCCAGTGCCGGTCGCGCTGCGGCTGCGTCGCCGTCGTTGCGGACGGCCGACTGACCGGGATCGAGCCGCTGCCCGACCATCCGAGCGGCGAGAAGCTGTGCCCCAAGGGACGGGCCGCCCCCGAGCTGGTCTATCACCCCGACCGCCTGACCCGGCCGATGCGGCGCACGGCGCCGAAGGGCGCCGCCGACCCCGGCTGGGTGCCGGTCTCCTGGGACGAGGCGCTGTCGGAGATCGCCGGCCGGATGGCCGCGGTCGCCGCCGAGCACGGCCCGGAACAGGTGGCGTTCTCGGTCACCACGCCGAGCGGGACCCACATCTCCGATTCGATCGCCTGGATCGAGCGGCTGATCCGCGCCTATGGCAGCCCGAACACCATCTACGGAACCGAGATCTGCAACTGGCACAAGGACTTCGCCAGCCGCTTCACCTTCGGGACCGACATCGGCACGCCGGATTTCGCGAACGCCGACTGTGTGCTGCTGTGGGGCAACAACCCGTCGGCCACCTGGCTGGCCCGGGCCGTCGAGGTCCAGAAGGCGATGCGGCGCGGCGCCCGGCTGATCGTCGTCGATCCGAGGCCGACCGGCCTGGCCCGCCGGGCCGACCCGTGGCTGCCCGTGCGGCCGGGGACCGACCAGGCGCTCGCCCTCGGCCTCGCCAACCTGCTGATCGAGCGCGGCCGCTTCGACGCCGGCTTCATGGCGCGCTGGAGCAACGGGCCGCTGCTGGTGCGCGCCGACAGCGGGCGGTTCCTGCGCGCCAGCGACCTCGTTCCGGGCGACCTCCTGCCGGACGGCTGCGACGACGTTCTGCTGGCGGTCGATGCCGAGGGCCGCCGACTGCGCTTCGATGCCGGCCGCGGCGACTGGCTCGACGGCGGCGAGCCGGCGCTGTGGTCGAGCATCGAGGTGGCGACGGTCGACGGCCGGGTCGCCTGCCGCAGCGCGTTCGAACTGTATGCCGAGGCCGCCGCCGCATGGCCGCCCGACCGGGTGGCGGCGGTGACCGGGGTCGCGCCCGAGGACCTGGATGCGGCGGCCCGGGGCCTCGCGGAGGCCGGCTCGGTCGCCTACTACGCCTGGAACGGCGTCGGCCAGAGCCCGACCGCCACCCAGACCGACCGGGCGATCTCGCTGCTCTACGCCCTGACCGGCAGCTACGGGAAGGCGGGCGGTAACGTGCCGGGCGGGGCGGCGGCGTTCCGCGACATCGCCGG
This sequence comes from Thalassobaculum sp., assembly GCF_040219615.1. Taxonomy (GTDB): domain Bacteria; phylum Pseudomonadota; class Alphaproteobacteria; order Thalassobaculales; family Thalassobaculaceae; genus Thalassobaculum_A. The sequence goes on from NZ_JAVJSE010000039.1 coordinate 22,387, forward strand.
CGGCGACCTGCTCGCGCCGTGGCAGCGGGCCAAGGCGCTCGGGCTCGACGCGCGGCCGCTCGGCCCGGGCCTGAACGGCTGGGTGACGGCGCGCGACGTCTGGCGGGCGGTGCTGGACCGCGATCCCTATCCGGTGCGGATGCTGGTGTCGTTCGGCACCAACCTGCTGGTGTCGCAGCCGGACGCCGACGTGACGGCCCGGGCGCTCGCCGCCCTCGAGTTCCACGTCCACGCCGATTTCTTCCTGAACGCCACCGCGCGCCATGCCGACATCGTGCTGCCGGCGGCGACGTCCTGGGAGCGCGAGGGCCTGCGCACCGGCTTCGACTCCAGCCTGGAGGGCCTGCGGCGCGTGCAGCTCAGGCCGCCGGTGGTCGCGCCGGTCGGCGAGGCCCGGTCCGACACCGACATCGTGCTCGGCCTGGCCGATCGGCTCGGGCTTTCCGACCTGTTCTTCGGCGGCAGCGCCGACGCCGGCCACGACCATGTGCTGGCCGATACCGGGCTGACGGTCGCCGCGCTACGGGCGTCGCCGGAGGGGCTGGCGGTCGGCGGAGAGGCCGTGCTGGAGGCGCATGCGGCGGCCGATGCCGACGGCATGCCGCGCGGCTTTCCGACCCCGACCCGCCGGATCGAGGTGTATTCGGAACGGCTGCACGACCACGGCCAGCGGCCGGTGCCGGCCTTCGAGCCGGCCGACCTGATCCCGGCCGACCCGCGCTACCCGCTGCGCCTCGGCTCGGCCAAGACCGTCGCCTACTGCCACAGCCAGCACCGCAACATCGCCTCGCTGCGCCGGCTGATGCCGGACCCGGTGGTCGAGATGGCGGCCGCGGACGCGGCGGCGCGCGGCCTGGCGCAGGGCGACTGGGCGGCGGTCGTGACCGCGCGCGGCCGGGCGGTGGCGCGGGTCTCGATCCTGCGCGACCTGCCGGCCGGCGCGGTGTTCGGCCAGCACGGCTGGTGGGTCGACGGGCCGGACGGCAGCCCCTACGACGGGTCGCACCCGCTGGCCGCCAACATCAACGCGGCCATCGACACCGGCCGGTCGGACCCGGTCAGCGGCTCGATCCCGCTGCGCTGCTCATGGTGCGAGGTCGAGCGGCTGTGACGGCGGGTCAGCCGGGCGCCGGGCCGGCGGCCCGCTCGTCGCTGACCAGGCGGCCGTCGACCAGGTGAATGCGCCGCCCCATGCGGGCCGCCAGCTCCAGGTCGTGGGTGACGGCGACGACGGTCTTGCCGCGCTCGCGCACCAGGTCGGCGAGGATCGCGAACACCTGCTCGGAGCTCTGGCTGTCCAGGCTGCCGGTCGGCTCGTCGGCCAGCACCAGCGGCGGGTCGTTGGCCAGCGCCCGGGCGACCGCCACCCGCTGGCGCTGGCCGCCGGACAGCTGGTCGGGCCGCTTGTCGACATGGCCGGCCAGCCCCAGCGACTCCAGCAGCTCGCCGGCCCGCGCCCGGGACCGCTCGCGCGGCAGCCGGCCCAGCCGGCGCATCGGGATCTCGACGTTCTCGCGGGCGGTGAACTCCGGCAGCAGGAAGTGGAACTGGAACACGAACCCGATCAGGGCCAGCCGGTGCGCCGCCCGGGCCGCCTCGTTCATCGGCGCGGTGTCCTCGCCGGCCAGCCGCAGGGTCCCGGCGGTCGGCCGGTCGAGCAGGCCGAGCAGGTACAGCAGCGACGACTTGCCCGACCCGGACGGCCCGGTGATGGCGACGAACTCGCGCGTCCCGATCGCCAGGGTGACGTCCTCGACCAGGGTCACCGGCACCACCTCCGGCAGGATCCTGGTCAGCCCCTCGGCCTCGATCAGCGCGCTCATGACGTGCACCGGATCACGAGGCGCCCCGGATGATGTCGACCGGATGCTGGCGGGCGGCCCGCCGCGCCGGCAGGTAGCCGGCGACCGCCGCCGAGGCGACCGCGAAGCCGGCCGCGATCGCATAGTGCAGGGGATCCCAGGCGATCGGCAGCCGGGTCAGCTCGCGGCCGCCGGCGGACAGCTCGAAATGCACCAGCGAGAGCGCGTAGACCAGGGCGAAGCCGAGCAGCCAGCCCAGCGCCGAGCCGGCGGCGCCGATCGCCACGCCCTCCAGCACGAACAGCCGCTGCATGTCGCCCCGGCTGAAGCCGAGCGACTTCATGATGGCGATGTCGCGTGCCTTCTCGTGGGTGATCGTGGAGATGATGTTGAAGATGCCGAAGCCGGCGACCAGCATGATGGCGGCGACCACCGTGTACATGATGACGTTGCGCACCACGACCGCCTCCAGGATCTGCCGGTTGGCCTCCTGCCACGACACCGACTTGTAGCCGAGCCGCGCCTCGGCGCGGCGCGCGGCCGCCGGAGCCGCCGCCGGGTCGTCCAGCTTGATCCGGATCTGGTTGATGACGTTGATGCGCTCGTCGAGGATCTGGGCGCTCTTGAGCAGGACGTAGACCTCGTGCTCGTCGCGCGCCGTGATGCCGGTGTGGAACAGCCCGGCGATCTTGAAGCCGCGCGACTGTCCGGTCGCCGCCACCACGGTGACGGTGTCGCCCATCCCGGCCCCCAGCCGCGCCGCCATGCGGTCGCCGATCACGGCGTTGTTGCCGCCGGCGCCCAGGGCCTCGAAGCTGCCCTGGACAAAATTCCCGATGATCGGCGAGACGCCGCGCTCGGCCTTCGGCTCGATGCCGACGACGGTGGCGCCGACGTCGCGCCCGAGATAGCGGATCACGCCCTGGGTCTCGAGGCTCGCGGCCACGCGGCCGGGCACCCATTCCCGCAGCCAGGTGAAGGCCGCCGTCGGGTTGATGATGCCGCGGCGGTCCTCGCGCGGGCGCAGGCCGGCGATGGCCACGGCATCGAACGCCGCCTCCGCCGGCTGCGTCGGCGGCTGCCGCCGGTCGTCGGTGATCTCCACATGCGGCATGGTGTCGACCAGCTTGGCGATCAGATCGTCCTGCCCGCCCTGCATCAGCGCCGCCATGGCGATCGAGAACCCGACGCCGACCGCCACGCCCAGCACCGCGACCAGGGTCTGGCGGCCGCGCCCGGCGATGTGGGTGACCGCGATGTCGAGGATCAGCCGCACGGCCGGGTCACTCGGGCCGGACGGTGACGCGCGCGCCGTCCGTCAGGTCCGGCGGATAGGGCACCACGACCCGCTCGCCGGGGCCGAGTCCGGACCGGATCTCGGTGGCGCGGATGCCCCGGATGCCGACCTCGACGGGCCGGCGTCGCGCGACGCCGTCCTCGGCGACGAACACCGCGCCGCCCTCGACCGCCAAGCCGGGGACCAGCAAGGTTTCCTCGGACACCCGGACCACGACGTTCACGTCGACCGTCATTCCGATATGCAGCGGCGTGTCCGCCGGCAGCCGGAGCCGCACCCGGAAGGTCTTGGTCACGGGGTCGCCCTTCGGGGTGACGCTGTCGACCACCGCCGCCAGCTCGCGCTCGGGAAAGGCGTCGGACCGCAGCAGCGCGCGCTGGCCGACCGCGATCCGCGGCACGTCCTCCTCGTTGACGTCGGCGATCACCAGCAGCGGGCGCGGCCGGCCGACCCAGAACAGCACGGTTCCGGGCTCCGCGATCTCGCCGACCTCGCCGTCCTGCCGCAGCACCACGCCGGCCATCGGCGCCCGTAGCAGGTAGCTCTCCAGCCGGGCGCTCTGGCCGGCCACCAGCGCCTCGTACTGCGCGACCTCGCTGCGGGCCCGGTCGAGGGCCTGCTGGCTGGTCACGTTCCGCCCGGCCAGGACCGCCTGCCGCTCGAGCTCGTCATGGGCCAGGCGCAGCCGCGCCTTGAGCTCGGCCAGCGCCGCCTGGGCCTCGCGGTCGTCGAGGCGGGCGAGTTCGGCACCGGTCGCGACCGCCTCGCCCTCGCAGTTGCACAGCGCGGTGATGCGCTCGCGCAGCAGCGGCGTGACCTTGGCCCAGGTCCGCGGCTCCACGACGCCGGTGGCGTAGACGATCTCGGCGGCGTCGCCGCGCCGGGCAGCCGCGGTCTCGACCGGGACCGGCCGCAGATACAGCCAGTAGCCGGCCGCTCCGGCGGCGGCCAGCACGGCCACCGCGAACAGGCTGCGCAGGAAGGTCACGGTCGGGCTCCGGTGGCCACGGGGCGACGGCGCAGGCCGGGACCGGTCCGACACCGGGCAGCAGGCTGTGGCGCCCGCCCGGGGGATGTCAACCGGCGCGCGGGTAGGTCTGCGGGATCGGCCGCTGGATGCGGCGTTCCAGTTCCTCGGCCTCGGCCCCGGACAGGATCCGATGGCCGACCGGCAGGTTGCAGACCAGGAACCTCGCGCACGGCCTGTCGCGATCGGACAGCGGCAGGATCAGCCGGCGCCAGGAGCGGGCGTTGAGATAGGGCGGCGACAGGTGCTCGCTGAACAGCGGTGCCGGCCGCAGGCATACGGCGCGGTAACAGGCCCGGTACAGCAGGGCCGCCGGAGTCCGGGTGGTCAGGTTCATCTCGGACACCCGGAACCCGGTCCAGTCGCGGGCCGCCCGGTCGGCCACCGCGGTGCCGTAGACCCGGTACACCGCGTCGAAGCCGTCGCGCTCGGGCTCCAGCATCATCAGGTTGCCGAGCGCCGGCACCAGGTCGAGCACGTCGACGGCGCCGCGGTCCGGGATGCCGCCGGCCGCCGCCTTCAGGGACAACCAGTGCTCCAGCATGAAGGCCAGCTTCGGCTCATCCAGCTGGTCGGGGCGCTCGATCCAGGCGATCCGCTCGACGCAGGCGTCGATGGCCTTGACGACGCCGGGCGCGACCTCGCCGGACGCGCGCAGGATTTCCGTCGCCGCCGCCGCGATGGCGGCGTCGGTCGGATCGATCCAGTCCGTGCCGTCGGGCGACGGCGCGGCCTTGCGGCCCGGGTCTTCGGTCAACTTGGTGATCCCCTGGATGCGTGCGGTCGACTGTTCAGCCCGATCGGATGCGTCGCTGCTGTTCCTCGACCTCCTGCTTCGAGAGGACACGCTGTCCGACCGGCAGGTTGCCGACCAGATAGCGGGCACAGGCGACACCGTCCTGCGACAGCGGCAGGATCAGGCGCCGCCACGTATACACGCCGAGCCATTTCGCCGACGCATGCTCAGTATACAGCGGCGCCGGCCGCCGGGACACCGCGCGGTAGCAGCTCCGGTACAGCAGTGCCGCCGGTGTCCTGGTGATGCGGTTCATCTCGGAGACCCGGTACCCCGTCCAGTCGCGCCCGGCCCGGTCGGCGACGCCGGTACCGTAGACCCGGTAGACCGCGTCGAAGCCGTCGCGCTCGGCTTCCAGCATCATCAGGTTGCCGATCGTCGGCACCAGGTCGAGCACGTCGAGTTCGCTGCGGTCCGGGATGCCGCCGGCCTTGTCGGCCAGCGCCCGCCAGTGCTCCAGCAGAAAGGCGAGCTTCGGCTCGTCGAGCTGGTCGGGCCGCTCGATCCAGGTGATCTCCGTGGCGTCCGGGTCGATATCCTTGACGATCCCGCGGTCGACCGCGGCGGGGAATCCCAGGATACGGTCGGCGGCGGCCTCGATGGCCTGATCGGACGGGTCGGTCCAGGGGTCGTTCTCGCCGGCGGTCATTCCCGAGCCCGTTGCGGTTTCCGGTGCGGCAGGGGAGCGCCCCCGCGAACCGGAGTAAAGCGCCGGGCCGGTTTCGGATCGGTTAACGGGCCAGCCGTTCGACCGCGGCGATCACCTGCTCGGGGTCGAGCCGCCGGGTGTAGTCCGGGTCGACGTCGGCCAGGGCGACCCGGCCGTCGGCATCGACCACGAAGGTGCCGGGGACCGGCAGCTCCCAGGACCCGTCGCCGTTGCGCCTCTCCAGGTCGTTGCCGTTGCGCCGGTAGATCTCCACCAGCTCGTCGCTGAGCCGGAACACCAGGCCGAAGGACCGGGCGACCGCGTTGCCGGCGTCGCTCAGGACGTCGAACGCCAGCGCGTTGCTCGCGACGGTCTTCGCGGTCTCGTCGGGAACCTCCGGCGAGATCGCCACGACCGTGGCACCTGCCGCCGCCAGACGCGCGGCCTGGGCCTGGTAGGCGCGCAGCTCGAGATTGCAGTACGGGCACCAGCCGCCGCGGTAGAAGGTCACGACCAGCGGCCCCCGGCCCAGCAGGTCGGCGGACCGCACCGTCGCGCCGTCGGCGTTCGGCAGCGCGAAGCCGGGCATGCTGTCGCCGACCGCGAGGGCCCGGCCGGCGATGCCGTCGGCGCGCAGCTCGTCGATGCCCTTCTCGTAGGCGGCGATCACCTCGGCGCCGCGCTTCTCCACCGACATCCGCTTGATGCCCGCGAGTTCGTCCTGGAAGCTCATCGTCCTGGCTCCGTTCGGTCACAACCAACGGTCAATGACGTAGACCGCGCGGCGGTAACGGCCAACCGGGCCGAACGGCGGTGATCCCGTTCCGCCCTGGCGGCAATGCCCCGGCGGCCGGGAGCGGCGCGGGTCCGGTTCAGGGGCGCTGGTCAGGGCCGCCTGGCCACGAAGTCGATCTCGACCAGCCCGCCGCGGGCCAGAGCGGTGACGCCGATGCAGGTGCGGGCCGGGCGCCGCTCGGCGGGGAAGTAGGCGGCGTAGACCGCGTTCATGGCGGCGTAGTCGCGTTCGAAATGCGTGAGGAACACCCGGGCCTGCAGCACATGCTCGAAGCCGAGGCCGAGGCCGGCGAGCACCCGGCGCAGGTTGTCCATGGTCTTGTGGGTCTGGGCCTCGATGCCGTCCGGCAGCGGCGTGGCGTCGTCGTCCGGGTCGGTCGGCAGCTGGCCCGTGACCAGCACCCAGCCGTCGGTCTCGACCGCGTGGCTGTAAGGGGCGACCGGGGCCGGCGCCCCCGCCAGCATGTGAAAGATCGGACCGGGCATCGCGGGCTCCTTCTGTCGGTTCTAGGCTCGCCGCCGGCGGCCGCGCCGCCGCTCGGAGTCGTCGCCGCCGGGGCCGCCGGGGCCGCCGGGGCCGCCGATCTCGCTGCCGGCCAGCCGCCCGGGCTTCGCCCAGGGGGCGCCCAGCACCTCGGTGACGCGCGCCAGGTCGGGGCGCGCGCCCGGGACGTAGCCGGCCAGGGCGTCGGCGATCGCCTTGACGTGCACGGCGGTCGACCCGCAGCAGCCGCCGACGATGCGGGCGCCGGCGTCGCGCACCAGCCGGGCATAGGCGGCCATCGCCTCGGGCGTGCCGTTGTAGACGATCTGCCCCTCGACATACTGCGGTATGCCGCAATTGCCCTTGGCGACGACCATGGCGGCCGGGTCGGCAGCGGTGATCGCCAGAATGCTGTCGGCCAGTTCGGCCGGCCCGACGCCGCAGTTCGCGCCGATCGCCGCCGGAACCGGGTCGAGGCTGCGCGCGAAGTCGGCGAAACCGCCCGGCGTCAGCCCCATCATGGTGCGGCCGTTGGTGTCGAAGGTCATGGTCACCACCACCGGCAGCCCGGTCCGGGCGGCCCCGGCGACCGCGGCCGAGACCTCCTCCGGCGCCGACATGGTCTCGACCCACAGCAGATCGACGCCGCCCTCGGCCAGGCCGGCGGCCTGTTCGGCGAAGGCCGCGACGGCCTCGTCCGCGGTCAGGCTGCCGAGCGGCACGAACAGCTCGCCGGTCGGCCCCATGGAGCCGGCGACCAGGGCCCGCCGGCCGGTGCGCGCGGCATGGGCGTCGACCGCGGCGCGGGCGATGCGGGCGGCGGCGGCGTTCAGCTCGCGGACCCGGTCCTGGGCGTGGTGCAGCTTCAGGCGATGGCGGCTGCCGCCGAAGCTGTTGGTCAGCACGATGTCGGAGCCGGCGGCCAGGAAGTCCCGGTGCACCGTCGCCACCCGGTCGGGGTGCTCGACGTTCCACAGCTCCGGGGAATCGCCTGTCTCGAGGCCGAGCGCGAACAGGTTGGTGCCCATCGCGCCGTCGGCGATCAGGTGGCCGCGGTCGGCCAGCAATTCGGTCAGGCAGTCGGTCACGGCGGGCTCCGGGTCTTCAAGCGGTCAAGGGGTTCCGGCGGAATCCTGCCGGGCCTGGCGCCGCCTCGTGACCCGGCGGCGGTCCTGGCCGGCTTCGCGCTGGCGCTCGCGCAGGCGTTCCAGCACCTCCAGGCGCTGGGGATCGCCATAGCGCGACCAGTGCGCGATCTCCTCGATGGTGCGCCAGCACCCGAGGCAGAAGCGGGTGTCGCGGTCGATCTGGCAGACCCCGACGCACGGGCTCGCGATGGTACGCGGCACGTCGGCTGCGGCCGGGTTGGTCGAGGGCTGCTGGGGGTTCATCATGGAAACGGACACTAGGCGGATTCGAGGGCGGGCGCTCCAACGAAAAACGACGCCGACGGTTCCGTCGGCGTCGCTTTCGCGGCGATTCTTCGGTCCGGTCCGCGCGATCGCGGCGCCGGGATCAGGCGGCCGTGATCAGGCTGCCTGGGCGTCGGTCTCGCGCTCGTAGGCGGCGACGACCTCGATGAAGCGATCCATCGCCTCACGCACGCCCTCGACGCCGTTGGCGGTGACCAGCGAGCCCTCGACCACGACCGGGCCGGCTTCCCAGCTGGCGCCGGCGGTCTCCAGGTCGGCCTTGGCCTCCTCGCTCGAGGTCAGCGTGCGGCCCTTGGCGGCCTCGACGACAGCCAGCAGCTTGCCGGCGTCGCCGATCACGGCGACCGGCATGGAGGCGCGCATGAACGCCTTCAGAACGCGCTTGGAATGCGGTTCCTCGGACAGCTTCTCGACCGCGCGGAACCCACCGGGAACCACCAGGCCGTCGAAATCGACCGCCAGGGTCTCCGCCAGATCGACGTCGACCGGGAAGAAGTGGCCCCAGGAACCTTCGTACCAGCCGTTGACCAAGCCGTTGGCGCGCGAGACCACCTTGGTGGTGGCGCCGGCCTCGATCAGCTTCTTCTGCGGCTCGGTGAATTCGATTTCGTCGAAACCATTGGCAAGCATTACGGCAATGACGCGTCCGGCGAGCGGCTTATCAGCCATACAGAACCTCCTCTCGATGTTATGGCGTCGCGCCGAAAATACGGGCCGATTGCCGGCTCTCAGGCGCGAACGACGCGCAGGCTGGCCGGCATTCGACCAACGGGGCGCGTGTATGATGGGAACTCGAAGGCGCCTCACTTAGCGCCTGAGCCCGATTATTTCAAGACTGTTCCGGGGGTGGCCGCGACACCATGCCGCGATCGGTGGCGTTTCCCGCGGTCGGATCGCCGTCATCCCGCGCGGCGGCCACCGATTCGCCGTGCGTAGCGGCAGCGACGTCGGTGGCATGCGGTTCGGCGTCGGAGCGCGGATCGAGGGCGCCCAGGGCCGGCGAGGTGCCCGGTGTCGCAACGAAGTCCGGGCGGTCCTCCGGCGCCGGCGCCGCCCGCGCCCGCATCCGGACCACCACGAACCCCGTGAAGCCGAGATAGACCACCGCGATGTACGGGAACAGCAGGTCGGCGTCGGCGATGCCGGTCGCCCAGGAGGCGATCATCGGGCCGGCGATCGCGCCGATCGCAAACACCATGAGCATGCCCGAGGACGCCTCCACGAACCCGTCCGGCTCGACGAAGTCGTTCATGTGCGCGACCGACAGCGAGTAGACCGGCATGGCGGTCAGGCCGAACAGGAAGGCCCCGACATACAGTCCGGGCGCGAACAGGCCGGCCACCACCGGCAGCAGGGCAGCGGTCGCGCACACGCCGATCGTCGCCCCCAGGATCACCCGGCGGCGGTCGGTGCGGTCGGACAGCTTGCCGAGCGGGTACTGGCCGATCGCGCCGCCGAGCACCACCAGGCTCATGAAGGTCGCGACACCGTTGACGGTGAGGCCGCTGCCGGTCGCGAACACCGGCGCCAGCGACCAGAACGCGCCGTTCCCGAGCCCGACCGCGAAGGCGCCCATGAATCCGACCGGCGAGATCCGGTAGAGCCGCATGAGCCGTATCTTGGTGCTTCGCAGCGGGGCCGGCGCCAGCGCGGTGGTCAGCGCTACCGGCAGTGCCGCCAGCGACACCAGGATCGAGGCCAGGGCAAAGGGCGCGAAGGACGCCGGGTCGTAGACCGTCAACAGCATCTGGCCTGCCATGATCACGGTCAGGTTGATGACCGTGTAGATCGACATGACGGTGCCGCGGGTCTCGTTGCTGGCGCGCTCGTTCAGCCAGCTCTCGATGACCATGTACAGGATCGCGAAGGCGAAGCCTGTCAGCGCGCGGAACGGCCACCAGGCCCAGGGTTCGGTGATCATGGCGTGGGCCAGCGCCACCGTGGAGGCGAGCGCGGTGGCCGCGGTGAAGGTGCGGATGTGCCCGACCCGCCCGACCACCACCGGGCCGTACAGGCAGCCGAGCGCGAAGCCCAGGAAGTAGGCCGAGCCCATGACGCCGATGGCGACCGGGCCGAATGTCTCGATCTCGGCGCGGATCGGGAGCAGCGTTCCCTGCAGGCCGTTTCCCATCAGCAGCAGGGCCACGCTGGCCAGCAATGCCCCGACCGGGGCGACGACCTGAATCATGATGTGTCCGGATTTTCCTTTTGCGCAGTGTGCCGTGCCCGGCACCCGGTTGAGAACCCCCTCCGAACCGCGCGGTCGTTGCAGGCGGAGGCCTCCGAAGCTCGCGGCCGGGCGGTTCACGGCTCCGTGAGCGGGTCGCCGTCGTTTGTGTTTTGCATAAAATGCTGATAAAAAATTGATTTAATGACCGCTTAAGCGGGGAACGGGCTTTGAATTCAAGGGCCTGGGTGTGGGGACAGCAATGCCGGATGCGATGCGGCCCGGGTCGGTAATCGCCGACTACGACCGCGACTCGATCCATACACTGCCGTTGACCGTGCTGCCGGTGTCGAACGCCGCGCTGAGCAAGGCGCGGTTGATCAAGAATCATCGCCTGGAGACCCGGGTCGAGCTGTTCCGCGAGACCGGCATCGGCTCCGGCCAGATCGCCATCGACGAGATCCCCGACTTCTTCTCGGGCGACCCGGCCGGCCTGCAGGACGACATGGCGCTGCTGCGCCGGATCGGCCAGCTGCCGGCATTCGACCCCTATACGCTGCGCATCGGACTGCGCCAGGCCGGTGTCGACGTGCTGAGCCTGGAGGCGCTGCGGCTGTCGCCGGCCAAGCGTGCCGAGCTGCTGCCGCTGATGCGCAACATCACGCGGCCGCTGATCGTCCATCTGTATGGCGACGGCACGGTCGATCCGGACGACCTGGAAGCCATCATCCATATGATCGCCTACCCGAACACCCCGAAGGTGCGTGCCCGCATCCAGTCGATGGCGGCCGGCCTGAAGGTGGGTATCGACGCCCTGCCGGACATGCTCGAGGACTACGGCGACACCTGCCTGGCGCTGTCCTACTACCGCAGCTACTTCCAGTACGCGCTGCCCGTGCTCGACCGGATCCTGGAATGGATGCGCGAGGTCCGCGACAACTCCTTCCTGCGCAGCGACCCGAACGCCCGGCAGGCCTTCCAGCAGGTCGAGGACGTCATCACCCATGTGTCGGCCTCGGTGATCCGGCGGTTCGACGGCTTCGACCGTCACACGGTCGTGAACTGGGAAATGGTCACGGTCGGTACCTTCGGCGGGGTCCGCGAACTGATCTCCGCACACCAGCGGTCGCTGGCCCAGGTGCTGTGCGGCCTGACCGTGAAGATCTACGAGTGGGAGCAGCGCTTCCCGAACGGCGGCGGCAGCCCGGACAAGCGCGCCGAGTTCATCGCCTCGGACCTGCGGCCGGGGCTCGATGCGCTCTGGGGCGTCGAACGCCGTGCGCCGCGTTTCGAGAACGGCGGCGAGGCGGCGGCCTGAACCGGCACGCGATCCGTAGTTCTACGAATGGCGGGTTCGATAAAAGATTCATAAAATTATCGGCAAATTAGTTCACACAACCGCGCCGAGCCTCGTACCCGGTCGCGGGCGGGGTAACAGATGCCGGACGCGACTCTGCCAGTCCCGACGATCGCCGACTACGACCGGGACTCGATCCATACCCTGCCGTTGTCGGTCCTGCCGATCTCCAACGGTGCGCTCGCCCGCGCCAGGCTGATCAAGAACCATCGGCTGGAGACCAAGGTCGAGCTGTTCCGGGACGACCGCGGCGGCTCGGGGCAGATCGCGATCGACCAGGTGCCGGACTTCTTCCCGGGCGAGGGCGTGACCCTGCAGCGCGACATCGACCTGCTGCGCCGGATCGGCGAGCTGCCGGCCTTCGACCCTTACTCCCTGCGCGTCGGGCTGCGCCAGGCCGGCATCGACCCGCTGGACCTCGACGCCCTGCGGCTGTCGGCGGCCAAGCAGGCGGAGCTGCGGCCGCTGATGCGCGGCATCGCCCGGCCGCTGGCCGTGCATCTGTTCGGCGACGGCGCGCGCGGCGACGACCTGGACCGGATGATGCGCAAGCTCGACGGGTCGACCACGCCGCTGGTCCGCCAGCGCATCCTGTCGATGGCGGCGGCGCTGCGGGTCGGCATCGACGCGGTTCCCGACATGCTCGAGGACTACGCCGACACCTATCTGGCGCTGTCATACTACCGGGGCTACCTGCTGTACGCGCTGCCGGTCGCCGACCGGATCATCCGTTGGATGCGCGATGTCTCGGCGACCTCGTTCCTGCAGTCCGACGCCAACACCCGGCGGGTGTTCCAGCGGGTCGAAGGGCTGCTGACCCTGCTCGTCAACTCGGCGACCGCCCGGTTCAACGGGTTCGACCGCCAGAAGATCCTGAACTGGGACGCCGTCACCCTCGACAGCTTCCGGGCGACCCGCCGCATGGTCACCCAGCACCAGCAGTCGCTGGCCCAGGTGCTCTGCGGGCTGACCGTGAAGATCTACGAATGGGAGCAGCGCTTCCCGAATGGCGGCGGCAGCCCCGAGAAACGGGCCGAGTTCGTGGCCACCGACCTGGCGCCGGGACTCGAGATGCTGTGGACCGTCGAGCGGGCCGCCGCCCGCCTGACGGGCGACCGCAAGGCCGCATAGCGCCCGCGGCCGGTGCCCCGGCGCCGGCGGTCGCCCGGTGCGTCGTGGCCGGATACAATCCCCTCTATCATGGCGAGAGCCGCCCGGACGGTGTGATCGAGCCCGGCACGGAACGCCCGTCGGCGTCCGGCGTTGCCTGATCGCCGCCCGCCGGGTGCGCCGCGGGTCGCCGCGGCCGCCGGGGCGGATGGGAGGGGATCGCATGGACTTCACGCTCGTCGCCTACACCGCCTCGATTTTCGCCGCCTTGCTGGCGATGAACACCTATTCCGGCTGGGGCGTCGCCGAGGTCCATGCCTACACGGTGCCGCCCTATCTCGAGGAGCGCGGCTACTCGCCCCAGATAGTGGCCAACCAGGTGGTCGACGCGATGCGCCGGATCCAGCTCGAGGTGGCGTCGCTCGACGAGGCCGAGGTTCTGGTGCAGGGCCAGGTCCAGCCGGTCGGGCAGCTGGCGTCGTATTTCGGCATCGTCGATCTTCTGCGGGCCACGGAGACGGCCCTCGGGCTCGGGCCGGCGACCGTCGTGATCGAGATCACCCAGGACGACAAGCTCGCGCACTGGCGGGTCCGCGGCGACCACGCCGTGCGCGGCGCGCTGGTCAAGCAGGGCGACATCCCGATCGGCGAGCCGGCGGCGCTGATCGACGAACTCGGGCTGCAGGTGATCGACTTCGTCTCGCCGTTCGAGGCGCTGGCCTACCGGTTCATCCAGGGTTCCGCGGCCAACGAGCACGAAGCGACGATCTCCTCCGCTTCCGCCCTGCTACTCGACTGCCAGCGCCGCTGGGCGTGGACATGCACCGACGCCAACATCCGGAACGCCTACCTGCTGCGCGGCATGGCCTATCTGAGCGCCGAGCAGACCGCGCGGGCCTTCGACGACTTCGACTCCGCCAACAAGATCGGCAACCAGAACGCGCTGGGCGTGGCGTTCTACGGCGACGCCTTCGCGGCCCTCGGCCAGGAGGACGCGGCCCAGCGGCAGTACGAGCGCGCGAAGCGGCTCGACCCGGAGATCGGCGAGCGGTTCTACCAGCTGGCCCGGGGCTACGCGCAGGGCGGCAACCAGCTGCTCGCCGACCGCCGCTACACCACCGCCGCGGATCTCGGGATCGACTCCGAGGCGTTCCTGGTGGACTGGGGCGACACGCTGTTCGCCCTCGGCTGGTACGATGCTGCGCTCGAGCGCTACCGGGCGGCCGAGGCCGCCAACCCCGAGAACGATCTGTACTCGGAACGGATCGACCGGACCCTCGAGGCCCGCGAGGCGGCCAATGCCAGCCAGCCCGGCCAGCCGGCGGCCGAGCCGCCGAAGGCACCGGAGCCGGCCGCGGCGCCGCCTTCGGGCGGCTGATCCGGGCAACGCTGATCCGGGCAGCGCCGATCCGGGCAGCGCCGATCCGGGTGCCGCGCTCAGGCGGCCTGCAGCACCAGGTTGACGAAGATCGCCGGCAGGTAGCGGCGGGCCAGCGGCAGCTTGGGCTGCTCGGGCTGGTCGCGCAGCATCGCCAGGTTGTCGTGCTGCGGGAAGTTCAGCTCGAACAGCCGGCCCTCGATCTCGAACGGCGTGCGGTCCAGGTCGACCCGGCCGTCGACGGTGATCTTGTAGGCGGCGTCCAGGCCGCTGCCGGTCGCGCTGTAGTACATGTCGACCGGCCGCAGCTCGGGAAACAGCTCGAGCAGCCCGCGGAACGAGAACCGCCAGTAGTCGTCGGGATAGCCGTGGAACGCCTGGACCCAGGGCGTGGCGACATACAGCGTGCCGCCGGGGGCCAGCAGCGCAGCCAGGTTGTCGGCGGCGTCGAACGGTCGCTTCACATGCTCCAGCACGTGCTGGCACAGGATCAGGCCGTAGCGCCGCCCGCCGAGCGCCGTGTCCAGACGTTCGAACGGCCAGCACAGGTCCGCGACCACGTCGACGCCGTCGCCATCGGCCACGTCGAGCCCGGTGAAGTCGGCCCCGGCGAGCATCTGGCGCCAGGCGCGCGGGCCGCGGTCGACCACGGTCTCGCGGGCGCCGACCTGCAGCACCGGCCCGGCGGCGCGCTCGGCCAGCGCCGCGGTCTCGGCGGCGGTGGTGGTCGACACCACGTCGATCTTCCCGGCGTTTCCCTGCATCCCGCGAGACTGCCGGGTCGGGCGGTCTCGATCAAGCGATCGCCGGGCCGCGCACCGATCCCGGGGCGAGGCGGCGCCCCGCCGGGGACCGGATCGGCTGGGGACCGGGGGTCCGAACCGGCGTGACGGCCCGGCCGAGACCGGCGCGCACCCGGGTCATGCCGTGCACGGTGCCGGACCCCGCGGTCCGGGCGATCCGGCGGCGTCGGGTCCGAATGCGTGCAGTGCAGCGCCGGTCGCTTGCCCCGCCCGGGAAATCGGAGTATGTCGCCCCGCACGCCTCCGGCCGCCGACGGCCGTTCTCCGCCGCCGGCCGCCGCGGGTGTTTGACGCATCACCGCTGCGACACAGGGGAGATCATGGCTCGCAACAAGATCGCGCTCGTCGGCGCCGGGAACATCGGGGGCACGCTGGCACTGCTGGCCGGCCTCAAGGACCTTGGCGACATCGTGCTGTTCGACATCGTCGATGGCGTGCCGCAGGGCAAGGGCCTCGACATCGCCCAGGCCTCTCCGGTCGAGGGCTTCGACGCCTCGGTGACCGGCGCCAGCGACTACGCGGCGCTCGCCGGGGCCGACGTGGTGATCGTCACCGCCGGCATCCCGCGCAAGCCGGGCATGAGCCGCGACGACCTGATCGGCACCAACACCAAGGTCATGAACGCGGTCGGCGCCGGCATCAAGGCGAACTGCCCGGATGCCTTCGTGATCTGCATCACCAACCCGCTGGACGTCATGGTCGGCGTGCTGCGCGATGCCTGCGGCCTGCCGCACGAGAAGGTCGTCGGCATGGCCGGCGTGCTCGACAGCGCCCGCTTCCGGCTGTTCCTGGCCCAGGAGTTCGGGGTCTCGGTCGAGGACGTGACGGCCTTCGTGCTGGGCGGCCACGGCGACACCATGGTGCCGCTGACCCGCTACTCCACGGTCGCCGGCATCCCGGTCCCGGACCTGATCAAGATGGGCTGGACCACCCAGGAGAAGATCGACGCCATCGTCCAGCGCACCCGCGACGGCGGCGCCGAGATCGTCGGTCTGCTGAAGACCGGCTCGGCGTTCTACGCGCCGGCCAGCTCGGCGATCGCGATGGCCGAGTCCTATCTGAAGGACAAGAAGCGGGTTCTGCCCTGCGCCGCCTACGTCAAGGGCGCCTACGGCCTGGACGGGCTGTATGTCGGCGTGCCGGTGGTGATCGGCGCCGGCGGCGTCGAGAAGATCGTCGAGATCTCGCTGAACGCCGACGAGAAGGCGATGTTCGACCATTCGGTCGGCGCCGTCCGGGCGCTCAACGAGGTGGTGGTGAAGCTGGGCGCCTGATCGCTCGGTCGGTATCCGGTCCGGCCGGTTGCTCCGGCCGGGTCCCGGCCGTAGAGTGACGCGCCCTTCATGCGAGCCGGAAGCGAGATGGCCGACGCGCCCGTATCCGACGCAGAGTGCAGCGAGACGGCCGGCGTCGCGGTCGTCCGGGCGGTCGCCGTGGCGGGCGGCCGCAACACCACGAGCGGGGAACCATGAACATCCACGAGTATCAGGCCAAGTCGCTCTTGGCCAAATTCGGCGTGACCGTGCCGCGCGGCGGGGTGGCGTTCACCCCTGACGAGGCGGTCAAGGCCGCCGAGAAGCTCGGCGGGCCCGTCTGGGTCGTCAAGGCGCAGATCCACGCCGGCGGCCGCGGCAAGGGCGGCGGCGTGAAGGTCGTGAAGTCGCTGGACGCCGTGAAGGCCGAGGCCGAGCGGATGCTGGGGATGACCCTGGTCACCCACCAGACCGGCCCGCAGGGCAAGGAGGTCAAGCGCCTCTACGTCGAGGACGGTTGCGACATCGCCCGCGAGCTGTACCTGTCGCTGCTGGTCGACCGCGGCACCAGCCGGGTGACCGTGATCGCCTCGACCGAGGGCGGCATGGACATCGAGGAGGTCGCCGCGCACACGCCGGACAAGATCCTCAGCATGCCGATCGACCCGGTGACCGGCATGAGCCCGCATTATGCGCGGCGCATCGCCTTCAGCCTCGGGCTCGAGGGCAAGCAGGTCTCGGCGGCGGTGAAGTTCCTGACCGCGCTGTACAAGTCGTTCGTCGACCTGGACGCCTCGATGATGGAGATCAACCCGCTGGTGGTCACCGGCGGAGGCGACGTCATCGCGCTCGACGCCAAGATGAACTTCGACGACAACGCGCTGTACCGCCACCCCGACATCGCCGAGCTGCGCGACGAGGACGAGGAGGATCCGGCGGAGCTGGAGGCCGGCAAGTACGAGCTGAACTACGTGAAGCTCGACGGCAACATCGGCTGCATGGTGAACGGCGCCGGCCTGGCGATGGCCACCATGGACATCATCAAGCTGGTCGGCGGCGAGCCGGCCAACTTCCTGGACGTCGGCGGCGGCGCCACCAAGGAGCGGGTCACCGCGGCGTTCAAGATCATCCTGTCGGACAAGAACGTCGAGGGCATCCTGGTCAACATCTTCGGCGGCATCATGCGCTGCGACGTGATCGCCGAGGGCGTGGTGGCGGCGGCCCGCGAGGTCAGCCTGCACGTGCCGCTGGTGGTCCGCCTGGAAGGCACCAACGTCGAGCTCGGCAAGCAGATCCTGGCGGATTCCGGCCTGCCGATCGTGTCGGCCGACAACCTCGGCGATGCCGCCGAGAAAATCGTCAAAGCGGTGAGGGAGGCAGCCTGATGTCGGTTCTGGTCGACAAGAACACGAAGGTCATCTGCCAGGGCTTCACCGGCAGCCAGGGAACCTTCCACAGCGAGCAGGCCATCAAGTACGGCACCAAGATGGTCGGCGGCGTCACCCCCGGCAAGGGCGGCCAGACCCATCTCGACCTGCCGGTGTTCGACACCGTGCACGAGGCGGTCGCCAGGACCGGCGCCAACGCCAGCGTGATCTACGTGCCGCCGCCGTTCGCCGCCGACTCGATCCTGGAGGCGGTCGACGCCGAGCTGCCGCTGGTGATCTGCATCACCGAGGGCATCCCGGTGCTCGACATGCTGAAGGTCAAGCGCGCGCTCTGCGGCACCAGGACCCGGCTGATCGGCCCGAACTGCCCGGGCGTGATCACCCCGGACGCCTGCAAGATCGGCATCATGCCGGGGCACATCCACAAGCGCGGCAAGATCGGCATCGTGTCGAAGTCCGGCACCCTGACCTACGAGGCGGTGGCGCAGACCACGGCGGCCGGCCTCGGCCAGTCGACCTGCGTCGGCATCGGCGGCGACCCGGTGAACGGCACCAGCTTCATCGACGTGCTGGAGATGTTCCTGGCCGACGACGAGACCCAGGGCATCATCATGATCGGCGAGATCGGCGGATCGGCCGAGGAAGAAGCGGCAGAGTTTCTTAAGACTTCCAAGGTTAAGAAGCCGGTTGCCGGCTTCATCGCCGGTGTGACCGCCCCTCCGGGTCGGCGCATGGGCCATGCCGGGGCGATCATCGCCGGCGGCAAGGGCGGCGCCGGCGACAAGATGGAGGCCATGCGCTCGGCCGGCATCAGGGTGTCGGACTCGCCGGCACGCCTCGGCGAGACCATGCTCGCCGCGATGCAGGGCTGAGCGCGGCCTGTTGAGGCGGAGAAGGGCGGGACCGGGTCCCGCCCTTGATCCGTCGGGCGGTTGCGACGACCATTTGGATTGGGTCGACCGCAATCGACCCGTGGTGGGACGCCGGCAAGGCCGGTTGCCGGATCGGCCTGGAGGGACGGTCGATCCGGTTGTGACGAGAGGCGGTGTGCGCTCATGTCGACGGACTTCACGGATCTGACCTTCCTGAACGGCGCCAATGCACCGTTCATGGCTGAGCTCTACGCCCGCTACCTGACCGACCCGAACGCGGTCGACGCCAGTTGGCGGAGCTATTTCGATCAGTTGCAGGACGAGGCCGGGGCCGCGCGGAGCGACGCGGAGGGTCCGAGCTGGGCGCCGCGCAGCACCAAGGTGATCGGCGCCGTCGATCCGGCGAACGAGAACCTGAAGACCGCCGGGAAGCCGGCCCGGGCCGCGGCCCCGTCGGCTGCCGACGTGCGGGCCGCCACCCTCGACTCGCTGCGCGCCATCATGCTGATCCGGGCCTATCGGATCCGCGGCCACCTGCGCGCCAAGCTGGATCCGCTCGGCCTCGACGAGCCGACGCCGCATCCCGAGCTCGACCCGGAGACCTACGGCTTCACCGAGGCCGACTGGGACCGGCCGATCTTCATCAACCATGTGCTCGGGCTCGAGACCGCCACGCTCCGCGAGATCATGGATCTGCTGGAGGCGACCTATTGCGGGTCGATCGGCGTCGAGTTCATGCACATCCAGGACCCGGCCCAGAAGGCCTGGATCCAGGAGCGGATCGAGCAGATCCGCAACCAGACCGACTTCACCGACCGCGGCAAGAAGGCGATTCTCGACCGCCTGACCGCCGCCGAGTGCTTCGAGAAGTTCCTGGCGGTCAAATACGTCGGCACCAAGCGCTTCGGCCTGGACGGCAGCGAGACCCTGATCCCGGCGCTCGAGCAGATCCTCAAGCGCGGCAGCCAGCTCGGCCTCGAGGAGGTGGTGCTGGGCATGCCGCACCGCGGCCGTCTGAACGTGCTCTGCAACTTCATGGACAAGCCGTTCCGGGCGATCATCTCGGAGTTCCTGGGCAACCCGGCGAACCCCGAGGACGCCGGCGGCTCCGGCGACGTGAAGTACCACATGGGGGTGTCGGCGGACCGCGAGTTCGACGAGGCCAACGTCCACCTGACCCTGAACGCCAACCCGTCGCACCTGGAGATCGTCAACCCGGTGGTGCTCGGCCGGGTGCGGGCCAAGCAGGTGCAGCGCGGCGACCGCGACCGCAAGAAGGTCATGGGCATCCTGCTGCACGGCGACGCGGCGTTCGCCGGCCAGGGCGTGGTGGCCGAGACCTTCGATTTCTCCGGCCTGCGCGGCTACCGCACCGGCGGCACCATCCACATCATCGTGAACAACCAGATCGGCTTCACCACCAGCCCGCACTACTCGCGCTCGTCGCCGTATCCGACCGACGTCGCGAAGATGGTCATGGCGCCGATCTTCCACGTGAACGCCGACGACCCGGAGGCGGCGGTCCACGTCGCCCGGATCGCCACCGAGTTCCGCCAGGAGTTCGGGGTCGACGTGGTGGTCGACATGATCTGCTACCGCCGCTTCGGCCACAACGAGGGCGACGAGCCGCGGTTCACCCAGCCGCTGATGTACGCCAAGATCGGCGAGCAGCCGAGCACCCGCCAGCTCTATGCCGAGCAGCTCACCCGCGAGGGCGTGATCCCCGAGGGCGACGGCGACCGGCTGGTCGAGGAGCAGAACGCCTACCTGGCCCAGGAGTTCGAGGCCGGCCTGTCCTACAAGCCGAACAAGGCCGACTGGCTCGAGGGCAAGTGGTCCGGCCTGAAGGTGGCGTCCGGTGATGCCCGGCGCGGCGAGACCGCGGTCGACATCGGGGAGCTGAAGCGGATCGCCGACCGGCTCTGCGAGGTGCCGGGCGACTTCGACCTGAACAGCAAGCTGAAGCGCTTCATCGACGGCCGCAGGAAGGCCATCGAGTCCGGCGAGGGCGTCGACTGGTCGTTCGGCGAGGCGCTGGCGTTCGGGACGATGCTGGCCGAGGGCGACCCGGTCCGGCTGTCCGGCCAGGATTCCGGGCGCGGCACCTTCTCGCAGCGCCATTCGGTCTACATCGACCAGACCACCGAGGAGCGCTACGTCCCCCTGAACCACGTCAAGGAGGGGCAGGCGCAGTACGAGGTGATCGACAGCCCGCTGTCCGAGGCCGGCGTGCTCGGCTTCGAGTACGGCTACAGCCAGGCCGAGCCGAACGCGCTGGTGCTGTGGGAGGCGCAGTTCGGCGACTTCGCCAACGGCGCCCAGGTGATCGTCGACCAGTTCATCTCGTCGGGCGAGGCCAAGTGGCTGCGCATGTCCGGCCTGGTGATGCTGCTGCCGCACGGCTACGAGGGCCAGGGGCCGGAGCATTCCTCGGCGCGGCTCGAGCGCTATCTGCAGCTCTGCGGCGAGGACAACATGCAGGTGGTCAACTGCACCACCCCGGCCAACTACTTCCACGTCCTGCGCCGGCAGCTGAAGCGCGACTTCCGCAAGCCGCTGATCATCATGACCCCGAAGTCGCTGCTGCGGCACAAGCTGTGCGTCTCGAGCTTCGCCGAGATGGGGCCGGGGACCACCTTCCACCGGGTGATGTACGACAACGAGGTCCTGTGCGACGACATGGACGTCAAGCGGGTCGTGCTGTGCTCGGGCAAGGTCTACTACGACCTTTACGAGGAGCGCGCCAGGCGCGGCATCAAGGACGTGTTCTTCCTGCGGATGGAGCAGATCTATCCGTTCCCGGAGAAGGCCCTGCTGCACGAGCTGTCGCGGTTCCCGCAGGCCGAGGTGGTGTGGTGCCAGGAGGAGCCCCAGAACATGGGGTGCTGGACCTTCCTCGACCGCCGGCTGGAGAACGTGCTGATCGAACTCGACGGCGCCTGCCGCCGGCCGCGCTATGTCGGCCGGGGCGAGGCGGCGTCGCCGGCGACCGGCAACCACGGCCGCCACGTGCGCGAGCAGCAGAAGCTGGTCGACGAGGCGCTGACCGTCAGCGCCACGGTCCGCAAGGGCCGCATGGCCGCGGAGTGACCGGGCCCATCAATCTCGGGACGGGCGGCCGCGGCCGCCCGTCGGCTTCCGAACGACAGACAAGAGGCGCATAGGCGATGGCGACGCAGATCACCGTTCCGGCTCTCGGCGAATCCGTGTCCGAGGCGACGGTCGCGAAGTGGATGAAGGCGGTCGGCGACGCCGTCCAGGCGGACGAGCCGCTGGTCGAGCTCGAGACCGACAAGGTGACCCTCGAGGTCAACGCCCCGACCGCCGGCGTGCTGATTGAGATCGCCGCCAAGGAGGGCGCGGAGGTCGCGGTCGGCGCCCTGCTCGGCAACATCGACGAGAGCGCCAAGGCCGCGGCGAAGAAGCCGGAGGCGCCCAAGGAGGCCCCGAAGGCGGAGACCCCGAAGGCCGCCGAGCCTGCGAAGGCCGAGGCTCCCAAGGAAGCGCCGAAGCCGGCTCCGGCCGCCGCCCCGGCCCAGGCCGCCGGCTCCCACGACGTCAAGACACTGTCGCCGGCGGTCCGCAAGCTGGTCGAGGACAACGACCTGGATCCGTCGAAGATCAAGCCGACCGGCAAGGACGGGCGGCTGGTGAAGGAGGACGTCCAGAAGGCCATCGAGGCCGGCAGCGCCAAGCGCAGCTACTCGGCCGCCCCGGCCGCCGGTGCGGCGCCTGCCGCCGGCCCGCTGCCGCCGCGCCCGGAGGACCCGCGCGAGGAGCGCGTGAAGATGACCCGGCTGCGCCAGGCCATCGCGCGGCGCCTGAAGGACGCCCAGAACACCGCCGCCATGCTGACCACCTTCAACGAGGTGGACATGTCCGGCGTGATGGCGCTGCGCAACGAATACAAGGACAGCTTCGAGAAGAAGCACGGCGTCAAGCTCGGCTTCATGAGCTTCTTCGTGAAGGCCTCGATCGCCGCGCTGCAGGAACTGCCGGCGGTCAACGCCGAGATCTACGGCGACGAGATCGTCTACAAGAACTTCTACGACATCGGGGTCGCGGTCGGCACGCCGCAGGGCCTGGTGGTGCCGATCGTGCGCGACGCCGACCAACTGTCCTTCGCCGGGGTCGAGAAGGCGATCAACGCGCTCGGGGTGAAGGCCCGCGACGGCAAGCTGAGCCTGGCCGACATGCAGGGCGGCACCTTCACGATCTCGAACGGCGGCGTATACGGCTCGCTGATGTCGACGCCGATCCTGAACCCGCCGCAGTCCGGCATCCTGGGCATGCACAAGATCCAGCCTCGCCCGATGGCGATCGGCGACAAGGTCGAGGTGCGGCCGATGATGTATCTGGCGCTCAGCTACGACCACCGGATCGTCGACGGCCGCGAGGCGGTGACCTTCCTGGTGCGCCTCAAGGATGCGATCGAGGATCCGCGGCGCCTGCTGCTGGACCTCTGACCGCCCGAACCGAAACGACTTCGACTCCGAGGAAACCATGGCGGACAACTACGACCTGGTGGTCATCGGCGCCGGCCCCGGCGGCTACGTGGCGGCGATCCGCGCCGCCCAGCTCGGCATGAAGGTGGCCTGCGTCGAGAAGCGGGCCGCGCTCGGCGGCACCTGCCTGAACGTCGGCTGCATCCCGTCCAAGGCGCTGCTGAACGCCTCGCACAAGTTCGAGGAGGCCGGCCACCAGCTGGCCGAGTTCGGCATCGAGGTCGGCAAGCCGAAGCTGGACGTGAAGAAGCTGATGCAGGCCAAGACCGGCATCGTCACCGGCCTGACCGACGGCATCGGCTTCCTGTTCAAGAAGCACAAGATCGACTGGATCCAGGGCGAGGGCTCGATCCCGGCGGCCGGCAAGGTGGAGGTCAAGCCGTCCGGCGGCGGCAACAAGCAGACCCTGACCTGCGAGCGGATCCTGATCGCCACCGGCTCGGAGTCGACGCCGCTGGCCGGTGTCGAGGTCGACGAGAAGAAGATCGTCACCTCGACCGGCGCGCTCGAGCTGACCAAGGTCCCCGGCCACCTGGTGGTGATCGGCGCCGGCGTCATCGGCCTGGAGCTCGGCTCGGTGTGGAAGCGGCTCGGCTCCAAGGTGACGGTGGTCGAGTTCCTCGACCGCATCGTGCCCGGCACCGACAGCGACACCGCCAAGCGCTTCCAGCGCTCGCTGGCCAAGCAGGGCCTGGAGTTCAAGCTGTCGACCAAGGTCACCGGTGCCAAGGCCGGCAAGTCGGGCGTCAAGCTGACCATGGAGCCGGTCAAGGGCGGGCAGCCTGAGGAGATGACCGCCGACGTGGTGCTGCTGGCGATCGGCCGCCGGCCGCTGACGGCGGGCCTCGGCCTCGACAAGCTCGGCGTCGAGCTCGACAAGCGCGGCTTCGTGGTGGTCGACGAGGACTTCGAGACCAGCGTGAAGGGCATCTTCGCGATCGGCGACGCGATCCCGGGGCCGATGCTGGCCCACAAGGCCGAGGAGGACGGGGTCGCCTGCGCCGAGATCATGGCCGGCCAGTCCGGCCATGTGGACTACAACCTGGTGCCGGGCATCGTCTACACCTGGCCGGAGCTGGCGACCGTCGGCAAGACCGAGGAGCAGCTCAAGGAGGCCGGGGTCGAGTACCGCAAGGGCGTGTTCCCATTCACCGCCAACAGCCGGGCCCGCGCCAACCTGGACACCGAGGGCCAGATCAAGATCCTGGCGGACGCCAAGACCGACCGGGTGCTGGGCGCCCATATCCTGGGTCCCGACGCCGGCACGCTGATCCACGAGATCTGCATGGCGATGGCGTTCGGCGGTTCGGCCGAGGATGTCGCCCGCATGTGCCACGGCCACCCGACGCTGTCCGAAGGCGTCAAGGAAGCCGCGCTGGCGGTGGACGGACGGCCGATCCACATCTGAACCACCGGGACCTGGCGCCGCTCAGACAGCGGCCGGGCGACTTAGCCGCTGCTTCCGTTTACTGTACCCTGCCGCCGTTGGATTGGGCTGGCGGCAACGGGTGGACGACCATCGTCCGCTTCGGCGCCAAGACAGGTTGCTGAGCGATGGTGGAGTACCGTATCGATCGTGCCCGGCGCCTCATCGAAATCGAGATCGTCGGTGACTACTTTCTCGAAGATGCACAGGCTCTCACCCGTGGGCTGTTGGCGGATCCGGATTTCGACCGGGCGTTCTCCCAGATCATCGATTGTCGAGACGCCGATCTTTCGAACCTGACATCCGACGATCTGAAAGCAATCGCGGCCGATTTGCTGTCGGTTCCGGGAAGGCGGATCGCGATCGTCACTGCCGACAGCTCAAACCAGGCCCTGGTGCGGCTGTATACGACGCATGTGCAGCTGAGCGAGAACAGGAGCGTGCTGCGGGGCTTCGACGACCGCGGCAGCGCTCTCGCCTGGATCGAGGATTTCGGCTAGGTTCTGTACCCATAAAGGGGATTCCCGTTATGGGCTGATTGTGATTCAAGCTTCCAAACTGCGGGAGCTTGATGATGAAGCGTCGTCACGATCTGACGGATCTGGAGTGGCGTGTCATCGCGCCGCTGCTTCCG